>NZ_JBVISL010000003.1:0-574293 GCF_055575555.1 Streptomyces sp. NPDC034085 | reverse complement strand
ACCCCAAGAACCGTGTTCGGGGGGGGGAAGGGGTTTTTCCCACCCCCCGGGCCCGACGCGGGGGGTGGGGGGCTCCCCCCTCCTTTTCCACACCCCCGCCACTGCGCGGGGAGCCTGATCCCCGGATGCCCGCCGCCCGCCAGGATCCGGGCGAACAGGGCGTGCGCGGCCGACTTCGACTCGTACCGCAGCTCGTCCGGCCGCCACGGCAGGCCCGCGAGCCGCGCGTACGGCTCGGTCCGCCCCCACGGTACGAGGGGCAGCCCGCGCCCCGTCACCCGCCGGGCCAGCGCCGGCCGGGCCCGTACGGCGTCCGACAGGCCCGGGCCCCGTTCGACGAGCCCGTCGTACACCTCGACCCCGGGGTCCCAGCCCAACTGCCGACCCACCAGGGCGACCCAGCCCCGCGGCACCGGCCGGGGCAGCACCAGGGCCGCCGGGCGGGGGCTGTAGAACGCCGCGAGGCAGGCGTAGTCGTGCGCGGCGCGCTGCTCCGGGCCGAGGGAGGCGTCGGCGAACTGGGCGTTGAACTCCGCGACGTTGCCCACGTGCACCGCCGGGACCCCGCCCGTCCAGGCCCGGGCCCAGCCGGCGAGCGGCGCGGGCGCCACTTCGAACCGTACGAGTCCCTCCGGCCCCACCGGTGCGGCGCCCGCGGGTTCGGCGGCGCCCATCGCGCGGTAGAAGCCCGCCGCGTGCGGATCGGCGTCGATCAGCAGCCTGCGCCGGCCCAGGGCGGCGGCGCGGCGCACCGCGTCCCGGTACAGCAGCCGCCCGACGCCGAGCCCGATGGCGGCGGGCTCCACGAAGAGCAGCCCGAGCCGTACCACCGGTCCCTCCTTTCCGTCCTCCGCGCTCCCCTCCGCGTCCCCGACGTCGTCGAGGGAGGCGACGCCCAGCACCTCCCCGCGCGTGTTCTCGGCCACCACGATCCGCCGCGCCGTCAGCTCCGCCTCCCGCACGCGCAGCTGCGGCGCGCAGGCGGCGAGGAACCGCGCGTCGTACCCCCAGTACGCCTTCGACCGCATGACCAGCGCGGTCAGCGCCGCCGCCTCCCCCGCCCTCGCGGCCCTGACCTTTGCCATTTCCTGACCTCCCCATGGTCCGGGGCAGGGCCGTGCGATAGATTCGGCCTCCCCACGGCACGTCCTGGCCCATCCTTTCCCACCCACGCGGAGACAGGCTTCTTAATGAGCGACATCGTCAACGGACTTGGCCGTACGAGCGCCTACGGTGCCCTCGGGCTGGTGCTGCTGATCCTCGGCATCGTCCTGGTGGACGTCCTGACGCCCGGGAAGCTCCCGAAGCAGATCTGGGAGGAGCGCAACCGCAACGCTGCCCTCCTGCTCAGCTCGGCGCTCCTCGGCATCGGCGGCATCGTCTTCACCTCGATCTGGACGACCTACCAGGACTTCGGCAAGGGCCTGCTGTCCACGGCCGCCTTCGGCGTCCTCGGCCTGGTCCTGATGGCCGTGGCCTTCCTGGTGCTGGACCTGGTGACCCCGGGCAAGCTCGGCGCCATCGTCGTCGACCCGGAGCCGCACCCGGCCGTCTGGGTCACCGCCTCCTGCAACCTCGCCGTCGCCGCCATCGTGGCGGCCTCCATCGCCTGACCGGCGGCCCGGCCACACCACGACGAGAGCGCCACACCAAGACGAGAGCGCCGCTCCCCGAAGGGAGCGGCGCTCTCGTCCGTTTCGCGGCGGTCACGGCCCCGTGGACGGAACGGGCTAGGCCAGGCCCAGCGCGAAGGCCGCGAAACCCGCCGCCAGCAGGCCCGCCACGGCCCGGCGTACGGCCGGGGCCCCGCGCCCCCGGGCCGGGGCGGCCTCGAAGCGGCGCGCGTACCGCGCGATGCCCACCAGGAGCACTGCGAACACCGGCAGCCACGCGGCCCGCGCCGCGATCCAGCCGAGGGTGTCGGGCGCCGTCGTCAGCCCGGCCACCTCGCCCGCGAGGGCCCCCGGCACGGCCGCCGCCAGCATCGCGGTCTGGTGCCAGCACAGGATCGTCATCGCGGACAGGTTGACCACCACCACCGGCGCCCACAGCGCCGGCCGGGCCAGCAGCCCCGCCAGCCGCTCCCGCAGCAGGATCGCCGCACCCGACTGCGCCGCGGCCAGCGCGAGCACCAGCAGCGACGGCGGATGCGCATTGGTCCGCCCCGCCCCGGGCACCCCGACCATCGACGCCGGGTAGCCGAACACCAGCAGCAGCGCCGCGAACAGCAGCGCCCCGCCCGCCAGCAGCAGCCACGCCCCGCGCCGGCCGATCCGCCGCTCGCCCCAGGCCACGCCCAGCTGGTACGCGAACAGCCAGCCCGGCAGGATGTTGAGCACCGACAGCCAGGACGGCACGGAGTCCGCGAGCGGCCCGTACCGCAGGAAGTCCACCGCCGCCACCGCCCCGAGCAGCGGCGCCGCCGCCCATCCGCCGAACCGGCGCGCCGCCCGCAGGCAGTACGGCGTCAGGGCCGTCACCCCCGCGTACACCCCGACGAACCACAGCGGCTGCACCACCAGCGTGGCCCCCGTCCGCACGGTGGCCTCCGGCACACCGGCCGCGTACAGCGCGGGCGCGGCCAGCGCCCACACCGCCGTCACCCCGAGCACCGGGCGCCCCAGCCGGACCATCCGCCCCTTCAGCCAGGCGCCCGTCGAGCCGGTGCGGCGGTGGTAGGAGAGCACCGAGGCGTAGCCCCCGACCAGGAAGAAGATGCCGAGCATCTGGAGGACCCAGCTCGCCGGGGCGAGGGCCGCGAAGGCCGACAGGGGGCTCGCGTTGTGCAGGCCGCCCTCCGCGTCGAGGGTGAACCCGCCGAGCAGCCAGTGCCCAGTCGGGACCGCCAGCAGGGCCGGGGCGCGCAGCCCGTCGACGGCCCGGTCCCGGTGGACGGGGGTCCGCCGGTCGATCCGGTCCGCCGCCTCCCGCAGCGGCGTGAGCGCGCTCATCGGACCTCCCCTTTCGCGATCGCGGCGAACGCCGCCAGGGAGCGGGTGCCGGGCGCGAAGTAGCCGGTGTGGCCCCGTACGTCGGAGGCCGGCACCGGCCGTGCCCCGAAGGCCGGGGAGGCGGGGTCGGCCCCGTGCCCGAGGCCCGCGAAGCGGACGTGGGGCACGTCCGCGATCCAGTCGGAGGGTCCGCGGGCCGCCCAGACGCGGGCGCGGGTGCCCAGCGCGGCGGCGCGGTCCGCACGCATCCCGGGGGAGCCGAGGACGACGACGTCGGTGGCGTCGGTGTGCCGGGCGGCCAGCCCGCAGACCACCGAGCCGTAGCTGTGGCAGAACAGCACCGGGTCGGGCGCGCCGACCGCGTCCAGGCCGGCGGTGAAGCGGGCGAGACGGGCCGCCCCCGCCTCGGCGAGCCGCCCGCCGGCCGCGTCCGGGCCCACGCCCACCGGGGTGGTGTAGCCCGTCCACGCCACGACGGCGGTCGAGCCGCCAACGGCGTCCCGCAGCGCGCGGGCCATCCCCGCCGGGCCCGTGTGCGGGGTACGGCGGGCGTCGTGCGCGGCGGCGTCGTTGTCCGACCCCGGCACGATCACGGAGACGTGCGCCGCTTCCTCCAGGTCCCCGAACACCTCGGCGACCAGGCCCCGCCCGCGCGGGTCGAAGGCCAGGATCTGCCGGCCGGGTCCGGCGAGCGAGGCGTAGCGGGCCTCACCCGTGGCGAGGACGGCGGTCCGGTTGGCCTCGTACCGCAGGGAGAGCGGCGCCCCCTCCAGGTTGCCGACCACGAGCGGGTGCGCCCGCAGCAGCGCCCGGCGCGCCGAGCCGTCCAGCCCCGCGAAGAACCGGGCCACCTCGCGCGGGGAGGCGGCCCGCGGATCGGGCAGCGGCCGGCCGCCCACCGAACCGGCCCGCCAGGCGGCGCTCCCGGGCGACGGCCCGGTGACGGCCGGCCGGCTGTCGCCGACGGCCCATCCGGCGGTCCCCGCGACGACGGCCACCGCCAGCGCGGCCGTGACGATCGTCCTCCCGAAGCGGCGCATGCCCCTTCCCCCTCTCCTCGTGCCGGCACCCGCGGCGGGTCCCTGACGAGGAGGAAGGTAGGAAGGAGGTACCGGCCCGCACGTCGGACCGGGGAGCCAAACCGGATGTCATACCCGGGTAGGGGGTGGTGGAGGAGAGAGACCGGGGCGAACTGCGGGCCCGGCATGCCGGCTCGCTCAGATCCACCGGTAATTCGTGTCGTTCACGGCGGCCAGCAGGGCCGGCCCGCCCTCGAGGTATCCGTCGGCACCGAGAGCGGCGACGGGCACGGGCGGGAAGAGAGCGAGGCCACCCGTCTGTTCGTACGGCAGCCAGACGACCTCCCCGCGGCCCACCGCGTCGTCGTCCTCGAACGCCTTCAGCCTGCGCCGCGCTCCGTGCCCGAGGCGGACCTGGTAGACGAGGTGGAGCTTGCGCGGGGGCGGGGGTCCGGGGCGGGTCACCATGGCGTCCAGGAGCCACGTGAAGCGCGGCTCTCCGACGATGTCCCCCGGGGTCAGGCCGAGTTCCTCCCGCAGTTCCCGTCGCAGGGCGTCGGGCAGCGGCTCGGCGGGTTCCACGTTGCCGCCGGGCAGGGAGTAGTGCGTCGCGCCGCGGTCGTTCGTCCGCCGGATCAGCGCCACGTCCTGCCCGTCGAAGACCAGGGCGGCGACACGGATCTTGATCCGGTGGAACGCGGCGGCACCGTCGTCCGTCATGCGTCGTCCCCTCCTCGCGGGCACGGACCGTGCCAGGGGCCCGTCGTACGGGCCCGTGGTCCGGGGCGGTGGGCCGTGGCGGCGGGGGCCCGTGACCGTGTCCGGTTCACGGCGGACGGGTCACGGGCCTCCGCGGTCCCGGCCGGGACCGCGCGGCTGCGGTCAGCCGGCGGCCGCGGCCAGCAGGACGTCCACCAGACGCTCGGCGGCGTCCGGCCGGCCGTACGCCCGGGCCCGCTCGGCCATCTGCGCCCGGCGGGCGGGGTCCGTCAGGAGCGGGCCGACCGCGTCCGCGAGGCCGTGCGCGGTGACCTCGCCGAGGAGGGCGAGCGCGGCCCCGGCATCGGCCAGGTGCTGGGCGTTGTGGGCCTGCTCGTTGCCCGCCGAGGTCGCCAGCGGGACGAACACCGCCGGCTTGCCCAGCGCGGTCAGCTCCGCCAGCGTCCCCGCCCCGGACCGGGAGATGACCACATCGGCCAGCGCCAGCACGTCCGGCAGCTCCGGACCGACGAAGCCCGTCACGTGGTACCGGCCCGCCAGGACCGGGTCCAGGGCGGCGGCCGCGGAGCGGAGCTCGTCGACGTTGGCCGGGCCGCACTGGTGGATCACGTTCGCGTGGCCCAGCAGCCACGGGAGCACCTCGCGCACGACCGTGTTGATCTGCTGGGCGCCCTGCGCACCGCCGGTGACGTACACGGTCGGCAGCCGGCGGTCGAACCCGGTGAGGTTCAGCGCGTGCAGCGCCTTCTCCGCGTGCCCGGACAGCACTTCGGGCCGCACCGGGTTGCCGGTGACGACCGCGCGGTCGCGCACCTCGGCCGGCAGCAGGGGCAGCGAGGACTCGGAGGAGACGGCGATGCGCGTCGCCGACCCGGCCAGCTTCCGGTTGGCCAGGCCGAGGCGCACGGTCTGCTCGTGCAGCACCAGCGGACGCTTGCACAGACGCGCCGCCAGCCCGGCCGGCACCGCGACGTAACCGCCCGTGGCCAGCACGACGTCGGGCGCGAACTCGGACACGATCGCCCGGGCCTGGGCCACGCCGAGCGGCACCTTCGCCATGTCCTTCATGTTCGCCGCGGACAGCATCTTCAGCGGGTTCGCCGAACGCCGGATCTTCCCGGTGGCGACGGTCCGGAACGCGATCCCCTCCGCGGGGGCGACCCGTGCCTCCAGGCCGTCGGCGGTCCCGATCCACAGCACGTCGAGCGTGCCGCCGGCCGCCGCGAGACGGGCCTGCAACGTACGGATCGCGGTCAGGGCGGGATAGGTGTGTCCACCGGTCCCCCCGCCCGTGACGAGCAGCCGGAAGGAACGTGGAAGCGCGGAAGAAAGGTTCACCCGGCCCACCCTACTGTCCTGATGGGACCGCCTGGCGCGGGGTCGGCCGGCGGTGGGCCCTAGGCCGAGTCGCCCGGGCGGACCAGGCCCGCCTCGTACGCGAAGACCACCGCCTGCGCCCGGTCGCGGAGGTCCAGCTTGGCCAGCACCCGGCCGATGTGCGTCTTCACCGTCTGCTCCGCCACGACCAGGCCGGCGGCGATCTCCTGGTTCGACAGGCCCCGCGCGATCAGCTCCAGAACCTCCGTCTCGCGCGGGGTCAGGCCGTTCAGCCGCAGCGCCGGGTCCCTGCGCGGCGCCGGCCGCCGGCGCACGAAGTCCGCGATCAGCCGGCGGGTCACCGACGGCGCCAGCAGCGCCTCGCCGGAAGCGACCACGCGGACCGCCGCGATCAGGTCGGCGGGCGGGGCGTCCTTCAGCAGGAACCCGGAGGCGCCCGCGCGCAGCGCCTCGTACACGTAGTCGTCGATGTCGAAGGTGGTCAGCATCAGCACCTTCGGCCGGTGCGTCACCCCGGGCGGCGGGTCCAGCAGCTCGCGGGCCGCCGACAGCCCGTCCAGCTCCGGCATCCGTACGTCCATCAGCACCACGTCGGGGTGCACCGTGCGCGAGACCCGCACGCCCTCCCGCCCGTCGGGGGCCTCGCCCACCACGTCGATGTCGGGCTGCGCCGACAGCAGCGCGGCGAAGCCGGCCCGCACCATGGCCTGGTCGTCGACGATGAGCACGCGAATGGTCAACTGGGATCCTCGGTCCGGGAGTCGAGCGGGAGCCGGGCGGCGACCCGGAAACCGCCCTCGGGCAGCGGCCCCGCGTCCAGGGTCCCGCCGGTCAACCGTACGCGTTCGCGCATCCCCACCAGACCGTGCCCCGTACCGGAGCCCTCCGGTTCCACCACCGGGTCCCGGCCCGGGCCGTTGACCACCAGGACCAGCACCTCCTCGTCCCCGGCCGCGTACGTCACCGCCACGCGGGTGCGGGCGCCCGGGGCGTGCCGCACGACGTTCGCCAGCGCCTCCTGCACGATGCGGTACGCCGACAGGTCCACGGCCGGGGGCGCCGGCACCCCGGGCAGCCCCGCCGCCAGGGACAGCTCCACCGGCTGCCCGGCCCGTACGGTCGCCTCCACCAGCTGCGGGATCCGCGCGATGCCCGGCTGCGGCGCCCGCTCACCGTCCGCACCGCCATCGTCGGCACCGTTCGTACCGTCGCCCCGCAGCACCGTCAGCAGCCGCCGCATCTCGCCCAGCGACTCACGCGCACTGGCCGCGATGGCCGCGAACTCCTCCCGCACCGGCTCCGCCATGCCCGGCAGCCGGTAGGGCGCGGAGTCGGCCTGCACCGTGATCACCGACATGTGGTGCGCCACCACGTCGTGCAACTCCCGGGCGATCCGCGCGCGTTCCTCCAGCAGGGTGCGCCGCGCCCGCTCGGCCTCGCTGATGCTCTCCTGCTCGGCGATCCGCTGCCGCGCGTCACCCAGCCCGCGCAGCGCACCGGTCACCGCCAGCACGGACCCGCTCAGCACGAACAGCAGGGCGACGGTGTTCGTCACCCCGGCGGGCGGGAAGAAGCCGAGCACCACCCCCGCCGCGCCGGTCACCAGCCACACCTGCACCAGGGTCCGCACCGGCTCGCGCAGCCCCAGGCAGACCATCAGCGCCAGGTACCCGACCACCACCGTCGGCGGCCACGGCCAGGTCAGCCCGCTCACCCCGCCGGCTCCGGTCAGCAGCACCGCGGCGGCGACGTCCGCGAGCAGCACCGTCGCCCAGGCCGCCACCGGCCGGGACACCGCCAGCAGCAGCGGCACGGTCTGCGCCACGGCCAGGGCCCCGGCCCAGCCGCCGCCCATCCCGTAGTCGTCGGTCAGCACCGCGATCGTCACCGGCAGCAGCGTCACCACGAACACGGCCATGACGGCGTAGGGCAGTACCCGCTGCCACGGCCTGGGCGCCCGTGCGAACAGCGGCTCGCCCGCCCGCGCGGGCGTACGCAGCGCCACGGCGAGCTGGCCGAACACTCCGGGCTCGCGGCGGCGGCCCGGCCCGCCGGCCCCGGCCGTTCCGTTCCTCGGGCCGGTCTTCCCCGCACGGGCCGGCTTGCGCACTCTGAGGCTCATGATCGGACCAGCCTAAGCGCCCGCCTGCCGCCCGGGGCGGGGGACCGGCGCGCCGCGGCCGCCGCCGGGACGCGCCGTGGCCCGCCGGATCCGTCGCGGGCGTCTCGTTCCCCCGGCGGGTCCCGCTCGTTGAGCGGGCATGGAGCTGCTGCCGACCATCGCGGCGCCGGGTGTCGGTGAACGGGCCGACGCCGCGGCCGATGCCGCCTGCCACCTCTACGACGCCGTCGTGCCCTGGTGCGGCGGGCGGCCCGGCGGGTGGAGCCGGACCGCCGCCGAGGACGCCGCCGAGACCATCGAGACCACCGCGCACGCGCTCGCGCACATCCACCCGAGCGCCGAGGTGATCCTCGCGCCGGTGCACGCCGCCCTGGCGGACCTGCGCCGTCAGCTCGCGCTCGCCCCGGCCGACCCGCTGACCGCCGACGGGGTGCCGGCGTCCCCGCGTACGGTGGGCAATCCGCGCCGCACCCGCTGGGTTCGGGTGGTCACCGCGCCCGTGCCCCGGCAACCGCCGCCTGGTACAGCTTCCTGATCTCCGCGCCGAAGTAGGAGCTGTACGAGGTGTCCGCGGTGGGCCCGCCGGTCTTCCAGCCGCCGATCACCCCGACCACGTCCCCGGTCTGCGTGTCCGTGTCGTAGCGGGCGATGAAGGGGCCGCCGCTGGTCCCGCCCGGATAGCCGGTGCAGTCGATCCTGAGGAAGGACCCGGGGCTCTTCGCGTCCCTGCTCGTGAACTTGGTGGTCCGGTTGA
Organism: Streptomyces sp. NPDC034085; assembly: GCF_055575555.1. Taxonomy (NCBI): domain Bacteria; kingdom Bacillati; phylum Actinomycetota; class Actinomycetes; order Kitasatosporales; family Streptomycetaceae; genus Streptomyces; species Streptomyces sp. NPDC034085. The sequence continues at coordinate 565,389 of NZ_JBVISL010000003.1, read as the reverse complement.
CGCACATCCGCGGGCGCGAGGCCGCCGCCGGATGGCCGATCAGGGTGACCTTGGCGTGGTGGAAGGTGGCGCCGGTGACGAGCCGGTTGCCGCCGACGACGTCCTCCACCGGGAGGCCGTCGGAGCCCGGCCCGACCTGGGCGAAGGCCACGTCGAGGGTGGCCGCCCGGTCGGGCCCGTCGGTGCGGTAGCGGGGTGCGATCCACACCTTCGCGTGCCCGGCGGTGTCGCGCAGCACCGGGAACATCCCGTACGGGCGCGGGTTCGCGCGCGTGTACTGCGGTACGAAGGCCACCTGGCGGGTGTCGGTGCCGAGCAGGCAGTGCGCGGCGCTGAGCACCATGTCCCGGCTGGGGGAGGAGACCACGCTGGCGGTGCAGAAGTAGGCGCCGCCGCTCTGCATGACGAACATGCGGCCGACGACCGGGATGCCGTCGAAGTCCTGCCCGACGCCGGTGGTGGCGGGCAGGGCGGCCGCGACCGGCTGCGCCGGCTGCGCGGGCAGGGCGACCGGGACAGCGGGGGCGGGCCCGGCCGGCGCGGCCGCCGGGTCGGTCCCGGGCGGTACCGGTGCGTCGGGCAGGGCCGGTTCGGCGCCGGGGCCGGCCGGTGGAGCCGGTGCGTCCGGTGCGGCCGCAGTGGACGGCGCGGCCGGGTCCGCCGCCGGGGACGGAGCCGACGCCGGCACGGGCTGGGGTGCCGCCGGACCGGCCGCCCGCGCGTCGGGGACGTGCTCCGGGCCGGGCGGCCCGGGAACGGGCAGGGCGGAGGCCATGCGGTCCTCCGTCCAGAAGGCCGCGGCCTCCCGCGCGGACCACTGCCCGGCAGCCGCCCCGGCCCGCCCCGCCTCCGCCACCGGCAGCGCCCCGCCCGGCAGCACCAGGGCGGCGGCCGCCGCGGCCGCCGCCGTCGCCACCACCGTCAACAAACGTCGCATCGCTCGCTCCTGTCGTGACCGTCTAGACGGCCTGGGGGAAACGGAACAGCCGGCCCGGGTCGTACGTGCGCCTGACCTCCTCCAGGCGGGGGAGGTTGGAGCCGTAGTAGGCCTCGCGCCAGCCGGTGAGCTTCGGATCGGCGTAGTTCTGGTAGGCGCGGCCGCCCGCCCACGGCCGCAGGTCCCGCCACAGCCCGTCGAGCCAGCCCTGGTGCCGCGCCACCTCGGCGGCCGTCGCGGACTCCGGCCAGTACGCGAGGTACTGGGCCAGGAAGGAGCTGTCGCGGTGCACGAAGGCGGTGCCGGCGGCGGGCACCCGGTTCACGGCCCCTCCGCACACCCCGTCGAACTGCACCACCCCGAAGCCGCCCCCGGGTGCCTGCCGCCCGTACCGCCCGACGGCGTCCAGCACCGCGGCCACCGCGGCCTCCGGCAGCCCGGCGCCGCCCCAGAAGTCGGAGCGGGCCGCGTACGAGTCCCGGCCGAGCGCGCCCTGCGGATCCCGGCCGGGCAGCCGGCCCGGCAGCCTGCACCGGGCGGGGCCGCGGTCCGCGCAGCCGGCCATCGCCCGCACGGTGTCCCCGTAGCTCCGTACGCGGATCCCGCCGTCCCGCGGCTCCGGGCCCACCAGGGCGGACAGCCGGGTCAGCTCCCGCTCCAGCTCAGCCCGCCCGTCGAGGCACACCACCCGGACGGCGGGGACGGCGTCCCGGCCGGCCTCCACGGTGAACTCCACCTGGCTCCAGAAGGGGTCCGGCAGCGCGCCCAGCCAGCGCTGCCAGCCGCGTACCACCGCCGCGGAGTCCGCAGCCGGCCAGTGCAGTTCGGCGAGGGCGGCGTCACCCACCGGATGGGTGCGCAGCCGGAACTCGGTGACCACCCCGAAGTTCCCGCCGCCGCCCCCGCGCAGCGCCCAGTACAGATCGGCGTCCCGGCCGGCGTCCACCTCGCGGACCACCCCGTCCGGGGTCACCACGCGGGCGCCCAGGAGCCGGTCGGAGGTGGTCCCGTACGCCCGCGAGGCCAGCCCCAGCCCGCCGCCGAGGGTCAGCCCGGCGATGCCGACGGAGGGGCACAGCCCGGCCGGGACGCCCAGGTCCCGCGCCGCGAGGGCCCCGTGCACATCGGCGAGCCGGGCCCCCGCCCCGACCCGTACGCCGTCCCCCTCGACGGTCACCGCGGCCATCGCCCCGGTGTCCACCACCAGCCCCCCGGCGACCGTGGACCATCCGCCGTAGCTGTGGCCGCCGCCGCGCGGCACCACCGCGGCGCCGGAGCGGCGGGCGAAGCCGAGGCACACGGCGACGTCCCCGGCGTGCGCGGGGTAGGCCACGGCGCCGGGCGCGACGCCGTCGTAGCGGGACTGGAAGAGCTGCCGGGCCTCGGCGTAGTCCGCGTCCCCCGCACGGACCAGCCGCCCGTCCATCGCGCGGGCGAGCGCTGCGAAGTCGGGGCCCGCCCCGGCGGCCGTACGCGCGTCCCGCCGCGCCCCGCCGGACCGTACGCCGGCCGCCCGCGCGCCCGTCCCGGCGGCGGCGAGCACGGCGGCGGCCGTACCCGCGAGGACCCGGCGGCGTGGAAGGCTCATCCCCCCTTCCTGCCACCGCCCGCCCCGATCGCCGCGCAGGCGGGCCCGCCGGGCGCCGGTTGCCGCCCGAACGGCCCACGGCCGCGCCGGCCCCCGCCCCCGGCGGGACCGGCCACGGGGCTCAACGTTTCGCCAGGGCCGCCAGCGCGGCGCGGGCGGCGCTCTCCCCCTCCTGGTACGCGTGGGCCCGCGCCTCCCGTACGGCGTCGTCGAGCTGGCGCGCGGCTTCGCCCCTGCGGCCCGTCGCGGCGAGCGCCTCGCCGTACAGGGTGCGCAGCACCACCCGCCGGGGCGCCGCGGCGGGCGGGGCGGCGAGCGCCAGGCCGCGGACCGCGTGGCCGGCGGCCGCCTCGGGGGCACCCACCGACAGCAGGTGCTGCGTCAGGTGCTGGTGGGCCAGGGTGACGGTGTCGGCGCGGCCCGCCCGCTCGGCCAGGTCCAGGGCGGAGGCCAACAGCTCCCCGGTCCGTGCGCGTTCACCCGCCCGGGCGAGCGCGACGGCGAGGTTGATGCGGGCGATCGCCTCCCCGGCCGCGTCACCCGCCTCGGCCGCGAGCCCCGGCGCCCGCTCCAGGTGTGCCAGCGCCTCCCCGGGCCGGCCCTCCTCGGACAGCACCCAGCCCAGCAGCGCCCGGGTCCGGGACTGGGCGCCGGGGTCACCGTCGGCTTCCGCGCTGGCCAGGGCCCGTTCGAGCAGCGGCACCCAGCCGTCGCGGACCTGCCACACGATCAGCGGCCACTGGAGCAGGACCAGCCGCCAGGCGCGGTCGTGCAGCCCGGCGGTGACGGCCGACTCCACCGCGCCGCGCAGCGCGTCCCGTTCGGCGGCGAACCAGGACAGGGCGTCCGCGCGGCCGGCGAACGGCCGTACCGGGGCGGCCCGCCGGGCCCCGGCGGGCAGGGCGCAGCAGGGTTCGCTGCCCGGCTCGGCGGCGGCGCAGGCCGCGAGGAGGGTACGCAGCCAGTGGTCGAGGAGCCGCAGCAGCCCCTCCGGGTCGTGGCCCGGGGACAGGCTCCGGGCGTACAGGCGCACCAGGTCGTGCAGGACGTAGGACCGCGGGCCCGCCTCGACGACCAGCTGGGCGGCGGCCAGCTGGTCCAGGGCGGAGGCGGCCTGGCTGGGCAGGCAGCCGGCGAGCGCGGCGGCGGTGGGGACGTCGAGCGCGGCCGCGGTGTGCGGCCCGAGGCGGTGGAACATCCGCCGGGCGGCCTCGGGCAGGTGCTGCACCGTGAGGCCGAGCGCGGCGGCGACGCCGGTGCTGCCCACGTTCAGCAGGTCCAGCCGCGTGTGCTCGTCGGCGAGTTCACCGGCGAAGGCCGCGAGGCCCCGGTGCGGGCGGGTGGCGAGCCGGGCGGCGGCCAGCCGCAGGGCGAGGGGCAGGCCGTCGCACAGCCGGGCGAGGCGTACCGCGGCCTCCGGTTCGGCCGCGACCGCGTCCGGACCCAGGACGGCGGCGAGCAGCTCGGTCGACTGCGCGGCGGGCAGTTCGCGCACCGGTACGGGACGGGCGGCGTCGGAGACCACCAGTTCGCCGAGCCGGCTGCGGCTGGTGACGAGGGTGACGCAGGCGTCGCCGCCCGGCAGCAGGGGGCGTACCTGCGCGGAGTCACGGGCGTTGTCGAGCACGACCAGCATCCGGCGTCCGCGGGTCAGTTCGCGGTAGCGGGCGCCGAGGGCCGGGGCGGAGCCCGGCATCCGCTCGGTCGGGACGCCGAGCGCGAGCAGGAACTCGCGGAGCACCGAGGCGGTGTCCCGGGCGGGGAGGGGGCTGTAGCCGTGGAGGTCGGCGAAGAGCCGGCCGCCGGGGAAGTCCGCCCGGTGCCGGTGGGCCCAGTGCAGGGCGAGCGCGGTCTTCCCGACGCCGGCGCTCCCCGTGAGCATGAGGATCGGGGCGGTGTCCCCGGCCGCGGCCCGGTCGAGCTCCGCGAGTTCGCCGGTGCGGCCCGTGAAGCCGCGCGGCCGGCGGGGCAGGAGCTGCGGCGCCTCAGGAGGCCCGGGGCGGAACGGCGCGGGCGGCACCGACCCCGCGTGCCCCGTCTCCGCGGCTCCCGTCTCCACCGGCTCCGTCTCCACCGGCTCCATCTCCCCGGGCCCCGTCTCCGCGGACTCCATCCCCGCGTGCCCTGTCCCCGCGTGCGCCGTCCCCCCGGGTCCCGTCTCCCCGGGCGCCGGGGCCGTCCGACCGGCCCGCGGGGGCGACTGCTCGCGCGCCGGGACCGGCTCCGCGGCTTCCGGGTTCGGCCGCCCGGGTTCCGTGCCGGTCTTCCGGGGGGCCGTACCCGGCGCCGCCGCGGACACCCCCACGGCCGTGGCGGCGGTCGCCGGGAGGGGCGGCGCGGGTGCGTCGGCCCGCAACAGAGCGGTGTACGCGTCCGAGAGCACCGCTCCGGGGTCGACGCCGAGCTGGTCGGCGAGCAGCCTGCGCGTGCGGTGGTACCAGTCCAGGGCGTCCGACCGCCGGCCCGACCGGCCCAGGGCCAGCACCAGCGCCGCGATCAGCGGTTCCCGCAGCGGGTGCAGCACCGCCTCCGCCCGCAGCAGGGCCGCGGCCGCGGCGTGCTCGCCGAGCAGCGCGTGGGCCCCCGCCAGCTCCTCCACCGCCGTCAGCCGCAGCTCGTCCAGGCCGTGCGCGGCGGCCTCCAGCAGCGGACCGCCCACGGTCCCGCCCAGCGCGGGCCCCTCCCACAGGGCGAGCGCCTCCCGCAGCAGCCGTACGGCCCGGGCCGGTTCACGCTGTTCCCGGGCGAGCCGGTGCAGCTGCCCGAAGCGGTGGGCGTCCACCAGGGACTCCGGCAGCCGCAGCGCGTACGCCGTTCCCTGCGTGAGGAGTTCGACGCCGTGGTCCGGCGCGCCGTGCTCGGCGAACAGGGCCCGCAGCCGCGAGACATGGCCCTGCAGCACGGTGCGCGAGTGCCGCGGCGGATCCTCGTCCCACAGCGCCCGGGTCAGCCGGTCCACGCCGACGGCCGCGTTGGGCCGCAGCAGGAGCACGGCCAGCAGGCTGCGCCGCTTGGCGGGGCCGAGCTGCACGGGCTTTCCGCACGCCGCCACCACGGAGACCGTCCCCAGCACGCGGAACTCCATCCGTGCCCCCTCTTCCTCGGCTCGCCCCCGCCCGAGCATATGTCTGCGTATTTCCGTTCATGAGGCCGGTCCCGGCCAATCGGCGGGGGCCCGCGCCCACCGCACCGCGCGAGCCGCGCACCGGGCGGGGGATGCCGCGAACGCCGCCCTCCCGGGCGGTGCGTGAAGATCCGTTAGCCGCGCGTTAGGGCCTCGTTTGCGGCTGCTGGAAGGCTCATCCCCGCCGGGCGGTCCGCACGGCGGCACCCGCCTTCCCGTCCCCCAGGGGAAGCGGGGCCCCGGCGGCACGCCCGGCATCCGCAGACGACGAGTGGGAAACGGGAGTCACCTCATGGCTTTATCCATCGTCCGTGCCTCGGCCCTGGCGGCCTCCACCCTCGCCCTCGTGGGCGTGGCGCTGACCGGTGCGGCCACGGCCGCGCCGGCGCAGGGCCAGGCCCCGGCGGCCGCGGCCGGCTACTGCCACGTCTCCGGGCTCGGCGGCGACTACATCTGTGAGTACGGGGAGGCCTGGCTGACCTACCCCAACGGGCAGCGGCAGGTGTTCATCGTCGGCACCGACTTCGCGGTGTGGACCCGCTACAGCTTCGCGGGCGGCGGCTGGTCCGAGTGGGTGTCGATGGGCGGCTCCGTCCGCAGCGGCGTCCGCGTCGAGGGCGGCAACAGCTGGACCCCCACGATCTCCGTCGTCGGCATGGACGGCGAACGCTGGTACCGCCACCGCCTGAGCAGCGGCAGCTGGACCGGCTGGCAGAGCTGACCGGCCCCTCCCCCCGAGCACCGGGCGGGCGCGGCGGCTTCACCTCCGACGCGTCGGCCCGGCCCCCCACCGCGCGGCGCGCGGCCATCGCTCCGGCTCGCGCGCCGCGCGCGGCCACACCCCCGGGCCCCGGCGTCCCTTCCGCTCAGGCGGCCGGCTCCTTGCGCACCAGCAGGAACCCCTGCGGCCCCTTCTCCTCCGCGTCGGGCGCCCGTACCGTCCGGGCCACTTCCACCAGCCCCGCCCCGGCCAGCAGCGAGGCGACCAGCTCCGGCGGGGTCTCGTACACGTCGAGGTCGACCTGGTGCCCGTAGGCGTGCTCCAGCCGTCGCCGCTCCTCCCCGGCCTTGAACGCGACGAGCGCGTGGCCCCCGGGCGCCAGGACCCGGGCGAACTCCGCGAAGACGACGGGCAGCTCCCCCGGCGGCGTGTGCACGGTGGAGTACCAGGCCAGGACCCCGCCCAGGACCCCGTCGGCCATGTCCAGCCCCGCCATCCTGCCCACCTCGAACCGCAGCCCCGGATAGCTGCGCCGGGCCACCGCCACCATCGCGGGGGAGAGGTCGACGCCGAAGGCCCGTACGCCCAGCCCGTCCAGGTACGCCGTCACCCGGCCCGGGCCGCAGCCCAGGTCGGCGACCGCCCCGCCGGTCCCGCCGCGCACGTACTCCGCGAAGGCGTGCAGGACGGCCCGGTCCAGGGGCCGGCTCTCCAGTTCGCCGCTCAGCAGCCGGGCGTAGTCGACCGCGACGGCGTCGTAGGACGCCCGGACGGCACTGAGGCGCGAGGTCTCTGTCATGCCCCTGAACAGTAGCCCGCCCGGCCGCCCGCCTCACCCCGCCCGGCCTCCTCCCAGCCCCTGCCCGGCGTCGCCGCACCCCCCGCCCTCGCCGCGTCCGGCCTCCGTCAGTCCCCGGCCAGGGGCGAGGGCAGCTCCGCCCACTGGTCGCCCGGCACCCCCGGGCTCAGCCGCATCAGCGTGAGCGCCTTCACCGGCAGCGGCCCGCTCCGCAGCGCCCGCGCGTCGGCGGTGGGCGCCGCGCCGTCCAGCCCGGCCGCGAGAGCCGCGCCGAAGGCCTCGGCGGAGCCCGCCGTCGAGGCGAGGGCGCCCGCCGCCAGGGAGCCGAACAGCTTGCGGCGCAGCACCGTTTCGTCGTCCGTGACGAGCCGGCCCGCCAGCGGAGGGACCGGCAGGCCGTGCCGGGCCAGGCGGGCCGGGCTGATGCGGATGTCGGCCAGGTCGCGGTAGACCAGCCGCAGCGGGCTCCCGTCGGGCCCCAGCACCACCAGCAGGTTCTGCCCGTGGGCCTCCAGCGCCACCCCGAGGTCCAGCACCCGCAGGCACACCGACAGCGCCAGCCGGGCGAAGGCGGCCTGCCAGGCGGCCGACCGGGCGAGGTCCGTACCCGCCAGCGCCGCCACCGGGACGACCCGCTCGCCGGGCCGCGCGTACGCCTCCGGGGGCTCGCGGAGCACCGCCGCGAGGTCCGCGCTGTACGCGGTGGCCGCCCCCAGGGTCCGGGTGACGTGCAGCCGGCCGTCGAGCCGCTCGGCCAGTGCGTGAGCGAAGGCGGAGACCTCGGCCGCCGTCTCGACCGAGTAGGCGGAGATGTCACGGACGGAGGAGGTCAGCCGGGTGCTCAGCGCCGTCTTCACGTGCGGGCCCCCCGCCGCCGGGGCGAGCGTGCGCAGCGCCATCAGCGGGTGCGCGGCGATCCCGGGCAGCACCTCCTCGCCCTTCAGGACGTGCTCAGCCTGCCAGGGGTGCACCGGCACCAGCACCCGGTCCCCGTCGCGCAGGTGCTCGGGCCACTCCCCGACGACCAGGCACTCCCGCGCCCGTACGGGGACCAGCCCGAGCCCCACCAGCGGCCGGTGCTCCGGCGCGTACGCCAGCTGCTCGGCCACCGTGAAACCGGGCCGGGAGCGGCAGTTGGGGTGGTACGGATGGCCGTCCACCACCCGCTGCTCCCACTCCCACCCGGCCCGCGGCTCGGGCGCCCGCCCGCGCGGCTGCCCGGCCCGGGACAGGGCCAGGGAAGCGGTGCTGTCGTCGAGTTCGGCGGCGAAGGCGGCGCCGTGCGGCACCCGCAGCGCCTCGACCAGCCGGGCCGCCTGCCGGTAGGGGCGCCCGTCGAGCCGCACCTCGCCGACGCGGGAACCCGTCGCGTACGGGTCCGCGCGCGGCCCCTCCAGCCGGCCGCCCCCGGCCAGCCGCAGCGTGAGCGAGTCCGGCCCGTGCTCCCGGCCCGCCACCCACGGCAGCGGTTCGAAGGCCAGCGCCCGCCACAGCCGGGTCAGCACGGCGGAGCGCGCACCGCCCAGCGAGGCCTCGTACGCGGCCCCGAGCCCGGGCCGCAGGCCGGCCAGCGCGCCCGCGACGGCCTCTTCGGCGGCGGTGGCGGGGACGGACGCGACGGCGGGGGAGGGCCGGGCGCCGGAGGAGTGTCCGGCGGCGGGCGGGGAAGGTTGCCTGCTGCGGTCCAGGGGTCCGTTCCTTTCGGATCGATCTGCTCGGATCGCCTACCCGATGATCACGTCATCATCGCGGATACTGAAGATCACCGCCGGTCGTCCCACCCGCGAACCGCCGGCGCACCGGAGACGCATCGAATGGAACCAGTGGACATCGACACCGCCGCCGACGCCTACAGCGCAGCCCCGCTGCTGAACTGCCTCCTGCGGGAGGTGGGCGAAGCCGAGGGCGGGCAGGTGCACCGGCTGCGCGGCAGCGGCCGGCTGCTGCGGGTCGGCGGCGGCCGCCGCCCGTCCGGCCCGGAGCTGCACACCGCGGACGGCTGGCGTCCGCTCAGCCACGCGGAACTGGTCAAGCTCACCTCCGACGAACTGCACCGGTACACCGGCGTCTCCAACGACGAGCTGCCGGGCGAGATCGGCGACAGCCGCCAGGCCGTCGCCGCGCTGCTGGCCGCCCGGGCGGACGCCGAGGAGCCCGAGGACCCGTACGTCCGTTCGGAGCAGGCCCTGGTGATGGGCCACCCGCACCACCCGGCCCCCAAGGCCCGGGGCGGCGCCCCCGCCACGAGCTGGCTGCCGTACGCGCCCGAGGCGCACGCCCGCTTCCCGCTCGTGATGCTGGGGCTGCGCGAGGACCAGGTGGCCGAGGAGGGCGGCCCGGCCGCCGCCGGGGCGGTCGACGCGCTGGCCGGGATCCTCGACGGCCCGCGCCCGCCCGCCGGGTACCGGGCGCTGCCCGCGCACCCGTGGCAGCTGGAGCTGGTCGCCGGACGCCCGGAGGTGCGGGAGGCCTTCGCCGACGGGCGCCTGCTGCGGCTCGGCCCGACCCGGCTGCCGGTGTGGCCCACCGCCTCCGTGCGGACCGTGTACGCCACCGGTCCGGACGCCGACCTGTTCGCCAAGTTCAGCCTCGACGTGCGGATCACGAACGACGTGCGCCGGCTGTGGCGCCACGACCTGCTCGCGCTGCGCCGCACCGACTCCGCCGTCGGGGCCGGTTTCGACGGCATGCGCCGCCGCACCGGTTCGAACGCGGTGTGGCTGAGCGACCGCGGGTACCGCACCGCCGCCTTCGCCTTCGAGGAGCTCGCCGTCCTCGTCCGCGACGGCCTGCGCACGGGCGTGGCGGCGGGGGCGACGCCGCTGCTGGCCGCCGCGCTCGCCGAGGGCTTCACCGGCAGCCCGCTCGAGGCCGCGCCCGACCCGGCCGCATGGTGGCGGGCGTACCTGCGCCATGTCGTGCCCCCGGTCCTGGACCTGTTCGCCCGGCACGGGATCGTGCTGGAGGCCCACCTGCAGAACTGCCTGGTCGCGGTGGACGACCGGGGCGTGCCCGTGCAGGCGCTCTTCCGCGACGCGGAGGGAGTGAAGCTCCCCGGCGACCTGCCGCGCGAGGCTGCCTGGCAGCGGCTCGTGTACTGCCTGGTCGTCAACCACCTGGCCGAGGTGGGTGCGGCCGTGGCCGAACGGCACCCCGGGGCGGCGGGACGGGTGTGGCCGGCGGTGCGCGAGGAGCTGCTGCGCTACGACGCCGAGCACGGGGGCCTGCCGGAGGTCGCGGAGCTGCTCGCGGCCCCCTCTCTTCCGGCCAAGACGAACCTGCTGCTGCGCTGGACGCGCGCGGACGGCGCCGATGCGCGCTACCTGCCGTTGCCCAACCCGCTGCGGGGGGAGTGAGCGGAGGCCGCCCGGGCGTGGGATTCGGCCAAGGTGGTCGGGGCGGCGGCAACGTCCTGCCGAAAGGTATAGACCAATGCTAGGTTGGTCGGGCAGACCGCGCAGTCCTTGACCACCCGTCAGAGGAGAAGCCATGCCCTCCCCTTCGCGGGGCGGCGGCCCGGCCGCCATGCCCAAGTACCAGCGGATCGCCGCACAGCTGCGGGACGAACTCGACCGCGCCGCCCGGACACCCGGCGGCAGGCTGCCCTCCGAGCGGGCCCTGGCCGCCCGCTACGGGGTCAACCGGCAGACCGTCCGCGCCGCGCTCCAGGAACTGCGCGCCGACGGGCTGGTCGTCACCGGCCGCCGGGGCACCAGGCCCGCGGCCCCGGCGCCGCGCCGCGAGGGCCCCGACGCCGCCACGCCCGCCGCCACGTCCCGGGCGGCCCGGCCGGCGCCCGCGCAGCCGGCCCTCACCCGGCCTCCGGCGGCCCGGACGCAGCCGGCCGGCGCGCGCCTCACCCGGGACCGGCTCACCCTCGTCACCGTGCCGCCCTCCCTCGCCGCGCTGCTCGGGATGAGCGGCGGGGAGCGCACCCTGGTCCACCACCAGCACGTCTCCGGCCCGGGCGGGGAGACGCTCCGGCACACGGTGACGTACCTCTGCCCGCGCACGGTCGCGGCCACCCCGGAGCTGGCGGCCTACCTCGGCCGGCCGGACGGCGCCCTCAGCGAGGACCTGCGGCCGCTGCACCTCTGGCTGGAGCGGGCCGCCGCCCGCGGCCGGACGTGCGAAACGATCACGATGACCCGCACCAGCCGCCCGGCGGCCGCCGCGCCGCCCGTCTGCGGGCTGTCCGTACGCCGCACCGTGCACGACGGATCGGGACGGCTGCTCGCCGTCACGGACCTGGCCTTCAGCGGCTGGGACCGGCTCACCTTCCACCGCGAGCCCGAGGCGATCGGGTTCCGCGTCACTTACTGATCGTTTCAGAATGAGTGGAGCCGCGGGTCTTGTGCTCGGCGATCTTGGTCGGCAGGGTGTCCGGGGTGCGTGCCGATCTTGTTCCGGACGACCTGTGGGAGCGGGTGGCTCCGCTGCTGCCGCCCGCTCCCGAGCGGCGCCGCCGCTATCCCGGGCGGTTGCGTGTTCCTGACCGAGTGGCCCTCGCCGGAGTCCTGTTCGTGCTGCGGACGGGTGTCGCGTGGCGTGATGTTCCCGCGGAGACGGTGGGCTGTTCCGGGGTGACGGCCTGGCGTCGGCTGCGGGATTGGACCGAGGCCGGCGTCTGGCCACGCCTGCATGCCGCCCTGCTGACCGAGCTGCGCCGCGCGGGTCTGCTGGACCTGGACGAGTGTTCCGTGGACGGGTCGCACGTCCGGGCCCTCAAAGGGGGGATCACGTCGGCCCCTCACCCGTCGACCGCGCCCGCCCCGGCTCCAAGCACCACCTGATTGTCGACCGCCACGGAACCCCGCTCGCCGTCACCCTGACCGGCGGCAACCGGCACGACGTCACCCAGCTCCTGCCGCTTCTGGACGCCATCCCACCGATCCGGGGACTCCGGGGACGTCCCCGCCGTAAGCCCCGGCGCCTGTATGCCGACCGGGGCTACGACTTCGACAAGTACCGCCGCCTGCTGTGGAAGCGGAGCATCAAACCCCTGATCGCCCGACGCGGCGTCGCCCACGGCTCCGGACTCGGCAAGGTGCGCTGGGTCGTCGAGCGAGCCTTCGCCTGGCTGCACCAGTTCAAACGGCTCCGCACCCGCTACGAGCGACGCGCCGATCTCCACCAGGGTCTGCTCGAACTGGCCTGCAGCCTCATATGCCTGCGTCGCCTGCGAACCTCATCCTGAAGCGATCAGCTGGCTACGCTGAACCACCCCGGCCTCACCTCGTCCAGAAGCGGTTGCAGCGACTGCACTGCAGCCCGCAGGTCCTGATCCGTGACGTTAAGAGGCTCCGGCAGGCTCAGCCCATACCAGCGCAGCCGCCAGAGGTCGAAGACTTCGTTCCCGTCGGCTGCGAAGTCCACATCGACCTCAGTGCCGTTGTCGCTGACGAAACGGCACCCTGCCCCATGAACCGTATAGGAGTAGGTGCCGATGCGCCCACTCCGGCCGATCCGGCGCGAACGGGCCAGGCCGAGGACATCTGACAGTCGCTCAAGAGACGGGATCGCCACCCTCATGGCCTCATCAATCGCGTTCAGAGCGCGGACGTAACCGAGCACGAGGCCTCGCACAGCCACAACCTGTTCCATACGGCGTCGTTCCCCCCTGAGCCCGTGGCTGAAGGGATTGTTCCATGGGGCCGCCAGGGTCTCCGCAGGACGGCATTCTGAAACGATCAGTTAGGCACGTCGGGCCCCGCCGCCGCTCCGGCCAGACCGGGGGACACGCCGGGTGCGACGGCCTTCCCGGCGGCGGGGGCGCCGGTGAGCAGGGCGAGCAGGCCGTCCACCTGCACCCCCGCCTCGGCCGGGTGCCGGAACATGGCGCCCGGCGAGATCTCGTAGCGGTTGCGCCGGCCGTCCCGCAGGCGCCGCAGGTACCCGTCCGCCTCGAGGTCGGTCACGATCGCCTGGACGGTGCGCTCAGTGAGCGCGCACACCAAGGCGACATCCCTCAGCCGCGCCCCGGGGTCCCGGGCGATGGTCACCAGGACGCGTGCGTGGTTTGTGAGAAATGTCCAGTTATGTCGGCTCACTGTACTTCCCATGCGGTCATGATGCGGCACAGGTTTCACGTGATACAAGACGCGAAAAGTATTTCCGGTATTTCTTGACGTGCGAGCCGAAGCAGTCCAGAGTCGAGGACTGTCAAGGTCCCGCGCCGCAAGCCGACCAGCCCAAGGAGCGAACCCCATGCCGGTACCCGCCCACCCCTTCCATACCGCCGACCCCGCCACGGACGACTCCGCCGCCGGCTGCCCGGCCCCGCTGCCCGGTCCGCGCAGCGGCCGCGCCGCAGCCCGCGAGGCGGGTCTGCCCCGGATCGACGAGCCCAGGGAAGTGGCCCCGGCTGACGCGCGCGAGCTGTCGAAGGTCTTCTTCGAGCGCCTGCGCGAACTGCCCGAGGGCACTGCCGAGCGCCAGTACGTCCGCAACACCCTGATCGAGATGAACGCCTCCCTGGTCCAGTACGCGGTCCGCCGCTTCCGGGGCCGCGCCGAAGGCGCCGCCGGGGACGTCGACGACATCGTCCAGGTCGGCACCATCGGCCTGATCAAGGCCATCGACCGGTTCGACCCGGCCCGCGAGAACGAGTTCGCCACCCTCGCCATGCCCTACATCACGGGCGAGATCAAGCGGCACTTCCGCGACACCGCCTGGGCCGTCCACGTCCCGCGCCGGCTCCAGGAGCTGCGCATCGAGATCGCCAAGGCGAAGGAGGAGCTGACGGTCCGGCTCGACCGCTCGCCCACCGTCGCCGACCTCGCCGCACACCTCGACCTCACCGACGAGCAGGTCATAGAGGGTCTGGTCGCCGCCAACGGCCACACCAGCGGCTCCCTGGACGCCCCGCACAGCGAGCACGGCGACGGCCCCACCGAGGGCCACTCCCTCGCCGAGGTGCTGGGGGAGGAGGAGCCGGCCCTGGAGCTCGTCGAGGACATCCAGACCCTGGCCCCGCTGCTCGAGCGGCTCAGCGAACGCGAACGCACCATGCTCAGGATGCGCTTCGGCGAAGAGCTCACCCAGGCCCAGATCGGCGCCGCCCTGGGCATCTCCCAGATGCAGGTCTCCCGACTCCTGACCCGGCTCCTCTCCCACCTGCGGACTTCCATGCTGGCCGACCTCGGCCCGGAGTCCGGGCGCCGCCCGGCCTGACGGTCCCGCCGTACACCTCGCGGCGTGAGTTGGATCACTTCGCCGTTTGCCAGAGCGAAGGCCGGGCAGCCGGGCCGCTGGAGTGGAACCACGTCCGCGGCCGGTGGCCGGGGCGCGGACCGCGCGGGCCGATCCCGCCCCGCTCCCCGGCCCGCGGCCTGACGGCGGCGGGCCGGATCCGGTACGACCCGCGAGGTGTATGTGTCCACGCTCCAGGCCGAGCACGTCTACAAGGTGTTCGCCAGAAGCCCCGATCGCCAGGCGGCCGCGGTCCGCGCGCTCGAAGGCGGCGCCGACCGCGAGGAACTGCGCGCCGACGGCACCACGGCGGCCGTGATCGACGCCTCCTTCCGCGTCGAGCCCGGCCAGATCTTCGTCGTCATGGGCCTGTCGGGCTCCGGCAAGTCCACTCTCCTGCGGATGCTCAACGGGCTCCTGGAGCCCACCTCCGGGCGCATCCTCTTCGACGGCGAGGACCTCACCGGGCTGACCCCGCGCGAGCTGCGCCGCGTACGCTCCACCAGGATCTCCATGGTGTTCCAGCACTTCGCGCTCTTCCCGCACCGCGACGTCCTGGCCAACGCCGCCTACGGCCTGGAGGTCCAGGGCGTCCCCCGGGCCGAGCGCGAGCGGCGGGGCGCCGAGGCGCTGGCGCTGTGCGGGCTCGGCGGCTGGGAGAACTCCTGGCCCGACGAGCTCTCCGGCGGCATGCAGCAGCGCGTCGGCCTCGCCCGCGCCCTGGCCACGGACGCCGACCTGCTCCTGATGGACGAGTCCTTCAGCGCGCTGGACCCGCTGATCCGCCGCGACATGCAGGACCAGCTGCTCGAACTCCAGCGGACCCTGAAGAAGACCATCGTCTTCATCACCCACGACCTCAACGAGGCCATGCGCCTCGGCGACCGGGTCGCCGTCATGCGCGACGGCCGGATCGTCCAGCAGGGCACCGCCGAGGACATCCTCATGCGCCCCGCCGACCGCTACGTCGCCTCCTTCGTCCAGGACGTGGACCGCTCCCGCGTGCTCACCGCCGACGCCGTCATGGACGAGGCGCCCGGCGCGGCGGACGCCTGCGGCTGCCCCACCGTCAGCGCCGACACCCCGCTCGCCGACCTCTGCGCCGTCAGCGCCCGCGTCCCCCACCCGGTCGCCGTCACCGGAGAGGACGGCGCCGTCGTCGGCTCCGTGCCCAAGGACCGGCTCGTCGCCTTCATCGGGGACGAACAACGGCCCCCCGTGGCCTGCGCGGAGGTGGCCGCCTGATGCCCCGCCTGCACATCGGAGCCTGGGCCGACAGCGCCGTCGACTTCCTCCAGCGCCACCTGTCCTGGCTCTTCGACACCATCAGCGCCCTGGTCGGCGGGTTCTACGACGGCATCGACGCCGTGCTGTCCGCCCCCGCCCCGCTGCTCTTCGCCGGGCTCCTCGCCGTCGCCGCCTGGTGGCTGCGCGGTCTGCTCGCGGGCCTGCTCTCCTTCGCGGCCTTCGCGCTCGTGGACTCCGTCGGCCTGTGGGACGAGGCCATGGCCACCCTGTCCCTGGTCCTGGTCGCCACCCTCGCCACGCTGCTGTTCGCACTCCCGCTCGGCGTCTGGGCCTCGCGCTCCGACAGGGTCAGCGCCGCCCTGCGGCCCGTACTCGACTTCATGCAGACCATGCCCGCGATGGTCTACCTCATTCCCGGCATCATCTTCTTCGGCGTGGGCGTGGTCCCCGGCATCATCGCCACGATCGTCTTCTCGCTGCCGCCGGGCGTACGTATGACCGAGCTCGGCATCCGCCAGGTCGACGCCGAGCTGGTCGAGGCCGCCGACGCCTTCGGCACCACCCCGCGCGACACCCTCGTACGCGTCCAGCTGCCGCTCGCCCTGCCCACGATCATGGCGGGCGTCAACCAGGTCATCATGCTCGGCCTTTCCATGGTCGTGATCGCCGGCATGGTCGGCGGCGGCGGCCTCGGCGGCGCCGTGTACCGCGCCATCGGCAGCGTCGACATCGGCCTCGGCTTCGAGGCGGGCCTGTCCATCGTCGTCCTCGCCATGTACCTGGACCGGATGACCGGGGCCCTCGGCCGCCAGGTCTCCACCGTCGGCCGCCGGGCGCAGGCCCTGGCCCGGTCCGCCGCGAGCGGTACGGCCCGGCTGTGGAACCACCGCCCGCAGCCCGCGTACGCCGTCACCGCGGCCGTCGTCCTCGCCCTCGTCGCCGGCGGACTGAGCACCTTCGGCGACTCCGCCGAGACCACCGCCGCGCCCGGCGCCCGGAACACCGGCAAGGGCCGCGAGGTCAGCATCGGCTACATCCCCTGGGACGAGGGCATCGCCTCCACCTTCCTGTGGAAGGAGCTGCTGGAACGCCGCGGCTACCAGGTGGACGCACGCCAGCTGGAGCTGGGCGCCCTGTTCACCGGGCTCGCCGGCGGCCAGGTCGACTTCCAGACCGACTCCTGGCTCCCCGTCACCCAGGCCCAGTACTGGGAGAAGTACGGGAACCGCCTGGAGGACCTCGGCACCTGGTATGGGCCCACCTCCATCGAGCTCTCCGTCCCCTCGTACGTGAAGGACGTGCGGTCCCTCGCCGACCTCAAGGGCAAGGGGGCCCGGTTCAAGGGCAGGATCATCGGCATCGAGCCGAGCGCGGGCGCCATGTCCCTCCTGAAGGAGAAGGTCCTCAAGGAGTACGGCCTCGACGGCGAGTACCAGGTCGTCGACGGCTCCACCCCCGGCATGCTCGCCGAGCTGAAGCGGGCCTACGAGAAGCAGGAACCGGTCGTCAGCGTGCTGTGGTCCCCGCACTGGGCCTACTCCACGTACGACCTGGCCAAACTGGCCGACCCGAAGGGCGTCTGGGGCAAGGGCGACGGCATCCACACCCTCGCCCGCAAGGGCTTCGCCGCCGACGAGCCGGAGATCGCCGGCTGGCTCAAGTCCTTCAAGCTGACCGAGGCCCAGCTCACCGGACTGGAGGCGAAGATCCAAGAGATGGGCAAGGGCAGGGAACAGCAGGCGGTCCGCGCCTGGCTGACCGACCACCCCGAGGTCGCGGACCTGCCCTGACCGGACACGCGCGGGGGCGCGGCCGGGACGTACCGTCCCAGCCGCGCCCCCCGTGCTCGCGGCCTGCTAGCCGACCGGCAGCCGTTCCGCCTGCGCGGGCGGCGCCGTCCGGTGCTCCCCGTCATGTGCCCGCGGCCGCAGCGGCCACCACAGCGAGCGGCCGAGCAGCGCCGCCAGCGAGGGCACCAGGACCACCGACAGGAGCAGGGCGGAGAGCAGGATCCCGACCGCCGTGGCGAACCCGGTCTGCTGCGTCCCGGCGTGCGGGCTCACCGCCAGGCTGCCGAAGGACGCGGCGAGCACCAGCCCGGCCGTGGCGATGGCGGGCGCCGTGTGCCGTACGGCGCGGGCCACCGCCTCCCGGGCCGGTCCGGGCCGTTCCATCTCCTCCCGCACCCGGTCGGCGATCAGGATGTTGTAGTCGGTACCGAGCGCCACCACGAACAGGAACAGCACCAGCGGGAGCGTGAAGTCCACGCCCGGCCGTCCCAGCCCGTGCTGGAAGACCAGGGCCGACGCCCCCAGCGTCGCCGCGAAGCCGAGTCCCACCGCCAGCATCAGCACCACCGGCGCGAGCACGCTCCGCAGCAGCACCAGCAGGATCACGGCGATCAGCACCGCCGCCACCGGGAAGATGACCTTCAGGTCCTTGTCGACGGCCACCGCGATGTCCGCGAACACCGAAGCGGTACCGCCGACATGGGCCTCGGTCCCCGCCGGCAGGTTCTTGCGCACCGTCTCCCGGACCGGGCCGGAGACCAGGTCGCGGGCCTGCTGCCCGCCGGACTCGACGGCCAGCAGCAGGTCGATCCTGGCCGCCTTCCCGTCCTGGCTCAGAACGGTCGGAACGACCTGCCCCACGCCCGGCACCCGGGCCAGCGCCCCGGCCAGCCCGGCCACGCGCTCCACACGGAGCGGAGCGCCGTCGGTGGCGGCGACGAGCACGCTCGTCGGGTCCGAGACCCCGGCGGGCAGGGCGCGGGAGATCTCCTCGGCCGTCTCCACGGCGGCGGTCCGCTCACCGCCCGCGCCGGACTGGCCGTAGTCCATGCGGATGCCGGCCAGGCCCGCCGTCAGCGCGCCGAGCAGCGCCACCGACGCGAGGACCAGCGCCACCGGACGCCGCGCCGTCAGCCGGCCGAGCCGGCCCGCGACCCCCTCGCGGGGTGCGCGGTCCAGGGCGCGCGAGGGCCAGAACATCTTCCGGCCGGTCACGGCCAGCAGCGCCGGCATCAGGGTGAGGCTGCCCAGCAGCATCACCAGCACCGACACCGCGATCGCCGGGCCCAGCACGCGGAACTGACCGAAGGAGGCGATGCCGAGCGTGGCGAACGCGGCGACGATCGTCAGGGCCGCCGAGGTGACGGCCGTGCCCACCCGGCCCGCGACCTCGGCCGCCGCCGCGCGCCCGCTCTGCCCGGGCCGGTTCCGCAGCTGCTCGCGGAAGCGGAACAGCAGGAAGAGGAAGTAGTCGATGCCGATGCCCATGAGCACCACGTTGATCAGCCCGGGAGTGGAGGGTGCCAGCCGGATCCCGCTCGCCATCGACCCGAGCACCACCGCGCCGACGGCCGCGCCGCCCACGATGGTCACCGCGAGCAGGGGCAGCAGCGCGGCGAACACACTGCGGAACACCAGGACGTGGAGCAGCACGATCAGCCCCAGGACCACCGCGCCGACCACCGTCGACCGGGTCTTCTCGGCGTCGGCGGTGTCCACCGTGGCGGCCAGCCCGCCCGTGAACCCCGTCCGCAGGCCGGCCTCCCCGAACGCGGCCCGGGCGTCCTCGCGGAACTCCTTGTACGTGCTCTGCACCCCGGGGTCCTCCGGATTGCCCTCCAGCTGCACGGACAGCAGCCGGAAGGACCGGTCGGGGGCCGTCGTCCCCGCGCCGATCCGCGGGACCTGGGAGTGGTCCTGCGTGAACGGCGGGTCCTCCTCCGTCCTGGGCATGACGACCTTCTTGCGAGCCAGCCGCTGCGCCACCTCCTCGATCCTGCGCTCGTCGGGCGCGGCGAGCGCAGCACCGTCCGTACGGGCCACCAGGACCGTCAGCGGGTCGGAGTCCGACCGGGCGCCGAAATGCTCCTCGGAGATCCGCAGTGCGGCCGCCGAATCGTAGGAGGCGGGCAGGAAGCCGTCGTTGCCGGGCTGGGTGGCGCGGAAGACGAACACCTGGCCCAGGATCGCCAGCCCGATGCCCAGCACCGCCCAGAGGGCGATCACCTTCCATGCGTTTCTCGTCGAGCATCCCGTCAGGGCGCGGATCACTGTTCTCCTCCGGTGTCGTCGGTGGCGGACCGGCCGGATTGCCCGGCCGGTTACCAGACCATCAGCGGCCGGACGGGAAAACGTCCTGGTGGAGGAGGAGAACGCCCTCGGGACCACGGTCCGGGATGCGGCCCCGACCAGGACCCTGGTCCTGGTCGGGACCGGTCCCCGCGGCCGCTGTCCCGGCCCGGGACCGGTGTGAGAATGGATCCCGGGAGGGCGGCCCCGGGGCGGTCCGTGAAGGAGGGACCGGACGATGGGCACGCAGGCCGAGAGGTTGACGTGGACGCGCAACGACGCCCTGGTGGCGGTCGGCGCGGCGGCCGTGGACCTCACGGGCTTCGCCTTCGAGACCCAGTTCGAGGGCGTGTCCCTCGAAGTCACGGCGGCGTTCTGCGTGGTGGCCTCGGCGATGGCCCTGCTGGCCCGGCGCCGTCACCCGCTGGTGACGCTCGCGGCGGTCCTGGTCCTGGGCGCGGTGGTGAACCTGACCGCCTCCGTCTCCCCGCACTTCGGCCTGACCCCGGCCGTCGCCCTGTACTCGGTCGCCGTGGCCTGCCGGCCCGTCGCGATGGTCCTCGCCGCCCTCGCCACGGCGCCCCTGGTCAGCCTCGGACAGGGCGGCCTGCCCTTCGGCGACGGCTTCGGCCTGCTCGCCAACACGGGCGCCACCCTCCTCGTCCTCACCACCGGCCTCCTGGCCAGGCGCTGGCAGCAGGAGACCGAGGCCAAACGGATCCTGATCGCCGAACGGGCGGTGGCCGAGGAACGCCGCCGCATCGCGCGGGAACTGCACGACATCGTGGCCCACCACATCACCACCATGCAGCTCATGGCCGGCGGTGCCCGGGCCAACCTCGCCCACGACCCCGGGGCGGCCCGCGAGGCCCTGGTCACCCTGGAGGACTCCGGCCGGCTGGCCCTCACCGAGATGCGGCAGCTGCTCGACGTCCTGCGGGCCGGCGAGGAGCCGGAGACCGCGCCGCCGGCCCCGCAGCCCGGCGCCGGGGACCTGGAGCGGATCATCACGGAGTCCCGCCTCGCCGGGATGGACACGCAGTTCAGCGTGAGCGGCCCGGCCCGCCCGCTGCCGCCCACCGTCGGCCTGACCGTGTTCCGCGTCGTGCAGGAGGCCCTGACCAACACCCGCAAGCACGCCGGGAACGCCCCCGCCCGGGTACGGCTGACGTACCGCCCGGACGAGGTCGCCGTGGAGGTCTGCGACGAGGGCCCCCGCGACGGCGCCGGCCGCCGTGCCCCCTCCCGGCGCGGGGGCCACGGCCTCGTCGGCATGCGCGAACGCGTGGCCCTGCACGGCGGCACCCTGGAGGCCGCCCCGGGGGCGGACGGCGGCTTCCGGGTCGCGGCCCGCCTCCCCCTGCAGCCCGACGGGGGCGCCCCCCACGACCAGAACGACCCGCTCCGAGAGGAACCCACCCGATGATCCGCGTCCTCATCGCCGACGACCAGCCGCTGGTACGGCGTGGCCTGGCCCTCATCCTGGCACCCGACCCGGACATCGAGGTCGTCGGCGAGGCCGCGGACGGCGCCGAGGCCGTGGCCCTCGCCCGGCGGCTGCGGCCCGACGTGGTGGTGATGGACATCCGCATGCCGGTCCTGGACGGGGTGGCCGCCACCGGGCAGCTGGCGGCGGCCCGGCCCGAGTCCCGGGTCCTCGCGCTGAGCACCTTCGACATGGACGAGTACGTGGTCGCCGCCCTGCGCGCCGGCGCCTACGGCTTCCTGCCCAAGGACGTCTCCCCCGAGGAGCTGACCGCCGCCGTCCGCACCGTCCACGCCGGGGAGGCCGCCGTCGCCCCCAGACTGCTGACCCGGCTGATCTCCACCTACGTACGGTCCGTCCCGCGCGCGCCCCGCCCCGCCCCCGCGTCCCCCGCCGGGCTCACCCCGCGCGAGCTGGAGATCTGGCGGCTGCTCGCCGGAGGCCTCGACAACGCGGCCATAGCCGCCGAACTGGACATCAGCGTCTCCACGGTCAAGAACCACATCACCGCGGTCTTCGGCAAGCTGGGCGTGCGCGATCGCGCGCAGGCCGTGATCGCCGCGTACGAGACGGGCCTGGTGGAACCGGAGCGGAGGAGCGGTTGATCACCAAGTGCCCGCAGAGACCCGGAATCCCCCTGGCTGTCGCACGTCTGACCAGCCAGAACACTGGATGATCCGCCGGTGCGCCGGGAGCTCCCCGCATGGCACAGTGCCAGGAGCACAGCCGCCGGACCAGGGAGCCCCCATGCGTGATCCGCACACCGCGCCGCCGGTACCCGCCGCGGCGCCCGAGTGCCGGACCGACCCGGGCCCGCCGGCCTCGCCGCCGGCCTCCTCCCCCCTGCCGGCCTGCCCCCGGTGCGCGGCCGCACCCGAGCGGATCTCCTGGCGCCAGCGCCCGGGCGAACCGGTGGTGCTGGCCTTCGACCCCTGCGGCCACCGCTGGACCTCCCCGGCCCCGCCCGTCCTGGCCGTCACCCCGCCGGTTCAGTGCTCGCAGAGGGAGAACTCCCGCTCGTAGAGCTGCTCGTTGTGCTCGTCGACGAAGAACTTGCGCTCCCGCATGAGCTGTTCGCGGTACTCCTTCGCCTGGTCGAGCGTCATGGTCGACGTCTGCGACCACGGTTGCTGCGGCGGCACATCGGACGTCGAGACGATGTTCTCCGAAGGGTCGACCAGGAAGAACGCGAGGATCTTGCGATGTCCTGGGCGGGCCGGGTCCGCGAGGCGGAACGAGCCGACGCGGTGCTGCAGGACGTTCGGGAACGCCAGAGCGCGGCCCGCCGGGGTCGACGCCGAGCCCAGCACCTGGTTCAGCGCGTCCTCGTCCTCCAGGCCGTAGACCTCGCGCACGCCGTTGTCGTCGTTCTGTTCGTAGTCCGGGTCGTCGAGTGCCGCCCGGAAGGCCAGCCGGCTTTCGGTGATGTTCTCGCTGTCCCAGTAGTAGATGGCGGTCGAGACGATCCGCTCGTTCAACATCCCCTCGACGTGCCAGGAACCGCCGGGGTACTCCGGCTTGTCCGGAGTGAGGTGCACGGTGGCGAGCTTGACGATGACCTGGAGACGGCGGCCGCGCAGGTCGACGCGGGCGGACGCGTCCGGCAGCTCGGGCGGCGTGAAGACCGGGGCGTCCGGGAGGACCGGACGGCGGTTCTCCCACCAGTCGTCCTGGGCCAGTTCCCACGCGCGCACCGCCTCCGCGTAGGCCTTCTCGTCGCCGTGGGCGGCCCTGTCCGGCCGCTCCGGCTCCGAGTCGTACCACCCGTAGGGATCGGCCTCGATCCGCAGGGGCCGCGGATGGCGCAGATCGGTGAGCACGTTCTCCAGCAGGGGGAGCAGGCGCGCGAACACGTCCGGCAGGACGGAGGCCAGCTCGCGATGGTCGGTCGGGTGGACGTTGTTGACGTACGAACGGAAGGCGACACCGCCGTCCTCGCTGACGTCGACGTCCGTGGGCAGCCACTGGAACTTCTCCGAGAACTCGTACTTCGAGTAGCGGTCCGTCGGGTTCTGCCAAGCCCGCTCCGGCGCACCGCTCACGTCGCGCACCAGGCAGAACATCGACGGATGCACCAGGTCCAGTACCTGGCCGTCGGATCCGGGATGCCAGTCCTGTTCCGATGCGGGGACCTCTTCCAGGACCCGGACCGCCTCGCGCAGCCGGGACCTGAGCGCGTCGTCGACCAGCGCGTCCGACTGCCACACCCCGTCGACGGCCGACACCTCGACGCCGGTCCGTCCGTCCCGCAGCGCGGCGTAGTGCGCGAGTTCGGCCAGGACGTAGCGGACCTGCGCTTCGGTGAGGCCCTGGGCGACCGCTTCCCGCGTCCACCGGGCGACGACCCCGGCATCGTTCATCTTGTCGAACCACCCCGGCTTCGACCGGATGTGGGCGCTGCACTGCATCATCTGCAGTTCCCGCAGCGTTCGGGGCGTCGCGAACGCTATGGAACGGGAAGCGTGAAAGGGCAGCGGGAAGGGAGACAGGCCGGTCAACTCTTCTGGTCCTCCGAGTCGGTGTGCGGTGGCGGGAAGAATACGTGAGCGGACCGACAGCGCAGCCGTGGTCCCCGTCGCCGCCGGTGTGGATCTCCTCGTATCCTGCACCTGAACACCTGCGAGCAGCATCGATGAGCGGGGTCGCGCCCCGCGCCGACCCCGCGGGAACGGGAGAACCCTGATGGACGTGCAGCACTTCGAGCGGATCACCGCGTTCATCGAGGCGCGGCTGACGCCGCTGTTCGACGCGGAGACCGGAAGTGAGCGCGGCTTCGCGATGGACGACACCTCCCGGGCCCTGCGCGCGCTGCGCAACAGCGTGCTGGAGGCCTCCGCGGTCAAGGGGCTCATCGCGACGCGGGAGACGGCCGAACCGCTGGTGCGCAAGGTCATCGACCAGTCGGTGGAGCACCACTGGGACGTGCTGCGCGGCATCGCCCGCCAGTGGGAGGACCACGCCGACTTCCGCCGGGAGTTCAAGCGCCACGCGTGGGAGCTCGACGGGGCCGGCGCCCCGGCCTGAGCGCGCGGGGCGGTTCAGGGGTGGGGCGCGCCGCCGATCAGGTGGCCGATCCGGCGCTCCAGCCCGCTCCAGCGCCGGTCGTGCCGGTACGCCCGCTTCAGGGTCCGGGCCCGCGTCCGGGGCCGGCGCCCGTAGAAGCGGCGGGCCCACGGCGAGACCGGCCGGGCCAGCCGGACCGCCGCGATCAGGGCGATCAGCGGCACGATCGCCCCGATCATCGCCAGCCTGGGCTTGCCCTTGAGCAGCGCCACCGCGGCCAGCAGCAGGTTGACCAGCACGGTGGCCCCGAAGAGCAGCCGGTTCTCCTGCTGGTCCTCGCTCAGCCCGTCCACGCCCAGCGGGACGAACCCGCACAGCAGCAGCCCCGCCAGGGCCGAGGTCATGACCACGGCCTCGACGCTGAGCATGCCCTCCTCGCTCCAGTAGACGTCGCTCAGGTGCAGGATCAGCGCGAACTCGTCCAGGACCAGCCCCGTCCCCATCCCGAAGAGCACGGCCGCCACCCAGGAGCCCCACCCCGTCCGGCCGCCCGCGATCGCGGTGAAGCCCCCGACGGTCATCAGGATCACCCCGGGGACGCAGTGGTGCACGTGCAGGCCGCCCGGCGTGACATTGCGGAAGGGCCCCTTCCCTGCCCGGATCATCCGGGTGACGACCCGGGTCACCGCGAAGGTCACCACGAACGCCGACAGCGCCAGGAGCAGCGGGAGTTTCCCCGGCTCCAGGATGTTGCGGTACCACCAGTCGCCCATGCCGTCACCCTCCCGGCCCCGGCCGCCGCGCGCACCGCGAACACCGCCGTTCGGGCGCCGGGCCGCCGCCGCTCAGGCCGCCGCGCCCGCCGCGCCCGCCGGGTCCGGCTGTCCTTGCGGCTGCGCCTCCCGCGCGGCCCGGCGCCGCAGCGCGTCCTCGTCGGTGTCCGCGTCGTAGGAGACGAGCTTCGGCAGCGCCGCGGCCAGCAGGGCCACCGCCGCCACGCACGCGAGGCCGCCGCTCCAGAACGCCGGCCGGGTACCCGTCCAGCCGGCCATCGTGCCCGCCCGGACCTGCCCGAGCTGCGGCCCGACACTGTACGAGAGCACCTCGATCCCCGCGAGCCGCCCCCGCAGCTCCTCCGGGATCGTCTGGTTCCAGATGGTGGACCGGCCCAGCCCGCTCAGCATGTCGCCGGCGCCCGCCACCGCGAGGCACAGCAGCACCGGCCAGATGGCGGTGAACCAGCCGGCGGCGGCGATCGCCAGCCCCCACGCCGCGGCGCCGAAGACCACCAGCAGCCCGTGCCGCCGTACCCGCGACACCCAGCCGCTGGTCAGCCCCAGCACCAGTGAGCCCACCGCTCCCGCCGCGTACATCAGGCCGAGCGCCCACACGGCGTCCAGCTCGTCGGCGAGGAACGGGAAGATGGCGTTGGGGAACGCGAAGAACATCGCCGCCAGGTCGACGGCGTACGTCCCCAGCAGCACCGGCCGCCCCCACGCGTACCGGGCGCCCTCGGCGATGCCCCGCAGCGAGGGCCGCTCCCCGCCCCCGACCGGTGGCGCCGGATCGAGCCGCGCGCACAGCACCACCGACACGGCGAACCCCGCCACGGTCACGGCGTACGCCGACGGGTATCCGGCGTACGCGACGACGACTCCGGCCAGCGCGGGGCCGGCGATCGCCCCGAACTGGTAGCGCAGCGCGTTGAGCGCGGCCGCGGCGCTCAGCTGGTCGTGCGGCACGATCCGCGCCATCAGCGAGTCCAGCGCCGGACGCTGGAGGCCCGTCAGCGCCGACACCCCCGCCGCCACCACGTACAGCGGCCACAGCAGCGGATGCGGCAGCAGCGAGTTCACCAGGAGCACCAGCGCGAGCACCCCGAGCCCGGCCTCCGTCAGCAGGATCAGCCGCCGCCGGTCCACCGCGTCGGCGAGCGCGCCGCCGTACAGCCCGCAGACCACCAGCGGGACCAGCTCCACCGCACCCATGGCGCCGACGGCCAGCGGCGAGTCCGTCAGGTGTTTGATCTGGAGCGGCAGGGCGATCATCGCCATGAAGGAGCCGAAGAAGGTGACCGCGCCCTGGAAGAACAGCAGCCGGAAGTCACGGCTGGAACGCCAGGGGGCGAGGTCGGGCAGGACGGAGGCCAGGCGGGATCTGCTCACGGCGGACCATCCTGCGCCGCCGCACCCGCCCGGGCAACGCGTTTTCCACCCCGGACGGGTCAAAACGGCACGTGGAGCGTGGCAGCGGCCGCCGGCGGTGGCACGCATGGGTCATGCCGCCGGTGTCCCCGTTCCTGCGTACGGCCGCGGCCCACGCCTGGCGCCTGCTGGTCGTCGGCGTGGCGGTCTACGCCGTCTTCTCGCTGCTGGGCCGCTTCCACGAGATCGGCGTGGCGCTCTTCCTCGGCCTCGTCGTGACGGCGCTGCTGTCACCGCCCACCCGCGGCCTGGCCCGCGTCCTGCCCCGCTCCGCGGCCGTCGCCATCAGCCTCGTCGGGAGCATCGTCCTGCTGCTGGGCGTCCTCGCCCTGGTCGGCGAAGCGGTGGCAGGGGAGAGCGCCACCCTGGTCCGCGAGTTCCGCGAGGGCCTCTCCAGCATCGAGGGGTGGCTGGAGGGCCCGCCCTTCCGGCTGCACCCCGGGGCGCTCTCCGGCCTCCAGTCCAAGGCCGGCGCGTACCTCTCGGAGCACCGCTCGACCCTGCTGGACACGGCCGTCAGCGGGGCCGGCCACGTGGTGCAGGTCCTCACCGTGCTGGCCCTCGCGGTGTTCTCCTCGGTCTTCTTCCTGCACGGCGGCACCCGGCAGTGGGCGTGGTTCTGCGGCCAGCTGCCCGAGCGGGCCCGCGGGCGGGTGGGAGTCGCGGGGCGCGCGGCCTGGCGCACGTTCACCGGGTACACGCACGGGATCGTGCTGGTCGCGGCGACCAACGCCGTGCTCGTCGGGCTGGCGCTCTACTTCCTCGGGGTCCCGCTGGCCCTGCCGCTGGCGCTGCTGGAGTTCTTCGCGGCCTTCGTCCCCCTGGTGGGGTCCCCCGTCGCGCTCGCCGTCGCGGCGGTGGTCGCGCTGGCGGCGAGGGGGCCGCTGATCGCGGGCGTGGTCATCGCGCTGATCGTGGTGATCGGCCAGATCGAGGGGCACCTGCTGCATCCGCTGGTGATGAGCTGGGCGGTGCGGCTGCACCCGCTCGTGGTGGCGGTCTCGGTGATCGCCGGGGCCATCGCGGCCGGGGTGGTCGGGGCGGTGGTCGCGGTGCCCCTGGTCTCAGTGGTCTGGTCGGTGCGCTGCGCCCTGCGCGCCCACGCCGGCGGGGCCGGCGACGCGCCGGATCCGCCGCGGCGGGAGGCGGGGGAGGGACAGCGGGAGGGGCCGCGGGAGGGGCCGCGTTCCCGCCCGGACGGCTGACCGTCCCCGGCCCGCTTACCGTAGGACGTGGAGGTGGTTGCCATGGCAGAGCACGCCGCCGGACCGGCGGCGCGGGAACTGGAGGACGGCCGGCTGCTGAGGGAGCTGGAGACCATCCACCGCACGCGCCACGAAACCCTGCTGCACGGCTCGGACGACGCGCTGGCCACGCACACCCAGCGGCTCAAGGAGCTGGAGGACGAGTACGTGCGCCGGCACCCGGAACGGGCCCCCACCGCGGGCCGTACCCGCTCGGGCGCCCGCGCCCGCACCCAGGGCGAGGACTGAGGGCCGGCAGGCCGGTCAGCGGCGCCCGTAGAACTGGTCCGCCCCGCGAATGCGCGGGGCGGCAGTGGGCTTGTGCCCTGCGGCGGCGCCGCGAAACCCGCCCGTGCCGCGGGAGGTGCGCGCCGCAACGCGGGCGTCGTCAGGCGCCCTGAGTCAGCGCACCCCAAGCAGACCCAAGCAGACCCAAGCAGACCCCGTTCATGAGTCATCTTTGCGTCGAGTGAGACAGCTCTGTATCATTCGAGGCGAAGGAGGCTCATCATGGTGCCCGAAGAAGAACTGCTCGACGCCGCGGCGCGCGTCCTCGCGGGCGACCACAGCGCCTCGATGGTCCAGATCGCCGCCCGCATCGGCACGAGCCGGGCCACCCTGAGCCGCCGCTACGCCACCCGCGAGGCCCTGCTCAAAGCCGTGGCCGTCCGGGCCATCCACGTCGTCGACGGCTGCCTGGCCCACGCCGACCTGCCCGGGGCCACCGCCGACGCGGCGGCCTTCGACGCCGCGCTCGAGGAGCTGGTCGTGGCCCTGCTGCCCGCCGCCCACCTGTACGGGTTCACCTCGCGCGACGCCACCGTCCTCGCCGACCCCGATTTCAAGGCCGGGCTGGAGCGCCAGGACCAGCGGGCCCTGCGCTTCCTCGCCCTCGGCCAGCGGCTGGGCCGGCTGCGCGCCGACCTTCCGCCGTACTGGATCTGGTACTCGCTCTGGGGCCTGCTCGACGCCGCCGCCGAGGGCGTGCGCGACGGCCACCTGGCCCCCCGCCGGATCGGACACCTCGTCCGGACGTCCTTCCTCGGGGGAGCGCGGCCCCCCTGGCCGCCCCCCGGCCCCGAAGCCTGATCCGCCGCCCCGGGCGGCTCCCTCCCGTGCACGACCCCGAACGGAACCCCATGCACACCCCCACGCAGGACCCGCGGCGCTGGATCGTCCTCGCGATCCTCTCCGGCAGCCTCCTGCTCATCTCCATGGACACCACGATCCTGAACGTGGCGTTCCCCTCGCTCGTCGCCGACCTCCAGCCCGGCGCCGTACAGCAGCTGTGGATCATCGACGTCTACGCCCTCGCCCTGTCCGGGCTCCTGGTCACCGCCGGAGCCCTCGGCGACCGCTGGGGCCGCAAGCGGCTGCTCATGGCCGGCTTCGGCATCTTCTCCGCCGCCTCGCTGATCGCCGTCTTCTCCACCGAGGCCTGGCACGTCATCGCGGCCCGCGCCCTGCTCGGCGTGGGCGGCGCGGCCATCATGCCGTCCACCCTGTCGATCCTGCGCAGCGTCTTCACCGACGCCGGGGAACGTGCCTTCGCCCTCGCCGTCTGGGCCGCCGTGTTCGGCGGCGGCATGGCCTTCGGACCCGTCATCGGCGGCCTCCTCGTCCAGGACCACGGCTGGCACTCCGCCTTCCTGCTCAACCTCCCCGTCGCCGCCCTGATCGTCGCGGCGGGCCTGCGCTACCTGCCCGAATCGCGCGCTCCGCGCGGCACCGGCCGCTGGGACTGGTGGGGCGTCGGTCAGTCGGTCACCGGCATGCTCGCCCTCGCCGGCGGCATCAAGCAGCTCGGCAAGAGCGGCATCGCGGACCCGCTGCCCTGGGCCCTGCTCGCCCTCGCCGCCCTCGCGCTCACCGTCTTCGTCCGCCGCCAGCTGCGCGTGGACGAGCCGCTGCTCCAGGTACGGCTGTTCACCAAGCCCGCCTTCAGCGTCGCGGCCACCGCGATCTTCCTGCCGATGGTGGGCATGGGCGCCGTCCTCTTCCTCGTCACCCAGTGGTTCCAGTACGGCCAGGGCTACACCCCGCTGGAGGCCGGCATCCGCCTGCTGCCCGCGCCGCTGGCGCTGATCTGCGCCTCGATGGTGGCGCCCGCACTGATGGCCCGCTATCCGATCCGGCACGTGCTGGGCGCCGGACTCGTCGTCCTGGCCGCCGGAATGGCGACGCCCTGGACCGTCCAGCAGTTCACCGAGCCCGGCTACCCGGCCTTCGCGGCCGGACTGACCGTCATGGGGCTCGGCGCCGGCATCGCGACGACGGTGGCCTCGGTGACCCTGGTCTCCGCCGCGCCGGCCGACCAGGTCTCCAGCGCGGCCGCCATCGAGGAGACCTGCTACGAACTGGGCTCCGCGATGGGCGTCGCCGTCCTCGGCACCACCGCCGCCGCCCTCTACCGGGGCAACCTGCCGGTGCTCGACCTCGACGGCCCCGCCGCGGGCGCCGTACGGGACTCGGTCGGCGAGGCGGCGCACACCGCCGAGCGGCTCGGCGGCACCGTCGGCCAGGCCCTCCTGGAGACCGCCTCGCACGCCTACACCCTGGCGATCACCCCGGCGTTCCTGATGGCCGCGGCCCTGGCCGTCGCCGCCGCGGCCACGACCTGGGCCCTGATCCCGCGGGACCTCCAGCCCACCGAGAACCACTGACCGCCCGTCCGCACGGCCCGCCCGTACCGCTCCCGCAGCCGCCTCAGCGCGGCGCCGGGAGCGGTGCCGGGTACGCCGGGGCGGCCGGGGCCGGACCCAGGGTGGTCGTGCCCGGTGTCGCCCGGTGGCCGAGGCCGGTGCGGTAGGCGTCCATCGCCGCCTCCGTACGCCCCGCCCGGCGCAGCAGGTCGCCCAGCAGCCGGCACACGTCCGCCAGGTCCCCGCCCGCCCCGCTGCGCTCCAGCAGGGCCAGCGCCCGTACGTAGTGCTCCTCGGCGGCCTCCGCCTCCCCGCGCTCCTGCGCGATCAGCCCCAGCAGCCGGTGCGCGCCTCCCGCGTGCACCGCCCCCGGACCCGCACCCTCCTCCAGCAGTCCCGAGACCAGCTCGGCCGCCTCCTCGTACCGGCCCAGGCGGCGCAGCACGTCGGCCAGCTCCACCTCCACCTGCGCCGTGTACAGCGCCGCCCGCCGCTCCGTCAGCATCTCCCGGGCGATCCGCAGCTCCCGCTCCGCCGCCGCCAGTTCCCCGTGCTGCGCCTGGACGTAGCCGCGCATCCAGTGGCAGTGCGCCAGGTCGGTCCGCAGCCGCAGCTGGCGGTAGACCGCCTGGGCCTTGGCCAGCGAGGCGTCGGCGTCGGCGACGCGGCCCTCGGTGAGGAAGGTCCGCGCGACCTGCCGGTGCATCCCCGCCACCAGCGCCGGATCCCCGACCTGTGGAGCCAGCGCCAGCGCCAGCTCCGCGGCATGGGCCGCGCGGGCGTGGGCGCCCATGTCGATGTACGGGCCGATGACCGCCGAGTACAGCAGCACCAGGGCCTCCGGATCCCCGAGCCCGCCCGCGTTCAGCGCGTCGATCGCCGACTCCAGCAGGTAGCAGGCGTACCGCAGCTCCCCGGCCAGCAGGTGGGCGACGGCCCGGCCCCGGATCGGCCGGGCCCGGCGCGGCAGCGGCTCGTCCGCCAGCAGGAGCTCCGCCGCCTCGAAGTGCCGGGCGGCCCCGGCCAGTTCGCCGGCCTCCAGGGCGCAGTCGCCGAGTCCGAGCAGCGCCTCGGCCCGCTCGTCGGCCAGGTCCAGCCGCTCCGCCTCGGCCAGCAGCCGCCGGAACTCGGCCGCGGCCTCCTCCGCCGGGCCCGTGGCCAGGGTGCGCTGGGCGTCGGTCAGGGCGAGCCGCAGCTCGGCGGCCAGCCGGGCCGGCCGCCCCGTGGCGAGCTCCTCGTACGAGGTGCCGAGCCGTTCCGCGAGGAAGCGCAGCGCGGTCTCCGAGGGGCGCACCTTGCCCGCCTCCAGGGTGGACACGTACGCCGGGGTGTACGACGGCTCCGCCAACTGCCGCTGGGTGAGCCCGCGTTCGGCGCGCAGCCGCTGCACCCTGCGGCCGATCTCGGCCGGTTCGTCCATGAACTCCCCCTGTTGTGACCCCGGGACCTGCAACTCCTCAGTATGGAACGGGAGTCGGGCATTGCGCAGCGCCTCGTCCGCCGCCTAGTTTAAGCAGCCGGTTCAGCGGACTTAACCATCTGCTTAACCGTCCGTCCGTCTCCTCGCCCGACTCCCGCCCCCCACGGAGGACTTCATGAGGCGAACCGCCCGTCCCGCACTGCGCACGGCCCTCGCGGCGGCCTGCGCGAGCGCCGCGCTGCTGGCCGCCGCCACCGCGCCCGCCGCAGCCGCCGACCCGCCCCGGCCGGCCGGCGTGAAGGTCGAGATACCCGGGCCGGAACACGGCGGCGACGCCGGATCCGGCCACACCCTGGTCCCCGCCGCCGGGCGGGCGAAGGCCACGCCCCGCCTCTCGGAGGCAGCGCGCGCCGCCGACGGCCGGGTCACCAAGGTGATCGACAACGGCCCCGCGTCGGACCGGCTGGACGTCGTCGTCATCGGCGACGGCTACACCGCCGGCGAGCTGGACCGCTTCCACGACGACGCCCGCGCCAAATGGGCCGAGGTCACCGCCGTCGAGCCGTACACCACCTACCGCGACCTCTTCAACGTCTGGACCGTGGACGCCGTCTCCGCCCAGTCGGGGGTCTCCGGCGACCCCGGCCCCGACACCGTCCGGGACACCGCGCTCGGCTCGTACTTCTGGTGCGAGTCCATCGAACGGCTGCTCTGCGTGGACCAGCCCAAGGTCGACGCCTACGTCGCCAAGGCGCCCGAGGCCGACCTGGTCGTCGTCCTGGCCAACAGCACCAAGTACGGCGGCGCCGGATACAACGAGCCCAGCGCCACTCTTGGCTACGAGGGCATCTCCACCGCCTCCGCCGGCCACCCCAAGTCCGGTCAGGTCGCCATCCACGAGACCGGCCACTCCCTCGGCAAGCTCGCCGACGAGTACTTCTACCCGGGCGTCCCCGACTACGAGAAGTACACCGGCCCCGAACCGGCCGACCCCAACTCCTCCACCCTGGACGCCTCCCGGATGGCGGCGCAGCACGCCAAATGGCACCGCTGGCTCGGGGAGGCCTCCCCGGACGGCGGCACCGTCGGCGCGTACGAGGGCGGCGGCTACTACGTCACCGGCCTCTACCGGCCCACCGACAACTCCCTCATGCGGGTCCTTGGCAAACCCTTCAACCTCCCCGGCGTCGAGGCCATGATCGCCGGCTTCCACCGGCACGCCCGCCTGGTCACCCCGCTCACCCCGACCGACCGCACCCTGCGGCTGCGGCACACCGCCAAGGCCGCCGTCCCCCGCCTGTACGGCAGCGACGGCCGCCGGCCGGAGGTCCGCTGGTACCTCGACGGGCGCGAACTGAAGCGGTTCGCGGGCCGCAGCGAAGTCCGGGTGGCCGAGCTGTGGCTGCTCGACCTGCGCACCCACAAGCTGTCGGTGACCGCCGAGGACCGCACCCCCTCGGTCCGCGACCCCGAGATCGCCCGGGCCCTGACCTCCACCGCCACCTGGGACGTCCGGCTCTGAGCCCCCGGCGCCCCGTCCGCACCTGCCTCAGACCGAGGCCGCGTAACCGCCAGAACGCGCGCATCACCGCCGGCGGTCGTCGGCGGTGGACACGAGGCCGCCCGCCCCGGAGGGGAACGCCGGCGGGCGGCTCCACTGCCCGTCCGGCGGATCGACCAGGCGGAGCCGGCCGCCCCGGGGCCCGGCGCGGTAGCAGCCGGTGAACCGGCCGAGCGCTTCCGGCGGCACCGCGAACCCGGTGCCGGCCATACCGAGGGGCCCGAAGATCCGGTCGGCCAGGTACGCGGGCGGGCTGCGCCCCGAGACCCTGGCGATCAGCACGCCCAGGATGTCGGAGCAGGTGTTGTACAGCCAGGCCTCGCCCGGCCCGCGCAGCAGCGGGATCCTGGACAGCGCCGCCATCCAGGCGTCCGGCGCCGGCACGGCAGCAGGACCTCGCGCAGCCCGGCCGTCATGAACCGGTCGCCTTCCCGGGCGGCTCCGGGAACGGCAGGGCGTTCCAGAGGGCGCAGTGGTGCGTGGATGCCGGGTCGACGGGCCGGATCCCGCCGCTGCCCGGCGCCAGGCTCAGCACGGACCGGGCGGGCCCCCCGAACCGGGGCCAGGCCGGTGAGCCCGGCGCGTTCGGCGAACCGGTGCGGGCGAAGCGCGTCCAGTAGCCGGTCATCCGCCCGGACAGCGCGCGCTGCGGCGGCGTCAGCGCGACCGTCGTGAACAGGTACGGCAGTTCGAAGCCGTGCGTCGCGCCGTACGGGAAGCCGGCCGGCGCGGGCAGACCGGTGAAATCGGGTGCTCCGGTGTCGCTGAACAGGTACGCGTACGTGGGCACGTGCCGGGCCAGCGCACGGCTGTCCCGCAGCGTGGGACAGGTGAAGGAGGCGTCGGTCAGCAGCGCGGCCCAGGCCAGCGCGGCCGTCGGGAAGGCCGCCTGCGGGTAGGCGGCCTCCACGGCCGGGGCCGCCGGGCCGAAGGAGGTCCGCAGCCGCATCCGGTAGCCCTCGCCGTCGCCCACCGGATACGCCGCCAGCGTCTGCGCGACGAACAGCCGCATCTCGTCGAGGTTGCTGCCCTGCACGACCGGCACCCGGTGGAAGCGCCCCGACTCCAGCGCCCGGCGCGGCTCGGCCGGCAGCAAGGCGTTGCCGTACGCCACCCCCGAGAACCGCTCCATCAGCTCCGCCGTCAGCAGCCGGCCGGTGGCCAGGGCCCGGAGGCAGTCGAGCACCCGGCCCGCGGGCCGGCCGCCGCAGCCGAGGGAGGCCGCCGCCGCCACCCCGGCGGAGACCGTGCGCTCCTCGGGCACGAAGGGCTCGTACGTCCCGACCGTCGGCAGCAGCGCGTACGGCGGCATCGTGGTCGAGCACGAGCCGCTCTGTACGATCGCCCGCCGGAAGAGGCCGGCCGAGCCGGGGGACACCAGGTGCGCGCAGACGCTCAGCGCGCCCGCCGACGCCCCGAAGACGGTGACCCGCTCCGGGTCGCCGCCGAAGCCGGCCGCGTTGGCCCGAACCCAGCGCAGCG
The DNA here is from genome assembly GCF_055575555.1 of Streptomyces sp. NPDC034085. NCBI lineage: Bacteria > Bacillati > Actinomycetota > Actinomycetes > Kitasatosporales > Streptomycetaceae > Streptomyces > Streptomyces sp. NPDC034085. The sequence goes on along the minus strand of NZ_JBVISL010000003.1, from coordinate 530,660 downwards.
CCGCCTGCTGGTCGGCGAGCCCGAAGTCCGGGGCCCCGCCCAGCTCCGGATGCCCGAAGAAGCCGAAGACCCCGAGCCGGTAGTTGACGGTGACCACGACCGCGTCACCCCGCACCGCGAGCGGCTGCGGCCGGTACGCGTCTCCGGAGCCGAAGCGGAAGCCGCCGCCGTGGAACCACACCATCACCGGCCGCCCCCGTCCCCGCCCCGCCGGGGCGGTGACGTTCAGGTACAGGCAGTCCTCCGAGCCGGTCGGCCCGCCGGGCCCGATCGCCGGGAGCTGTGGACAGCGGGACCCGGGCGCCCCGGCGTCGAGGACGTCCGTGCGGCGGGGCGCGGGGCGCGGCGGCCGCCAGCGCAGCGGGCCGGTCGGCGCGGCCGCGTACGGGATGCCCTCGAAGGTGTCGTACGTCCCGTGCGCGCGGCCCCGTACCGGCCCCTCGGCGGTCCGGACGACGGGCCGCCCGGCGGGGCCGGCCGCCGCCACGGCGGTCGGCGGCGCCGACCCGGCGGCGCAGAGCAGGGCCAGCGCGGGCGCCAGCGCGCCCAGCACCCTGCGGTGGAGGCGCCCGCGGCGGGCGGGGCCGGGGTCCGGCACGGCTGACACCCCCCTCCTCGACGCGTCGACCCCGCCACTGTGGACCGCCCGCGCCGGCCCCGGCCGCCTTGGCCGCGGCGTGTCATGTGCGGCGCCCCGGACGCGCCGCGGAAGCCGCCCGTTTGCCCGCCCCGGATGGCGCAAGCCCGGCCGGAGGCGCTCAATGTGGCAGAACGTGCGGTGATTCCGTGGCGCACGAGGACCGGCGCGCGGGGTGCGGACCCGCGCCGGCGAACGGAGCTGCCGATGAACGACCCCAGCGCCCTCGCGGCGGCGGACCACGGCGACCGCGACGGGCTCCGCGCCCCCTCGGCCGCCGGGCCCGCACCCGCCGCGGCACCGGCGCGGGGCGCGCTGCGCCACGTACTGCGCCGGCCGACCGCCGCCGTGCTGCTGCTGTGCGGCGTCCTGCACCTCCCCGCGCACCCGGCGCGGCCCCCGGCCCCCGAGGGCCTGGCGCCGCTGGCGGTGTCCCTGCTGTGCCTGGAGCTCGGCGCCCTGCTGGCGGTACGCGACACCCCGGCGGTCTGGCGGGCGGCGGCCGTGGCCGCGCTCTGCGTGGTCACCCTGCACGTCGTGGGCGGGGTGGTGCTCTACGACCCGCTGGGCGCCGCGCTCGGCGGGCCGTACGCCTGGTCCGGCGTCACGGCCGTGCTCGGCGCGGGGGTCGGTGCGGTCCTGGCCGGCCTGGCCCTGAAGAACCGCCGCCCGCCGCCGGGCACGGAAGGCTGAGGCCGGCCCGCCCGTACGGGCGGGGCCCCGTCCCGGTCCGGACGACACGCCTCAGGAGGAGCGGGTCCAGGCGAGGAGCCGGTCCGCCGGCCAGGTGTTGATCACACGGTCGGGCGGCACCCCGCACTCCGCCGCGCGTTCGCAGCCCAGGATCTGCCAGTCCAGCTGGCCCGGGGCGTGCGCGTCGGTGTCGACCGCGAAGAAGGTGCCCGCCGCGACGGCCAGGCGCAGCAGCCGCCGGGGCGGGTCCAGCCGCTCGGGGCGGCTGTTGACCTCCACCGCCGTGCCGGACTCCGCGCACGCGGCGAAGACGGCCTCGGCGTCGAAGGTGGACTCCGGGCGGGTCCGACCGGTCACCAGCCGCCCCGTGCAGTGGCCGAGGACGTCCATCAGGGGATTGCGCACCGCCGTGAGCAGCCGGCGCGTCATGGCGGGGGACTCCATCCGCAGCTTCGAGTGGACCGACCCCACCACCAGGTCGAGCTGGTCCAGCAGCTCCGGCTCCTGGTCGAGCGAGCCGTCGAGGAGGATGTCGCACTCGATGCCGGTGAGCAGCCGGAAGGGCGCCCACGCCTCGTTCAGCTCCGCCACCACCCGCAGCTGTTCGCGCAGCCGCTCCGGCGACAGGCCCCGGGCGACCTTCAGGCTCGGCGAGTGGTCCGTCAGCACCGCCCACTCGTGCCCCAGCTCGGCGGCCGCCCGCCCCATCGCCTCGATCGGGCTCCCGCCGTCCGACCAGTCCGAGTGCAGATGGCAGTCCCCGCGCAGGGCCGCGCGCAGCGCCGTGGCCGCCGGCGAGGCGGGAGGCCCCTGCGGCACGGCCGCGGCCTCCTCCTCCAGGTGGCTCAGGTACTCCGGGATCCCGCCGGCCAGCGCCTCGCGCACCACCTGGGCGGTCTTGGGCCCGATGCCCTTGACCGCTTCCAGCGAGCCGGCCGCGGCCCGCTCGGCCGCTTCCCGGCCGCCCATGTCCGCCACGGCCGCCGCCGCCGTACGGAAAGCCCGTACCCGGTACGTCGGTGCCTGCGCGCGCTCCAGCAGGAACGCGATCCGGTCCAGCGCCGCCACCGGGTCCATGCGCACCTCCTCCGGACCAGTCTCCCCAGAAGCCGGGCGGCCGGCGAGCCGGCCGGTCAGGCCGCGCCGCCCACCGTTCCGGGCGGCGCGACCCGCTCCGTGAGGGTGAACAGGGCGCCGTCCGGGTCACGGAGCATGATCGAGCGCTCGGTACCGTCGCAGGTGATCACCGAGACGGTGCGCCCGCCGAGGTCGAGGGCGGCCTCCACGGCGGAGTCCAGGTCCGCCACCCGGAAGTGCACGTGCCAGCGGGGCCGGGTGTGCGGCATGTACCCGCCCGGCTCCACCGGGCCGCTGTCCAGCCGGGCCACCGGCTCCCCGCCCTGCCGCAGGACGACCTGCTCCTCCTCGTAGGAGACCTCGCAGCACCCGGGCCGGCCCGTGGCCCACTCCAGCACCTCGCCGTAGAACAGCGCGGCGTCGAAGGCGTTCCTGGTCCGCAGCTCCAGCCAGGCCGGGGCGGGGCCCAGCCCCACCCGCCAGCCCGCGGAGACGGGCCCCTGCCAGACCCCGAAGACCGCGCCGTCCACGTCGGCGACCAGCGCCGCCCGCCCGCCCCCGGGGAAGGAGACCGGGCCCACGGCGACCGTGCCGCTGCGCTCGCGGATCCGGGACGCCGCCACGTCGACGTCGTCGACCGCGAAGTACGGGGTCCACGCCACCGCCACCGCCAGATCGGTGGCCAGCGCCCCGATCCCGGCCACGGGTACGCCGTCCAGCACCGCCACCGAGAAGGCCGAGCCGAGCCGGGCCCGGCGGAAGGTCCAGCCCACGACCGTCCCGTAGAAGCGCTGGGACGCCTCCAGGTCGCGGGCCATCAGACTCACCCAGCAGGGGGCCCCGAAGACGTCCTTCGTAGAAATTTCCACAGCACAAGGAGTAGCGTCCGGGCCCCCTCGCCACCGCGCAGGCGCGCCCGCACGTCACCACCAGTAGGCGGGGTACCTCGGTGCCGTGCGGCGGATGCGGGACCCGGCGTAGCCGGTGAGGACCAGGAGCACCGTGGACCCGAAGAGCAGGGGGACGAAGCGGGCCGGCGCGGGCGTCTGGAGCACCGTGATCACGGCGGTGGCCACGGCCGGGGAGTGCGGGGTGCGGGCCAGCGTCAGGAGGGCCAGGGTGAGCCCGGCCGCCACGGCCGCCGCCCAGGCACTGCTGCCCGCCACCGCGAGGACCGCGAAGCCGCAGGCCGCGCCAAGCAGGTGGCCGATGACGACCCCGCGCGGCTGCGCCAGCGGCAGGGTGGGCGCGCTGTGCACCAGGGCCGCACTCGCGGCCAGCGGGGGTATGAGCACCGGCTCGTGGATCATGGCGCCGATCGCCACGAGGCCCAGCAGCACGGTCGTGGCGGCGCTGACGCTGTGGAAGGCGGCGGCCGCGCTCGGCCGGGCCGGGGCCCGGGGCGTGATCAGCCGCCCGCCCGCGGCGGGCACAGGAGCGGCGGGGGCGGGAGTGGGGGAGGGGGCGGTGGTGGTGCTGGAGTGCATACGGGGCAGGATTTCCGGTACGGGCGGGACAGGAGGCAGGAGCGGCCGCGCCGGGACGGTGATCGACCTCCGGCCGGGCCTCGCGTCCGGTCCGGGTGAGGCCGACGCAATCCGGACACAAACCCTAACGCGCCCCCCTTGCGGCGGAAGCGGCGGGGGCGGCTCCGCAGGGAGCGCACGGCCGGGGCGCGGGAGGCGGACGCGGGGTGGAGAGCGCGCACGCGGGAGCGCGAAGAGCGGATCGCGCCGCCGGGCCCCCCGCCGTCGTGTATGACTGCGGGGGCACGTGCTCAAGGCAGGGAAGGACCAGCATGACGACGCAACCGCACCTCGCCGGGATCCTCACGGACCTCGACGCGGTGATCGCCGCGGCCCCCGCCGACGCGACCGGCGCCCTGTGGCGGCTCACCGGGACCGCGCGCGGCCTGGACTCCAACCTGATCCGGCTGCGCCCCGGCGCGGCCATCGCCGAGCACGCCGAGCCGGCCCTCGACGTCATGCTCGTCGTGGTGGAGGGCGGCGGGCGGATCGACACCGAGGACGGCACGCTCCGGCTGCGCCCCCACACGGCCTGCTGGCTGCCGCGCGGCGCCCGCCGCTCGCTGACCGCCGGCCCGCAGGGGCTGACGTACCTGACCGTCCACACCCGGCGCCCCGGCATGGGCATCGGCACCGCCGAACGTCCGGCCGGCTCCGCCGGGGGCGAGGGCGGCGAGACGGCCTGCCTGCTGCACCGGGTCTGCCCGGAGTGCGGCCGGCTCTCCACCGAGTCGGGCGCCCGCTTCTGCTCCCGTTGCGGCACCGCCCTGCCGGACTGACCGGACCGGTCCGGGGGCCTCGCGGCCGTGCGGGGCCTCCCGGGTTCGGGTCCCGGGAGGCCCCGGTCGGGGGCCGGGGTCAGAAACCGCAGCGGGTGACCCACTTGTGCGAGGAGATGCGGTCGTTCCACTCCCACGGGATGTTGCCCGCGGAGCCGTTCGGGGCGCAGGTGGAGGCGCCGCCGTAGCCGATGTTCTCGTAGACCCGGACGTCGCCCAGCGCGCCCGAGTAGCCGTTGTTCCACCAGGACGAGGCCCGGTCGTTCATGTTGTAGCTGTTGCCGGCGCCACAGGTGCGCCAGTCCGAGTCGTTGCCGCTCCAGCCGCAGGCCGGGCCGCCCCGGTTGGTGTCCGCCCAGACCCAGTAGTTGCCGTCGGCGGCGATGCCGGAGGCGTCGGAGACCTCCGCGGGGGCCGCGGTCGCGGTCGCGTGGAAGGCGAACAGGGGCAGCGCGAGCGCGCAGGCCAGGACGGTCGTACGGAACTTACGCATGAGGACCTCCGGATGTCGGGGCGGGTGAAGAACGTGCGGTGTGCTGGGACACGACGCGCTCCGCCTTCGGGAGCGCGTCGTTCTGGAGCCTTCGCCTGAGGGCGATCTCGTCCTGGTGGCGCGTGCGGACTTCTTCGCCGTAGGTCCGGTCCAGAGCTCGGGAGACCTGCGCCAGCGGGGTGGCCGTCGCGCAGGTCGCTTCGGTGACCGCGAGGGCGGTCTCGGCGGCGTCGGCGCCGGGGGCCGCGCCCTCGGCGAGGGCGGCCGCCGCCCGCCGGGAGTCGTCGGGGGAGGCGTAGGGCCGGCCCGCGGCCCGCATGCAGGCCGCCCACCGCCCCACCGCCTCCGCGTACCGGGGGTCCCGGCGCACCCGCTCCTCCTGGGCGGGACGGAGGTTCATGGTGACGACCTTGACGCGGAACCAGGCGGCCAGATCGCCGTACAGCGCGCGCTGCGCGCGGGCGAGGCAGCCGTCGGTGCTCGCGGTCAGGGTCATGCCGGTGGGGGTGGTGGCCTTCAGGCCCACGGGAGCCGCGCCCATGAGCGCGGTCCGGGCGGCCGCCCGCTCGCGTGCCGAAAGCCGTTGGAAGTACCGCTGGTCGGGATCGGCCCGGCGGGCCTCGGCGGCCGCGCGCTCGGCGCGGCCGCCGTAGCCGTGGGCCCGGGCCCACTCCACGTCGTCCAGCCCGTACGGGAAGGAACGCCGCTCGGGCGTCGCCTCGGGGGGCCCGGTGGCGGCGTACTCGAAGCCCCGCTCCGCCATGCAGCGGGCGACCAGTACCCGTTCGGCCCGCTCCAGCAGCCGCGACTGGGCGGCGCTCGGCTCCCGGGCCGGGCCCGCCGGGGGCGCGGGACCGCGCTCCCCGCAGCCCGCCAGGGAGGTCACGGCCAGTGCCGCCGCCAGGGCGGCCGCCGCCGGCCCCAGCCCTGCCCGTCCCCGCTCCCGGCGCCGCGGGTGCCCCCGTACTCGCCTCATCCGCGGTGTCCCCCTCTCCTTCCGGTGTGCGCGGCGCCTTCGCGAACGCGGCCGCCGCCGTCCGGAGTCAGGTGTAGCCGCCCTGCGTTGTTCGCCGTCGGCGCCCTGGAAGTGAACAAACAATTGCTGAACAATCCACCCCGGAAGGCAGAAAAGGGGCCAGCTGGAAGGGGCCGCGCATGGCACGCAAGGAACGTCCGCTGGAAGGGGAGGACGGGCCTCTGCTGGAGTTCGCCACCGCCCTGCGCCGACTGCGCCACCAGGCCGGGTCGCCGCCGTACCGGGACCTGTCCGCGCGCGCCCACTACTCCGTCGCCACCCTCTCGGGCGCCGCCGCCGGGCACCGGCTGCCCAGCCTGGACGTCACCCTCTCCTACGTCCGCGCCTGCGGAGGGGACCAGGGGGAGTGGGAGCGCCGCTGGCACGCCGCCGCCGCGCGACTCGCCGCCGGCGCACCCGGGAACGACCCCGCGGGCACGGCGGGTCCGGGCGGGACGGCCGCGCAGCCGGCGCCGTACGTCGGACTCGCGGCCTTCCGCGCCGAGGACGCGGGCCTGTTCTTCGGCCGCGAACGCCTCGTCGAGGACCTCGTGGACGCCCTGGCCCGGCACCGCGTCGTCGCCCTCGTCGGCGCCTCCGGGGCGGGCAAGTCCTCCCTGCTGCACGCCGGGCTGCTGCCGCGGCTGCGCGTCGGCGCCCCGGCCCCCGCCGTCGGCGTCCTCACCCCGGGCCCGCACCCCCTCGACCGGCTCCGCCGGGCCCTGGCCCGCCACGAGGACCCGGGCGGGCCGGAACGGGTCCTGGTCGTCGACCAGTTCGAGGAGGTCTTCACCGTCTGCGCCGACCCCGGCGAACGCTCGCGGTTCGTCTCCGCCCTCGTGGCGGCGGCCCGGCGCCCCGGCTCCGGCTGCCGCGTCGTCCTCGGCGTGCGCGCCGACTTCTACGCGCACTGCACCCGCCACCGCCCGCTGGTCGAGGTGCTGCGCGAGGCCCAGGTCGTCGTCGGCCCCATGAGCGCCGCCGAACTGCGCCGCGCCGTCGTGGAACCCGCCCGCCGGGCCGGCCTGACCGTCGAAGGCAGCCTCCAGGCCACCCTCGTGGCCGGGGCACACGGCCAGGTCGGCGTCCTGCCCCTGCTCTCGCACGCCCTGCTGGAGACCTGGCGCCGCCGCCGGGGCGCGGCGCTCACCCTGGACGGCTTCCACGCGGCCGGCGGGTTCGAGGGGGCCCTCGCCCAGTCCGCCGAGGCCCTGTACGCCTCGCTCTCCGCGCCCCAGCAGCGCCTGGCCCGGCGGATCCTCGTGCACCTGATCGCCCTCGGCGAGGGCACCGAGGACACCAAACGGCCCGTGGCGCGCGCGGAACTGGGAGAGGACGCCGACACCCGCACGGTCCTCGCCCGGGCCGCCGCAGCGCGCCTGATCACCCTGGACCAGGGCGTGGCCGAACTCACCCACGAGGCCCTCATCCGTGCCTGGCCCCGGCTGCGCGGCTGGCTCGCCGACGACCGGGAACGGCTGCGCCGCCACCGGCAGCTCACCGCGGCCGCCCGCGCCTGGGAGGCCGTGGGACGCGACCCGGGAGCGCTGTTACGCGGCATCCCGCTCGCCCTGGCCCGCGAGGCCACGGCCGGCGGCACGCTCGTACTCGGCGCCGGGGAGAGCGCCTTCCTCGAAGCCTCCGCCGCCGCCGAGGCCGCCGCAGGCGAGTCGGCCCGCCGCCGCACCCGCCGGCTGCGCGGCCTGGTCGCGGCCCTCGCCGCCCTGGCGGCGGTGGCCGCCCTCGCCACCGCGAACGCCGTCCGCGCCGGGGAGGAGGTCACCCGGCAGCGCAACGACGCCGTCGCGCGGAACCTCGCCGAGACCGCCGCCGCCCTGACCACCGCCGACACCGGCACTCCCGCGGAACCGGGTCTCGCCGTCCAGCTGGGCCTGACGGCCTACCGGCTCTCACCCACCGCCCGGACCCGGGACGGCCTGCTGTCCACCCTGATGACCTCGGTCCCCGCCCACGGCAAGGCCGTCACCGCCCTCGCCTACCGCCCCGACGGCCGCCAGCTCGCCACCGCGGGAGCGGACGGCACCGCCCGCCTCTGGCAGACCCACGGCACCGGCCGGCCCACCCCGGTGGCCGTCCTGCCGGGCCACCCGGCCGACCTGCGGGCCGTGGCCTACCGGCCCGACGGCCGCACCCTGGCCACCGCCTGCGCCGACGGGAGCGTACGGCTGTGGGACGTGAACGACCCGGCCCGCCCGGCGGTCTCCGCCGAACTGGCCGCGCCCGGCGGCGACGTGCGGGCCCTCGCCTTCAGCCCCGACGGCCGCACCCTGGCGACCGCGGGAGCCGGTGGCGGCGTACACCTGTGGGACGTGGGCGGCCCCGCCCGGCAGCCGGCCGAGGAGGCGCGGCTCACCGGACACCGGGACACCGTCCGCGCGGTCGCCTTCAGCCCCGACGGCCGCGTCCTCGCCACCGCCGGGGAGGACGCCACCGTCCGGCTCACCGACGTCTCCGACCGCACCCGCCCGGCCGCGCTGGCGGTCGTCTCCGGCCACGACACCACCGTGTTCTCCGTCGCCTTCGGCCCCGACGGGCGCACCCTCGCCTCCGCCGGGGGAGGACGTGCCCCGGTACGCCTGTGGGACGTGGGCGACCCGCGCCGGCCGGCCCCGCTCGCGACCCTGACCGGGCACACCGACGTGGTCGGCGCGGTGGCCTTCAGCCCCGACGGGCGCACCCTCGCCAGCGCGAGCGACGACCGCACGGTACGGCTGTGGAGCGTGCCCCGGGGCGCCCGGCCGGGCCCGCTGGCCACCCTCGCCGGGCACGGCACCGCCGTCGGCTCGGTCGCCTTCAGCCCCGACGGGACGGCCCTGGCCTCCGGCGGCTTCGACAGCACCCTGCGGCTGGCGGCCACCGACCTCGACCGGGCCCTCGCGGGGGCCTGCGCCCACACCGGCCCGCGGATCACGCGCGCGCAGTGGTCCGCGTACCTGCCCCATCTGGACTACGCGCCCCCGTGCAGCGGACTCGAACGCCCCTGACCCCCTACGCTCGGTGCCGGACGCCCGGCCCCTCCCGGAAGGCAGGTCCCCATGGCCACTGCTCAGGTTCCCGTCATCGACCTCGGCCCGTGGCGCTCCGGCGATCGCGCCGCCCGCTCCCGCATCGCCGCCCGGGTCGACGAGGCACTCCAGGCGGCCGGCTTCCTGCTGGTCACCGGGCACGGGGTGGACCCGGCGCTGCCCGCCCGGATCCGGGAGGCCGCGCGCGCCTTCTTCCGGCTGCCGCCGGAGGCGAAGGAGCCGTACGCGGTCAGCGTCGGCGGGCGCGGCTGGCTCGGCCCCGGCGCGGAGGCCAACAGCTACGCGGAGGGGACGGCCTCGCCGCCCGACCTGAAGGAGTCCTGGTCCTGCGCGGCCGAGGAGCCGACGGGCGTGCCCGCGGTGGACGCCGAGTGGTTCCGGCCGAACGCCTGGCCCGCCGAGGTGCCGCGGCTGCGGCCGCTGGTGGCCGAGTACCTGACCGCGATGCGGGCGCTCTCCGACGAACTGCTGGAGCTGCTGGCGGTGGCGCTCACCCTGCCCGAGGACCACTTCACCCGGCACACCGGCCACCCCACCTGGGGGTTCAACCTCAACTGGTACCCGGGCAGGGAAGCGGTCGGTGCTCCGCTGCCCGGCCAGTTCCGCATCGGGCCGCACACCGACTTCGGGACGGTGACCGTCCTGGACCGGGAGCCGGGCGCCGGCGGGCTCCAGATCCACACCGACGAAGGGGGCTGGCAGGACGCCCCCTGGGACCCGGCGGCGCTCACCGTCAACATCGGCGACCTGCTGGCCCGCTGGACCGGCGACCGCTGGCGGGCGGGCCGCCACCGGGTACTGCCGCCGCCCGCCCACGCCCCGGCCGAGGAGCTGGTCTCCCTCGTCTACTTCTACGAGTGCGACGCGCACACCCGCGTCGAGTCCCTGCCCGCGCCGGTCGGCCGGGTGGCGCACGAGCCGGTGGACTCGCACGTCTACCTGCGGGCGAAGCTCGACGCCATCACGGTGCCCTGAGCGGGACGGGCCCGACCGGACGGGCCCGATTACCCCTGGTGGGGCACCGTTGGGCAGGATGAGGGCATGACCGAGATCCGCACCCCCCGCCTCCTGCTCCGCCGCTGGACCGACGACGACCTCGTCCCCCTCTCCGAGATCGGCGCGGACCCGGACGTCATGCGCTGGACCGGTGACGGCTCCGAGCTCGACCTGGACCAGACCGCCGAAGCCATCGAGCGGTGGGAGGAGGAGTGGGACGACGAGGGCTTCGGGGTGTTCGCCGTCGAGCTCCTGGCCTCCGGCGAACTGATCGGCGCCGTAGGGCTGTCCGCCGCGGACGACCTGCCCGAGACGCGGCACCAGGTGCAGATCAGCTGGCGGCTGGGCCGGCCCTTCTGGGGTCAGGGCTACGCCTCGGAAGCGGCCCAGGCCGTCCTGGAGTTCGCCCTCGACCGCGGCCTCGACCGCGTCGTCGCCGTCAACCGGGTCGGCAACGACGAGTCGGCGAACGTGATCCGCAAGCTCGGCATGGGGGAGGACGGGGAGACCGACGACCCGGGGACCGGGGCGCGCGTCACCCTCTACAGCATCGACCTCACCGAGTACGAGGCCTGAGCGGGCACCGTCAGTCAAAAGTCAGGCTTTGGTAAGCCATAAGGTCGGGTTATGGGGGCATAACCGGGGGGCGGGTGCCGGGTAAGGGTCGCCTTAGTTTAGGGTTTCCTTGATCAGTCAGATTGTCGGTCGAAGGGAACCCACTCATGCCTCGCTCTCTGCGGGTAGCAATCGTCGGTGCCGGCCCCGCCGGTATCTACGCGGCCGACGCGCTGCTGAAGTCCGAGGCGGCGGCCGACCCGGGGGTGTCCATCGACCTCTTCGAGCGGATGCCCGCACCCTTCGGCCTCATCCGCTACGGCGTCGCCCCCGACCACCCCCGCATCAAGGGCATCATCACCGCCCTGCACCAGGTGCTCGACAAGCCGCAGGTCCGCCTCTTCGGCAACGTCGACTACCCGACCGACATCTCGCTCGACGAACTGCACGCCTTCTACGACGCCGTCATCTTCTCCACCGGCGCCACCGCCGACCGCGCGCTCGGCATCCCGGGCGTCGAACTGGACGGCTCCTACGGCGCCGCCGACTTCGTCTCCTGGTACGACGGCCACCCCGACGTACCGCGCACCTGGCCGCTGGAGGCCGAGAAGGTCGCGGTCCTCGGCGTCGGCAACGTCGCCCTCGACGTCGCCCGCATCCTCGCCAAGACGGCCGACGAGCTGCTCCCCACGGAGATCCCGCCGAACGTCTACGACGGCCTGAAGGCCAACAAGGCCCTCGAGGTCCACGTCTTCGGCCGCCGCGGCCCGGCGCAGGCGAAGTTCAGCCCGATGGAGCTGCGCGAGCTCGACCACTCGCCGAACATCGAGGTCATCGTCAACCCCGAGGACATCGACTACGACGAGGGGTCGATCACGACCCGCCGCTCCAACAAGCAGGCGGACATGGTCGCCAAGACCCTGGAGAACTGGGCGATCCGCGACATCGGCGACCGCCCGCACAAGCTGTTCCTGCACTTCTTCGAGTCCCCGGCCGAGATCGTCGGCGAGGACGGCAAGGTCGTCGGCCTGCGCACCGAGCGCACCGAGCTGGACGGCACCGGCAACGTCAGGGGCACCGGGCGGTTCACCACCTGGGACGTCCAGTCCGTCTACCGGGCCGTCGGCTACCTCTCCGACGAACTGCCCAAGCTGCCCTGGGACGTGGAGTCCGGCACGGTGCCCGACGAGGGCGGCCGGGTCGTCGAGAACGGCGAGCACCTCGCCTCCACCTACGTCACCGGCTGGATCCGGCGCGGCCCGATCGGCCTGATCGGCCACACCAAGGGCGACGCGAACGAGACCGTCGCCAACCTGCTGGCCGACCACGCCGAAGGCCGTCTGCTCACCCCCGCCACCCCCGAGCCGGAGGCGGTCGAGGCCTTCCTCGCCGAGAGGCAGGTCCGGTACACGACCTGGCAGGGCTGGTACGAGCTGGACGCCGCGGAGAAGGCGCTGGGCGAACCGCAGGGCCGCGAGCGCGTGAAGATCGTGGAGCGCGAGGAGATGCTCCGGGCGAGCGGCGCCTAGAGACGGCCCAGCCGCGCCGAGGGGGCCCGCCGGGCGGCGGGCCCCCTCCCGCGCCCGGCCGGGTCAGTCCGTGATGGAGGTGAGCTTCTTCGTCTCCAGGTCGGCCTGTACGTGGATCCGGGTCGTGGAACCGCCGCCCCAGGTCAGGGTGACCGTGGCGTTGGTCTTGCCCGTCCCGCTGCCGGTGGAGGTCACCTTCCACTGGAGCGGGACGTTCTGCGCGCGCAGCACGCCGTTGGCGTGGTGGGCCTCCTCCCACTGCGCCAGCTCCCGCTGGAGGGACTCGGAGAGGTAGAAGGAGCGCAGCCGGTCGGCCGTCGCGCCGTCCCCGTCGTACACCGCGTCGACGTACGAGCCGTAGAAGTCGGCGATCCGGGTGAACGCCCCCTCCGGGCTGCCGGAGACGGACTGCGGCGCGGCGGCGGTCGCGGAGGGGGTGGAGACCAGGGCGAAGGAGAGGGCGGCCGCCCCGGCGGTGGCCGCGAGGGCGAGGGACATGGCGCGCTTGGTCGGGAGCTTGGGCATCGATCGGTACCTTTCCCCGTGCTGACTGCGGGCCGGTACGGTCGCCGGCCCTGCCCTGGATGACGCGGATCCGGCGCCGACCGGTTGTCGCCGCGGGCGAAACGGCCGGATTTCACCCGTACGGGCCCCCTGCGGACGCACGGCGGGCCGACGGCCTGGACGAGTCCTGGCGCCAGCAGCCCGGCACCCCCGTCTGCGGCCTGCGCGGCGGCGTCGACGCCGTCACCCGGGCCCTGGCCGAAGCCTCGCCCGTCCGTGACGAGGCGTTCCGCGGCTGATCCGTACACCCGGTCGACGTAACGTTCCGCACCGACCCGGTAGCCCTGTGCTACGGTGCAGGGAGTTGCAGGTGTGGTTCCCAGAGATCTTCGGACGGGGTCAATCAACACGGCGACGCCGGGGCCGCACAGTGCGGGTCCGGGTACGGCCCCGAAGGAGAATCGATATGGCGTCCGGCACCGTGAAGTGGTTCAACGCGGAAAAGGGCTTCGGCTTCATCGAGCAGGACGGCGGCGGCGCCGACGTGTTCGCCCACTACTCGAACATCGCCACCCAGGGCTACCGCGAGCTGCAGGAGGGCCAGAAGGTGAGCTTCGACGTCACCCAGGGCCAGAAGGGCCCGCAGGCCGAGAACATCGTGCCCGCCTGAGCCTCGGGCCGACTCCCGCTCGCCCCTGAGCGAACACCGGGGCCCGCACCGACGGTGCGGGCCCCGTCGCGTGCGCGCACCGGCTTTCTCCGCCCGTTCGCCCCCGTGGCACGGGCGCACCGGGCAGACTGTGCGGCGTGACGACAATGAGCAAAGGCGCCAACCTCCCGGTCGCCGCCACCTCCGTCAGAGCCGTGCTCGGCTGGTCCGCCGGGCCGGGAGTTCCCGACGTGGACGCCTCGGCGCTGCTCCTGGCGGCCACCGGACGCGTCCGCACGGACGGGGACTTCGTCTTCTACAACCAGCCCCGCCATGCCTCCGGAGCCGTGCGCCACCTCGGCAAGAGGCCCGGCGCGGACACCCTCGACGTCGACCTCGCCGCCCTGGAGCGGGACGTCGAGCGGGTCGTGCTCTGCGCCTCCGCGGACGGCGGTTCCTTCGGCCGGGTCCCGGGGCTGCACCTGGTGCTGCTCGACGCCGGATCCGGCGCCGAACTGGCCCGCTTCGACATGGAGGCCGGGCCCGAGACCGCCTTCGTGAGCGGAGAGCTGTACCGGCGGGCCGGCGCGTGGAAGTTCCGGGCGGTGGGCCAGGGCTACGCCAGCGGGCTCGCCGGACTGGCGACGGACTACGGCATCACCGTGGACGACGCACCCACGCCGCCGGCCGTCCCCGCTCCGGCTCCCGCGCCCGTTCAGGCTCCCCCCGCGCCCGCCCCGGCCCCCGTCCGGCCCGCGCGCAGCGAACCGGCACCGGTAGCAGCACCGACTCCGGCTCCGGCGCCCGCCGGTGAGGCGGTCGTACGGCTGGTCAAGGGTGAGGAGTGGCTACCGCCGGACATGCGGGGGCGTCTGTCGCTCCGCAAGAAACAGGTCGCCGTCAGCCTGAGCAAGGCCGGGGCCCAGGGGGTCACCGCCCGAGTGGTCCTCGTCCTCGACGCCTCCGGCTCGATGAGCACGCTCTACGCCCGCGGCACCGTCGCGAACGTGGTGGAGCGGATGGCCGCCGTCGCCGCGCAGCTCGACGACGACGGCGAGATGCAGGCCTGGACCTTCGCCACCAACCCGGCCCGGCTGCCCGACCTCGCCATCGGGGACCTGCCGGAGTGGCTGCGCCTGCACGTACGCATCGGCCAGATGAGCCTCTTCGGCCGGAAGAAGGCGGCCAAGGGGCTGCTCCCCGGCCAGGTCGACATGCGGCACGTCGGTTTCCAGAACGAGGAGCAGAAGGTCATCGCGGAGGTACGGGCCTTCGTGCGCGCCCATCCGGTACCCGCCCCGACCCTGGTCCTGTTCTTCTCCGACGGCGGGGTGTACCGCAACGACGAGATCGAGCGGGAGCTGCGCGCGGCCGTGGAGGAGCCGGTGTTCTGGCAGTTCGTCGGCCTCGGCCGGGCCGGTTTCGGCGTGCTGGAGCGCTTCGACACCATGCCGGGGCGCCGCGTCGACAACGTCGGCTTCTTCGCCGTCGACGACATCGACAGGGTCTCGGACCCGGACCTGTACGACCGGCTGCTGTCGGAGTTCCCCTCCTGGCTGCGGGCGGCCCGGCAGGCGGGCATCCTGCGCTGAGCCACGCGCGGCGGGCCGGGCCGGCGGACCCGGTCCGCCGGAAACGTTTCGCCGGGTGAAACACGCACCCAGTCGGGTGAGCCGGAGCCCCCCGGCCTGTCGCCGGGCGGGTTCCGGCGGCTAGACAGCATGGCTGTGATCAAGGAACAGGCCGGGCCCCGGACGGGTCGTCACCCGGCCCCGGCCGCACGGCGGAAGGCCGCCGCCGCACGGCTGCCCGCCGTCGCCGCCCTGGCCGCTCGGCTGCCCGCCGTCGCCCTGGCCGCTCGGCTGCCCGCCGTCGCCGCCCGCGCCGGACGGCTGCCCGTCGTCGCCGTCCTGGCCTGCGCGGTCCTGACGGGCTGCGGCGGTGCCGGCCCGGGGCCCGGTGGCGATCCCGACGAGCTGATCAAGGCCGCCACCCGGCGCCTCACCGACGCCTGCCTGGCCCGCCAGGGACTCGTCCCGCCCAGCCCCGGGCCGGGCCGGCCGCCGGGCAGCGACGACCGGCGGGTCAGCGAAGCGCTCTTCGGCGCGGGGCCGGCCGAACTGTCGCTCGCCCTGCCCACCGGTTACGTCGTACGCGCCCACACCGACGGCTGCCTGGCCGCCGCCCAGCAGCGGCTCTACGGGGACCAGCCCGCCTGGTTCCGCGCCTCGGTCGTCGTCAACAACCTGGAGCCCGAGGCCGCCCGCACCCGCCGGGACCTCACCGAGGTCCGGGCGCGCCACCGCGCCGAGATCGCCGACTGGCAGCGGCTGCGCGCCCACGCCCTCACCGAAGCCACCACCGTGCTCGACACCCCGCCCCCGAAAGGAAACCCACCCGCATGAAGCGCCTCACCTCCCTCCTCGCCGCCGCGCTGCTCTCCACCGGCGCGGTCCTCGCCACCTCGGCCGCCGCCGAGGCGGCGGACTGCCGCAGCGGCTACTTCTGCGTCTGGACGCACGCCGACTTCGACGGCATGAAGATCGAGCACAGCGGCGACGACCACTGGTGGGAGGGCGACATGTACAAGCAGGACTCCTCCTGGGCCAACCACGGTGTCTCCGGCGCGGGCGTCGCCGACCACGTCAAGGTGTACGCGGGGCGCGGGCTGCTGGGCCGGGTCACCCTCTGCCTGGCCCCGGGGCAGGAAGTCGGCTACGACGCGGGCGCGAACGACCAGGGCGGCTCCCACACCTGGTCCACCGGCTGCTGAGGCCTCCCCGATAGGCTCGGCGCCTGCCGCCCGGGTCCGTACCGCGCCGGGCGGTACGGACCCCAGGGAAGGACCCCCCCGCCATGCCCGGCCCCGCCGAGATCCGGATCCTGCGCGCCGCCGACCGCAGGGCCGCGCCGTGGAAGAACGGCGGCGGGGTCACCCGCGAGATCGCCGCCTGGCCCGAGGGCGCCGGGACCGACGACTTCGCCTGGCGGGTCAGCCTCGCCGAAGTGGACGCCGACGGGCCCTTCTCCCGCTTTCCCGGCGTCGACCGGATCCTCACCCTGGCGGAGGGGGCGGGCATGGACCTCACGGTCGGGGGCGTGCGCCGGCTCGTGGACGAGCGGTACGCGCCCCGGCACTTCCCCGGAGACCGGGCGACCGAGTGCCGGCTGCTGGGCGGCCCCGTCGTGAACTTCAACGTGATGTACCACCGGGAGCGGGTGCGGGCCCGCAGCGCCGTCGTCCGGGGCGAACTCGCCCTCGCCGCCCTGCCCGACGAGACCCTGCTGGTCGTCGCCCTGGAGGGTCCGGCCACCCTCCACCGGCCCGGCTCCCCGGGCACCGGCGCCGAACTCGGCCCGTACGACGCGGCCTTGCTGCCCGGGTCCGGGACCTGTGTGATCCGTACCGAGGGGCGAGTGGCCGTCGTGGGAACACACGTCTTCACCGGGGCGGTTTGAGCCGCCGGAGAGCTGATTCCGGTCATTCGATTTACATGCATTGATCAAGAAAAGGCAAAGCCGGATACCGTCGCGCATGCTTTCGAACATGCGCCCGTCGCACATCTCTCCAGTGAACGCCTCGGCGGACGAGGGGAGTTCCACCAGCCGTCGCACCCTGCTGCGCACCGCCGTGGCCGGTACGGCCGCCGCCGGATCCGTCCTCGCCCTCGGCTCCGCCTTCCCGGCCTCCGCGGCCCAGCCCGCGCCCGCCACCGGGCCCCGTCCCACGACCCCGGAGCAGGCCCTGCGCGAGCTGGCCGCCGGCAACCGGCGCTGGCGCACCCACCGCCAGGAGCACCCCGACGAGTCGCCGTCGACCCGGCTGCGGCTCACCAAGGGGCAGAGCCCCTTCGCGATCGTCCTCGGCTGCGTGGACTCCCGGGTCCCGCCGGAGCTCGTCTTCGACCAGGGCCTCGGCGACCTGCTGACCGTCCGCTCGGCGGCCGAGGTGCTGGACGAGGCGGTGCTCGGCAGCGTCGCGTACGGGGTCCTGGAACTGGCGATCCCGCTGGTGCTGGTCCTCGGCCACCAGTCCTGCGGAGCCGTCGGCGCGGCCGTCCACGCCGACGAGACCGGCGAGCGGCTCCCCGCGCACATCCAGTACCTGGCCGACCAGATACGCCCCTCGATCGACCGGAGCCGGCACGGTGAGGCCCGGGTGCGGGCCACCATCGACGCCCACGCCCGCAGCGTCCGCGACCGGCTCGCCGCCGAACCCGACCTGGCGCGGGCCGTGTCCGCCGGGAAGCTTGCCGTGGCGGCAGCCCGCTACGACCTCCACGACCAGCGCGTGAACACCCTCGGCTGAGGCCGGGCCGGGCACGGTGGCCGGTACGGGGTGGCCGGCCGCGCGGGCCGCCGGGCAGAATCGAGCGGTGATCACGACCGAACCCGCGACGGACCCCTTCGACGAACACCGCCGGCTGCTGTTCGCCACCGCGTACCGCATGCTGGGGACCGTCAGCGACGCCGAGGACATCGTCCAGGACGCCTGGCTGGCCTGGAACAAGGCCGACCGGTCGCAGGTACGCCACCCCAAGGCGTACCTCGTCCGCGCGGTCACCAACCTGTCCCTGAACCGGCTCACCTCCGCCCGGGCCAGGCGCGAGGAGTACGTCGGCCCCTGGCTGCCGGAGCCCCTGCTCACCGCGCCGGACGTCGCGGACGGGCGGGAGCTCGCCGAGAGCGTCTCCACGGCGATGCTGGTCGTCCTGGAGACGCTCGCACCCGTCGAGCGCGCCGTGTTCGTGCTGCGCGAGGCCTTCGGCTACTCGCACGCCGAGATCGCCGGCTTCCTGGACCGCCCCGAGCCGTCCGTCCGCCAGATCGCCCACCGCGCCCGCACACACGTGGCGGAGCGCCGCCACCGCTACGACTCCGACAGCGCGGAGCGCGAACGGATCACCCAGCGCTTCCTGAGCGCCTGCGCCGGGGGAGACCTGAACGCCGTCCTGGAGATGCTCGCCCCGGACGTCACCGCCTGGTCCGACGGCGGCGGCAAGGTCACCGCCGGCCGCCGGCCGCTCCGCGGGCCCGACCACGTGGCGCGCTTCCTGCTCGGCGTGCTGACCAAGCCCGCCATGGCCGGGGTCACCGTCACCACGGCGGTCATCAACGGCGAACTCGGCGTCCTCGTCCTGCGCGAGGGCGAACCGATCGGCTCCTTCACCTACGACCTCCAGGGCGGCCTGCTGCGCAACATCCGCATCCAGGTCAACCCCGACAAGCTGGCGGGCCTGCGCCGCTGACGGCGCTGCCGCCCCCCGCCCGCCCGCCCGCCCGGACGGACCCCGGACCCCTCGGCGCACCGTGCCCGAGCGGAACCCGAGTTCCGCCCGAGGCGGGCACCAACGGCGCGCGACCGCGGCTGGCTACCTTTCGGGGACCGACCGCACGTCCAGCACCAAAGGGGTAGGCACGTGAACCACGCGCGCACCACCCGCCGCATCGCGGCATCGTTCGAGGATCTCGTCGGCGACACGCCGATGTTCCGGCTCCAGCTCGACGGCCTGCCCGCCACCGCCAGAGTCCTCGCCAAGCTCGAGGCGGCCAACCCGCTGTCCAGCATCAAGGACCGGGCCGCCCTGTTCATGCTGCGGGCGGCCGAGGAGTCCGGCGCGCTCCAGCCGGGCGCCACCGTCATCGAGTCCACCTCCGGAAACACCGGCATCGCCCTGGCCGCGCTCGCCGCCGCCCGCGGCTACCGCTGTCTGATCGTCATGCCCTCCAACGCCTCCCGGGAGCGCCTGCTGACCCTGCGCATGCTGGGTGCCGAGGTGGAGTTCACCGACCACGCCCTCGGGTTCGCCGCCTGCGTCGAGTACGCCGAGAAGCTGCACGCCGAGATCCCGGGCTCCTGGTACGCGCGCCAGCACGAGAACCCCGACAACGTCCTCGCCCACTACACGACGACCGGCCCCGAGATGTGGCGCGACTCCGGCGGCCGCGTCGACTACCTCGTCTGCGGGATCGGCACCGGCGGCACCCTCACCGGCTGCGCCCGCTACCTGCGCGAGCGCAACCCGGACCTGAAGGTGGTCGCCGTCGAACCGGCGGGCTCCGCGCTGCTGTCCGGCGGCGAGCCCGGCCCGCACCGCATCCCCGGCCTCAACGGCGGCTTCATCAGCCCCGTCACCGACGTGCACCTCGTCGACGAGGTGATCGTCGTCGAGGACGCGGACGCCGCCGCCACCACCCGCGCCATCGCCGCCCGGACCGGGCTGCTGGTCGGGATCTCCTCGGGCGCGGCCGCGTACGCCTGCCTCGAACTGGCCCGCCGGCACGACCTGTCGGACGCGGTCGTGGCGACCGTCTTCCCCGACAGCGGCGAGCGCTACCTCAGCTGGTGGCCGGAAGCGGATGCCGCCGGTGAGAGCTGAGCCGGAGCTCACCCCCCACGTTCCCGCCCGCCCGGCCCACCACCCGGATCCTTCCACTCCCCGCCCGAGTACGAGCCCGAACATCCCTGCCGCCGCAGGGGGAGAAGAGAGCGAATGAACCCCGAGCGCACCCTGCTGCTGGTCGGTGCGACCGACGAGACCGTGCGGAAGGCCCACGACCTCGGACTGAGCGTGCTGCTCCTCCAGCACCCCACCAAGGTGAGCGAGGAGCAGAACCGGCTCGCCGCGGCCGTCGAGGTCGTGGACTTCACGGAGTGGGAGCAGATCGAGCCCCTGGTGCGGGCCTGGCACGAGAGCCCCGGCTTCGCCGCGGCCGTCTCGCTGACCGAGCCGGGGCTCGAGAACGCGGGCCGGATCAACGACCTGTACGGACTCGGGGGCACCGGCTACGAGGTCACCGCCCGGATCCGGGACAAGGCCGCCATGCGCCGGTACGTCGCCGAGCACGACCCCGAGCACGCGGTCGGCGCCCGCTCCCTGAAGTCCCGTGAGGACCTGGACGCCTTCGGGGCCGCGTACGGGTTCCCCTTCATCGTCAAGCCCGTCGACGCCACCGCGAGCATCGGCGTCATGCGGGTGGCGGGGCCCGAGGACGCCGACCGGGTCTGGGCCGAGGTGACCCGGCTCTCCGGCACCCGCACCGACCGCGTCTCCTCACTGTTCGTCCTCAAGGACTTCCTGATGGAGGAGTTCCTGGACGGGCCCGAGTTCAGCGTCGAGTCCTTCAGCTTCGCAGGCCGCCACGTCATCGTCACCATCACCGAGAAGTTCACCTCCGACGGCCACTTCGCCGAGCTCGGCCACGCCGTCCCGGCCCGCCTGTCCGACGCCGACGAGGAAGCGATACGCGACGGCATACGCGGCTTCCTGGACGTGATGGGCCTGCGCGACGGCGTGTGCCACACCGAGGTCCGCCTCACGGCCAAGGGCCCGCGCGTGATCGAGGGGCACAATCGGATCGGCGGCGACTCCATCCCCGAGCTGGTGCGCAGCGCGTTCGGCGTCGACCTGGTCACGCTCGCCGTCGGCCACCCGTTCGGCCTGGTCGAGGAACTGCCCGACCGGCCGCAGGCCCGCGGCGGCGCCAGCGTGCGCGCCCTGGTCGGCACGCCGGGCACCCGGGTCGAGTCCCTCGCGGGCATCGAGGAGGCGCGCGCCGCCGAGGGCGTCATCTCCGTCAACATCAGCGCCAAGCCCGGCGACGACGTGCGCGTGCTCCAGGACAACTGGGACCGCCTCGGCCTGATCGCCGTCGCGGCCGAGGACACCACGGCGGCGATCCGCCGCGGCGCCGAGGTGATCCGCGAGGACATCCGCATCACCCTCGCCCACCCCGACGGCGGGACCGTCCTCGCGCAGCCGTCCGAGATCGCCCCGCGCGAGAACCTGCTGATCCTGCACCGCAACCCGCTGGAGCCGTTCCCGTACCGCTCCTGGCTGCCGGACCACACCGGCGACATCATCGTGCTCGCCGCCCGCGACAAGATCGAACTCGCCGGTGAGAAGGTGCCGGACGGCGACCTCGGCTACACCCGCCTGGAGATCTTCGACGACTTCGACGCGGAAGAGGTCGAGGCTCGCGCCGTCGAGCTCATCGCCGAACACGGCATCACTGGCATCACCGGGCTGCACGAGGCGGACATGCTGCGGGCCGCGCGGCTGCGCGAGCGGTTCGGTCTGCGCGGAGCCTGGCACGACGACGTGATGCCCTTCCGCGACAAGGCGCTGATGAAGACCCGCGCCCAGGCGTCGGGCATCGACGTCGCGGCCTGGGTCCAGCCCCGCACCGCCGAGCAGGCCCGCGAGTTCGCCGCCGCCGAGGGCTTCCCGGTGGTGTTCAAGGAGCGCAGCGGCTTCAACGCGGTCGGACTGCGCATCATCGAGGACGAGGCCTCCTTCGAGGAGTGCCTGACGGAGGTCTACGCCGACGGCGAGCGGGACGACGTCCTGCTGGAGGACTTCGTCCCGGGCCGGATGTGCCACGTCGACGGCGTGGTGCGCGACGGCCGGGTGGCGATGGCCTGGCCCTCGCAGTACCAGTACGACCTGTCCTCCTTCGCCTCCGACCCGGGCCCGCGCATCGACCTCACCCTCGACGAGGACGACCCGATCACCCCGCGCCTGCTCGACCTGTCCGAGCGGGTCCTCGCCTCGCTGGCCCCCGAGGGCTCCCGGCTGCGCGACCACACCTTCCACATGGAGGTCTTCCACACCCCGGACGACCGCCTCGTCATGTGCGAGATCGCCTGCCGCCCGGGCGGTGCGAAGATCCGCGAGGTCTTCCACAGCATCTTCGGCGTACACCTCGGCGGGTACGCCGTGCGCGCCGACGCCGGCCACGAACTCCACCCCGAGGTACGGCGCGGCGGTGACTCCGCCGGGCTGCCGAAGCCGCGGCACATGGCGGGGCAGCTGCTCATGATGAAGCGGCCCGGCCTCGTGCGCGAGCTGCCCGCGGCGCCCGACCACGACTGGCTCGCCGGGTTCTGGCTGTACGCCGAGGAGGGCCAGGTCATCGCCCCGGCCTCGGGCTCCTCCGATTTCCTCGCCGCGGCGGTGGGCACCGCGCCGACCCGCGCCGAGGTCGAGCGGCGGCTGCGCGAGCTCGGTGAGTGGGTGCGCGAACACAGCGTGATCGGCGACGCGTCATGACGGGGGCCCGCCTGTCGGCGAAGACGCGGTACATGCTGGGCATGGTCGTCGACGCCACCGGCGCCGGCATGTACCTGCCGCTGTCCCTGCTGTACTTCCACCACGTGACCGGGCTGCCGCTCACCCAGGTGGGCACCCTGATGACCGCCGCCGCCGTGATCGGCCTGATCAGCAACCCGGCCGCCGGCGTGCTCATCGACCGGTTCGGCGCCAAGGCCGTCGTCACCGGCGGGTACCTGCTGCGGGCCGCGGGCTTCTGCACGTACCCGCTGGTGGACAACGGCTACACCATGTTCGCCGTGATCCTGCTGGTGGCCCTGGGCGACACCTCGTACCCGCCCGCGATCCAGTCGTTCATCGCCGAGTTCGTCCAGGGCACGGAGCGGGACAAGCTGCTCGCCGCGCAGCGCAGCCTGCGCAACGCCGGCCTGGGCGTGGGCGGCCTGGTCGCGGGCGCGGTCCTGGCCCTCGGCAGCGACGCGTTCTACTACGTGATCGTGGTCGGCACGGCCGCCGGGTACGTGCTGGCAGCGGTCTGCTTCGGCTCCATCCCGATCGCGAAGGCGGCCGCGCCGGCCGTGCGGGTCTCCCGCAAGGGCGGCTACCGGCTGGTGGCGCGCAACCGGCCGTTCCTCGCCCTGACCCTGCTCAACGTCCCCACCGCCTTCGGCTACACGGTGCTCGCCGTCGGCATCCCGGCGTACGTCACCCAGGACCTGGGAGCGTCCACCTCCCTGGTGGGCGTCCTGTACGCCGTCAACACGGTCGGCATCGCACTGCTCCAGATCCCGGTCACCCGGGCGCTGGTGGCCTACCGCCGCTCCCGTGCGGTGGCGCTGGGGGCGGCGGTGTTCGCCACCTCGTTCGTGGTGTTCGCCGTACTCGCCGCCGTGGGCGACAAGACGGTCATCCTGGTCGGCATCTTCGCCGCGACGGCCCTGTTCACGGCCGGGGAGCTGATGCACGGCGCCACGGCCTCGGCCCTGTGCGCGCAGGCCGCGCCGGAGGCGACGCGGGGCCGCCACCTCGCCGTCTACCAGCTCTCCTGGGCGGTGCCCAGCGCCCTGGCCCCGGCCGTCCTGACGGCCCTGCTCACGCTGTCGCCGACGGCGATGTGGCTGGTCCTCGCGGCGGGGGCGACGGTCTCGGCCGTGGGCGTCCTGCGCCTGGAGCCGAGGCTGCCGGAGGAGGCGGTCCATCCGCGTCCGCGGACGGTTCCGAACACTCCGGCCGAGCCCGCGGCGGCCTGACCGCCGCCGGCCGCGGCCGGTGCCCGAAGCCCCCCGCCGGGCCGCGTACGCGCGACCCCGCGGGGGGCTCGTGCGTACCCGGCGGGCGGGGCGGCCTCAGGACGGGGCGGGTGGGGCGGAGGGCTGCGGCGTGCCCGCCGGGCCCGGCGTCGCGGGCGGCAGGGCGCCCGTGAGGATCTCCACCCTGCCCGTGTCGAGCGAGTAGTAGCCGCCGACCACCGCGACGGCGCCCTTCTTGACGAGGGGCGCCAGGTCGGCGTTGGCCCGCAGCCCGTCCGCGGTCAGGGTGATCTGCGCGCGGACCATCCGGTCGACCGGGTCGGGGCCGCCCTCCTCGACCGCACGGTCGTACGCCGGCCGCAGCGCCCGGGCGAGGGCCTGGAGGTTGCCCGGCAGCGACTTTCCGTCGCGCAGCGCCTTGTACGCGGCGTCGACGGCGCCGCAGCGCTGGTGCCCGAGCACGAAGACCAGCGGGGTGCCGCCGGTCACCGGCCCGTACTCGACGGAGCCGGTGACCACCGGGCCGACCGCCTGGCCACCGGTGCGCAGCACGTACAGGTCGCCGAGCCCCGTGTCGAAGAGCAGCTCCGGCGGCACGCGGGAGTCGATGCAGGCCAGGACCACCCCGAACGGATCCTGCGCCTCGGCGACCAGCCGGCGCCGCGTCGGGTCCCGGTCGGGGTGCTGGAGCGAGCCGTCCACCCAGCGCTGGTTGCCCTCCATCAGCCGCGCGTAGGCGGCGTCCGGGGTGGTCGGCCGCGGCGGGGGCGCGGCGGCCTCGGGCCGGGCCTCCTTGGCCCCGGCCCGCGGGCCGGCCGCCGCCGAGCAGGCCGGGAGCGCGCCGGCGAGGGCCGCCAGGCCGCCCGCGAGCAGCGCCTTGCGGCGCGGTGGTCCTGCGCTGTCCATCGACCGTCCCTCCGATGCGTCGGTGACCTCGCGACTATCGGACGGAACGCGGCCGCCGCGGGCACGGCACGAGCGGGCGGGGCCCGCTTTCCCACCGTCGGCCGCACCGGCGGCGCCGTACGGCCGGGATCCGGTCAGGCTTCGGGCAGCCGGACGGCCCCGGTGGGCTGCGCGAGGGCCTGGTGGCCGCCCGAGGGCAGCATGCGGACCTCGCCCCGGTCGCTGATCTCGGCGCGGACGATGCCGGTGGCGTCGGCGTACACCGGGTGACCGCCCGGTCCGGCCGACTCGGTGCGCTCCACGATCACGATGTCGTGGCCCGTCCCGTCGGCGCCGGGAAACGTCAGCTCGTACCGTCGGACGCTCATGTGTCCATCGTGGGCCGCCGCCCCCCGTCCCGCCTTCCGACTTTGCCTCCGCTTTGCCGAGTCTAGGCGTCGCCGGCGCAGATCACGTCGTACGGGCGCCCGATCGACATCGTCAGCTCCATGGGCTCGGTGGTGCCCGCCGGGCACTGTTCCTTCTCCTTGACCAGGTCGAGGACCTTGAAGGCGTCCGCGCCGGCGGAGGCGCAGGCCACCTCCTGGGCCGCGGAGGAGACGCAGTCGCCCTTCACGAGCTGCCCGCCGCCGGCGCCCGCGTCGCCCGGGTGGTCCCCGGACAGGTTGCGGCCGCAGACGGTGTTCGTGGGGATCCCGCCGCCCTTGTTCTTGTCCTTCGAGGAAGAGCCGTAGGACACCGACACGCGGATCATCAGGTCGGTGCCGGCCGGGCACTGCACGGAACCGGGCAGGATCGACGCCGGGGCGACCTCCAGCGCCTTGAAGGTGGCTCCGGGGTCGCCGCAGTCGAAGGCCCGGTAGCCGTCCGGCTTGTCGTCCGGGTCGGGGCCCCCGCAGTCGCCGGCCTGCCACGAGCCGCTCTTGCCCTTGGACTTGGAGGAACCGGAAGCCGACGAGGAGTCCTTGTCGCATGCCGCCGTGAGCGCGACGCACAGGCCCACGACCAAGGCGAGGGCGACCCTCCCTGCCGTACGGGTCCTTCGTCCCGACTCCTGCGGGCCGGCGGTGGCGTGCTGAACCATGGTGTTCCTTCGTCGGTGGAGGGCACCGCCGTCCGAGCGGTGCCTGGTGAGATGGTGTCGCCCGTCCGGGGAAGGCACAAGGGCGCGGCCGGCCCGGTGCAGGCCAACGGGCCCCGGAGGGCGCGGAATCGGGGCCGGCCCGACCGGCGCGTGCGCGTGCGGCGTCACCTCGCGGGCCGCTCCGCGGCGCCCGGCGCGGCCAGGCAGGCCAGGGCCGCCGCCGTCAGCGCGCCCACGCCGGCCGGGAGGGCCGTGCGCACGTCCGGGGCGAAGTCCGGGGCGTGGTTGGCGGGCAGGGCCGCCAGTTTCCCGGCGGCGTCCTCCCCGGGCGCCGCCGCCCAGGCGGCCGGCCCGATCACCCCCAGCATCCAGTAGGCGAGCCGCACCCCCCGCGCGCCGTGCAGGGACCGTCCCGCGTCGCCGAACAGCCCGAAGTCCTCCGTGGCGAGGGACGGCGGCCACATCGCCACCCGCTCCGCCCCCAGGTGCGCCGTGTGCGCCGCCCGGACGGCGGCCGTCGTCGCCGGATCGGGGTGGGTGACGGGGGAGGAGCCCACGCGGGCGATCTCCGGCTCCGCGGGGCAGCCCGAGGCGGCGCACTCGGCGCGCACGATCCGTTCGAGCGCCTGCGCCGCCCGTGCGAGCGCCGCCTCGCCGGCCGCCCGTACGGTGATCCCCAGCTCGGCACGGTCGGGCACCACGTTGGCCCGCTCGCCCGCCCGCAGCGAACCGACCGTGACGGCCACCTGCTCCGAGGGGGCCGCCTCCCGGGACACCACCGTTTGCAGGCGGGTCACCACGTGGGCCGCCGTCACCACCGGGTCGACGGTCAAGTGCGGGGCGCCGGCGTGCCCGCCGCGCCCGTGCACCACGACCCGGAAGGTCACGCTCCCGGCGGTCATCGGCCCGTACCCGTGCGCGACCATCCCGGCGGGCAGCGGGGCGGCGTGCTGCGCGAGGACCGTGTCCGGGCACCCGGTCCGCTCGTACAGCCCGTCGGCGAGCATCGCCCGCGCCCCCTCCAGGCTCTCCTCCGCGGGCTGCCCCACCACCACGAGCGTGCCCCGCCATGCCCCGGGGCCCGCCCCGGCCAGGAGGGAGGCGGTCCCGGCGGCCGCCGCCAGGTGGAGGTCGTGCCCGCAGGCGTGCGCCGCCGGGCCCTCGCTCGCGTACGGCAGCCCCGTGGTCTCCCGGACCGGCAGCGCGTCCAGCTCGGCACGCAGCACCACGGTGGGCCCCGGTCCCCGGCGCAGCACCCCGGCCACGCCGTGCCCGCCGATCCCGCGCGTGGTCTCGAAGCCGGCGGACTCCAGCCAGCCGGCGAACCGGGCGGCCGTGCGCCGCTCCTCGCCCGAGAGCTCGGGGTGGCGGTGCAGGTCCAGGTACAGCGTCGTCAACGGCCGCAGGAGCGCGGGGAGTCCGGAGAGCACGGCGGAGGCGGTCATGACGACCATGCTCGGCCACCGGCTCCGGCCGGGACTGTCAGGTCGCTGACACTTTCTGTCAGAGGAGTGTCAGGAGTTGAGCAGGTGAAGTGAAGGCGCGACCGGTTCTCCTGGAAGGGCACCACAGGAAGCCACCACCCGGACCCGCGCCCGGACCGGACCGACGCCGGTCCGGAGCGACCCGGGACCGGACCAAGCCAAGGAGATTCCCATGGAGAAGTCGCCGCTCGCCTCGCTCGCCGACGAGATCCTGGAGCTGGAGTCGGAGACCTTCGAGATCTCGGACTACTCGGACGCCAGCGAGGTCGTGCTCGCCGGCTCCACGAGCTGCAGCTCCACCTCGACCTGTTCCTCCACCACCAGCACCACCTCCTGCAGCGCCTGACGCCCCGGCGCCGCCGCCCGTACACACCGGATGCCCCGGACCCCGCAGGAAGGGGTCCGGGGCATCCGGCGTCGGGAGCCCCGGTCCACGGCGCCGGTGCGGAGCCCGGGCCCGGGTCAGGGGAAGGGGTGCGGCACCAGCCGGATCTCCGCGTCCGTCAGGGGGCCCTCGCGCAGCCCCGCCCGCGCGGCGGCCGTGCGTAGCCGCGGCATGTACGGGGCCCGCTGGCGCGACCAGCCGAAGTCGATCGGCAACAGGCCCGGCACGATGGCGCACACCGTGCTCAGCCCCATCCGGTGCTGCTCCGGCGTGGTCTGGTCGACGACGATCACATCGTGCCCCGCGCCGGTCAACTCCCGTACGCACACCAGCAGATCGTCCCGCAGGTCACCGGTCCTCGGGCGCCCGCCCGCCTCCCACCCCGCGTACAGATCCGCCGACGACCGCACGGCGAGCGGCTCCCGGTAGGTGCGCACGTGCGGGGCCATGGCCGGCAGCCCGTACAGCTGCGCGTGGTCCTTGAGGTGCCTGACCCGCCCGAAGTCCCGTGCCATCGCCTCCAGTTCGCCCTGCCGCTCGGCCACCTGCCGGGGCAGGTGCGGGATGTAGGTGAGCACCTCCGACAGCGCGGCCTCCACCGCCGCCGCCGGATCGAGCGCCGCGCCCGCCCCGAAGGAGTACAGCCCCGGCCCGCCGTCGCGCCGTACCGCCAGCCCCGTCACCACGGGCACCGCGAGGTCGATCCGGTTGTCGAAGGCGTGCACGTCGTACCCCTGGAGGGCCGCCCGGTCCACCATCATCCGCACCGCCGGCCCCGGTACGGAGTCCAGGTCGATCTCCGTCAGCCGCTGGCCCCCGTACCAGGCGAGCAGGAAGGCGTCCCGCTCGATCAGCTCCAGCAGGGCGCCGAGCAGCGCCTCCTCCGGGCAGCCGCCGATCGCGCAGCCGTTGGAGCACTCGAAGACGAAGTTGTCGGCGGCGAGGCCCGCGCTGTAGTACGCGAGGCGCGCCGGCACCAGGATTGGCCGGTCGTCGCGCAGCGAATGCCCGTACACCCAGGGGATCGGCCGCTCGGGGTCGAAGGGCGACACCAACGGGTCGTCGCGGTAGGTCTCGGGCGGGTAGAACCCGCACTCCGCCGGGTTCAGGGCCCGCTCGCCCAGCTCCGCGTAGGAGGCGGTGAGCGGCTCGGCGCCGGTGCGCCGGTGCGTGCCCGCGTACCGCTCCAGCCCCTCCAGGAAGGCGAGGTCGCGGCTGGCGGAGAAGCTGTTGGCCTGCCCGCTCCAGGTGACGTCCGTCAGCCCCGCGTAGCCCCGCATGAAGACGCTGCCCGCCACCGGAGCGGTGGTCGGCGAGGTCACGTTGATCCAGGTGCCCCCGCCGAGCACCCCCGTCACCGGGTTGGCCAGCGCCTCCCGCGGCACCGGGTACGAGGACGCCCCGCGCAGCCGCTGGGCGTCCGGGGCCGGCTTGGGCCGGGAGGCCGGGGTGAAGGGCCGCGGGGCCTCGGCGGTGCGCGGCCCGCAGTCGGGGCAGAGCGGGTCGGCGGCCAGCGGGTACGTGCGTACCTGGAGGGTCTCCAGGTCCAGGCGGGTCACCTGCGGCAGGGCCCGGTCGGCGGCCGCCTCGCCCGGCGCCCGCGCCTCACCGCCGGCCAGGGCCGTGTGCAGCGCCGCCACCGCGTCCAGTACGTACGGGGAGAGCCGGGGCCAGTGCGCCGAGACGGGGGTGCGCGGCCCGGTGCCGGTCTCCAGCGCGTCCCGTTCGCTCTTGCTGCGCAGCCGCTGCCAGCGCATGGCCAGGCACTGCCCGCAGGCGGGGGCGCTGCCGTCACCGCCCCAGGGCCCCAGCAGGACGGCCTGCGCGCCGAGGTGGACGCCGGCGGCGGGGCGGACCGCCGCGAAGGGGTCGCCGGTGCGCGGCCCGAGGGCGTCGTGCACCCCGAGCGTGACCACGTACGGGGCCGCCCCGGCGGGAGCCGCGGCGGCCAGCGCCCGCTCCAGCTGCCGGCGGGCCGCCTCCAGCGGGGTGCCGTCGGGGGCCGCGGCCGCCCGTACGGTCTCCACTGCGGTGCCGGTCATGACTGGTTGCTCCAGCGGAAGGTCTTCAGCCCGATCCCGCCGAACAGCAGCGCGAAGCCCGCCAGCACCGCGCAGCCGGTCCCGATCGTGGCGAGGGAGCCGGAGCCGGTGAGCGCCCCCGAGGCGGCGTCGTTGAGGTAGCGCAACGGCAGCACCCGGGAGACCGAGCGCAGCCAGCCGGGCATCATGTCGAGCGGCAGGAAGGAGCCCGACAGGAACGCCATGGGCACCATCAGGCAGTTGGCGATCGCGGCGACGGCCTCGGGCGTCCTGGCGTAGTTGCCGACGATCACCCCGATCGCCATGAAGGCGGTGATGCCGAAAACCAGCGCGGGTAGCACCAGCGGCCAGCGCCCGGCCGGTACGAGCCCGAACCCCGGCAGCATGGCCACGGCGACGAACACCGCGGCCTGCACCACGCCGACCACCAGGGCCAGTCCGTAGCGCGAGGCCAGCACCGTGGTCAGGGGCGTCGGGCTGAGCCGGATCAGCCGCAGCAGGTCGTCGCGGCGCCACTGCATCAGGGTGAAGGCGATCCCGAAGACGGCGGCGTTGGCGACGCCCCACGACATCACGCCCGGCGCGATGTACGAGATGTAGGGGCGGCCGCTCTCCTCGACGTCCTGGCCGCTGAAGATCAGGCCGAAGACCACGAGGAACAGCAGCGGGAAGGCGAAGGTGAAGAAGAGGGTGGCCTTGTCCCGGACCTGGGCCCGGTATCCGGCGGCGGTCAGTGCCGTGTAGGCGCTCATGCGCGGGACTCCAGGGTGTGTGCGGGGGTGTGGCCGCCGGCCTCGGTGCGGCCGGTCAGCTCCAGGTAGACGTCCTCCAGGGTGGCCGTGCGGGTCATCACCCCGTCGAGCCCGGTGAGCGCGTCGAGGGCCTGGAGCACCTTGCCGGGGACCGAGGTCTCCAGCACCAGTGAGCCGCCCTGTTCGACGACCTGCTCCACCCCGTCCAGGGCGGCCGCCTCGGCCCGGCCGATCCGCCCCGCGGGAACCAGCAGCCGGGTCCGGGCCCCGGCGGAGGTGATCAGCCGGTGGGGGGAGTCCAGCGCGGCGATGCGGCCGCCGACCAGGATGGCCACCCGGTCGCACAGGGCCTCGGCCTCGTCGAGGTGGTGGGTCGTGTAGACGATGGTGCGGCCCTCGCCCTTGAGGGCGCGCAGCACCTGCCACAGGTCGCGGCGGGCCTGCGGGTCCAGTGCGGCGGTCGGCTCGTCGAGGAAGATCAGCTCGGGGTCGTGGACCAGGGCGGAGGCGATGGCCAGCCGCTGGCGCTGGCCGCCGGAGAGGTTCTCCACGAGGACGTCGCGCTGCTCGGTCAGCCCGACCGTCGCCAGCGTGCGGTCCGCGGCGGCCGCGTCCTTGCGGTACAGCCCGGCGACGGTGGCGAGGTGCTCGCGCGCGGTCTGCCGGACGAAGAAGGCGGAGGCCTGCGTCTGGACGCCGATCCGTGGCAGCAGGGCCGTGTTCCGCGGCCAGGGGCTGTGCCCGAGGACCTCGACCGTGCCCGAGTCGGCCTGGCGCAGGCCCTCGACGATCTCGATGAAGGTGGTCTTGCCCGCGCCGTTGGGGCCGAGCAGGCCGAAGAACTCGCCGCGGCGCACGTCGAGGGAGAGCCCGTCCACGGCCGGGCGGTCACCGTAGCGCTTGCGGACCTCCCGGACGGCGACGGCCACGGGGGCGTCGGGCGGGGGAGTGCGGTCAGTTGTCATGGGCGTGCGGTTCCCTCGGTGTGGGTCGGAATCGGGTGGGAGGAAGGCCGTTCAGGGGCGGACGGGGTGACGCGGACGGTGGTCCGGGGTGGACGGTCAGGGGGCGGGGGAGCGGGGCGGACGGCGGGTCAGGAGCGGAGGACGTGCACGACGGCGGCCGCGAGCAGCCCGGCCAGCAGCACGACCAGCACGGCCGAGCCGATCCCGTAGCCGAGGTAGAGCCGCCGGGCCCGTACCGGGTACGCGGCCGCCGCGCCGCGGTCGCGCATCCGCAGCCGCAGGTAGGCCGAGCTGGCGGGCGCCAGGCGGGTCACGCGCAGGGCGTGCCCGAGCAGGGTGTAGCCGTCCAGCGGCGGCAGCGGGACCAGGTTGACCAGGGCCTGGGCGCTGCCGAGCAGCAGCAGCGCGCCCAGCACTCGGCCGGTGGGGTCGCCCGCGGGCAGCGCCGCCCACCAGGCGCAGAAGGGCAGCAGGAAGAGGAGGTTGGCGAAGGCGCCCGCACCGGCGACGGCCAGCTGGTCCCTGCGCCGGGGCAGGTACCGGTAGGTGTCGACCCGGCAGTACATGATCACCATCGGCAGCCGCCAGCGCAGCCCGATCTCCCCGACCCTGCCGCCCACGTGCCGGGCGGCGATCCCGTGGGCGAACTCGTGCAGGGCCGTGCTCAGCCACAGCAGCGTCGCCACGGCCAGCAGCGGTGCCGGGCGGGCCAGCAGCCAGCGCAGGTCGCCGAGCAGCTCGCCGGCCGAAGCCGCGAGCCACCCCTCCATGGCGAGGAACACGAGGAGCAGAGCGCCGAGCACCGCCGGCCGCAGCGCCGGCCGCAGGACGCGGTGCAGCCGCGCGGTCGTGGCGTCGGCGTCCGCGACCAGCCGCAGGGTGCCGCGCAGCAGGGTCCCGGTCCGCTGCGGCCCGGGACCGGCCTGCGGCTGCGGGGCCGGGCCGCCCGCCAGCAGCCGGCGGGTCCCGAGCAGCCCCAGCAGCTGCTGCCAGTTCCGCTCTCCCAGCCGGCGCCCGAAGGCCCGCCCGTACGCCTCGCCGATCTCCGCGAGGCTCCGCGAGCCGTCGAGGCGCGAGACGAGGAAGTACTCCTTCGGCCCGATCTCGAACGCCGCCCCGGACACCGGGTCCTTGACCAGGTGCACGACGGCGGGGCCGTTCAGCAGCGGCGGCGACAGCAGGATCCCGGGCCGCAGCGCCGGCCGGAGCGCCGACATCCCCGGGGGCGCGGTCACGGCCCGACCGCCCCGGCCGCCGGCACGCCCTCGGCGGCGCCCTCGCGCAGCACCCGCCCCAGCAGGTGCGCCAGGTAGGCCTCGTCCCGGATCGTCACGTGCAGCCGGTTGTTGGTCATGTGCATGTACGGGGACAGCAGCAGCGGCAGCGCCACCGCCGGGTCGGTCACCCGCTCGTCGCGGCTCCCGTCCCACGACCGGAACACCAGCTCCCCGCCCACGGCCAGGGCCTCCGCGCGCCGCCGCAGCTCCCGGCAGTGCTCGGCCCACCCGGCGAGGAACCCGGGCAGCCGGCCGGTCTCGCCCGAGCCGAGCGCCTCCAGCACCGCGCCGAACCGGCGGCCGAGCCCGGGGCCGGTCTGCTCGTACGTGCGGTCGTACTCGGCGGAGCCGATGAAACCGGTGCCGGGGAAGGCCCGGTGCCAGAACCGGTAGTAGCTGTCCAGGTACCTCCCCAGCTCCTCCCGGTCGGGCAGGAACACCCCGGCCATCACCATCATCAGCTGCGCGGAGGTGCCCAGCAGCACCGTCCGCAGGTGCAGGTTCATCGAGCCGAGGGCGTCCATGACGAGGTCGCTGGAGTGCGCGAAGTGCCACTCCGCCAGCTCCACCCCGGCCGGGCCGCCGTACTTCCCGTACTCCGGCTCGTACGGCTCGTAGGAGAAGGAGTTGTTGGGCCGCAGGTTCATCCGGCCGTCCTCGCCCATGAAGGCGGCCCGGTCCCCTTCGGGGAACTCGATGTCGAACAGGGTGTTGTAGAACTCGTTGAGGAAACCGGAGTCCACCTGGTACAGCGCGGGTCTGGCCTTCAGGAAGGCCCCCACCGCCTCCTCGGTACGCCGGCGCACCTCCTGCTCCGCCGCCGGGCTCGCCGGCCGCAGCCGCAGCCGCACGTGCGGGCCCTCCAGCCAGTAGTTGATGAAGAAGTGCCCCGCCAGCAGCCCGTCCGCCGTGAGGGAGGCGATCAGCGGCCGCACGCACTGCACCAGCAGCGGCTGCGGGTTGGCGGCGTAGAAGACGTGCATGGCCTGCCAGGCGCCACGCGTCGGGGTCAGCTCTGACACCGGGTTGCTCCCTCCGGGGTCGGGACGGTCGTGGTGAAGGTCTCGACGGCGAGTTCGGCGACGTGCGCCCCCCGCGCCGAGCGGGTGTGCAGGCCCCCGGGGTCCGGGAGCATCTCGCGGAAGACGACCCGGTGGCCGCCCTCCCGCAGCAGCGGCTCGAACGCCGCCAGCGACAGCAGGCTGGAGAAGTCCACGTACTGCGGTTTGGCCCCCAGCGCGGACGGGCCCGCCGACACGGTCGCGAACACCCGCTCCGGCAGCCCGTGCGCCCGGCGCCACCGCTGCCACTCCAGGAAGTGCCCGGCCTCCCGCGCACCGCGCACCGGCAGTTCGCCCGCCGTGGTGCTCCAGCTGCGCCGGCTCAGCACCAGGTCCCCGTGCACCACCCGCGGACGGGCCGTCACCCCGCCCTGCGGCGCGCCCTCCGGCACTCCCGCCCAGACGTCCAGCGGCGACATGGAGGAGGGCGAGAGCAGCAGCAGGGTGCGCGGTACGGCGGGCAGCGCGAGCGGCACCAGGTACCCCAGGTAGACCGGGATCACCTGCAGGCCCAGGCGGCGCGAGCGCAGCACCACCCGGCCCGTGGCGGGGACGTGCTCCGCGTAGAGGTCGTCCAGCCGCAGCAGCCGGTCCTCGGGCAGGGTCCCGCTCTCGCCCGGGCAGACGATCTCGTACTCGGTGAGCCGGCCGTGCAGGTTCAGGTTGGTGGTGACCGCCCCGCCCGTGACCTCGGCGAACACCGCGCCCGCAGGGGTCACTTCGGCGGCTGTCGCGCGCAGCTGCCCCTCCAGGGCGGCCGGCTCCGGGTAGAGGTGGGTGAACCGGCTGAACGGGAAGGAGAGCCCGCCGTACGAGCGGTTGAGCACGGTCAGCTCCGCACCCGTGCGGGGGTCCCGCGCGAACTGGAGGTGGTGGCAGCGCGGCGCGAAGCCGGGCACCACCGGGTCCAGCTCCCGCGCCACCGCCTCGACGTCCTCCCCGGAGAGCCGCAGGTCGCCGCCGGCGCCCCGCTCCTCGTACGCCGCCCAGCGCGCCCGCATCCGGCCCGTGAAGGCCCGCCGTGCCGCGTCCAGGGCCCGGATCCCGGCCAGGCCCAGCCAGTTCTCCTCCGGCACGTACTCGCCGCGCGCGTCGAAGGGCGTGCGCCGGGCGGTGAAGGACAGGTACTGGTCGAAGAAGTCCTCGTGGAAGTCGTGCACCAGGCCCAGCAGGTCCTCGCACCGTCCGCCCCGGCCGTAGCGGGCCGTGAAGAACCCCTCGAAGGTGATGCGCTGGGCCAGCGTCAGGTCGAAGGCGGGCAGGATCCGCTCGACCGAGCGCAGCGCGCCGCCGCCCGCCCCCGGCTCCGCCCAGGCCGGGCGCGGCGCCTCGAGGTCCCGGCCCGCGCTCGTGTCCTCGTACACCAGTGTCTGGGGCAGCGGCGCGTCCGGCGGCGCGCCCAGTTCCTCCTGTGCCCGGCGCAGCGCGGCGCGCAGGCCGGCCAGCAGCTCGCGGCGCTCGGCGCGTCCGGCGAGCGGGTAGCGCTCCAGCAGCCGGGCGGGCTCCTCCAGCAGCTCGGCCAGGCCGTCGGCCCAGGGCCGCTCCAGGCCGCGCAGGGCCCGCTGGAAGGCGCGTACCGGATCACCGCTGTGCACGCCGGTGTCCAGGCACGGCACCCGCACCATGCCGAGCTGGAGCAGCGCGCCGATGTACGCCTCGCACTCCGCCGGAGCCGCCCCGTGCTCGGCGGCCAGCCAGTCGGCCAGCTCGTGGTGGCGCAGCTCGGGCTCGCCCCCGCCCCCGGCCGCCCGCCCGGCGAACAGGGCGAGCAGCCGGTCCAGGGTGCCGCTGCGGCGCAGGAAGAACAGCCGGTCCTTGACCGCGTCGAAGGTGACGGCGGCCGTGTCGTCGCCGGCCGTGACCGAGCGGCGCACGTACCGGATCCGGTCGTCCTCCCGGCCCCAGCCCGGGGCCGGGCGCAGCGGCAGGTCCCGCCGGCGCACCGGGTCGGCGAGGACCAGCTCGGCGAGGCGCGCCAGCACCACCACGTTCAGCCGGACGTGGCTGCTCCAGGTGTCCTCCACCCGGATCCCGTCCGGGCCGGCCTCCGCGGTGAACCGGCCGGTCGCCACCCCCGTGAAGGTGCTGAAGGGACTGGTCTTGCAGGCGGTGCGGTAGAGGTACGAGAGCACCGAACGCTCGGCCTTGCGCGCCCGGCCCCCCGGCTCCCCGCCGTCGGCCGTGGCCGCCGTGTACGCGTCGAGCTGCCCCTCCAGCACCGGCGAGGCCAGCAGCAGCCCGTGCCGCAGCCGGTCGTCCTCCAGCAGCTCGCGCAGCGCGGCCCGGCCCCGCCCCAGATCGGCGGCGAGCAGCGGCTCGCCCTCGGCCAGCAGCTTCTCCAGCTCGCCGGACCGCTCCAGCCAGAGCGCCAGCCGCCCGCCCGCCGCCTCCCCCAGACCCTCGACCGCACGCAGGGCGGCCCCGGGTTCGGAGGGCACGCGCCCGTTGTGGATCTGGCGGCGCAGCCGCAGCAGTTCGCGCCGGTGCGCGGCGCCCGGCCCGCCCGGCTCGGGGTCGGTCGCGCCGACCGCCCGGTGCAGTGCCTCGCTCAGCCACTGCGCGTCCGCCCGCAGCGCGTCCTCGGCCGCGAGGACGTCGGCCGCCCAGCGCCCGGTGTCCGCGCAGCGCAGCGCGTCGGCCGCGGCCAGGGGCAGGCCGGCGACGCGCAGCATGAAGCGCTCGCCGGTGTGCCATGAGGTGGTGGTGTCCATCCTGGTCCCCCTGCTTCTCTCGTCGCCCGCTCAGGCGATCTCGTGGCGGAAGTCGGCGGGCCGCGGCCGCTCGTGGCCGAGCAGCATGATCAGCAGCGGTGCCTCGTCGGTGCCGGTCAGCCCCAGCTGCTCGGCGTACGAGACGTTGTCGAAGCCCAGCGCCACGCCCGCGCCCAGCCCGTGGGCGGCGGCGGTGGTGTAGAAGGTCTGCGCGACCGCGCCGACGGCCGCCCCCACGAGGCGGTAGCCCCGGTCGCCGACCGCGTCGAGGACCGCGGTGGTCCGCACGGTCGGCACCAGCACGGCGCCCGCCTGCTCCAGGTTGTAGTTGGACAGGAAGTAGTTCGCCTGGAGGAAGGGCCCGGGCGGCCCCGGCACCACCAGCCGCAGCGCGTGCGCCGCCGGGTCGTAGGCGTAGCTGCCCGGTTCGATCCCCTCGACGTGGTTGACGAAGGCGTACAGGGCGGTCAGCGGCGGCCCGTCGGGCCGTTCCGCCTCGCTCCCGGGCCGGGTCGCCGCGCAGTCCGCCAGCGCCGCCGCCAGCTGCTGCGCCGTCACCGCCCGGGTGGCGTCGAACCGGCCGAAGCTGCTGCGCCGGGCCCGCAGCGCGGCCGCCGGCTCCAGCGGGGGCGCCGCCGGGGCGGGCAGCGGGACCGGCCCCCCGCCCCGCGGCGGGTACGCCGCCGCCGCGTCCAGCGCGCCGGGCGCGGGGCGGTCGCCGGCCCGGCCGAGGGTGGCCGCGTGGATCCGCTCCAGGGTCTCGAAGGCCAGCACGGTGCGGGAGCGCTCGGCGTCGCGGTGGCGGACCCCGGCGCCCGTCGACGGCGCCCCGGCCGGCGGCTGCCCCCCGCCCTCCCACTCCAGGGGGAGCACCGCGAAGACGCCCTCCTCCTCCGGGGCCACGCCGAGCAGCCGGGCCAGCCGCTCCTCGTCGAACCACAGCGCGGGGGCGATCCGCAGCCCGTACGCCCGGGCCCACAGCCGCCAGGTCTGCACCAGCGCGCCCACGTCCATGCTGACGGCGTGGAAGGAGAAGCTGTTGTACTTGAAGGAGTTCTGCCAGTACTTGACGCTCAGCACCAGGTACTGCGTGCGGTCCCCGCCCGGGCCGCCGCCCAGCGCCTCCCGCACGTCACCGGTGACGTCACCGGCCAGCAGCCGCCGCAGCCCGTGCTGGTGCGGCGCGTAGTGGTACAGGCCCGGGGTGAGGGGCCCGCCCGCACCGGCCGCCCAGTACACGCCGACCGGGTACAGGCCGCCGCCCGAGGCGGTGCCGCGCGACCAGTTGGCCTGCGTGTAGTGGGGGAGTGCCGCCAGGTCGGTGTTGGCCTGCACGGCCAGGCGCCGGCCGGTCAGCCCGTACGACTCCTGGAGCATCCCGGACAGCAGCGGCAGGGTGAACCCCGGCGCGGGGTACGGCTCGGCCGCCGGCTCCGGCAGCGGAAGGGTCTCCGCCTGCGGGTAGTACTTCGCCTTGCGGGGGCGGTCGGCCCAGTCGGGTACGAAGTCGACGGGCTCCATGGGCACCCGGCCCCGGTACATGATGGCGCTGGCGTAGTCATGGGCGTAGCCCACGGGTCCTCCTCGGTTCGTGCGGCCGTGCCGGGCGCGCCGGCGGCGAGATCAGGGGAAGGGGTGGGGGGCCGGGTTGAGGTCGGCGGGCTCCAGATCGCGCTCGCGCAGCCCCGCCTCGCGCAGGGCCGTGCGCATGCGCGGCATGCCCAGCGCGCGCTGGCGCGACCACCCGAAGTCGATCGGCAGCAGCCCCGGCACCAGCACGCTCACGGTGTGCAGGCCCAGCGCCCGCTGCTCCGGCAGCGTCTGGTCGACCACCACCACGTCGAACCCCCGGGCCGCGACCGCCTCGACGCACCGCGCCAGGTCCTCCCGCACGTCGTCCGACACCGCGGGGCCCCGCAGCGCCGACACCGGCCGCAGCGGCCCCCGCGAGGGCCCGCGCAGCAGGAAGTCCGCGTGGCGGCCCATCTCCGGCACCCCGTACACCAGCGGATGGTCGTGCAGCGCGGTGACCAGGTCGAAGTCGGCCGCCATCGCACGCAGCCGCTCCTCGTCCCGCTCGGTGCGCCCGGGCAGGTTCACGGCGTCCGTGGCGATCTCGCACAGCGCCGAGTCCAGCGCCGACTCCGGGTCCAGCCCGGCCCCGGCCCCGAAGCACATCCGCCCGGTGCCGCCGTCGAACCGCTCGGCGACGGCGGTCACCACCGGGATCGGGAAGCTGATCCGCGTGTCGAAGAACCGCGCCCGGTAGCCGTACAGGGCGAGCCGGTCGACCATCGCCCGCGTCGAGGCCCGGTCGCTGGTGGCCGGGTCGATCTCGGGCAGCGGCTGGCGCCCGTACCAGGTGAGCAGGAAGGCGTCCCGCTCCACGACCTCCATCAGCCCGAAGTAGGCGGCCTCGGCCAGGCTCCCGCCCGAGGCGCAGCCGTTGGAGCTCTCCTGCACGAACCGGTTCTCCAGACCCGGCGCGTGGTAGTACGTCAGCACCTCGGGCACCAGCCTCGGCTGCCGATCGCGCAGCGACCACCCCCACACCCACGGGATCTCCCGGTCCGGGTCGAAGGGCCGCACCCTGGGGTTCTCCCGGTAGAACGCCTCGCCGTACAGGCCCACCCGCCGCGGGTCGACGGCGTCGGCCCCGAACCCGTTCAGCGAGCCGGTGACGCTGGTCGTACGCGAGCGGGAGCGCATGCCCGCGTACCGCTCCAGCCCCTCCAGCACCCCGACGCGGGCGCTGCGGTCGAAGGAGTCCGTGTGCCCGCCCCAGAAGGTCTCCCGCAGGTACTCGCCCGAGCGCATCGAGAAGCAGCCGATGGTCGCGGAGGTGGTGGTCGAGGAGACGTCCTGGACCAGCGAGGGACCCAGCGCCCCGCACAGCGGATTCGCGAACGCCGCCACGTCGATGGCGTACGCCTCCACCGGCCGCGTACGGAACGCCCCCGGCCGGTACTTGGGCGCCGGCCCCGGATCCAGCGCCCGGGCCGTGTCCTCCTCGGGCGTCCCGCACACCGGGCACTCCGGATCGGGCACCAGCGGGTACCCTCGCACGGTCCCGCTCCGCAGGTCCAGCACCCACACCCGCGGGAACACCCCGGACGTCTCCCCGGAGCCCGCCGAGACCACCAGCGCGGCCACCGCGTCGGCGGCGAAGGCGTGCGCGTACGGCGAGCCACCCGCAGCCCGGGTCCGCCCGCCCAGCTCCAGGGCGTCCCGCAGCGCGACCGACCGCACGGCCTGCCAGCGCCGCTCCAGGCACCGCGCGCAGCCCGCCCCCTCCGCCGGGAGGGGGCCGACCACGGCCTGGTGGCCGTAGAGCGCCACCGGCACGGCGCCCGCCGGGACCTCCCGCCCGGCGGCGGCGAAAGCGTCCCGCAGCCCCAGCGCCACCACGGCCACCGGGGGCCCGCCCAGCGCGGCCACCGCACGCTCCAGCAGGGCGGTGAACCGCCCGGCGGCCTCCTGCCCGAGCCCGTCCGCCGGCGCGGCGGAGCCACTACGCGTCATCGCCGGGCTCCCGGACCGCCGCCGAGGCCAGCAGCACCCGTACGGTGTGGATGCCCACCCCGGCCAGCTCCGCCGACCCGGTCGGCACCGCGTACGCGTCGAGCCCCGCCCCGGCCAGCCGCTCCAGCACCTGCTCCCAGGAGGTGCCCGGCCCCGCCGCCAGGGGGGCGGCCGCCGCGTCCGACACCGCCAGCGCGCGCGGGTCCAGGTCCCGCAGCAGGGGATCGCGGCCCGCGTCGGCCGAGGCCGCCCCGTACTGGGCCGCGCCCAGCAGCTCCCGCAGGGCCGCGACCGCCGCCGTCCGCCGGTCCAGGCCCTCGCCCAGCGCCCAGCGCTCCCCGGCGCGCGCCAGCAGCACCTGCACCCCGGATCGCGGGCCCTCACCGAGGTCCAGCAGCTCCGGCTCCAGCCCCAGCCGGTCCGCCGACCGCAGCAGGAAGACCAGTTCCGCGTCCTCACCGTCGCGCTCCGGCAGCGGCACCCGGTCCGAGGCCGCGCCGCGCACGGCCCGCAGCAGCGCCGCGTGCCCGAGGGCCGACAGCAGCCCGGCCGCCGCCGCGTCGGCGGGGGAGGGGCCGGCCCCGGCCCCGGCGCGGGTCCGCTCGAAGAGCCGCTCCGCGTTGTGCGGGCCGAACGGCCGCACCGCGCCCGCCGGGACCAGCACGGGCTCCTTCGTCAGCAGGGACACCGCCCGCTGGTACGCCGTAGCCGCGCCCGGCAGCCCGGAGGCCGTCGCCAGCCGCGCCGCGGCCACCGCGCCCGGCTCCCCGGCGCCGCCGACCACGTCCCGGGCGGGCACCACGTGCTCCGCGTACACCAGGGCCGCCGCGTCCAGGGCGCGCATCCGCGCCCCCGCCACGTGGTGGACGTCGAACGCGGCCACCGTGCGGGTCTCCCCGTGCCCGAGGCCCAGCTCCACCACCCCCGCCTTCAGCGGGATCTGGGTGAGCTCCTCGTCCGCGTACCGGGTGAACACCCCCGCGTACGGGCGCACCACGGCCGAACGCCGGTTCAGCTCCTCGACCAGCTCGTCCGCGTCCCGGGCGGTCTCCAGCGTCGGCAGCGCCGGCGTGCCCGAGGCGCCGGCGGCGGACAGGTCCAGGGGCGCCGCCTCCGGCTCCGCGGGCGCGCAGAACGGGCAGCGCGGGTGCGGGAAGAGCGGCTCGGCGGTCACGTCCAGCGAGGCCGTGTCCTGGACGAGCAGCCGCCCGGCCGTCTCGGCCGGCAGCGAGCCGGAGGTCACGCGGAACACCTCGTAGCCCAGCAGGTTGCCGATCATCGCGGCCAGCGGCCGCCCCGGCACCGGGCCCGCCGCTAGGGCGGCCTCCGGCAGCGCCAGGGCGCTCCACAGCTCGGCCGCCGCGGCGCCCCCGCGCGCCGCGCCCAGCCGCAGGGCCGCGCAGGACCAGCAGCCGGCGGTGCCGTGCGCCATGAGCGGGCCGACGACGGCGTCGTTCCCGTACGACCATGCGGGCAGCAGGGTGCGCCCCTCGGGTACGCCCGCGCGCAGCAGCGGCAGCAGCCGCGCCGGCGCCTGCGCGCCACCGGTCACCACGACGACGTCGTACGACCCCAGCCCGGCCCAGTCGAGGGGGCCCTCGGGCAGGGTGCGGATCTCCACCGGGCAGCCGTCGGTGACGGCCTCGGCCGCCTCGGCCCGCACCCCGCCGGCGTCCGCCCCCGGCAGCACGCCGACGACGGCGCAGCCGTTGCGCACCAGGCTCAGCGCGCACCAGCGGGCCACCGCGTCCTCGCCCAGGACGGCGACCTTGGTGTCGCGGAAGCGCAGGAAGCGGGCCTCGGCGTCATCGGCGTAGTGGTCGGCGTAGGCGATCTGCGGTGCGTATCTGCGCGCCACGTCCGGCGGCGGGGCCGCGGCCCGCCGCACCGGCCCGGGCACGGGGCCGGCGACGGAACGGGCGAAGTCCCGTTCGTAGAGGGTCTTGACGAGTTCGCCGACCATCGCGCGCTGTGCGTCGCCGAGGCCCCGGCAGAGCTCGGTGACGGTGTGCTCGCCCGTCAGGTGCGGGACGATCAGGGTGGCGAACCGGTACGCGGTCCGGGCGGTGAGGCGGAAGCCCCCGTCGGAGTTGTGGAACAGCACCCCGTCGGGCGTCTCGGTGAAGAGCACGTCCCGGCGGATCCTGGGGCGGGTCGCGGCGACGTGCTGGTAGCTGTCCAGGGACATGGAACACCTCTGGTTGCGGTCTGGTGGGGACGAAGGCGTGAGGTGGGAGATGTCGGGGAGGCGGTCGGGGCCGCCTCAGCGGGGCAGGAGGGCCGCGGCGCCGTCGCGGCCCTGGGCCAGCCACCGCGCGTAGACACGGAGGAAGGCGTGGATCCGGTAGGGCTCGCCGGGCGGCCCGTCCTCGAGCATCCCGGCCTCCACGAGCTGTTCGAGCACGCTCTCGCTCCCGGCTGTGGCCGGACCGGAGTGCGGCTCGAGCGAGCCCAGCCGAAGGAACGCCTCCCGCAGCGCGGGCGGCAGCGCCGCGACGGCCTGCCCGAACACCTCCGGCACCGACAGCCGGGGATCCTCGGCGAGGGCCAGCCTGCCCGGCGGGTCCTCCGCCAGCCAGGCGGCGCAGTCGGCGACGGACAGGCCCGGCCGGGTCAGCAGCCGCCCGGCGGCGATGCGCAGGGCGAGCGGGAAGTGGCCGCACACGCCGGCCAGTTCGCGGACGGCCGGCTCCTCGGCGGCGATCCGCCCGGCTCCGATGAGCCCGGCGAGCAGCTCGCGGGCGTCGGCCGGGGTGAGGACGTCGAGCCGGTGCACGAAGCCGCCGTGCGTGGCGACCGCCGCCGCGAGCCCGCGCCGGCTGGTCACCAGGACCACCGCGCCGCCGGTCTCCGGCAGCAGCGGCAGGACCTGCCCGGCCCCCGCCGCGTCGTCGAGGATCAGCAGCCGCCGGCCGCCGCCGCCGGGCTCGGGCAGCAGCTTGCGGGCCTCCTCGTGGTCGAGGGGGCTCCCGTCCGGCCGGGCCAGGCCGATGCCGAACACCCCTCCGGGGAAGGCCCGCCGCACCTCGTACGCGCTCTGGTGCGCGAGCGCCGACTTGCCGATCCCGGGAGCTCCGGAGACGACCAGCAGCCGGGGCCCGTCGGGGTCCGTGAGGCGCAGGGCCAGGGCCCGCAGGTCCGCCCCGCGCCCGGCGAACCCGGGCACCGGCGGTGGCCCGGCGGGTTCGGGGGCACGGCCGGAGGGGGCCGGCGCGGGACGCGGCGGGGCCGGCGCGAGGTCTCCGGCGCGGGTGGCCGGTCCCAGCTCCTCGGCGCGCAGGATCGACAGTTCCAGGCGCCGCAGCCCCGGCCCGGGGTCCACGCCCAGCTCCTCGCGCAGCCGTTCGCGGACGGTGCGGTACTCGGCGAGCGCCTCGGCCTGCCGTCCGGTGCGGTAGAGGGCCTCGACGAGCTGCTCGGTGAAGCGCTCGCGGACGGGATGGCGGCGGGCGCTCTCGTAGAGGTCGACCAGGACCTGATGGCAGTTCCCGGCGGCCAGTTCGAGATCGCACACCCGCTCCAGCACCCGCAGCCGCTCCTGTTCGAGGGCGGGTACCGCGTCCCGCTGGAGCATGCGCGAGGCCACGTTGGCCAGGGGCTGCCCCTGCCAGAGCGAGAGCGCCTCCCGCAGCCGGTAGAGCTCCTCGGCGGTCCCG
Organism: Streptomyces sp. NPDC034085; assembly: GCF_055575555.1. NCBI lineage: Bacteria > Bacillati > Actinomycetota > Actinomycetes > Kitasatosporales > Streptomycetaceae > Streptomyces > Streptomyces sp. NPDC034085. The sequence continues at coordinate 487,012 of NZ_JBVISL010000003.1, read as the reverse complement.
GCGGCGGCCCGGGCCCGCGCGGTCAGCGAGCGGAACTGCGCGAGGTCGAGCGTCCCGGTGTCGTTGCGCATCCGGTAACCGCCCGGCACCGCCTCGATGGTGGTCGCGGAGATGCCGTACTTCGCGAACAGCCTGCGCAGCCGCAGCACACAGGTCTGGAGCGCGGCCCGGGCGGTCGCGGGCGGCTCCTCGTCCCATACGGCGCGCAGCAGGTAGCCGGTGGAGACCACGGCGCCCGGGTGGAGCAGGAGGGCGGCGAGGAGACTCGTCGGTTTGGACGGTTTGAGCACTACAGTCTCGGGGCCGTGGGCAATGCTCAAGGGCCCCAGAAGCTGGAACCGCATGGATGGTTCCCCCGTGTCGGATCGCGTGTGTCGCAGATGGGCGTGACGGGGGCGTCGTGCCCACGAGCCGCCGCACCGGTTCCGGCGCGCCGGGGGATCCCTTCCTCTCCGTCCCCCGGAATCCGTGCTGTTACCGCCGGTCCGCTCATTGTCTTCACACGTGGACGAGCCCCGATGGTCGGCCGCTCGAGGATCGCCGGAGGACCCGTTCCCCTATTCGAAGCGCGTGGTGTCGCCCGCCCCCCGGCGCAGGATCTCCGCCTCGCCGCCGGAGAAGTCGATGACGGTGGTCGGCCGGGTGCCACAGTCCCCGGAGTCGACCACCGCGTCCACCACGTGGTCGAGCCGCTCCTTGATCTCCCAGCCCTGCGTCATCGGCTCCTCCTCGCCCGGCAGGAGCAGGGTGCTGGAGAGCAGCGGCTCGCCCAGCTCGGTGAGCAGGGCCTGGGTGACCAGGTGGTCGGGGATGCGGACCCCGACCGTCTTCTTCTTCGGGTGCAGCAGCTGGCGCGGCACCTCCGAGGTGGCCTTGAGGATGAAGGTGTAGGGGCCCGGCGTCGCCGCCTTGACGGCCCGGAACACGTCGTTGTCCACGTGGACGAACTGCCCCAGCTGGGCGAAGTTCTGGCACACGAGGGTGAAGTGGTGCCGGTCGTCCAGGTTGCGGATCGACCGGATCCGCGTGATGCCGTCACGGTTGCCCAGCTGGCACCCCAGAGCGAAACAGGAGTCGGTGGGGTACGCGATGAGCGCGCCGGAGCGGATGCTGTCCGCCACGCTGGTGAGGGTGCGCCGCTGCGGGTTCTCGGGGTGCACGTCGAAGTATTTCGCCATCCGCCGAGCCTACGGGACCGGACCGCTGCGCTCCGCCCTCCCGCCCGTGCCCGGTGCCGTACTCCGTCCGGGTTCACTTGGGGTGCCCGTTCGGAGGCAGAGCCGAGTTTATGATCATCGTTTCGGCTTCCGGTCCTCTTTGATGCTGCCATCCGGCGTGGGACGACTGGGAGGGCTGCGTGGCGAAGTCACGGACGAAGGCGTGGAGTGCGGTCGCCGCGGTGACGGGGGCCGCGCTGGCCCTCGCCACCGCACCGGGCCGCACGGCCGAGGCGGTGGCGGCCCCCGGCCCCGCCCCCGAGGCGGCGGTCACCCTGCTGGTGGGCCACGCCGTGGAGGGGGGCGGCGGCGCGGACGCCGCCACGTGGTGCGCCGCCGGGGCCTTCCGCGGCGGCCGCTGCGGCACCTGGCAGCAGCAGCGGGTGCTCGCCACCGCGCGCGGCGGCTCCGTCCTGTGGGACCCGGCCCTCGGCGAGGCCGGCGAACTCCCCACGGACGCGGGCGCGCCGCTGGAGATCGCCCTCGCCCGCCCGGAGGCCGGCCGCCTCACCGACGTGACCGTCACCGACGGCCGCGGCCGCCACCTCGCCGGCGCCCTCGGCCCCGGCGGCGGACACTGGCGCAACACCGAACCGCTGCGCGCGGGGCAGGCCTACACCGTCCGGGTCGGCGCCCAGGACGGCGCCGGCGCCCCCGTCGGCGTGAGCCTGCTGTTCAGGACCGCACCGCCCGACGACGGGGGCAGGCTCACCGCCGAGTTCGGCCCCCGCCCCGGGACGTACGGCGCCGGCGAGATCGTCACCGCCGACCTCAGCCACCCCGTCCCCGCCGACGCCCCCGAGGCCCGCGCCCGCGTGGAGCAGGCGCTCCAGGTGACCTCGCAGCCCCACACCGAGGGAGCCTGGCACTGGGTCGACGACTCGACCCTGCACTACCGGCCCCGCACGTACTGGCCCGCCCACACCGTCGTCCGCGTCCGCAGCGGCCTCGACGGGGTCGAACTCGGCGAACACGGCTACGGCGGACCCTCCGAACCCCTCGAGTTCACCGTCGGCGACCGGATCGAGGCCGTCACCGACTCCGCCGCCCACGTGATGACCGTACGCCGCAACGGACGCGTCATCAGGACCATCCCGGTCACCACCGGCAAGGAGGGCTTCCGCACCCGCAGCGGGGTCAAGGTCGTCCTGGGCAAGGAGTACAAGGTCCGCATGCGCGGCGACACCGTCGGCATCCAGAAGGGCACCAAGGAGTTCTACGACCTCCCCGTCTTCTACGCGACGCGGGTCACCTGGAGCGGCGAGTACGTCCACGCCGCGCCCTGGTCGGTCGAGGCGCAGGGCGAGGAGAACGTCAGCCACGGCTGCACCGGCATGTCCACCGCCGACGCCGCCTGGTTCTTCGACACCGTCCGCGAGGGCGACATCGTCGAGGTGGTCAACAGCGGCGGCGAGAAGATGCCCCCCTTCGGCAACGGCATCGGCGACTGGAACCTGGACTGGCGCACCTGGCTCTCCGGCAGCGCCCTGACGCCCGCCGCCGCCCCGCACCAGCCGCCGGGCGGCCCCTCCCGCCTCGACCCGACGACATGAGGACCTGAGAGCGGTGGCCCCCCTCGCGGTGCGCCCCGCCCCGCCGGCCGCCGCGGGCCCGCGCCGGGTGCTGCTGGCGGGCGCCGCCGGGAACTTCACCGAGTGGTACGAGTTCGGCGTCTACGGGGCCTTCGCCACGGTCATCGCCGACCGGTTCTTCACCCCCTCGGCGGCGGCCGGCCAGGGCGGTGCCGGCCCGCTGCTCGCCACGTACGCCTCCTTCGCGGTGGCCTTCTTCTTCCGCCCCGCCGGAGCCCTCCTCTTCGGCCGCCTCGGCGACCGGACCGGCCGCCGGCCCGCCCTGGTCCTCGTCATCGCCCTGATGACCCTGGCCACCACCCTGATCGGCCTCCTCCCGTCCCGGGACACGCTGGGGGTCGCGGCCCCGTGGCTGCTCACCCTGCTCCGCGTCGTCCAGGGGCTGTGCGCGGGAGGGGAGTTCGGCGGCGCGGTGGCCCTGCTGACGGAATCCGCGCCCCCGGGCCGCCGCGGCCGCCACGGTGCCTGGCAGTCCTTCACCGTGGCCCTCGGCCTGCTCGCCGGCGCGGGCGCCGCCGCCCTCCTGGCCGCCCTGCTCTCCCCGGCGGCCCTGTACGCCTGGGGCTGGCGGATCCCGTTCCTGCTGGCCCTGCCGCTCGGGCTGGCCGCGCTCCGGCTGCGCCGGGGACTGCCCGACGCACCGCCGCCCGCGCCGCCCGCACCCCCGCCACCGGGAGCCGGCCCGCCCGCCGCAGCCGTCACCGCGCGGACCGTCGTCCTCGGCGTCGGGCGGCTCATGGGCTGGTCCGCGGCCGGGTACACCTTCCTCGTGGTGCTGCCCTCCTACCTCCAGGCCACCCTCGGCGCCTCCTTCCGGCAGGCCCTGCTCGCGACCACCCTCGCCAACCTCGGCTTCGCCGCCGCGATCCTGCCCGCCGGCATCCTCAGCGACCGCGTCGGCCGCCGCCCCGTCATGCTCGCCGGCGCCCTCACCGTCACCTTCTGCGCGCTCCCGCTCCTCCACCTCCTCCAGGACCCCGCCGCCCCCGCCCCCGCCCGGGCCGCCGCCGTCCTCGGCGCGGGCGCGGCCGTCGGCCTGCTCGCGGGCCCCGGACCCGCCATGCTCGCCGAGATGTTCCCCGCCCGGGTGCGCTGCACCGGCCTGGGACTGGCGTACGCCCTCACCGGCGCCGTGTTCTCCGGCTGCGCGGGCCTCGTCATCACCGCCCTGACCGCCGCCACCGGGGACCGCGACATCCCCGCCTACTACGCCGCCGGCACCTGCGCCCTCAGCGCCCTGGCCCTGTCCGGCCCGCGCGGGGACGACCACCGGAAGCCCCTGCGGTGAACGTGATCGGCCTGATGTCGGGCACCTCGTACGACGCGGTCGACGCGGCCGCCGCCCACCTCACGCTCGAGGACGGCGGCGAGACCCTTCGGCTGCTGCCGCTCGGCACGCTCAGCACCCCGTACGAGCCCGCCCTGCGCGACGCCCTCGCGGCGGCCCTGCCGCCCGCGCCCACCACCCTGGCCGACGTGTGCCTCCTCGACACCCGCATCGGCCAGGCCTTCGCGGCCCTCGCGGCCCGCGCCGACCGCGACCTGTGCGCGGGCCGCGCCGAACTGATCGCCTCGCACGGCCAGACCGTCTACCACTGGACGTCCGCCGGGCAGGTCCACGGCACCCTCCAACTCGGCAGCCCCGCCTGGATCGCCGAGACCACCGGCCGCCCCGTCGTCGCCGACTTCCGCCCCCGCGACATCGCGGCCGGGGGCCAGGGCGCCCCCCTCGTCAGCCTCGTCGACCTGATGCTGCTGCGCGGCCGCCCCGGCACGCCCGCCGCCCTGAACATCGGCGGCATCGCCAACCTCACCGCCGTACCCCCGGCCGGCCCGCCCGTGGCGTTCGACACCGGCCCCGGCAACGCCCTGATGGACGCCGCCGTACGCGAAGCCACCGGCGGGCGGCTGGCGTACGACGAGGACGGTGCCCTCGCCGCCGCCGGCCGGGTCCACGAACCGCTCCTGCGGCGCCTGCTCGCCGAGCCCTACTACCGGCTGCCCGCCCCCAAGACCACCGGCAAGGAGCTGTTCCACGCCGGCCACCTGCGCACCGCCCTCGCCGGCTGCGCCGCCCTCCCGCCGCAGGACCTCCTCGCCACCCTCGCCCGGCTCACCGCCCGCACCGTCGCCGACGCCCTGCGCCCGCTGCGCGTCACCGAGGTCATCGCCTCCGGAGGCGGCACCCGCAACCCGGCCCTGATGGCCATGCTCCGCGAGGAACTGCCCGCGCGCACCGCCCTGCTGGACTCGGCGGCGCTGGGCCTGCCCGCCGCCGCGAAGGAGGCGTACGCCTTCGCCGTCCTCGGCTTCCTCACCCTGCACGGCCTGCCCGGCAACGCCCCCGCCTGCACCGGGGCCCTGGGACCCCGGGTCCTCGGCTCCCTCACCCCGGGGCACGGGCCGCTGCGGCTGCCGCCCCGGCCGTCCCGTCCCCCGCTGCGGCTCGCCGTCGGCCCGCGGCCCTGAGCGTCACCGCGCCGCCCCGTCCGAGCTCCCCGCGGTACGAGGGGCCGGCGGCGTCGGCAGCGGAGCGCCCTCCTGCTGTACGAGGGCCAGCAGGACCAGCGCGTCGGTCCAGCCGAGGGGCGCGACGGCCTTCGGCAGGCCCTGCGCGTCCACCGTTTCGGGCAGTTCACCGAGGACGTTGCGCTGCGCCAGCACCCAGTCGAGCACCGCGCCGCCCTTCTCGCGCTCGCCCGTGGCCGACCAGGCGAGCGCGAAGAACGAGGTGCTCGCCGTCCACGTGATGTTCCCCCACCCCGCGTCCGGGTCACTGCCCGGCACCAGCCCGCCGTTGGACCGCAGCAGGGCCCGGTACGTCGTGTCGAGCGCCTGCGGCAGATCGGCCGGAGCCGTGTTGAACGGGGGCGCCATGAACGCGGCCGCGCTGTCATAACCGTGCCGCCCGTCGACGGTGCGCTGGTAGCCGAGCGGCGCGAACCGCCGGGCGATGCCCTGCTCCAGCCGCCCCGCGGCCGCCGTCCAGCGTGCGGCGTCCTGCGTCCGCCCGAGCCCGGAGGCGAGGTCGGCGGCGGCCCGCAGCCCCGACAGCAGCGGCGCCGCGGTGCCGATGTTCGCGGTGGTCGTGGGCAGCTCCCAGTAGTCGGGGGAGGCGGGCGGCAGCCCGTCGTCGTCCAGCGAGGCCGCCGTGTAGTCGGCCGCCTTCACGATCGCCGGGTACAGCGCGCGCAGCCGCTCCTCCCGGTCCGCCCGGGGAGCCGTGCGGTACCACTGCCAGGTCGCCCAGGGCACCCAGCCGTTCGCGTCCAGCTGCCACTGCCGGGAGTCCGGCGGCCCCGAGCCGTCCAGCAGCGTACGGGCCTCCCACGTGCCGTCGGGCCGCTGCGTGCGCGCGCTGTAGCGCAGGATCCGGTAGGCCTCCTCGTCGTGCCCGGTGTGCGCGAACGCGGCCGCCGCGAAGGCCGAGTCACGCGGCCACGAGTAGTCCCAGAAGGTGGACCACGCCGCGGCGAACGCCCCGTTCGGCCGCAGCAGCGCCCGCAGCGACAGCAGCGCCCGCTCCGCGGCCTCGCGCCGCTCCCGCGCCGCCCCGGGCACCAGCCCCTGCTCCAGCCACCGCCGCGAGGCGGCGATCTGCGCCAGCGCGCCCGCGTCCCCGGCCTCGACCACCCGGGACTTCGCCGCGCCCTCCGGCAGGTAGCGCCAGCGGCCCGACGGCAGCGCCAGCACGTTGCTGCCCTCCACGTAGCGGGCGCCGACCGCGAAGGGCGGGTCGACGGACTCCACCGCCTGCCCGTTGGACAGCAGCCCGGCCGTCCGGCCGGGCCGCAGCGAAACCGGCACGAAGCAGGCCTCGGTCTCCCCGCACCGCTCGGAGCCGGCCGGGTTCACGTAGAACGCCAGCCGGCCCGTGCCCGTCTGCCACCCGCCCCGCTCCCGGTCGTACGGCGCGCCCGCCGGCGAGCCGGCCGCGACGGCCCGGGTGCCGTGCCAGGTGACCGCCTTGTCCTCGGCGGCGGAGGCCTGAGCGAACAGGTAGTAGCGGGCGCCGGGCCGCAGCGCGGCCGTCAGCGGGACCTCGACCCAGCCCGTGCCCGGTCCGCCCAGGGCGGCCAGGTCGACGCTGCCCGAGGCGATGGCGGAGCCGGCGTCGTCCCGGGCGGTGCGCACCTGCACGTTCAGCCTCCCGGCCGCCGCCCCGCTGCTGAGGAACAGCGAGACCCGCGAGAGCCGGTCGTCGTCGGTGCTGAACTCCTGGGCGGCCGCGCGTCCGGCGCTCCCCGCACCCGTGATCCCGTACAGGGCCACATCGTGCCCCGCCTGCCCGTCGTACGCCGCCCGCCCGCCGGGGGAGCGGGATCCGCTCGCGGCGGCCACCCCGTCCGCCGTGTGCAACAGCGTCGCGAGCAGGGCGGTGGCCACCAGAACGGACCGTGTGCGCATCACGCATTGCCTCCACTGTGATGAAGCGTCAAGAAGCCTGGCAGAGCGCGTGGGCGGCGCTATTCATCCAATATCCCCGGCCGTGCCGCCCTGGAAGGGGACGCGATCGCTCCTGCCGCGCATGACACCCCGAACGCCGCCCGGATGGTCCAACGTCCGCTCACCAGCCGGGGTAACGGTCCAGCCCGTACGGGTCCCGGCCGTCCGCGTACCCGCTGCCGCCCGGGGGCCCCCGCCGCGCTCCGACAGCCAGGGCCCGCCCCACCTCCCCTCGCCCCGGAGCGAAGCCGCCGCGTACAGCCCCCCCAGGAAGAGCGGCGCACGCCGACGGCCCGGGCGCCTCACCGTCCCTCCACAGCCGCACCAGCGCGACACCACCGCATGCGAACAGGCTCTCCCCGTCCACCAACGCGCACACGCGCCCACCCGAACCGACCGGCACACGAGGCGCCGGGCCAGACCCACGGGGGAACAGTGATCACTCGACGGACCGCACTCCGGGCAGGCGTCGCCGCCACCAGCATCGTCGGCACCGGCGGCATGCTGCTGCCCGTCGTGAACGCCGTCGCGACCGAGCCGGCCGGCACCGCCGCGGCCGAGCTCGACGCCGCGTCCATAGCCAAGTTCACCCAGAGGATGCCGCTGCCCCCGGTCCTCCAGCCCTACCTGAACACGGGCACCACCAGCTACTACCGCATGACCCTGAAGGAAGCCTCCAAGGAGATCGTGCCGGGCCTGAGAACCCCCCTGCGCACCTTCAACGGCTCCTTCCCCGGCCCCGTCATCAAGGCCGAGTCGGGCCGGCGCGTCGTGGTCAAGCAGACCAACTCCCTCTCGGTCCCCACCTCGATCCACCTCCACGGTGCCCACGTCCCCCAGGACAGCGACGGCTCCCCGATGGACCTGATCGCGGCCGGCGGCGGTACCAAGACGTACACGTACCCCAACACCCAGCCGCACGCGAACCTGTGGTTCCACGACCACGCCCACCACATGGAGTCGGAGAACGTCTTCCGCGGGATGACGGGCACCTACATCCTCACGGACGACACCGAGCGCCGCCTCGGCCTGCCCTCCGGCCAGTACGACGTGCCGGTCTCGCTGCGCGACGCCCGCTTCCTCGAGAGCGGCGAGCTCGTGTACGCGATGGGCGACTTCATGAAGCGCAACGTCGTCCTCGCCAACGGCAAGGCCTGGCCGTTCTTCGAGGTCGCGGCGCGCAAGTACCGCTTCCGCCTCACCAACACCGCCAACCAGCGCTTCTTCGACCTCCACCTCGCCGACGACTCCGAGCTCGTCCAGATCGGCACCGACGGCGGGCTCCTCCCCGCCCCGCACCGCACGAACGTGGTGTCCATCAGCCCCGGCGAGCGGGCCGACGTCGTCATCGACTTCTCCCGCTACCCCGTCGGCACCGTCATCGAGCTGCGGAACAAGGAGGTCGCGCCCTTCGAGTCCGCGGACGTGGTCGGCCGGGTGCTCCAGTTCCGGGTCACCCGCACCGCGCAGGACCGCAGCGTCGTCCCGGACCGGCTGCGGACCCTGCCCGTGCTCGGCCAGGCCACCGTCAACCGCGAGTTCGACATGCGGATGGACGAGGCTCCCGGCGGCAGCGCGTACATCAACGGCAAGACGTACGAGATGGACCGCATCGACACCGAGATCGCCTACGGTGCCACCGAGATCTGGACCGTGACGAACAGCAACAAGGTCGCCCCGCACAACTTCCACATGCACCTGGTGCAGTTCCGGGTGCTGGAGCGCAACGGCAAGCCGGTCACCTCCGGCCCCGAGACCGGTCTGAAGGACACCGTGCCCCTCAAGCCGGGCGAGACCGTGAAGCTCCAGGCGACCTTCGACGGCTACCGCGGCACCTACGTCTACCACTGCCACCTGTTCGACCACGGCGCCATGGGCATGATGGCGAACATGCGCATCTCCTGACCCCCGCCCCCGCTCCGCCCCGGCCCCCCGTTGCCGAACCCGGGCCGTGATCGTTTGGCCGTCCGACGGGCGGTCGGGCAGGAACGACACACGAGACGGGTGGCCGGGGTGCGGATGAGGCGCAGGACGGTTCTGCGGGCGGCTTCGGCCGGAGCGCTGACGGCGGCCACCGGGCTGCGGCCCCCGTCCGGGGCGGCGGCCGCCCCGCCGGCCGGTCCGCCCGCCGGGCCGGAGGCGGGGGAGCGGGCCGTGCTGCGCTTCACCCGCGCGACCAACGGCGCGGCCACCGCCACCGCCGACGGGCAGCGCGTCGTCGCCGAGGTGCAGAACGTCCTGTGGGCGCTGCCCGCGGACGGCTCCCCCGCCACCGCGCTCACCCCGCCCGACCTGGAACCCGGCCGCCCCGTCTTCTCCCCGGACGGGCGCCGCGTGGCCATGAGCGCCTACCGCGGCGGCACCTTCCACATCTGGGTGATGCACGCCGACGGCTCCGGCCTGCGCCGGCTCACCGACGGCCCCCACGACCACCGGGCACCCGCCTGGTCCCCCGACGGCCGCACCCTCGCCTTCTGCTCCGAACGCGGCGGCGACCCCGTCGCCGGCAGCCCGTACCGGATCTGGACCGTCTCCCTCGCCGACGGAGGCCTGCGCCGCCTCACCGGACTGCCCGGCCAGGCCGGACCCTGCCAGGACGGCCCGTGGGAGGACCTCGACCCGGTCTTCGCGCCCGACGGCAGCCGCGTACTGTTCCTGCGCGCCACCCTGACCGGCGAGACCCTGACCGCCCGCACCCTCGCCTCCGTCGCCGCCGGCGCGGCGGGCCCCGTACGGACCGAACACACCGTCACCGGCGGCAGCCTGCTGGCCCCCGCCCTCTCCCCGTCCGGCCGCACCGCCTGGCTGTCCGCCGCCCCCGGACCCCGCAAGGCCGAGAAGCTGACCCTGTACGCCGACGGCCGCCCGGTCGCCCTCGCCGGCGACCTCGCCCCCGCACCCCCGCGCTGGATCGGCGACGACCGCCTCCTGATCACCCTCGACGGCCGCTTCCGGGTGGTCCGCCCGCACCGCGAGGACGGCCCCGGCCACGAGATCCCCCTCGACGCCACCCTCGAAGTGGCCCGCCCCCGCTACCGGGTCAAGGAGTACGACCTGGAGGCCGAACGGCCCCGCCCCGTCCGCGGCGTCCACCTGCCCGCCCTCTCGCCGGACGCCCGCAGCGTCGCCTTCGCCGCGCTGGGCGCCCTCTGGGTCGCCCCGGTCGCCGGGGGAGCCCCGCGCAGGATCCTCCAGGCCCCCGCCACCGCCTACGTCCAGGGCCCGGTGTGGACCCCGGACGGCCGCGCCCTGGTCTACACCGACGACCGCGACGGGCTGAACACCGTACGCCGCAGGGAACTCGCCGACGGCCGCGAGAGCGTGCTCTCCCCGCCCGGCCGCGTCTACGGCTCCCTCTCCCGGGACGGCACCCGCCTCGCCGCCCTCGACCTCGCCGGGCGGCTGATCGTCCGCGACCTCGCCGCCGCCGCCGACACCCCGCTCGTGCCGGCCCTGGGCGGCGGCGGCCTGCCCGGCCCGCCCAGCTGGTCCCCCGACGGCCGCCACATCGCCCTCTGCGACCGCAACCGGCTCAGCCTCCGCTTCCGCGAGGGCTACAACCTCATCCGGATCGTCGACACCGCCACCGGCACCGCCCGCCTCCACGCCCTCGCCCCGCACACCTCCCTCTCCGACCGCTACGCCAGCGGCCCGGTCTGGTCCCCCGACGGCCGCTTCCTGGCCTGCGTCGCCGAATCGGCCCTCTGGCTGCTCCCCGTCACCCCCGACGGCACCCCCGCGGGCCCCGCCCGCCGCCTCACCGGCGAACCGGCCGACCACCCCTCCTGGTCCGCCGACTCCCGCACCCTGCTCTACCAGTCCAACGCCCGCCTGCGCCTGCTCGCCCTGCGCGCCGACGGCACCCCCGACGGAGCCCCCCGCACCGTCCCGGTCTCCCTGTCCTACCGGCGCCCCGAGCCCGTCGACACCGTCGTGCACGCCGGACTGCTGTGGGACGCCACCGGAACCGCGCCCCGCGCCGACGTCGACGTCCTCATCAGCGGCGGCCGCATCACCGCCGTCGAACCGCACCGCCCCCGCCGCCGCACCGCCCGCACGATCGACGCCTCCGGCGGCACCGTCCTGCCCGGCCTGTGGGACTCCCACGTCCACCCGTACCCCTACACCTACGGGGCCCGCCAGGGCGCCCTGCTGCTGGCCTACGGGATCACCACCGCCGTCTCCCTCGGCGGCTCCGCCTACGAACAGGCCCGGCTGCGCGAGGACGTCCGCTCCGGCCGGCTCGCCTCCCCCCGGCTGCTGGCCGGCGGCGAGCTCCTCGACGGCTCCCGCGTCGCCTACAGCATGGGCCGCGCCCACCGCACCCACGAGGGACTCGCCCGCTCGCTGGCCCGCGCCGAAGCCCTCGACTGGGACGTCGTCAAGACCTACGTCCGCGCCCCGTACGCCTTCATGGAAGAGGCCGCCCGCTTCGCCCGCGAACGGCTCGGCGTCCGCACCGGCTCCCACCTGTGCGCCCCCGGCATCCAGTCCGGGCAGGACCTCACCACCCACCTCGTCGCCACCGAACGCGCCGAGTACGGGCACGGCGCGACCCCCGCCGGCCACACCCACCAGGACACCCTGGAGGTCTACACCCGTGGCGGCTTCGACCTCGTCGCCACCCCCTTCACCGCCCTGCCCCTGATCGGCACCGACCCGGCGCTCGCCGCCGAACCGCGCGTCACGGCGATGATGCCGCCCTGGGACGCGGCCACCGTCCGGGCCGCGGCCGCCCACCCGCCGACCCCCGACCAGGACACCGCCCTGGAGCGGGAGGTGGCCGTCTACCGCAGCGTCCTCACCGGCGGCGGCCGCGTCGCACTCGGCACCGACGCCCCCCTCACCCCCGTCGGGCTCCACCTCCACCTCGCCCTGCGCGCGCTGCACCGCCACGGCCTGTCACCCGCCGAGGCCCTCACCACCGCCACCCGCACCCCCGCCCGCGTCTTCGGCGCCGAAGACCGGCTCGGCACCGCCGAACCGGGCAAGCTCGCCGACCTCACCCTCGTCGACGGCGACCCCTTCACCGACTTCGCCGACCTCGTCCGCGTCCGGGCCGTGCTGCGCGCCGGCACCCTGTACGAACGCGCCGCGCTGGAAGCCGCCTTCCCCCGCCCCGCCGGCCCCGCCCGCTCCTGGCGCCCCGTCCTGCACCAGCTGCACGGCGACTCCTGCTGCACCGCCCACCCGGTCAACGGGCGACTCCTGTAGGGGGGTTACCCCCACCCCGGGCGGCAGGCGTACCGGATGGGCTCCCGGGGCGGGTTCGACCAGGCTTGCCCCATGACCACTCCACTGAACAAGGCCCTCCTGCTCACCCTCTCCGCCGCGGCCGCCGCCACCGCCCTCACCGGCACCGCCCTCCCCGCCCAGGCGGCCGGCGGCCCCCGCCCGCAGACCCCCGCGCTCAGCTGGCACCCCTGCGCCAAGCCGGGCGGCCCCGCCACCCAGGAGTGCGCCGACCTCCCCGTACCGCTCGACTACGACGACCCCGACGGCCCGCAGATCACCGTGGCCGTCTCCCGCGTCCGCAGCGACCGCCCGCAGGCCCGGCGCGGCACCCTCGTCGTCATCCCCGGCGGACCGGGCGGCTCCGGCGTACAGCGCCTGACGCAGAAGGGCGCCGCACTCCAGCAGCAGCTCGCAGGCGCCTACGACCTCGTCGCCTTCGACCCGCGCGGGGTCGGCGGCTCCACCACCGCCACCTGCGGCCTCGCCCCCGGCGACCGCTACCTCACCAGCCTGCGCTCCTGGCCCGGCCCGGACGGGGACGTCACCGAGAACCTCGCCCGCTCCCGGCGCACCGCCGAGGCCTGCGCCCGCAACGGCGGACCCGTGCTGCGCAGCTTCACCACCCTCAACCAGGTCCGCGACATGGACCGCCTGCGCGAGGTGCTGGGGGAGCGCAAGCTCTCCGCCTGGGGAGTCTCGTACGGGACCTACGTGGGCGCCGTGTACGCGCAGACGTACCCCGGGCGCACCGACCGCTGGGTCCTCGACAGCAGCGGCGACCCGGACCCCAAGCGCGTCGCCCGCGGCTGGCTCGCCAACATGGGGCAGGGCGCCGACGACCGCTTCCCCGACTTCGCCGCCTGGGCGGCCCACCCCGACCGCGACAGGGACGGCCTCCGGCTGGCGCAGCGCCCCGAGGAGGTGGAACCCCTCCTGCTCTCGCTCTTCGCCTCCCTCGACCGCGCACCCCGCCCGTCCACCACCCCGGGCGTGCCCCTGACCGGCAACGGCCTGCGCCAGGCCCTGCAGAACACCCTCTACAGCGACTCCGCCTTCCCCGGCTTCGCCCGGCTCGTCGCCGCCCTGCGCGACCCGGCCCACACCCCCGCCCTCCCGCCGGAGCTGGCCCGGCCGCTGCGCGACGAGGACGCCGCCCAGCTGGTCGCGGTCCTGTGCAACGACGTCACCTGGCCCGCCGGCTCCGCGGCCGACTACCGGCGCGCCGTCGACGAGGACCGGGCCCGCCACCCGCTGACGGCCGGGATGCCGGTCAACGTGTCCCCGTGCTCCTTCTGGAAGGACGCCCCCGAGCACAAGCCCGTCAAGATCACCGGCCACGGCCCCTCCGGCATCCTGATGATCCAGAGCCGCCGCGACCCGTCCACGCCCCACTCCAAGAGCCTGAAGATGCGCCAGGCCCTCGGGGACCGGGCCGTACTCGTCACCGTCGAGCAGGGCGGCCACGGCGTCTACCTCGGCAACGGCAACGCCTGCGGCGACCGCACCGTCACCCGGTTCCTCACCACCGGCCGGCGCCCCGCCCAGGACACCAGCTGCGCGAACTGAGCGCCCGGGCCGCGCGGCGCGCGGGCGCCCCCGTACGGCGTCACGATGGAACGAGGGCATGTCCTTCCCGGAGGTCCCCTTGCCACCCGCAGGTCCCCTTGCCACCCGCGGGTCCCCCTTCCTACCCGCAGGGCCGTGGAGATCATCATGAGCACGCACCAGGTGGGCTCCGACACCACCGTTCTCGCCGACTGCCTGGAAGTCCCCGGAATCGGCTTCGTCCCCGTCAACGCCTTCGTCCTGCACGCCCGGGAGCCGGTCGTCGTCGACACCGGCCTGGGCCTGCCCGACCGGGACTTCCTGGCCGCCCTCGCCGGAGCGGTCGACCCGGCCGACGTGCGCTGGATCTGGCTGACCCACCCCGACCGCGACCACACCGGAGGCCTCTTCGCCCTCCTGGAGGCAGCGCCCCGGGCGCGCGTGGTCTCCACGTTCCTCGGCGTCGGGATCATGTCCACCGAGCACCCGCTGCCCCAGGACCGCGTGTTCCTGCTCAACCCCGGCCAGAGCCTGGACGTCGGAGACCGCACACTGCACGCCTTCCGGCCGCCGCTGTACGACAACCCCGCCACCGTCGGGTTCTTCGACGACCGCACCGGCACCTGCTTCAGCTCCGACTGCTTCGGCGCCCCGCTGCCCACGGCCGACCTCGCCACCTGCGACGACGTCTCCGACGTGGGGGCCGAGGACCTGAAGGCCGCCCAGCTGCTCTGGGCGAGCGTGGACAGCCCCTGGGCCCAGGTGGCGGACCGCGACGCCTTCCTCGCCACGGCCGACCCGCTGCGCTCCGCCGACCCGCGGACCATCTTCTCCACCCACCTGCCGCCGGCCTCCGGCCTCACCCCGCGCTTCCTCGACACCCTCACCGCGGTCCCCGGCCTGACCCCCTTCACCGGCCCGGACCAGGCCGCCCTGGAGCAGATGCTCGCCGCCTTCGCGCCGGGCCCCCGGTAGGACCGGCCGCGCGACCCCCGGTGACGGACACCGGTAGGGCCGCCCGAGGGTCCGGGCGCCGGACCCCCGCGCGTCACACCACCGCGCCCGCGGGCGGTGGTTGACTGGCCGCATGCCGCTCGACGCCTACGGGGTGCTGTCAGGGACGCTGCACCGCCACTTCCGCGACCAGCCCGACACCCAGGGGCGCTGGTTCCACGTCAACCTGGAGGTGGACGCGCCCGCCGGCCGCCACCGGTGCGCCGTCGACGTGGACAGCAAGCAGTCCACGACCGGCGTCCAGTGGAAGGTGTTCACCCTCGCCGCCTCCGTGCTCGACCCGGTGCCCTCCCTGGACCCCGGCTACCACGACCTTTCGGCCTCCCCGGGCTCCGGAGCCCTCGACTACCTCCGCCACCCCGGCCTCCAGCACCGCCCCGGCTGCGCCGGCGTCATCCGGCCGCCCGCACGGCTCCGGGAGCTCCTGAACCGGCTGAACCCGCCCCGCCCCTGGACCTCCGGCTCCAACCTCGACGCCGCGCAGGCGCTGGAGCCGTTGCTCGTGCCCGGCCGGGAGATCCTGGTCTTCGGCGAGCCCTTCGACCACGGGCTCGGCATGCACAACATCCACCAGAACCAGGGCGATCCGTACGGCAGCCAGTGGTGGGACGACAACGGCACCTGGCAGGACGGCGCCACCCTCACCCGCCGGCCGGACGGCCACTACGACGTCTTCCTCAACAAGTTCTCCAGCCAGGCCGGCCACACCGGGCCCGACGGCCACCCGGCATAGGCGGCCGCCGCGTGGAGGAACGCTTCGACACCTGGGCGGCCGGGGACGGTTACGAGCGGTACATGGGCCGCTGGAGCCGGCTGGTCGCCGACGCCTTCGCGGCCTCGCTGGACGTGGGCCCCGGGGCCCGCTGGATCGACGCCGGGTGCGGTACGGGCGCGCTCGCCGGGGCGGTGGCGGCCCGGTGCCGGCCACGGCTGGTGCTGGGCGTGGACCGGTCCGCGGCCTTCGTGGCCGCGGCCCGCGCCACCGCGCCCGGCACGGCGGCCTTCGCGGTGGCCGACGCCCAGGCGCTGCCGGTGCGCGACGGGGCATGCGACGCCGTCGTCAGCGGCCTCGCCCTCAACTTCCTGCCCGCGCCGGGAGCGGCGGCCGTCGAGGCGGCCCGGGCGGTGCGGCCGGGCGGGCTGGTCGCCGCGTACGTGTGGGACTACGCGGAGGGCATGGGGCTGCTGCGCCGGTTCTGGGACGCGGCCGCCGCCGTGGACCCGTCGGCGGCCGCCCTGGACGAGGGCCGCCGCTTCCCCCTGTGCCGCCCGGAGCCGCTGCGCGCGCTGTGGACGGGGGCGGGCCTGACGGCGGTGGAGGTCGTCCCGGTCGAGGTGCCCACCGTGTTCACGGGCTTCGCGGACGTGTGGGATCCCTTCCTGGCCGGGCAGGGCCCCGCACCCGGCTACGTCGCCTCCCTAGCCCCCGCGGCCCGGCGGCGGCTGCGCGACACCCTGGCCGGGTCCCTGCCGGCACGGCGCGACGGGTCCATCGCGCTGACGGCCCGCGCCTGGGCCGTCAGCGGCCGCCGAACAGGCCGCCGAACGGGCCCGTCGCCAGCTTGCGGACGGCGGGGAGCTGCCGGTGCAGGGCCGTCCCCGGGCACTCGGTGCTGAACACGTCGCGGTGGCCGGAGATCCGCTGCACCGTGACCCGCTCCCCGGCCTTGAAGCGCCCGTTGTCCAAGGAGGCGCTGAGGGTGACGGTGCCGGCCGGGTCGTAGCCGTAGCGGCCCAGCGCCCAGGCGGCCAGCCGCGCGACGGCCGCCACCGCCCCGGGCGGCGCCTGGCGGTCGGAGTACCGGCCGATGACCGCGACGCCCAGGGTGCCGGTGTTGAAGCCGAGGGTGTGCGCTCCGGTGACCGGCCGGCCGGAGCCGCCGGCACGGCCCTCGAAGACCGTGCCGCACTTGTCGACCACGTAGTTGTAGCCGAGGTCCTTCCAGCCGTTGACCCGCTGGTGGAGGGCCTGCAGACCGCGTACGACCGCCGGGGAGTCCGCGCAGTCGTAGTCGTTGCTCTGAGCGGTGTGGTGGACGAACACGGCCCGCACGTCCCGGCCGTACACCACCGGCTCGGCGGGATCCTCCGTCGCGCCCCAGCGGGCGCGCGGGACGATCCGGGGCCGGGAGGCCGGCCCGCCCGCCCCCTCGTAGGCGGCCGGCTCCGCCGCGCCCGCCCGCCCGGGGCCCGGGTCGACCAGGTCCAGGCGCAGCCCGGCCGGCAGCCGGGCCCCGGCGCGGCCCGCGCGCACCTCCACCGCGTCGGACGGCCCCGCCCACCACGGCTCCCCGGCCTCCACCTCCGTCCAGGGGGTCCAGGCCCCGGAGCCCCGCTGCCGGGCGCGGACCCGGTACGCCCCGCCCGGCCCGTCGGGGCCGCCGGCGGGCGCGGTGACGGCGAGCATGCTGAAGGGGGCCCGGTCGTCCGCGAGGACGGCGGCGGCGCCGGCCGAGGTGAGGGTGACGGCATGCGGCGGCGGGGGAGGCCCGGCCGGTGCGCCGCCGCTCGCGGCGAGGGTGACGAGCGCACAGGTGAGGGCGGCGGTGAGGGGCGTCAGCGGGATCCCGCGGGTGCGCACTCGGCTCTCTCCTGGATCCCGGTCGGCGGACGGAGGACGACGGGAACCGGAACCAGTGGCTTCTGCGGCGGGCCCCGAGCCGTTCCCCGGCCCCGAGGACACAAGGCGCCGGCCGGACTGGAAGTGCCCGGCCGGCGCTCTGCGTACTTCGCTGACCGCCCCCTTCAACGAGCCCGGGGCCCGTCGGTCACGGGTGGCGGCCGGCGGCTCGTGCCCCCGGGGGCGGATGAGCGGTTCAGTTGGCGGCGTACACGCGGACCGCGAACTCCGCGATGTCCTCGTCCGAGAGGTTCTTCGCCAGATCGGCCTCGGTGATCATGCCGATGAGGCGCCGGCCGCCGGCCATGTCGATGACGGGCAGCCGCTTGATCTGGTGGACCTCCATGGTGTCCAGCGCCTCCTGGGCGTTGCTGTCGGCGTCCACCCAGTGCAGGGTGCCGGCGAGTTCCCCGGCCCGGACCGTCGCCGGGTCCCTGCCCTCGGCGCAGCACTTGACGACGATGTCGCGGTCGGTGATCAGCCCCTGGAGCCGCTCGTCGTCCCCGCAGATCGGCAGACAGCCGACGTTCATGTCGCGCATCATCCGCGCCGCGTCCTGAAGGGACTGGTCCTCGCGGATGCACTGCACGCCCTTGCTCATGATGTCCCGGGCCCGCAGGTTCCTGTTCATGGTGCCTCCTCGGCTTTCCGAGTGCGTTCCGAAACCCTCCCGTGCCCTCCTCCGCCCCTCCATGCCCTCCCCCTACGAGGACAGCACGGATGGACGGGCGGGGCGCGTCGGGCGGTCCCCCTGGGGCGGGACGCCGAAACGTAGTTGACCGTTCGTTCCAGATAGCCTTACGATCTTCGGCATGGCCAGGACCAGGGAATTCGATCCGGACGCCGTGCTCCAGTCGGCCCTCGAGCTGTTCTGGCGGCGCGGCTACGAAGCGACGTCGGTCGCCGACCTCGTCGAGCACCTCGGCATCGGCCGGGCCAGCATCTACGCGACCTTCGGCAGCAAGCACGAGCTCTACCTGAAGGCCCTGGACCGGTACGCGGAGGCGCACCACCCGCTGCTCCTGGCCGAGCTCTCCGCGCCGGGACCGGCGCTGCCCGCCGTGCGGGCCGTGGTGCGCCGCTTCGCCGCGGAGGCCGCGTCCCCGGGAGTGCGGCGCAGCGGCTGCTTCGTCACCAACACGGCGGCCGAGCTGGCCCCGCACGACCCGGCGGCCGCCCGCCGGGTCGAGGTGAGCTGGGACCGCCTCGAGACGCTGCTCCACTCGGCGCTCGTACGGGCCCAGGGGCAGGGGGAGCTGGACGCCGGCCGTGATCCGCGCGCGCTGGCCCGGATGCTGCTGGTCCTGCTCCAGGGCGTCCGCGTCGTCGGCAAGGCCTCGGACGACCCCGCGCGGGTGCGGGACGCGGCCGAGCAGGCGCTGGCGCTGCTGGCCTGACGGCGCCGGCCCGTACCACCCCGCCCATGCCCTCCTGCGGGCCTTTTCACAGGCCCGCATACTGAACCGTTCGTTCCAATATGGGGTTCACCGCCCCGCGAGGGAGTCACCGAAGATGAACCGCTTCACCGGCAAGACCGTCCTGGTGACCGGTGCGGGCTCCGGCCTCGGCCGGGCCATCGCGCTCGCCTTCGCCGCCGAGGGAGCCCGTGTCGTGGCCGCGGGCCGCACCGCCGCCACCCTGGACGAGACGGTCGCCCTCATCGGGGCGGCCGGCGGCACCGCCGCGGCCGTCACCGCCGACGTCACGGACTCGGCCCGGCTCCGGGACCTCGTCCGCGAGAGCGCCGCCCGCTTCGGCGGACTCGACGTCGCGGTCAACAACGCGGGCATACTCCGCGGCACCGGACCGGCCGGCGACATCGCCGAACAGGACTGGGAGGCGGTCCTGCGCACCAACGTCACCGGCGTCTGGCTGGCGATGAAGCACCAGATCGCGCACATGCGGGAGAACGGCGGCGGCGCCATCGTCAACATCTCCTCCAACCTCGGCGCGCACCTGCGGATCCCGAACGCCGCCGCCTACATCACCTCGAAGGCGGCCGTCTCCGCCCTCACCCGCGCCGCCGCCCTCGACCACATCCACGAGGGGATCCGCATCAACGCCGTCAGCCCCGGCGCCGCGGCCGGGCCCATGTCGCTGGGGCCGGGCGAGACCGAGGCGGACCGCGCCGAGCGGATGAAGTCGCAGAACCCGCTCGGCCGCGTCGCGGAGGCCGAAGAAGTGGCCGCCGCCGTGCTCTACCTCGCCTCGCCCGCCGCCGGTTCGGTGGTCGGGACCGACCTGGTCATCGACAGCGGCTCCTCCGCCTGAGCGCCCGGCTGCCCGCCCCCGGCGCCCCGCGCGGCCGGATCCGGCAGCGGCTTGCCCGCACAGGAGGCGTCCGCCTGCGGCATCCGGCCGTCGAGCAGGAAGTCCTCGACGTAGCGGTCCACACAGGCGTTCTTCGCCTGGTAGGTGCCGTGGTCACCGCCCCCGACCGTGATCAGGCGCGATCCCGGCAGCCGCTCGTGGGCCCGTACGGCTCCCTCGTAGTACGTCGCCGGATCGTGCCGCGAGTTGAGCATCAGGACGGGCGGCAGTTCCGCGGCGGCCACCTCGGCGCGCGGAGCCCCGGAGCGGGGCCAGGCGGCGCAGACCGAGGCGTAGGCCAGCTCGCGCGCGCCGGCCAGCGGGTGGGCCCGGCTGTCCGCCGCGCTCCTGCGCACCCAGTACGCGCGGCCGCGCGTCCAGGGCGTGTCCTGGCAGACCACGGAGAAGAAGTCCGCGGCGAACGCCGCCCCCAGAGGGTGCTTCAGCTTCTGCGCCAGGGCCCGACGGGCGGCGGCCGGCACGCTCGCGGGGTCGTCCAGGACACCGAGCAGCGCGGCCAGGTCCGGGAACCGGTCACCGCTGTAGATCATGCCCGTCGCGGCCGCGTCCAGGTGGTCCGGCAGGACGCGCGTCCCCTCCAGCTCCAGCGGGCGCTCGCGCAGCGAGGCGCGCAGCCGCTCGTACGAGGCCTTGGCCTCCTCCGGGGTCCCGCCCCGGTGGTAGGTCGCGTCGTTCGCCGCCAGCCACGGCAGGAAGTCCTGCTCGAACCGGCGCTGGAAGCTCATCGGCTGGCCCGTCATGAACTCCTGCCAGCTGCCGCCGAAGTCGATGCTGCTGTCGAGCACCACCCGTTCGACGCGGTGCGGGAAGCGGGTCGCGTAGCGGGCGCCGAGGTAGGTGGCGTAGGAGGGGCCGTAGTACGACACCGTGCCGGCGCCGAGGAGCGCCCGGTACAGGTCCATGTCGTGCACGGCCTGGTCGGTGGTGATGTAGGGCAGCAGGTCCCCCGAGTTGCGACGGCAGTCGCGTACGAAGTCCCGTGCGCGTTCCACCGTGGCGCGTACGGCCTGCTCCGAGCGGTCGCGCAGATCGCCGCCGCCGAACAGGGCGTCCACCTTCTCCTGGCCGGAGCACACCACGTTCGTGCTCGCCCCGACACCGCGCTGGTCGAAGCTCACGATGTCGTACGCGGCGGCCAGCTTCGGCGCGTACGAGGCCAGTCCCGCCGGCCGCCCCAGGCCCGAGGCCCCGGGCCCGCCGGCCGCCATCATCAGGACCCCGCGCCGGGCGGCGGGATCCGGCGCGCGGTGCCGGGACACGGCCACGGTGAGGTCCGGCCCCCGGCCGGGGTGGTACCAGTCGCGCGGTACCGCCATGGAGGCGCACTCCAGCGGGCCGGATGCGCAGGGCCGCCAGTCGAGGCGCTGGTCCGCGTACCGGCCGGGTATGGCCGGTGCCCCGGGCGCCGTGGCGGCGTTCGCCGGGGCCGCGGGCAGCGCCGCCACGGCGAGCAGCCCGCAGGCGGCGGATGCGACCCGGCGCGCGGTCTTCCTGAACAGGTGCATGTGGGGTGGTCCTCCCTCGTCGCGGTGATCGGTCGTGTCGATCCTCCGCGAACGGCGGGCCCGCGACGATCCCCCCACGACCCGTGTCCGTGGTGGTGCGGGCGCCACCCCCGCCGTCACCCGCGGCGGCGCAGACGCGTCGTCAGGTGGTGCTGGAGGGGCTGCCCCACGGCGGCCATGTCGTGGACGACCGTCAGGCCGGCGCCGTCGAGGGTGTAGTGGCGGCGGGTGCCGGTGACCTCCTTGGCCAGCGGGGTCAGCGACACGTCCTTCGTCTCGATCTCGGCCTCCAGGACCGCCGTACCGCCGGTGGCCGCCTCCGCGCCGGCCCCCGTGCCCCACACCCGGCCGGTGTACGTCTCGACGATGCCGGTCGGATGGGCCAGCACCACCTCCAGGGACGCGTCGGGCGTCACCCGCCACCACCCGGCCTCCCGCCCCGCCGGGCGCACCGGCGCACCGGCCTCGTCGATCAGCCACGCGCGGGCCTCGTAGCGCAGGAAGGGCCGGCCGTCGTGGCTGAAGGTGATCTCCTGCTCGTACCGGAAGTCCTGCGCCAGCGTCGGGTACGCGCCACGCCCCCGCCCGTGCCAGCGCCCCAGGAGGGGGAGTACCGGCGCGAGCAGCGGATGCGGGGCGGGCCCCTGGCCGAGGACGTGGCTGTCGGGGTACGGATTCTCCTGCGCCGGCTCGAACATGGTCACCTTGCCCGTCTGTGGTCGTCCCCCGCGAGCGTGCAGCGTAGCGCGCGGGGCGGAGCCGTTCCGAGGCCGTCCGCGAGCCGGACACCGCACCCCGGACACCCCCTAGACGACGAACTCCTCGTCGCCGTAGCGGACCTCGACGGAGTTCCAGTCGACCCCGAGCCGGGCCGTGAACTTCCGGGCGAGCTGCAGGTCGGCGAGCGGCGCGACGAGGATCAGCCGGCCGTCGAGGGCGACCGAGCCGCCGCCGAGCCGGCTGCGCGCCTCGGCGTCCGCGAGCAGCGCTTCGCGCAGCCGGGTGGCGGTGACCCCCTGCGCCTGGATCTCGACGGCGTCGGTCTCCGGCGACGTGCGCGGCAGGCAGCGGAAGGTCAGCACCGACTCCTGCCGGTACTGCTTGCGGACCACGTCGGCGATGTGGTGCAGCCCGTCCGCGTCGACCCGCTCCACGTCGAACTCGCGCGAGCGCTCGTAGGTGGCCTGCTGCTCCTCCTCGGACCAGAACACCCCGTCCAGCAGGGTGGAGGACCCCGGCCGGGCCCCGTGCGCACGGATGATCTCACGCACCTCGCGGTCGAAGCGCTTCAGCCGCTTCTTGAGCCGGGTGTCGGCCGGGTCCGTGATGACCGCGGTGTTGTCGGTGGCGTAGATCTCCGCGGCCGGGCAGCCGGTGGAGCCGGACGCGGGGGGCCGCGGGTCGGCCTGCGCGGCGGTGCCCGTCCCCGCGGACGCCAGTGCCAGGACCCCGACCGCGACCAGTGCGCGCAACCGCTTCATTCCTCAACTCCCTGCCTGTGGGCCAGAACCGCGGCCCGCCCGGGGCCGCAGCGGGCCTCATCCTAGGAGCCGCGCGGGGGCCCGACGGGGCATCGCACCCCATATGGCGGATGGCGGACGGTGGCTACTTGGGTGCCGCCCGGTTGACGGCGTTAGGCGGCGCCCCCGACGGGTATGGCCCCACGGGGGGAGGGGGTGCGGTGGTGCGGGGTGGTGCACGGAAGGCGGTCCGGGGCGCGGCCGCACTCGGAGCGGCGGCGACGCTCGTCCTCGCCGCCTGGCTGGTCTGGCTCCTGCCCGGACCGCAACTGGCCGCCGTACTCGGCTTCGGGCCCGTGGACGGCGTCGTGACCATCTCGGAGTGCTACGACGCCGCCGACGCGGAGGGCTATGCGGGCGGCACCGAATGCAAGGGCCGCTACGTGCCGCGCGGCAGGGGCGGGGGAGCGCCGGAGGAGATCCTGCTGGAGACGGCCGCCGAGGAGCACCGGCCGGGCTCCGAGGTGGAGGTCCGCACCGCCCGCGGCAGGGCGTACGAGCTGTCCGGCCACGCCGTGGGGAACATCGGCGTCGCGACCGGATGGCTCCTCGTCCCCTTCCTCACCCTCGCGGCCTGGCTGTCCGCCTGCGCCCGCCACGGCGGCGCGGTGGACGGGGGCGGCTTCGTACTCGCGGCGCTGGCCGCGATGGTGGCCGTCGTCGTGCTGGGCCTGACGGCCGCCGTCCTCGTCGGGATCCTCACGGCCGTCCTCTGACCGCGGTCGCCGCACGTCCCACCTCGCCGCGCGCGGGACGGGGGGCCTGTACCGGGAGTACGGCTTCACCGACGCCGACGGCACACAGCCGGACTTCGCCTCCCACCGGGCGAAGGAGCCGGAGGAGGAGCACGGGCCGCTGGGAGAGCCGCTCCGGCCCTGGGGGCGGGCGTAGGTGCGAGGCCTTCGCACCTGGTCACGGCACGTATGACGGCTGTAGCCGCAATGGTCTCCCTGTGCCAACGTAGGCTCCATGGACGGCATTCGGGGCAGCAGCCGCAGCACTCCCGCAGACGGACACGCGCACGAACACGAGGCGCAGGAACACGAACACGGCCACGCCACCGGCCACGAGCACGGGCCGGGCCATCACCACCGGGGAGGGCGCCGGCGGATCGCGCACCTGCTCACCCCGCACCGCCACGAAGCCGGCGACAAGGTCGACGCGGCCATGGAGGCCTCCCGCGACGGCATGCGCACCCTGTGGGTCTCCCTCGCGGTCCTGGGGGCGACCGCGGCCGCCCAGGCCGTGACCGTCGCCCTGTCCGGGTCCGTCGCGCTGCTCGGCGACACGGTCCACAACACCGCCGACGCGCTGACCTCCGTACCGCTGGGCATCGCCTTCGTCCTCGGCCGGCGGGCGGCCAACCGCCGCTACACCTACGGGTACGGCCGCGCCGAGGACCTGGCGGGGGTGCTCATCGTGGCAGTCATCGCCGCGTCCGCCGCCCTCGCCGCCTGGGCGGCCGTCGACCGGCTCCTGCACCCCCGGGAGGTCACCCACCTCGGGGCGGTGTGCGCGGCGGCGCTGACCGGATTCGCCGGCAACGAGTGGGTGGCGCGCCTGCGCATCCGCACCGGCCGGCGGATCGGCTCCGCGGCCCTGGTCGCCGACGGCCTGCACGCCCGTGCCGACGGCTTCACCTCGCTGGCCGTGCTCCTCGGGGCGGCCGGCTCCGCCGCGGGCCTGCGGGCCGCCGACCCCGTCGTCGGCCTGCTGATCACCCTCGCCATCCTGCTGGTCCTGAAGGACGCCGCCCGCGAGGTCTACCGCCGTCTGATGGACTGCGTCGATCCCGCCCTCGTGGACACCGCCGAGCGCGCCCTGCGGGAGGTGGCCGGGGTGCTCGGCGTAGGGCAGCTGCGCATGCGCTGGATCGGCCACACCCTGCGCGCCGAGGCCGACATCGTGGTCGGCGCCCACCTGAGCGTCGTCCAGGCCCACGATCTGGCCGTCGCCGCCGAACACGCCCTGATCCGTGCGGTCCCCAGGATGACGGCCGCCACCGTCCACACCGACCACACGGCCGGCCGGGTCCGGACGGCCTAGGGTCGTGCCGTCACAGTTCCTCCCGGCTGGTGGGGCTCCTCGGACGACACTCCCCAGCGGCCGCCGCGTGACGCCTCCGTGCGGTGGACCAGGTCCGTGATCAGGGCGGCGATCTCCGGCCACAGGTCGCGGGGCAGGTCGTGGCCCATCCCGGGGAAGACCGCCAGCTCGGCTCCCGGGACGGCCTCGGCCGTGGCCCGGCCGCCGCTGACGTCGCACATCGGGTCATCGGCGCCGTGGATCACCAGCGTGGGCAGCCGAAGGGACCGCAGCAGCGCCGTGCGGTCCCCCGACGCCACCGAGGCCACCGCCTGCCGGGCGACGCCGAGCGGATCGTAGGACCGGTCGAAGGCGCGCCCGGCGCGCTCGCGCGCCGCCGCCTCGTCGAACGCGTACCCCGGCGAGCCGAGCACCCGCACGGCGTTGACCGTCCGGTCGACCACCTCCTCGCGGCTCTTCGGCGGCGGCCCGGCCAGCGCGCTCAGGGCCGCGGTGTCCGGCAGGCCGACCGTCCGGTCGCCCGTCGTGGACATCAGCGAGGTCAGCGACCGGACCCGGCCCGGGTGTTCGATCGCCATCGTCTGCGCGATCGCCCCTCCCAGCGACAGGCCGACCACATGGGCGCTGTCCAGACCGAGCGCGTCCAGCAGGCCCACCGCGTCCGCCGCCATGTCGGACAGCGTGTACGACGCCGAGGAGAGGTCGCCGGCGAGCGCCGCCGGCACATCGGGCACGGGCGCGTCGGGAAAGTGCGAGGACAGCCCCGCGTCCCGGTTGTCGAACCGGATCAGCTGGACGCCGCGCCCCGTCAGCTCCGCGCAGAAGCCGTCCGGCCAGCCGTGCATCTGGAGGGCGATGCCCATGATCAGCAGGACGGGCGGCGCCTGCCCGTCCCCCCACCGCTCGTAGGCGACCTCGATGCCCGCCGGTCCCACGTTCACGGCCTTCTCCTCGGTCACCGTCACGCCGTCTCCTCCTGCGATGGGCCAGAGGCCGAACATACCGGTGGGGAACGGGCCTGGACGTCGTTGCCGTTCCGGGGGATGCGAGACTGCTCGATCGTGGACGGAACGAGAAGGGCGGACGGGATCGTGCGTGCGGGGCGGGGACGGGGACGGCGACGGGGAGGGCGCCCGGGGCGCATGGGGCTGGTCGCGCTGGTCCTGATGACGGCCGGGGCCTGCGCGCATCCGCTTCAGGACCTGGGGCCGCTGCCGCCGCGCTTCTCCGGGCCGCCGCTGCCGCCGGACGCGGTGGTGGCGGACCTGACCTCCGCGATGGCGGAGCAGGGGGTCGAGCTGAAGCGGAACCCGCCGGACATGCAGCTGATCGACTGCCAGGAGGTCCTGACGGCCCAGGCGCCGACGGCGACGGCCGACGCGGCGCTGAAGGGCGCCTTCGCCCGAGCCCGTTCGGGTCTCGGCTGGCAGCCCGGCCCGGACCTGGGCGCGCAGGTCCTCAGCATCCGCAAGAACAACTGGACGGCGACCGCCACCCTCACCGGAGGCACCCGGGTGTCCGACCAGCCCACCACGCCCGTCCTGATCAGCGTGCTCTGCTACGGGGGCCACTCCAAGCCCCTGCCCTCCGCCCCGGCGCCGACCGGGTCCTGAGCGCCCCGGGGGCCGGACCGTCCGCGCCCGGAACCTGCCGCACCGTCGGGGCCGCGGGCCGCGACCGGCTCGCTCCGGCCGTCCGGCCACGGCATCTTGGGGTGTGCAGACAGCCCCCAGACCCCCGGAGCTTCCCATGAGCACCACCGGTACCCCGCAGACCGTCCTGATCACCGGCACCTCCTCCGGCATCGGCCTCGCAGCCGCCGTCCGCGCGGCGCAGGCCGGCCGGCAGGTCGTCGCCACCATGCGCGACACCGCGAAGGCCGGGCCGCTGCGCCGGGCCGCGGCGGAGGCAGGCGTCGAGGACCTCGTCCAGGTCAAGCGCCTCGACGTGGTCGACGCCGGCTCGATCGCCGCCTGCCTGGACGAGGTGCTGACCGAGTACGGGCGGCTCGACGCGGTGGTCAACAACGCCGGCGCCGGCCGGGTCGGCACGATCGAGCAGGGCACCGTCGAGGACGTCCGCTCCACCATGGAGGTGAACTTCTTCGGAGTCGTCCAGGTCACCCGGGCCGCCATGCCGCACCTGCGCGCCGCGCGGGGCCGCCTGATCACGGTCACCAGCGTCGGCGGTGTGATCGGCCAGCCCTTCAACGAGGCGTACTGCGCGGCGAAGTTCGCCGTCGAGGGGTTCATGGAGTCGCTCGCGCCCGTCGCCGCGACCGTCGGCGTCGCCGTCACCGTGGTGGAGCCGGGCGCGGTGGCGAGCGAGTTCGTCGACACCATCGGCGTGGACGTCCCCGCGATGCTCAGCGCGGCGGGCCCCTACGCGCCGGCGCTCGGGACGTACATCGAGCGCACGGTCGCGTCCTTCGCCCAGGCGCAGACCCCGGCGGAGGCGGCCGCACCGATCATCGAGGCCCTGACCGCCGAGAAGCCGGCCTTCCGGGTGCAGACCTCGGACTGGGCCCGCGACTTCACCGGCCGCAAGCTCTCCGACCTGGACGGCTCGGCCGTCCAGGCCATGACGGCGGCCTGGGTGGGCTGACGGGCCGGCCCCCGGGGCCCGCTACCGCCGCCGGTCCGCCAGCACCTCGGACGAGGCGTCCCGCTGGTGCGGGACCGGCGGGGCCGACAGCGGCGCCCGCGCCTCGTCCTGCTGGAGGGAGACCGTGCGGGCGGGCGCCGGGATCGAGATGCCCTCCGCCCGGAAGCGCCGGTGCAGGCGCTTGATGAACTCGTGCTTGATCCGGTACTGGTCGCTGAACTCGCCGACGCCGAGGATCACCGTGAAGTTGATCCGGGAGTCCGCGAAGGTGTGGAAGCGGACCGCGGCCTCGTGGTCGGGGACCCCGCCGCTGATGTCGGCCATGACCCCGTCCACGACGTCGAGGGTCACCCGCTCGACGTGCTCCAGGTCGCTGTCGTAGCCGACCCCGGCCTGGACCAGGATCGACAGCTTCTGCTCGGGCTGGGTGTAGTTGGTCATGTTCGTCCGCGCGAGACGGCCGTTGGGGATGATCACCAGGTTGTTCGACAGGTTGCGCACCACGCTGTTGCGCCAGTTGATGTCGACCACGTAGCCCTCCTCGCCGCTGCTCAGCCGGATGTAGTCACCCGGCTGGACCGTCTTCGAGGCGAGGATGTGCACACCCGCGAAGAGGTTGGCGAGGGTGTCCTGCAACGCCAGCGCGACCGCGAGACCGCCCACCCCGAGAGCGGTGACCAGCGGGGCGATCGACACCCCGAGGGTCTCCAGGGCCACCAGGACGCCCATCGTCAGCACCACGATCCGCGTGATGTTGACGAAGATGGTCGCGGACGCCGCGACCCCGGTACGGGACGCGGCCACCGACTGGACCAGACCCGCCACCACCCGGGCCGCGCTGAGCGTGGCGATGACGATGAGCAGCGCCGTCAGCGACCGGCTGACCACACCCCCGACCCGCGCGGTCAGCGGCAGCGCCGAAGCCGCCACCGC
This sequence comes from Streptomyces sp. NPDC034085, assembly GCF_055575555.1. NCBI lineage: Bacteria > Bacillati > Actinomycetota > Actinomycetes > Kitasatosporales > Streptomycetaceae > Streptomyces > Streptomyces sp. NPDC034085. The sequence continues at coordinate 458,404 of NZ_JBVISL010000003.1, read as the reverse complement.
GGTCCCGGCGATCACGGCCGCCCAGGGGACGATGGTCCGCAGCGCGTCGACGATGACGTCGTCGCCGCTCCACTTGGTCCGGCCGGCGTGCTTGGCCAGCCACTTCATCAGCGCCCGCAGCACCAGACCGGCCACGCCGCCGCAGGCCAGCGCGATGCCGGCCACCACCCAGTCGTGCAGGACGAGGTCGCGGGTCAACGCCTCGCCTCCCCACCGTGGAGGGCGGGGGAGGGAGCCGCCGCGGGCCGCCGTATGTGCTGTGTCGTCACCTTGTCACCTGTCAGGTCGTCGTGTACGCAGCCGCGTTGGAACGGACGTACGCATTCCGAACGGACTGCCATCCTGCCCCATGCGCCGCCGCCCCCACAGCCGGACCCTCCGCCCCGGCGGGTTGCTCCGGGTTGACGAACTCCTCACCTGCCCGGCCCACACCCCCGGCCCTGTCGGGGCGGCGGCGGAGACGGGGAGCGGTGGTATGTGCTGCGCGTGGAGAGGCGCCCGGGCCGCCCAACGGGTCACGGGGGCCCACGCACCCGTTCCCTCGCACTCCCGCGGCGGTCTCAGCGCCGGCGGGGAAGGAAGTCATGAACCTGAACGCTCACAAGGTGACCCCACGGCCCCGGACGCGCTCCCGGGTGCTGCTCGCCTCCCTCGCCGCGGCGGCGGCCCTGACCGGCCAGCTGGTGGCGATCGCCCCGGCGGCGTCCGCGGACGGCCCCGGGCCCTCGGACCAGAACGCGTCGTCGGCGCAGGACAAGCAGCGCAACCCGGACAAGGACAACGGCCAGGACCACCGCAAGAAGCGGCCGACGCAGTTCCCGCACGGCCTGCGGCAGTTCACCTCCGACAACACCTTCACCGTGCCGGCGGGCGTGACGACCGTCTTCGTCCAGGCCTGGGGCGCCGGTGGTGGCGGTGGCGGCGGCGGTGGCGCCTCGACCAGCGCCCTGGGCGCGGGCGGCGGCGGCGGTGGCGGAGGCGCCGGCGGCTTCACCTGGTGCACGCTCAACGTGACCCCGCTGGCCGACTACGGCGTGGACGTCGGCGCCCCGGGCACCTCCGGCACCGCTGGCACCCCCGGCGGAACGACGGGCGGGGCCGGCGGCGCCGGCGGTACGGGCGGCACCACCACCGTCGTCTCGGCGGCGACCAACACCGCGCTCGCCACCGCGGGCGGTGGCGGCGGTGGCGGTGGCGGCGGCGGTGGTACGGCCACCGCGGGTGCCGGCGGCGCCGGCGGTGCGGGCGGCACCGGCTCCTGCTCCACGGGCGGCGTGAACCTGTCGGGCGAACCGGGCGACGCCGGTGCGCCCGGCGGCACGGGCGGCGAGGGCGGCGAGGGCGGCGAGCCCGCCGACGGCATCGTCGGCCTCCCCACGCACTTCGGTGAGGGCGGCAACGGCGGCGCGGGCGGCCGTCCCACCCCTGAGAACGCCCGACCGGGCATCGCCGGCCAGCCGGGCGGCTCCGGTTACGTCGTCATCTGGTGGTAGCACCCTGACCCCCCGCTCCCGCCGCCCCCAGGGGCCGCGGGAGCGGGCGGTACCCCGTGCTCACCCGGCGGTGAGGAACGCGCGCAGGTCGACGATCTCGTACTCCTCCTCCAGGGCCGCGTCGATGATCCGGGGCAGGGCCTCGGCGTCCAGGACGACGCCGTCGCCCGCACCGCTGCCGACGTGCATCTGCAGGATGGCTCCGGGACCGAAGGCGTTCACCGCCCTGCGGACCGCCCCGTCCACCGTCATACCGCCCGCGGGCCCCAGGTAGCCGTTCGTGTCGTCGGTGAACTCGATCGCCGCGTATCCGAGGCCGTTCACGTCCTCGACCGCGTCCTGCGTGGTCGAGCTGTACGGGAACCGGAAGAACGGCAGCGGCTCGGCCCCGGACGCCGCCCGGATCGCCGCGTCGGCGGCGCGCACCTCGCGCGCCCGTTCGGCCGTACCGAGGTCGTCGAAGTACGGGTGGCTGTAGGAGTGGTTGCCGAGCCCGTGCACGGCGCCCATCGCCCGGACGGCCGCCGGATGCGCCTCGGCGAACCGGCCCGTCGGGAAGAAGGTGGCGGCCAGCCTCCGGCGCCGCAGCTCCGCCAGGACGGCGGCGAGGCCGCTCTCGTCCCAGGCGGCGTTGAAGGTCAGCGCCACCACCCTGCGGGACGTCGGCAGCCGGCGGATCTCCTGCCCCAGCAGGGAGGCCGGCGGTCGGGGTCCCGCCGCGACCGGGCCGGCCCCCTCCCGCACCGGCCCACCCGGCGCGGCCAGGGCGCTCCGCCCCGGCACCAGCCCCGCCGCCAGCAGCGCCGCCAGCGCGGCGCGTCGTCCCGCATCCACCACAGTCGCTCCTTCGCACCCGGCACCGCCCCGCGCGGCGCCGACACGACTATGCGCGGGCGCCGGACGCTGCGGCCGACCGCCGTGCCGGGCACCCGGGTGATCTCCGCCCGCCGCGCCGCCGCGGCCCGGTGCGCCCGGCCCGGGGCCGCGGGGGCGCCCCGTACAGTCCGCTGCGGGCACCTGGCCTCCGCCGCCGGAGGCGCCGCACCGGCAAGGGAGACAGCCGTGAACCCCAACGACCAGGACCGCTTCCCCCCGGACCCGGCCCGCCCCCACGACGAGGGCCTCACCGGACGGGCCTCGCTGCACGTGCTCGTGCTCTCGGGCTCCTCCCGGACCGGATCCGTCAACACCCGTCTGGCCACGCTCGTGGCGGGCCTGGTGGTCCGCGACGGGGCCACCGCCGAGCCCGTGACGATCGGCGACTTCCCGATGCCCCTGTACGACGGGGACCTGGAGGCCGAGGAAGGCGTTCCGCCGGGGGCGCTGGCCCTGCGCGAGCGGATCGAGGCGGCGCAGGCCGTGGTCATCGCCTCGCCCGAGTACAACGCCTCCGTCCCCGGCGTCGTCAAGAACGCCGTCGACTGGGTCTCGCGCATCCGGCCGCAGCCCTTCAAGGACAAGCAGGTCCTGCTGGTGTCGGCCTCGCCCTCGATGGTCGGCGGCAACCGCGGCCTGTGGGCGCTGCGCATCCCGCTGGAACACCTCGGGGCACGGGTCTACCCGGACATGTTCAGCCTGGCGGCGGCCCATCAGGAGTTCACCGAGGACGGCGCGCTCGCCGACCGGGGGCTCGGCGAGCGCCTGGCCTCCACGGTCGACGCCTTCCTGGACCTCGCCGAGGCCGACACCCGCTACCTGTGCCTGCAGCGCCGCTGGTACGAGTTCCTCGGTGACCGGACCGACGCCCCGGTCACCGCGCGCGCCCAGGACTGACGCGCCGCCGGAACCCGCCCCCCTTCAGCGCTGGGACAGTTCCGACGGCGCCTCCTGCACCACCCACCCGTTGCCGTCGGGGTCCCGGAAGGTCATGAACGAGTTCCAGGTGCCGCCCTTGCCGTCCTCCCAGCCGGCCTCCCCGAGGTGGCGCACCGGCGAGACGTCCACGCCCCGGCCCACCAGCTCCTCCCGGGCGGCCGCGATGTCGGTGACGCAGAGCTGGAGGCCGTGCAGCGTGCCCGGCGCCGTCACCTCCGTACCGGGAGCGGGCGGCATCCCCTGGAGCAGCGCCACCGAACACCGCGACCCGGGCGGGGTCAGCTGGATGATGCGCACGCCGGGGGCGACCTCGGCGTCGAGGTCCACCCCGAAGCCGATCGCGTCGGCGTAGAACTCCTTCGCCCGGTCCATGTCGGTGACGGGGACCGGGACGACTTCGAGCGTCCAGTTCACGCGGTGCCTCCTGGGCAGCGCCGGCGGACCGGCGGGACGGTGGGATCGGGTCTCCCGCAGGGGGAGACCCCCAGCTTGGGGCATGGACGGCGAACCGCTCCCCGGCGTGCCGCCGGCAGTGGGCGGACCAGCCCCGGGCGGGCGAGTGCGCGGGCGCCGCAACGCCGGGGGCGCGTACCCGCGGCAAGGGGCGCGCGCTGGCGCGAAGGGGCGTGCGGCGCGGCGGACGCCACTCTTCCGGAAGATTTCCGGGACCGGCTTGCACGATCGGGCGTGATTTCCGATGGGGTGGTGATGGGGGGCGCTTGCCGCTCCACGGCTGCCGCACACGGGGGCGGGCAGCCGGTCACCCCACACGCCACTTGGAAGGTTCCGCGCCGCAGTGAATGTTGCCGAGATCGTCGCCCTCGCGCTGATAGTCGCCACCACGGTCCGTGTTTTCTCGAGCGATGTGACACCCACCGCCCAGGAGGGCGGCGACGAACAACGGTGGGGGAGTGCATGAGCGAAGGCGAGTTCGACCCAGCCGGGGACCAGACGGTCTCCAGTGAACTGGCGGGCGTCCTGCCCGTGGAGTTCACCGCGTTCCACTCCCAGCAGCACCGCGCGTACCTGCGCTACGCCCACCTCCAGCTGGGCAACGCCAAGGACGCACAGGAAGTCGTCGACGACGTGTTCACCTTCCTGCTCAAGGTGTGGCGCCAGGCCCTGAAGGAGGCCAGCCTGCACGGCTTCGCCTGGGCCGTGCTGCGCGAACACGTCGAACGCCGCCTGGCCGCCCTCGGCCGCCAGGTGGCCATGGTGGAGACGGCGTGGTTCTCGGCGCTGCGCCGCTCGTCGAGGGAACGGCTCGAACTGCTGGAGTCCAAGCTCGGCCTGTACGCGGCGATCGCGGAGCTGTCCGAGCGGCAGTACGACGTGGTGCTGCTGGCCTTCCTGCTGGGCAACGACTTCGAGACGGTCGCCCGGATGATGGGGATCTCCCCAGCGACGGTCCGCTCGCACCTACGCGGCGCCCGCCGCACCCTGTCCCGCAAGCTCGGGGTGGACTGGATCCCCGGAGAGGAGAAGGACCAGTGAGCGACATGCCCGCTGACCGTGACATGCCGCTGCGCGAACTGGACGCGGCCCTGAAGGACGCCGCGGTCCTCGCAGAGGAGTACGCCGGCTACGACGAGGGCGCCGCCCGGCGCCGGATCGCCCGCCGGATCGTGGCCGACCGCTCCCGCTCGGCCATCGGCAGCGCCGCGGGGTGGGAGCCGCCCGCCCGGGGACACGCCGCGCCGGCCGAGCACGACGACCTCGTGCTGGACGCCGCCTGCCACGTCCGGGCGGCCCGCGCCCTGGACGACGTCACCTGGTCCCTGGTGGAGAGCCGGGACTTCGCGGAACTCGCCCTGCGCGCCGGAGCCTGGCCCCACGGTGTGGACTCCGCCCTGCTGTTCGGCTGCCTCCTCCACCTCACCGAACGGAGCGAGGGCGCCCGGTTCTGGTTCCAGTACGCGGCCGGCGCGGACTCCCGCACCGCCGCCCTGTGCCTCTACCTCCACCACCTCGCCCGCGCGGAGGTCCGTACCGCCCGGCACTGGAAGCAGCAGGCCCGCACCCTGCCGGCCGAAGAGCACCTGCCCCACCTGCCGCAGATCCCGGAGGACCTCGAAGAGGCCCTGACCGCCTCCGTGATCTGGGCCTCCCCGCCCATCACCACCCAGGACCTCACCTCCCTCACCACCGGGCCCGGCCGGGCCGCGCGGCCGCCCTACCGGCTGCCGGCACGGCTGCGCCAGGCCGTGGCGGCGGACCCCGGCAGGGAACACCCGGACCTGGGGGACGTGTTCACCCCCGGCCCGCCGGTCGCCGCGGCCGTCGCCCACCACGCGCGCCTCAACCCCCTGTACCTGACGGACGAGGCGAACACGTGGGCGTTCGAAGCGCTCAGGCAGCCGCAGCCGGCGCACGCCGCCCGCACGAACCCCGCGGGGCCGCCGGCACCCGCCGCGCTGGAATCCGTACACCAGGCGCTGCGCGTCCTGGAGGTCGTCAACCGGTACTCCGGCGGTGTGAGCCTCACCCAGATCGCCCGCGAGACGAAACTGCCGCAACTGGTGCTCGCCCGGGCCGTGGAACAGCTCGTCCGGGCCAGTCTGGCCGCCCCCACCGGACCGGACGCCTACATCGCCGGCGACGCCCTGCTGCTGGCCGACGCGGCGAACGGCGAAGGCCGCGGACACCTCGGGGAAACCCTCGCCTGGGTGCGGGACGCGGTCGGCGCCGCCGTGTACGTGGCCCGCTACACCGACGGCGAGGTGTCCATCACCCAGTACGCCGACGGGCCGGGCACACCGGTCGTGGAGGAGTGGGTCGACTTCAGAGCGGCCGCCCACGCCTCCGCCGTCGGCAAGGCCCTGCTCACCCAGCTCGACCACGGCGACCGCGAGGACCATCTGGACCGCCACCGGATGTCCCGGTTCACCCCCCACACCCTCGCCACCCGGGAGGCCCTCTTCCACCAGCTCGACACCCGCAGGCCCAACGCACCGCTGCTCGACTTCCAGGAATACGCCCTCGGGACGGTGTGCGCGGCGGTGCCGATCACCTCGGGACCGAACGCGGAATGCGTGGCCCTGTCCATTCCCGTCCCCGACGCCGGCCGGCTGCGCCAGGCCGCCCGGATCCTGCAGAGCGAGGCCGCCGCGGTCTTACTCGCACTGATCGTCGCCGGCAGTGACCAGCCCTCCCAGGCCCCGCCGCACGGCGATCCGGCCGCCCGGGGACCCCGGCGTCCGGGGGCCGCGGCGTCCGGAGCGGCGACGGCGCCCGGGCTGCACAGCCCGTTCCTCTCCACCACCGTCTAGAACGGCCGGCCCCGGCGACGGGGCCGGCCTCCGGCGCGGTGCACCGGTACGGCGACGCGGCGGCTCAGGCACCGCGGGAGCCGAGGCGGGCCACGGCGCCGACCATGCGGTCCCAGAACAGCCCGGTGTCGAGGGTGGTGGCGACCCGGGCGTTCACGGGGCGGCCCACGTAGTCGTAGAGGTCCACGACGGTGGCCCCGCGGGTGTAGCGGCCCTGGAGCTCCACCACGACGTTGGCGTCGACGCAGCCGACGATCGCCGGGTCGATGACCCGGGCCACCGCCACCGGGTCGTGCAGCGGCGGATGGGGCATGCCCCACAGCCGGCGGTACGCGGAGGCGTAGTAGGTGAGCAGTTCCACGCAGACGGTGCCCAGTTCGGTGCCGAGGGCCGCGAAGCGGGCCAGGACCTCGGGGGTGGCCGGCGCCTGGTGGGTGACGTCGAGCCCGCACATGGTCACCGGCACGCCGCTGCCGAAGACGACGGCGGCGGCCTCCGGGTCGGTGTACACGTTGAACTCGGCCGCCGGCGTGCGGTTGCCCGGCCCCACCGAGCCTCCCATCAGGACGATCTCGCGGATGCGGGCGGCGCACTCGGGGTGGCGGGTGAGCAGCACGGCGATGTTGGTCAGCGGGGCGGTGGGCACCAGGGTGACCGGTTCGGGGTGTTCCATGAGGATCCGGTGGATGAGGTCCACCGCATGCTCGGGCGCCAGGTCCACCGTGGGCGGCGGGAACCGGGGTCCGTCCAGCCCGGATTCGCCGTGCACGTCGGCGGCGACGGCCAGGGGCTGGAGCAGCGGCCGGTCACAGCCGGCGGCGACGGGCACGTCCGTCACGCCGGCGAGGGTCAGGACCCGGCGGGCGTTGAGGGTGGTCTTCTCCAGTGTCTGGTTGCCGGCGACGGTGGTGACGGCGAGCAGGTCGACGGCGGGATCCCCCGCCCCCAGCATGATCGCCAGGGCGTCGTCGTGTCCGGGGTCGCAGTCGATGATGATCGGGACGGGCACGCGCTGCTCCTCCTCCTGGGGGCGGAGCGTCCAGTCTGCCGCCGGAGGGCTTCGGCGGCCGCCTCTTCCCGGCCACAACACGGCGCGGTGGCGGACTTCGCCCGTGGGGGCGCGGGTGGCGGCCGCGCGGATTACCCCGGACGGGGGGCCTTCCGGGGTGGCGGGGACGGCGACGGCCGTGCCCGCGCGGGGAGTGTGGAACGGTTCGAGCCGATCACGCACAGCAGCGATCGGAAGGACTCCCCATGCTCAGAACGGTGTTCACTGCCGGCGCGGCCGCCGCGCTCGCCGCTGCCGCCCTCGCGCCCTCCGCCGGCGCCGCGACCTCCGCCCCGGCCCCCGCACCCCCCGGCCGGATCACCATCGACGTGGTCCAGGTCAACGGGTCCGGCTGTCGCCCCGGCACCGCCACCGTCGCCGTCTCCCCGGACAACACGGCCTTCACGGTGACGTACAGCGAGTACCTCGCCCAGGTCGGCAAAGACGCCAAGGCGACCGACTTCCGCAAGAACTGCCAGCTCGGCCTGAACGTGAACGTTCCCCAGGGCTACACCTACGCCATCGCCAAGGCCGACTACCGGGGCTTCGCCAGCCTCGCGCGCGGCGCGAGCGCCACCCAGAAGGCCGCCTACTACTTCCAGGGGATGTCCCAGACGGCCTACCGCAGCCACACCCTCCGCGGCCCCGCCCAGGGCAACTGGCAGGTGTCGGACACGGTGCCCGTCGAGGCCCTGGTCTTCCACCCCTGCGGCGCCAAGCGGAACCTGAACATCAACACCGAGCTGCTCACCCAGGCCGGCTCCTCCGACACGGCGACCACCACCAGCTTCCTCACCATGGACTCCACCGACGGCAGCCTCAACACCGTCTACCACTTCTCCTGGAAGACGTGCCCGCAGCGGCGCTGACACCGGCCGGACACCGAGGGGCCGTGGCCGGGGCAGTTCCCGCCACGGCCCCTGCCGTATGTCCCGGCCTGGTGTGAAGAGATGCCATAGGGGTCGTTCGGGTGGGAATGTCCCCGACCGGCAACCAGGCGCGGAGAGTGAGGAGTCATGACGTTCAGTGATGACCGATCTCCGGGAGGTTCGATGAGCACGAAGAACACCGCACCGGCGTACGGACTTTCCCCGCGGACGCCGCAGTGGGCGCTCGACCCCTACCGGTTCCCCGGCCTGCAGGACCTGGAGGAGCCCGAGACCCCCGCCGCGCCGGCCGGGGAGCCGGCCGACGATTCCGGGCCCCTCGCCGCGCAGGTCGCCTTAAGGAAACGGAAGCTCCGGTTACTCGCGAGGAAACCATGCCTTTGGCTATGGTGAGCGCCTTCCGGTCAAGGCCCCTTCGGATCCCATGCTCCGTCAGGGATCCGGATGGCGATCGAAGGACGTCCTGCCAATCCAGGACCCATTGCATACAGAGCGACGTGCTGTCGGCAACACCGCCCGGCGTCGGCTCCGTGCGAGCCGGCCTGCCCCCGCCCTGCCACCCAGGGCCCGAGGGCGGCGGTCTTCTCATTCACCTACCTCGCGAAGGCAAGGCAGAGATGGCAAGAGCCACCAGACACTCCTCCCGGCAGTCCTCGCGACAGGGCATACACCCCGTCGACGAACTTCTCCCCTTCCCCCAGCTCGCCCTGTACGGCTTCCAGCACGTGCTCGCGTTCTACGCGGCGGCGGTGATCGTCCCCGTCCTCCTCGGCAACGCCCTCGGACTCACCCGCCAAGAACTGGTCCACCTCATCAACGCGGACCTCCTGACCTGCGGCATAGCCTCGATCATCCAGGCGCTCGGCGTCTGGAAGGCCGGCGCCAGGCTCCCCCTCGTCCAGGGCGTCACCTTCACCGCGGTCTCACCCATGATCGCCATCGGCCTCGGCGCCGGCGGCGGAACCGCCGGCCTGCTCGTCGTCTACGGAGCGGTGATCACGGCCGGCATCGCGACCTTCGCCTTCGCCCCGCTCTTCAGCAAGCTGGTGAAGTACTTCCCGCCGGTCGTCATCGGCACGATCCTCACCATCATCGGCATCACCCTCATCCCCGTGGCCCTGCAGGACGCGGCCGGCGGCGCCCACCTCATCGGCACGCCCGCCTACGGTTCCGCGAAGAACCTCGCGTACGCGCTGGGCACCCTGCTCTTCATCCTCGCCCTGGTCCGCGTCGGCAAGCCGTTCCTCAGCAGCCTCGCCGTCCTGCTCGGACTCGTGGCCGGCACCGCCGTCGCCTGGCTCTTCGGGGACGTGGACTTCGGCGCCGTGGGACAGGCCGACTGGATCGGCGTCACCACGCCCTTCCACTACGGCATGCCGCGCTTCGAACTGCTGCCGATCGCCGCGATGCTCGTCGTCATGCTGATCACCATGGTGGAGACCACCGGCGACGTGTACGCCATCGGGGAGATCACCCGCAAGAGGGTCGACGCCGACACGGTCGCGCGCGCCCTGCGCGCCGACGGCATGGCGACCGTCCTCGGCGGCGTCCTCAACTCCTTCCCGTACGTGGCCTTCGCCGAGAACATCGGCATCGTCCGGATGTCGAGGGTCATGAGCCGCTACGTCGTCGTCGCGGCCGGCGTGTTCATGATCGCGCTCGGGCTGCTGCCCAAGGCCGGCAGCCTGGTCGCCTCGGTTCCCCACGCGGTGCTCGGCGGGGCGGCGGTGTCCATGTTCGGCATCGTCGCGGCCGTCGGCATCCAGATCCTGGGCAAGGCCGACCTGCGGGAGGAGCGCAACACGCTGATCCTCGCCGTCAGCCTCGGCGCGGCGCTGCTGCCGGCCACCGTCAAGCCCTTCTTCGAGCGCATGCCGGACGACGTCCGTGCCCTCCTCGACAGCGGGATCACGCTGGGGGCCCTCACCGCCATCGTCCTGAACCTGGCCTTCAACGTCTTCACCAGTCGCAGCACGATGGAGATCGACTGGGACGACATCGAGGACGGCGGTCCGCCCGGCCCGGAGGTCGCGGCGGCGGCCCGCTGACCGCCGCCCGGCCGACCTCCTGAACGCCCGGCGGGCCGGGCGGGGCACCCGTGCCCCGCCCGGCCCGCCCGGGGTGCCCGCGGCCCCGCGTCAGCCGCCCGCCGGAAGGTGGGGGGCCGCATCGCCCTGCTCGCCGATCAGGTCCCAGAAGTGGTCCACCAGCCGCCGCAGGTAGGCGGACCGCTCCGCCGCGATCTCCTTCAGCCGGGCGTCGTCGTTGCGGGCGACCAGGTGCCCCATGTACCGCTCGGAGAAGGCGGAGAGCTCCGCGTGCATGGTGTGCAGCGCGTCGCCCACGCTCGTCGCGTCCACGGCGACGATCTCCACCACGGGGTCGACATGTGCCTTCCACCGCCCGGCCACCGCCGACCGCAGGTGCTCCTCCAGCTCACCGTCGCGGCCGGTGATCGTGGTCAGTGCGCGCAGCGACAGGCCCAGGGCGTCCACCAGGACCCTCGTCTGCCAGGAGTCCCCGTACCACTGCCCGGTCGCCTCCGCGGCGAGGTAGTCCGACGGGTCCATGCCCAGCCGGTACGCCAGGCGTTCCACGCTGAGCCGCCGGGCCAGCCGGAACTCGGTGAGGGTCCTCGGCACCGTGCCCATCAGGGTGGCCGCATCGCACCACAGTACGTCGGCCAGGGCGAAGAGGTGCTGGTCGGAAGGGACATGGGAGCCCTGCTCCCATGCCGCGACCAGGGCGGGATGGACCGGGCTCCCGCAGGCCGCCATGGCGGCGGCCACCTGAGCCGTGCTCAAGCCCATGCGGGCGCGCGCGGATCTGGCCTGGGCGGGGGAAAACGGAGTGCTGTACACGTACACGCCACCTCGCGACAACCCTCGAACGCCCTGCGCCCGAGGGGAAACGGAATGATGAATGAACACCAAGCGCGGGCACAGTAACAGATGTTCGGAAGGTGAGAATCGTTTTTGCCCCTTCAATTTAAAGGCGTGAAGGGGTAATTGGCCGAGTGATCAACGCCTGCAAGTTTCTCGCCGCGGGTGAACCGGAATCTCAACTCCGGGTTCCCCTCGGCGGCCGGAAGGCGGCGCGGAACCCGAGGGTCGGGGCTGCGGCCCGCGCTCGACCCGTGGTCGAAGGCCGGTCGTTTCGTTCTGGGGTGGCGGCACAGGCGAAGTCCGCGCCGGCTCGCCCCGGTCCCCGCGCGCGCAGGCGTCCCCCGGCCGCCGGTTCACAGCGGTGCGGCAGGCCCCTCACCAGCGCGTTGTTCCCGCCACGCGCCGGAGTCGGCCCCCGGGCCACGGCGGGGGAGGGCTTCTTCCACCCGCGGTCCGGGGCGGTGGGACGCTTCGCGCCGCACTGCCCGTGGTCCCTTCCCGGCGCGCCGCCGGGGCTTACGATCACGACGGCGGTCTCCTCCCGCGATCGCCGCTCCCCCCGCACCGTGGAGGTCAACCGTGTACCGGACGGCCGAAGGACACCGCACTCACCGCGTCGGCGGTCACCACCACCCCACCCGCCGGCGCCTGCGCGCCGCGGCCGGCATGGCCGCCGCCGCGGGCCTGTTCCTCGCCGCCGGCTGCTCCTCCGGCGGCGACAGCGGACCCGGGGAGGCGGCAGGCGGCGTACGCGTCGTCGAGAAGGGCAAGCTGACCACCTGCACCCACCTGCCCTACCCGCCGTTCCAGTTCGAGCAGAACGGCAAGGTCGTCGGCTTCGACGTGGCCCTGATCGACCTCGTCGCCCAGAAGCTCGACGTCGAACAGAAGATCCTCGACACGCCGTTCGAGAACTTCAAGACGGGGGCCTTCCTCAACTCGGGCCAGTGCGACCTCGCCGCCGCCGGTATGACGATCACCGACGAGCGCAAGAAGAACGTCGACTTCTCCGTCCCCTACTTCGACGCCACCCAGGCGCTGCTGGCGACGAAGAAGAGCGGCATCACCTCGCTCGCCGACGTCAAGGCGAAGGCGAAGAAGCTGGGCGCGCAGGCCGAGACCACCGGCGAGAGCTACGCCAAGGCACAGGGCTTCGACCCCGTCGCCTTCGAGAGCTCGGACGCGGTGCTCAACGGGCTGCGCACCGGACAGGTGGACGCGGTCGTCATCGACTACCCGGTCGTGCAGGGCTGGCTCAAGGACTCCGCCAACGCCTCGGAGTTCGTCCTCGGGCAGAACATCGAGACGGGTGAGAAGTACGGGTTCTCCGTGAAGAAGGGCAACACCGCCCTCCTCGCCGCGATCGACAAGGCGGTCACCGACGCCAAGGCCGACGGCACCTACAAGAAGATCTACGAACAGTGGATCGGCCCGCTGCCCCAGGCGACGTCGTGACCTCACGGCTGACCCGGCGGCAGCGGCGCCGCGTCTGGCAGGGAGTCCAGTACGCGGTCTTCGTCGCCGTGCTGGTCCTGATCGGCGTGTTCGCCGACTGGGACCGGCTGCAGAACCAGTTCGCGCAGACGGACCTGGCCCTCAGGCTCTTCCCGAAGATCATCACCATCGCCCTGCGGAACACGGTGGTGTACACCCTCTCCGGGTTCCTGTTCGGCCTGGTCCTCGGTCTGGTCATCGCCATGATGAGGCTGTCCTCGGTGGCCCCCTACCGCTGGGTCGCCGGCGTCTACATCGAACTGTTCCGGGGCCTTCCCGCCCTGCTGATCTTCATCTTCGTCGGCGTGGCGGTCCCCCTGGCCTTTCCCGGGACCGCCATCCCCGGCGGCACCTACGGCAAGGTCGCACTCGGCCTCGGCCTGGTCGCCGCCGCCTACATGGCCGAGACGATCCGCGCCGGCATCCAGGCCGTACCCAGGGGACAGATGGAGGCGGCCCGCTCGCTGGGCTTCTCGCACGGCCGCGCCATGGTGTCGGTGATCATCCCCCAGGCGTTCCGCATCGTCATCCCGCCGCTCACCAACGAACTGGTCCTCCTCTTCAAGGACTCCTCGCTGGTGCTGTTCCTGGGCGTGACGCTCGACGAGCGGGAACTGACGAAGTTCGGCCGGGACCTCGCGAGCGAGACGGCGAACTCCACCCCCATCCTCGTCGCGGGCCTGTGCTACCTCCTCGTGACCGTGCCGCTGAGCTTCGTGGTGCGCCGGCTCGAGGCCCGCGCCGACAAGGCCACGTGAGGAACCGATGCCACACACCACCGCGACGAGCGGCCCGACGGGCACCGACCGCCCGGAGATCGAGATCAGGGGACTGCACAAGTCCTTCGGCGACAACCACGTCCTGCGGGGCATCGACCTGGACGTCGGACGCGGCGAGGTGGTGTGCGTCATCGGCCCCTCCGGCTCGGGCAAGTCCACCCTGCTGCGCTGCGTGAACCTGCTGGAGGAGCCGGACGGGGGCCGGGTCTTCGTCGGCGGTACGGAACTCACCGACCCCGACGTCGACATCGACGCGGCACGCCGGCGCATCGGCATGGTCTTCCAGCAGTTCAACCTCTTCCCGCACATCAGCGTCACCGGGAACCTCACCCTCCCGCAGCGGCGGGTCCTCGGCACGGACAAGGAGAAGGCCGCCGCCGTCGCCCGCCACAACCTCGAACGGGTCGGCCTCGCGGCGAAGGCGGACGCCTACCCGGCCCAGCTGTCCGGCGGCCAGCAGCAGCGGGTGGCGATCGCCCGGGCGCTGTCCATGGGCCCCGAGGTGATGCTCTTCGACGAGCCGACCTCCGCGCTCGACCCGGAACTCGTCGGCGAGGTGCTGTCGGTGATGCGCGTCCTGGCGGGGGAGGGGATGACGATGATGGTCGTCACCCACGAGATGAGCTTCGCCCGGGAGGTCGCGGACCGGGTCGTGTTCATGGACGGCGGGGTGATCGTGGAGCAGGGCCCTGCGGAGGAGGTCGTCACCCGTCCGCGGCACGAACGCACCCGCAACTTCCTCAACCGCGTCCTGGACCCGGCCGCGGTCGAGGCACCGGCCGACGACGAGACCCCGCCGCCGGCCTGACCCGGATCACCTGCGCGCCCCGCGCAGCAGGTAGGCCCCGGCGGCCGCGACCAGGACCGCCATACAGGCGATGAACACCAGCCCCGCGCCCTCCAGCCCCATCGGTTCCACCAGCACCCCCACCCCGATCACCGGAACCGAGATGCCCGTGTACGCCACCACGAACAGCGTCGAGATCACCGCGGCACGCCGGTCGGCCGGTGACGCCTGCGCCACCACGGACAACGCCCCGCGGAAGGCCAGCCCCTGACCGACCCCGCCGACGAGCGCGCTCAGCACCACCAGCACCAGCAGGTCCCAGTACAGCGCGCCCGCGAGCAGCGCGAGACCGGCGAGCAGGCCCGCGCAGCCCAGCGGCAGCGACCGCCGCGCGCCGGCCCGGCCCACCATCAGCTGCCCGGCGGTGGACGCGAAGAAGGCCAGGGCGACGACGAGCCCGCTCACGGCCCGGTCGTGCACGCCCAGTGACTCGGAGAGGAACGCCGGGCTGACCGAGGTGAACACCCCGAACAGCGCGAACCCCACGAACGCCGCGATCGCCGCCGGCCCGAACACCGGCCGCACCGGCGGCGGCAGTCCCGGCCGCTGCGGCCGTACGGTGGACAGCGGCCGCCGGCCGCGTACGGTCTCCCCGAGCCCCAGCATGACGGCGGCCGACACGGCCACCAGGGCCAGGTGCACGGCGAAGGGCAGGAACAGCGGCCGGGGCGCGTACTGCGACAGCAGCCCCGCCAGCAGCGGGCCGCAGCCCAGGCCGCCCATGTTCGCGGCCGTCGCCACGAACGTCGCCCGGCCGCCCCCGCCCGGCGGCGCCGACTCGATCACGTACGCCGTGGCCGCCCCCGTGAACAGGCCGGCCGACAACCCCGACAGCAGCCGCCCCGCGTACAGCCAGCCCAGCCCGGTGGCGCACAGGAAGCAGACGGCGCTCGCCGCCGCGAAGCCCAGCCCCGCCAGCAGCACCGGCCGCCTGCCCACCGCGTCCGAGGCGTTCCCCGCGAGCAGCAGGACCCCGATGACCCCGAAGGCGTACACGGCGTACACCACGGTCACGATCAGCTCGGAGAAGCCGAACTTCTGCTGGTAGAGGCCGTAGAGGGGGGTGGGCAGGGTGGTGCCCGCCATGCACACGGCGAACACCGCCCCGCCGAGCACGCACTGCCGCCAGCCCCGGCGCATCCGGTCCATGGCGCCGACGGTAACCGGCATCACCCGACGGGGAACCGACCGCCGCGCCGACCGCTGCTCCACCCGGCCGGGGCACCGCCGGGCAGCGCCCCGGGCGCGCCGCCGGCGGCTCGGCGGCCGGTCCCGTCACCCGGAGGGCGGGCCGGGGGCGGGGTGCGGCTCCCGCGGTCCCGACGCCGTGGACGGTACGGCCGGCAGGAGGGGGAGGCAGGCCAGGAGGAGCAGGCCGGCCAGTGCCCAGGGCGCGTCGAGCCCGGTGTGCTGGGCCAGGGCCCCGCCCGCCGCCGCGCCGACCGGCATGGCCCCCCAGGCGGCGAGGCGGTAGCCGCTGGTGACGCGGCCCAGCATCCGCGGCGGCGCGAGGCGTTGGCGCAGGGAGACGGTGCACACGTTCCACAGCACCACCGCGGCACTGTTGAGGGCCAGCATGAGCGCGACCAGCGGCCACCAGGGCAGTACGGCGACGACCAGGTAGCTCAGCGCCGACACCGCCACCGACACCGAAAGGCTCCGCCCGGGCCCCAGCCACCGCGCGGTCCGCGCCGCCGCGCCCGCTCCGGCGAGACTGCCGACCGCGGCCGCCGCCAGCATCAGGCCGTAGCCGTAGGCCGGCAGCCCGAGCCTGCGCTCCACGTACACGACGAGCACCGCGTAGACCGCCTGCTGGCCCACGCCCAGCACCGCGACCACCACCATGAGCCGGCGCAGGACCCCGTCCCGCCCCAGGAACCGCAGTCCGGCCCAGGTGGCGCGCAGCAGGCTGCGCGGGCCCCGCTCACCGGCCCCCTCCCCGCCGGGCGCGGCCCGCGCCGGCAGGCCCGTCAGCAGCATGGCCGACGCCAGGAACGTCAGGCCGTCCAGCAGGAACGCCAACGGGTGCCACACCGCCCACAGCGCGGCCCCGAGCGGCGGCCCGACGAAGCCGGTTCCGGTGATCTGCGCGGCGATGACCCGGGCGTTCGTCCGCTCCAGCTCGTGGTCCGCGGCCAGTGCCGGAACGACGGCCTGCGCGGCGCAGTCGAAGAACACCTCGGCCACGCCCGAGGCGAACGCCAGCAGCACCAGCGCCGCCACCGGCGTCCGCCCCGCCGCCACGAGGGCGAACAGCAGGAGCAGCAGCGCGCAGCGCGCCAGGTCCGCGCCGACCATCGAACGGCGCCCGGGCATCCGGTCCACCAGGGCCCCGATGACGGGTGCGAGCAGCCAGGCCGCCCGCCCCGCCGCGGCGACGACCGCCACCCAGACCACCTCGCCGGTGCTCCAGGCCGCCAGCAGGGGAAGCGCTGCGAACCGCGCGCCGTCCCCCACCGCGCTGAGCGCGTTGGCGGTGACGAGCCGGCGCAGGGCCGGCGTTCGGGCCCCGTCGGCCTGACGGGAAGGGGAGCCGGCGAATGCCATGGGCAGCGGTTTCCTTCGTCGGTGGGACGGCGCGGCGCGCACCCGGACCCACCCGGAGGAGCGGGTGCGCCACAGGGGCTGGAGCAACCACACTTCCACCGCCGCCTGCCCCGTGCACGGCGGACCATTCGCGCCCTGCCGGAAAATTGCCAACTCCTTTTGTCAGCCGCCCTATTGCTTGGAATCGGCTGCCTGTGGCGGTTGACGCGCCTTCCCGATCCGTGGCACGGTCGACGAGTCGCTGAAACGCCGGTTGCGAATTCGGCGCCCACGACTTTGCCGACAGTCTTGTTGACACCATCCCGTCCGCCGCGCCCCCGAACGACGCAATGGGCTCGTACCGCGAACTGAGCTCGCCTCGCGAACCGAGCCGGAATTGCCCACCGAGCGACGGATGTTCCTCGACAGGGACCACTGTATGCAAGAGCCTGCCCTCGTGACCCTCGCCCGCCATCCCGTTTTCGCCGTATCGGACGACATCATCGGCCGCTTATACGAGACCTATGATTTCCTCCTCGACTGCATTGCTCCCGATGAATGGCCGACCGGCCCGGACGAACGCAGGATCCCCGCGGAAACCGCTCTGGAACCCACCGTCCGGCACGGCCTCGACCGGGCGCTGCGCACCCTGCGTGATACACCCGCCTGTAAAGCGGAATTGGCCGCGCTCGCGCAGAGGAGACGCGCCGGCCCGTCGCTCGCGGCGGAGGAGGAGGAAGCCGGAATCGGGCAGGCGGTCGAACTGCCCGGCCATCGGGTGCACCTCCTGACGGACCCCGCCCTTCCCGCCCCCGCCCACCGGGAGTTCGACGGGCTCTTCCGCCGCCACCTCAGCGCGGGCGAAGGCGCCGACACCCTGGCCGGCTGCACCGCCGAAACCGCCGGGACGGTGCGGGCGGCCGTGGACCTGATGCTCGCCACCGCCCCGGACCTCTGCAACGGACTGCTGCGGCACGGCCGTTACATCGTCGCGGTCGACGGCCCGGACGCCTTCGACAGCGCGTCCACCCGGGAGATCCCCGGCGCGGCGTTCGTCGCCGTCCGCTGCATGCGCACCCCCGAGCGGCTGGCCGAGGCACTGGTCCACGAGTTCACGCACCTGCGCCTCTACGACCTCCAGGCCACCCGGTCGATCTTCGCTCCCGACTACGACACGGACACGGCGCCCACCGTGGCGCCGGAGTGGCACAAGGACTCCGCGGTCCCACGGTGGCCCGTCGACCGGGCACTCGCGGCCGCCCACGTCTACGTCCACCTCACCGCGTGGTTCGAGCAGCGCGCCCTCGACTCCGGCGGCCCGCAGGTCCGGGAATCCGCCGTGACGTCCGCGCTGCGCGCCACCAGCCTCCTCGACAAGGTCGCCCGGCACGCCGGGGAATGCCTCGGCCCGGCCGGCAGGACCTTCCTGCGGTGGCTGACCCAGGTGCACCACGACCGGCCCGGCCGGACCCCCCACGCCCACCCCTGACGCCGTCGCGTCGGGCCGCAACCCCCAGCGCAGGTGCCGCACGGTGCCGATCAGGACGGAGACCCATGGACCTGGTACTCAACGAGCCCCTCAAGAGCTGGCTGCAGGTCACGCAGTCGTGCAACCTGAAATGCCGCCAGTGCTACGGCGACTGCGAAGACCGGCCCCGCAGCACCGAGATGCAGCGGAGCGAGTACGCGTCGCTCATCCGGGAGATGGCCGAGTCCGGGGTCATCGAAGTGTTCGTGGAAGGGGGCGAACCCCTCAACCGGCCGGACGCCCTCGACCTCCTCGCGGACCTCACCCCGCACGTGATGACGCGTCTGCGCACCAACGCGACGCTCCTGACCCCCGAGACGGCGGCCCGGCTGAAGGAGATCGGGATCGGCGAGGTCTACGTGGACGTCCTCGGAGCCACCGCGCCCACCCACGACTGGCACGTCCGGGTACCCGGCAGTTTCGACAGGACCCTCCAGGGGCTGGAGAACGCCCGGGCGGCCGGACTTCCCGTCTCCCTGCTGATCATCATGACGCGGCGCAACGTGCACGAACTCCAGGACGTACTGGAGCTGGCCGCCCGGCTCGGCGTCCCCCGCGTCGGCGTCCTGCGCCTGTACCCGCTGGGCCGGGCCCGTACCCAGTGGAAGGACCTGGCACTGCGGCTGGACGAGCAGACGGCGGCACTGGACGCGCTGCGGGTGCCCGACACCGTGCACCTGATGACCTCCTGGCATCCCAAGGACGGCAACTGCTGCTGGCAGAACGCCGGAGTGGACGCCACCGGCCGTTCCGTCGGCTGCGCCTACCTGCGGGACTACGCCGACTACGGCAACGTCCGCGAGGTGGGCTGGCTGGACACCTGGAACGACCCCGCCTACGTGCGCAACCGCGCCGGCCACGTGGACGGAGGCTGCGGATCCTGCGAGGAGACGCAGGGCTCGTCCGGCGGATGCAGGTCGACCGCCTTCGCCTTCACCGGCCGCTGGGACGCCCCCGACCCGTTCTGCACCACGACCAACGGAGGGATCGATGTCTCTCAGCTCCCCGACGACCTCGAAGACCGGCGTGTCCGACCCGCCGTACCGGCAACGAGCCGACTGCTATGAGCAGAGCCCTACCGCCCGGTTCCGGCCCGTCCCCGAGTGGAACTGCATGCTCGCCTACACCCCGTACAAGCCCGCGATCCACTACCTGAACCCCGTGGCATGGGTGGTCGTCGAGCTGTGCGACGGATCGTCCGGTCCACAGATCTACGCCTCGTTCAAGGAGCTCAACAAGGGCCGGATCGGTGAACCGGAACTCCAGGAGGCGTTCGAGTCGGCGATGGGACAGCTCCTCGAAGGGGGACTGGTCTCCACCGCGTAGCCGACCCGTCGCCCCCACGAAGGGAGGTGAAGTGATGACGAAGAAGAAGACGGACCTGGAGCACCTCATGGCAGCGGCCGGCGCGACCGGCGAAGGCCCCGCCGTCGAGGTCGTGCAGCCCGAAGTACGCACGGGTGCGCAGTACGCCCTGCTGCCTTCGATGAAGGCCAAGCGCCCGGACGTGTCCGAGGCGGCGCCGGAGCCGGAGGCGGACGAGCAGCACTGACGCGGGAACGACCCGTGCCGGCCCGACCGGCACCCGGACGGCGGTCCGGGTGCCGGTCCCACCCGAGAGGACCGATGGGGAACACGATGGGCACCAAGACCGTCCTGGTCAATCCGCCGCTGTGGAACGCCTACGCCCCGCACCTGGCGGTGCCCCTGCTCCTGGGCGACCTCCGGGCCCGCGGCCACGAGGCCGCCGGCTACGACCTGAGCATCGAATGCGTCGACCGGATGCTGTCGGCGCCGGCGCTGGAAGAACTGGCGCGCAAGGCGGCCGCCCGCGCGGCCGTCGACCTGGAGGACCAGTGGGCCCGCCAGCGGGCCCTCCTGGCCGCCCCCGCCGCCATCCGCGGCATCGAGGGGGCCAAGGCGCGCCTGAGGTCCCTGGACACGCTGCACGACCCCGACGCCTTCCACCAGGCCCGCCGCACCCTGCGCGACGCGCTGTGGCTGGTCTCCGGAGCGTTCCCCTCCTGCACCTTCGACCTCGTCTCCAACGCCTGCGCCTACTCGGCGGACTCGACCGCCCAGGTCCTGGCCGCCGCCGAAGACCCGGACGGCAACCCCTACCGCTGGGCCTTCGACCGCATGCTCGACCGCGACCTCTTCCTCGACCCCTCCGTCGGGGTCGTCGGCCTGAGCATGTCCGCGGACACCCAGCTGATCGCCGGGGTGACCTTCCTGCACATGCTCCGGGAGATGCGCCCCGACGTCCACGTCGTCCTCGGCGGCAACTACGCGACCCGCCTGGTCGACCGCTGGCAGCGGCGGCACCCCCTGTTCGACTACGTCGACACCGTGGTGACCGGGGAGGGCGAGGGGGCCCTGGCCGCCGTGGTCGACGGACTCGACGCGGGCGGGCGCGCCGGCACCGACTTCCGGGAGGGGATCCCGGGTGCCGTATGGGACGACGGCGGCATCCTGCTGCGCACCCCGCGGCAGAGCGTCGACATCTCGGCGGCGGCCTGCCCCGCCTACGACGCCCTGCCCCTGGACAAGTACCTCGCCCCGGGCCCCATCCTGCCCGTCTTCGCCTCGCGCAGCTGCCCGTGGGAGTGCGCCTTCTGCTCGATCCCCTTCGCGAGCAACTCCTTCCGCCAGCGCCCCGCCGCCGCCGTGGCGCAGGAGGTGGGACGGCTGCGGGCCGAGCACGGAACGGCGTACTTCATGTTCGTGGACGAGATCATGAGCCTGCGGACGCTGCGCAACGTCGGCGAGGCGCTGCTGACGGCCTCCGCCGACGTGCACTGGTACGGCGAGACCCGGTTCGCCGCCGGCCTCGACGGCGAACTCGCCCAGCTGCTGCACGCCTCCGGCTGCCGCCGGATGAACTTCGGCCTGGAATCGGCCAGCCAACGGGTCCTCGACCTCATGCGCAAGGGCACGCGCATCGAAGACGCCTGCGAGAACATCACGGCGATGCTCGGGGCCGGCGTGCCGATCCACCTGTTCGTGATCCACGGCTTCCCCGGCGAGACCCCGGAGGAGGCCGCGCGCACCGTCGCGTTCGCGGAGGCCGTACGGCGCCTCTCCACGCACCGGTACGGCGTCCCCCACACGACCTGGGGCGGTTCGCCCTTCGTGCTGGACGTGCACTCTCCCGTCGGCACGCGGCCCGAGGCCTTCGGCGTCCGCATCGAACCCCCGGCGCCCGAGGACGACCTCAGCCTGAGCCGCGACTACCGCACCGACACCGGGCTGTCCCAGCAGGACAGCCTGCGGGTCGCCGAGGACGCCGCGGGATCGGCGGCCGACACCACCGTCTGGTTCCGCGCGGCGGCCGACCCCATGGCCCGGGAGATCGAGGAGTTCACCTTCCTGCGCGCCTGCGCCGGGGCACCGCAGCCCGAACCGCGCCCCGTCCCGCTGTACGACTGGCCCCCGCCCGAGGAGGACGCGCAGGTCGCGCTCGGCCCCGGGGTGACCTCCACCAGGGTCCCCTGGCCGGCGACGGAGGCAGACACCGGACGGGCCATGGCGCTGTACAACCCCGCCGCGGACCGGTTCCTCCAGCTCAACTGGACGGGCGGCGGGGACCTGCGGCAACTGGACGGCCTGTCCTGGCGCGACCTGGAGGCGTGGCTGGCCGACCGGGACTGCCACTACCTCGGCTCCGCCCCCGGCGCCACCGCCGCGCTGCTGCTCAGGCACGGCTTCCTGGTGCCCTCGCGGCGGCAGGCCCGGCCGCCCGCGGCCCGGTACCGCGCCGAGATCGGCACGGGGACGGAGAACCGCAACGGAACCCGGTACGTGTCCAACCCGGTCACGGGCGTGACCATCCGCCTGCACGGGCCGGCCGCCGCCACCTGGCAGGACTGGCAGGACCGGCAGGACGGCGCGGCGCCCCCGCCGCAGGACGACGCCGTCACCGAGGCGCTCGTCCGCTACGGATTCCTGTACCGCGAACCGGCCGGCGCCGGGCGGGCGCGGCCGGAGCACCTCACCCGACGACAGGCGGTGTAGAGCAGTGGAGCAGTTCCGCGACCCCGACGGGCCCACGCCCACGGTGCGCCCCATGAGGCCGGAGGACGAACCCGACGTGTCCCGGGTGCTGGCGGCGTGCGACGACTACCTCCTCGCGGCCACCGGCTCCCCCGCCCTGCCCGCGGACGTACAGAGCCTGTACTACTCCCTGCCGGACGGCGCGGACTTCGAGCAGAAACACCTGCTGGTGCTGTGCGACGGACCCGCCGTGGTGGGAGTGGTCGACGCCGTGGTGGGGTATCCCGACCCCCTCGGCTGCTCGGTGGGCCTCTTCCTCCTCGACCCGAAGGCGCGCCGCTCGGGCCTCGGCGCGCGGGCGGCCCGCCGGCTGCTGCGGGAGGCCGCGAGGCGCGGAATGCGGTACGCGACCGCCACCTGCCCCCGGGACTGGGCCCCCGGCCTGGCCTTCCTGGAGGCGATGGGCTTCGAGGTGGGCGAACCCGCGAAGGACAGCGGGCCGACGGTCGGCAACCGGCTCCGGTTCCCCGCCGAGCAGGGCCTGTGCACCGCCGTGCGCCGGCTCGACGGGCCACCCGAGGACGCGGGCCACCCGGGTGGGGGCGCGGCATGACGGCGCGGGCCGCGCTGCTGGACGCGGGCCCGGCCGCCGTCGAGCAGGACATCGCGGAGGCGTACGCGCTGGTCCGCGCCTACGACGACCACGTGCTCGCGGCGGGCGGCGATCCGCACGCCGAGTTCGCGGCCCTGCGCCGGCAGGGCGCCGTACACCCGTCGACGCCCGTCCGGATCCTGACCGGAGCCGACGACGCCGGGGAACCGGCCGCTCCCGCCTGGCACGTCGTGTCGTTCGCGGCGGCCGAACAGGTCCTGCGCGACGAGGACGCCTTCTCCTCGTCGGCCTACGACGACAACATGGGCCGGCTGATCGGCAGGTCCTTCCTCCAGATGGACCACCGGGAGCACAGGAGTTGGAGGAACGTCCTCCAGGGCTGCTTCAGCCGGCAGGCGGTCCTCGCCCACGCCGAAGGCGTCCGCTCGACCGCGGCGTCCCGGCTCGCCGCCCTCACCGCCCGGGGCGGCGGCGACCTGGTCGCGGAGGTGGCCTTCCCGGTGGCCCTGACGACGATCGCCCGCGTGACCGGCCTCCCGCCCGGAACCCGGATCGGCACCCTGTACACCTGGGCGGTCGGGCTGCGCGAGGACCCGGACGGCAGGATCGCCGACGCGGCGGGGGAGTTGCTCGACACGTCCGAGGCATGGGCGCCGGGCAGTTTCGTGGACCTGCTCCACCGCGCGGAGGACCCGGCCATCGGCACCGGACGGCACCTGCTGCCCGCCCTCCGGCTGTTGCTGTCCACCGGCACCGAACCGCCGTTCCGCTCCCTCGCCACCTCGATGTACGCGACCCTCACCCACCCCGCCGCCGCAGCCCTGCTGCGCACCGACCCGTCCGCCGTCCTCCAGGAGTGCCGGCGCTGGGAACCACCGCTGACCTGGGCGCTGCGCCGCTGCACGACCGACACCACCCTGTCCGGCCGCACGATCCGGCGCGGAGAAGCGGTCTTCGTCAACCTCGCGTCGGCCAACCGGGACGAAACCCGCTGGAGCCACCCGCACCGGCTCGACGTCACACGGGAGCCGCTGGCGGACCTGGCCATGGGCACGGGCCCCCACACCTGCCTGGGCCGGCACCTGGCCGCCGTGGAAGCACGCGAAGCACTGTCGGAACTCCTCGACGCGGCGGCTTCCGCCTGGCCGCCGGGGTGGACCCTGCACACCGACGGCCCGGCCGGCCGCGGCTTCCGCTCACCCGCCTGCCTCGACGTGCGCCTGGCCGGCCACGGGAGCGGCGGGGTGTCCGCGATCCCGCGCACCACCGGGTACCGCATGTGAGCGCCGTCACTCGGAGCGGTCCGCCGGGCGCCTGCGGGCGGATAGCGCGCAATCGGGTCAGGTGCAGCCGAAAGGGCCGACGGCCCCACGGGTGTGGCGGATCGTCACTTTACCGTCCGGAACAACGCGCTTACCGCGTGTGGCAGTTGACTGAGGCAACATCCGGTTTCAGTAACCGAGACAAACTGCAGAGTAATCAAACCGGACCTGCACTTCTCGTATAGCTTCACCTCGTCGCCGCCGCACCCGGGACACGGGGTCCGCGCGGGGAATCGCGGCGACAGGGATGCGACCACTCCCATGACAACAGCCACTCGAACCAGTGCCTTCCGTGTCGATCCGTACACCTCGCACTGCCAGGTCATCGCCTCTGAAGGGGACCACGCCGTCATAGGCATATCTCCCGGTAACTCCTATTTCTCAGCCCGCCGTGTGCACGAGCTCGCCGAGTGGGCGCTCGACAACTTCGCACAGGCCGACCTTGTCTACACGGACCTGCACGTGGCCGAGATGTACGAGGCGATGGGCTATCCGCCTGATGAAGCCCGTCGCAAGACCGTCAAGAACCTCCGCGGCGTACGCGCCAAGGTGACCAACGCCGTTGCCGACATCGACCCCACCGGTACCCGGCTCCGCGGCCGCCCCATGTCCGCGCTCCAGGGCATCCCCGCTTACGACCGCATGCACGCCGACCTGCTGGACCGGCTGAAGACCGACGCGGCGTTCGCCCAGACCTGCAACGAACTCGTCGACATCTTCCTGTCGTCCAAGGTGCTCGGCGGCCAGCAGCCCACCGAACACCAGCGGGCCGTATGCCTTGACTACGTGTGCGCCGAGGCGCCGCTCTTCCTGGACACCCCCGCGATCCTCGGCGTCCCCTCGTCGCTGAACTGCTACCACCAGGCGCTGCCGATGGCGGACCTGCTCTACTCGCGCGGCGCCGGACTGCGGGCCTCCCGCAACCAGGGCCACGCCATCGTCACCCCCGCCACCGAAGGAGACCAGCTGTGACCACCCACGCGGAGCCGATACTCGAATTCCCCTTCACGT
The DNA here is from genome assembly GCF_055575555.1 of Streptomyces sp. NPDC034085. Taxonomy (NCBI): domain Bacteria; kingdom Bacillati; phylum Actinomycetota; class Actinomycetes; order Kitasatosporales; family Streptomycetaceae; genus Streptomyces; species Streptomyces sp. NPDC034085. The sequence goes on along the minus strand of NZ_JBVISL010000003.1, from coordinate 432,894 downwards.
GGGACGGAACGCACCTGCCGACCCAGGTCGACGAACTGCCCCCCGTGGTGAAGGTCCGCACCATCGCCGGGGCCGAGGCCTGGCTCGTCTCCTCGTACGAGCTCGTCAAGCAGGTCCTGGAGGACGACCGCTTCAGCCTGAAGAACACCTCCGACCCGGGTGTGCCCCGCCAGTACGCGCTGACGATCCCCCCGGAGGTCGTCAACAACATGGGCAACATCACCGGCGCCGGTCTGCGCAAGGCCGTGATGAAGGCGATCAACCCCAAGTCCCCCGGCCTGCAGGAGTGGATGGACCGGCACGCCGCCGACCTGGTCGAGCGCATGCTCCAGCACGGCGCCCCGGTGGACGTCCGCGCCATGTTCACCGACCCGTTCTCCGAGGCGATGCACTGCCGGATCCTCGGCATCCCGCAGGAAGCGGCCCCGCTCCTGTCGGAATCGCTGCCGATCGCCTTCATGAACAGCCCCCGCGAGATCCCGGCCGCCCGCCTCAACTGGGACCGCGACATCGCCTACATGAAGGACCGCCTCGACGACACCGAACACGGCCTCATCGGCGACCTCGCCAAGCTGCGCGGCACCGAGGGCTACGAGCACGTCACCGACGAGATGTTCGCGACGGTCGGCGTGACCCTGTTCGGCGCGGGCGTCATCTCCACCGCCGGGTTCCTCGCCATGGCGCTGGTCACCCTGCTCACCCACCCGGCCGAGGCGGACCACCTCGCCGACCACCCCGAGCTGATGCCGCAGGCCGTGGACGAGCTGCTGCGGATCAACCTGTCCATCGGCGACGGCCTGCCCCGCCTGGTCATGGAGGACATGACCCTGGGCGACGTCGAGGTCAAGGCGGGCGAGCTGGTGCTCGTCCTGCCCGAGGGCGCGAACTTCGACCCGTCGGTCTTCCCGGACCCGCACCGCCTCGACTTCACCCGTGCCAACTCCTCCGCGCACTTCTCCTTCGGCGGCGGCTCGCACTACTGCCCGGCCACCGCCCTCGGCAAGAAGCACGCCGAGACCGCGCTGCTCGCCCTCCTCAAGGCCATGCCCCGCATGCGGCTGGCGGTGCCGGTCGAGCAGCTGGTGTGGCGCACCGGCTTCATGAAGCGCCTGCCCGAGCGTCTGCCCGTGATGTGGTGACCGGAGCCTGACCCCGCGCACGCCGGCCCGGTCCTGCCCGGGGACGTCGCCGAAGCTCCGTCGGCGGGCGGAGCTTCGGCGACGGACGGGCCGGCGGGTGCGGCGGCCCCCCCCGCCAGGGGCGTGGGGGCCCTCATACCGGGCAGGGCCGGTATTCCAGGCTCAGTTCGCGGTCGACGGCGTAACTCGTCCGCATCGACGCCGCGGTGACCTTCTGCCAGGAGCCGTACTTGGCGTAGAGCTGGTCGGCGGTCGGGCCGAGCGGGTTGCCGTACTTGGCCGTGTTCCGCTCCTCCAGGATGCGGACCTCCTCCGGGGTCATGCCCGCGCGGGTGATCTCCTTGGCCTGGTTGCGCATGTCGACCAGTTCCCGGGCGATCTCCTCGTCGGAGGCTCCCGACTCCCGCATGGCCGCCTCGGTGCGGTGCATGGCCTCCAGGAGGTCGTGGTAGCGGATCCGGGTCCGCTGGGCCTCGACCTTCTGGTCCATCGGCAGGACGCGGATGCGGCACACCACGGGATCGGCGCTGGGGCAGGGGTCATCGGCGGCCACGGGACGGGTCAGCGGAGCCGTGATGACCGAGCCGCACGCCTCCCCGGCGGTGGCGGCGGACGCGGCGGCCGTGGTGAGGAGCGCGGCCGAGGCGAGGAACGGCAGGACGGCGCGGCGCAGGAACACGGAGGAAGGACGCATGGCCGCCATCCTGGGCGCGCCCGCCACGCCGGTTCACGCAGGCGCACCGTCGGTCACCCCTACGGGGACGCCCGGCGTTCCGGGGCGCGCGGTTCCCCGTGCGGGGGACGGTCCCGGGGCGGCTGCCCGGTCTCGCCGGTGATCCGCTCGAGGTCCGTCAGCAGGGAGTCCAGCCAGAGCACGGCCGCGTAGTACAGCCGCGGCGCGTCCGGCGGTTCGGCGGCGAAGCCGTCGAAGGCCGGGTCCCGCAGCGCGACCGGCGTGTGCGGGGTGTCGCCGCCCGGGTCGAGCCACGCCGACACCAGGAGCATCCGCCCCGCCACCCGGTCCCCGAGCCGGGTCACCGCCGCCGCCGGTTCCCGCTCCAGGGGCGGTACGAGGACCGGCGCGGGCACCGCAAGCAGCCGGTCCGCACCCCACAGGACGTGGTGTCCCGCCAGCAGGGTGGCCTGCCAGTCCTGCCCGTCGGAGTTCCCGTGCCCGCTGCGGCCGCCGGGCGCCGACGGCGGCCCGTGCGGCTCGCTCTGGTACTGCGCGTACGCCGACTCCGCCAGGATCAGCGCGTGCTGCAACGACCGGTGCCCCGGCGCGCCGAGGACCGGTTCCCGGAGCCCGCCCGCCGCGATGCGGGCGGTCGTGGCCACCACGATCTCCGCCGCGCCGCGCAGCAGCACCGCCGCCGACCGCCGCAGCTCGTCCTGCGCCCCCCGGGGCCAGGCCAGCAGCCCGAACACCGCGCCGACGGCGCTGCCGGCCAGCACGTCCAGCAGCCGGAACTCGGCGAGCTGCCAGGTGGCGGGCGCCAGCTGGGCGAACACCATGGCGACGAGCACCGTGAACAGCGCCTGCGCCCACCCCACCCCCTTGACCGGCCCCAGCGTGAACGCGGCCAGCATCAACGGCGGCAGCGCCGCCGCGTACACGGCCGTGTCCGGCCCCGCCAGCGTCAGCAGCCCCGCCGCGACCAAGGCCCCGACCAGGGTCCCGGTCAGCGCGACCCGTACCGTGGCGCGGGTCTCGCGCACCGTCGTCCGGGTCAGCGTCAGCGTCGCCAGCAGGACCCAGAACCCGTGCGGCAGCGAGTCCTCCCCGGCGATCAACCGGGCCGCCGCCAGCGCCAGGGCGAGCCGCGCCGCGTTCTGGAAGAACACCGACCTCCGCTCGGCGTGCCCCGCCAGCCGGTGCCACCACAGCCGCGGCGCGCTCATCCGCGCGTACCAGAACCGCCCGGGCGCCGCCCGCTCCGCACCCGCCCGGCCCCGTACGGCGATCCCGGCGGCCGTCGACATCGCCAGCGCCGCGTCCGCCACCTCCAGCACCGCCGCGTGCCGCCGCAGCACCCCCGGCCGCGCCCCGTCGCCCGCGGCCCCCACCAAGGCGGTGCGGGCCCGCACCAGCGCCGCGTGCGCGTCCCCGTCGGGCGCCCGGCCCCGCAGCAGGCCGGCCGTCTCGTGGGCGCAGTCCCGTACCGCGTCCAGCACCTCCAGCCCCGCCCGCCCCGGCCCGCCGGCGGCCGGCGGCAGCCCCGCCAGCCGGGCCAGCAGGGTGCGGGCCGCCAGACCGGTGTGGGCCAGGGCGCGGTCCCGCAGGCCCGGCCCCGCAGGCCGCTCCGCCTCCGGGACCCGGGAGGGCCGCAGCCCCGTCGCCGCTTCCGCCGCCCGCCGCTCCCGCGCCCGCGACAGCGCGTACGGCGGCACGGCCAGCTCGTCCGCGCACCCCTGCACGCACTCCGCGGCCCGCGCGGCCAGCTCCCGGTAGGGGACGGCCGGCGGGTCGGGCAGCAGGAACGCCTCCGCGAGCACCAGCAGCGCGAGGCCCACCGTCGCACCGGCCAGCCGCTCCCCGAGCGAGCCGGGATCGTAGGGCGGGAAGGACGGCAGGATGTACATCAGCTGCAGCCCGGGCCCCGCCCCCGCCGCCCGCGGCCCACCCACCGCCACGAAGGCCAGCGCGAACCCGGCCGCCAGCATCCCCGCCACCGCGCTCCAGGTCCGCACCGACAGGTAGGTGCCGATCGTGATCAGCACCCAGCAGGCCGGCACCAGCCGCATCAGTACCGCCGCGCGCTGCCGGCCGGTGCCGGGGATGTGCGACAGGCCCGCCAGGGCGACGGCGGCGAACAGCGCGTACGTCGCGGCGACGGTCGAGCCGAACCCGTACAGGAACAGGTAGAACCCCGCGCCGCCCGCCAGCGTGACCCGCATCGAGCGCCGCCCCGCCGCCGCGTAGCCGGCCGGCAGCCGCACCGCGCGAACGCCACCCATGCCACCAGCATCACCCGCGACCACCGGCCCGGCACGCCGCGGCCGAGACTGGAGCGGCCCTCCGCCGGGGCACGAGCCGCAGTCGAGCACCGCATCGGTGTGGGCTGAGACGGTTACGTCCAGGACGCGGGCCGGACCGTCCCGCTCGACGCACCCCGGTGCCCCGGCCGGCACGCCCCGAGGCCCGCGCGGCGGACGGGCAGCGCCCCGGGGGCCCGGAACGCAGGCGTGCGGCTCGACCAGTCGGAGGCCTGCCGACCGGAAGGCTGAGGAGAAGGAGTTCCACCAGTGAAGATCGTTCTGATTTCCGGCAGCACCCGCGGGGACTCGGTGAACACCGCCGTCCTGGCCACCGTGCGCCACATCCTCGACAACCTGCCCGGCGGGCACGAGAGCGTGCTGCTCCCCGTCGGCGGACTGCCCTTCTACGAGGCCGCGCTGGAGCGCGCCGGCGGCTCGGCGGCCGTCCGGGCGGCCAAGGAGCTGGTCACCGGCGCGGACGCGCTGGTCATCAGCACGCCTTCCTACAACGGCGAGATGCCCGGCGCCCTGAAGAACGCGCTGGACTGGCTGTCCCGGGCGCAGGGCGAGGACCCCAGCCCGCTGACCGGCAAGGTGGTCGCGGTGGCCAGCGCCTCTCCCGGAGCGCGCGGCGCCCTCGACGCCCAGGCCGGCCTGATCGGCGTACTCGGCCGCTGCGGCGCGCGCGTCGTGCGGCACGACCCGGTCGCCGTCGCCCGCGCGGGCACGCTCGCCACCGCGGACGGCCGCTACACCGACCCGGAGCTCGTGGGCCGGCTGGAGAGCCTGACCCGGGCCCTGGTCGCCGAGCTCACCCCGATCCAGGACCGGGCGGAGGTGCTGGTCTGATGGCGGCGGCGCAGCCGGGCCTGTTCCGGATCATGAAGGAGGACCTGGAGGTGGTCGTCGCCCGCGACCCCTCCATGCGCAACCGCCGCGAGGCGCTGCTGCACGCGGCCCTGCCCGCCCTGTGGGCCCACCGGATCGCGCACCGGCTGCACCGGCGCGGACACCGCATGATCGCGGGGCTCATCGCCTGGAAGGCCCGCCGCAGCACCTCCGTGGAGATCCACCCCGGTGCGGTGCTCGGCCGCCGGGTGTTCATCGACCACGGAGCGGCCGTGGTGATCGGCGAGACGGCCGTCGTCGGGGACGACGTGACCATCTACCACCAGGTCACGCTGGGAGCGGTCGGCTGGTGGAGCGACAACAACCGCCCCGAGGGGGACCGCAGGCACCCGGTGGTGGGCGCCCACGTCGTACTCGGCACCAACGCGACCGTGCTGGGGCCGGTCACCATCGGCGCGCACGCCGTCATCGGCGCCCAGGCCCTCGTGAACAAGGACGTCCCCGCGGGCGCCAGGGTGCTCGCCGCGACCGCCGTGATCAAGCCGGTCGGCGAGCGGCCGCAGCCCATGGAGGACCTGTACGCGGTGACGGCCTCGGCCGGCTCCTGGTAGCCGCGGCGCCCCGGCCCCGCGTTCCCGTACCACCGGGGACCGCCCCGGCGAACGAACACCCCCCACGAAGGCCGCACCGCCGGACGGCGATCACGCGGCCGTACGTACGACCCGACTTGTGAGGAACCACACGTGGAAAGCCGTGAGACACGCCGCATCGCAGACAGCATCGCGGACCTGGTCGGCTCGACCCCGCTGATCCGCCTGCGCTTCGACGACTCCGCTCCGGGCGCCGAGGTACTGGCCAAACTGGAGTCCGCCAACCCGATGTCCACCAGCAAGGACCGGGCGGCCCTGTACATGCTGCGCGCCGCCGAGGAGCGCGGGGAGCTGACCCCCGGCAGCGGCACCGTCATCGAGGCGACCTCCGGCAACACGGGCATATCCCTGGCCGCCCTCTGCGCGGCCCGCGGCTACCGCTGCGTCATCGTCCTCCCGGACAGCGCCACCGCCGAGCGCGTCGCCCTTCTCCGGGCGCTCGGCGCGGAGGTCGTGCAGACCCCCCGCGACGCCGGCTACCCCGGGGCGATCGCCAAGGCCGAGGAGCTGTACGCGGCGACCCCCGGTTCCTGGTTCGCCTGCCAGCACGAGAACGCCGACAACGTGCGCGCCCACTACGAGACCACCGGCCCCGAGATCTGGGCCGACACGGCGGGCCAGATCGACGTGCTGGTCTGCGGCGTGGGCACCGGCGGCACCCTCAGCGGCGTCGCGCGGTACCTGAAGGAGCAGAACCCGGAGATCCGCGTCGTCGCGGTCGAGCCGGAGAACTCCCCGGTGCTCTCGCAGGGCGAGGGCGGCCTGCACCGGATCCCGGGCCTCAACGGCGGCTTCGTCGCCCCCACCACCGACGTCTCCCTGATCGACAGCGTGGTGACGGTCTCGGACGAGGACGCCATGGCGGGCGCCCGCTCGCTCGCCCGCGAGCAGGGCGTCTTCGTCGGCGTCTCCTCCGGCGCCGTCGCCCACGCCTGCTCCCGGCTGGCCGCGCACCCGGACTACATCGGCGCGTCGATCGTCACGATCCTGCCCGACACCGGCGAGCGCTACCTCAGCCTCTGGAGCGAGGCCGCCGCGCCCGCATCCCGGCCCGCCCGGCAGCCGGTCCCGGCCCCCGCCCCGGCGCCCGAACGCCCGCTCCTGACCGGCGGATTGCCTTCCACCCGGTCGTGAGGGGCCGACCGGACGCCGTCAGCCCGGGGAGCCGGAGAGGAAGGCCCGCAGCCGGCGGTGCTGCCCCTGCGGGATCCCGGCCGGGACCGCGCCGGAGTACACGGCGATCACCCCGCCGGTACGCACGACCGTGAGGGGCACCGTCTCGTCCATCGCGTTGCCCTCCACGGTCCAGTCGAAGGAGACCGCTTCGTCCCCGGCGGCCGGCGCGGGCAGCGCGCCGACGCGGATGCGGGCGTCCTGCCCGCCGTAGGCGAGGGTGTACGCGACGAACGTGCCGCACAGCGGCACGGCCTTCCTGAGCGAGGCCATCACCGCCGACGCCTCCCCGACGGTGTGGCTCGCCAGCGACACGGAGTGGAGCGTGCGGAGGCGCCTCTGCGGGGGTCCGCCGGAAGGGCCCCCGCGTGGCGACACGTCGGCCACGACCCTGGCGGCCGGCCGGTGCCGGAGCCCGTGGTCCAGCTCGAAGTCGACGAGGTCCGCGCACTGCGCGGGACTTCCCGGCGCCAGGGCGTTGGGCACGGCCGCAGGAGAGGGGGCTGGGGCCGGTGGGCGCGGGGTGGCGGCGTAGCCCTGAAGGTCGTGCCCGGAGGGCAGGACGGACATCAGCTCGGCCTCGGTGAGGGGCTGCGCGCGGGGAGCGCCCGGCCGCTCCCCGGACGCACAGGCCGTGCTGACGGTGCCGCAGGCCAGCAGCGCGGCCGCCACCCCCAGGGCGCGCAGCCGGCGCGGCACCATGATCGTCGCCCTCGTCGCCCTCGTCGCCCTCGTCGCCCTCGTCGCCCTCGTCGCCATCACGCCATTGTGGCCCCCCGCCGCAGGCCGTCGCGCGGTGGGTGGGCGTCCGTCGAGGCGGGTGGGCCGCACGGGGAGGGCCGGCCGGAGCCGTGCCCGGGCATGCCGACGGGCCGGCCGTGGGTGTTCGTGCGGACGCCCACGACCGGCCCGCTCAACGGCGGGTGGCCGTTGGTCAGCTGCCCGCGGACAGGTTGCCCGAGAGGACCGGGATGTTGCTCAGGATGTGGGAGAGCGGCTCGTCGCCCTTGGCCTGGGTGGAGTTCTCGGTGCACTGCTGGTTCTGCGGGTTGGACAGGACGTTGATGTCCTGGACACCGACGTTGACCAGGGCGAGGATCGACTGCGCGTTGACCTTGACCGGCAGGCCGATGCAGGGCTTGTTCAGGGTGCCCTGGACCAGGCCGAGCTGGGGGCTGAGTTCACCTTCGGTCTTCTGGTTGCCGTAGATCTGCTCAGCACCATTGCCGTTGACGGTGTTGATCCCGTTGTCGTTGCCGACGGCCATGGCCGGTGCGGCGACGGCGGCACCCGCGCCGACGGCGGCGGCGGTGGCTGCTGCGGTGATCATCATCTTCTTCAGCATTCGAGAACTTTCCTTCGCTGTAGCCGAAACGAGCCCCGGATCGGGGAAGTCGTGCTGGTAACGGGCCCGGGGGCGCAGACGTGGCGGTGCGTCACCCGAACGGCAGAGCCCCGGCCGGCCGACAGGGACACGGATGCCTCCTTCAGAACCAGTTGACGGTGAGCGGGAACGCGGCGGTGACGGTGGTGCCCGCGGCATCGGTGGCCGTCGCGGTGATCTGGACGGTGCCGCTGCCCCAGGGCTTGCCGCTGATCCGTCCGGTGCCGGCGTCGACGCTCAGACCCCAGGGCAGGCCGGTGGCCGCGTACCGGACCGGGGCCTTGCCGCCGGTGGCGGTGAGCTGGACGGTGCAGGACTGGTTGAACTTGCAGGTCTGTGGGCCCGGGTTGGCCAGCTTCAGATCACCCGGGGTGGGGGTGGGGGTGGGTGTGGGGGTGGGCGTCGGGGTCGGGGTCGGGGTGGGCGTCGTGGATCCGGAGAACACCTCCGTGATCGGCTGGACGCCGGCCGCGTTGCCGGCGTGCGTGGCCGTGCCGAACAGGTCCTCGAAGGTCCGCAGCAGGTGGTGGTGGTTGAAGGCGCCCGCGTACGTGCCCGTCTTCACGTTCGCCCCGTAGAAGACGGTGGCGATCTGGTTCGATCCCAGGTAGTTGTCCTCGTCCCAGGTCAGCACGAGGAGGCTGTTGTGGGCCTTCGCCCACTGCGCGTAGGCGTCGATGTTGTTCTTCGTCCAGGTGTCACCCGTACCGACCGAGCACGAGTGCATGTCGTTGCACTGGTTGGGGACGACGAACGACAGGTCCGGCAGGGCCCCGAAGTCGTTCTGCGGGAACTGCGCCCATGTCTTGCCGGTGTTCAGCGGCACGTTCTTGAAGGCGAACCACGGATTGTGCTTCTGCGCGTACTGGCCGCTCGTGCAGGCCGTGGAACCCTCCGCCGGCAGGTCCTCGTTGTAGGTGGCGAAGGTCCTGCCGGCCGCGATCAGCTCCTGGCCGAGGTTCGCCGCGGTCATCGACTGCGGGGTGTAGCAGCCGTCGCCGGTGATGCCCTGGGTGGAGCCGGAGAAGAGGTTGAAGTAGTTCGGCTGGCTCGGGTGGGTCAGCGCCTTCATGCCGGTCAGGCTCGCGCCGCCGCCGGCCAGCTGGTTGATGTACGGGGCGTTCGCGCTGCCGATGATCTCCCCGTACTGCTTGTTCTCGTACACGACGACCACCACGTGGTCGTACGAGGGCAGCGCGGCGGCCGCCACCGGGGCCGCAGAACCGCTCTCTGCCGCCTGGGAGTTGGCGACGGTGAAGGCGCCCAGCAGGCCGAGCGCGCTGCACGCGGCCAGTGCGGCCACGGTGACGGGGCGCCGGGCGGTCCGGCGTCTGGGGCGGGCTTCGGGCGAGGGAAGGGGCATGGGGTGTTCCTCCTCGGTGAAGGGTGAAGGGTGAAGGTGAAGGTGAGGGCGAAGGGGAGGGGGCGGGGCCGGACGGTCACTCCTCGCGCCGGGCGGCCCCCGCCACCGCGATGTTCAGGAACCGCGGCACGGGCCGCCCTCGGCCGCGGAAGTCCTCCGCGACCGCCGACCGCACCGCCGCCAGCCGGGCCTCGGGCAGCAGCACCAGTACGCTCCGCTCCGGCCGCCCCCCGGGCGGCCAGGCGCTCAGGGCCCCCGCCCGGCGGGCGAGGGCGACGGCCCGGGCCAAATCCCGCGGCCGGTCCGCCGGTTCGCCGCGCACGGCGACGAGCACCAGTCGGGCCCCCGACGCGGCGGGGTCGAAGGCGACGTACCGCCGCCGCGGCCCGGGCTCCGCGCCGGGCAGCAGGGCCTCCCCGGGCCGGGCGAAGAGCACCGCCCGGCGCAGCGCGTCGTCCCCGTCCGGCAGCGCCCCGGCCAGCAGCCGGGCCAGCCCTTCCCGGTCGGGCCCGGCACCCGGCGCCGCGCCCGGCTGCGGGTGGACGTCGGCCACGGCGAGCGCCACCGCGCAGTCGGCCGGTTCCGCCGTGGCGAGCCCGGCGGCCGCCGTCAGCGAGCCCTGGACGTGCAGGTCCGTCCCGCCGCGGCCGTAGCCCGCATCGGCCAGCGCCCGCAGCACCGCGTACGGCCGCGCGGCCCAGGCGGGTGCGTCGGGCGGCGGCCCGGACGGGGTCAGCGGCAGGTCGCAGCTGTCGGCGGGGTGCCCGAGGGAGCTGAGCCGGACCAGGCCGTCGGTACGCGGGGCCGCGGCGGCCGCCGTCGGCCAGCCGGCCGCCGCGACGAGCCCGGGGGAGCCCAGGTGGAAGGCGTGGGGAGCGCTCCAGACGGCGGCCGGGGGCCGGCCGTGTGCGGCTTCGAGGGCGTAGGCGACGAGCCGGAACAGCGGGTCGGCGGTGGCCCGTCGGGCCAGGTCACCCCCGGCGGGGCCGGAGGCCGGGGGAGCGGAGGCCGGGGGAGCGGAGGCCGGGGGAGCGGAGGCCGCGGGCGGTGTGCCCGCCCGGCCGGCGGCCGTCACGGGGCGTCCTTGCGGGCCAGCATCCGGTAGGCGTTGCCGCCGTCGGTGTGGCGGGCCGCCACCGTGCGCAGGGCGTCGAGCACCGCCGCCGCGGCGAAGCACGGCACGGCCGCCACCCGTACGGCCCGGGCCAGCGCCCGCGCCCGCGCGGTCGGCGGCGGCCCCCACGGCCGGTCCGGATCGGGGGCCAGCCGCGTCACGGTCAGCGCCACCGCCCCGAAGAAGTCGTTGCCCTGGTGGGCCGGGCCGTGCTCCTCGGCCAGCACGGTGAACCCCCGGTCGGCCAGCGCCTCCCGCAGGTTCGCGGCCGGGATCAGGTGCTGGTGCTGCGGCTGGAACCAGGGCAGCCACGCCGGACCCAGCAGCCGGGACATCCGCGACTCCGGGTCGGGGACCTCGACGGCCAGGTGGCCGCCGGGTGCGAGGACGGTGGCCGCCGCGTCGAGTTCCGCGAGCGGATCCCGGGTGTGCTCCAGGTAGTGGTACATGCTGACCACCTCGTACCGGCCCGCCAGCTTCGAGGCGAACTCGGGGAACTGCCCCTGGTAGCCCGTCTCCACCCAGCCGCGCCGCTCCGCACCGCAGACCCCCTCGCCCCTGTCCAGGCCGTCGAAGCGGGTCCGCGGCCAGACCTCGCGCGCCGCGTTGCAGAAGTGGCCGTGCCCGGTGCCGACGTCGAGCCAGGACGCCGGGTCGGCGTGGGGCCGCAGCATCTCGGCCCGGCGCCGGTAGGAGCCGCCGAGGCGCCCGAAGACCGTGCCGGCGCCCTCACCGCCGCGCCCGTCGTAGAAGTCGCGGTAGTAGAACCCCAGCCCCTCGACGGACAGCCGGGGGTTCTGGAAGACGTGCCCGCAGGCCGCGCACCGCTCCAGCGCGAAAACGCCCGGCTTGCCCTGGAGCAGGTCCGGCACCCGCACCCGGACCGCGAGCGGCCCCGAGCCGCACCAGGGGCAGTCGGGGCGCCGTGCCTCGAAGAACCGGTCGGTGCCCCCCGCCAGTTCGGCCCGGTACGCGGCGGCCGTCCCCGCGGCGGTGCCCGCACCCCCGGACCGGCCGCGCCCCGCCGCCACGACGGTACGCAGGCCGGCGCCGAGGGAGCGTACCGGCCGGGCGGCGGTGGCCCGGCCCAGATCGGCGGGACGCAGCGGGGAGCCTGGCCCGCCGAGGGCCAGGTACGGCTGGAGCCAGTACAGCCCGGCCGCGGCCGCCCCCCACCGGCCCTGGCGTACCGCGACGGCGGCGAGCAGCGCCAGCCCCGACAGCTGGGCGGCGGCCAGCGCCCCCGCCGGCAGCCCCTGCGCCCGCAGCTCGGCGGCCCGCCCGGCGCTCCCGGGCGGCGTGCCGCAGCTCAGTCCCGGGGCGATGGCCAGCCCCGTGGCCCCGGCGGCATACTCCTTCACACGCCGGGTCAGCGCCAGGAGTTCCGCCGGCTCCGGTGCCCGGCCGCCGGCTTCCACCCCGGCCCGCTCCAGCACCTCCTCGGCGACGAGCACCGCGAACCCGGCCCCGCGCCCCTCCCCGAGCCGGTCCCCCCGGTACCGGGCGGGGTCCACCAGCCGCAGCAGCCCCAGCACCCGCTCGGCCGGCAGGTCCGCGGGCAGCAGGTCCAGCACCCGCAGCCCCTCCCGGTCCGCGTACGCGCAGGCCGCGAGGAAGACGGCCGCGCCCGGCTCCACCCCGCGGGCGGTCAGCAGCCGCCACCCGGCGGCGCCGGGCACCCCGGCCGAGACGGGCGGGGCGGCCGGCAGCACCGGGATCGCCCGCAGCCTGCGGCCGGCCCGTACGGTGCCGGCGCCGAGCGCGGCCAGCAGCACCGCGGAGGTCCAGCGGACCCGGGTGAGCGGAGGTGGCGTCATAGCAGCTTCTCCAACCGGTCGGCCGCGGCGGCGGCCCCGCCGGCCGCGGCGAATGAGGCCTGGATCCGCCGGGCGGCCCGGCGGGGTCCGGGATCGTCCAGCACGGCCGTGAGCGCGTCGCGCAGTTCCTCGGCCCCGGTCCGGCCGAACCGCACCCGGACCCCGGCCCCGGCCGCGGCCACCTGCCGGGCCACGATCGGCTGGTCGTCGCGGATCGGGGCGACCACGAGCGGCAGCCCGTACGCGAGGGCCTCGCAGACGGTGTTGTGGCCGCCGTGGCAGACCACCGCGTCCAGGTGCGGCAGCAGCTCCAGCTGGGGGACCCTCGGCTGGAGCAGGACGTGACCGGGTACCTCACCGACCAGCTCCGCGGGCGCGGCCAGGACCAGCTGCACCTCGTCGGCGAGCCGCTCGGCCGCTCCCAGCACCGCCCGGTAGAAGCGGGCGCCCGCCTCCTGGTTGAGGGTGCCCAGGGAGACCAGCACCCGCCGCCGCCGCGGGTCCAGCCGCCGCCAGGGGAAGCCGGGCGCGGCCGGACGCGCCCCGAAGGCCGGGCCGACGAAGGCGTACTGCGGGCCGGAGCGGGAGCCGGAGCCAAGCAGCTCCAGGGTCGAGAAGACCAGCACCAGCAGCTCCGAGAAGCGGGGGTCCCAGCCCTCGCCGCCCTCCCCGAACTCGGCGAGCAGCCCCGCGACCCGGTCGGCCACCCACTCCCCGACCTTCGGGAAGTCCGCGAAGGGCCCGGTGAGTTCGGCCGAGGTGGTGGCCGACGTCACCCACGGCACACCGAGCCGCCGGGCGACCAGCGGCCCGGCCAGGGCCTGCTGGTCGCAGACCATGACGTCCGGCGCGAAGGCCTCCACTGCCCGGGCCACCCCGGGCACCATCGCCCGGGCCAGCGGCACCAGGGCCTCCTCCCACAGGAACCGCAGCGCGCCCACCCCGCGCAGATCGCGCCACCGCTCGTGCAGCGCGGCGTAGCCGCCGCCGTCCGCCCGCTCCCCGGCGGACAGGATCCGGGCCGACGGGGGCAGCAGACCGGCCAGCGCCCCGGCCGGCCCGGTCCAGGCGACCTCGTGGCCCCGGGAGGCCAGTTCGGCCCCGACGGCCACCGTCGGATTGACGTGCCCCGCCAGCGGCGGCACCGTGAACAGCACCCTCATCGGACCAGCGCTCCCGTCCGGCGCCGGGCCGTCGCCGCGGCCGCCGCGGCGACGGCCGTCGCGTCGAGGTGGGCCAGTACGGATTCCCGCAGCACCCCGCTGCTCTCCTTCAGGACGTCGTGCCCCAGGCCCGGCAGGACGCGCAGGGCCGCCCGCGGGGCGTGGCGGGCCAGCTCCCGGGCCCCCGGCACCAGTTCGGAGTGCTCGCCGCAGACGATCAGGACCGGGCAGCGCAGCCGGGCGTAGTCGGCCGGGGTGAAGGTGCGGCTCGCGGCGATGTCGTCGACCAGGGTGGTGCGGTTGAGCAGGTCGTCGGCGATGGCGGTGAGGCGGGCGGCCTTGCGCAGCCGCAGCCCGAGCAGCTCCGCGGGCACCGGACTGTCCTCCAGGCTGAGCGCGGCCGCCGACAGGGTGTCCACCATGTTCTCCACCCACGCCCCGCTGAGCGGCGGTTCGAGGAGGGTGAGGCCGGTGACGAGGTCGGGCCGGGCCAGGGCGGCGTGCAGCGCCAGCGTCGCGCCGTAGCTGTTGCCGACCAGGTGGACGGGACGCCGGCCGAGGCCGAGCGCGCCGAGGACCGCCAGGAGGTCCCGTACGGCGGTGCGGCTGTCGTAGCCGTCGGCCGGGCGCTCGGTGAGGCCGTGGCCCCGCAGGTCGTAGAGCAGCACCTCGTGGCCGGCCCGGGCGACGGGAAGGGCCACCGGGCAGTAGAAGGAGGACAGGTTGTCGACGACGAGGCCGTGGAGGAACACCACCAGGGGCCGGCCGCGGCCGGCCGTGGCGGCGGCCGGCAGCCGCTGGACGTGGAAGCGCAGGGAACCCGCGCGGACGAAGGCCATGGCCGGCTCAGCCGGCCGCGGTCGCCGCGGAGGAGCTGCTCCCCGAGGCGCTGCGGGCGAGGGAGGCGTGCGTGACCTGCCCGATGTGGGTGACGAGTTCACCGACGGACATGGCGAGGATGGCGTCCATGTCCTTCTCCGCCAGGAACCCCATCAGGTCCACCCCCGCGCCGTAGCGGTGGTGCAGCGCCTCGGCGAGGGCGACGAACTCGATGCTCTCCAGGGCGAGGTCCTCGTTGAAGGTCGTCTTCATCGTGACCTCGTCCGCGAGGAGGTGGTCGTCGCCGACGATCTCCACCAGCATGCCGGTGATCTCGGTCAGGATGTCATTTCCCATGGCGGGTCTCCGTGAGGGGGAAGGGGACGGCGGGGGAGGTGCCGTGGTCGGTCCAGGCGACCACGTGGTCGGGGGTCGAAGTGTCGGCCAGGGTGGTGCGTACGGCGTACGGGTGTCCGTCCGGGGACCGCACCAGCAGGCCGGCGCCGTCCGGGTCACCGGTCACCCGCCAGTCGCGCGGCCGGCCGCCGAGCCCGGAGCCCTCCGCCTTGGCGGCGGCCTCCTTGGCGCACCACAGGGCGGTGAGGGCGGTCGGCAGGCCGGTTCCCCGGGTACCCGCCAGCGCTTCGGCGAGGGCGAGTTCACCGGGTGCCAGGGCGATGCGGGCCAGCGCGTCCGGGTCGCCGGTCACCGGCTCCACGTCGATCCCGACCGCCCGGGTGCGATGGGCGAGGGCGACGGCGATCCGGTCCTTGTGGGCGATCGTCAGCCGGAACCCGGCGGCGAGGGGGCCCCGCGCCAGCGGGCGGCCCGCCGGGTCGTTGCCGACCGGCACCTCCGCCGGGAACACCGGCCCGGCGCCGCCGTCCCACAGCAGCTGCCGCAGCGCGTCCTTGGCCGCGATCCGGCCGAGCAACCAGGGCGCCCGGGCACGCGGCGACAGCCGCTCGTAGGCGGCCCGTTCGGCGGCGCCCAGGTAGCGGCGCATGACCAGTTCCTGCGAGGCGGGATCCCTCCAGCGCCGGCGGGCCAGGCACCAGCCCCCGGGCTGCGGCTCGCCGATGCCGCAGACCTCCGGGGTGAACTTCATCGGCCAGACCCGTTCGTCGGCACCGAACCGGCGGTACGTCCACCCTTCGATCCGGGCCCACACCGTCCCGTCCGGCCGGCGCAGCTCGATGTCACCGCGCACGGTGACGTCGCGGACCTCGCGGATCCGGGCCGTGGCCCCGACGAGCTCGTGCGGGGCCGGCGGCGGGCCGCAGAACCGGACGCGGTCCACGGTCGCCGGGAAGACCAGCCGGTCCACCGGCAGGCTCAGCTGCATCCAGTGCCCGAACAGCTGGCCCGCCGCGTCGAGCAGGGCCCCCGGGTCGGGGAGCGCCCGCAGGACCCCCTCGATCCCGTCCGCGCCGACGGTCCGCACCTCGTGCACGGCGGCGAAGCGCGGGCCGTGGAACATCCACCGGTCCCGGTAGAGGGCGGCGGCGCTGACGGGAGCGGGCCCCGGCTCGCGCAGTGCGGCGGTGTCGGGGGCGGGCGGCGGCGGGTACCGGTCGCCGAGCAGCACGACCACCGAGGCGTACTCCCCGAGGGTGACACGGAACCGGCCCGGGCCCTCCTCCCGGACCAGCACCTCCACGTCCAGGGCCGGTTCGACGGGCAGCCACCGCAGGGCCCGTACGTCCTCGTACCCGGTGACCGCCAGGCCGGCGGGCGCGTACCGCCGGGCCGCGTCGGCCGCCAGCTCCAGCATGGTGGTCATGGGCACGACGGGGAACCGGTCGGAGTCCTCGGGCCAGTCGTCCGGCTGGAGGTACACGCAGTGGTCCCGTACGAAGGGCAGTGCGGCCAGCGACAGCCGCAGGGAGTGCCGGCCCGTGACCCCGTCCCCGGGGGCGGCCCGCCGTCCGGCCGCCCACGCCTCGGCGACGCTGCGGGCCGCCGCGCCGGTGTCGCCGAGGACCGCGTCCAGGGCGGACAGCAGGACCGGCCGCCCGGCGTCCTCGGCGGGGCCCGCGGGGGCGGGGGCAGGGGCCGGGGTGAGGAGGCCGCCCCATGCCGTGCGGGCCGCCTCGCCGAGCCGGACCAGCGGCGAGCCGAGGTCGAGGGTGACACCGCGGGGCTCCGGCCCGGCGGGCACCGGCCGGCCGGCACCGGTTCCGGACCCGGCACCCACACCGCCACCGCTCGCGGCCACGGCTCGGGCGCCGGGCGCGGCGACGACACCGGTGCCGGTCGCGGCCACGGCTCCGGCGTCGGCCAGGGGCCCGGTCAGCAGGTCCCAGCGCGGCGCGTGGCCCTCCGCCCAGAGCGCGGCGCACATGCGGGTCAGCGACGCCAGGCCGGGCAGGCGCGGGGAGGAGGTGGACACCGCGAGGTGGGGCCGGCCGCGCAGGGTGTCCTCGACGAAGCCCGTGAGGCTCCCGGGGCCCAGCGCCACGAAGCTGCGGACGCCCTGCTCCTCGTACAGGCGCAGGGTCAGCTCGCGGAAGCGCACCGGCTCCAGCAGATGGCGCACCACCAGCTCCCGTACGTCCCCTGCGGCGCCGGGGAACGGCGCGCAGGTGGTGGCCGACCAGACCGGGAGGACGGCCGGCTCCAGCGGCAGCCGCCCGAAGGCGGCCCGGACCTGGCCGAGGTAGGGCTCCCACATCGGGGTGTGGAAGCCGGAGCGGAACGGCAGCTCCTGCCCGAGCACCCCCTCGCCGCGCAGCCGCGCGACGGCCTCCGCCACCTGTTCGGGGCCGCCGCAGATCACCGACTGGTGGGGGCAGTTGTCGTGGCTGACCACCACCCCGTCCAGTCCGTGCAGGGCCCCCCGTGCCCGCCCGGCACCGCAGCCCAGCGCCGCGTACACCAGGTCGGGGACCTTCAGCGAACCGGGCCGCAGCGAGTCGAGGAAGGCGTCGGCCGCCTGCTCGGGATACATGCCGGCGGCCACCATCGCCGCCCACTCGCCCAGGCTGTGGCCCGCCAGTACGTCGGCCCCGACGCCGAGGCGGGGCAGGGCCCGGGCGAAGAAGCGGCCCGTGGCGATCGCGTCCAGCGCCCGTTCGATCAGCGAGCCGCCCCGGCTCAGGCGCGGCCGGGCCAGCCCCAGCCGGTCGGCGACGTCGTCCACCACCGGTGCGAACTCCGGCTCCAGACCCGGGAACAGGAACGCCACCCGCCCGCCGAGCGGCTCGGGGGTGAACCACACGTCACCCCGGCCCCGCCAGGGCCGGCCCCGCGCCACCGCCTTCGCGGCCAGCGCGAGCCGCTGAGGCGTCGGGCCGGCCACCGCGACCCGGCAGGGCCCCTCCCCGCCGGACACCGGCGAGGGCGCCGCCAGCAGGGCGGACAGCTCCGCCACACTCCCCGCCGCCAGCAGCAGGACACCCCCGGGCGCCCCCGCTCCCGCAGGCACCCCCTGCCCCTCTGCCGCACCCGCCCCCGCAGGCATCCCCCGGCCCCCTGCACCACCCGCCCCCGCCGTCCCGCCCGCCCCCGTGAGCGCATCCGCCACCGCGGCACCCGCCCCCGCAGGCACGCCCGTACTGCCCAGCGGCAGGAACCGGCGCACCGGCGGCGCCGCCCGGACGGCGGCCGGAGCCTCCTCCAGCACCACGTGCGCGTTGATCCCGCCGAAGCCGAACGCGTTGACCCCGGCCCGCCGCGGGCCCGGCCCCCGCTCCCACGGCGCGGCGGCCGTCACCGGCCGCATCCGGGTCCGGGCCAGGCCGGGGTGGGGGTCCTCCAGGTGCAGCGTCGGCGGCAGGACCCCGTCGTGCACCGCCAGCGCCGCCTTGATCAGGCCGGCCACACCGGAGGCCTGCATGGTGTGCCCGAGCATCGACTTGACCGACCCGAAGCCGATCTCCGGCCCGCCCGCCGGCGGCGGCCCGAACACCCGGGCCAGCGTGTCCAGTTCGGCGGCGTCCCCGACCGGGGTCCCCGTACCGTGCGCCTCCAGCAGCCCCAGCGCGCCCGGCGCCCGCGGATCCAGCCCCGCCTCACGCCAGGCCCGCTCCAGCGCCCGCACCTGGCCCGCGACCAGCGGGCTCATCAGGCTCGCCGCCCGGCCGTCCCCGGCCACCCCCGTCCCGCGGACCACCGCGTACACCCGGTCCCCGTCCCGCTGCGCGTCCGCCAGCCGCTTCAGCAGCACCACCCCGGTGCCCTCGGACAGCAGCGTCCCGTCCGCCCCCCGGTCGAAGGGCCGGATCCGCTCGGTCGGACTGAGCGCCCGCAGCTGCGTGAACACGCTCCACAGCGTGGCGATGTGGCAGTGGTGCACGGCCCCCGCGACCACCGCGTCGCAGCGCCCGGCCGCCAGCAGCCCGACCGCCTGGTCCACGGCCAGCAGTGAGGAGGCGCAGGCCGCGTCCAGGGTGTAGGCGGGGCCGCGGAAGTCCAGCCGGTTCGCGGTCCGGGCGGCGGTGAAACTCGGCACCAGCCCGATCGACGCCTCCGGCCGCTCCGGGCCCAGCGCGTCCTGGAACGCCGACCGCACCTCGGCGATCCGCCGCTCGCCGAGCTCCGGAGCCAGCTCCCGCAGGGTCTGCGCCAACTGGTGGGCCGTGCGCACCCGCTGGTCCAGCCGGGCGGTGGCCACCCCCATGAACCCGCCGCGCCCCAGCACCACCCCGATCCGGGACCGGTCGGCCGGAAGCCGCTCCTCACCGCCCGCGTCCGCGATCGCCTCGGCCGTCGCCCGCAGCGCCAGCATCTGGTCCGGCTCGGCCCCCTCCACGGCGGCCGGCATGATCCCGAACCGCGTCGGGTCGAAGCCGGCCAGGCCGTCGACGAAGCCGCCGCGCCGGCAGTAGAACCGGTCGCCGGCCGCCGGGCCGGCAGCGGCGTCCGGGTCGTAGTACACCTCGGGATCCCAGCGCTCCGGCGGGACCTCACCGATGCAGTCGGCCCCCGCGTACAGGTTGCGCCGGTACGCCGCCAGATCGCCCGAACCGGGGAACACCGCGCCCATCCCGACGATCGCCGCGTCGGTCGGGCGCGGGCCGCGCCGCAGCCGCTCACTCATCGCCGCGCCCCTCCTGCGGGGCGGCCGTCAGGACCACCTGTACGTCGTCCCCGTGCGCGAGTTCGGCGAGGAACGCGGCGGTACCCGCCTCCGGCGCGATCAGCGGGATGCCGCGCCGGGCGTACGCGCGCTCCAGCTCGGGAGTGACCATCCCGCCCGCCTCCGCCGCCCAGGGGCCCCAGTCGACGGACAGCACCCGGCCCGGGAAGGACTCCGCCCAGGTGCGCGCGAGGACGTCCAGGGCGTCGTTGGCGGCGGCGTAGTCGCTCTGGCCGCGGTTGCCGTACACCCCGGCGACACTGCCGAACAGGGCCAGGAACCGGGGAGCCGGGTACGCCCCGTGCTCGGCGGCGGCGGCCGCGAGGTGGCGGGCTCCGGTCACCTTGGCGGCGAACACCGCGGCGAAGTCCGCCGGTTGCTTCTCGTGCAGCAGCCCGTCCCGCAGCACCCCTGCCCCGTGCACGATCCCGTCGAGCCGGCCGTGACGGGCCCGTACGTCCGCCACGACGGCCCGTACGGCCGCCCCGTCCGTGACGTCGGCGCGGTGGTAGCGCACGGAGGCCGCCGCGCCGGTGAGACCGGCCAGCGCGGCCCGTACCTCCCGCTCGGCGAGGATCCCCGACGCGGCCGCCTCGATCTCGGCCGGCGTCCGCAGCCCCGAGGCGATCAGCGCGGCCCGCAGCGCCACCCGGTCCCGGGCCTGCCCGAACGCGTCCTCCTCGGCGGGCGGTTCGGGCGTACGGCCGACCAGCTCGACGTGGCAGCCGGTGGCGCGGGCCAGCGCGAGGGCCGTGCGGGCCGTGATCCCGCGGGCCCCGCCGGTGAGCAGGACCACGGAGTCCGGGCCCAGGGGCACGGACCCTCCGGCCGCGCCCAGCGGGGCGGCGGGCACCGGCAGGCGTGCGAACCGGGTGCCGTCCGGGGCGTACCCGACCGAGGCGGCCCCGTGCGATGCCGCGCCCGGCCCGTCGGCCAGCTCGGCGAGGAGCAGCAGGGCCGTCTGCTCGGGGTCCTCCTTGGGGTGGACCTCCACGGCGCGGAGCAGCGTGCCGGGGAACTCCAGCGCCGCGCTGCGGGCGAAGCCGTGCAGCCCGGCCCCGGCCGTGCCGGGCGCGGGCGCCGTGACCAGGAGCAGCCGGCCCACCCCGCCGGCCAGTGCCTGTCGCAGCCCCGCGAAGGCCCTGGGCAGCACCGGTTCGGTCCCGCCCCGCAACGCCGACAGGTCGACGATCCCGTCGCACCCGGCCTCCGCCGCCGCGAGGGGACGCACCTCGGCGCCCCGTTCCCGCAGCGCACCGGCAAGCGCCCGTGCCAGGCCCTGGCCGTCCCCGACGATCCCGATCCGCAGGCCCCGCAGGGCCTTCGGGTCCCCGGCGGCCGCCGCCACGGGGACCGCCTCGACCCGCAGCCGCTGCAAGGGGGCCGGTGCCGGACCGCCGGCCGCGGCGGGCCCCGGTCCGGAAGCGGTGGCGGGCGCGCGGGAGACGATCCAGTCCACGATCCCGCTCAGGGTCTTGATCCGGGACAGTTCCTCGACGGCGGATCCGGTGGAGCCGCCCGGCTCCCGGGGGAGTCCGATCCGGTCGGCCAGGGCGCCGATGATCTCCACCCGTTTGATGGAGTCGATGGACAGGTCCGCCTCCAGGTCGAGCCCGGGA
Organism: Streptomyces sp. NPDC034085; assembly: GCF_055575555.1. Lineage (NCBI taxonomy): Bacteria > Bacillati > Actinomycetota > Actinomycetes > Kitasatosporales > Streptomycetaceae > Streptomyces > Streptomyces sp. NPDC034085. Next base: position 411,745 of record NZ_JBVISL010000003.1, on the reverse strand, counting down.
TCGAGCATGTCCCTGGGGTAGCCGGTCCGGGTGTGGACGATCTCCAGGACCGTGTCCATCACCTCCTCGGCCGTGCGCGGTGCGCCCGGACCGGCCGCCCGGACCGCTTCGGGCCCGTCCGCGGCCGGCGGTACGGGTACGGGGGCGGCCGGGATCCCGCCGCCGAGTCGGGCGAACGGTTCGACCGGCGCACCGGACCCGGTGCCCGGCGCGGGCTGCGGGGGTTCCCCCGCCCCCAGGTACCCCAGCAGGACGGCCCGCTGGGCCTCCACCAGTTCGCGCGTCCCGCGCAGGTACTCCAGCACCGCCTCCTCACGGCGGTCGCCGTCCGCACCGGCGGCCGGGGCCCAGGCCATCACGGAATCCGCACCGGTGGCCGGGACCCCGGCCACCGCCCCGGCCCCGGCCACCGCCGCGGCGCCGCCCTCCGCGCCCGCCGGCAGCGCCACCCGCCGGGCGGGCCGCAGCCCCCCGGCGACCGGCTCACCGTCGGCCGTACGCACCAGGTGCCCGTCCACCAGCCAGCCCGGACGGCCCGGCGCCCGCTCCGGCAGCCGCCGCGTCCGCCCCCGGAACAGCGCCTCCGGCTCCAGCGGCACGCCCGCAGCCGCCAGTTCCGCCAGCGCGCCGACCAGCCGGACCAGGCCGTGCTCGCCCGGCACGTCCAGCGGGACCGCCGTGTGCGGCCGGTCCTGGAGGATCCGGCCGACCAGACCCGACAGCACCCGCCCCGGGCCGGCCTCCACGAAGGTCCGGACGCCGGCCGCGTACATGGCCTCCACCTGCTCCACGAACCGGACCGGCTCCGCGACCTGCCGCGCCAGGAGACCCCGTACGGCATCGGCGCCGGCCGGGTACGGGCCGGCCGTGGTGTTCGACCAGACCGGTACGCAGGCGTCGGCCATCTCCGTACCGGCCAGCTCCTCGGCCAGCGCCCCGGCCGCACCCGCGACCACCCCGCTGTGGAACGCGCAGGCCACCGGGATCGGTTCCGCCGTCAGGCCCGCCTCCCGCAGCGCGTCGACCGCCGCGGAGACCGCCTCCGTGGGCCCCGAGATGACGCACTGCCGGGGCGCGTTGTGGTTCGCGACCACGCACCCTGCGCGCTCCGCGATCTCCCGTACCTCCCGCGGAGCCGCCGACACCGCCGCCATCGACCCCGGATCCGCCCCGGCGGCGGCCAGGATCGCCCCGGCCCGGCGCGTGCTCAGCCGCAGCAGGCCGGGCGTGTCGTACACGCCGGCCGCCCACAGCGCGGTGAGTTCGCCGTACGAGTGCCCGGCCACGCAGTCGGGCCGTACGCCGAGCCGCCCGAGCAGCGTGTGCCCCGCCGCCCCCGCCAGTCCCAGGGCCGGCTGGGCCACCCGCGTGTCGGTGACCGCGGCCCGCTGCGCGGCCCGGCCCTCCCCGTCGAAGGCCGCCGGCGGGAACATCGCCGACACCACCGCGCCGGGGGCGTCGTCCAGCAGCCCGCGCAGCGCGGGGAACGCCGTGAACAGCTCGCCCAGCATGCCGGGCCGCTGACTGCCCTGCCCGGGGAACAGGAACGCCACCAGCCCCGGGTCCGCCGCCTCCTCCCGTACGTGGACCCCCGCGCCGGGGGTGAAGGCCCGGGCCCGCTCCAGCCGGGCGGCCAGCTCGTCCGCGTCGGCCGCCACGACCGCGACCCGCACCGGGCCCGTCCCCGAGGAAGCGGCCTCCGCCGCCAGGTCGCGCAGGGCCCAGGGCCGCCCGGCCGCGTCGTTCTCCTCGAGCCGGGCCGCGAGCCGCGCCATCGCCCGCCCCGCGGCCCGCCGGTCCTCGCCCCGGAAGCAGAACAGCTCGGCCGGCCACTCCTCCAGCCCGTGCCGCGGCTCGTCCGCCCCGGCGTAACCGGCCAGCACGGCGTGGTAGTTGGTGCCGCCGAAGCCGAAGGCGCTCACCCCGGCGATCCGCCGCCGCGCGGGCGCGGACCAGGGCCGGGCCCGCGCGTCGAAGAAGAACGGGCTGCTCCCCGCCCGCCAGGCCGGGTTGGGGGTGTCGACGTGCAGGGTCGGCGGCCGCACACCCGCGTGCACCGCCCGGGCCGCCTTGATCAGCCCGGCCAGCCCGGCCGCGCACTTGGTGTGCCCGAGCTGCGACTTCACCGAGCCCAGCGCGCAGGACCCCGGCGCGGCGCCGGATGCGGTGAACAGCTCGGTCAGGACCGCCAGTTCGGTACTGTCGCCGACGACCGTGCCCGTGCCGTGCGCCTCGACCAGCCCCACCTCGGCCGGGGAGATCCCGGCCCGGGCGTAGGCCCGCTCCAGCGCCCGGCGCTGGCCTTCGGGCCGGGGCGCGGTCAGGCCGAGCGAGCGGCCGTCGCTGGCGGAGCCGACCGCCTTGACGACGGCGTACACCCGGTCGCCGTCCCGCTCGGCGTCCGCGAGCCGCTTGAGCACCAGGACGCCCACGCCCTCACCGAGCGCGATCCCGTCGGCGGCCGCGTCGAAGGGCCGGCAGCGGCCGCCGGGCGACAGGGCGCGGACCGAGGAGAACATCAGGTAGTCGTTGATGCCGTTGTGCACGTCGGCGCCCCCGCACAGCACCATGTCGCTGTCGCCGTCGCGCAGTTGGCGGCAGGCCAGGTCCAGGGCGGCCAGGGAGGAGGCGCAGGCGGCGTCGACCGTGCAGTTCGCCCCGCCCAGGTCGAGCCGGTTGGCGACCCGGCCCGCTATGACGTTGGCGAGGACGCCGGGGAAGGAGTCCTCGGTGAGCCGCGGCAGCTGCTCGTCCAGGCCGGCGGGTACCGCCCCCAGGTAGGAGGGGAGCAGGGCGCGCAGCCCGTACGCCCCCGCGAGGTCCGTACCGGCCTCGGCCCCGAACACCACGGAGGTCCGCGAGCGGTCGAACTCCCGCTCCCGGCCGTAGCCGGCGTCCCCCAGGGCCCGGGCGGAGATCTCCAGGGCGAGCAGCTGGACCGGTTCGATCCCGGCCAGCGACGCGGGCGGGATCCCGTAGTCGAGGGCGTCGAAGGGCACCGCGCCGAGGAAGCCGCCCCAGCGGGAGGGGGTGCGCTCGCCAGCCCGGGCCGGGTCGGCGTCGTAGTAGAGCGCCGGGTCCCAGCGGTCGGCCGGCACCTCGGTCACCGCGTCCGTGCCGTCCAGGATCCGTGCCCAGTAGCCGGCCAGGTCGGGGGAGCCGGGGTAGGCGCAGGCCATGCCGACGATGGCGACGTCGAGCGGATCCGCCGGGCCTTCCGCCGGCCCGCGCGGCGCGGCGATCTCCTCGGCCCGCCGCTCCAGGAGCCGGGTCGCCCCCTCGGTGACCTGCGCGTGCAGCGCGGCCACCGTCGTGGCCCGCGAGCGCAGCGTGGCCGCCTGCCCGAGCATGAACAGCCCCTCCGCGTACTGCCGCTCCTCGCCGACCGGCTCCAGGACGCGCTCGTCGGGGGCGTCCGGCGACCGGCGCAGGCCCTTGCTGGCGATCCGCAGCCGGCCCAGGTTGAGCCGCTCCAGCTCCTCCCACACCTTCCGCGGCGGCGTGCCGTCCCGTTCGAGCCGCCGCCGCGCGGCCTCGAAGGCCTCGGCGAACGGCGTCGCCGCGCAGCGCGTGGCGTGCCCGGGGGCGGTACGCAGCAGCACGGTGTCCGCGCACTCCAGGGCCGTCCGCTGGAAGACCGGGAGCACCGCGCCGCAGGCCACGGCCTCCCGGGTGAACAGGTAGGCCGTGCCCATCAGTACGCCGATCCGCGCGCCCCGCTCGGCCAGCGGCGCGGCGGCCGCGACCGCCATGGCGGCGGAGCGCTCGTCGTGGATGCCGCCTGCGAACAGCACGTCAAGCGACTGCGGTTCGGCGCAGGACAGCAGCCGCTCGATCTGCTCCTCCCACAGCGGGAACGAGGCGCGCGGCCCGACGTGCCCGCCGCACTCCATCCCCTCGAAGACGAACCGCCGCGCGCCCTCGGCGAGGTACCGCTCCAGCAGCCCGGGCGACGGCACGTGCAGGTGCGTCCGGATCCCGGCCGCCTCCAGCGGGGCCGCCTGGGCGGGGGTGCCGCCGGCGATGACCGCCCACGGGGGCCGGGCCCCGGCCACGGCCGCCAGCTGCTCGCGCCGCAGCTCCTGCGGTGCGAAGCCCAGCAGGCCCACGCCCCAGGGCCGGTCCCCGAGCCGCTCGGCGGTCTCGGCGAGGAGCCGGCGCACGTCCGGGCCCTCCATCACCGCGAGCGCCAAGTAGGGCACCCCGCCCTCGGCGGCCACCGCCTCGGCGAAGCCGGCCTGATCGCTCACCCGGGTCATCGGCCCCTGCGCGACGGGCAGCGCGCCCTTCAGCGGCCGGGCCCGTACCGCGGCCTCCAGGTGCCCGGTGACGGCCGCCCGCACGGCCCGGACCACCCCGCCGGTGCTCCGGTGGCGGGCCGCCAGCCGGGCCGCCGAAGCCCCGTCCTGGCCGACGGGCAGCAGCTGCGTCCGCAGGTCCCGGGCGCCCAGCAGGGTCGGCACCGGCCCGTCGGGGGCCGGCAGGCCGGGTCGGGCGAACACCCGGTGCCCGTCCAGCAGCCGGGTCTCCGAGCCGTCCATGGCCCGGACGGCCGCTGCGACGTCGGCGGGCAGCGCCTCCTCGCCCTCGGCGGTCAGGGCGAGTTGCGCGTCGAGCACCACCCCGGCGGCCCCGCCCGCGACGGCCGCGGCCGCCGTGTGCGGCCCGATCCCGCCCATGGCGAGTACGGGCACCCCGGGCCCGGAGCCCGCGAGGAGCTGCTGGAGGAGGACGAAGGTGGTGGTTCCGCCGACCCGGCCCCCGGCTTCGTGGCCCTTGGCGACCAGCGCGGCCGCCCCGGCGGACACCGCCGCCCCGGCTTCGGCCCGGCTGGTGACCTCGGCCCAGACCCGGGGGCGGCCGGCCGCCGCGGCCCATGCGGCCATCCGCTCGCGGGTGTGGTCGCCCGGGTCGGCCAGCAGCACCGTGTCCACCTCGGGCGGAAGGTCACCGGGCCCGGCCGGGCACCCGGCGGGCACCCGCACCCCGTACCGATGGCCGCTTCCCTCACCGCCGCCGCCCCCGTCCCCGCCGACCTCGCCGAGCCGGCGGGCCAGCTCGGCGAAGGCGCGCCGGGCGGCGTCCGGGTCCCGGCCGAGATCGAGCAGGCCGAGGGACCCGGCGCGTTCGGCCGCGGTCACGAGCCGCGGGTTCGGCTCCTCGAACGGGCTGACCGCGACGACCAGTTCACGCGTGGTGGGGGACTGCGGGGGCGGGAGGGTCACGGGCGCTCCTCTTCCAGTGCTGTGGGGCATGACGCAGTGCAGGGCGGAAGAACGGGGGAGAGCGATGAGGTGTGCGGTGCTCGCGCAGCGGCGCCGGGCGCCCGTCGAGCGGCGCGGCGGGCTTGAACCAGGTCAAACGTCCTGGCGCCGCGATGCATCGTGCGGGGGGCACCGCACACTGTCAACAGCCATACGGAATACGGTGCTTCGCCCGGCCGGAACCGGTGCCCCGGGCGGCGGCCGGCCCCGCCGGACCCCTCGCCGGCCCCCGCCGCGCCGCTGGCCTGGGGCTTTCCCGGCCGGGCGGGCGGCGCCCGCGCACGGGCCGGCGTACGGCGTGCGCCGGTGGTCATGCCGTCCCGGCATGCGATGCCGCCGAGCCGGTATGAGCCGCCCCGTGACCCGCCGGCAGTTGTTCACCCACCGGCCCTTACAGGTCCATGCTCACGCCGTTACCGTCCGCCCATGACCCCCACCCTCGCGCAACTCCGCTACCTCGTCGCCGTCGCCGACTGCCGGTCCATCACCGGTGCGGCCGCCTCGGTCTTCGTCGCGCAGTCCGCCCTGTCCCGGGCGGTCCAGGCCATGGAACGCGACCTCGGCGTCGAACTCCTGGCCCGCCGGGGAAGGGGGGTGGACCTCACGCCGGAGGGGGCCCGGGTCGTCCGGCTGGCCCGCACCGTGCTCAACGCGGTCGAGGCCATCGACGACATCGGGACCCCGCACGGCAAGGACTCCCGGGCGGCGTTCACCCTCGTCACCACCCCCACCCTCGCGCTCGACCTGGCCACCGACCTGATCTCGGGCTTCACCGCACGCCACCCGGCCGTGGACATCCGGCTCCAGCAGTACGGCAGCCGCGAGGCCCTCGTCGAGGAACTCACCCGGGGACGGGCCGAACTGGCCCTGGTGGACCTGCCCGTCGACAAGGAACTGTCCACCCACTTCATCCAGGAGCGCGAGGTCGTGCTGATCTCCCCCCTCGGCACCCGGCTGCCGCATCCGGTCCCGCTGCGCATGCTCGACGGACTCCCCATGGTGCTGCCCACCCCGGGCACCGGCCGGCGCACCGAGATGGAGGCCATGTTCAGCTGCATGGGCGTCCGCCCCGTGCCCTCCCTGGAGGTCGACGAACGCCTCGCCTGGGTGACCGGCGTCACCGACGGCCGCGGCTCCCTCATCTGGTACCGGGACGTGGTCTCCAGGGCCTTCGGCAGCAGGGCGGAGATCCGCTCCTTCACGCCGGCCCTGCTGCGCCCGGTCGGCATCGCCCACGCCCGGCGTCCCCTGAGCCGCGCGGCCCGCGCCTTCCTCGCACACGCCGGTCACAAGGCACCCGTACGTGAGCCGGAGCGCTGAACCGCCGCCACCGCGACGGGTATGCCGGGACGGCATCGAACGATGCTCCAACGGGGGGCGTACGGGTCTGGCGTTGCCCGCCGCCCCCGCCTCACATGGTCCGCATGTCCAGACTCCTGACACCTCCCCGGGCCGCCGCCCTCGCGACCGCGGCCCTCGCCGCGCTGCTGCCCGCCGTCGCCTGGATGGCGGACGCCACCGCCTCCTCGGCGCCGCCCACCCGCAGCGCCGCCCCGGCCCCCGAGAAGAGGTGCACCCTGCCCGGCGGCATGACCGAGATCAGCGGCCTCGCCATGAGCCGCAGGCACCCGGGCGTCTTCTACGCCGTCAACGACAGCGGCAACACCAACCAGGTCTTCGCGATCGACTGCACCGGCCCCACCGGTGTGCTCAAGGCCACCCTGACGGTCGCGGGCGTCGGCAACACCGACTGGGAGGGCCTGGCGATCGGCAAGGACGCCACGGGCGGCCCGGCCGTCCTGGTCGGCGACATCGGGGACAACTTCAGCGGCCGCGCGGAGATCACCGTGCACAGCTTCGCCGAGCCGGAGCAGCTCGCCAATGCCACGGTCACCCCACTGACGTACCGTTTCTCCTACGCGGACGGCAGGCACGACGCCGAATCCCTGCTCGCCGACCCGGCCACCGGCCGGATCTTCGTCGCCAGCAAGCTCATCGGAGCGGCGGGCCGGCTCTACCAGGCCCCGCTGCCCCCGGTGACCGGACAGGTCAACACCCTGACCGCGGTCGGGCCCGGCCCGGTCTTCACCACGGACGGGGCCTTCTCCCCGACGGGCGCCTCGTACACGCTGCGCAGCGGAGGGCCGCTGGGGGCCGACACCGCCTCCGTGTACGACACCGCGGGGACCAAGCTCGCCGATGTCGCCCTGCCCGCGCAGTCCCAGGGCGAGACGGTGACGTACGCCGACTGCGCGCACCTGCTGGTCGGCTCGGAGAACGATCCCCAGATCTGGCAGGTCCCCCTGCCCCCGGAAGCCACCCCGGGCTGCGGCACGACCCCGACGCCGACCCCGACTCCCACGCCCACCCCGACGCCGACCCCGACTCCCACTCCCGGTGACCTGAAGCTCACCAACCCCGGGCCCCGGACGTGCAGGTTCAACCAGTCCTGCACCATCCAGCTCACCACCACCGGCGGAAAGCCGCCCGTCCGCTTCGCCGCCACCGGACTGCCCTGGGGGCTGTCCCTCGACGGCGCCTCGGGCCGCATCACCGGCAAGCCCTGGAGCAGCGGCACGACGCAGGTCACCGCCACCGCGACCGACTCCGCCGGCGCGAGCGCGGGCACGGCCTTCGCCCTCACCGTCAACTGGTTCTGAGCCGCGCGACGCGCCGGTGGCCGGGCTGTTCGTACCGGCCGCCCGCGTGCCGTATAGTTGATCTCGAGCTCGCCGCCGCGGAACACGGTGGTGGGACCGGCGTTGGTGGTCCAAGGAAAGACACCCCACTTCCCGTGGGGGGATGCAGGTGCAAGGCCTGCCCAGCGCTCGATCAAGGCCCCGGCCTCCTCACGGAGACCGGGGCCTTCTGCGTCGCCCGCCCGCCCGCCCGCTCGCCCGTCCTCCGGCGCGGCGCGGCGTTCCGCTACGCGTCCTGGAGCACGGAGAACACGTTGCCGGCCGGGTCCGTGAACCAGGCGATCTTCGGGCCTCCCTCGGCGCGGACGATGCCCTTGTCGTCGTGCTCGAACCCCGGGTACCGCTCGAAGCGGACACCGCGGCCGGCCAGCTCCTCGACCGCCGCGTCGATGTCGTCGACGGGGAAGTTGAGCACGGTGAAGCCGGCCGGGGTGTGGTCCTCCTTGGGGTAGACGAGGATCTCCGTGCCGCCCGCGATGTGCAGGGTCAGCATCCCGTTCTGCTCCTCGGTGACCCGCAGACCGAGGGTCTCGCTGTAGAACTCCCGCGCCCGCTGGAGGTCGTTCACGGCGAATCCGCTGAATGCCTTGGTGTTGGTGAACACGCGCCGTCCTCTCCGGTGCCCCCGTGTCGGGGCGCTACGAGTGTTCACCAGGGCGGGCGCGGAGGCCGGCCGCGAACCGGCTCGGCGCCCCGGATTCACCCCGATGGGAGCAGCGGCCCGCCTGGCCGGTGTCGCCGTCAGCGGACGGCGGCCCCCGCGCCTTGCAGCATCGCAAGCCGGCTCGCCGTGCGGTCCAGGTCGCGCATGAGGGCGGAGCTCTGGGGAAGCCCGGCCAGGGGGTCGTCGCCGATCAGGAACAGCCGGACATCGCGGTCGCAGCACACGTCCACGAGGTTGGCGAACCGCCGGCGGCCGTCGGCCGTGCAGGAGGCGAGCGGCGGCACGCCGTCGAGGACGACGGTGCCGAAGCGCTCGGCGAGGGCGAGACAGTCGGCGACCGAGGTGGTGCCCTCGCACAGCGCCCCGAAGCCGAGCCACACGAGGTCGCCGCGGACCGCCCGGACCGGCAGCTCGCGCTGGTGTCCGGGCACGGCGTTCGCCTCTTCGGGCCGCGGCTCGGCCAGCCCGAGGCGCTGGAGGGCGGTGGCGTCCACGGCTCTGAGGGCGGCCCCCTGCGCGAACCGGCTCGCACCGGCGTCCATGTGCCGCAGCTGACGGAAGTCCTTGGCACCCGTCACGTCCAGCACGTCCATGCGTGCCTCGATCAGCGCGATCGTCGGCTCGAAAAGGTGGTGGTAGAGCGGGTCCGGCATCAGTCCGGACGGCGGGTAGTTGGAGGTCGTCACGAGCGCGATCCGCCGCTCCAGCAGCGTATGGAAGAGCCGTGCGACGAGCATCGCGTCACCCGCGTCGTGCGCGTGGAACTCGTCGAAGACCAGGACCCGGCAGTTCCCGAGAAGTTCATCGACGGCGCGCTCGACAGCGCTGTGCCGGTGGGGCCCGCGATCCGGCTCCTGACCGGCATGGGAGACACCGTCATGCAGTTGCCGGAAGAAGTCGTGGAAGTGCAGCCGTCGCTTGTGCGGGGTGTCCAGCCCTTCGAAAAAGGTGTCCACGAGCCAGCTCTTGCCCCGCCCGACGGGCCCCCAGACGTACACGTTGCGCGGTGGTGCGGGGCGACGGAAGAACCCGCCCCCTCCGGCCAGCTCGCCCGCCAGCACCGACAACCGCTCCACCGCGGTCTGCTGGGACGCAGAGATCGTGAAACCCCTTTGTGCGGCAGCCTGTTGGAAATGACCCCGCATCGATTCGTATGGCCTGCGCATCCTGTCGCCCACGCGCGCGACGCTAGCACCAGCCGGCCTGCCACCATGATCGGGGGGCTGGGGTTGCCGACCGCCGACTGACCTTGCGGACGCCCCTCGGTCACCGCCCAGGTCCGCAGCGGAGTCACTTCGGTGAGACTCCGCTGAAGGCGGCGTCGGCGAGGGCCACGATGTAGTCGGTGTACTCCTTCCGGGTCCCCGTCCCGTTGGGGTTGAGGGAGTACACCAGGCGGCGCTTGAGGTCGGGGGTGGTGAAGAACCCGTTGTCCCATCCGGGGCGGGAGCCCGTCTTGCCCCATACGGTCACGCCGTTGCCGAGGGTCAGGCGCATCAGGCCGCCGGGGGCGAAGCAGGCCTTGCCGTTGAGGCAGTGCTTGTTCTCGGGCCCGTTGGCGACGTCCGGGACGGAGAAGGCCAGTGCCTGTACGGCGGGCGGCAGGAGCCGGCCGCCGAAGAGGGCGGTCATGAAGCGGTCGAGGTCGGCGGCCGTCGAGATCATCCCGCCCTCGGCCCACGGGTAGGGGCTCTGCTCGGTGACGTCGTCCTTCCCGGCGTACACGCGCGTGTGGGGGCTGGGGATCGTGACGTCGTCGGCGGCCGGGAGGCTGGTGTCCCGCAGCTGCAAGGGGCGCAGGATCCGGTGCTCCAGCTCGTGCCGGAAGGAGTTGCCGGTGACCTTCTCGACCAGGAGTCCGACGACCACTGTGTTGATCCCGTTGTACTGCTGGACGGTGCCCGGGGCGGGCCGGTGCTGCTGCCACGCCTCGTCGCCGGCGGCCCGCGCGAAGGTCTCCCGTACCCCGTCGACCGGTGTGACGCCCTTGAGCCACCAACCCGGCCCGTCCTGCGGCCCGGGAGTCGGAGCGGGTGCCGGGAAACCGCTCGTGTGGTCGAGGATCTGGCGCACCGTCACCGTGTCGTAGTCGGCGGGGACCAGGTCCGGAAGAAGGCGCCGTACCGGGGTGTCGATCCCGATCCTGTGCTCGGCGACGAGTTGCAGCGCGACGGTGTGGGTGAAGGCCTTGGAGACGCTGCCGATGCGGAAGTGGTCGTCGGCCGACACGGGGCCCGCGGTGCCGGTCCACAAGGGGCCGCGCCCCGGCCCGTCGACTCTGACCAGTGCACCGGCCTCGAACCCGGGCAGCGGGCTGATCAGCTTCCGCAGTCGTGCGCCGTCGACCGCGGGGGAGCCGGCGGTGGCGAGAGAGGCGACGGAGGGGGCGGGGGAGGCCTGGGCGGTGGCAGCGGGGGCACCGGCGCCGATCGCGAGGGCGGCAGTGGCTGTGCAGGCCACGACGAGGCGTCGAACTGCGGTCGGACGGTTACGCATGGGCATGCTCCGGAAATGGTCGCTGCGAGGCTCGATCCGTGCCTCCGAACAGCCCCAACTCTGCTGCCTCCAGGGGATGTCGACCATCGGTGACCACCCCGACTCCGTCCCCGAAGCGACCCCGGGGCGACCCTGAGCCGCCGGGCCCGTCAGCGCCCTCCGGCTCTAGGGGGCGCGGACCGCGAGGCTGAGGTCGATCGTGTAGTGCTCCCGGAGCCAGCCGTCCGGGAAGAGGGCGGCCAGTTCGGCGCGCTCGGCGGTGAGGAAGGCGTCCGTGCCCGGTTCGCCCACCAGGAAGAGCGAGTGGGTGGACAGCTTGGCGAGGTGCGCCTCGACGGGGATCCGGCGCGACCAGCGCAGCCGGCGCGTGGCGAAGTCCAGGCCGGGCTGCGACCGGGGGCCCTTGTTGGCGTACCAGCCCGGGCCGAAGCGCTTCTCGATGCGCGCCTCCTGCTCGGCGATCCACTCGACGCCGGTGTCCGGGTCGTTGGACCAGACCGCCAGCGCACCCCCCGGCCGCAGGACGCGCAGCGCCTCCGGACCCGACCGGGCGGGGTCCGTCCAGTGCCAGGACTGCGCGTACGTGAGGAGATCGACGCTCGCCGCGGCCAGCGGGAGCCGGTCGCCGTCGCCGCGGACCAGAGCGATCCCCGGGTTGCGGCGGCGGAACTCGGCGGCCATGCCCTCTCCCCGCTCGACCGCCACCACCCGGGCCCCGCGGCCGTGCAGGAGGGCGCTCGCTATCCCCGTCCCCGCGCCGACGTCGGCGACGCGGGCGCCGGCCAGCGGGAAGCCCGCCATCTCCTCGACGGCGTCGAAGAGCGCGGCCGGATAGGAGGGACGGTGGTCGGCGTACCGCGCCGCCGCGGAGCTGAACGAACGCGCACGGGATCCGGTCGTCATACGTCCATGATGGACGGCCGGTCAAGAGACCCGGGCGGCCCGGGTCAGTCGATCTGGAGCTCGCCCATCCTGCTCCAGCCCGTGGCCCCCTCGATGGTGGTGCTGACGATCTCGGGCGTACGGGCGACCAGGGGGCGCATGGTCTCCAGCGCGGCGGCGAAGTGGGCGGAGGTGACGTGCGCTTCGGCCGCGTCGTCCTGGAACGCCTCGACCAGGACGTAGGTGTCCGGCTCCTCCAGGCTGCGGGACCACTCGAACCACAGGTTCCCGGGCTCGGCCCGGGTGGCGCGGGTGAACTCGGCGACCTTCTCCGGCCACTGGTCCACGTATGCGGGTTTGACGGCGAATTTCACCACAATGAAGATCATCCGGCCATTGTAGGCACGTCTCCTGGCCCGGCCCCGGTCGCCGCCCGCGTGAGGCGGGCGGCCGCACCGCGCACGGCGGCGCGGCCCCCGCTCCCGTCGACGTCTGCGGGCCGATGCCCTTGTAGCGGGGCGCGGGGCTGGCTACAGTCTCTAGTTACACGTGTAACTGGGCGTCTGCACCGGCCCCCCCGACCGTCGGATCCCCGCCGTCCCCGCTCCGCTCCCACCCCGCGCGAAAGGGCCGCACATGACGCAATCGCTCCCGGCCGAGCTCGACACGACCTGGCCGCCCCCTCCCTTCCGGACGCCCGTGCCGCCCGTGATCGCCGAGGACGGCGTACGCCGCTTCGACGGAGTCACCTACGCGACCCGGCCGGGCTTCCGCCCCCGGCTGCTGGACGTCCACGTGCCCGCCGCGCAGGGCCCCGTGCCGGCCGTGGTCTGGATCCACGGCGGCGGCTGGCTGGAGGGCGACCGGCGCTACCCGCCGCCGACCGTCCCCGCCGGGCTGCTGCACGGCACGGTGCTGGCGGCCGGCCTCGCCCTGGTCTCGATCGACTACCGGCACAGCCTCGAAGCGCCGTTCCCGGCGCAGCTGCACGACGTCAAGGCCGCCATCCGCTACGTCCGCGCGTTCGCCGCCGCCTTCGGCATCGACCCCGGCCGGATGGCCGTCTGGGGCGAGTCCGCGGGCGGCCACCTGGCCGCTCTCGCCGGCCTGACCGGCCCGGACACCCCCGGGGCCGAAACCCTGGAGGGCGCCGAGGGCGTCGGCGCGGGCGACACCTCGGTACGGGCCGTCGTCGACTGGTACGGCGTGTCCGACCTGGTCTCCCTGCGGGAGCACCCCATGCCCCCGATGCCGCCGGGGGCGGGGGAGTACCCCGATCCGTACGACGCACTGCTGGGCGGCACCGAGGAGGAGCGGCTCGCGCTGGCCCGGGCGGCGAGCCCGGTGACGTACGCCGCCGGCGCCGTCGGCGCGCCCCCGTTCCTGCTGGTCCACGGCACCCGGGACGGCCTGGTCCCGTACAGCCAGAGCGAGGCCCTGGACGCGGCGCTGCGGGCGGCCGGTGCCGAGTGCCGGCTCGAGCCGGTGGAGGGCGCCGACCACATCTTCCTCGGCGCCCCTGACGTCACGCCGATCGTGGCCCGCAGCGTGGCCTTCCTGGCCCACCACCTCGGCGCCTGAGGCCGCGGTGACGGGGGCGTGCTGCCGCTCGGCCTGCTGCTGACCGGGTGGCCCTGCTGGCGGCCGTCGTCCGCGCCGACGCCGCCGACCCGCCGTTCCAGGGCCTGGACGACGGCCGGCGCGACCGGATGGGGGACCCGCACCGGGCCGTGCCGGCCGCCGCGGCGGCGTTCCTCGACTGGTTCGGCGGGCCGGCGGGTGCCGTACCGCTGGTCCTGCTGGCCTTCCTGCTGCTGGTGCCGGCGGCCCGCAGGCAGCGCTGGTGGTGCGCCCGGCTCCAGGCGCACCGGCTCAGCGACACCGCCGCGAGCGCCGCGGCCGGGGCGGGGGCCGTGCTGCTGGTGTGGCACACCTTCCTGTCCGTGCTCGCGCGGGAGCAGGGCCGGCTCGCGACACGGCAGCCCGGCCGCTGGGCTCACGACCCCTGAACGGGTGGTGCAGGCGCTTCGTCCCAGACGTTGCCGCCGTCTGTCCAGGTCCACAGCCACTGGCGCAGCGATGGCGCCGCATATCGCAGGCCATCGTGAGGGTCCTGACCCCAGTCCGGTTCCCAGCCGTCGGCATCCCAGAGCAGCACCGGGTGGTCAACCGCTATCAGCGAGACGTACCACTCCATCGTGCAGCCGCCGCCCGTCAAGAAGAGCCACGATGCCGACGGCCCCATCCCCGCTCGCTCGGCGTGGATGGTCGTCGCGCAATGCCAGTCAGGCAGATGCCAATGTGGAACACGGCGCGGCGTCAGCGACGCAAGGCCGCCTTCCGGCCCGAATCCCCCGTCGCCGATCTCCGTGTAGATGCGGCGGAGCAATCCGGGCAGGGGATACCCGATGCTGCGTTCAGCAAGGTCCACTTCCGTGTTCGTGAGAGGCGGGAACGGCTGATCCGGGAGACACCCGCGAGAGGTGGGCGCACTCTCCGAGCCCCACGCGAGTGCATGCAGCCTCTCCAGGAGCACGTCGTCGTCCGCAGCGGTGCGGTGAGCGCCTTTCAGGCCGGCTCCCGACACGCAGACCTGGCGCACCTGTACGGGCCTACCTCCCCGGGCCCCACGGCCTCAGGAGGACTGCCGGGGCACCAGGACCGGCGAGATGCCCCGGACCTGCGGGGCCGTACGCCCCTCGATGAGCGCGTGCAGGGCGTCCGCGACGGAGGCGGCGGTGGGCAGCTCCAGGGCGACGCTGGTCAGCGCGGGCCGTTGCAGCGCCGACAGCACGAGGTCGTCGCAGCCCACGACGGCCACCTCGTCCGGTACGGAGATCCCCTCGGCCATCAGCGCGTGCATCAGCAGGGCGGCGTACTCGTCGTTGTAGGCGAAGACGGCGTCCAGGCCCAGCTCCCGCCACCGCCGGGCCAGCGCCGTGGCCGACTCCCGCGTGTACGCCAGCTCTACCGGCGTGACGGCGACCGGATGGCGCGCGGCGACCTGCTCCACGCCGGCCAGCCGCGGCCTGGCGAGCGTGTCGAGCCCGCGCTCCCGGGGGATGACCACCCCGATGCCGGACCGGCCCCGGGCGACGAGGTGTTCGGCGGCGGTGGCGCCGACGGAGGTCTGGTCGAAGGCGATGGTGGTCACCCCGGCCACGGGCTGCGACGCGAAGGCGAGCATCCCGCGCACACCGGCCCGGCGCAGCACCTCGGCCGCCCGGGCCGTGAGGCGGTCGCCGTCGAGGCAGAGCACCGCCGCCGGCCGCAGCTCGGCCCAGGCGCGGGCGGCTTCCAGCGGATCGGCGAAACGGCCGGCGTGCATGACGGCGGTGTAGCCGTGCCGCTCGAGCTCGCTGAGCAGATCGTCCACCCACTCGCTCACCAGCCGCCCGACGGCCGAGACGGAGGCGGGCATCAGCACCAGATTGCTGCGCCCCGCCCGCAGCGAGCGGGCGGCGGCGTTCGGCACGTAGCCGAGCTGCGCGGCAGCGGCCAGCACCCGGGTCCGGGTGGCCTCGCTGACGCGGTGGCCCTGGGTGTCGTTGAGCACGAAGGAGACGGTGGCGCGGGACACCCCGGCCAGCCGGGCGACATCCGTGCTGGTGGCCGATGCGGGGACCGATGCCTCGTTGGCCATGAAGTGCTCATCGCTCTCGGTAGCCGGGTGGTGCGCGCGTTCCACGTTACACGAGTTAAAGATCAAGCCCCGGGTTCGCCTTGTGCTGATGGTCGGGACAGTTAGCCCCTGGTCCACGTCGCGACGAGGTCAGGCAGATGGTGGTCATCCGCTCCGACCGTGGGGATGGACTGGACCTCCAGGTGCCTCACACACCGCGTGCCGGAGAAGTCGGGCAGTGCCGGGGTGTACCCACACGGGCGGGCGGCGGCATGTCTGCTGGTGGCGTGGTGCCCAGGGGTCGGTCTGGCCGGGTGCCCAGGTGGCCGGAAGGGCCTGCGGGCGCGGGGTGGGATCTGCCACCTCATGCTGCGGCATCAGGTTTCGCCCGGGCCGGGAGGCGGGCGCGGGCGGCCCGGCGCAGGTCGGCTCCGCCGGCCCGCCGGCCGGTGGGGGCGGTCCAGTAGGGGTGGGTGTACAGGAGGCCCGTGAGGGTGATCAGACGGCGCCGCAGCGCGGTCACGCCAGCGCCGGCGGGCGCCTGCGCGAGTTCGGCGTAGGTCTGCTGCCACGCCTGTTGCAGGGTGATCAGGTCCTCGGGGAAGCGGAACGGTGGTCTCACCCTCCTAGGGAAACACATGTTCGATTTCCGAGGCGAACGGCCCGCCGAGGCGCCCGGCCTCGCTGCGATTCGGCGTCTTGGTCGGCAAGTCGGCGGGCCGGGTAGCCGGTGTCAGCGTCGAAGCTTCGGCCGCTCCCGCCGCCCCCTATCTCGGAATCCCCCCGGGGTTGCTGCACTCCATCACCGTCAGCATCCGCCCCTGGCAGAAGGAACCGGGCAAGGCCATGGCGTACCAGAACGCCCTTCACCGCGTTGGCGAGATCGCTATCGCCGAAGGCCAAGGTGATCCGCGAGGTGCCTCAGCCAAGGAACGGGGGCCCCCGTGACGGGGCGCTGCTGCCGCAGCCAGCCCCGGCTGTGAGGATCGAAGTTGGCTCCGAAGCATTCCAGTTGGCCGAGAAGGCGTGCAGAGGGCCCAACCGCTGCGGACGGAGGCATGCGGGAAGATGCGGCGCATGACCCTCTCATCGCGCTTCACCCTGCCGGGCCAGGTCCGAGCTGTGGCCACGTCCGATCCCTCCGGCCCGCTGACCGTGACCGGCTACGGTGCGAATCCCCTGGTGACCGTGATCACAAGGGTCGACCTCTCAGGCAAGGTGGTGTGGCAGCGGACCTACCGCGGGACGGGCATGCCGCAATCCCGTCTGTCCACGGAGGGCACGCTATGGATCGCCTACCCGAATGGCGACGGCCGGCTCCTGGAAGGTGTTCTGCCGAACGGATCCACTGGGCCCACCGCCCGTCCGGAGTGCCGCCCCGACGAGGAGATCGGGGCGTTCGTCCTCCTCGACGACGGGTTCGTCATTTCCTGGGTCAGCGCTTCCCGCCTGGTCCGTGGAGAACGAAGCCGGCCCACGCCTGCACCGGAGCCTCGCGTGGCCAGGTACACGCGAGAGGGCGAATGCCTCTGGACCAGGCCGATCGTGCTCGGTGCGGTGTCGTTCCCGGGCGTGCTGGAAATGGGAGACCGGACCGGATGGGAGCCCCGGCCGCGCAGACCTTGGATCCCGGAGGAGATCGGCGTAGACCACTGGGAGCCACTGCTCGTGTCGGCCGACCGGATCGCGGCCAGCTTCACCGACACCCGGGGCGGCATCGGACGGACGTTCTTCCTCGACCTGGACAGCGGCGAGACCGTGTCGGCCACCTCTCCCGCTCCCAGAGGCCGAAAGGCGATAGCAGGTCCTGGCCAGTTCCTGATCGGATCCCAGGGCTATGGCGCGTTCACGACGGGCCGCTATGGCCGAGACGGCGCCGAAACCGCACGCTGGGCCAGCCACGGAGCCATGCTCGTCGACAAGAACGGCACCCCCGGCGGCCCCGAGCTCGAAAATCACCTGCCTTCGAGATCACGCTTCCGGCGGCTCGCACCGGACAACAGCCTCGTGGACGGACCAGCGCTGACGGGCTACTACACGTCCTACCCCGCGATGGACTACGAGGGAACCGCAGTGTTCTGGCGAGACGGCAAGCTACTCGCCGTGGACACGGACCTCGCCGGACACGAGCTGTTCGCCATGGACGACAGCCGAGCCGTCATCGGACGTACGCTGCTTCTGGACGAAGGCAGCGTTGTCGTCTCCCTTGACAACGAGGTCCTGGTCTTCCGTACACCCCTCGGCCCCCTGGCCGACGGCCCCTGGCCGTGCGGGGAAGCGAACCTTCAGGGGAATCCTCTGCTGAGCTGAAAAGTGGTGTAACGGGGGCGCCGTCTGCGGCTGAGCATGTAGTGGCAACGTACGCAGGCGCGCGAAAAGGAGATGCTGGCTCCTGGCCAGCCCAGGCAGGATCGCTCCATGTCGACCGACGTGAGCGGAATGATCGAGTGCCGGCCGGGGGCCCGCCTGTGGGGCCCCGACGACGAGGACTCCGTATGGGAGGTCGGCATCGATCTCTTCCTCCTCAACAGGGGCAACGCCTACGACGGCCTGGCCTGCCTCTTCGGAGTCCGGAACTCCTTCGGTTTCCGTCCTTTGGCGGAGGATCGTGGCTTCCCGGACGACGCCTCGGACGGGCTGCGAGGTGCGTTCGCTGGGTACGGCGGCCCCCACGATGTGCACGGGACCACCTGGCTGACCTGGGCCGAGCTGGACACCACGGACTGGCAGAAGACCGACGCCTCAGGCACACGGACCCGCGCCTCAGCCGCAGGGATCGACACCGACTGGGGCCGGGTCTGGAGCGTCATGCGCATCCTCAGCGAGGTCCACGGGGCCGAGAACGTACGCCTTGTCGTTTGGTTCCACTAGTCGTGGCTGCGCACCTGGCGGGCCAGACTGGCCAACTACGACGCCCAGTCACACCTGGCCCGGAGGGGCGAGGAGGCGGACGGGGACGACGACGGGAGCGGGCGGACAGGGCTCGGAAGCGGCCTACGATCCCCGGGCCCGTCGGCATGCGTCCCCGGCCTCGGGGCCAGGAGCGACGCCCCCCTGCCCTTCCGCGCCCGTCGCGGCGGCGGGCCGGGTCCGTTCGTCAAACCGCTGCAGACGGGTTGGCGATTGGTATCGGACAGCGTGCCTGCATAGCCCGCCCACCCCCCTCCAGGGGTCGGCGGTGCGGTTGCGTCCCGTCCGGGTCATCGACCCCGACGGGTCGATGACCCGGGCTGCCGCCCAGCGTCAGCCGAGGGGCTTGACCTCGCGGTCGTCGACGTGGACGGACCACCCCTGGCGGCCGGACTTGTCGTAGGTGAAGCGGTACTGGACGTGGTCCTCGGCGACGGGGTGGTGGAGGTAGACCCACTGGAACCCGTCGGTCACTCCCGCCTCGTCCCGCAGGATCTTGTACGCCTCAACGGGTGACATGGCGACCACGTCCGTCAGGGGCGCGTTCTCCAGGAACGGCTCCTCGTGAAAGACGACATCGCCGAGCTCCCCCGTGTCTGTGCGGTCCGTGACCTCGAAGGACCCCAGGTCAGGCTCCTCGCTGCGGGGACGGTCGGGGACGGGAGCGATGTCCTCGTTGAAGACGACCCTCCAGTGAGTGATTTCGTCCATGTTCTCCGTCGGCCCCGAAGGGCACTCGCCGGCGAACATCACCAGCACCTTCTTGCGGGCCGGGGATTCCGCGTCCACCTTTGCCCGGGCCCGTACACCCAGCTCCCACAACTCCACCGTCGTCATGGAGACCTCCGTTCGTCGTCGCGACGGTCCTTGACGCCAGCCCGACCGCGTGGAGGTACGGCCTGGACCTGACGCCCGTTGTGTTCGAGGCACTCGCCCACCTCGGCCAGGGGACGATCAACGTCACCTGGCGGTTCGCGGAGCAGCCGGCCCGCAGCCGGAGTCCCTGAGACGAGTACGGCCACGGCCGCTTCCGCCCTCGCCGCCGGGGCGTACGTATCGAGCCCGGGATCCGTGGGCTATAGTTGATCTCGAGCTCGCCGCCGCGGAACGCGGAGGTGGGACCGGCGTTGGTGGTCCAAGGAAAGACACCCCACTTCCCGTGGGGGGATGCAGGTGCAAGGCCTGCCCAGCGCTCGATCAAGGCCCCGGCCTCCTCACGGAGACCGGGGCCTTCTTGCTGTGCCGGTGCGGTCCCGCGGTTGACATGGAGCGCACTCCAACACCTAGCGTCCCGGGCAGATGATGTTCCGCGAGCAGGAGGCAGCAGCATGAGTGACGTTTCCCCCCGGCACCTGGGAGCCCTGGAGGTTTCCGCGCAGGGTCTCGGTTGCATGGGCATGAGCCACGGCTACGGCACCTCGGACGACGCACAGTCGATCGAGACCCTGCACCGCGCGCTCGACCTCGGGGTGACCCTCCTGGACACCGCCGACTTCTACGGATTCGGCCACAACGAGGAGTTGATCGGCCGGGCCGTCGCGGGGCGCCGCGACGAGGTGGTGCTGGCGACGAAGTTCGGCTTCGCCAACCGCTTGGGCGAGCCCACCCTGATCCGCGGTGACGCCGCCTACGTGCGCCAGGCGTGCGAGGCGTCGCTGCGCCGGCTGGGGGTCGACCACATCGACCTCTACTACCAGCACCGGGTCGACCCGCGGGTGCCGATCGAGGAGACCGTCGGCGCCATGGCCGAACTCGTTCAGGCCGGAATGGTCCGCCACCTCGGCCTGTCCGAGGCCGGCGCCGACACCATCCGGCGGGCGCACGCGGTCCACCCGATTGCCGCGCTGCAGAGCGAGTGGTCGCTGTGGACCCGCGACCTGGAGGCGCGGACCGTCCCGGTCTGCCGTGAACTGGGCATCGGCCTGGTGCCGTTCTCCCCGCTGGGCCGCGGCTTCCTGACGGGCCGGTACAGCTCGGTGGAGGGTCTGGCCGAGACCGACATCCGGCGCACCCAGCCGCGTTTCGCCGACGGCAACCTCGAACGGAACCTGGCGATCGTGGCCGAACTGGACAAGCTGGCCGCGGCGAAGGGCATCACCACCGGCCAGCTCGCGCTGGCCTGGGTCCAGCACCGGGGCGCCGACGTCGTGCCGATCCCCGGGACGCGCCGCCTGCGCTACCTGGAGGAGAACCTCGGGGCCCTGGCCGTCGAGCTGTCCCCCGAGGACCTCGCCGCCATCGAGGCCGCCGCCCCGGCGGAGCAGGTCGCGGGCACCCGGTACGACGCGGCCAGCCTCACGTTCGTCGACAAGTGAGTCGGCCGCCGGGGCACCGGCGCGCCGAAGCGGGGCCGGACGGCGCGTCGGCGAGCCCCCGACGGGCTGTCAGCCGTTCCGGTCCCGGCCGCCGGCCGGGAGGCTCAGGGACCGGACGGACGAGGTCGTCGAGCTCCTCGCGGACGAGCTGGTCCGGGCTGGCGGTCCGGGTGCGCAGGTGCCCGTAGATCTCCAGGGTCACCAGGCCGTGCAGCCGCCCCCAGAGGCGCATGGCGAGTGCCACGGCCGCGGGGGGAGGGCCGGGGAACGCGGGACGGACCGTGCCCAGGAGCGGGGCTTCGTCCACGGCGTCCGCCTGCGGACACCGTGCGGCGGTCCGTCGCCGACCCCACCGTGTACGCCACCGCCGCGCGGGCGCTGCTCGCCGGCAGCATGGAGGTCGAGCCCGGCATCGTGGTGGCGGACTCCGACCAGCACCTGTTCGGCACCCTGGATCCGCTCGGCCTGCCGAGGGAGTACGCGGCCGCCGTGCGCGGCGCCGGGGACGCCCTGAACGTCCTGCGCACCTCGAACCGGCTCTGACCTACTTCAGCCCCGCGATGGACATCGCCCCCGGAGAGCGCACCGGCCGCTTCCGGACCGGCGCCTCGTCGACGACGCGGAGCTGCGCCGCTTCGTCCAGCGCCGCTTCACGGTCGGCTACTGAGGACCGGGCGGTCAGCCCGCCTCCTGCCGGGGGTCCCCGAGGCGGCCGGTCACCGTCAGGTTGCCGTCCGGGGTGCGCCGTGCCCGGTAGCCGGTGCGGAAGTAGCCGTCGGCGGTGAAGGAGCGCGCGTTGTCCTCGGGCGCCCGGTAGTAGCCCCGGACGGTGTGCGGACCGCGGGCGAGGAGTTCGCCGGACTCCCCGGCGGGCACGTCCCGGCCGTCGGCTCCGACGATGCGGATCTCGTCGTCGGGGGACAGCGGGCGGCCCTGCGTGGTGAGCACGGTCTCGTCCGGATCGGCGGGCCGGGTCAGGGTGAGCAGTCCCTCGGGCATGCCGAAAACCCGCTGCACGCGGCCGCCCCACGCGGCGCGCATCCGCTCGGCGGTCGCCCGGTCCTGGGACGCGCCGCAGAGCTGGACGAGACGCAGACTGCCCGCGTCGGCCCGGCCCGTGGCGAGTGCGTCGAGCCAGAGCTCGGCGGCAGCGGGCATCAGCGACGCCACGGTGACCCGCTCCCGCTCGATCAGCGGCAGGCATGCGGAAGGGTCCGGGCCGTCGGCCAGGACGACGGTCCCGCCGACGGAGAGGGTCCCGATGATCCCAGGGCAGCCGAGGGCGAAGTCGGAGCCGGCGGGCAGCGCGGCCAGGTACACGTCGTCCTCGGTGAGCGACACCAGCTCGGCGGCGGCCCGCACCTGGCAGGCGTAGTCGTCGTGGGTGCGCGGGACGAGCCCCGGCCCCTCGGTCGCACCGCCGGAGAGCAGGAAGAAGGCCACCTGGCCGGAGCTCGGCGCCGGCCCCGGCTCGGGCGCGGCGTCGATGGAACCCAGCGGCGCGTACTGGCAGTTCGACGGGTCGGTCGTCATACCGCCGTACGGGGAGGAGGTGCCCGGCGCCTCGAAGGTGAACACCCGCCGCAGGAAGGGCCATCGGGCCGCGATGTCCGCGGCCATGGCCGTGTGGTCGAAGCCCCCGTACACCGCGGGAGCGACGTAGCCGACGGCCTGGGTCACCCTTACGAGCTCCGGCACCTCGGACGCGGGGTGCGTGATCGGGCAGAACGCGGGTACCACCCCGGCGCGCATCAGCGCGAACGAGGTGGTCACGAACTCGGGGACGTTCGGCAACTGGACGACGGCCCGCATCCCGGGCCGCAGGCCGCGCAGCCGGAATCCGGCGGCCATACGGTCCACGCGCCGGTTCAGCTGCGCGTACGTGATACGGGTGCCGCCGTGGACGAGCGCGGTCCGCGGCCCGTACTGCAGGGCCCAGCCGCGCAGCAGGTTGTCCAGGGTGTAGCCGCTCCAGTGCCCGGCCGCCCAGTAGCGGTCGACGAAGGCCTCGGGCCAGGGCGTGCAGCCGTCGAGCATCGATGCCATGCGGTTCCTTCCGTGCAGGCTCCCGGGCCGGAAGCCGTGCGGGTCGTGGTGCGCGGTGACGGCCCTGACCTCGGCATTCCATTCCGTCAGCACACCGGTACGCAATGCGCTTTCCCCACCACCGGGCCTGCGGGCCCTCGGCGGAAGATCCAATGCGCGCCACCGGCCGGCAGCACCCGCAGGCCCGGGACCTACGGGTCGCCCGGCCCCTCGCCCGGCCCCTCGCCCGGCAGCCGGGCGGACCGGCGTACCGGTTCCGCCGCCACCCGGCGTACCAGCTCGTCATGGACCAGGCGGCCGGCGAGCGCGCCGGCGAACACCACCACGCCGACGCCCAGCAGCCAGGACTGGATCACCAGCACCGTCCCGAACGGGCCGTACGAGACGGCACTGGAGGCGATCAGCGGTGAGAAGACGAACCGGGAGAAGACCCGCAGCCCGAGCAGGCCCACCATGGTGGCCAGCGCTCCCGGGAGCAGCGCGGGCCAGGAGACCCGGCCGGCGAGCAGCAGCCGCTGGGACCACCAGAAGAACAGCGTGCCGGTCACGAACGTGACGAAGCCGCGCACCGGGGAGTCGTGCCACGGAGGCGGGAACGCCCACAGGTACAGGACCCCGATCAGCGCGCCGAGCCACAGGACGTGCCGCCACTTGGCGGACCAGCGGGCCGGGCTCAGGTCCCAGATCCTCTCGTACCCGCTCTGCAGCACGGTGCCGAAGGACAGGCCGAACACCGCGAGCAGCGCCAGGCCGAACGCCGTCGTGGTCCGCCATGCCTGGCCGGGCAGGGCGAAGAGCCGCTCGATCTCCAGCCGGGCGCTCGCCGAGACGCCCAGCCCGTCCCCCAGCCACTGGGCGAACCCCTGCCCGCCGACGGCACCCGCCGCGGACACCACGACCAGCAGCGGCACCAGCGTCAGGAACCCGAGGGCCGCGAAGCCGAGCGAGCGCTGCCACAGGTCCAGTCCGCGAACACGGGCCCAGAGGCCGCCGGCCCGCGCCCGGCGGTACGCGCTCGCCATCCGCCCGGCGACCGACAGCCGCCGGGGCTCCCGGGGCCGGGTCATCCCGCCGGGGCGCATTCGCTCGCCGGGCGGGACCGGGCCGCGGGGAGTGGTGTGAGGCGCATGGCCGCTCCAGCCGCTGTTCCTCCCACCGTAGAACGTCCCGGACGGGGGCTCCACCGCCGCGCGCCCCGGCGGGGGTCAGGCCCTGCGCTTCCAGGCGGAGACCGCGAGGGAGAGGGCGCCGGTCACCAGCAGGCTCCCGACCGTGACCATGCCCACGCCGATCACGTAGAGTCCGCTCCCGTCGTCCGACCAGTCCAGCAGGGAGGCCGCGCCCAGCCCGGCGCTGGTGCCGAGCACCGCGGCCATGACGTACTGCCGCGAAGCCGCCCAGTACACCGGTGCCAGCAGGGTCAGCCCGAGCCCGATCACCTGCCATGCCTGGTAGGGGCCGGTCGTGGACCCGTCGGGCTGCACGTCACGGTGCTGGTCCCAGCCCAGCCAGGCGGCCCAGGCGCCCATCGCCACCGCGGCCAGCACCAGGGTCGCCGTCAGTTCGGACACGGGTCTGTGCGTTCCGTTGCTCATGGCCCCAGTGTTCCGTCCCGCCCGGCCGCCCCGGCAGAGCGCCGGTACTCAGTTCCACCCGAGTAGGAACGCCCTCTTCACGCCCGGCCGCGCCCGGTCCGGCTCAGGCGATCCTGCGGGCGCCCGCCGAGGGTACGGCCTCCAGCACGGCCGGGGCGGCGAAGTCGGCCGCCGCGAACGCCCTCGTCACGGCCAGGGCCACGGACGCCGCCTGGCCGGCCGGGACCAGGGCGATCACGGAGCCGCCGAATCCGCCGCCGGTCATCCGGGCGCCGAGGGCGCCCGCGGCGACGGCGGCGTCCACCGCGAGGTCGGTCTCCGGGCAGGAGACCCGGTAGTCGTCCCGGAGCGAGGCGTGCCCCGCGGTCAGCAGCGCACCCAGCGCCTCCGGCTCGCCGGCCGTCAGGCGGCTGACGGCCCGGCCGACCCGGGCGTTCTCGGTGACCACGTGCCGCACCAGCGGTACGAGCCCGGCGGGCAGCTCGGCCAGAGCGCCGGGCAGCTCCCCCTCGGAGAGGTCCCGCAGGGCCGGCAGACCCAGCAGCCGCGCCGCCCGCTCGCACCCGTCCCGCAGGGAGGCGTAGGCCCCGTCCCCGAGGTCGTGCGCGACCCCGGTGTCGAGGACCAGCAGCGACAGGCCGTGCCCGGTGAGGTCGAAGGGGACCTGGCGGACCTCCAGGCTGCGGCTGTCGAGGTGCAGGGCGCTGCCCTCCGCGCAGCACAGCGAGGCCATCTGGTCCATCACCCCGCAGGGCACGCCCGCGAAGGCGTTCTCCGCGTACTGCGCCACCCGCGCCAGCTCAGGGCCGGACAGCCGCAGCCCGTACAGCCCGTCGTACGCGAGGGCCACCGCGCACTCCAGCGCGGCGGAGGAGGACAGCCCGGCGCCGGCGGGCACCGAGCTGTCCAGGTGCAGGTCGGCGCCGCCGACGGCCAGGCCCCGCTCGCGCAGCGCCCAGACCACCCCGGCGGGGTAGCGGGTCCAGCCGCCGGCCCCGCCGGGGGCGAGGTCCGCCACGGCCAGCTCGGTGACCCGGCCGTCGCCCTGGGCGCTGTGCAGCCGCAGCAGGCCGTCGTCCCGGCGGCGGGCGGCGAGGATGGTGGTCTGCGGCAGGGCCATCGGCAGGGCGAAGCCGTCGTTGTAGTCGGTGTGTTCACCGATCAGGTTGACCCGGCCCGGGGCGGCCCACACCCCGGCCGGGGCACGGCCGTGGATCCGCCGGAAGTCCTCGCACACGGCGTTCAGCGCGGCGTCGGGCGTCACCGGGCCTCCCGCAGGCGCCGGGCCGCCGTCTCCGGGGCCACGTCGTTCATGAAGGCGTCCATGCCGGCCTCGGTCCCGGCGGTGTACTTGAGCTTGTCGGCGGTCCGCCGGACCGTGAACAGCTCCAGGTGGAGCGCGAGTTCCCCGCCGCCGGTCAGCGGTGCCTGGTGCCAGGCGGAGATGTAGGGGGTGGGCGCGGACAGCCCGAAGAGCCGGTCGAAACGGCGCAGCAGGTCGAGGTACAGCCCGGGGAACTCGGCGCGTTCCGCCTCGGTGAGCCGCGTCAGGTCCGGGACCCTGCGGTGCGGGTGGAGGTGGACCTCGTACGGCCAGCGCGCGGCGTACGGGACGAAGGCCGTCCAGTGCTCCCCGGCGAGGACCACGCGTTCGGTGGCCGCGCGGGCCTCGGCGAGCAGGTCCTCGAAGAGGTTGCGGCCGGTCGAGGCGCGGTGGGCGGCCGCGGCGGCAAGGTGCTTGGCGGTGCGCGGGGTGGGGTGGGAGAAGGCGTAGACCTGGCCGTGCGGGTGGGGGAGGGTGACGCCGATCTCGGCGCCCCGGTTCTCGAAGCAGTACACCTGCCGGACGCCCGGGCGGGCGGAGAGTTCGGCGGTCCGGTCGGTCCAGGTGTCCAGCACCAGCCGGGCCCGCTCGGGGCCGAGGTCGGCGAAGCCGGCGTCGTGGTCGGGGGTGAAGCACACCACCTCGCAGCGGCCGCAGTCGCCGGAGAGGGAGGGGAAACGGTTCTCGAACACGGCCACCTCGTAGTCGGCGGCCGGGATCTCGCTCAGCCGCCCGTCCCGGGACGGACAGAGCGGGCACGCGTCGGCGGGCGGGTGGTAGGTGCGGGACTGCCGGTGCGCGGCGATGGTGACCCAGTCGCCGGTGGCGGGATCCCGGCGCAGCTCGGGGGTGCTCTCGACGCGCTCCAGCGGCCGCTGGTCCTTCGCCGCGCGGTCCCGGCCGGGGGCGCTGTCGTAGTAGATGAGTTCGCGGCCGTCCGCGAGCTCGGTGACGGTCCTGTGCACGTACGCGTCCTCGCCTCTGTCGGGGTCGTGGAGTTCGCGGGCGGCGGTCGGGCGGCCGCTCCCCGGCGGGCGGGCCCGCCGCGGCCCCGTCCCGGACCGGCCCGGCGTGGGCTCGATGATACGGCCGTCCGGGGGACGGACCACCCCCGGGATGCCGGCCGGCCCGCCGGGCCGGACGGAACCCCGGCGGCCCGCGCCGCGTCCGTCACGCCCCGGCGGACCGCGCCGCGTCCGTCACGCCCCGGCGGACCGCGCCGCGTCCGTCACGCCCCGGCGGCCCGCGCCGCGTCCCTCACTCCCCGTCGGCCGCGCGGACGCACTCGATCAGGTAGTCGCCGTTCGCCGGATCCACCGTCACGCCGTGGGCCTCGCTGTGGAAGCCGGGGAACTCCCGGTCGAAGGCCTCCAGGGCGCGCAGGTACCGCATCAGCGGCCCGTCCGGAGCGCCGGTGGACTCCCCGGGCATCAGGACGGGGATCCCCGGCGGGGTCACCGTCACCATCGCCGCCGCCACCCGCCCGGCCGCCTCGGCCAGCCGTACGCGCTCGGTGCCGCCCCGGATCAGCTGCTGGTAGCAGTGGCGCGGCGGGGCCACCGGCTCGGGGAGCTCCCGGAAGGCCGCGTCGAGGGAGGTGATCAGCTCGGCCCGCGTGAGGTGTTCGTGCATCTGCCGGCACAGGGCGCCGAGCGTGGTGCGGCCGTACCGGAGCGGGAACCGCCCGGTCAGCTCGGGAAGGACCCGCTCCAGCGGGGCGTCCTCGTCGTACAGGGCCTTGAAGTCCATCAGGGCGTCCATGAGGGTGCCCCACTTGCCCTTGGTGATCCCCATCGAGAAGAGGACCAGCGTGGTGTAGCTGTCGGTCTTCTCCACGACGATCCCGCGCGCCGCCAGGTAGGCGGTGAGGACGCGGGCGGGGATGCCCCACTCCCCGGTCTCACCGGTGGCCGTCACCCCCGGGCAGGTCAGCGTGACCTTGACGGGGTCGAGCAGGCAGTAGCCCTCGCCCAGGCCGGCGAAGCCGTGCCAGTCGGCGCCCGGCTCCAGGTGCCAGCAGGACGGCTCGCGGCTCAGCAGCGCCGGCGGTGCGTCGGCGAACGCCAGGCGCTCCCCGGTCGCCGGATCGGTCACCTCCTCGGGCTGCCATACCCCGAAGAACCAGTCCGGCCGGTCGCCGGCGGCGGCGATGCGGCGCCCGGTGCGGACCACGGCCTGGCGGAACCGGATCGCCTCCGTCACCGCCTCGTCGATCAGCCACTCGCCCTGCGGACCGTCCATCATGGCCGTGGCCACGTCCAGGGAGGCGATCGCCGGGTACAGCGGCGAGGTGGTGCCGTGCATCATGAACGCCTCGTTGAACCGCTCGTGTTCGACCGGGGCCCGCGGCGCCGACTTCACGTGCACCATCGCGCACTGGGAGAGGGCGGCCAGCAGCTTGTGCGTGGACTGCGTCGCGAAGACCGTCGGCCGCTCCGCCCCGGGCCGCTCGTCGGGGAAGGACTCCGGTCCGACGGCCATCCCGTAGCGGCCGGCGTAGAGCGGGTGGAAACGGGCGTACGCGAACCAGGCCTCGTCGAAGTGCAGCCGCGGCGTGCTCGGCGCGAGGGCCCGCGCCGCCGCCACCGTGTCGTAACACAGGCCGTCGTACGTGGAGTTGGTCACCACCGCGTACTGGGCGCGGGGCGAGAGCGCGCCGGCCGTCAGCGGGTTCGCGGCGATCCTCGCCGCCACCGCCGCCGCTTCGGTCACGGCGGGCGGCAGGGGCCCGGCGAGCCCGAAGCCGTTGCGGGTCGGCACCAGGTAGACGGGGCGGGCCCCGGAGATCACGAGCCCGTGCAGCACCGACTTGTGGCAGTTGCGGTCCACGAGCGCGATCTCGTCGGTCGTCACGCTGTAGTGGCCGACCATCCGGTCCGCGGTGGAGTCGCCGTGCAGGACGAAGTACGTGCGGTCGGAGCCGAAGACCCGGGCGGCGTTGCGCTCGGCCTCTCCGATCGGGCCGCTGTGTTCGAAGAGCGACCCGAGCTCCCCGACGGAGATCGACAGGTCGGTGCGGAACAGCCGCTCCCCGTAGTAATCGAAGAACGCCCGCCCGGCCGGGGACTTGAGGAAGGCGACGCCGCCGGAGTGCGCGGGGGTGTGCCAGGAGTACTCGTGGGAGTCGTCGAACCGGCGCAGGGCCTTGAAGAACGGCGGCAGCAGGTCCCGGTGGTAGCCGCGGGCGGCCGTGGCGACCCGGCCGGCGATGAAGGACGGCGTGTCCTCCAGCGGCCAGATGTAGCCGACCACCGTCTCCGAAACCCACAACGGCAGCCGCTCCAGGTCCTGGTCGGACTCGTCCGCCATCACCAGGAAGACCGGCAGGTCCTTGAAGCGGCGCTCGACGGAGCGCAGTACCTCGCCCCCGCCGCCCTCCTCGCTCGCGCCGCCCGCCGTCCGGGGCAGGTCCCAGGAGACCACGGCCGCCGCGAGGGAGGCTTCGGTGTGCAGGGCGGCGCGCGCGTCCCGCGCACTCGGCGCCCAGCGCAGCTCGAGACCCTGGTTCTCCAGTTCCTTGCCGATGCGCCGCAGCTGCTCGGAGCTGACACCGCCGCCCATCGGGTTCTCCCGCAGCGCCAGCAGGACCGTGCCGTTCGTCATGTGTTCCGCTCCACGTGCTCACGGGTGCAGCAGCCCGCACCGGGCCCCAGTCTCCCGGCCGCGGGCCCGCTTGCGCCGGTGCTGGACGGGGCTTCACCCGCAGGTGGGCGTGGCGGCGGACTCCCCGTGACGCGCGGGCCGCGGCCGGCGCTGCTTCGCGGACAGCCCCAGGAGCGTGGGTCGGTGACGGGCAATGGGGTTGTGGGTTCAGGTGGGTACGCGAGATCGTTTGAGGCGATACTCCCGTCGTTGTCTGTTGGAGGACCTTCGTGGCCGATCTTGCGCCCGCATCGCTGCCCGCCCCGCCCTACTACGCGGTGGTGTTCACTTCCGTGCGGACCGCTGGTGACGAGGGCTACGGGGACAGGGCCGAGCAGATGCTGAAACTGGCTGCCGACCAGCCGGGTTTCCTCGGCGTCGATTCGGCTCGCGGCGCGGACGGCCTGGGGATCACGGTGTCGTACTGGAGCGACGAGGAGTCGATCGCGGCCTGGCGGGACCACGCGGAGCACGCGCTGACCCGTGCGCACGGGCGCGAGCACTGGTACGCCTCGTTCGCGGTCCACGTGGCCAAAGTCGAGCGCGCCTACGGATTCCTCCGGCCGGCCGATCAATAGTTGCTGACCGGCCTAGCCGCCGTCGGACGAGAAGTGCTGGAAGTCCGGGTGGGACCAGCTGCCGCCCCACTCCCAGCCGACGCGGCGGAACGCGGCGGCGACCGCGCCGTCCTCCGTGACCATCCCGGGGCGGACCGGGTGGCGCCGCAGGTGGGGCCTGCCCGCCGGCGGGTGGACCACCCCGTGGACGTCCACGTACGGGTTCTCGACCGGGTTGACGTCCACGGCCAGGCCCCACGAGTGTCGCGAGAGCTTGCCGGGGTCCCCGGTCACCGGCCGGCAGTTGAAGGCCGAGGTGTTGTCGTCGGCCATGGCCGCCCGGTCGTCACCGCCGTAGACGGCCGCCACGCGCATCCGCCGGATCGGGAAACGGGCGGCGAAGGCCCGGCCGAAGACGTACAGCAGCGGCTCGACCGCGTCGCGGTGGGCGACCAGCTCGCCCCGGTGGAGCCTTCCGTCGAAGCCCCAGTGGTTCATCCGGATGAGCCGCAGCTCCCGCGCCCCCACCGGGCACCCGTCCCGCAGGCTCGCGCCCAGCTTCACCGCGGGGACGTCCGTCACCCGCGCCGCGAGGCCCGGCGCGACGGGCCGTACCGGCACCGCGGCCTCTCGCCGCGGGGCGGGCGAACAGCCGGGCGCGGCGCTCGCGCACAGCACGGCGACCGCGGTCAGGCAGGCGGACACGGGGCGCGTCGGGCGCACGCCTCCACGCTACGGCCCCAGCTCCTCGAAGACCTCCAGGGGTAGGCCGTCCGGGGAGCCCGCCGGCGACTGCTCCGACCAGATGACCTTGCCCGCGGGGGTGTAGCGGGTGCCCCAGTGCTCGCTGAGCTGCGCCACGAGGAACAGCCCGCGCCCGCCCTCGTCCGTGGTGGCGGCGTACCGCAGGTGCGGGGCGGTGCTGCTGGCGTCCCAGACCTCGCAGGTCAGCGTGTGGTCGTGGAGCAGTCGCACCCGGACCGGCGGGCTGCCGTGCCGCAGGGCGTTGGTGATCAGCTCGCTGAGGATCAGCTCGGTGGTGAAGGCGAGCTCCTCCATCCCCCACTCCTCGAGCTTCGCCACGGCCAGGTTCCGCACGACGCCGACACCGCTCGCCCGCGGCGGTACGTCCCACTCCGCGACCCGGTCGGGCCCCAGGATCCGCGTCCGGGCGATGAGCAGCGCCACGTCGTCGGTGGGCCGGGACGGCAGCATGGCCTCCAGGACGGCGTGGCAGCTCTCCTGCGGGGCGCGGTCCGGGTGGCTCAGCGCCGCGCGCAGCATCTCCAGCCCCTCCTCGATGTCCCGGGTCCGCTGCTCCACCAGCCCGTCCGTGTACAGCACGAGCTGGCTGCCCTCCGCCAGGTGCAGCTCGCTGGTCTCGAAGGGCATGCCGCCCAGCCCGAGCGGGGGGCCGGCCGGCAGGTCGACGATCTCCGTGGTGCCGTCCGGGGCGACCACCAGCGGGGGCAGGTGCCCGGCCCGGGACATGGTGCAGGTGCGGGACACCGGGTCGTAGACGGCGTACAGGCAGGTCGCTCCGAGGACGCCGCTGCCCCCGTCGGTGTCGTCCTCGTCGATGCGCTGGACGAGGTCGTCGAGGCGGGCGAGGAGCTCGTCGGGCGGCAGGTCGAGGGAGGTGAAGTTGTGCACCGCCGTACGCAGCCGGCCCATCGTGGCCGCGGCGTGCAGGCCGTGTCCGACGACGTCCCCGACGACCAGGGCGACCCGGCCGCCCGGCAGGGGGATGACGTCGAACCAGTCCCCGCCCACCCCGGACTGCGCGGGCAGGTAGCAGTGGGCCGCGTCCACGGCGCTCTGCTCGGGCAGGCCGCGGGGCAGCAGGCTGCGCTGGAGGGTGACGGCGAGGTTGTGCTCACGGGTGTAGCGGCGGGCGTTGTCCATGGCGACGGCGGCGCGGGCGACCAGCTCCTCGGCCAGCGACACGTCGTCCTCGTCGAAGGGCTCCGGCTTGCCCGCCCGCCAGAAGTTGACCACGCCGAGGACCACGCCCCTGGCCTTGAGCGGCGCCGCGATCAGCGAGTGGATCCCGTAGTCGACGATGTCGGAGGCCCGCCCGGGATCCTGCACGCGCCAGCCCGGCGCGTCCGACAGGTCCGTCACCAGCTCCGTCTCGCCGGTGTCGTAGCCGCGGGCCTGCGGGGTGGAGGGCTTGAACCCGATCAGCCGCCCGAGCGGGTACAGGGGGTGGTCGGCGCGGATGCCGCTGACGGCGGTGCGCCGCATGTCGGACTCGGGGCCGGGCTCCTCCCCGTCGAGCACCGGGTTGGCCAGGTCGACGGTGACGAAGTCCGCGAAGCGGGGGACGGCGACGTCGGCCAGCTCCTGGGCGGTCCGCTCCACGTCGAGGGTGGTGCCGATGTCCCCGGTGGCGTCGTACAGCAGCCTGAGCCGCTTGCGGGCCGCCTCGGCGCGACCGGTGAGCACCTGGAGGTCGGTGGAGTCGCGGATGGTGACGGCGGCGCCCTCGGGGCGGCCGCGCGGGTGGGTCGGCCGCTGGTTGACCACCAGCATCCGGTCCCCGGTCTCCAGCACCTCGTCGGTGGCCACCCGGCCCGACAGCAGCAGGTCGGCCATCCGGCTGTCCAGGCCCGGCACGTCGCCGATGCGGCGGCCCTCGGCGCCCTCCGGCAGCCCGAGCAGCCGCTTGGCCTCGTCGTTCGCCAGGACCAGCCGTCCGTCGCCGTCCGTGATCAGCACCCCCTCGCGGACGGAGTGAAGCACCGCGTCGTGGTGCTCGTACATCCGGGTCATCTCCTGCGGGCCGAGCCCGCGGGTCTGGCGGCGCAGCCGGCGGCTGGTGAGGGCCGTGCCGGCGGTGGCCAGGGCCAGGCCCGTGGCCATGGACAGCAGGATGACCGGGAGCTGGCGGTCGAAGGCGCCGCTGACGTTCTCCACCGTCAGGCCCGCGGAAACCAGCCCCACCACCCGGCCGTCCGGCGCGGTGACCGGCACGACGGCCTGGATCTCCTTGCCGAGCGGGCCCTGGACGCTCTCGGTGTGGACCCGGCCGGCGAGCGAGGGCTCGATGGTGCCCACGAAGCGCTTGCCGATGCGGTCCGGCTGCGGGTGGCTGTAGCGGATCCCGTGGGTGTCCATGACGACGATGAAGTCGACCCCGGCGGCCTTCCGGGTGGCTTCCGCGAGCGGTTGGAGGACGGCGGACGGGTCGGGGGTCCGCAGCGCCTCCCGCACGTCGGGGGAGTGGGCGAAGGTCTGCGCGACGGCGATCGACCGGTTGCGCGCTTCCCGGTCGACGTCGTGGCGGGACTGCAGGAGCAGCGCAAGCAGGGCCCCGGCGGCGAGCAACACCACAATCGCCACCTGGAGGACGAACACCTGTCCGGCGACGCTCTTGAATCCCTTGCTCAGGGGTGACCGCACCGAATGGCCCGGGACGGCTGGCGAGGAAGGGTCACGTCCCCAGTTGTAGCACTTCCGGCGCCCTCCGGCCCCCGACGGGCGCAAGCTGCGCGCCGCCGGTCACCTCGGGTGACGGCTCTTTCCCCCTAGCGGCCCTCTCCGGCACCCGCCGCGGCGGCCGCCGCCGGGGCGCCGGCCGCGGCGCCACCGGCCGTAGGAGCCCCGCTCGGCGTGGCGGCCGGCGGGGTCTGCGGCTCGCAGGTCACCTCGTCACGCGGGGTGTAGTGCGTGGTGTGCTCCTCGCGCTTGACCTCCTTGCCGCCCTTGACGAACACCCGGCCGACGGTGACGTCGAAGCCCTCCAGGGGCGTCTGGACCTCGCAGGCCGGCCCGGTGCCGGTGACCTTGGCGGGCGGCTTGACGTGGGTGCGGGGGCCCTTCGTCGCCCGGATCTCGTCGTACTTCTTCGTGCCGAGGAGGGTGATCGTCAGGGAGGTGTCGGTCGATTCGGCCTTCACGTAGACGGCGTGGCCGGAGTCGTTGAGCCAGCGCAGGTCGAGGCTGCCCCAGGCGACGGTGGCCTCGCGGCCCTCCGGGTAGCGCTCGATGTAGAAGGAGTGCGCCCCGTGCTCCAGCGGCTTGAGGCCGGCGAAGAACATCGCGTTGTACATCGTGGTGGCGACCGCCGAGACGCCGCCGCCCGGCGACTTCACGTACCGGCCGTCGTTGATCATGATTCCGTCGACGAAGCCGTTCTCCTTGGTGCGCTCACCGACCGTGCGGTTGAAGCTCCACTGCTTCCCCGGCATCACCAGGGAGCCGTTGATCAGCTCCACGGCGCGGCCGATGTTCGTGGACCGGTACGGCGCGGCCGGGAACCGCACGGTGAAGGACGACAGCTGCTCCTTGATGCCGAGGCGCCGGACCTCGGCGTCCGTCAGCTCCGGCTGGACGTCCGTGGTGGCCACCTCGGCGCTGCGCCCGGCGCCCTTGCGGGTCAGCAGGGGCATCACGGCCCGGCCCAGGGACTCCTCGGTGACCTGCCGCCCGGTCCGGCTGGACCGCGCCACCACCACGCGGCCGTCCGCGCCCAGGGCGAGCGCGGCGTCCCGGGGCTCCGCGGCGGCCTCCGTGAGGGGGGCGGCGACGGCGGGGTCGGCGAGCAGGCCGCCGGAGTCCAGGGCCGGCACCAGGCGGCCCCCGGCGTCGGCCTCCATCTTCAGGTGCTCGCCCAGGACGGCGGGGCTGACGGGTATCCGCGTACCCGCCACGGTGAGCGTCACCGGCCCGGACACCGCCGGCTGCGCGAATTCCCGCAGGGCCCGGCCGGTCTCCTGCGCCCCCACGCGCGGCTCGGTGCGCCGCACCGGCAGCACGACCGGGGCGGCGGCCGGGCGCGGCCGCAGGTAGGCGTCCCGGAGGGTCTCCAGGGCCCGGTCCGGGACGAGGCTGACGCCGGTCCGCGCGGTGACGACCTCGGGCTTGCCGGCGTCGAAGGCTATCGATCCGTCGCGGACCGGCTGCCCGGTGTCCGCGGCGAGCCGGCCGATCCCGGTGCGGGCGGCCCGCTCGTCCGTACGGATCACGGGCTCGACGTCCGGGTCGCCCGGGGCGAACAGCCGGCCGATGACGCTGACCGGCCCGTAGCCCGTACGGGAGGCGCCTGCGGCGGTCGCGGCGGCGTCGAGGGACAGCCCGACGGAGGCGGGGGCGACCTGCTCGACGCGGTCGCCGATCTGCGCCGGTATCGGGGCGCCGGCCCGCGGCCCGAGCTCCCGCACCAGGGTGCGCTCCGCCGCCGCGCGGCTCATGCCGCCGATGTCGACGCCCCGCACCCGGGTGCCGGAGGCGACGTCGTCGCCGATGGCCAGTCCGGCGGCGTAGAGGCCGCCCACGCCGAGTACGACGGCGCCCGCCGCCACCGGCAGCGCGATGCGCCAGTTCTTCCCCGTCCAGCTGCCCGCAGGTCG
The DNA here is from genome assembly GCF_055575555.1 of Streptomyces sp. NPDC034085. NCBI lineage: Bacteria > Bacillati > Actinomycetota > Actinomycetes > Kitasatosporales > Streptomycetaceae > Streptomyces > Streptomyces sp. NPDC034085. The sequence continues at coordinate 376,375 of NZ_JBVISL010000003.1, read as the reverse complement.
CACGGCTCTCCCTTGTGGCGCCGACGGCCCGCCGGGCGGCACGCGGGCCGCGGCGGGGAGGCGCGTAGATGACAGTTCCGGTCACCCATGATGACCCTGGAGACGTGCCATTCGGGAGAGAAGGTAACGGGTCTCACAAACCGGGCAAAGGGCTCCTGGCGCCGGCCGCTGCGGCGGGGAACCGGCCCGCCGCCGGACGGACCCGGGTCAGCGCCCTTCCCCGGCCGAGGCGGTGAAGGCGTCCTCGGGTGTGCCGTCGAGGACGAACCCGTTGTCGAACCGGACGCGGACCGTCGAGCCGGGCCGCTGCTCCTGGAAGGCGGCCCACGCCGGCTCCAGGGAGGCCACCTGCTCCTCCAGCCGCCGCTTGCTCTCCGGCGGCATGTCCCGCCCGAAGGACTCGAGGAGCGAGGTGAGGCGTTCGTACTCGCGCACCTCGCGGCTCTCCTGCCGCTGCTGCTCGTCCACCCGCTCGACCGTCCCCTCCGCGCCCGCCGCCAGCGCGAGGAACCCGGCCACCGGGACCGCCGGCGTGCCGGCCGGCCCGATGTCCGCCGCCAACTCGCCGGCCAGTCTGATGTCCACCGCCAGCGTCACCCGCCGGCCTTCCTCGAGCGTCATGGATCCTTCGTTCCTCGCAGCAGTGCGGGCAGAGGGGGCGCTGCCATTATCGGCTGCGGATCCGCCCCCTCGGCCCGACGCCGCATCGATGCTGAAGCCGGTGCCCGGGGCGCCGCCGTGGCGAGGACCTGCTCTCAACGGCCCTGGGGCCGGAGTGCGTCGGTGCGCGCCGCGGTGGGGCGCGGCATCCGCCGACGAGGGCGGAAAACAACAAAGGCAAGGAGCAGACCGGCTCCTTGCCATGTTCAAGTTATAACGCACCGGGGGGCTTGCCGCAAGGCCCGGGTGATGCAGCAGAATCACCGGCCTAAGCCAAGATCATCAAGACGGGGGAGTCAGGCATGCGCGTGTTGTTCTCGGCCTACGGGTCGCGCGGGAGCGTCGAGCCGATCGTGGCACTCGCGGTGCGCTTGCGGGAGTTGGGCGCCGACGTGCGGGTGTGCGCGCCGCCGGACGAGGAGTTCGCACAGCGGCTGGCCGGGGTCGGGCTGGAGATGCTGCCGGCCGGCGAGCCGGTCCGCCCGCTGGTGACGACGGTGACCCCCGGGTCGGCCGCGGGCCTGGCGCAGCGCGCGTCCGACCTGATGGCCGTTCAGTTCGGCGCGGTCGCCGAGGCGGCCCGGGGGTGTGACGCGCTGGTGGTGACCGGCCCCCTGCCGGTGGCGGCCGCGGCCCGGTCGGTCGCCGACCTGCTGGGCATCCGCTACGTGCACGCCGGCCACCAGCCCGTCGCCCTGCCGTCGCCGCACCACCGGCCGCCCGTCCGGCGTGGCCGTCCGGTGCCGTCGCAGGACGTCGAGAACCGGACCCTGTGGGACGAGGACGCCCACATCGCGCACACGATGTTCGGCGAGATGCTCAACACCCACCGCGCGCACGCCGGCCTGCCGCCGGTGGACAACGTCCGCGACTACGCCTTCGGCGACCGGCCGTGGCTCGCCGCCGACCCGGTCCTCGCGCCGTGGCAGCCGACCGGGCTCGACGTCGTGCAGACCGGCGCGTGGATCCTTCCGGACGAACGCCCCCTGCCCGCCGATCTGGCGGCGTTCCTGGACGCCGGCGAGCCGCCGGTCTACGCGGGCTTCGGCAGCATGCCCATGACCGGAGCCGGGGACGTCGCGCGGGCGGCCATCGGGGCGATCCGGGCCCAGGGCCGCCGCGCGGTCCTCTCGCGCGGCTGGGCCGGGCTGGCCCTGCCCGACGACGGGGACGACTGCTTCCTCGTGGGCGAGGTCAACCAGCAGGCCCTGTTCCGCCGGGTGGCCGCGGTCGTCCACCACGGCAGCGCGTCCACCACGACGACCGCCGCCCTGGCCGGGACGCCGCAGGTGGTCGTACCCCAGGGGGCGGACCAGCCGTACTGGGCCGGGCGGGTGACCGGCCTCGGCATCGGTACGGAACACGAGGGTCCGGCCCCGACCGCCGACTCCCTGTCGGCCGCGCTGGCGGCCGCCCTGGCCCCGGGCGTCCGCGAACGGGCCGCCGCCGTGGCCGCCACCGTCCGCAGCGACGGAACGACCGTGGCGGCCCGGCTGCTGCTGGACGAGGCCGGCCGGGACAGGACGCCGGCCGCCGCCTCCGCGTGAACCGGGCGGGCCGCCGGCCCGCCGCGCCCGCCCCCCACCACCCCCACCGCACACCGAGGCCGCCGACGAGCGGCCGCAGATCGGAGCCGCATCCGTGCCCCCGCTGACCACCAGCGTCTTTGACCTTCCCGACCGCCTTTCCGCCAAGGCCGACCCCTCCCTGGTCGCCACGGACGAGCAGCACTTCGCGGCCATCGCGCAGACCCTCGAGCAGACGATCGCCGAGGTGTCCGAGCGGCTCGACGCCGAGCGCAGGGCGCCCGGCGGCATCGGCCGGGAGGCGATGGACCGGGACGCCGAGATCCACCGCCTGACCGCCCGCCTGCGCCTCCTGCGCCGCTTCGGCCTGGACCTGTGCCTCGGCCGCATCGTCGGCGCCGACGACCCCGAGCCCCTGTACATCGGCCGGTTCGGCCTCACCGACGGCGACGGCCGCCGGCTGCTCGTCGACTGGCGCTCCCCGGCGGCCGAGCCGTTCTTCGCCGCCACCCACGCCAACCCGATGGGTCTGACGAGCCGCCGCAGGTACCGGTGGACCCGTGGCCGGATCGGCGACTACTGGGACGAGGTCTTCACCGCCGACGGGCTGGACGGGCACGCCGCGCTCGACGACCAGTCCGCCTTCATCGCCAGCCTGGGCGGCAACCGCTCCTCCCGGATGCGGGACGTCCTCGGCACCATCCAGGCGGACCAGGACGCCATCATCCGGGCCGGCTCCCGCGGCGCCCTCGTCGTGGACGGCGGGCCCGGTACGGGCAAGACCGTCGTCGCCCTGCACCGCACCGCACACCTCCTCTACTCCGACCCCCGTCTCGGACACCGTCGCGGCGGCGTGCTGTTCGTCGGACCCCACCGCCCCTACCTGGCCTACGTCGCCGACGTCCTGCCCAGCCTCGGCGAGGAGGGCGTACAGACCTGCACCGTCCGGGACCTGGTCGCCGAAGGGGCCGCGGCCGCGGCCGAGAGCGATCCGGAGGTCGCCCGCCTGAAGTCGTCCGCGGACCTGGTGAAGGCCGTCGAGGCGGCCGTCAGGTTCTACGAGGAGCCGCCCTCCAAGGGGATGACGGTCACCACCCACTGGTCGGACATCCGGCTGAGCGCCGACGACTGGGCCGCCGCGTTCGAGGCGGTGGAACCGGGCACCCCGCACAACGAGGCGCGCGAGCAGATCTGGGAGGAACTGGTCACGATCCTGCTCGACAAGCACGAGGCCGAGGGCGACGGCGACGAGGACATGTCGCCCGAGCTGTTCCGCCGGTCGCTGCGGCAGAACAGGGAGCTGAACGCGGCCCTCGACCGCGCCTGGCCGGTGCTCGAGGCGACCGAGCTCGTCGCCGACCTGTGGTCCGTACCCGCCTACCTGCGCAGGTGTGCGCCCTGGCTCAGCCGCGAGGAGGTGCAGCGGCTCCAGCGCGAGGACACGGAGCGCTGGACGGTGTCGGACCTGCCGCTCCTGGACGCGGCACGGCTGCGGCTCGGCGATGCGCACGCCTCCCTGCGCACGCGCCGGCAGGAGGCTTCCGTCGCTGCCGAACGCGAGCGGATGGCCGGGGTCATCGACAGCGTGCTCGCCGCCGACGCCGACGGTGAGGGCGCCGTGACGATGCTGCGCGGCAAGGACCTCCAGAACAGCCTGGTCGACGAGAGCGCCCTGCCCCGCGCCGACCGGGACCTGCTCGCGGGCCCGTTCGCGCACATCGTCGTGGACGAGGCCCAGGAACTGACGGACGCCGAGTGGCAGATGCTGATCCAACGCTGCCCGTCCCGCAGCTTCACCATCGTCGGCGACCGGGCCCAGGCCAGACACGGGTTCACGGAGTCCTGGCGGGAACGGCTCGAGCGGATCGGGCTCGACCGGATCACCATGGCCTCCCTGAGCATCAACTACCGCACGCCCGAAGAGGTGATGGCGCAAGCCGAGCCGGTCATCCGGGCCGCGCTCCCGGACGCCAACGTGCCGGTCTCCGTCCGCAGCAGCGGCGTCCCGGTCGTCCACGGATCCGCCGCGGAGCTGGACCCGCTCCTCGACGCGTGGCTCGCCGAGCACGCCGAAGGGGTCGCCTGCGTCATCGGCGCTCCCGGGTTCCGGGCGAGGCCCCGCGTCCGGTCGCTGACCCCGACGCTGTCGAAGGGACTGGAGTTCGACCTGGTCGTCCTGGTCGACCCCGAGGGGTTCGGTACGGGCGTCGAGGGCGCCGTCGACCGCTACGTCGCGATGACCCGTGCGACCCGACAGCTCGTCATCCTCACCGGGCCCGGCGGGCGGTAGTGGACTTTCGGCAGTGCCGCGCACCCGGTGCGGTTCCGTAGGGTCGCCTCCGTGAGAAGAACGGCCATCACCTCCCGGGTGCCGGTACCCGTCCCGGCACCGGTACTGTCCGCGGGGCTCTTCGTCGGCGCGGTCGCCGGAGTCGGCACCGGCGTCTCCACCCTGTGGTGGGGCCTGCCGGCGGCGGTCTGCGCCTTCCTCGGCGGCCGGCAGCCGGGGCGCAACCGCAGCGCCGCGGCGGCCCTCGCCGCGGTGCTCGCCGCCGCCGTGGTCGCCGTACTGCTGGTGCCGGCGTGGCTGGGGTGGGCGAGCCGGTTCGTCGGGCTGCTGCTCGTGGCGGCGATGCTGCCGTGGTTCGCGGGCCGGTTCCTGCGCCAGTACCGCGAACTGGTCCGGGCGGGCTGGGAACGGGCCGCGCGGCTGGAGCGGGAACAGCGGCTGGTCGCGGAGCAGGCCCGGCTGCGCGAGCGCACCCGCATCGCGCAGGACATGCACGACCTCCTCGGGCACGACCTCAGCCTGATCGCCCTGTCGGCCGGGGCGCTGAAGCTGACCCCCGGCCTGCCGGACGCGCACCGGGCCGCGGCCCAGGACATCCGGGCCAGGGCGGGCGCCGCCGTGGACCGGCTCGGGGAGGTGATCGGCGTCCTGCGCGAGCCGTCGGAGCCGGTCCCGGGCTCCGGACCGGGTGCCGGGCTCGGCGAGCTGCGAGGACTGGTGGACCGGGCGGCCGGGGCGGGCCTCGACGTACGGCTGCGCGTGGAGGGAGACCCCGTCCCCGGCGATCCGCCCCCGGCCGTCGGGCGGGCCGTCCACCGGGTCGTCCAGGAGGCGCTGACGAACGTCGCCAAGCACGCGCCCGGGCACCGCGCGACGGTCCACGTCCGCCACGGCCGGGACCGGACCGTGGTCGGCGTGACCGACGAGCCGGCGCCCGGCGCGGCCGTCCCCTCCCGGGACCCCGCCGGCCGCCCCGCGGAGCCCCACGGCTTCGGGCTGATCGGGCTCGACGAACGGGTCCGGCTGACCGGCGGCGCCTTCACCTCCGGCCCCGAGGGAGACGGTTTCGCCGTACGGGCCACGCTCCCGCACCGCCCCGAGGGCGTGCCCGCCCCGCCCGGAGGGCCGGCGGGAGCCCTGCCGCCCGAGCACCGCCGTGCCCGCCGCCGACTGGGCCGCACCGCCGCGGCGGCCGTCCTCGTACCGCTGTCCACCTGCGCGCTGCTGATCGGCGGAGTGCGCGCCTGGGACACGGTGACGGCACGTCAATCGGTCCTCCCGCCCGGGGACTACGCCCGCCTGCGCCTCGGCCAACCACGCGCGGACGTGGTCCCGTACCTGCCCGAGCGCCAGACGACCCGCCGCCCGGCGGCGCCCACTCCCGCGCCGCAGGGCGCGGTCTGCGAGTTCTACGTACAGACCGGCGACCCGTTCGACGACCGCTCGGGGGACCTCTACCGGCTCTGCTTCCGGGCCGGGCGGCTGGTCTCCACCGACGCCTACACGGGAAAGGACGTCCGATGATCCGGGTCCTGATCGCCGACGACGAGCCCATGATCCGCGCGGGCGTCCGCGCCGTCCTGGCCACCGATCCCGCCATCACCGTCGTCGCGGAGGCGGCCGACGGCCGCCGGGCGGTGGAACTCGTCCAGTCCCACCGCCCGCAGGTGGCCGTCCTCGACGTCCGGATGCCCGGCACCGGCGGGCTGGAAGCCGCCGCCGAGATACGGCGGACCGTGCCCTCGACGGGGGTCGTGATGCTGACGACCTTCGGCGAGGACGAGTACATCCTGCGGGCCCTGACCGAGGGAGCCTCCGGGTTCCTGACCAAGTCCGGCGAGCCGGAGGAACTGGTCGCCGCCGTCCGGGCCGTCGCCGACGGCGCCGCCTACCTGTCACCCCGGGTCGCGGCCCGGGTCGTCGCGCATCTGGCGGCCGGCGGTGCGGGCGCGGGAGCCGGGCGCCGTGCCGTGGCGCGGGCCCGCGTCGACGCCCTGACCGGCCGGGAGCGGGAGGTGCTCGGCTTCCTCGGGTCCGGCTTCGCCAACGGGCAGATCGCGCGCCGCCTGGGCCTCGCGGAGGGCACGGTGAAGGCCCACGTCAGCTCGATCCTCGCGCGCCTCGGCGTCGACAACCGGGCCGCGGCGGCCGTGGTCGCGCACGAGGCCGGCGTGCTCCCGGTGCCGTCCGGCCGGCCGCCGAACGAGGAGGGCTGACACCACCCGTTCGGCGGGCGGCCGTACGAGCAGCGGTACGGCGACCGCGGCGGCCGCGCCGAGGGCCGCGCCGGCCAGGACGTCGTGCGGGTAGTGCACCCCGGCCAGCACCCGCAGCAGGGCGGCCGCGGCGGCCAACGGCAGCGCGAGGGCGGCAAGCCGGGGTCGTATGAGGACCAGGCCGACGGCCAGGGCGGCCGCCAGGGTGGCGTGGTTGCTGGGGAACGACCAGTCACCCGGCCCGGGGCACGGCGCCAGGGCCGGGACCCCGGCCAGGGCGCGGCACGGGCGTTCCTCGTCGACGAGGAGTTTGGCCGCCTCACTGAGCGCGTAGGCGGCGACCGTCCCGAGGGCGGCCGCCACCAGCCCGGCGAGGCCGGGCGCGTCCCGGCGGCGCAGGGCGCACCAGCCGGCCCAGGCCAGCAGCAGACCGAGGACCAGTACGGTGCCCTCGCTCGCCGCCTCCACGAAGGCCGTGGACCACGAAGGTCCGTCCGCCACGCTCCCGGTCAGCGTCCGGTAGGCGCCGGCCGACCAGCCCGCGGTGACGCGCGCCGGCCCGTTCGTACCCGGGGTCCCGCCGGGCGCCGCCCAGACCACGGCCGCCGCGCCCGCACCGGCCGAGGCGGCCGCCGCGGGCAGGCGCCGCCCCCATGTCCATCGCTCGATCGCATTCATACCGCCGACAGTAAGAACACCGCGCTCCGCCCGCCCTGGCCGATCGGCGGGCCGGCACCCCCGACGAACGTCCGGGTTGACGTCGCCCGGGTGCTGTGACGGGTCCCCCGCGCGCGGGACCGGACCGTGGGCCGGACCGTGGATCAGGCCGTGCCCAGCACCGCGCGGACCAGGCGCCGGACGCGGGCCGCGGACGACGGCACCGCGTCCGGCGGGCCGGTCATCAGCAGGTGGTGCAGCGTCCCCACCAGCGCCAGCGCGGCCGACTCCGCGTCCACTCCGGCCGCGACCCGCCCGAGGCCCTGCTCCGCGCGCAGATAGCCGCTCACCGCGTCCTCCAGGGCGGCGAATCCGGGCGCGCCCGCCGCCCAGGCTTCGCGGATCCGCCGCGCCGCCGCCGGCCGGGTCACGGCCAGCCCCACGAGCCCCGGGTCCAGGGAGAGCACCGCCGCCGCCACGTCCGCGAGGTTGTCCGCGACCTCGCCCGCGCCGGCCCTGGAGGGCAGCTCCCGCCACAGCGCGGCGGCGGTCCCGAAGCGGAAGAGGACGAGTTCGGCGACGAACTCCTCTAGGCCGGCGAAGTGCGTGTGCAGCACGCCCTTGGCGCACCCCGCCTCCTCGGTGACGGCCCGGCTGGTCAGCGCCGCGGCCCCGTCCCGGGCCAGGACGCGGTCCGCCGCCGCGAACAGCCTCTCCCGCAGGCCTTCGATGGGCACACCTCGAGGTGACATCAACATCCTTCCGACGTCAGGGGATTGCCAGTATGGGCACCTGCCCATACTGTTTGGGCGTGCGCCCATTCTAGGGGTGCACCCGCTCCCACGGAGGTCCTTCGCCATGCAGCCCGCCATCCACACCGCCAACCCCGCCCAGGCCGAGGCGTGGAACGGCTACGAGGGCTCCCACTGGGCCGCCCACCACGACCGCTGGAACGCCGTCAACGCCGGCTTCGACGGGCCCCTCCTCGCCGCCGCGGCGATCCGGCCCGACGACCGCGTCCTCGACATCGGCTGCGGGGCCGGCGCCACCACCCGGCTGGCCGCCCGGCAGGCCCACCGCGGTCACGCGCTCGGCCTCGACCTCTCCGGTCCGATGCTCGATCAGGCTCGTACGGCCGCCGCGCGGGAGCACCTCGCCAACGTCTCCTTCATCCACGGCGACGCCCAGACCCACCCGCTGCCGGACGCCGCCTACGACGTGGCGATCAGCAGGTTCGGCATCATGTTCTTCTCCGACCCCGCCGCCGCCTTCGCCCGCATCGCAGGGGCCCTCAAGCCGGGCGGCCGCGTCGCCTTCCTGTGCGCGGCGGAGCCCGAGGGGAACGACTGGCTGACGGCGCTCACCGCACTCGCGGACGTCCTGCCGACGGCGGGGTTCGGATCCCCGGGCGGGCCCGGCATGTTCTCCCTCTCCGACCCCGACACCGCGACCGGCCTGCTGCGCGCGGCGGGCCTGTGCGAGGTCCGCGCCGAACGCGTGACGGCGCACGGGGTCTGGGGCCGCACCGCGCGCGACGCCGCGGACTTCCTCCTCGACTCGGGCCCCGGCCGGCACCTGCTGAACGCCGTCGGCGCCGACGCGCGGGCGAGCGCCCGCCGCCGCCTGGCCGACACCTTCCGCGCGTACGAGGCCGAGGGCGCGGTCCGGCTGCGCAGCACCGGCCGGCTCCTGACGGCGACCCGCGCCGCCTGACCCGTACCGCCTCCACGGCGCCCGGGGCCCCCGCGGGGTGCGCCCGACCCGTTCACCCGTCAGGTGCGAGCCAAAGAGGCCGATCGGCCCCCGCCGCGCGGCCCGCCGCGGGTTTCCGTTCCGGTACGGCGCGTAGGCTGCCCGTATACGGTGTGTGATCTTCCTTCACGGGATCCCCGCGGGACCTTCGCAGGAGGAGCACTTCCGGCCGATCCCCGTCCGGCTCTTCCCCCGCGGGGCAGACGCCGTACGGATGTTCTGCCTAGCCTCCCGGGCCATGAGATCACCTCTGACGGGCCGCCTGGGCCTCGCCGCCGTCCTCGCCTTCGTCCTCGCCGTCTTCGGCCTCGCCCCCGCCGCGAGCGCCGACCCCGCGCCGGCCGCGCTGACGTTCAGCACCAGCAGTGCCACGACCACGCCGGGCGGCACGGTGCAGCTGTCGATGACGCTCACCAACAACAAGAGCTACGACGTCTGGTTCGTCTACCAGACGATCGACCCCACCTGGCTGACCACCCAGCGCCCCGACCTGAAGTACGCCTTCACCGGCTGCTCCGTGGCCACCGCCTCCGGCAGCACCGCCTGCTCCGGCACCGGCCCGGCCAACCTCGGCGGCAACTACGGTGCCACCATCCCGCCCGGTCAGAGCCGCACCGTCACGCTGACCCTGCAGATCGCCGCGGACTCCGGCTGCAACGGCAACATCGGCTTCTACAGCTACTACTACGCGGAGTTCAGCGACAGCAGCAACGCCACCGGCGGCCCCGTCTTCACACCGGAGACGCGCGTCCTGTGCGCCTGAGGCACCGCCCGGCCACCGTCCCGTCCGGCGATGGCCTGAAATAAGCGCCGACCGGTCACCGGGGGCAGCCGCCACCGGAGCCCGGAGCGCGGACCGCCGAGGTCCGCCGAATCGTCCCACCCGGGGCCCGGACCAGCGCGCAACTCCCTGCGCGCCGCCGGGCCCCGCGTGCGTCCGGGCGCACGGCGCACACCGCCGCCGGGCCGTCCCCCGCGTGCGCCCCCCTTGTGCGCCCGCTCTTTTGCGCCGGTTCTTGCGACACCCTCACAAACGCTACACACAGACATCACCATGTGACGCGACGGATGCGTCGACGACTGGCTTCTGAGGGGGCGCCGGCGTCGCGCGAGGGGGTGCGTCCGCTCGTGACGAGCCGTGCTCACCCCTGCCTGGGAGGGGACTTCACCGCATGAAGCGGAACATTCGCACGGCCGTGGTCACGGCGGGGGCGCTCATCGCCGCACTCGGTCTGCCGACGGGGGCGGCGCAGGCCGACACCCCCGCACAGCGCACCGACTTACGGGTGCTCGTCGTGACCGACGGCGGGCCCACCACCGCGGCCATCGCGGCCGAGCTGGACTCGGCGGGCACCCCGTACACCGAGGTCGACCTCACCCGGGCGGGCCGGCCCCAGATCGACACCGCCTTCCTCGCCGACACCGTCGACGGCCGGCCGCGCGCCAGGTACCAGGCCGTCGTCCTGCCCAACGACAACCCCTTCCCGGCCGGCTCCGCCGAGATGGCGGCCCTGACCGCCTACGAGCGGACGTACGGCATCCCGCAGGTCGACGCGTACACCTACTCGCGCCCGCAGGTCGGCCTCCAGTACTTCGCCTCCGGCGGCTACGCGGGCAGCCTCGACGGCGTGCGCGCCGGCGTCACCCCGGCCGGTCTCGGCGGCCCCTTCGGCTACCTCGACGGCGCCGTGCCCTTCGAGGACAACGCGCCCGCCATCGGGGAGAGCTACGCCTACCTCGCCCAGCCCGCCCCCGGCGCCGACTTCACCACCTACGTCGACGCCCCCATACCCGGCACGCCCAGACGGGGCTCCCTCGTCGGCGAGTACCGCCACGACGGGCGGCGCGAACTCGTCGTCACCTTCGTCTACAACCGCTACCAGCAGCAGTTCCGCCTGCTGGCCCGCGGCATCGTCGAGTGGATGACCGGCGGGGTCCACCTGGGCGCGGCCCGCAACTACTTCGCCGTCCACGTCGACGACGTGTTCGCCGCCGACGACCGCTGGGACAGCGTGCTCAACTGCACGCCGGGAGACGTGGACTGCGCGAACGGCGCCGGCACCCCGAACCCGATCCGCATGACGGGCCAGGACGCCGCCTACGCCGCCGACTGGCAGAGCGCCCGCGGCCTCACCCTCGACATGGTCTACAACGGCGCCGGCAGCCTCGACCAGCGCGAGGACAACAACGGCGCCGACGGGCTCGCCGACGTCCTCCTCGCCCAGCGCGACCGCTTCCGCTGGGTCAACCACACCTACACGCACGCCTACCTCGGCTGCGAGCAGGACGTCAGCGCCGTGCCCTGGAAGTGCGCCACCACGCCCGCCGGCGCCACCAAGTGGGTGAGCCGCACCGCCATCGGCGACGAGATCGCGCTCAACCGCGTGTGGGGCCACAGCGCCGGACTGCCCCTCCACGACGACGAACTGGTCACCGGTGAGCACTCGGGGACGAAACTGCTCCCGCAGCAGCCGCAGGACAACCCCAACCTGGGTCCGGCCCTCGCCGACAACGGCGTCAAGTGGCTCGCCTCGGACAACTCCCGCGACCCCGAGCAGCGGCTCGTCGGCCCGGCCGCCACCGTAGCCCGCTACCCGATCAACGTCTTCTACAACGCGGGCCGGGCCGTCGAGCAGACCGACGAGTACAACTGGATCTACACGCGCCGCTCCCAGGGCGGCAGCGGCATCTGCGAGGACCACGCCGACACCACCACCTGCCTGCCCGCGCCGCTGGACACGGCCACCGGGTACGCCGCCCACATCGTGCCGCAGGAGGTCCGCACCACCCTCGGCCACGTGCTGTCCAACGACCCGAAGCCGCACTTCATCCACCAGTCCAACCTCGCCGAGGAGCGCATCGCCTACCCCGTCCTGAACGGGGTCCTCGACGGGTACGGCGCCCTCTTCGCGGACAACACGCCCGTCGAGAACCCGCGGATGAAGGACATCGGCGTCGAACTCCAGCGCCGCGCGGCCTGGAAGGACGCCGTCCGGGCCGGGCGCGTCACCGCGTACCGCATCGGCGACACCGTCACCGTCGAGGCCCCGAACGGCCTCGCCACCCCCGCGACCCTGCCGGCCGGCACCCGCCAGGGCGCCGCCGCCTTCGGCACCCCGTACGCGGGACGGGTCTCCGGCTGGACGGCCGCGGCCGGTACGCCGCTCGCCCTCACCCTCCCGGCATCCGCGGCCGCCGCCGCTGCGGGCACCGGCGACCGGAGCGGCGCGGCCACCGCCCCGGGGACCCTCCCCGCCCCGCGCACCCACGTCCCCGACGGCGTGCGCGAGCGCAGCTCCACCGCCCCCCGGGACTGACCGGCGTACGGCGCGTCCCGGCCGCACCTGCGGCCGGGACCCGCCGCGCCGACCCTTCCGCCACCCCACACTCCGGCCGTGGAGCCCACCCATGCACGTTCACCACGGCGCGCGGCCCTCCGTCGCGGCGCGTGTCACCCTGCTCACCGAAGGCACCTACCCGCACAGCCACGGCGGCGTCAGCGTCTGGTGCGACCAACTCGTCCAGGGCATGCCCGACATCGGCTTCGACGTCATCGCGGTCACCGGCACCGGCCGCGAGTCCCTCGCCTGGGACCTGCCCGCGCACGTCCTCGGGGTCCGCTCCGTTCCCATGTGGGGAGCGCCGCCCGAAGGCCGCCGCCCGCGCGGGCGCGCCGAGCGGCGCCTGGCCGCCGCGTACGAGCGCTTCGTCACGGCCCTGCTCGACCCGCTCGCCGAAGCCGGCTTCGCCCCGGCGCTGTACACCATGGCGCGCGCCGCGGCGGACGGACACCTGAGCCCCTTCCTGCGGGCCGACCGCGCGGTCTCCATCCTCGCCTCCGCGTGGAACCGGCCGGGACTGGCCGTCCGCGAGTCCCGCCCCACCCTGCGCGACGCGCTCACCGCCACCACCCTGCTGGAGCACGCCCTGCGCCCGCTCGCCGCCCCGCCGCCGGAACACGGCGTCGCACACGCCGTCAGCGGCGGCGTCGCCGTCCTGCCGGGGCTCGCCGCACTGGACCGGCACGAGGTCCCGCTGCTGCTCACCGAACACGGCGTCTACCTGCGCGAACGCTACCTCGGCTACCGGACCGCGCCCTACCGCTGGCCCGTCAAGGCCGTCGTGCTCGGCTTCTTCCGGCTGCTGGCCGAGGAGAGCTACCGCAGGGCCGCCCTGATCACCCCCGGCAACCGCTACAACCGGCTCTGGGAGGAGGAGGGCGGCGCCCACCCCGATTCCATACGCACCGTGTACAACGGCGTCGACCCCGCCGCGTTCCCCGCCGCCGGGCCCGAGCCGGACGTCCCCACCCTCAGCTGGGCGGGCCGGGTCGACCCGATCAAGGACCTGGAGACCCTGATCCGCGCCTTCGACCTGGTCCGGCGCGAGGTCCCCGAAGCCCGGCTGCGCCTGTTCGGCGGCACCCCGCGCGGCGGGGAGGCCTACCGGGAACGCTGCGAGAGCCTCGCCCGCGAACTCGGACACGCGGAAGCCGTCGTCTTCGAAGGCCGGGTCGACGACATCAAGGACGCCTACGCGGCGGGCAACGTCGTCATGCTCTCCAGCATCAGCGAAGGCTTCCCCTTCACCCTCATCGAAGCCATGTCGTGCGGCCGCGCGACCGTCTCCACCGACGTGGGCGGCGTACGGGAAGCCGTCGGCGACACGGGACTGGTGGTCCCCCCGCGCGACCCGGAGGCCATGGCCGCCGCAGCCCTGGAACTGCTCGCCGACACCCCCCGCCGCGCGCGGATGGGCCAGGCGGCCCGGCTGCGGGTCGTCGACCAGTTCACGCTGCGCCAGACCATCGACACCTTCCGGTCCGTCTACCTGGAACTGCCCTTGCTCGCCAAGGCCCCCGCGCTCCCGCCCCGCCTCCTCGCGGCGGCGCCCGAGGCCCCCGCGGACACCCCGGTCGCCCGGGTACCCGCCCCGGCCGGCGCCCGCCCGCCCCGCCCCGTGCCCTCCTGGGCCAAGGCCGACGGCCCGTCGCCCGAGGACACCGCCACCGCGGCGGTATCCGGCACGGGGAGCCTCGCCGGATGAGCGGGCCCCTGGACCTCGAACCGCGCCGCGGACAGGACGACACCCTGGCGCTGCGGCTGGCCGTGCCCAAGCGGCCGGCCCCGCCGCGGGAACCCGCCGGCCCCGTCACCCTCGGGCTGACGCCGCCCGGAGCCGACGGCTACGACGAGGCCGTGAGCGAGCTGGCCGCCGAACTCGCCGACCGGGTCGGACCGGCCGTACACCCCTACGAAGTGGCCGCGCTGCTGGAGGCGGACGGCCTGTCCGCCGACACGATCCGCCGGCGCTACGGCCACCCCGACATCTTCTCCCTCGCCGCCGCGCTGTACGAACGGGTGCCCCGCACCTTCCCCGAGCCGCCCCCGGCGGCCGACCCCTGGCGCCCCGACCACCTGCGCTGCCTGCTGCGCGGGGTGCTGTTCGCCCTGCCGGCCCTCGCCTACCTGCTCACCGCACCCCTGTGGCGGCCCGGACAGCACGCCGCCGCGCTCGTCACCGCGGGCGTCCTCTCCTGGGCGTGGGGCCAGGCCCTGGGCCACCGCGCCTACCTGAGGATGGCGGCCGGCCGCCGCGAGGCCGCCCGCACCCTGCTGCGCGGGGCCCCGCTCGGCGCGGCGCTCGCCACGGCCGCCGCCGCGATCCCCGCCCAGGGCTCCCCGGTGATCTGGGCGGCGGCCGCGCAGTCCCTGTACCTGGCCGCCGCCGGCGTCCTGCTCGTCCTGGGACGGGAGCCGCTGCTGCTGGCCGCCCTCGCCCCGCTCGCCGCGGGCGCGGCCGCACTGCCCTGGTGGGAACCGGGGCCCGCGCTGCGCACCGGAGCGGTCGTCACCGCGCTGGCCGCCACCGCCGCCGCCGCCGGCCGGGCCCTGCGCACCGAATACGCCGGCCAGGGCGCGGCGGGCGAGGGCGCCGGACCCCCGCTGCTGCGCTCCCTGCCCTACGGCCTGTTCGGGCTGGCCGCCGCCCTGCTCGTGCTGCTGGCCGGCCGCCGGGAGCCGTACGCCGTGATCGTGCTCACCGTCAGCATGGGGCCGGCCGAATGGCTGCTCTACCGCTACCGGGGCCTGTCGGCCGCCGCGCTCGGCGCGTCCGCGACCCCCGCCGCCTTCCGGCCCCGCTCGGCCGGGGTCCTCGCCCTGTGCCTGCTCGGCTACGCCCTCCCGCTGCTGCCCGCCGCCCTGTTCACCGGAGCGGGCCCCGCCACCCTGCCCCTGCTCGCGGCCACCCTGTGGACCGCCCTGCTGCTCCAGGCCTTCGGAGTCGCCTGGCCCCCCGCCCTGATCTGCCTCGCGGCCGCGGGCACCGCCGGCGCGCTCACCCTGTCCGGCCCGCTTCCGGGGCCGCCGGTCCTCCCGCTCTGCTGCGCGGGCGCGGCCCTGTGCCTCACCGGGTGCGCGCTGCGGCTCCTCGGCCGGCCGGCCGCGCATGCCTGACGACCCGGCCGGCGCCCGACGGCGCCCGGCCGGCCCCAGCCGCACCACCGCACCCGTACCCGTACCGTCCCGTCCACCGAAAGGAGAGGTCGGTTGACCTCCGCACCGCTCGCAGCCGTCACCGGCGCCGAAGGATTCATCGGCTCCCACCTCACCGAAGCCCTGGTCGCCCGCGGCCACCGGGTCAGGGCCATGGTCCAGTACAACTCCTTCTCCTCCTACGGCTGGCTGGAGACCCTGGCCCCCGACGTCCTCGACCAGGTGGAGATCGTCCTCGGCGACGTCCGCGACCCCGGCTCCGTCCGCGGCCTGCTCGAAGGCGCCGACTCCGCCTACCACCTCGCCGCCCTCATCGCGATCCCGTACTCCTACCGGGCCCCGCACAGCTACGTGGACACCAACGTCACCGGCACCCTCAACGTGCTCGAAGCGGTCCGCGCCCTCGGCACGCCCCGCCTGGTGCACACCTCCACCAGCGAGACGTACGGCACCGCCCGGACCGTCCCCATCACCGAGGACCACCCCATCAACACCCAGTCCCCGTACGCCGCCTCCAAGGCCGGGGGCGACCGGCTCGCCGACAGCTACCACGCCAGCTTCGGCACCCCGGTGGTGACCCTCAGGCCCTTCAATACCTTCGGACCGCGCCAGTCGATGCGCGCCGTGATCCCCACCGTCATCGGCCAGGTGGCGGCCGGGGAGCGCGTCATCACCCTCGGCGACCTGCGCCCCACCCGCGACTTCAGCTACGTCGAGGACACCGCCGGGGCCTTCCTCGCGGTCGGCACCGCGCCCGCCGAACGGGTGGTGGGCCGCACCTTCAACTCCGGTACCGGCACCGAGATCTCCGTCGGCGACCTGGTCGCGCTGATCGGCAAGGTGATGGAGGTCCCCGTCGACGTGCGCGAGGACGCCGAGCGGCTGCGGCCGGCCGCCTCCGAGGTGATGCGGCTCGTCGCGGACGCGAGCAGGCTCACCGCCGCGACCGGCTGGGAACCGCGGCACACCCTGGAACAGGGCCTGGCCCACACCGTCGCCTTCTTCCGCGACCCGGCCAACCTCGCCCGCTACAAGACCGGCATCTACAACGTCTGACCCGCCCCTCCCACTCCACGTCCCACCGGCTCATCACCCCATGGAGGAACCCGTGTACGCAGTGATCCTGGCGGGCGGCAAGGGCGTCCGGCTGCGCCCCTACACCACTGCCCTCCCCAAGCCCCTCGTCCCCATCGGCGACCAGCACGCCATCCTCGAGATCGTGCTGCGCCAGCTGTCGACCGCCGGCTTCACCCGCTGCACCATCGCCATCGGCCACCTCGGCGAGATCATCCGCGCCTACGTGGGCGACGGCTCCCAGTGGGGGATGAGCGTCGACTACGCCACCGAGGAGAGCCCCCTCGGCACCATGGGCCCGCTGCTGAACCTCCGGGACCGGCTCCCGGAGAACTTCCTGGTGATGAACGGCGACGTCCTGACCGACCTCGACTACGCCGACGTCCTGCGCCGCCACGAGGCCTCCGGCGCGCCGCTGACCATCGCCACGTACGCGCGCGAGGTGCGCATCGACTTCGGCGTGCTGACCACCGACGCCAGCCGCGTCGTCGGCTTCACCGAGAAGCCCAGCATGGACTACCGCGTGTCCATGGGCGTGTACGGTCTGAGCCGCGACACCCTCGACGGCTACACTCCCGGGCTGCCGCTCGGCTTCGACGAGCTCGTCCTCGACCTGCTCGGGGCCCAGAACCCGCCGCACGCCTACGAGTTCGACGGCTACTGGCTCGACATAGGACGCCCCGACGACTACGACCGGGCCAACGCCGAGTTCACCAGCCGCAAGTCCCTGCTGCTCAAGGGAGCCTGAGCACCTCATGCGCATCCTCGTCCTGGGAGCCACCGGCTACCTCGGAGCCCACGTCGCACGCCGGCTCCGCGCCCTGGCGGACGTACGGGTCCTCCACGGCGGGCGCTCGCCCGGCGCCGAGTACGGCATCGACCTCGCCGCCGACCGCACCGGGCGGCTGGCCGAGACCCTCGCGGCGGCGGCCCCCGACGCCGTGGTCAACTGCGCGGGCGCGACCGCGGGCGACCCGGTCGCGCTCGCCGAGGCCAACGCCCGCGGCCCCGCCGTCCTGTGCGCGGCCCTCGGCGAGGCCGCCCCGGCGGCCCGCCTGGTGCACCTGGGCTCGGCCGCCGAGTACGGCCCGGGCGCCTTCGGCGTCCGGGTGGGGGAGTCCGCCCCCGCGTCCCCGGTCACCCCGTACGGCGTCACGAAGCTGGCCGGGACCGTCGCGGTGGCCGCATCCGGCCTGGACGCGGTGGTGCTGCGCGTGGGCAACCCGGTCGGGCCCGGCGCGCCGGCCACCGGTCTGCCCGGCAGGATCACCGCCCTGCTGGGCGCGGCCGGCCAGGACCCGCGGGCGGTGCTGCGCCTCGGAGACCTGTCCGCGTACCGCGACTTCGTCGACGTACGGGACGTGGCCCGCGCGGCCGCACTCGCGGCGACCGTGCCCGGGCCGCTGCCACCGGTGCTCAACATCGGCGCGGGCGAGGCCGTACCGGTGCGCGAGCTGGTGCACGGCCTGGCCCACCGGGCGGGCTTCCGGGGGCGGATCGAGGAGGACCCGGGCGGCACGGCCGGCTCCGCCCGCTCGGCCGAGGTCTCGTGGCAGTGCTCCGACATCACCGCCGCGGCTCGGGCGCTGGGGTGGCGCCCGCAGCGGCGGCTGGACGAGATGCTCGCCTCGCTGTGGGACGCGGGCCGCGGTGGCCGCGCGGCCGCCCGCGACGGCAGCCGCGTGCCATGAGCCTGCTCGTGCCGCTGTACGTCCATCCGGCGGAGGACCCGGGTGCCTGGGCCCTGCTGATCGGAGCGGCCTCCCGGACCTACGCGGTGGTGCTCAACCCCGCGAGCGGTCCGGGCCCGCGCCCCGATCCCGCGTTCACGGCGGCGGCCGCGGCCCTGCGCGCGGCCGGCGCCCGGCTGCTCGGCTACGTCGACACCGCGTACGGGGCCCGGGACGCGGCGGAGGCCCACTACGAGATGCTCCGGTACCAGGAGTGGTACGGGGCCGACGGCTGCTTCCTCGACCGGGTGAGCGCCGGCGCGGAGGGGCTGCGCGGCTGCCGCCGCCTGGTCCGCTCGCTGCGCCGGCTCGGCGCGGGGACCGTCGTCCTGAACCCGGGCGTCCACCCGGCGCCCGGGTACCTGCGCCTCGCCGACCTGGTCGTCACCTTCGAGGGCGACTGGTCCACGTACGTCACGCGGTTCAGCCGGCCCGGGTGGACGGCCCGTCATCCGCCCGAGCGCTTCTGCCACCTGGTCCACGCCGTCCCGGAGGCGCTCGTCCCCCTCGCCGTGCGCACCGCCCACGACCGGGGCGCGGCCGTCTGCGGCCCCGTCACCGGCGAACTCCCCAACCCCTGGAGCCGCCCGACCCCGGCCCTCACCGCCCCGCCACCCTGACGCCGGCCACGCGAGCCCGGACGGCGGTGCGCGGCTGCTTCCCCGGCGGTCGTACGCGAGACCGTGGCGCTGCCGCCGCGGGACCGCTCCGCCCGGCATCATGGCCGGGTGACGACGGAAACCGGCGACGCCCCCCGGGACGGGACGAGCGAGCCACCGGTACTGCTGCCCTACGCGGATCCGGCGTTCGTCGCGGACCCCTTCCCGCTGTACCGGCGGCTGCGCGAGGAGGGCCCCGTCCGGCGCGCCGTCATCGCGGGCGGGCTGGAGGCCTGGCTCGTCACCCGCTACGAGGACGGGCTCGCGGCGCTGTCCGACCCCCGCCTCAGCAGCGACGTGCGCGACGCCACGGACACCCGCCTCCTGCGGCAGCTGCCCGGCGCGGAGCGCGAGGCGATGCTCGGCAACATGCTCCGCAGCGACCCGCCCGACCACACCCGCCTGCGCCGCCTGGTCTCCAAGGCGTTCACCGCCCACCGGGTGGCCGCGATGCGGCCCCGCATCCAGGCCCTCACCGACGGGCTGCTGGACGCCGTCCTCCCGGCCGGGCGCGCCGACCTCGTCGCGGACTTCGCGCTGCCGCTGCCGGTCGCGGTGATCAGCGAACTGCTGGGGGTGCCGGTGGACGACCGCCACGACTTCCAGTACTGGACGGACCGCCTGATCACCCGGGGCGAGGAGCCGCCGGACCCCGCCGTGGTGAACGAGGCGTGGCAGCACATGCGCGCCTACGTGACCGCGCTCATCCAGGACAAGCGCTCCCGTCCCGGTGACGACCTGCTCAGCGGCCTCGTCACCGCCCGGGACGAGGAGCAGCGGCTGACCGAGGACGAGCTGATCGCCATGGTCTTCCTGCTGCTGGCCGCCGGCTACATCACCACGGTCAACCTGATCGGCGGCGGCCTCGTGATGCTGCTGGCCCACCCCGGCCAGCTCGACCGGCTGCGCCGCGACCCGGAGCTCCTGCCGGGCGCGGTCGAGGAGTTCCTCCGCTACGACGGCCCGGTCAGCCCCGGCATCGCCCGGTTCGCCCGCGAGGACGTCGAGATCGCGGGGGTGGCCGTCCCGCGCGGCTCGACCGTGCTCATCGCCTCGGCCATCGCCGACCGCGACCCGGCGCGGTTCCCCGACCCCGACCGCCTGGACATCACCCGGCAGGACAACGCCCACCTGGCGTTCGGGCACGGCATCCACTACTGCCTGGGCGCACCGCTGGCCCGGCTGGAGGGGCAGATCGCCATCGGTACGGCCCTGCGCAGGCTCCCCGGGCTCGCCCTCGCCGTCCCGCCGGACGAGATCCCGTGGCGCCCCGGCGGCCTGCGCGGCCCCCAGCGCCTCCCGGTGACCTTCACCCCAGGCGGCGCTTGAGGCCCCGGGCGCCCGACCGTGCGGCGCCCGACCGTGCGGCGCCCGACCGTGCGGCAGCGGCCGTGCGGTGAGCGGCCGTTCGGTGAGCGGCCCTGCGGTGAGCGGCCGTTCGGCGGCGGCCGGCGCCCGCCGCGCCCGTGGCCGACCGGGTGAACCGCCGCTTCCGGCCGTACCGCACACGGGTGCTTTTCCCCCTCCGGCGGGGGATGGACGGCCCGCGCCGGGGAACCCTCCCCGGACGGCGGCGCACCCCGGGGTGCGCCCGCGGCCCGGCAGCAGGAGGAGCAGCTTGGACACCACCCCACCTCCGCGCACCCGCCCCGCGCCCCGTACCGCCCGCACCCTGGCGGCCGTACTGGGCTGGTCCGCCGGGGCCGCGCTGCTGGCCGGGTGCGGGGCTCCGGCGCCCCGGCAGGACGCGGCCCGGGACGCGGCGGCCGCCTTCGAACGGGCCCTGACCGCATCCGACTACGCCGGGGCGTGCGAACTGCTGGCGCCCGCCACCCGCGAGCAGCTGGAGCAGGAGGAGAAGCGTTCCTGCGCCGAGGCCCTGTCCGGTGAGGACCTGCCGCGCGGGGGCCCCGTACGGGGCACCGAGGTGTACGGCAGGCAGGCGATGCTGCGGCTGACGGACGACACGCTGTTCCTGTCGCAGTTCCACGGCGGCTGGAAGGTGGTGGCCGCCGGATGTACGCCGCGCCCGGACCGGCCGTACCAGTGCACGCTGAAGGGAGAATGAGATGAAAGGTCTTTTCGCCGGCTGTCTCACGCTCATCCTGGGCGGCCTCGGCTACTTCCTCGCCATCGGGGTGATGCACCGGTGAGCGCGGCCGCCGACGACACCGACGGCAAGGACGAGGGCGGCGGGCGCGGCGGCCGGCGGAGTTTCTGGCGCGACAACAGCCTCACGCTCGCCTTCGGAGCCGCGTTCCTGCTCGTACTGGCCGGTCAGGCGATCGCCGGGCACGCCGAGTTCAACGAGGCGCTCGCCGTCGACGGACTGGAGAGCGTCGGCTTCGGGCCCTACCTGATGTCCTCCGACTTCGCGGTCGACGTCACCGAGAACTGGCAGTCGGAGTTCCTGCAGTTCTTCCTCTACATCTTCGGAACCGTGTACCTCCTCCAGCGCGGCTCCCCGGAGTCGAAGGAACTGCACAAGGCGGGGCCCGAGAGCGAGCGCGACCAGCGCATGGGCGGACACGCCCGCGCCGACTCGCCGCGCTGGGCGGGCACCGGGGACTGGCGCCAGCACCTGTACGCGCGCTCGCTCGGCACGGTGATGGCCGTGCTGTTCCTGCTGTCCTGGTTCACCCAGTCCGTCACCGGCGTCGCGGCGTACGACGCCGAGCAGCTGCGGCAGCTCCAGGACCCGGTCGGCTGGGGCGCCTACCTGGCCTCGGCCGACTTCTGGAACCGGTCGCTGCAGAACTGGCAGTCGGAGCTGCTGGCCGTCGCCTCGATGGCGATCCTGTCCGTGTACCTGCGCCAGCGAGGCTCCCCGGAGTCCAAGCCGGTCGGCGCCCCGCACACCGCCACGGGCGTCGAGGGCTGAGGCGGTCCCGTACGGTTAGGCTCGGCCCATGACTGTGCTCGTATACGAAGACTTCGGGACCGGACGCCACCGGGAAGCCTCGCTGATCAGGCACGCCCTGGGCAGCGTCCACGACGAGGAGCTGGTGGCCGGCCTGGCCGGTGGGATCGGCTTCATGTACTTCGTCTTCGAGTACGAGGGGCGGCTGCCGATCCTCTCGATCGTGGCCCAGGCCCATCCCGAGCCCTGGGTGCAGGTCGCGCTGGGCCGCCTGCGCGTCCCGTACGAGGCCACCCGCGCGATGAACCCGCGCTGGGGACGGGTACGCGCCGCCCTGGACCAGGGGCAGCCGGCGTTCTGCGTGGTCGACCGCTCCTCGCTGCCCTGGCACGCGGCCGACCCGGACGCCGCGATGACCGGCACCGACCCCTACACCGTCGTCGTCGCCGGCTACGACGGCGACGACCTGCTGGTCGAGGACGGCGCCGAGACCCCCTACCGGATCGACCGCGAGGAGTTCGGCGCGGCCTGGACCGCGCACCGCAAGGGCCGCCACCAGCTGATCGTGCCCACCGGGCCGCCCGAGGGCGAACCGGACGTGGCGGGGGCGATCGCCTCCACCGTCACGCACCTCACCGGGCCCGTGCTGGGGAACGAGTTCGACGTGAACTTCGGCTTCAGCGGCATGGAGAAGCTCGCCGCCCAGCTGCGCGACGGCACCACCCCGGCCGGCTGGGAGCACCGGTTCGGCAGCTCGCCGGAGGCCCTGCGCGCCGGCACCGGACGGCTGTATGCCTGCCTGGAGGAGGAGTGGACGGCCCCGGGCGCGACCCGGCCGCTGTACGCCGATTTCCTCGACCTCGCCGGGCGTCCGGAGGCCGCCGGACTGTTCCGCGAGTCCGCCGGCCAGTGGTCGGAACTGGCCCTGCTCGCCCGGGACGCCGACCCGCAGGCCGGCGCGCAGGAACGCCGGGCGCTCTTCGACGCCTGCGCGGAACGCGTCGACCGCTGCGTGGACCTGGAGCGCCGGGCGGTGCGGGCGCTGGAGAAGTAGCGCCCGAGCGGCCCCGCCCCCCCTCTCAGGCCCCGCAGTACTTCTTGACGAGCTCGTACGAGTGGACGCGGTCGCGGAGGTCGTAGACGGGGGTGGTCAGCATCAGCTCGTCCGCCCCGGTCTCGGCGGCCAGTCGTGCGAGCCGCCGCACGACGGTCTCCGGGGTGCCGACGGCCTGCTGCGCGCGGAAGCCGGCCAGCGCCTGCCGCTCCTGCTCCGTGAAGGGGTGGGCGGCCGCCTGCGCCGGCGTGGGGAAGGGCATGTCGCTCACGCCCTTCAGGAGCCCGGCCTTGACGACGTTCATCGGGCCGCCGCGCCACTGGGCTTCCTCCTCCGTCTCCGCGCACACCGTCTCCACGCACAGCAGCACCCGGGGCCGCTCGCACCAGCGGGAGGGGGTGAACGCCGCCCGGTAGCGTTCCAGGGCCGCGCGGGTGTTCTCCGGCCGGATGTGGTGCGCGAGGGCGACCGGCAGCCCGAGCTCCGCGGCCAGAGCGGCCCCCTCGGTGCTGGAGGCCAGGAGCCACGGCTCCGGCAGCGGGCCGAGGGCCACCTCGTCCACCAGGTACGCCAGGACCGCGGCCACGTCGCCGCGGTACTCCGCGTCCGTCGTCGGCCCGGCCCCGCGGCGCAGCGCCCGTGCGATGGCTTCGTCGAAGGTGCCGGGGCCGCGGCCGATGCCCAGGTCGATGCGGTCCTCGTGCAGCGCGGCCAGCGTTCCCCACTGTTCCGCCAGGGTGAGGGGTGCGTGGTTGGGGGCCAGCACGCCGCCCGAGCCGAGGCGGATGCCGGAGGTGGAGGCCGCGGCGTGGGCGGTCAGCACCACGGGCGGGAAGGCCCCGATCGCGGGGGAGTGGTGGTGCTCGGCGTACCAGATCCGGTGGTAGCCCAGGCGTTCCAGCTCCTGCGCGAAGGCCGCGGTGTCCCGCAGGGTGTCCACCGCCCGGGTGCCGGTCTGGACCATCGCCACTTCGAGCGCCGAGAGAGGTATGTCGATCATGTCGTCAGCATAGGGAGCGGGCACCGGGGGGACGCCCGCCGTGATTCCTTTCCGGCCAGGGGGCGGGCAGTTGACAGGAGGTGCCCCTCTGCCCGACCCTTTCACTACTTGCCTAGTGAAAGGGTGGTGATGGGGCGTGCTGGAATACCGCATCGACCGGCGCAGCGGCATCGCCACGTACCTGCAGATCGTCCAGCAGACCAAACAGGCCCTGCGCCTGGGCCTGTTGGAGCCCGGCGACAAACTGCCGGCCGCGCGCGAGGTCGTGGAGGCCACCGCCATCAACCCCAACACCGTCCTCAAGGCCTACCGCGAACTGGAACGCGAAGGGCTCGTCGAGGCGAAGCGGGGGATGGGCACCTTCATCCGGAAGTCCCTGGGCGGTGCCCCGGCCGGCTCTCCGCTGCACGACGAACTCGCCGACTGGGCACGGCGGGCCGGAGCCGCCGGGATGGAACGGGACGACGTGGCCGCCCTCTTCGCATCCGTACTCGACCAGCACTTCAAGGGGGACGACACCGCATGACGGACATCGTGATCGAGGCGGAAGGCCTCGGCCTGCGCTACGGACGCCGGGAGGAGTGGGCGCTGCGCGCGTGCTCGTTCCGGCTGCCCGAAGGCCGGATCTGCGCACTCGTCGGCCCGAACGGGGCGGGCAAGTCGAGCCTGCTGACGCTCGCGGCCCGGCTCGCCCTCCCCACCGAGGGCACCCTGAGCACGGCGCCGCGCGAGGAACTGGCCTACGTGGGGCAGGACAAGCCCCTCTACCCGCAGCTCACCGTCGGCGAGACCCTGCGCCTGGGCGCGGAACTCAACCCGGGCCGGTGGGACGCGAAGACGGCCGAACGCATCGTGGAAGGCGGGAGCCTGGCCCATGACCGCCGGATCCGGACGCTCTCCGGCGGCCAGCGCACCCGCGTCGCCCTGGCCCTCGCCCTCGGCAAGCGCCCCCGCCTGCTGCTCCTGGACGAGCCGATGGCCGACCTCGACCCGCTCGCCCGGCACCAGCTCATGGGCGTGCTGATGGCCGACGCCGCCGAGAACGGCACCTCCGTGCTGATGTCCTCGCACATCCTCACCGAGCTGGAGGGGGCCTGCGACCACCTCCTCCTCGCCGACGGCGGCCGCATCCGCCTCTCCGGCCCCATCGACGAGATCGGCGCGGCACACCGGCTGCTCACCGGCCCCGTCGGCGCCGCCGCCGAACTCGCCCGCCACACCGTCGTGGAGAGCCGTACGACGGGCCGCCAGCTCACCGCACTCGTGCGGCCGGGCGGGCCCGTCGACGGCCGCACCTGGCAGGTGGCCCACCCGTCCCTGGAGGAACTCCTGCTCGCCCACCTGCGCTCCCCCGACGCCCCGTCGTTCGACGCCGCCGACTCCCTCGCCGCCGCGGGGGTGTCGGCATGAGCACGCTGACGCTGAAGGGCCCCTACTGGGCCACCGTCCGCCAGCACCGGCGCGCGGCGTGGGCGGTGCCCGCCCTGATCGCCGCCGGACTGGCCCTGGTCGTCGCCCTGCGGATGTGGGCCGGCCCCCGCGGCATCCCGTACCCGAACCGCGGGTACAACGTACTGCGGTTCTTCATGGAGTTCGGCGGCACCTACCTGCTGCTCCTGCCGGTGCTCGTCGGCGCCTTCGTGGCCGGTCCCATGACGGCCCGCGAACTGGAGAGCGGCACCTGGCGGCTCGCCCTCACCCAGTCGACCACCCCCAGGGCCTGGCTCGGAGCGAAGGTCCTGGTCGCCGCCGTGGTGGCGGCCCTCGGATCGGCCGCGCTGGTCGCGGTGTACCGCCTCGGCTGGGACCGGGTGGCCGGCACCTACCAGCTCGCCTGGTCCGACCGGGGAACGTACGAGGCCACCGGCCCGGTGCTCGTCGCGTACTGCCTGCTCGGGGTGGCCCTCGGAGCGCTCGTCGGACAGCTGGTCCGGCGCACCCTCGCGGCCATGGCGGTCACCGGCCTCCTCACCGGCCTGGTGCTGCTGGGCCTCGGCTCCCTGCGCTGGTCGGTCCTGTCCACGCAGACCGCCACCATGCCCCTGTCCGGGAACCCGGCCCGACTGGTACCGCACGACGCCCTCCTGACGGACGTGGGCTTCCTCACCGCCACGGGCGGGCGGCTGCCCGCGCACACCTGCATCGAGCGGAAGCACGACGCGGCCGCGTGCTTCGCCGACCTGCACGTCACCGCCCGCTACGCCGAGTTCCACCCGGCGTCGCACTACTGGCCGACGCAGCTCCTGGAAACCTCCCTCGTCCTCGCCCTCTGCGCCGCCGCCCTCTACGCGGCGTTCCGCCTCCTGCGCGCCCGGCGCGGCTGAGACCCGCCGTGTGGGCCGGGCACCGGGCCCGGCCCACACGGTAAAAACGGCGTGCGCACCGCCGGGGGAGATGCCACAGTCCCCGGCGTGACCTTGATGAACCTGCTCGTGGACTTCGCCTCGACCGGCCGGATCGGCCCGCTCCACTGCGGGATGCCCCTGTCCGGGGCCGAGGCGCTCCTCGGCCCCGGACGCCCGCACCCCGTCATCCGGATGAAGGGCCCCGACTTCGACGGCTACCCGCACTCCTGGGACGGGCTGGACCTCGTCGTCACGCAGCGGCGGGTCAGCGGGATCTGGATACGGCTGCGCCCGGGCGCGCCGGTCAGGCTGCCGCCCCTCGTCCTCGCGAACGCAGGGGAGTACGAGGCGACCGTCCTGCGCGAGGATCTGATCGCCGCCCTTGACGCCGCGCGGTGCCGGCACGAGGCCAACCCGGTCCTGACCTTCGGCGAACAGTCGAGCATCCTCACCCGCCCCGCCGACGTCTGCGCGGTGTTCGCCCTCCCGGGCAGCGACGAACCCGCACCCCACCGCGACCGCTTCCACCTGTCCGTGCTCCACAAGCACACGGTGTGACAGGCAGGCGCACGGGCCGGGCCGGGACGCGGCCGCGCGGCTGGACCTCGACGCGGCGACGCTGCACGCGTACGACAGACGGCCCCGAGCCGGAACCTGCACCGCCCCGCCGACGGCCACACCCTGCGCCGGCTCAGGTGACGGCCGCCGCCGCGCCTTCGCGCAGGCGCGGAGCACGCGCGGCCTTCGGCCGGTCGGGCGCCTCGCGGGCGCGGGCCCGGCGAGCTTCGCCGTGCCGCGCGCCTGCCCGGGCCAGGCTCGGACGACGTCCCGTACGGATCGGTGGGGAGGCAGCGCATGCCCGGTGCTCGGCCCGGACCCCGGCCCACGGGGTGGAGGGATCCGGACGGGTACCGCGCCTACCTCGTCGCGGTGCCCGCGGGCTGCCTGGTGGGGCTGGTCGGCGGCGCGTTCCGGTGGTGCCTGGCACGCGCCGCCGAGCTGCGCGGCACGGTGCTGGAGGCGGCGGCCGGCCTCGGCGGCCCGGGATGGCTGATCCCGATGGCCCTCGCGGCGGCGGGCGCGGCCGCGGCCTGCCTGATCGCCGGGCGGGTCCCGCACGCGGCGGGCAGCGGGATCCAGCACGTGGAGGCCGTCTGGCGGGAGGAGGCCGACCCCCGCTCCCGCTCGCCGTGGCTGCTGCCGGCGAAGTTCCTCGGCGGGCTCCTCGCCATCGGCTCGGGCCTGGTCCTCGGCCGGGAGGGCCCGATCGTGCACATGGGAGCCTCGATCGGGTCCGAGGCGGCCGCCTCACCCGGCTGGCCGCCGCCGATGCCCGTCGGTTGCACACCGCGCTCGGCGGCGCGGGTCTGGCCACGGCTTTCACCGCCCCCCTCGGCGGACTGCTGTTCGTCTGCGAGGAGGTGACCCGCACGGTCCGGCCCCGCCTGGTGCTCCTCACCCTCATCGGCACGGCCTCGGCGCTCGCCGTCTCCCGGTTCCTCGTCGGTGACGCGCCGGTCTTCCCGGTCCCCGGGGCACGCCTCCCCCCGGTGTGGACGCTGCCCCTCTTCCTCCTGTTCGGTGCGGCCGCCGGAGCGCTGGGCGCGGCCTACAGCGGCCTCGTCGTCGGGATGCTGGCGGTGGGCGACCGGCTCACCCGGGTGCCGCCCGTGGCCCGGGCCGCCGTCATCGGGGCCGTGGTCGGCCTGCTCATGGCGTACGACCCGCTGCTGGGCGGGGGCGGTGACCCGCTGAGCGAGGGACTGCTCGCCGGGGCGAGCCCCGCCGTGGCGGTGCTCGCGGGATACCTGGCCGTTCGGTTCGTGGCGGGTCCGCTCAGCTACGCGGCCGCCACCCCCGGCGGGCTGTTCGCTCCGCTGCTCGCCGTGGGGGCGCTGTGGGGGGCCCTCGCGCACGCCGTCACCGCACCGCTGCTGCCGGCGCATCCGATCGGCCCGGGCGCCTTCGCGGCCGTCGGGATGGCCGCCCTGTTCGCCGGCGTGGTGCGGGCGCCGCTCACGGGTGTCGTCCTGGTCGTGGAGATGACCGGGGCGACCGCGCTCGTCCTCCCCCTGCTGGTCGCCTGCTTCGCCGCGGTCCTGACCGCCGACCGGCTGGAGAGCGAGCCCATCTACGACAGCCTGCGGCGGCGGATGCTGGAACGGCCCTGAATACGGCGGAGGCGGCCGCTCCCGGCATCCGCCGTCGCGGGACGCGTCACGCGCGGGCGGAGGCGGCCCCGAACCACCGCAGCAGCGCCCCGAGCAGCTCCTGCTGGTCCTCGCCGGCCCACGCGACGTGCCCGTCCGGGCGCAACAGCACGCCGGGGACGTCGAGTTCCCCGCTGACGTCGACGACGTGGTCGACCCGGTCCGCCCAGCCCGCCGCCGAGAGCCGGCCGGTCCGGTCGAGCAGCAGCCCCCGGCCGCGGTGCATCAGCCCGTAGAGGCGCCCCCGCTTCAGCCGCACGTCCCGCAGCCGCCTGCCGAGCAGTTCGTGGCCCTCGCCGAGGTCGTAGCGGATCCCGATCGCGGTGATCTTCTCGATCAGGTGCCGGTTCACCTCCTCGAAGTCCATCAGTTCCGCGAGCAGCCGGCGCACCGCCCGGGGGCCGGGCTCGGTGGACATCAGCTCCATCTGCGCGCGGGTGTTGTCCAGTACGTCGGCCGCCACCGGGTGCCGCTCGGCGTGGTAGCTGTCCAGGAGCCCGTCCGGCGCCCAGCCGGCCACCGCGGCGGCGAGCTTCCACCCGAGGTTGAACGCGTCCTGGAGGCCCAGGTTGAGCCCCTGCCCGCCGGTGGGCGGGTGGATGTGCGCCGCGTCGCCGGCCAGCAGCACCCGGCCGACGCGATAGCGCTCGGCCAGCCGCGTCGCGTCGCCGAAGCGGGAGATCCAGCGCGGCGCGTGCACACCGAAGTCGGTGCCGGCGTACGCCCGCAACTGCTGCCTGAGCTCGTCCAGGGACGGCGGGACCGAGCGGTCCTCGGCCACTCCCTCGGCGGGCACGATGACGCGGTACACGCCGTCCCCCTCGGGGATGGCGCCGAACCGCGGCTGGGTCCTGCGGACTTCGGCCACCACGGCGGCCAGCTCCCGCGGTGACGCGGTCAGCTCCACGTCGGCCAACAGCGTCTCCTTCCTGCTGGGTTCGCCGGGGAAGCCAACGCCGAGCAGCTTGCGCACCGTGCTGCGTCCGCCGTCGCAGCCCACGAGGTAGCGCGAGCGCAGCCGTGTGCCGTCGGCCAGCCGGACGTCCACCCCGTCCTCGTCCTGGGTCAGTCCGGCCAGTTCGCAGCCGCGCCGGACCTCGACGCCGAGTCCGCGGGCGTGCTC
Source organism: Streptomyces sp. NPDC034085 (assembly GCF_055575555.1). NCBI lineage: Bacteria > Bacillati > Actinomycetota > Actinomycetes > Kitasatosporales > Streptomycetaceae > Streptomyces > Streptomyces sp. NPDC034085. Next base: position 346,722 of record NZ_JBVISL010000003.1, on the reverse strand, counting down.
GGCCAGCAGCTCTTCGGTGACCGCCTGGGGGATGGCGAGGACGTACGCGTGCGTGGTGTCCAGCCCCGTCGGCCAGGCCCCGCCGATGCCGGCGAAGAAGCCGCCGACCGTGAACCGTTCACCGCGTGCGAGAAAGCGTTCCGCCAGGCCGCGTTGGTCCATCAACTCGATGCTGCGCGCGTGCAGACCGCGCGCACGGGCATGGCCGGCGGGCTCCGTCTCCTTCTCCAGTACGAGCACGCGCACTCCGTGCAGCCGCAGTTCGGCGGCCACCATCAAACCGGTCGGGCCGCCGCCGGCAACGATCACGTCCATCATGAAAACGCCCATTTCCGCAGGTTCTGGATTCGGCCGCTCATTCTGCGGGGCGAACGGGGTCTTGCCGCAAGGCCCCCCGTGCGCTATATGTTGAGAGTGGCAAGGAGTGGGCGACTCCTTGCCTTTGTCTTTTTCCTTTGTCTTTTCCGCCGTCCGCTGCCTCCGGGTGCAGTGGCGTTTCACCGGGTGAAGGCGCTCGCCCGCCCGGGTGAGTTGGCGGCCCAGGGCCTGTCCGAGCCCCGCCGCCGGTCGTTACAACCGGATCGTGATCAGGCCCACCCCCGCGGGTGCGGCTGACACCGCCGCCTGTCGGCGTTCCCCGAGTAGCGACAGAAAGACGGCCTTTCCATGAACGATCGCCTGCGGTACCTCGCCGCGACCCTGGCCACCGGCGCCGCCCTGGCGCTCACCGCCGCGACCCCCGCCGACGCGCGTCCCGGCGCCGTCGACAGCCAGTGCGGCCAGTACATCTGCGTGATGACCGCCCACCACAACCGCTTCGTCCAGGACATCACCGTCCGGACCCGCGACGGCCTGCCCGGCACGCTGCGCTCCTACTGGGGCAACTACCACAGCACGAAGGTCAACGCGGCCTCCCACCGGTGGGTGGTGGGCTACGAGCAGGCCGGGTCCAAGCTGGTGTGCGGTGGCCTGGAGCGCGACGGCCGGTCCATCGAGGACGGCATCTGCGTCACCATCTGACCCCGCCGCAGCACCCCCGGGTGCCGCCGGCCCGGCCCTCCCGGGCTCCGGCGGCACCGCCGCGCCCCGCAGCGCCGCGCGTGTCGGCCGCCGCGCCGGCCCGTACCCGGGGTGCAAGATGACGGCATGAGCGACCGCGACGACTTCCTGCTGTGGGTCAGGACCGATCTGTACGAGGCGGAACGCGCGCTGCACAACGGCGACGCGGCTGCCCGCCGGGCGCTGTGGTCGCACGACGAGCCGGTGAGCGTCCTGGGGGCGTGGCGCAACGCTGTCGGCCGGCAGGAGCTCGACGCGTTGTTCACGGCCCTGGAGGGAAGCTTCTCCGACTGCACGTCGTACGCGTTCGAACTACTGGCGTACGACGTGGTGGGTGACATGGCCTACACGGCCGGCCTCGAACACACCTCCACCTCCGTCGACGGCGAGCCGCGCACCTACACCCTGCGGGCCACCCAGGTCTACCGCCGGGAACAGGGCGCGTGGCGGGTGGCCCATCGCCACGGCGACACCGTGGCCGGGTGAGGGCGGACGGCTCAGGGGGCGGCGGCGGTGCCCGTGCCGTCGTCCGCGATGCGGCGCCGGACCTGGTCCTCCTGGGCGAGGCGGCGCAGCAGTTCGAACACCGGGGCGCAGATCGCGAAGACGATGACCGCCCGCTCCGCCAGGGCCACCGGGTCGTCGAGGCAGGACGCGCGCTCGAGGTCCAGCCGGGCCACCGACTCGGCCAGCCGCGCGTAGGCGGCGAGCTCGCCCGGGGCGTACTGGGCGTCCAGCCGGCGCAGTTCCCTGAGGGCCGCCGTCAGCCCCTGCACGTGCGGTGACGTGGCCGGCGCCCGCCAGTCCAGTGCCGCGAGCAGCTCCGCCACCTCCGCTCCGGCCGTCTCCTCCGCCTCGTCCTCCCCCTCGCCGTCCTCCGGGCCGTGGGAGGCCACCGGGACCGGGAGCGCGTAGCTGATCGCCCCGAGGGCGCCCTCGGTGCTGTGCGCCTGGTCGACGGCGCCGAGCACCTCCCGGGTGGCGGCGATGGACAGGCCGCCCAGCGTGGTCAGCGCCTTGATCAGCCGCAGCCGCTCCGCGTGCTCCTCCCCGTACTCGGCCAGGGTCGCGGCGGTGGCCCGTCCCGCGGGCAACAGCCCTTGCCGCCGGAAGTACTTGATGCTGGCGACCGGCACCCCGGTGCGCCGGCTGAGCTCCGAGATCTTCATACGGCTTCCCTGCTGGTCGTGCGGCCGGTACCCGTCATCGGCGATTGGACACCACCACAAGATACTGCCAGTATCCAGTATTGGATACCAGAAGTATCCAGTCCAGGAATCGCAGCCGCACCGGAGAATCGATGCCTCACCCCACGCCACCCTCCGTGCTCCGCCGACCCCAGCTGTGGATCGGTACGGGACTCATCGCCGCAGTGGTCTCGATGGTGTTCGCCCTGCTCTACGTGGGCGGCAACGTCAACCCCAGAGGAAACCTGCGCGACCTGCCGGTGGCCCTGGTCAACGCCGACACCGGCGCCGACGCGGGCGGCCGCCGCGTCAACCTCGGCGAGCAGGTCGTCGCCGGGATCGAGAAGGCCGCCCAGGGCGACAAGAGCATCGACTGGCAGCTCGTCAGCCGCGAGGAGGCCGACAAGCGGCTGGGCCGGGGCAAGGTCTTCGGCGCCCTCGTCATCCCGCGGGACTTCTCCGCCACGGTGACCGCGCTCGCCGCCCCGCAGCCGCCCGCCGGCAAGCCCGCACCGCCGGTCCTGACCGTCCTGACCAACCAGGCCGCCGGCAGCATAGGCTCCTCCATGTCCTCCCAGGCGGCCCAGAAGGCCGCCCACGCCGCATCCGCGCAGATCGGCCAGCAGCTCCTCCAGCAGGCCGCCGCCCAGAAGACCCCGCTGCCGACGGCCGCCCAGCTCAAGCTGGCCGACCCGGTGACAGTCACCGTCGCCGACGGCCACCCCGTCGGCTCCCGCAGCGCCATGGGCCTGAGCGCCTTCTACTACGCGCTGGTCCTCATCGTCTGCGGCATGCTCGGCGCCAACGTGGTCAACTCCCAGGTCGACACCGCGCTCGGCTACGTGCACACCGACTTCGGCCCCTTCCGCAAGCGGGAACCCGTCCAACACACCAGCCGCGTCCGCACCCTGGCGATCGGCATGGCGCTCATGCTCGGCCTGTCCGTGGTCATGGGCACCCTGGTGGAGGTCGCCACGGTCGCCGTGCTCGACATGGACGCCTCCCACCTGGGCCTGCTGTGGCTGTACTCGGTCGCCACCATCGCGGTCGTCGGCATCGGCAGCCTGGCCCTGTTCGCCGCCTTCGGCACCCCCGGCATGCTGCTCGCCACCATCGTGTTCATCGCGATGGCCGTCCCCTCCTCCGGCGCCACGGTGCCGCTCCAGGCGCTGCCGGGCTTCTTCCGGGCCCTCGCCGAGTTCGAGCCGCTGCGCCAGATCACCGAGGGGCTGCGCTCCCTGCTCTACTACGGGGCCCAGGCCGACGCGGGCCTGACCCGGGCCTGGTCCGCGATGGGGGTCGCCTTCGTCGCCGCGCTGGCCTTCGGCTTCGCCGTCACCCGCCTGTACGACGTCAGGGGACTGCACCGCATCCCCCACCCCGCCGCCGCCGGATCCGCGGCGCCCGCCGCCACCGGGCTCGCCGCCGGGTCGACCGCCGCCGGGTCCCCGGACTCCGCCGACGAGGCCCCGGCCGAGGCCGCGACGGCCGGCGACGCTCCGGAGGCCGCGTCCGCCGAGGCCGAGGCGCCCTCCAAGGCCTGAGGCCGGCTGGGCCGGGCCGGCCGCAACGGTCCGCCCGGCCCCGCCGCGCGGCCCTTCAGGGCAACGAGCGGCCCCCTCCAGCCGGGGTCCTTGGAATGGCGGGTTCCGCGCGGTACCCCTGGCAGGGCGTACGCGCGGAACCCGCCGGTTCCACGGCCACGAGCCGCCCGGACGTCCGGCGGGGTCACGGTCCGCGCGCCCCCCGACGGCTGGAGCGCCCGATGACCACAGGCTGGACCCCCCGCCCGCCCGACGCCGGGCAGCCCCGCGGTGAGCACCTGCCGGAGCTCGACGTCCCGCCGCCCGGCCGGCAGCGGCGCTGGACGGTCCTGCTGCGGCTGCTGTTGCTGCTGCCGCAGCTGATCGTCACCGCCCTCCTCGGGGTCGCCGCCTTCTTCGTGACGATCGCCGGCTGGTTCGCCGCCCTGGTGCGGGGCCGGCTGCCCGACGGGATCGCCCGGTTCCTCGGCCTGTTCCTCGCGTACGAGACCCGGGTCACCGCCGCGGCGATGCTGCTGGTGGACCGGTACCCGCCGTTCTCCTTCGAGACGCCCGGCCACCCGGTCCGCATCGAGCTGCGCCCCGGTGAGCTGAACCGGTCGGCCGTGCTGTTCCGCATCGTCCTGATGATCCCGGCGGTGATCGTCACCACCCTCCTGCAGTACGGCTGGGCCGCCGTCTGCTGGGTGTTCTGGCTGATCACGCTCGTGCTGGGGCGCATGCCCCCGGCCGTCTTCGGCGCCGTCGCCGCCGTGGCCCGGTACCGGATGCGCTACCAGGCGTACACGATGATGCTGACCTCCGCCTACCCCAAGCGCCTGTTCGGCGACGCCCCGCCCGCCGCCGGCCTCCCCGCCCCGGCCGTGCCCTCCGGTACGCGCCCCCTGGTCCTCGGTACGCCGGCGAAGGCGCTGATCGTGCTGATCCTCGTCGTGGGCATCGTCGTCGCGTGCGCGTCCCCGGCGGTCCGGGTGCGGGACGACCACCGGGACGACCACCGGTACGGCTCCTCCCACGCCCCCACCGCCCCCGCGGCCCCGCCCGCAGCGCTGGAAGGCCCGGCAAGCGCACCGATCCGGACAAGCTGAATGACCTTCAGGTGAACACGGGCCGCTGGACGCCAGGTCAGCGGTACGCGTCCGGCCGGCCACGCACCGTTCCGCCCGGGTTTCGGGGCGGCCGGGGGAGCGGCGCATGCCGCGTGAGCTGCCCGAACAGCCCTTCGGTATCCGATAGTCGGACGGGTTGTCCGTAAAACGGCCATCGACCTGCATCCCACCTTCACATCCGACAGACTCGGACGCGTCGGAGCCAGACAACGCAAGTAATTGTCGCGCTCAACCTTCGTATCGAAAGTGAGTCCTGTCGTGCGTTACCGCTTCGCTGCCGTCCCCGCCGCCGCCCTCCTGTGCCTGGGAGGTGCCACCGGTATGGCGGAGGCAAAGCCCGCCAGCCTGTACGCCCCGTCCGCCATGGTCTTCTCCGTCGCCCAGGGCGACGACGCCTCGGGCACGGTCCTGCGCGCCGCCACCCTCAGCTGCATGCCGTCCGCGCAGGGCACCCACCCCGACCCCCAGGCCGCCTGTACCGCCCTGAAGGCCACCGGCGGCAGCTTCGACCGGCTGCTCGCCGCCCCGGACGTGAACCGCGCCTGCCCGATGCACTACGCGCCCGTGACCGTCACCGCGGAAGGCGTCTGGCAGGGCAGCCGGGTCAGCTGGAAGCACACCTTCTCCAACAGCTGCGCCATGGCCGCGACCGTCAACGGCAACGCCGTCTTCGCGTTCTGATTCCCCGCACCCCGGCGGCCGTCCCGGGCGGCGGCCTCCGGGGCCGCCGCCACGGCCCCGGGCGGTAGAGCGCGGACTTCCGGGTAGACGCCGCGCATGACCAGTCAACCCCTGACCCGATCCGCCTCCCCCGCCTGGTCGCAAGGCCTGCTCACCGGTCTGGAACGGCTGGAGGAGTGGTCCGCGGCCGACCGCCTCGCGTCCGTGGTGCGCCGGGCCGTGCGCGCCGTCCCGCTGGGCCGGGGCCGCGACGTCCTGCACGGCCTCCCGCTCGGACACCCGCTGCACCCCCTGCTCGTGCAGGTCCCCCTCGGCGCCTGGCTCTCGGCCGCCGTGCTGGACTGCATGCCCGGCCGGCGGGGTGAGCAGCAGGTGCTGATCGGCGTCGGTCTCGCGGCGGCGGCCCCGGCCGCGGTGGCCGGCTGGGCGGACTGGGCGGAGCTGCCGCCGGAGCAGGCGCGGGTGGGACTCGTCCACGCGGCGGCGAACCTGGCGGGCGTGTCCTTCTACGCCGCCTCCCTCACCGCCCGTCTGCGCGGGAGGCAGCTGCGCGGCCGGCTCCTCGCGGCGGCCGGCCTCGCCTCGGTCGGGATCGGCGGCGCCCTCGGCGGACACCTCGCCTACCGTCAGGCGGCCGGCGCCAACCACGCGGAGGCGGTGCCCCACCTCGTGCCGCAGGGCTGGATCAGGATCGGCGCCGTCGCCGACTTCCCCGTGGGCCGGCCGGTACGGGTCGTGGTGGCCGGCGTGGAGGTGCTGGTGGTGCGGCAGACCGGCGGCGAGATCCACGGACTGGCCGGCCGCTGCTCCCACATGGCCGGGCCCCTGTTCGAGGGGGACATCGAGGACGGCTGCGTCCGCTGCCCCTGGCACGGGAGCGTCTTCCGGCTGTCGGACGGCTGGAACGTGCGCGGCCCCGCGACCGCGCCGCAGCCCTCCTTCGAATGCCGCACGGTCGACGGCCAGGTCGAGGCCCGCCTGCGGCGCCGGCACCCGCAGGAGTGACCGCGGAGAACGGGCGCCCCGGCATCCGGCGCCTGGGGGGCGCGGGTCAGCGCCCCGGCGGGTGCGCGGTCGCCCAGTGGCGTGCGATCTGTTCCCGGGTGGCGATCCACGCTCCGCCGCGCCGCGCGACGTGCTCCAGGAAGCCGTCCAGCGCGCGGATGCGGCCGGGCCGGCCGATGATCCGGCAGTGGAGGCCCACGCTCATCATGCGCGGGCGGTCGGCCCCCTCGGCGTGGAGCGCGTCGAAGGTGTCCACGAGGTAGGCCAGCATGTCGTCGGCGGTGGTGAAGCCGTGGACGATCAGGAACTTGAAGTCGTTCGCGTCGAGGCTGTACGGCACGACGAGGTGCGGCCGGCCGGCCGCCTCCACGTAGAAGGGGAGGTCGTCGGAGTAGTCGTCCGAGCGTAGAGGAACCCGCCCTCCTCGACGACGAGGCGCCGCGTGCGGGGGCTCGTCCGGCCGGTGTACCAGCCGACGGGCCGACGGCCCACGAGACGCTCGATCGTCGCGACGCAACGGCGGACGTCGGCGCGCTCGGTGTCCTCGGGTACGTGGCGGTAGTCGATCCAGCGCCAGCCGTGGCCCGCCACCTCCCACCCGGCGGCGCCCATCGCCCGCGCCGCCTCCGGGTTCCGCTCGAGCGCCTGCCCCACGGCGTGGACGGTGACCGGCGCGGCGTGCCGCGCGAGGGTGCGGTGGACGCGCCAGAAGCCGGCGCGCGAGCCGTAGGCGAACATCGACTCGACGTTCAGCTCGCGCCCGCCGACCACCGGCGGCGCGCCCACGATCTCATGGAGGTAGCCCTCGGAGGCGGGGTCGCCCTCGAGGACGTTCTGCTCGCCGCCCTCCTCGTAGTTGAGGACGAGGCTGACGGCGACGCGGGCGCCGCCCGGCCAGGCGGCGTGCGGGGGCTCGGCGCCGTAGCCGACGAGATCGCGCTGGTGCTCGGACACGGGCGGCACCCTATCCGGAGCGGGGGCTACGGGGCCTGCGGCGCGGTGAGCTGCGTGAGGACCAGCAGGGTTTCGACGAGGTCCTCGGCCGGGGCGCCGGTGGCCAGGCGGCGCAGCTGCTGCCCGAAGACCAGGGCGACGGCCACGCCCGCCAGGCGCTCGGGGTCCGGCACGCCGAGCTGGGCCAGGATCCGGGCGGCCAGCAGGTCGTAGGCGGCGAAGCACTCGGCGGCGGCGGCGCGCAGCCGCTCGTCCCGGCCGGCCTGGACGTAGAGCTCGAAGGGCGCGATGTGCCGGCTGTCGAAGGCGTTGCCGCCCGCCACCCGCGCCACCACCTCGGCCGCCTGCCCGATGTCGAAGCGCTCGTCGGCGCACGCGTCCGCGAGCTCCGTGAAGTGCCGGGTCTCCTCGGCCACGAAGTGCAGCAGGCTCTCGCGGAGCAGCTCGTGCTGGGTGGCGAAGTGGTAGGTGACGGAGCCGAGGGAGACCGCGGCCTCCTTGGCGATCCGCCGGTTGGTGAGAGCGGCGATGCCGTCCTGCCCGATGATCCGCAGCACGGCGTCGACGATGCGCTGGCGGGTGTCGGAAGCGTGGGGCATGACGGCATTCTGCCCCATCGGCCGCCGCGGTCCTCCGCCCGCCCCCGGCAGGGGAGTTGGGGCGCCCGCGGTGTGGACAAGGCACGGAGCGATCCCTACTGTTCGTTCGAACGAACAGTTGAGGGACGCCGCACGGGAGTCATTCATGGACATATCCGGATCACACGTTCTGCTCACCGGAGCCACCGGCGGCATCGGCTCCGCCCTCGCGGCGCGCCTGACCGCCCAGGGAGCCCGCCTCACGGTCACCGGGCGCAGGGAGGAGGCCCTCAAGACGACCGCCGACGCATACGGCGCCAGGACCGTCGTCGCCGATCTGGCGGTCCGGGCCGACGTGGTCCGGCTGGCCGAGGCCTGCGCCGACGCCGACGTCCTCGTCGCGAACGCCGCCCTGCCCGCCAGCGGCGAGCTGCTGGACTACACCGAGGAGCAGCTCGACCGGGCCCTCGACGTCAACCTGCGCGCGCCCGTCCTGCTGTCCCGGCTCCTCGCCGAGCACATGGCCGCCCGCGGCCGCGGCCACATCGTGCTGGTCGGCTCCATCTCCGGCAAGGCCGCGACCAGGTCGACCTCCCTCTACAACGCGACCAAGTTCGGGCTGCGCGGATTCGCCCTCGCCCTGCGCCAGGAGCTGCGGGGCACGGGCGTGGGCGTCTCCCTCGTCCAGCCCGGCTTCGTCCGCGACGCCGGGATGTTCGCGGCGACGGGAGCGACCCCGCCGAGCGGCATCAGGACCGTGACGCCCGCGCAGGTCGCCGACGGCGTCGTACGGGCCGTCCGGCGCGACCGGTGCGAGATCAACGTCGCGCCGCTCGAACTGCGGCTGCTCAGCGCCGTCGCAGGGCAGTTCCCCGGCTTCGCCGAGCGGGTCCAGGCCCGGGCCGGCCTCGATGGCTCCGTGCGACAGATCGTCGAGGCCCAGCGCTCGCACCGGTAGACGGCGGCGGTCCCGCACCGCCGGGCGGGACCGCCGCTGCCCCTTCCCCCCACCGCTCCGCCCCGCCTCCCGGCGGGCGGGCCGCACACGTACGCATCCCGCCCCGCCCTCACGTGAACGGCGAGCACGACTGTGCCGAGCGAACACCCCCGAAGCTCCAACTGGTCGCCCTCACCCACCCGGTGTGGTTCTCCTCCGGCCAACTGCCCCCGTACGCCGTCGGGGTGGCGCGCGCTCTTCCACACCGCGCGCCACCCCGACGGTTCGTGGAGCGGCATGCGCCCCCCGCCGGGCCCCGCCGACGCCGCTTCGTTCACGGGCGTCCAGCGCGCCGCGGCCGGCATGGCGGACGGCTCCGCCGTGGTGCTCGGCATCGCGCCCGACAACGGCCCGTGGTTTACCGTCGCACGGGTCCGGCACGGCATCAGGAGGCCGGACGGCTCCTGGACCCCGTTCGCGCAGGTGCCCGGCCCGAACGGGCGCGACCCCTTCCCCGCGGGCCAGGTCCGCGTCACCGCACTGCGGGACGGCCGTCAGCGCCGGGTCGCGGCCTGCGCCGGGATCCGCCGCGTCACGGAACCAGGGTCCTTCGGCCCCCATTCACCGGCGGCCAGGGGGAATTGCGGGCGGGGCGGGAAGCGTCCGACGGAGTGACGATTCGTCGGCGCCGTGCATGGGGGCGGGGCTCCCGGGCATACGGCTTCTCGGAGGTTGATAAACATGGTTCCCCTGCTTCTGGTACTTCTGCTCGCGCTGATTCTCTTCGGTGCGGGTTTCGCGATCAAGATTCTGTGGTGGGTCGCTCTGGCGGTCCTGGTCCTCTGGCTGATCGGCTTCGTCGCGCGGCCGAGCGGCAGCAGCGGGCGGTGGTACCGCTGGTAGGACGGCGCAGAGCCCCGTAGAAGAATTCCGAGACTGACCCCGGCCCGGGGGCCGCACCGACGCGGCCCCCGGGCTTTCGGGGATGCCCGCCGTTCGCCGTTCGCCGGCCGTGGTTCGCCGGTCGGGTTTCGCTGTTTCACCGGTCGTCGGTGTCGGCCTGTTCGCGGCCGCTCAATTGGCCCGGCTGTAGCGGGCGGTGCCGGTCCAGATGCGCTCGAGCCGCACACGGGTACCGGGTTTGGGGGCGTGCCAGATCTTGTTGTGCCCCGCATAGATGCCGACGTGGCCCATGGTGCCCCCTGTGGGGAAGAAGACCAGGTCGCCGGGTGCGCGCTGGGTGCGCGGGATGTGCAGGGTGCTCTCGTACTGGGCCGCCGCGGTGCGGGGAAGGGCCCGGCCGGCCTTGCGGAAGGCGTAGAGGGTCAGTCCTGAGCAGTCGAATTCGTTGGGCCCTGTGGCGCCGTAGACGTAAGGGGAGCCTTTCTTGGATGCCGCGATGGCAACGGCCTTTATGCCGTAGAGCGAAGCGGCCTGCGCCGGGCTGGCGGGCGTGAACAGGGCGGCGGCCACGGAGATCGCGAGGAACAAAGCGGGGGAGCGATGGCTCTCGGGGCGTTTTTTTGTTTTCGGCAATCGTGATACCTGCGCATTCGATACAGGAACAAGACCATGACGGTGACTGTTCTCGGTGACTGCGTAACGGCTCCCGACGACCGCCCATTTTGCACGAAGTGTCCACCTGCGAGGCGTCGGACACGGCAGGAATTGTCTCGGTTGGGTAAAGCGGCCGGAGATCATGTGCCCACCCGGACAGGCCATTCGCCCGTTCGGCGCCCCACCTCTGCCGAGGCCCGGCGAAAGGCTCCGGCCGACTGGGGAGTGGCGCTTTTGCGAGCGAACTGCCGCTCCCGTCATGGACGTTGCCGGCTCGAATGGATTAACGCCCGGCCACGGACCCACCCTTGCCACCTGCCGGTGCGAGAAGTCCTCGGCCGCAGAGAAGAGGGGCCCGCCGGACCGGCAGACCCCTCCTCGCGACCGCCCGAGCCGCCGCAGACCGCAGGCACGGCCTAGCCGACGGTCTGGAGTCGGCGTCGCTCCGGGGCGGTCAAACCGCCCCACACGCCGTAGGACTCACCCATCAGCAGCGCGTGGCGCAGGCACGCCTGGCGCACCGGGCAGGACGCGCACAACTCCTTCGCCTGCTGGTCGCGCTGCTCCCGGTCGCCGCGGGACTCGTTCCAGGGGCCGAAGAACCGCTCCGACTCCACCCCCCGGCACGCGGCGTGGAACTGCCAGGCCCAGTGCTCGAGCACAGGGCGGAGGCGGGGAGGCTTCGGCATGGGTCGCTCCTTCAGTGTCGGTATCCGTACCGGTGTCAGGAGCACGTCTGTTCCCACCCGTTCGGATCAAACCTGCCACTCGGCCCCGGACGGCCGCCCGCCGGCTGTGTCACCTCTCCGCACGGGGGCATGCGCGCCTGTATGACACCGAACACGACCGCGGTGCTCGCCTGGGCCGCGCCATCCGGACCCGTGTGGCTGCACCTGCTGGTGATGGCCTTCGCCGTGCTCGTCCTGGTGACCACGCTGACCAGGCACCGGTAGCCCTCCGTGTTGTTCCTGGCGCTGCTCATCCCACCCCTGCTGCTGTGCGCCGTCCTCGGGCTCGGCCGCTACGAGGAGCGCATGCTGGGCCCGGCGGCAAGCGCTGCGGCCCCGCCCCGGCAGGGAGCCGGGCCCCCGCACCCCGTGCCGGACGCCCCGACGGACCGCGGAGCGTCCGGAGCGCCGAAGCCGGCCCTGCCCCGGGGCAGGCACCGGCGCCACCCGGCCGCCCCGTCGGCGGCCCCCGCCGCCGCTCCCGTCCCACACCGGGGCCGGGCGGCTCACGGGCACAGGGCGGCGGCCCCCCGGCGCGGAAGACGGCGGTACGGGGCCGGACAGCAGGGCCGGGCGCATCTGCCCGCCCGCGGTCCGGCGTACGCTGGAGCCGCGCTGCTCCTCCGTGCCGCGCCCGCCGCGGATCAGGGGGACCCTCGCCGTGCGACAGCCGCAGAACCCGGGTCCAGCCGGCACGCCCGCCTTCCGGACCACCGATGTCGACGAGGCCCGCGACTGGCTGCATGCCGCGTACGGGACGAGCCTGCGCATCAAGGCGCCCGAGCCCCGCAGCCCCTTCCGGTACTCCCGCGCCAGCGCGGGCCCCGTCTCGCTCAGCACCCTCTCCCTGCCGACGGACTACTCCTACGCCACCGGAGCCCTCGGCGCCGTGGCCGTCACCCATGTGGTCGGCGGCCGTATGGCCCGGGAATGCGCGGACGACGTCACCGAAGCCGGCCCGGGCGACGTCCTGGCGATCTCACAGCCCCATCTGCCGTACGCCGGCCGGGTGTACGCGGCCGAGCTGCGGGCCGTCACGGTACCGGTCGCCCTCGTGGAGGAACTCGCGGGCCGCCCGCCCGGGCAGGCCGCCCGTCCACTGCGCTTCCTCCGCTTCACCCCCGTCTCCCCGGCCATGGCCGGCCAGTGGAAGAGGACCGTCGACTACGTCGAGGAGAGCGTCCTGGCGCGGCCGGCGGGCGGCGAAGCGCTGGTCGTCGACGCCGTCGCCAGGATGCTCGCCGCGACCGTCCTGGCCGCCTTCCCCACCGATGCCCGGCCCGATCCCGTCCTCGCGGACACCCGGGACGCGACGCCGGACGCCGTCCGCCGGGCCGTCGCCTTCATCGAGTCCCGGCCGGCCGGCGAAATCGGCCTGGCCGAGATGGCCACGGCCGCCGGCGTCACTCCGCGAGCCCTCCAGTACGCCTTCCGGCGCCACCTCGGCACGACGCCGATGGCCTACCTGCGCCGCGTGCGGCTGGCCTTGGCCCATGCCGACCTGGTCGCCGCGGACCCCTCCCGGGACACGGTCGCGGCCATCGCCGGCCGGTGGGGCTTCCACCACCAGGGCCGGTTCTCCGCGGCCTACCGGGCTGCCTACGGCGTCGCTCCCCGGCACACCCTCGGCCGGTCCTGAGGGGTCAGCCCCGCGCCCCCGGCCCCCGCGTCCGCCGGAGTCGGCCCGGGCAGGACGGCCAGCAGGTGCTCCCCGCTCGCCCGGACCTCCAGGCCCGCTTCGCGCAGGGTCACGGCGAGGGCAGTCCGGAGCGCCGTGTGCAGGCCCGTCAGCGAGGTGAACCGGCTCAGGTCCTCCTCGTGGCCGTGGACCTGGACGGTCGGCCACAGCACCTCACGGGCGACCCAGCCGACCATGACCCCCTCGGCGGAGGCCCACACCCGCAGGCCCTCCCCCTCCCGCGACGACGTGTCGAAGCCGGCCCGGGACAGGACGCGCCGGACCCGCTCGCAGTCGTCGCCGCCGCCTTCCTCGGGGGGTTCGGCGGTCGGTACGGACTGTGTGGGAGGCATGCCTCCTACTTCAGCCGCCCCCGGCCCGCGGCGAAAGCCGCTCGGCGAACGGATCCGCGCCCGAAAGCCGGAAAACGAAGCACATGCCCGATGCGCCCGTGTGAGAACCGACATGCGGGGCAGGCGGGCTGTCACGCAAGACGACAACACCATCCGAGCTGAAAGGACCACTCTTCATGACCGAGAACGCGTGGGGCTACCGCGAGACGTCCGGCCGGCTGCAGGGCGCGGATCTGAGCGGCTTCAAGGTCGAGGCCGTCGACGGCAGCATCGGCAAGGTCGACAAGCACTCCGACGAGGCCGGCTCCGCCTACATCGTGGTCGACACCGGCCCCTGGATCTTCGGCAAGGAGGTCCTCCTGCCGGCCGGCACCGTCTCGCGGATCGACGTGGACGAGGAGAAGATCTACGTGGACCGGACGAAGGAGCAGATCAAGAACGCCCCCGAGTTCCACCGCGAGAAGCACCTCGGGGACGCCGGCTACCACGACGAACTGGCCGCCTACTACAAGGCCGGTGGCGCCTTCGGCGGCCGCCCCCTCTGAACCGCCCCAAGGAGCACCGCAGATGAGCGAGCACAAGAAGCACCAGGTGACGACCCCGCCCTCGAAGGCACCGGGGGAGAGCGGCGACCGCGCGGCACGCAAGGAAGCCGAGGACGCCGTCATCCCCGGCAGCGAGGACGGGGAGGCGGGCGACGCCCTGAGCCCGAACACCGACGCACAGCGCCGTACGGCGGGCCGCGACCGCCGGCGGTGACAGGTTCGGCTGTGGCTCCCCGGCACCTTCCCGGTGCCGGGGAGCCACAGCCGTGTCCGGGCCCCCCGCCCGTCGGGTAGCGGCCCCCGCGAGAAGGCGCGTACTGGGGCGGACGCGGACAGGCATGCGAACAGGCATGCGGACATGGCCATGCGGTGGCCGCACGCCGTTCCGGGGGGAAGGAGGACGGAGTGCGGCCACCGCTCTCGGGGGTTGCCACACCGCTCAAAGGGGCAACGCACCGACATCCCGCGTGTGTCCCCTCCCCGGGATTCCAAACCCCCCGGTTCAGGGCCGGTCGGCGGAACCCGACGTGCGCGCCCCGGCGGCGGCTTGCAGCATGGCCCTGTGCCCCCACCGGACGACGCGGCAGACCCGCGCCGTCCGGACGATCCAGCCGGAAGGCAGGCCCGTCATGAGTCCCGCCGTTCCCGAGGACCCCGAGGGGCTCAAACTGCTCATCGCGCGCGAGGTGGCCGCGCTGCGCGCCGCGGCGGGACGCAGCGCCGGAGTCCGGCACGAGGAGCCCGCCCCCGACGCCGGACCCGCCCGGCCGGCGGAGCCCGCCGCCCCGGCCTGCTCCTGCGGCACCGGCCAGGACGGCCACCGGTGCGGCGACCCGGGCGGGGACCAGGACCCCTGGGCCTGCGTGTGCGCCACCCTGCCCGCCATCCCCGTCTCCGCCGCCCTCCTCGCCCCCGTCGAGGACGACGGCGGCCGTACGGTCGACTTCGTCGTCCGCGCCGGGAACCACGTCCGGTCCGCCGAATGGCTCGACGCGCCCGACCGCCAGGTCGGGCAGAGACTGCTCGCGGCCCGGCCCGGCGCCGAGGCGGGCGGCCTCCTCGCCGCGCTGACGGGCGTCCTGAGCACCGGCCACCCCCTCCGTGCGCACCCGGTCGACTACACCGAATGGCGGGCCGGCCGGCTGCACCGTACGACACTGCTCTACGACGCCGCGTCCTGCGGCGGGCAGGTGCTCGCGACCTGGCGGCCGGCGCACGTGCACACCGAGCTGATGTCCCTGGAAGCCCAGTACATCGCCTCCATGGGATGGGCCCACTTCGACCTGCTGGCCGGAACCACCACCTGGTCCGACGGCCTGTGCGCGATCTTCCGTACCGGACCCGACGGCCGGATGACCCTCACGGACCTGTGCGACGCGGTGCTGGCCGAGGACGTGACCCGCTTCGGCCTGCTGCTGAGGGAGCTCTTCGACGGCGAGGAGCCGTCCGGCACCGACATCCGCTTCAACGTCCACGGCGACGTCCGGACCCTGCACGTGGTGGGGCGCCCGGTGATCGACACCCACGGGCTGCCCTGGGCGTTCTACCTAATCGCCCGCGACCTGACCCCGCAGGTCCGCAGCAGGGAGCGGCTCGCCGCCAGTCGGCGGCAGACCGAGCGGCTCCGCGAGGAGGCGGCCGCCGAGCGGCGGGTCGCCTCCGCGCTGCGCGAGGCGCTCCTGCCCACCCACTCCTCACAGATCGCCGAGCTGGGCTACGCCGTGGCGGCGGCCTACCTGCCGGCCGAGCCGGACGCCGCCGTCGGCGGTGACTGGTACAAGTGCCGGGTCCTGCCGGACGGCAGGATCCTGCTCGCCGTGGGGGACGCCTGCGGCCACGGGCTCGGCGCCGTCGCCCGGATGGCGCAGCAACGGCACGCCCTGGCGGGCCTCGCCCACGCCCCCGGTACCGACGCCGGAGACCTGACGACCTGGCTGAACGAACTGATCTGCGCCGACCCCTCCGGCGAGACGGCCACCGCCGTCATCGGGCACATCGACACCGGCCGGCGCCTCACCTGGGCCTGCGCGGGCCATCCGCCGCCGCTGCTGCTCCGGGGCAGCAGCGCGACGACCCTGGACTCCTCGCACCGGGGCCCCCTGCTGGGCCTGCTGCCGGGGGACCGGTACGCCACCGCGACGGTGGACCTGCGCGCGGGGGACGTCCTGCTGGTCTACACCGACGGCCTCGTCGAGCGGCGGGGCGAGGACCTGGGGGAGAGCATCGCCACGCTCCGTCGTCGCCTGGCCACCTGCTCCGGGCTGGGCGCCCAGCACGTCCTGGACACCCTGATGGACCGCTACGGGCGGGAGGAGTTCGCGGACGACACCTGCCTCCTCGTCATCGAGGTGCGCTGAGGGCCGGGCGGGCGCGGCGGGGGCCGGCTCAGCGCTCCACGGAACGGCCGGAGACGAGCCGGGAGCCGTCGATCTCCGCCCACACCACCTTGCCGTGCGCCGAGGGCTCGGCGCCCCAGCGGTCGCAGAGGCGGTCGATGATGTTGAGCCCGTGGCCGCCCGGGACACCGCGCCGGGGGGAGAGGTCGCGGCGCGGCAGGGCCGTGGAACCGTCGAAGACCTCGATGCGCAGGGCGTCACCGCGGGTGAGGACGAGCTGGAGGCAGCCGTCCGCGTGCAGGCCGGCGTTGGTGACCAGCTCGGAGACGACGAGCAGGGTGTCCTCCGAGGTCTCCGTCCCGCCCCAGTCCCAGTCGCGCAACGCCTGGCGCGCGAAATCGCGGCCCTTCGCGACCTGGCCGCGCACACCGTCCAGCGCCAGGAGTCGGCGCTGGCCCGCTACCGCCGACTGCGGGTGCGGGGGATGGCCGGTCGGCGATCCGCTGCTCTTCACTGTGGTCTCACCCCCACCGTTTGACACGGCTTTCTTCTCGTGGCGACCGCAAGGGCCCCGGCTGTTTTCCGTCGGTTTCCAGACCGTACGTATGCCCCCGGGCCGGCCGGGGACACCCGGCGGGCCGCATCCCCGGCGACTACGAGTGCCGGGACAGTTTAAGGGGAGAGGGTCCTCAGGCGTCGGCCACGTGCAGTCTCAAGGTGAGGCCGGTGTGCGTGGCACGGATCTCGACGAGGTCGCACAGCTGGTGGATCATCCACAGGCCGCGCCCGCCGTTGGTCGAGGCGAGCGCCGGGCGGCGCCGGCCGGCCAGCGGATCGGCCAGGCGGCCGCCGTCTTGGACCTCGGCCACCACGCCCTGCCCGCCGGCGGTCCACAGCCGCAGGGTGCCCCGCCCGCCGCCGTGGGCGAGGGAGTTGGCCGCGGCCTCGCTGACGGCGAGGATGAGGTCGCCCCGCCGCCCCGGAGACAGGGACGTGCCGCGGGCCCAGGACTCGGCGAAGTCGCGCACCAGGGCGAGGTCCCCGCTCACGTAGTCGAGGCTCGCCGCTCCCGGAGCCGGTTCGGGCAGCGGGAGGTCGCAGCCGTCGCAGACGGCCGCGGCGTCGGTGTAGGCGGGGCTCGGCAGCTCCCGGCCCTTCTCGATGACCGTGGGGTGCGTCCGCCGGGCGTCCGCCACGACGTCCCCGGAGAGCCCGGTCACGTCGTACGGGCACAGGATGGTGGCGTCGCGGCCCGCGAAGGCGGTGTTGATGAGGGCCTCGTGACGCGTGGCCTCCAGCACCTCGGCCGCGGTCCGGCCCGGCCAGATCGGCTCGCCGACGATCCGGGCGGACCGGCCCTCGTGCCGTTCGGCGAAGTCCTGCAGGGCGGCGAGGATGCGGCCCGGATTGCGTCCCAGCCTCGTCATGTCCACGTACTCGATGTCCGACCCGGTGCCGGCGAGGCTGTCCCGCAGCGCGTCGAGCCGGGGGCCGGGTACGGCGACCAGGACCGGTTCGTCCGATCCGAGCGCCGTACGCACGAATCCACCCACGCCGGCCAGGTACTCGTCGAGTCCCTGGTAGAAGAGTGCGGGATGGACGAAGGCCCCGGGGCCGTTGGCCGCAGGAACTGTGATCATGCTGCGACCTCCAGCGCGGCACATTCGTCCGGGAACATCTCCACTACCTTGCGGAGCGAGTATGGCGGGCTGTGGAGCAGCAGGCACCTGCCCTGCCCGCGGAACGCGGCCGACGCCTGCACCAGGGCGGCCACGGCGGCCGCGTCGAGGAAGCTCACGGCCGACAGGTCGAGGTGGACCACGGGACCGGGGATCCGGCTCACGGCGGCCAGCGCCGAGCACAGCGCCGGCCGCGTGTCGAGGTCCCCGCTGCCGCTGAGGCGCGCGCCGGCACGGTCTCCCAGCGGCAGAGCTGTCAGGGCCACCACGACTCCTTAAGAGGTGAGCATTCCGGCGCGCAGCCGGCCCAGCGTACGCGAAAGCAGCCGGGACACCTGCATCTGCGAGATGCCGAGTTCGGCCCCGATCTCGGCCTGGGTCTTCTCCTGGCCGAACCGCATGCTCAGGATCAGCCGGTCCCGCGGCTCCAGTTCCCGCAGCAGCGGGGCGAGGGTGTGGAAGTCCTCGAAGAGCTCCATGGCCGGATCCGTGTCACCGATCTTCTCGGCGAGCGCCCGGGCGGGGCGCCCCGAACCCTGGGCCTCGTCCGCCTCGGCGGTGTCCAGGGAGCCGCTGGTGTAGCCGTTCGCGGCGACCAGGCCGTCGATCACCTCGTCCTCCGAAAGGCCGAGGTGCTGGGCGACCTCCTTGACCGTCGGGGCCCGGTTCAGGGTGTCGGTGAGGGTCTCCTGGGCCTTGGCGAGCTCGGTGCGCAGCTCCTGGAGGCGGCGCGGCACGTGGACGGCCCAGGTGGTGTCGCGGAAGTGCCGCTTGATCTCACCGGTGATGTACGGGAGCGCGAGGGTGGAGAACTCCACTTCGCGGTCCGGGTCGTACCGGTCGATGGCCTTGATCAGGCCGATGGTCCCGACCTGGATGATGTCGTCCATGTCGACCCCGCCCCCGGCCGCCCGGGCGCGGAACCGGCGGGCGGCGAACTGCACGAGGGAGAGATTCATCTCGATCAGGGTGTTGCGGGCGTACTGGTACTCCCGTGTCCCCTCCTCCAGGGTGCGCAACCTCCCGAAGAACAGCCGGGACAACTCCCTGGCGTCCGTGGGTGAGACCTCCCTCGCCTGTTCCACCCGCGGGAGCCGGGCTTCCGCCGACGGCTCTTCCACGGCCGGAGCACAGGCCGGAGCCTGGTGGTCCGTCGCACGATCGGGGCTTACGACTGCGGCCGAACGAGGCATGGTGGCCGTTCCCTCCCTGTAGTCGATGGCTGCAGCCGCGCTTCTGCCCCGGGATCGGGACCGTAATCCTGCGGGACGCGAAAGATTTCACCCGCAGGGCGTGCCGGGCGACGGGGGCGTCGTCGTCGGGTGATCGAGCATGCATACTCCATTCCGGAACCCGTACAGGTGAGATCCGGGGAGGCGGACATGACCGGAGCAGAGGACGTGCAGGGCGACGGCGTGGTCGAGGGCAGCTACCCGGCCGGGCCGGGGTGGGTCGTCGCGGCACGCGGAGAACTGGACCAGGACACACTGGCCTCCCTGGAGGAGGCCCTGACCGCCGCGGCGGACCGGCATCGGACGGTGATCCTGGACGCGAGTGCCATCACGTTCGGCGACTCCTCCTTCCTCAACCTGCTGCTGCGGGTGCACCGCATGACCGGGCTGCGGATCGCCGCTCCCGGCGAGCAGTTGCGCCGCCTGTTCGCCCTGACCGGGGCGGACACGGTCCTGTCGCTGCACAGTGACGTTCATGACGCCCTGGGTGCGTGAGGGCCGTGGGGTACCGCCGCCCGGGTTAGCCTTCACCCGGCAGTAACAGCGAGAGTGAGGTTGGCAATGGCTGAGCGGACTGGCGCGATTGCACCGGGTGGGGCGCCAGTGGTACCCGGTGAAGGCGGGATCACCGAGTCGGAGCTGCGCCTCCTGCTGGCGGGACTGACGGCCGTGCGTGACGGGGACTTCCGCACCCGGCTGCCCGATGCGGCGGAGGGGCTCCTCGGGGAGATCGCCACCGTCTTCAACGGCATGGTCAACCAGCTGTCGCTGTTCACGTCCGAGGTGACGCGGGTGGCCCGCGAGGTCGGCACCGAGGGGACGCTGGGCGGCCAGGCCGAGGTGCCCGGCGTCGGCGGAGCCTGGCTGGACCTTACGGATTCGGTCAATTTCATGGCCGGAAACCTCACCGACCAGGTCCGCAACATCGCCCAGGTGACCACCGCGGTCGCCCAGGGCGACCTCTCGCAGAAGATCACCGTGGACGCCCGGGGCGAGATCCTCGAGCTGAAGAACACGATCAACACGATGGTCGACCAGCTCTCCTCCTTCGCCGGCGAGGTCACCCGCATGGCGCGCGAGGTGGGCACCGAGGGCCTCCTCGGCGGCCAGGCGGACGTCAAGGGCGTCTCCGGCACCTGGCGGGACCTCACCGACTCGGTGAACTTCATGGCCGGCAACCTCACGGCGCAGGTCCGGTCCATCGCCCAGGTCGCCACCGCCGTCGCCCAGGGCGACCTCTCCCAGAAGATCACCGTCACCGCGCGCGGCGAGATCCTGGAGCTGAAGACCACCATCAACACGATGGTCGACCAGCTGTCCGCGTTCGCCGACGAGGTCACCCGCGTGGCCCGCGAGGTCGGCACCGAGGGCAACCTGGGCGGCCAGGCCACGGTCCGGGGCGTCTCCGGCACGTGGAAGGACCTCACCGACAACGTCAACGTCATGGCGTCCAACCTGACCGGCCAGGTCCGGTCCATCGCCCAGGTCGCCACCGCCGTCGCCCGCGGCGACCTGTCGCAGAAGATCACGGTGGAGGCGAAGGGCGAGGTCGCCGCGCTCGCCGGCGTCATCAACACGATGGTCGACACGCTGTCCGCGTTCGCCGACGAGGTCACGCGCGTGGCGCGCGAGGTCGGCACCGAGGGCCGGCTCGGCGGCCAGGCCCGCGTGCCCAACGTGGCGGGCACGTGGAAGGACCTCACCGACAACGTCAACTCCATGGCCAACAACCTCACGGGCCAGGTCCGCAACATCGCCCTCGTCACCACGGCCGTGGCCAACGGCGACCTGTCGAAGAAGATCGACGTGGACGCGCGCGGCGAGATCCTGGAGCTGAAGACCACCATCAACACGATGGTCGACCAGCTGTCCGCGTTCGCCGCCGAGGTCACCCGCGTGGCGCGCGAGGTCGGCAGCGAGGGCCGGCTCGGCGGCCAGGCCGAGGTCGAGGGCGTCTCCGGCACCTGGAAGCGGCTGACCGAGAACGTCAACGAGCTCGCCGGCAACCTGACCCGCCAGGTCCGGGCCATCGCCGAGGTGGCGAGCGCGGTCGCCGAGGGCGATCTGACCCGTTCCATCACGGTCGACGCCTCCGGCGAGGTCGCCGAACTCAAGGACAACATCAACTCCATGGTCGGCTCGCTGCGCGAGACCACCCGCGCCAACCAGGAGCAGGACTGGCTCAAGTCCAACCTGGCGCGGATCTCCGGCCTGATGCAGGGCCACCGCGACCTCGCGGTCGTCGCCGAACTCGTCATGGACGAGCTGACCCCGCTGGTCGCCGCCCAGTACGGCGCCTTCTACCTGGCCGAGGAGACCCCCCGGGGCACCGTGCTCCGGCTCGTCGGCTCCTACGGCCGCTCCGTGTCCGACGGGGTCACCGTGCAGTTCGCCCTCGGCGACTCCCTCGTCGGGCAGGCGGCCCGCAGCCACCGGACCATCGCCACCGACCAGGTGCCCCCGCACTACGTCATCTCCTCCGGACTCGGCCAGACCACCCCCGGCAGCCTGATGATCCTGCCGATCGTCGTCGACGACCAGGTCCTCGGGGTGATCGAACTCGCCTCGTTCTCCGCGTTCACCGCCGTCCACCGCGACTTCCTCAGCCAGCTGATGGAGACGATCGGCGTCAACGTCAACACCATCGTCGCCAACGCGCGCACCGACGAACTCCTCGACGAGTCCCAGCGCCTGACCGCCGAACTCCAGGCCCGCTCCGCCGAACTCCAGGACCAGCAGGAGGAGTTGCAGCGCTCGAACGCGGAACTGGAGGAGAAGGCCGCCCTGCTCGCCAGCCAGAACCGCGACATCGAGGCCAAGAACCTGCAGATCGAGCAGGCCCGACAGGAACTGGAGGACCGCGCGCAGCAGTTGTCGCTGGCCTCCAAGTACAAGTCGGAGTTCCTGGCGAACATGAGCCACGAACTGCGCACCCCGCTCAACAGCCTCCTGATCCTCGCGCAGCTGCTCGCCCAGAACCCCACCCGCAACCTCACCCCCAAGCAGGTCGAGTACGCGGGCATCATCCACTCGGCCGGCTCCGACCTGCTCCAGCTGATCAACGACATCCTCGACCTCTCCAAGGTCGAGGCGGGCAAGATGGACATCCACCCCGAGCGGGTCCACCTGCCGCAGCTGCTGGAGTACGTCGAGGCCACCTTCCGGCCGATGACCACGCAGAAGAGCCTCGACTTCACCGTCACCACCGCCCCGGACGCGCCCGCCGACCTCTTCACCGACGACTCCAGGCTCCGCCAGATCCTGCGCAACCTGCTGTCCAACGCGGTCAAGTTCACCGAGCGCGGCGGCGTCGAGCTGCGCATCGAAAGGGCCTCCGACGCCGAGGTGCCCGCCGGGCTGCTGCACCGCGGAAGCATGATGGCCTTCCGTGTCCGCGACACCGGCATCGGCATCCCCGAACAGCAGCTCGAGGCCGTCTTCGGCGCCTTCCAGCAGGCCGACGGGACCACGAGCCGCAAGTACGGCGGCACCGGACTCGGCCTGTCCATCACCCGCGAGATCGCCCAGCTGCTCGGCGGAGCCGTCGGGGCGGAGAGCACGCCCGGCCAGGGCAGCACCTTCACGCTCTACCTCCCGGTCAGCCACGCCGACTTCGAGGAGGGCCCGGGCTCCGCAGCCCTGCCCGCCGCGCTCGAACCGGCACCCCGCGGCGCTGCTTTCGCGCTTCCCGACCCGCGGCGCTCGGGCGATGCCGAGACCTCCGGCGCACGCCAGCGGCAGGCCCGCCGCCTCCTCGTGATCGAGGAACGCCCCAACGGCCTGCTCTCCCTCGTCGCCGAGAGCGCCGAACGCGACCTCGTACCGCGCCACACCAGAAGCGGGGAGCACCCGGGCATCCAGGTGGTCGGCGCCACCAGCTCCCGCGAAGCCGCCGCCGTACTGGCGTCCGAGCCGTTCCACTGTGTCGTCCTCGAACTGGACATGCCCGGCGGTGAGGCCCTGCGCTTCCTCGACGCGCTCGACGGGGACCCGGCGCTCAGCTCCCTGCCGGTCCTCGCCCACAACAACCCCCGCCTCAAGAGCGGCCAGGAACAGGCCGTGCGGGAACGGGCCGTGTCCCGCCGCGTGGAACTGCTGAGCAGCCTGGACGAGCTGCGCGAACGCATCGTCCTGCACCTGTCCGCCGACCAGCCCGGCGAGGTGGTGCCGCTCGTGAACCGGGCGGCGGAAGGCGAGCAGGCCCCGCAGGCCCTCGACGGGGACCTCGCGGGCCGCACCGTCCTCGTCGTCGACGACGACGCACGCAACCTGTACGCCCTCAGCGGCATCCTCGAACTGCACGGCATGCGCGTGCTGCACGCCGAGGACGGCCGCAAGGGCATCGACACGCTCACCCGCCACCCCGGGGTCGACCTCATCCTGATGGACGTGATGATGCCCGAGCTGGACGGCTACGCCGCGACCGCGGAGATCCGCAGCATGCCCGCCCACGCCGAACTGCCGATCATCGCGGTCACCGCCAAGGCGATGCCCGGCGACCGGGAGAAGAGCCTCGCCGCCGGGGCCAGCGACTACGTCACCAAGCCCGTGGACGCCGACGACCTCATCGGCCGCGTCCGCCACTGGCTGACGGCTCCGGGCCGCGTCGACCAGGGATCGGCCGTACGGTGACCCTCTCCGACACCTCCCAGCCCTCCGACGGGCGCGCGCACGAGGCCGCCGTCGGGGGGCGGGCGCTGCCCTCCCTGCCCCAGCAGGCGCCCACCCCCCTGGGGCGCCTCGTCGCCACCGTCGAGCGACTGCGCCGAGAGGTACGGGAGGCCCACGCGGCCGCCGACGGCCGGGCCCTGGTCGAACTGGCCAAGGGGATCCTGATGGGCCGGCTGGACTGCACACCCGCCGCCGCGGCACACCAGCTGGACGAGCTGTGCCGCGAGGCCGGGCTCTCCCCCCTCGAACTCGCCGCCGAGATCGTCAACCAGGCCGCCCGCGACCACGTCAGCGAGATCGCAGCGGAGTTCGTCGAACGGGCCGCGACGGCCCGGCCGGCCCCGCGGACCTCCGACGTGGCGGTACGCCTGCGCACCGCCGAGAGCGGCGTCCTCGCCGCAGCCGCCGACACCCAGGCCGTGGCGGAATCGCTGCTGGCCAACGCCCTGACCCCGTTGGGCGCGGTCGCCGTGGCCGTGTGGGCCGCGGCCCCCGACGGCTCGCTGGCCCTCGCGGGCCACGCCGGGTTCCCCTCCGAGGAGGCCTCGCGCTGGCGGCACGTGCCCCCGGGCGTCGCGACCGTCCCCCGCATGGCCCTGCGCGAACGCGCATCGGTGACCCTCCCCGACCTGGGGCGCGAGGGCCTGCCCTCGATTGGCCACCTGCAATGGCCGCACGGCGGCCGGATGGCCGTACCGGCGGGGACCGGCGGACGCGTGCACGGCGTCCTCGAAGTCTGCTGGCCGCAGCCCCTGCCCCCGCAGCCGCCGCAGATCCAGCGTCAGGTCGAGGCGCTGGCCGAGCTGTGCGCCCACACCCTGGACACGGCGGTCCCGCCCGACGCCGCGGCGGCCGAGGGACTGCTGCCCGACGTCTCGGAGCTGATCGACCTCGCCGAGGGACTGCACGACCCGACCATCATCCTCACCCCCGTCCTCGACGAGGACGGCCGGCTGGCCGACTTCCGCATCCGCCACGTGAACAGCCGGTTCGCCGATCCCGCGGGCCGGCCGCGCGGTGACGTCAGCGGAGCCCTGCTGCTGGAGGCCTACCCGATGGCCGCCGGCGAGAGCGGCCTGTTCGAGACCATCGAGCGGGTGCACGCCACCGGCGAACCCTTCCGGGCCGAGCGGGTGAGCCTGACCGCGCTGGTCGACCAGATCCCGCTGACCTCCGTCGCGGACATCAGCGTCAGCCGGCACGGCGCCGCCGTCCTGCTGATCTGGCGCATCGAGGACGAGACCGCCCGGCTGGCCAACCTGCTCCAGCACGCCCAGCGCCTGGGCCGCATCGGCGGCTTCGAGGAGAACCTCGCCAACGGCGAGATCACCTGGAACTCCGAGCTGTACGCCCTCCACGGCCTGCCGGTCACCGCGTCCCCCGTACCGCTGCGTGACCTGCCCGACTACGCCCACCCGGACGACTCCGCCGCCCTCGGCCGCTTCCTGCGCGCCGTCCTGCGCTACCGGCGCCCCGCCTCCGTCGACCTGCGCCTGCGGCGCTCCGACGGCATCCTGCGCCACATACGGGTCGTCGCCGAGCCCGTGCTGGACGCGGCCCAGCGGCTGCACGCCGTCCGCGGCGCCTACCAGGACGTCTCCGCGCAGCACTGGACCGAGGTGGCCCTCGCCGCGACCCGGGACCAGCTCGCCCTCACGGAAGCCGAATCCGCCGAACGCAACCGGCTCGCCCTCCAGCTCCAGCACGCCATCATGCCCCCGCACCACCACATCGAGGCGCCGGGGATGAGGGTCGCCGTCCGCTACCGGCCCGCCGAGACGGAGTCCCTGGTCGGCGGCGACTGGTACGACACGCTGGTCCTGCCCTCGGGCCTGATCCTGCTGTCGGTGGGCGACGTCGCCGGCCACGGCATCGAAGCCGCCACCGGAATGGTCGTACTGCGCAACGCCCTGCGCGGCCTCGCCGTCACCGGAGCCGGCCCCGGCCAGCTGATGTCCTGGCTCAACACGGTCACCCACCACCTGACCAAGCAGGTCACGGCCACCGCCGTCTGCGGCCTGTACGACCCCCGCACCCGGGTGATGCGCTGGGCGCGCGCCGGGCACCTGCCGCCCGTACTCGTCAGGAAGGACGACGCCACGGCCTTCCCCCTCATCGACGGCCTGCTGCTGGGCGCGCTGCCCGACGTCACCTACGCCGAGCAGCAGGTCCGGCTCGAACCGGGGGACACCCTGCTGATGTTCACCGACGGCCTGGTCGAGCGCCGGGACGCCTCCGTGCAGGACTCCCTCGCCCACCTCCTGGACTCGGTGTCCGCGGAGGCCGACGACCTAGACGGCCGGCTGGACGGGCTGCTCACCGAGAGCTGGTCCGACACCGACGACGACACCTGCGTCATCGGGGTGCAGGTCGACTGAAGCCGCGCCGCCTCAGGAGGCGGTGTCCGACCGTACGGAGAGCGGGGCGGCGATCTCCTCCAGCGAGCGCCCCTCGGCGGCCACCGCGAAGAAGGCGGCGACCACTCCGGCGCCGACCATCAGCCCGGCTCCGACGCAGAAGGCCAGGACGGTGTCGGCGCGGACCCCGCTGGAGGTGAGGTCGGCGAAGACCAGCGGGCCGGAGATGCCGCCGGCGGCGGTGCCGATCGCGTAGAAGAACGCGATCGCCATCGCCCGGGTCTCCATCGGGAAGATCTCGCTCACGGTCAGGTACGCCGAACTCGCCCCCGCCGAAGCGAAGAAGAGCACCACGCACCAGCAGGCGGTCATCGTCAGCGCGGTCAGCCTGCCCGCCCCGAACAGCCACGCCGTCGCGAACAGCAGCAACCCCGACAGCACGTACGTGCCCGCGATCATCGGGCGGCGCCCGACGGTGTCGAAGAACCGGCCGAGGAGCAGCGGCCCGAGGAAGTTGCCGAAGGCGATGACGGCGAAGTAGTAACCGGTGACGCCGCTGGACACGTCGAAGAAGCGGATCAGGATGGTGCCGAAGCCGAAGGTGATGGCGTTGTAGAGGAAGGCCTGACCGACGAAGAGCGCCAGGCCGAGGGCGGCCCGCCGGGGGTAGGAGCGGAAGACGGTCCGGGCGATCTCACCGAAGCCGATGCTGTGGTGCGGGGTGACGGTGATCTCTTCGTCCGGCTCCGGCAGTCGCACCCCCTTCTCCGCCTCCACCTGCCGTTCGACGCCGGTGACCAGTTCCTCGGCCTCGTGGGCCTTGCCGTGGAGGAACATCCAGCGGGGGCTCTCGGGCACGTGGCGGCGTACGAGCAGGATCACCAGCCCCAGGACCACGCCGAGGGCGAAGGTCAGCCGCCAGCCCAGCCAGGCGGGCAGCACGTCGGTGGCCAGCGCGACCACGGACAGCAGGGCTCCGGCGACCGCACCGAGCCAGAAGCTGCCGTTGATGATCAGGTCGACCCGCCCCCGGTACTTGCTCGGGATCAGTTCGTCGATCGCGGAGTTGATGGCCGCGTACTCCCCGCCGATGCCGAAGCCGGTGAGGAAGCGGAAGAGGAAGAACCACCAGGGCGAGAAGGAGACCGCGGTCAGGGCGGTCGCCGCGAGGTAGAGGCCGAGGGTGACGAGGAAGAGCTTCTTGCGGCCGAAGAGGTCGGTCAGCCGGCCGAAGACCAGCGCCCCCGCACACGCCCCGGCCACGTACAGGGCGGCGGCGACACCGGTGACCTGGGCGTCGGTGATGGACAGGCCGCTGCCGTCCTCGGAGAGGCGCCCGGCGATGTTGCCGACGATGGTCACCTCGAGGCCGTCGAGGATCCACACCGTCCCCAGCCCGATCACGATCATCCAGTGCCACCGCGACCAGGGCAGCCGGTCAAGCCGCGCCGGTACCTTCGTGGTGACGGTCTCCGTGTCCCTGCTCGCGCAGTGTCCCCCAAGCTCAGCCATGCACGCGCTGTTGCCCGCCGCCCGATCCCGCAAACCGCCACTGGTCCGTACGGACCACCTCAGCCCCCGAGGAAGGACAGCCGTACGGTACGCCGCGGGTTGTCCCGGTTCGTGTCCACCAGGACCACCGACTGCCAGGTGCCCAGCGCGAGTTCGCCCCCGACCACCGGCAGCGTGGCGTGCGGCGGCACGAGCGCCGGGAGGACGTGGTCGCGGCCGTGGCCGGGGGAGCCGTGCCGGTGGCGCCAGCGGTCGTCGGCGGGCAGCAGCGTCCCGAGGGCGTCCAGCAGGTCGTCGTCGCTGCCCGCACCCGTCTCGATGACCGCGAGGCCGGCCGTCGCGTGCGGGGTGAAGACGTTGAGGAGCCCGTCCCGCCCCCCGGCGACCTCGCGCAGGAAGCCGGCGCAGGCGGCGGTCAGATCGTGGACGGTTTCCGCGGAGCCGGTGGTGACGTCGACGGTCCGGGTCGTGAAGGTGTCTGTCATCCCCCCATCCTCGGCCACGCGCACCGCGGCGCCGTGGAAGCGGGGGCGGGGGCGGGGCGGTCGTCGTCCCGCCGGCGGCCCGGGGACCGCTGTGAGACACAGTGGGCGCCGGGGGCTTGGCCGGGCCGGGTCCGCGGGGAGGAAGGGACCGGGCGCGGGCGGTGCCGCGGCGGGACGACGGAGCGGTGCCGTGGCGGTGGCCCGCAGGCGGGACCCGGGGAGAAGGGGTGCCGCCTGCGGTCACCGGCCGCGATCGTCGCCGGCCTGGAGAGACGTGCCACCGTCACCGGCGCGTGTGTCCCCGATCGCCGCCCCCAAACCCCGTCCCCGCGAAGGAACATGGGCCGAGGCGGTGGGTCAGGCGATGCCGACCGTGTAGGCGGCCCGGAAGCCTGCGCCGTCGGGCACGGGCGCGAGGGTCAGCGCGGCTCCCGAGGCGCGGTAGCGGTCGTCGCGTTCGTTCGGGTGCCCGGGGACCTCGCGCTGCGCGTAGGGCTCGCGCGCGTACAGCTCCTTCAGCAGGTCCTCGGGGAAGAACAGCTGCGAGGACGTCTCCGTGCGGTTGTCCGGCCGCACCTTGAAGTGGATGTGCGGGGCCAGCTCCGCGTACCAGCCGGGGACGACGGTCCGGAACGTGCACCGCCCCGCGCCGTCGGTGAACTGCGTGCCGCGCAGCCACGTCGCGCCGCCCGCGGAGTAGTCGCCGGCGGCGTCGGCCTGCCACACGTCGACCGCGGCCCCTTCCAGCGGCCGGCAGCCCTGCGAGGTACGGACGACGGTCAGGTCGAGCCGGAAGGGGACGCCCTCGCGCCGCTCGGTGATGTCGGAGCGGACCAGGTCGAGGTCGAGGTAGTACGGGCCCGCACCCCACTCGGTGGTCAGCACGCAGCCGGGCGCCGCCGGCCCGGCGGGCGCGGGCGGTCCGGCGTCCGCACCCGCGGCGGCGGACGCGGCCAGGACGGACGCGAGCGCCCCCACGCCCGCCGTGCCCGCGGCCATCAGGACCGCGCGACGGCTGGCCGGGGCGGGGTCGTTGTCGGCCATGGAGCCTCCCTGGACGTCGGGCGCCGTCGCGCGCGACGGCCTGCCCGACCACTGTGCCCGTCGGCGCCGGACGGCGGGGTGAGCGACACGGCGGCCATACGGGCAGGCCGGAGCCCATGCCGGTCGAACGCACCCCCGCACCGCCAGTAGACTCGACGCCTGTGGCGGATACCCAGTACGAAGACCTGTTGCGGCTGGTGCTCACCTCCGGGACGGCCAAGGCCGACCGGACGGGCACCGGCACCCGAAGCGTGTTCGGGCACCAGCTGCGCTACAACCTCTCACAGGGGTTCCCCCTGGTCACCACCAAGAAGGTGCACCTGAAGTCGATCGTGTACGAGCTGCTGTGGTTCCTGCGCGGCGACTCGAACGTCGGCTGGCTGCACGACCACGGCGTCACCATCTGGGACGAGTGGGCCGACGCGAACGGTGAGCTGGGCCCGGTCTACGGCGTCCAGTGGCGCTCCTGGCCCACCCCCGACGGCCGGCACATCGACCAGATCACCGAGGTGCTCGACACCCTGCGCCGCGACCCCGACTCCCGGCGGATGATCGTCTCGGCCTGGAACGTCGCCGAGCTGTCCAAGATGGCCCTGGCCCCCTGCCACGCCTTCTTCCAGTTCTACGTCGCCGACGGCAAGCTCTCCTGCCAGCTGTACCAGCGCAGCGCGGACCTGTTCCTCGGCGTCCCGTTCAACATCGCCAGCTACGCCCTGCTCACGCACATGGTGGCGCAGCAGGCCGGCCTGGAACCGGGCGACTTCATCTGGACCGGCGGCGACTGCCACATCTACGACAACCACGTCGAGCAGGTGACCGAGCAGCTCTCGCGCACCCCGTTCGACTTCCCCGGGCTGCGCCTGCGCCGGGCCGACTCGCTCTTCGAGTACGCCTACGCCGACGTGGAGGTGCTCGACTACCGGCACCACCCCGCCATCAAGGCGCCGGTGGCGGTGTGAACGTCGGACTGATCTGGGCGCAGACCCTGGACGGCGTGATCGGCGCGGACAACACGATCCCGTGGCGGCTGCCCGAGGACATGGCGCACTTCAAGGCGACCACGCTCGGCCACCCCGTGGTGATGGGCCGGCGGACCTGGGACTCGCTGCCCCCGCGGTTCCGTCCGCTGACCGGCAGGCGCAACATCGTGGTGACGCGCGATCCGCACTGGGCCTCCGAAGGGGCCGAACGTGCCGGGTCGGTCGCCGGGGCCCTGGAACTCGCGGCCGGCTCCGCCGAGACCTGGGTGATCGGCGGCGGTGAGATCTACCGCGCCGCCCTGGACCACGCCACGACGCTCTCCGTGACGGAGATCGACACGACGGTGGACGGCGACACCTACGCCCCGGCACCGGGCCCCGAGTGGCAGGCCGCCGCGGACGGCGGCTGGCAGTCCTCGGCGTCCGGCCTGCGCTACCGCATCCGCAGGTACACCCGCCGGGGAGTGCCGTCGAAGTAGCTCCGGCCGCCCGGGCGCGGCGGGGCTACGCGTGGGGCTTGCAGGCCTCGGTCACGAGCCGGCCGCCGTGGTCGTGGTCGTCGTACGTGATGGTGCGGCCGTCCTTGTGGAAGGTGAGCGTGCCGCCGAGCCCGTCCTCGACGGTCTGCCCGGGGGTGAGGACGCCGTTGACGAAGTTGCCGCTGCCGGCGACCAGGACGGCCTCGCCGCGGTCGATGACCACGTAGCCGTAGCCGACCGGGCAGTACGGCAGCCCGTGCAGGTTCGTCGTGAAGACCGTCCCGACCTCGTGGGAGGCGCTGGGGGTGGGGGTGTCGGCCGCGGCGGCCGTCGCGGCGGGCACGGCGGCCAGGACGGCGCCGAGGACGGCGGTGGCCGCGAAGCGCAGGGGGGTCGTACGCATGTCGTCGTGCTCCTCGTGTCGGTGCGGGCTGCCGGACGCGGGCCGGCGCGGGGACGGGGAGTCCCGGCGCCGCGCCGGCCCGCGTCCGTTTCCAGCGGCTCCTGCTCCTGCGTCAGGAATTCAGCGTGAACTGCTGCCCCGGGTCCTTCCGGTTGACGCAGGCGATGTACGGGTTGGGCGATCCCTCACGGGTCTCGCATCTCCACGGGACGCCGCCCACCCGGACGGAGAGCGGTTTCTCGCTGGTGGGGTCGTGCCGCGCGGCCGCGTGGAACGCCTTCGCGACCTTGAGGGCGGTCGGGCACAGGGCCCTGTCCCCGGTGTACACGGCGAGCCCGCCGTCCCACCCGGTACCGCAGAACGTGGCGGAGGGGGCGGGGCCGGGCGGCGAGCCCGGGCCGGTCGCCGCGGAGGCGGCGGTGGCGGCCGGCGCCGTCAGGGCCGCGC
Source organism: Streptomyces sp. NPDC034085 (assembly GCF_055575555.1). Lineage (NCBI taxonomy): Bacteria > Bacillati > Actinomycetota > Actinomycetes > Kitasatosporales > Streptomycetaceae > Streptomyces > Streptomyces sp. NPDC034085. The sequence continues at coordinate 315,182 of NZ_JBVISL010000003.1, read as the reverse complement.
CGCAGGCCAGGACGAGGGCGGATCTCCTGATGAAGTCCATGGCGGCCTCTTTCCGGTCAGGAGGTGTCAGGCGTCGGAGGACTGCGGGGTGGTGCTGTCGTCGGCTGCCGGACCGGGTGCCGGGACGGGCTGCGCCGGGTCGTCGTCCGGGTTCGGGTTGGGTGCCGGGACGGGCGGTGCGGTGTCGTCGTCCGGGTTCGGGTTCGGGTTCGGGTTCGGGTTGGGTGCCGGGACCGGCGGGGCCGTGTCGTCGTCCGGGTCGGGGTTCGGGTTCGGTATCGGGTTGACCGGGCCCCCGGGGCGGGGCTTGACGGACTTGCCCTTCTCGGCCCAGACACTGCCCTTGTAGGGGTGGAAGCTGTAGTTCACGCCGTGGTGGCGGAAGACGGTGGTCGTGGAGCTGAGCGTGGCGATCTTCTTGCCGCGGAAGAAGATGCTCGCCTCGTAGCGGTCACCCACCTTGTAGATCTTGGCGACCGATCCGTCGGCCAGCCGCTCCACCTTGACCGGCTTGCGCTGCTGTGTCGCGACGGCGACGGCGCTGACGCCCTCCGGAGTGTCAGGCACTGACGCATGGGCGGCGGCGCCCGTGCCGCCGATGGCCACCAGGGCTCCCAGAGCGACGACCGCGTTGCGCAGGCGGCGGCGGGCAGATGCGTTGCGCATTTCTCTTCCCCTCGTGAGTGGAAAGGATGCCTGTCTTTCCTTTCCTCGACACGCACAACGCTACGGATTCACAGGTGGCGCCCGTATCGGCCTAAGGGATGGAAAGGGGGGTACCCGAAAGTACACATCGCTCGCGTTGGGCCGATCGGGTGGCGTAGGCGCGTGGTGCACCCGCTCGGCCCCCTCCGCACCCGCGGCTTGCGGTAGGTCGGCGTCATGGAAGACGCGCGGAGGCACGGCGGGCGGCAGGACCGGTGAGGGCGTTCATGCGCTGGGCCCAGGGACACCCTCCCTGGCCGACCCGGGTCAAGCTCGCGGTGGCCGCGTGCCTGCTGGGCCTGACGGCGGTGGACGCCCTGGCCCTGGAACACCTGTCCAAGACGCTGTCCGTCCTGGTGGTGGGGTGCGCGGTGATCGTCTGCGCGTGCGCCGTTCCGGTGGAGAGCGTCTGCCTGACCGTGCGGGCCGCCGTTGCGGCCGCCGTCTCCTGGACGGTCACGCTCGTCCTGGTGACGGGCGACGATCCCGTCCCCGTCGTCGGCCTCGGTGAGATCGCCGGCCTGCTCCTGCTGCTGGCGGGCGTGCTGTGGCGGGGACCGGCCAGGACCGCCCTGTTCCTGGGCCCCGCCCTCGCGGTGGCCTGCGTGGCCGTGCCGGCCCGGGACGCCGACCCGCACGAGTGGACCCTCGCCTTCACGCTCGTCACCATGGTGGTCGCCGCGTTCTCCCTCCTGCTGCGCGCCCAGTCCGAGCAGCGGCTCCGGGATCTCGACGCGATGCGCTCGGCCGAGCGGCGTGAGCTCGCCCGCGAGCTCCACGACGTCGTCGCCCACCACGTCACCGGCATCGTGGTGCAGGTCAAGGGGGCGCGCTTCGCGCACCTGGACCCCGAGGCCGTCGACGGCGTCCTCGCGGGCATCGGGCGGGAGGCGGAGGAAGCGCTCGGCGCCATGCGCCGCTTGGTGACCGTGATGCGCCGGGCCGATCCCGTTCGCGGCGCGTCCCGAGGGACCGCAGCGGGCATCCGGGAGGTAAGGGAGCTGGCCGCCGGGTTCGCCGACGGCACCCGATCCGTCGAGGTCGCCATCGAACCCGGTCTGGAGGCCCGGCTCCCCGCCGACACGGCCGCCGGCATCCACCGCCTGACCCGCGAGGCCCTCACCAACATCCGCAAGCACGCCGCCGACGCGACCCGCGTGCGCATCGCCCTCACGTCCACCCCCGAGGGCTTGGAACTGCTGGTCACGGACGACGGCCGGCACGCCCTGCCGCTCCCCGGGCCGGCCCGCGGCGGCGGCTTCGGCATCGAGGGCATGAAGGAACGCGCGGCCGCCATGGGAGGCCGGCTCACCGCGGGCCCGCTGCCCGCCGGCGGCTGGCAGGTCAGGGCGTGCCTCCCCCCGGTCCACCCCGTCGAGGACACGGCCTAACCGCGGCTCAGGCCGTTCTCCCACGCCCACAGGGCCACCTCGACACGGTTCCTGGCCCCCAGCTTCGTCTGGACCCGGGCCAGATGGGCCTTGATGGAGGACACCGACAGGTGCAGTTCCTCCGCGATCTCGGCGTTGGTGCGCCCCCGCGCGGCCAGCGCCACGACCTCCTCCTCCCGCCCGGTGAGCACGTCACGGGGCGGGAGGGCGCCGCGAGGGGCGCCCCCGTCGGCCGCCATCTCCGTCAGGAGCCGGACGGTGACCGCGGGGGAGATCAGCGAGTCCCCGGCCGCGGCGGCCCGGACGGCCTCGACCAGCAGGGCGGGGCCGGCGTCCTTGAGGAGGAAGCCGCTGGCGCCGTTGCGCAGGGCGGTCCGTACGTACGCGTCGTCGTCGAAGGTGGTGATGACGACGACCTGGGGGCGCCACTCGCCGCGTGCTCCCGGGGAGCCCTCCCCGCACAGCAGCCGGGTGACTTCGAGTCCGTCGGGCCCGGGCATGTGGATGTCCGCCAGCAGGACGTCCGGGCGCAGCCGCCGCGCGGCCTCGAGTGCCGCGTTCCCGTCGGGGACGTCCGCCACGACCTCGATGCCGGGGCTGTTGTCCAGGATCATCCGGAACCCCGTGCGTACGAGTTCCTGGTCATCGGCAATCACCACGCTGATCGGCATGCTCCCTGATGTACCACGGGCGGTCGTCCGTGCCGCCCGGCGCCGCGGCCGTGTCCGCTGCCCCTACCGGGCCGGCGGCAGCGCGGAGCCCCGGGCGGGGGTGCGGCCGCCGCGGCGGGTCAGGCGGTGCCACCAGTGGTGGCGGCGCGGGTGGACGGCCCGGCCCATCCGGCGGCCCAGCAGGAGGTACCCCAGCAGCGCGCCCGCGGTGTTGAGGAGGACGTCGTCCACGTCGAAGGCGCGTCCGGTGACCAGGGCGCCCTGGATCAGTTCCACCAGCGTCATCACGACGGCCGTCACCGCCGCCACCCTCAGCAACCCGCGTGCCTGCGGGAGGAGGACGGGGAGCAGCACCCCGAAGGGAACGCCGAGCAGGACGTTCCCGCCGAGCTGTTCGGCGGCCTCCGTGACGGAGCCGTCGAGGTACTGGCTGATCGAGGCCCCCGGGTGCGTGTTGCTGTGCACGAGCGCGGCCGACGCCGCCGAGGGCTCCAGGGTGACGCGCGCCAGGATCAGGCTGAAGACCACGGTCCCGGCGAAGGCGGCCAGCACCGCCAGGGCGCGCAGCGCCGGCCGGGCGGGGGGCCGCAGGGCCGGGACGGGCTCCCGCGCCTCCTCGGCCCGCGGCACCCGTACCGCCCGCTCGGGACGCCTCCACCGCTCCGGACGCTTCCACCGATCCGTCCGCTTCCACCGTTCCGCGTGGCGCACCGCGGCAAGTTTCCCGCGCACGTCCATGGACCGCTCCCTCCGTGACCCGCTCGTACCGTGCAGGCCCGTGTACCCCGCTCCGAGGGCACGACGCGCTCCGCGCCGCCCGCTCCCGCCCCGCAACCGCGCCCGGGTGACCATGAACTGACGGGGCATCCGTAGCGGTATGAACACCTCGGAGAAGGACACGGCACCGCCCCGGTGGCGCCGGACGGCCACCCGGGGCGCCGTCGCCCTCGTGGTCACGGCCGCCCTCCTGGTCCTCGCGGTCCGCTTCCTCCCGCTGCCCGGGCTGGACGGACTCCTCGGCACGCGGACCCACGACCGGACGGGCCCGGCCGTGCTGAAGTCCCTGCGCGACATGAGCCGGCTGGAGGGCGCGGCCGGCGACTACCAGGTGGTGGTGGACCTGGAACACGACGCGCCGTTCCTCCCGGACGCCATCCGGGGCACCCGCACCCTCTACGTCGGGGCCGGCTCGGTCTCGGCCTACGTCGAGCTGGGCGGACTCGGCCGGGAGGCCGTGACGGTCAGCGCCGACCGCACCGCGGCCTCGCTGCGGCTGCCGCACGCCACGCTCGGCACCCCGGCACTGGACCCGGCGCGCTCGTACGCGGTCTCCCAGCAGCGCGGACTGCTCGACCGGCTCGGCGACTTCTTCTCCGACAACCCCGGCGGCGAGCAGGCGGTGCAGCGGGTCGCGGTCGAACGGATCGGCGGGGCGGCCAGGGCGAGCGGGCTCGCGGAGCGCGCCGAACGCAACACCACCTCGGTACTCGAAGGGCTGCTGCGCTCCCTCGGCTTCACCGAGGTGACGGTTTCCTATGCCTGAGGCCGAGCCCGGACAGGACCCGCCAGCCCGCCGCGCTCAGTCCCCCTCGGAGACCCGCGGACCGGGGCGGGGCCCCGACTCGTCCGGCCCGAGGGCGCGTACGACGCGGGCCGGGTTGCCGACGGCCACGACGTCCGGCGGGAGGTCCCGGACGACCACGGACCCAGCGCCGACGACCGTGTTCGCGCCGACGGTCACGCCCGGGCAGACGATCGCCCCGCCGCCCAGCCAGACGTTGTCGCCGATGGTGACGGGCAGACCCCGCTCCCACCCGGCCCGCCTGAGGCCGGGGTCCATGGCGTGGGCCGGGGTGAGCAGCTGGACGTTCGGGCCGATCTGCACGTCCTCGCCGATCGTGATGGGAGCGATGTCGAGGAAGACGGCGTTGAAGTTCACGAACGTACCGGTGCCGATCCGGATGTGGAAGCCGAAGTCGCAGTGGAACGGCGGCCGGATCCGCACTCCCTCGCCGACCAGGCCCAGCAACTCCCGCAGGAGGGCGTCGCCCTGCTCCGGTGCGAGCACCTGCGGCGCGTTGTAGTGGGCGCACAGCAGCGCGCTGCGCCGGCTCGCGGCGGCCAGCACCGGGTCGTCGGGGCGGAACCAGTCGCCGGCCCGCATGCGCCGTTCGTTCTCGCCCACCGGTGGCCTCCGTCCTGCGCTCCGACTGCTCGTGCCACGTTCGCCGAGTGGCGGGGCCCGGTCAAGCGGGCCGCGCCCGGCGGCGACGGGTGCCCGCCAGCCCGGCCCTCCCGGGCGGAGCGGGTCGCTCCGGTGGCACGCGTTCCGCGCCGAAAGCGCCCGGAATCAGCCCTACCGCTTCGACCCGCCCGTACCCGTCCCGCGCCGCCGGATCCGTACCTGCTGAGCGTGGCGCAGGTGCGGCCGCGGATACGGCCGGGCGCCGGACGCCGTGCTTCGGCCACGCGCCGCGTCCGCCCCGCGGGGGGACGTTCCTTCCCACCGGTAGCTGGGCACCCGCTTGGTGCCCATTGATCACCACCCGAGGAGAGCCCGGATGACCAAGGTCCTCGTCCTGCACAGCGTCAGCCTCGTGAGGTCGGCGCTCGCCGCTCTGCTGAGATCCGAGGGCGGCTTCGACGTGACGTGCGCCGGCTGGCGCACGGCCGCGCGCCAGGCCGAGTCCTTACGCCCGGACGTGACCGTCGTCGACCTGGACTGTCCGGGCGCGTCCGCCACCCTCGGGGCCCGCCCCGGGACCGCGGGCCCGGTCGCCGGCCCGCCCGCCCCGCTGCTGGTGCTCGCCACGTCGGGCGCGCCCGGCTCGCTGCGTCGCGGCGTCCAGGCCGCGGCCCGCGGCTACGTGGACAAGGACGGCTCGCCCGGCCGGCTGGTCCGCGCCATCCGCAAGGTCGCCGCCGGGGAGCGGTTCGTCGACCCCTCCCTGGCCTCCGCCTTCCTGGACGCCGACCCCATGCCGCTGAGCCCGCGCGAACTGAGCGTCCTGGCCAGGGCCGCGGAAGGCGACTCCGTCGCCGAGATCGCGCACGCCCTGCACCTCGCCAGCGGCACCGTGCGCAACTACATGGCCGCCGTCACGCGCAAGACCGGCGCCCGCAACCGGATAGACGCCATCCGTATCTCCCGGAGCGCCGGCTGGGTCTGAGGCCCGGCCCGCCCGCTCACACCCGCGCGTCCCACACCCCCACGAGCTCCCGGTACAGGGCCGACCTGGCCGGAAGGTCCGCGTGCGTACCGCAGACGGCGCGGGTCCCGTCGAGGACGAGGACCCGGTCGGCCCGCGCCGCGGAGGAGATGCGGTGGGCCACGACGACGAGGGTGCCGGGGCGGTCGGCGAGCGCCCGCTCCGCGCGTTCCTCGGTCCGCGGATCGAGGTGGCACGTGGCCTCGTCGAGCAGCAGCAGCGGCGCGGGCGACAGGTACGCGGCCACCAGGGCCAGTTGCTGCCGCTCGCCCTGCGAGAGCCCGGCCGGGTCGAGCGGCGCGTCCGGGCCGCCCAGCCGGTCCACGAGGCCGTCCGCGCCGAGGGCCGCCACGGCCCGTTCCAGCCGCTGCGCGGGCACGGGGCCGGGGCACAGGTGCGTCAGGTTCTCGCGGACGGAGCCGGTGAACACGTATGCCTGCTGCGGCAGCAGGGTCCGCCGGGGATCGGGCCCCCGGGGGCCGGCGCCCCGGCGGGCCGGGGTCCCGGCCAGGAGCACGGTGCCGCGGCCGGGCGGCAGGAGCCCCGCCAGCAGCGCGGTGAGCGTGGACTTGCCGATGCCGCTCGGCCCGACGACGGCCAGGTGCTCCCCCTCGCGCAGGGTCAGGTCGAGGCCGTCGATCACGGGCTGGGCGTGGGGCCCGTACGCGAAGCGCACCTGGCGCAGCTCGGCCGCGGGAACCGGCTCCTGCGGGGCCGGGGCCGGGGCCGGGGCGGGAGCGGGGGCCGGTTCCGCGAGCGGCGCCCCCGTCGGCTGCTCCTGCGGGCAGAAGCGGTCCAGGACCACCACGAGCCGGGTGCCCGCCGAGCCGAGCGCCCCCATGAGGGAGTCGAGCGCGGGCAGCAGGGACTGGACCAGGTAGGTCAGGGCCGCGGCCAGGGCGCCCGCGCTGAGCCCCCGCCCCAGCAGCCAGGGTGCCCCCAGCAGCAGCGCGACGACGGGCAGCCGGCCCGCGACCCCGAGCGCCACGGTCCGCAGGGCGGCCCACCGGGCGAGCCGGCGGGTCAGCCGCTCCTGCGCGGCGATCAGCAGCTCCAGGTCGGCCCCCGCCTCGGCCCCGCCCCCGCAGGCGACCACGTCGCGCAGGCCCGCCGCGAGTTCACCGGTCCGCGCGGCCAGGGCCTCGTCGGTGTCGAGCGCCCGCCGCTGCACCCGCGCCATGGGGCGGAGCGTGAGCAGGAAGCCGGCCGTCCCCAGGAGCAGGGGCGGCAGGACGAACAGCAGCAGGACCGGTGCCAGCGCGGCCATCCCGGCCAGGGCGCCCGCCGCGGTGAAGACGAACGACCGGGCGACGAGGACCAGCCCCGCGAAGGAGTCCCGGGCCATCTCGGTCTGCTGGGCCAGCCGGGACACGGCCCCCGCGTGCCCGGCCCGCGCCGGGTCGGCGACGGCGCGCTCCAGGGCCTGGCGCACGGCCCGGCGCACCAGCCCGTCGCGCAGCGGTTCGACCAGGTCCGCGAGCCCCGCGAAGACCCCCCGCAGGGCGAGCCCGCCCAGGAGGGCACCGGCCCCGGCCACGGCGAGCCAGGCGATGCCGGTGCCGGTCCGGGAGGCCAGGAAGCCGTCGTCCAGGGCGCGGGCCACCGCGTACCCGCCGAGGAAGGTGTGGGCGGATTCCAGCAGCGACCACAGGGCGAGGGCGGTGAGCGTCCGGGCGCGGCCGCGCAGGAAGCGGCGTCCCTCGCCGCCGATCCGCCGCCAGGCGCCGTTCTCGCTCACCGGACCGCCCCGCGGGCGGCGGGCTCTCCGGACGCGGCGGGGCCGGGCTCCCCGGCGGCGCCGAACACCGCGCGGTAGGCGGGGTCCTGCCACAGCCTCTCGTGCGTCCCGGTCGCCCGCACCCGGCCCTCCTCCAGCCATACGACGAGGTCGGCCCGGGCGGCCGTGGAGGCGCGGTGGGTGACGACGAGGCGGGTCCGGGCCCGCACCCGGTGGGCCAGCGCGTGCTCCACCTCGCGGGCGGTGACGGTGTCCAGGCTGGAGGTGGCGTCGTCCAGCACGAGCAGGCGGCGCCCCCCGCAGAACGCCCTCGCCAGTCCGAGGCGTTGCAGCTCGCCGCCGGACAGCGGGGCGTCGGCGAGCGGCGTCCCGTAGCCCTCGGGCAGGCGGCGGACGAACGGGTCGGCTCCGGCGGCCCGGGCCGCCGCGCGCACGGCGTCCGCGGCGGGCTCGGGCCGGGCCCCGAAGGCGATGGCCGCGCCGACGCTGCGCCCGAACAGCGCCGGCCGGTCGAAGGCGTGGCCGACCTCCCGGCGCAGGGCCGCGGCGGTGAGTTCCTCCAGGGGCGTGCCGTCCAGCAGCACCTGGCCCGCGTCACAGCCGGTCAGCCGGCCGGCGACGGCGGCCAGCAGGGTCTTGCCGGAGCCCGAGCGGCCCACGACGGCGGTGGTGGTGCCGCCCGGGAGCAGCAGGTCGACGTCCCGCAGGACGGCCGTACCCGCACGCTCGACGCGGACGCCGCGCAGCTCCAGGGTGCCGGGCCCGTCGGCGGCGTGTTCCCGTTCGCCGTGGGTGAGTGCGGGCAGGTCGAGGAGGGCTGCCGTGCGGCGGGCGGCGGCCCTGCCCCGCACCACGGCGGCCAGCCGGCCCGTCACGGCGCCGGCGCCCGCCGCGAGGCCCGCGTACCGCACGGCGGCGAGCAGGCCGCCGACTCCGAGCGCGCCGGCCGCCAGGCGGACGCCGCCCACGCCGAGGACCACGTACAGGAGGAGGGGCATGAGGGCGCTGGTGCGGGCCATGGTCGCCCCGTAGATCCGCCACGTCCGCCGCCCCTCGCGGCCCAGTTCGGGCAGGGGTTCGAGGATCCGCGCCGCCTCCCGTTCCGCAGTGCCGGCGGCGGCGATGGTGCGGGCCCCGGCCAGGGCCTCGGCGAGGCGTCCGGCCAGGGCGAGCTGCACCTGCTGGTAGCGGCTGACGCTGGCGCCCGACGCGCGGGCGAAGGCCCGCAGCAGCAAGGCCAGCAGGGGCACGCCGGCGAGGAAGGCCAGCGCGGTCCAGACGTCGATGAGGAACAGGGCCGCGAGGCCCCCGAGCGGCGGCAGCAGGGCGGTGGCGGCGGTGGCGACGGCCGCGGGAACGGTGCCCGCACCGGTGGCGTGCGCCGTGAGCCGGGCCGAGACTTCGCCGGGGGAGTGGCGGGCCGCGTGGTGCGGTGCCGTACGCAGCAGGGCGGCGAGCCCGCGCCGTCGCAGCCAGGCGGTGGAGCGGGCGTCGACGCTGCCCGTGAGCCGGGCCGTCGCCGCGTCCAGCAGCACCTCGGCGGCGATCACCGCCGCGCAGCACAGGGTCCACAGCGTGCCGGACGGGTCGCGGCGCAACAGCAGGTCGAGGGCGTGGCCGAGGACGGCCGGTTCGGCGAGCGCGGCGCAGGCGGCGGCCAGCGAACAGCCGGCCACGGCGGCGGTGCGGCCGGCGCTGTGCCGTGCGGCCGCCCGCAGTGCCCGGTCGGCACTCTGGGCGGCCGCCGCCTCACCGGAGGCATCGGGCGCGGTCATGGGCGGCGGCTCCTCGGGTACCCGGGGGTGCGGTACGGGCCCGGGCGACGAATCGCCCGGGCCCGGAAAGGACCTGATCAGTTACAGGTCGTCACGCTCAGGCTGCTGTCGCCGCACAGGAGCAGGCTGGCGCGGCTGCCACCGCCCGTGAGGTGCGCGGCCTCGGTGGTCTCTTCCTTGGGGGTCTCCATCGACTGCAGGTCCAGAAGCGTCATGACTGTTTCCTCTTCTTCTCTGTGGTGTTCCGATGGGTCACGGCCCCCCGTGGGGGGACCGGCTCTGGGGCCGCCGCGGTGCGCGGCGGCGGGAGGAACGGCAGGTGCGCGCGACCGCCGGTCGCGGCGCTGCCGAGGGCGAGCAGCGCGCCGGCGGTGCCCGTGGACAGGTCCATGGACAGGCGCATCATCTGCTCGCCGGGGAAGGCGAGGTGTCCCCGGTACGGGAGCGCGTGGCGGGCCAGCGCCTCGACCTGCCGGGCGATGTCCTCGGGGCGGGTGCCCGGGCCGGGCGTGGTGGTCCGCGCCAGGTGCAGGATCATGCCGGCGGCGCCGCGGAACAGCCCGGGCTGGGCGTAGAAGGTCGCCTGGGCCGCCTGGACGATCTGGGCCCGGGCCTTGTCGAAGCGGTCGTCCGCCGCGTGGGCACACCAGTCGTCGAGCACCATGCCGATGCCGACGCTGCCGGCGCCGAGGTAGGGCATGGTGCGCCACCCCTCGTCCACCTGGAGGGTGCCGAAGGCGCTGGTCACGCAGTGGTCCAGGTCCCGGTGCAGGAGCAGCCCGGCGCGTTGGAGCAGTTCCGGCTCGCCGGTGCGCTCGTAGAGGCGCAGGAGCAGCAGGGCGATCCCGCTGTGGCCGTACAGGAGCCCCGTCCGCTTCAGCCCGGGGGCCGCCTCGCAGGCCAGGTCGGCGCAGCGCAGCGCGGCGGCGTGCAGGGCGCGTTCGCCGGTGGCCGTGCCGAGGGAGTCCAGCGCCAGGCCGATGCCGGCGAGGCCGCCGTGCAGGTCGGGGCCCGCGGACTGCCACGGCTGCTCCAGGAGGCGCTCCACGAGCGTGAGCGCGCGGTCGCGGTGGCCGAGCCGGTCGTGGGTCCAGGCCAGTCCGGCGAGGCCGTCGTAGAAGCCGAGCGGGGTCCCCGACGGAGGTTCCGCCGTGCGGGCGAGCAGCCATTCCTCGGCCTCGGGCCAGGGCGCGTCGCCCGTCTCCGCGAGCGCGTACAGGACCCCGGCGGCGCCGTGGCCGAAGGCGGTTCCGCCGGCGGCGGTGGCGAACTGGGCCGGGTCGCCGGGGAAGAGCCTGTCCTCGCGATCGGGGGTGGCGGTGGCGTGCAGGGCCGCCGTCAGGGAGGCGCGGGCGGCCGGCCAGTCCCCCGGCTCGGCCGGCAGGTACGGGCGCGGCGGGGCGGGTATCCGCCCGTCGGGGCCGTCGGCCGCCGGTCCGGAGAGGATCTCCCGGACCGCTTCGTCGAGGAAGGACCGGGGCACGGGGAACTGCGCAGCGGCGATGTCCGCGAGGTGCGCCGCCTTGGCCCGGTCCATCACGAGCAGGCTGGTCAGCGGCAGGAACAGGGCCAGGCGCAGGCAGGCCAGCGCGTAGCGGTCGACTGCGAAGCCGCGCCGGTCGGGCGGAGCGACGAAGGCCGGGTTGGCGACCGTCTGGCGCAGGCCCTCGTCGACGTGCGCGGCGGCCTCGAAGTCGAGCAGGGCGACGGAGGGTTCGCCGGTGGCGGGGTCCTCCGCGACCATGATGTTGAAGAGGTGCAGGTCGTTGAAGACGATGCCGCGTGCGTGGACGGCGTCGACGGCCTCCGTCACCCGGGCGTGGATCTTCAGTGCCCAGTCGGTGTACGAGGCCAGCTCCGCGGGGTCGGGATCGGCCTCGATCAGCGGGTGCCGGCGGGCGAAGTAGGTGTTGAGGGGACGGCCTTCGAGGTACTGGAGCGCCAGGAAGTGGTGGTCCCCGACCGTGAAGGCGCCGTGGACGGACGGGACGCAGTCCAGCCCGTCCAGCTGCTCCAGCGCCTTGCGTTCCCGGTGCAGGCGGGTCACGGCGTCCGCTTCGTCCGCGGCGAGCCCGGCGAAGGGGCGGCCCTCCTTGAGGACGACCGGCTCGCCGGTGCGGGTGTCGCGGCCGGCGTAGACCCCGCCGCCGTTGGAGAAGTGCAGGGCCCGCTCGACGGCGTAGGGGACGCCTTCGAGGGTGACGGCCGAACGCCGGTCCAGGTGGGGCTTCAGGAAGGCGGGCAGTTCGACCCAGGCGGGCGGCTGGAACACCGGGCCCCGGGCGTCCGGCACCAGGCGCCCGTCGGGCGCCTCGACGGCCGGGACCACCTCGCCGTCGCCGTCGTAGCAGTGCCGCAGGGTGAAGCTGCCGTACCGCAGGTGGACCGGGCCGTCGTTCCAGCGCAGGTCGCTGAGGATGTACGGGCCGGACTCGCCGGCCAGCAGGGCGTCCAGGTCCTCGGCGACGCGCCGGCAGGCGTCGGCGTCGGCGGGGTAGACGGTGAGGAACTTGCCGCTCGCCGAGCGGTCCGCGTACTTGGCGTTGCGCAGGTGCAGCAGGTAGCGGCTGGGTACGAACTTGAAGGCGATGTCCCGCTCGACGCAGTAGGCGTACACCTTGCCGAGGACGGCCTCCGCGTTGTCGAGGCGGGCCGAGACGTGGATCTTCCAGCCCTGGGAGGGCAGGTCGAGGCCGAGCGGGCGCAGGGCGAGCCAGTCGCCGCTGCGGTGCGAGCGCCACCCCTCGGGCACCGGGGCGAGGGCCGACGGGTAGCTCTCGCCGGCCCGCCGGTAGGGGGCGTCGTAGAACCAGTGGTCGGCGTCGCAGAAGGCCGCATGCCCCTTGTTCACACCTGCTCCCTCGGTCGGTGACGTGACCAAAGGTGACACGTGGCCGGGAGCGCGCGACAGTCGTGTTTGTCACCAGCCCGACGTGCAGTACGCACGGGTCACTTGGCGTCCGACGAGGGCGCCCGCGCGCCCTCGTCGGAGGCGGGGAGAGGGGGCCGGGCCGACGGGGTTCAGCCGGTCACGGCCGCGGCCGCGGGTCCGGCGCGGCAGGGGCCGCGGGCCGGTCGGGCGCGGCAGGTTCGGCAGGCGGGGGCGCCGGGGCGGGTGCCTGTTCCGCCGCGTGGGCGATGTTGCGGGCCATGCCGCCGAACACCGCCGCGTGGAAGGGGCTCACCGCCCACCAGTACACGTGGCCGAGCAGGCCGTGCGGGTGGAACAGGGCGCGCTGCCGGTAGCGCGAACGGCCCCCGTGTGCCGGGTCCGGTTCGGCGTACATCTCCAGCCAGGCCAGCCCGGGCACCCGCATCTCGGCGCGCAGCCGCAGCAGCCGGCCCGGCTCGATCTCCTCCACCCGCCAGAAGTCGAGCGCGTCGCCCACCCGCAGCCGGGCGGCGTCGCGGCGCCCGCGGCGGATGCCGGCGCCGCCCACCAGCCGGTCCAGCCAGCCGCGGACGGCCCAGGCCAGCGGGAAGGAGTACCAGCCGTGCTCCCCGCCGATGCCCTCCACCACCTGCCACAGGGCCCCGGGCGGGGCCGCGACCTCGGCGCTGCGGTGGTCGGTGTAGAGGCTGCCGCCGGCCCAGTCGGGGTCGGTGGGCAGGGGGTCGCTGGGGGCGCCGGGCAGGGAGGCGGAGGACCACCGGGTCGCCACCCGGGCCTCCCGCACCTGCCGCAGGGCGAGTTCCAGCGCCCGGCCGAAGGGGAGGGGGGCGCCGGGCGGGTCGGGCACCCAGCGGGCGATGTCGTGCTCGGCGCACACCACCTCGTGGCGCAGGGACTCGGCGAGCGGCCGGGCCAGTGCCCGGGGCACCGGGGTGACCAGGCCGATCCAGAGGCTGGACAGCCCCGGGCTGAGCATGGGCACGCGCAGGATGCGCCGGTGCGGGAGCCCGGCGACGGCGGCGTAACGGTGCATCATCTGCTCGTACGTGAGGATGTCCGGGCCGCCGATGTCGAAGGCCCGGCTGACCTCCGGGGGCATGGCGGCGCTGCCGACGAGGTAGCGGAGCACGTCCCGGACGGCGATGGGCTGCACCCGGGTCCCCAGCCAGCTGGGCGTGATCATGACGGGCAGCCGTTCCGTCAGGTAGCGCAGCATTTCGAAGGAGGCCGAGCCCGACCCGATGACCACGGCCGCCCGCAGCACGGTGCAGGGCACTCCGGACGCCAGCAGGATGCGTCCCACCTCGGCCCGGGAGCGCAGGTGGGGGGAGAGCCCCTCGGGGGGCAGGCCGGGCGGGGTGAGTCCGCCGAGGTAGACGATGCGCCGTACGCCGGCCAGCCGGGCCCGTTCGGCGAAGAGCCGGGCCGCTTGCCGGTCGCGTTCCTCGAAGCCGGGGCCGGCGGTGAGGGCGTGCACCAGGTAGTAGGCCACGTCCACCCCGCGCAGCGCCGCGTCCAGCGCGTCCCGGTCGGTGACGTCGCCGCGCGCCGTCTCGACGCGTACGGCCCACGGGTGGTCGCGCAGCCGCTCCGGGGAACGGGCCAGCGCCCGTACCCGGTACCCGGCGTCGAGGAGCTCGGGCACCAGGCGGCCGCCGATGTAGCCGGTGGCGCCGGTGACCAGGCACAGCTCACCCGTCATGGATCGCTCCCGTCCTCCGGCGGCGCGCGCGGTCGGCGCCGCCCCTTTCGAGCCTGGACCGGGTACGGCCGGGGCGCAAAACGCGTCGGTTCCGCAGTCTCCGGATACGGGCCCGGCGGCCCGGCGCGGGCCCGGCAGGCGCTCCAGCCGGCCGGCGCCCGCGCCCCGGGACCTCCCGCCCGGACGCCGGAGCGGGCCCGGGGGCGGTCCGGCGGCGGCGCGTGCCGCCGGCTGTTCCTCACCGGGTCAGGAAGTCCGCGAGGCGCTCGCCCCAGGTACGGACGTCCGCCCGGGCCCGCGAGACGTGCAGGACGGCGCCGGGCAGGCAGTCGGCCAGGGCGTGCGCCGTCGCCAGCGGATGGCCCGGGTCGTCCACCCAGGCGAGGATCAGGGCCGGGCACCGCAAGGCCCCGAGCGCGGCGGGCTCGGGCAGGTCGGACCGCGCCAGACCCCGCAGTACGGACGGCAGGAGCGGCCCCGGCGGCGTCGGCGGGAACTCCGGGACGCCGGCGACGACCGCCGGGCGCGGACGGCCCTTCCGGGCGGCGATCCAGGGCTCCGCTCCGTCCCGCTCGATGGCGTCGGCGGCCTCCCGGCCGGCCCGGGCGTACGCCGCGCGGGTCTCCCACGCGGTCGGCGGGATCAGCAGCCCCAGCCGGGAGAACCGGGCGGGTGCGCGGACGGCGGCGTGCAGCACGGTGCCGCAGCCCATCGAGGCGCCGATCGCGGCGGCGGGCTCCGCGAGCCCCAGGTGGTCGAGCAGGGCCAGCAGGTCGTCGGCGAGCGAGGCGTAGGTGTAGTCGCCGGCCACGGGCTCGCCGGTGGACCGGCCGTGCGCCCGGGCGTCGTAGCGCACCAGGCGCCGGCCCGCGGCGAGGACGGGCGCCCAGTCGAAGAGGCCCATCCGCTCCTCGACGCCCTGGCTGACGAAACCGCCGTGCGCGTACACGGCCGCCGGGCCGCTGCCCGCGTCGTCGTACACCAGCTCCGCCCCGCGGTGGCGGAACCGGCCTTCCACGCCTGGACGGGCTCCCACCGTGCTCACCGGCACACACCTCGATCCGGCCGACGCCTCCATCATCCCCTCTCCGCCCCGCCCCGCCCCGCGCCGGGCCGGGCCGGCCGCGCACCGGCCCCCCGGTCAAAGGTCTTCGGGGGTGAGGAGCGCGGCGGCAGCGAACAGGCGGGCGCAGCGCCGGGTCATGGCCTGCGGGGTCTGTTCCGGATGCCTGACCCACCAGCGCACCAGGGTCGCGACGAGGTCCCGCCACACGTACAGGAGCGCATCGGCGTCCAGCGGGTCGGCAGACCCGGCGCCGCGCAGCAGTTCGGCGGTGCCGGCGGCGGCCAGGCGGTCGATGGCCGACCAGTACTCCGCGGCCCGGCGGGCGGCTTCTCCGCCGGGCGGCAGGGTGGTGTCGTAGAGCACGAACCACGCCTCCCGCTGCCCCTCCAGCGCGGTGAAGATCCCGTGCAGCACCCGCAGCGGAGTCCGCGGGGTGGTCCCCCCGGCCCCCACCGCCGTGCGGACGGCCTCCAGGAGGCGGTCGCCGACGGGGACGAGGCAGGCGACGTAGAGGTCCTCCTTCGTGCCGAAGTACTGGTGCAGCAGCGTCTTGGTGACGCCCACGCGCGCGGCGATCGCGGGCAGCGAGGCGGCCGCGTAGCCGCGGGTCCCGAACTCTGCCGTGGCGGCCTCCAGCAGCTGCCGGGCGCGCTGCTCCCGGGGGACTCCCTTGGTGCCGGCTCTGGACGGGGGGGTTGCCATACGGAGATATTACCAGTACGTAATTTACCGCGAGGTAAATTCAGGCCCGACACCCCCTCAGGAGTACCCCTCATGGACGGCACCACCGCCCGGCCGACCGCCCGCGCCCGCTCCTGGTGGGGCTGGGGGTGGACCGACGCGCACCCCGGCGACGCGGAATGCGTCGCGATGGGGGCCCTGCTCCCCGGCACCCTGGCCCGCCCGCTGCCCGTGCCGCGCGTCCGCGACCTGGACGTCAGGGCCCCCGCCGTCGAGGCGCCGCAGAGCCTCGCCCACCTGGTCAGCGCGGACCCGGCGGACCGCGCCGCCCATGCCATGGGGAAGGCGTACCGGGACGTGGCGCGCGCCCTGCGCGGGCAGCCGGGCCGCATCCCCGACCTCGTCGCCCGCCCGGCCGACGAGCAGGGCGTGGCCGACCTCCTGGAGTGGGCCGGTGACCGACGGATCGCCGTCATCCCCTACGGCGGGGGCTCCTCGGTCAGCGGGGGAGTGGAGTACCGGGGCGACGCGCACCGCGCCGTGCTGTCCCTCGACCTCACCGCCATGGGGCGCGTCCTGGACGTCGACACCGCGGGACGCGCCGCACGCATCCAGGCCGGAACCCTCGGACCGGGCCTCGAAGACCAGCTGCGCCCGCACGGGCTGACCCTGCGGCACTTCCCGCAGAGCTTCGAGTTCTCCACCCTCGGCGGCTGGCTCGCCACCCGCGCCGGCGGCCACTACGCCACCGGACGCACGCACATCGACGACTTCGTCCAGTCGATGCGCGTGGTCACCCCCGCCGGCACCAGCGGCTCCTGGCGGCTGCCCGCCTCCGGCGCCGGCCCCTCGCCCGACCGCCTCTTCCTCGGCTCCGAAGGGGCGCTCGGCGTCATCACCGAGGCCTGGATGCGCCTCCAGGAACGCCCCCGCCACAAGGCCTCCGCGGCGGTCGCCTTCAGCGACTTCACCGCCGCGCTCCGCGCGGTGCGCGACCTCGCGCAGTCGGACCTCGCGCCCGCCAACTGCCGGCTGCTCGATCCGGGCGAGGCGGCCCTGTCGGGCGCCGCGCACGACGGCTGCTCCGTCCTCGTCCTCGGCTTCGAGTCGGCGCATGAACCGGTGGCCGGCCGGCTCGCGCGCGCCGTCGAGCTGGCCCGTTCCCACGGCGGCCGCCACGACGGGAGCACCGGTGCGGGCCGCCGGGGGAGCGGGGAGGGGCCGGGCGGGGACGCGGCCGTGAGCGCCTGGCGCGCGGCCTTCCTGCGGATGCCCTACCTGCGTGACGGGCTGGTCAGGATGGGCGCGGTCGCGGAAACCTTCGAGACGGCGGCCACCTGGGACCGCGTGCCCGCCCTGATCGACGAGGTGCGCGGCGAGGTCGGCGCCGCGGCGCTCAAGGCCACCGGACACCCCGCCACCGTGAACTGCCGCCTGACGCACGTCTATCCGGACGGCGCCGCCCCGTACTTCACCGTGCTGGCCGCCGGACGGCCCGGCGGCCAGGTCGCCCTGTGGGACGACCTCAAGGCCGTCGCGGGCGAGGTCCTGCACCGGCACCGCGCCACCATCACCCACCACCACGCCGTCGGGCGGGACCACCGGCCGGGCTACGACCGCCAGCGGCCCGAGCCCTTCGCGCTGGCCCTGCGGGCCGCGAAGGGCGCACTGGACCCGCGGGGCATCCTGAACCCCGGCGTGCTGGTGGACTGACGGGCCCGCGCGGTGTCGCCGGCCGGGGCCGCGGGGACCCGCGCGTCAGGTGTGGAGGCGGCCGTTGGTGCCGTCGTGGCCGTCCGCGTGCTCGTCGTCGAACCAGTAGTCGCCGGCGGCGAGGTAGCGGAAGGAGTGGGTGGAGTGGGCGCGCAACGCGACGGTGGCGGCGCGGGTGCCGTCGCCGCGGGGTGTCAGGGGGTGGGCGGCGGGGTTCCAGTGGTTGAAGTCCCCGACGACGCTCACGGGACCGTCCGGGGTGTCCTCGGGGAGGACGAAGGTGACCTGGGTGCGGCCCTTGAGCTGCTTGCGTTCGAGCACCGTGACTCTCCAGTCGTGGGAGCGGAAGGCGTGCTCCGGGCATCCTCGCCGCGGCGGCCGGCCGGCGGCGCCATCCGCGCCTGCCCGCCGCGGAGGCGTCACCCGGTTGCGGTAGTGGCGAAGGCCGCCGGCGGGGGCCCCGGGGCCGGGCGCAACCGGGGCCCGGCGTGCCTGGGCCGGTTGCCCCGGACACGCCAGGGGTTGCTCCCCGGGCGGGTGGTGTTGGCGCGGGCGGGGCGGGGAGGGTGCGCCGGCCGGGGGAGGGATCGTCCTGGCCGCCGGCCGCCGCCGGCGGGCACCCGAAGCTGGAAGGAGCCTTTGCTGATGTCGCAGGTCAAGGAGTCGATCGAGGTTGACGTGCCGGTGACGACGGCCTACAACCAGTGGACGCAGTTCGAGTCGTTCCCGCAGTTCATGGAGGGCGTGGAGCGGATCGAGCAGCGGACCGACACGCTCACGCACTGGGTCACGAAGATGGCCGGCGTCAAGCGGGAGTTCGACGCGGAGATCACCGAGCAGGTTCCCGACCGGAAGGTCGCGTGGGTCACGGTGGGCGGCGAGACGGAGCAGTCGGGCCTGGTCACCTTCCGGCCGATCGACCCGGCGCACACCGAGGTGACGCTGATGATGGACTTCGATCCCGAGGGGATGGCGGAAAGCATCGCCGACAAGTTCGGCTTCGTCGACCGTCAGGTCAAGGGGGACCTGAAGCGGTTCAAGCACTTCATCGAGGAGCGCGGCACCGAGACGGGTGCCTGGCGCGGCAACGTCTGACCGCCCCCGCGGACCCCGGACTCCGAGCCCGCCGTGTCGGCCGTTCGCCGGTGCGGCGGGCCCGGCCCCGTCGAGGGCGGGCTCCGCTTCGGCGGCGGGCCGGGCCTTCTATCTCCAACCCGTGTTGTTCCTAGAATGGCCGGGTGGAGGACATCGACGCGATCGCGGTGCTGCAGGATCCGGTGCGGCGCCGCCTGTACGAGTACGTGGCGGCCCAGGGCCGGGAGGTCGGCCGCAACGAAGCCGCGGAGGCGGCCGGAGTGGCGCGCACGCTCGCGGCGCACCATCTGGACAAGCTGACCGAGGCCGGGCTGCTGGAGAGCGGCAGCCGCCGGCTGACCGGCCGCTCCGGGCCCGGGGCGGGCCGCCCCGCCAAGGTCTACACGCGGGCGCCGGGCGAGCGGTCCGTCTCGCTGCCGGCCCGCGACTACCGCACCGCGGCCGAGCTGCTCGCCGAAGCCGCCGAGCTCGCCGGGCTGGACGCCGGGCTCTGTGCTGCCGCACGCGGCAGGGGAGAGGCCCTGCGCGGCTCGGCGGAGCCGTGCGGCAGCCTCGAAGAGGCCGTGCGGACGCTGGTGGCACGCGGCTACGAGCCGTACGTGGAGGGCGGCGGCGAGGCCCGGGGCGCCGAAGCCGTCGGGGAGTCCGGGGAGACCGGGCCCGTCGTCCGCATGCGCAACTGCCCCTTCCACGCCGTCGCCGAACGCTTCCCGCCGCTGGTCTGCGGCATGAACCTGGCCCTGCTGGAGGGGCTGCTCGGCGTGGACGGGCCCGTGCGTGCACGGATGGACGCCCGGCCCGGCGAGTGCTGCGTGGTGGTGGAGCCTTCTAAAAACAACAACCGTTGACATAGAAACAGGCGGCGTGCTGGGATGGGGCCATGACCGCATCCCCGCACGCCGCACACCTGGCCCAGCTCAACGTGGCCACCCTCCGCCACCCCTTCGACGACCCGCGGATGACACCGTTCGTCGAGCTGCTCGACCCGGTCAACGCCGCCGCCGACGGCGCGCCCGGGTTCGTGTGGCGGCTCGTGGAGGAGGGGTCGGACGACGCCACCGGCCTGCGCCCGGCGGGTGAGGACGTCATCGTCAACCTGACGGTGTGGGAGACGCAGGAGGCGCTGTGGGACTTCGCCTACCGCAGCGGGCACTTGGACGTGATGCGGCGCCGCCGCGAATGGTTCGAGCGGCACGTCGAGGCCCACCTGGTGCTCTGGTGGATCCCCGCGGGCCACCGCCCGACCGTCGCCGAGGCACTGGAACGCCTGACCGAGCTGCGGGCGCACGGGCCGTCCCCGCGCGCCTTCACCTTCGCCTCCTCGTACACCACGGCCGAGGCCGCCCCACACCTCCAGCCGACGCCGACGGCGCCGTAGGAGGTGAACGGGCCGTGCGCGCACGGCCGGACGCCACGCGGGACCCGGGTACGCGCGGGTCTCCGGCCCGTGGGGCGGCCGACCCCGCCGAACAGCCGCGGGGCACGCGGAGGAGGTGACACCATCCGATGCCATGTCAGATCACAGCGCCAGTACCTTCCAGGCGGGCCAGACGGGCCTCGTCATCCGGATCCCGGAGGCGGAGCCGGCCGTCCGGGCGTGGCGGAAACGGTTCGACCCCTCGGCCCCGGCCGGGGTGCCGGCCCATGTCACCGTGCTCTTCCCGTTCCTCGACGAGAGCCGCGTGGACGGGCTCGTCCACTCCGCCCTCGTGCAGGTGCTGGGCAGCCACCCGGCCTTCGAGCTGCGCTTCGAGAGGTGCGGACGGTTCCCCGACGTGCTGTACCTCGTTCCGGACCCCGGGACGCCGCTGCGGCAGCTCACCGAGGCGATCGCGGCTCGTTGGCCTGAGGCTCCGCCGTACGGCGGCCGGTTCGCCGACGTCGTGCCGCACCTGACCATCGCCCAGGGCCGGGAAGAAGCCGTGCTCGAACGGATCGAGGCCGACCTCGCGCCGGGGCTGCCGTTCACGTCCCACGTCACGTCCGTCGAGCTCATGGTGCACGACGGTACGACGTGGCGGGAACGGGCGTCGTACCCCCTCGCAGGCCGAAGCGGGCCCTGAGGGGCCGGCGTGTCAGCGGGTCATCTGCCGCCCAGGAAGGAGGCGGCCGGGACGAAGATCTCGTGGCCGGTCGGGAAGTGCACCCGGACCCCGGACTCCGTCCACGTCGTGGAGTCGATCCCCTTCGCGCCCAGCGCGGTGTCGACGTCCACCCAGTGCCCGTAGGAAGGGCCGGAATACCTGCCGATCACCATCCGGTAGGACTCCCGCCCCGACAGGCTGCGGTGGTGCACCAGCGTCAGGTGGTACGGGGAACGGTCCGGATAGACCACGGCCGAGGGAGCGCTGCTGCGGTACGTCACCTCGGTCCGCGGCCACCACATCGCCGTCATGAAGACGGCGGTCAGCAGGACGCCCGCCACGCCGCCGAGCAGTACCTTGCCGATGCCGCCCCGCCGGCGGGCCCGCCCGGCCGGTCCGGGACGGTCGGGGAGGGAAGTAGTGATGACGCGCTCCTGGTTCGCCGCTGCTCCGGCCCGGCGGGACGGAATGCTCCGGCGAAGAGGACGCGCCACGGCGGGAATTGGTTGTGCCGGGGGGGCAGGGCCCATACGGCCGGACCGGCCGGGCCCCGCCCCGCGCTCACCTCCGCCTCACCGCCCGGGCTGCGCCGGCCGGAGCCGGGACGCGCGGGCCTCCTGGCCGGCCGTGCCCTCCCGGATGGTTTCGGCCCGGTCCATCTGCCCCCAGCCGGCGCCGCCCTCGGCGTTCACCTCGTCCCGGGCGTCCCTGATCCCGTAGTGCGCGAAGAGCTGCTGCTCCTCGGCCACCGACAGCACGCTCCCGCAGTCGAGCGCCGCGCACGGAGCGCGTTCGATCAGGGAGACGGCGTACGGCAGCACCAGGCGCTCGTCCTCCAGCGCGGCGTGACGCAGCGGGACGAAGACGCCGCCCAGGCCGGACGCCCGGTCGGTGATCCGCACCCACTCGGGCCTGCCGGTGGTGTCGTCCACCAGCACGTAGTCCACTCCGCCCACCCGCTGGCCCTGGTCCGTGTACGCCGCGTACCCGGTCATGGCCGTGAGCTGCTCCTCAGTGATCATCGTTTCCCCTCGTCTCCCTGCCGCGCGCTGCTGTCACGGCCCGGCTACCCGCCCACGGCCCGGTGAAGCGGACCAAGCTGCTCCGTCCGCCTCCGGGCCCGGTCTCGGAGGCCCTTACGGGTCACGCGTCCCTCTCGGGAGGATCGGGATGCAGGCCACGGCCCGCGGGAGGGCCGGCCAGCGGGGTGGGGGAGAGGGCCGCCGGTTCCTCTCCCGACTCCAGGAGGGTGTCGGCGGCCCCGACGATCAGCGGGTCCGGCCGGCCGACGGCGAGCTCGTCCTTGTTGTCGTAGTCGATCCGCCACAGCAGGTAGCGCATGGCCTCCAGGCGGGCCCGGCGCTTGTCGTTGCTCTTGACCACCGTCCACGGCGCGGCCGCGGTGTCGGTCGCGCGGAACATCTCCACCTTGGCCTCGGTGTACGCGTCCCACCGGTCCAGAGAGGCCAGGTCGGTCGGCGACAGCTTCCACTGGCGCACCGGATCGACCTGCCGGATCGCGAACCGGGTGCGCTGCTCCGCGCGGGAGACCGAGAACCAGAACTTCACGAGCAGCATGCCGTCCTCGACCAGCATGGCCTCGAAAGCCGGGCACTGGCGCAGGAAGAGGGCGTACTCCTCGTCGCTGCAGAAGCCCATCACCTTCTCGACCCCCGCCCGGTTGTACCAGGAGCGGTCGAAGAAGACGATCTCCGCGCTGGCCGGCAGGTGGGCGATGTACCGCTGGAAGTACCACTGCCCCGCCTCCCGCTCGGTCGGCTTGTCCAGGGCGACGATCCGCGCCCCCCGGGGGTTGAGCCGCTCGGTGAACCGCTGGATCGTCCCGCCCTTGCCCGCCGCGTCCCGGCCCTCGCAGATCACCACCAGGCGGGCGCCCGAAGCCTTCACCCAGCGCTGGAGCTTGAGCAGCTCGATCTGCAGGACCCGCTTGGTCCACTCGTACTCCCCGCGGCGGATCTTGCGGTCGTAGGGGTAGTTCTCCCGCCATGTGCGGATGGGAGCACCGTCCGCGTCCAGCAGCACGGGCTGCTCCGGCTGACTCGTGTCCACGCTGAGGCCCGCGAGCAGGTCGTCGGCCTTCGGCTCGCTCCGCATACCGTCCATGACCCGCCTCTACCCGGCTCCGGCGCCCTCACGTGCGCTGTCTGCGCCGAACCTGCGCTGTCTGTGCCGAATCTGCGCTGCCAGCGGCGCGGGCGTGGCCGCCGTACGCCGGAAGGGGGCCCCGCTGACCTGTTCGGCCATGCCTGCCTGGCGAGGACATGGCACCCGGCACACGATGCAGCGGACGGCCGCCCGCCCGGTGCGGACCGTCCGCCGTCCCGCGCACAGCCCTGGAGGAGAAGCGATGCCCGTAACGCCGGACCGCCACGACGACGCGCCCGCACGGCGCGCGAAGGGGAGACAGCCGCGGCCGCGGCACGGGCGCCGGGCGTGGCCGGCGGGCGTCCTGGCGGCTGCCTGCACCGCGGTGCTGCCCGGCGTCACCGCACACGCGGCCGCGGCCGGCTCCGAGCCCCGGCCCGTCAGCCGGCTCTACGTCACCAACGTCTCGGCGGACACGCTGTCGGTGATCGGCGTCCGCAACAACAACCTGCTCGCCACCGTCCCCGTGGGTGCGACCCCGACCGACGTGGAGGTGGACGCGGGCGGGGCGCGCGCCTACGTCGTGAACCGCGAGGGCGACTCGGTGTCGGTGGTCGACACCGGCACCGACACCGTGGTCGCCACCATCGCCGTCGGTGACGCCCCGTGGGACGTCGCACTGGACCCGGGCCGGGCCCGCGCCTACGTCGTGAACGCGATCGGCGACTCCGTATCGGTGATCGACACCGGCACGAACGCGGTGGTCGCCACCGTCCCCGTGGGCGACGCTCCCACCGGCGTCACGGTGGACCCCGGCCGTGGCCGCGCCTACGTGACCAACGGCGGCGCGGACTCGGTCTCGGTGCTCGACACCGCCGCGAACGCGGTCGTCGCGACCGTCGCCGTCGGCGACCGCCCGTCCGGGGCCGCGGTGGACGCCGGCCGCGGCCGTGCCTACGTGGCCGACGAGGGCAGCGACGCGGTCTCGGTGCTCGACACCGCCACGAACGCGGTGGTCGCCACCGTCCCCGTCGGCGGCCTCCCCGTCTCGGTGGCGGTCGACCCGGGCCGCGCCCGCGCCTACGTGGTGAACGCCGACGACGACACGGTGACGGTGCTCGACACCGCCGCCGACACGGTGGTCGCCACCCTCCCCGTGGGCGACGAGCCGGCCCGGGTGGCGGTGGACCCGGCAGCCGGCCGCGCGTACGTGACCAACTCCGCGGCGGACACCGTCACGGTGATCAGCACCGACACCGACACGGTGGTGAACACCCTCAACGGCGGCGACGAGCCGGTCGCGGCGGCCGTGCTGACCGCGGCCCCCACGGGGGGATGATCGGCACCGGCACCCGCACCCGGGGGAGGGAGCCGCCGGGACGGCGGGGCTGTCCGGTGCGCCGGGCACCCCCGCACCGGCCGGGGCTCAGTGCCCCGCGGCGGGAGCCCGGTACCGGACCCCCTCGGCCGCGCGCAGGGCGTCCAGCGTCTCCTCGACGGTCAGGAGCACCGTCGTCTCGAACGAGCTGAGCGCACCCCCTCCGCTGATCGCGAGCGCGACCGCCGCCATGGACACGTTGTCCGGCGCTTCCCACAGGTTGTAGCCGTCGTGCGTGCCGAAGGCGTACCAGAAGCCGTGGAGCTTCCCGCCGACGGACTCGATGTAGGTCCGGGCGGCCTTCGCGCGGTCCTCGGGGTGGCCGGTCAGCCGGGCCCAGGTCTGCGGGGTGTAGCTGAACCTCGACAGGTAGAGCGGCATCGTGTCTCTCCCTCGTTTCCGCTCAGGGGAGCCCGCGCCCGGCTGCGGGGAGCGCCGGACGCGGCCGTGGCTCCCCCGAACGGCCGGGGACGATGACCGGCACGGCCCAACGGGCGCCGGGCAAGGGCCGAGGCCGGACTCCCTCAGGGGCGGACCAGCCGTTCGAGCGCGGCGGCGACGGGAGCGACGCCGTCCTCCGCGGCCAGCCGCCGGGCGATGTGCCGGGCGCGTTCGCGGTAGGAGGGGTCGGCCGTGACCCGTCGCAGCGCGGAGCCGAGGGTGTCGGCGTCGAGCCGGCGCAGGGGCACGGCCCCGGGTGCCGTGCCGAGGTCCACGAGCCGGGAGGCCCAGAAGGAGGCGTCGAACTGGACGGGGACGGGGACGCAGGGAACGCCCGCGCGCAGGGCCGCGCCGGTGGTACCGGCTCCGGCGTGGTGGACGACGGCCGCCATCCGGGGGAAGAGCAGGGAGTGCGGGACGTCCCCGATGGTGATCATGTCGTCCTGGTCGGCGGACAACCCGGCCCACCCGTGCTGGATCACGCCGCGCAGGCCCGCGGCGCGCAGGGCGGTGACGATGTGGGCGCTGACCCGCCGGGGGTCGGGCGTGGTGGCGCTGCCGAGGCCCACGTATACCGGGGCGGGTCCGGCTCCGAGGAAGTCCTCCAGTTCCCGCGGGAGCCGGCTCACGCTGTCGTGGGGCCACCAGTACCCGCAGACCTCCAGCCCGGGACGCCAGTCGCGGGGCCGGGGAACCACCAGCTCGCTGAAGCCGTGCCACACGGGCCAGCCCTGCCGCTCGCGGGCCCGCCGGGCGGAGGGCAGACGGCTCGCGGGGAGGCTGTGCTCGGTGGCCAGGGCCCGCGCGGCCCCGGTGAAGACGCTGTCGACGGCCGCGGCGACGGCGTGCCCGCCCATCCGGTTGCCCAGCGGGCCCAGGGAGCGGGTTCCGAGCATCGGGGGCGGGAACTCGCGGGTCCCGTGCAGCGGCTGGAGGAAGAGGCCCATGCTGGGCCGGGAGACGCCGGCGGCGATGGCGCAGGCCAGCGGCGCGACGGTCCCTCCGGCCAGGACGACGTCGGCGTCGCGCGCCGCGCGCACCAGCGAGTGCGTCATCTCCGGGGCGATGCGCCGGGCCAGCGCGACGGCCCGCAACAGCTTCGCGGCCCCGTTCCGACTCCGGTGCAGGCCCTGCCCGCGCGTCGAGTGCAACTCGGCCCGCGGATCCCCGGGCACCGCCTGGAAGCGCACTCCCGACCCGGCCAGCAGCGGCTCGAACACGGCGTGGGTCACCAGGGTGACGTCGTGTCCGGCCCGGGCCAGCCCGGCCCCCAGCCCCGTGTACGGTGCGACGTCCCCCCGCGACCCAGCTGTCATGATGGCGATCCTCACGCCGCCAGTGTGGCGGCTCGTCCCCGCCCACACCGGGCACATCGCGCGACAGCTGGGAAATCCCCCCGAAGCGGCTGCGTGCGGCATCGGGTTGACCAGGGGGTGATCTTGGCGGCCGACGGGGAACAGGCGAGCTATGCCCCAACTCGCACGTCCCTTCTTTCCCTTCCGTCACCTCCCGCACAAGCTGCTGTCCCGGCGGCGGGACCCCGTGGTGGTGCAGAGCGTCCGCTCCACCGGGGCCGCCGTCGTGTCGTACGTCGTCGCGCTCCAGCTCAGCAACGAGCCCGCCCCCCTGACGGCCCCGCTCACCGCCCTCCTCGTGGTCCAGGTCACCCTGTACTCCACGCTCACCACGGGCGTGCGCCGCGTGAACTCGGTCGTGGCCGGGGTGCTGATCGCGATCGGCTTCAGCGCCCTCGTGGGCCTGACCTGGTGGAGCCTCGGGCTGGTCATCCTCGCCTCACTGGTGGTCGGACACCTCGTCCGCGTCGACGAGTTCGTCCCGGAGGTGGCGATCAGCGCGATGCTGGTCCTCGGCGTCACCCGGGTGGCGGACACCGCCTGGGACCGGGTGCTGGAGACGTTGATCGGCGCGGTGGTGGGGCTGGGCTTCAACCTCCTGTTCGCCCCGCCCGTCTGGGTGGAGCCCGCCAGCCGGGCGATCGACGACCTCGCCGCCCGGATGGCCGCGCTGATGACCGGCATGTCGGACGAGCTCACCGGCCGCACCACCGTCGCCGAGGCCGCCGTCCGCCTGCACGAGGCACGCCGGCTCGACAACGACATCGCCGGAGTCGACGCCGCGCTGCGCCAGGCGGAGGACAGCCTGCGGATGAACCCCCGTGTGCGGGAAGAGGGACTGATGTTCCGCCTCGTCCTGCGCACGGGCCTGGACACGCTCGAGATCTGCGCGGTCGTGCTGCGCGTCTCGGCCCGGGCGCTCACCGACCTGGCCAGGGCCCGCGCGGACGAGCCGCTGTTCTCACCGGCGGTGACCGAGGCCCTCCAGGACCTGTTCGGCCACATGGCGCTCGCCGTGCACAGCTTCTCCCGGCTGATCACCGCGCAGGTCACCACGAACGCGGAGGAGCAGGAGGAGCGGCTCACGCGGGAGCTGGGGATGGCGCGGGAGGCCCGCGACCTGCTGGCGCGCCTGCTGCTGGAGCAGCTGCACACCTCCCCGGCCCAGTGGCAGCTGCACGGCGCCCTGCTCGCCGACGTGGACCGGGTGCTGGACGAACTCGACGTCGACAAGCGGTCCCAGCGGCTCATGGAGGAACTGGACCGGCACTCCCGGCTGCGCCACGAGCGCAGCGGCAGGGTCCACCGCGCCATACGGCGCGTGGGCCGCCGCTAGGCCGGTTCCCGGCCGGGTCCGTCGCAGGTCAGCGCAGGCGCTTCCAGAAGGGAGGGATCTCGCCCTCCTTCCGGTTGTGGTGGGGGGCGACCTCCCGCGGGGTGATGGACCAGGGGCTGTCGCACCTGACGACCAGCAGCCGCGCCCCGCGCGTCAGCGCCACCGTGCTCCGCCCCGACCTGTACCCGCTGTACAGCCGGCGGGACGAGGCGCTGCGCCTGACGGAGTCGAGCTGGAACCAGGCCTCGTCCCTGCTGTTGCGGTGCCGGATGGCGAGGTCGACGGCAGGGCCCGCGTACGCCAGGACGTCGGGGCCGACACCCTCGACGCGCTCGCTGACGTCCCGCAGCACCGAGACCGGACTCACGGTGATCTTCCACTCGCCCTCGGCCTTCACCCGCAGCCGCAGCGGTCCGTTGCCGTCGTGGTCCACGACTCCGCGCCCGGTGAACTCCTCGAGCCGGCTGTAGAGGACCGACGGGGACCGGTCGCGGTTGCGGTGGTTCAGCGCCGTGATCTCGATGCGGCCCTGCCCCGCCCTGGCCACGTCCACCACCACGAGACCGGCGGGCAGGGGGGCGTCCACCCGGACCATGTCCTCCCCCCTGCCCTTCTGCGAGAAGACGGGGAAGTCCGGCCCGAAGTCGGTGGGGAGGTGGTTCAGGCGCGTCGTGATGGTGCCCAGCAGCGGTGCGCCGGTCTTGGAAACGGGAGTTCCGGGTGGCACGGGGGCGGCCGCGGGGGCCGCCGGTACGACCGGCTCGGGCCGGACCGGAGCCGCCGCCGCGGCGGGTTCCGCCACGGGAAGCGGCGGGGCGGGCGGGGGAGCCTCGGGCA
The DNA here is from genome assembly GCF_055575555.1 of Streptomyces sp. NPDC034085. Taxonomy (NCBI): domain Bacteria; kingdom Bacillati; phylum Actinomycetota; class Actinomycetes; order Kitasatosporales; family Streptomycetaceae; genus Streptomyces; species Streptomyces sp. NPDC034085. The sequence goes on along the minus strand of NZ_JBVISL010000003.1, from coordinate 287,006 downwards.
GCGCGGTCGCGGGCGGCGGCACGGCGGCCGGCTCGGTCTCCGGCTCTTCCTCCTCCACTGTGAAACCGTAGTCCGCGGCGAGGCCCGGAAGCCCCGCCTCGTACCCCTGCCCGACCGCGCGGAACTTCCAGCCGCCCGCCCGGCGGTAGAACTCGCCCAGCACGTACGCGGTCTCGGTCGACGCGTCGTCCTCGTCGACCGAGTACACCGCCATCCGCTCGCCCGTCCGCCGGCTGACGGCCTCCAGGTACAGCCCCGGGACGTCGCCGAAGGTGCCGGCCTCGGCGGAGGCCGCGATGACGATCCGGTCCACCTCCGGCTCGACCCGGGCGGGGTCGATCTCCAGCCAGTCCGCCGTCCGCCCGTCCTCGCCCCGGGCGTTGCCGAGGAGTTCGACGGCGCTGGTGGCGTGGGCGCGCTGGTTGTAGAAGATGAGGTCGCTGCGGCCGCGTACCCGGCCGCTGTCGTCCAGCAGCAGCGCCGCCGGGTCGATCTCGGGCACACCGGGCCCGGTCGCGCCGCGGACGACGGCGACCCGCATGGGCTCGCCGGACACGGGCAGATTGCCCCCCTTGATGATCTGCGTCATGACGGCATCGTCGCAGGCCGGTCGCCCGCACGTCGAGCACTGTTCGAACGGGAGCTGACCACCCGTCGGGAGCGTCGGCTGACGGGCGGTCATCCGGGGGACCGCCCGGCCCGACGCGGGCACGCGTGGCAGGATGAGCCCATGTGGCCGCGACTGCCGTTCGGGGACGGGTTGCGGGCAGCGCTGGGAACACCCGGGCGCTCCCGCAGACTGGGCAGCAGCCCGCGCTCGCGCGTCTGGCGCGTCGAGCTGCCGACGACGACCGTGGTGGTGAAGCAGCTCGTCGCCGGCCCCGGTGCCGACGAGCGGTACGCCCGCGAGGTGGCTGCCCTCGGACTCGCCGCCCGGGCCCGGCCGCCCGTGGTACCCGCGCTGCTGGCCACCGATCCCGGCGAGCGCGTCCTGGTGCTGGAGCACCTGGACCACCGGCGCCCCTCCGAGGACTGGATCGTCGACTACGCGGGCACGCTGGCCCGGTTGCACGCGTCCGCCGGCCCCGAGGACGCCGGGGTGCTCCCCCGATGGCAGGGCCCCGCCCAGGCCGACGCCGACTCCTTCCTCGGGCTGGCGGACGCGCTGGAGGTCCCCGTCGCGCCCGGTGTACCCGGTGAACTCCGCGACCTCGTGCAGCGGCTCGGTCGGGCTCCCGGGCACGCCCTCCTCCACGGCGACCCCTGTCCCGGCAACGACCTCCACACCGCCGCGGGGGTCAGGTTCATCGACTTCGAGCAGGCGTCCCTGGGCAGCGGCCTGATGGAGCTGGCCTACCTGCGCGTCGGGTTCCCCACCTGCTGGTGCGTCACCTCCGCACCGGCGCCGCTGCTGGAACGTGCGGAGGGCGCGTACCGCACGGCGTGGCGCGCCGCGACCGGGTGCGCACTCCAGGAGGGCCTCGCCGACGCATGTGCCGGCTGGCTGCTCCGAGGCGACGCCCTGGTCGAACGGGCGCGCCGTGACGGTACCGACCACCTGGACCGGATCGCGGACCGGGACTGGACGTGGGGCACGGCGTCCGCCAGGGAACGGCTCGTGCACCGGCTCGGGGTCGTCAGCCGGATGACCGCCGCCGACGCCTCCCTCGGCGGTGTCAGCGGCCTCACCGCCGACCTGCGCCGGCGCATGCTCGTACGCTGGCCCGCACTTCGGCCCGTCCCCGCCCGGCGGCCGTAGTCCGGCGCTCGGTGTTTGCCCGCCTGACGGGTACACGTGGTGCATCTGTCGGGAGCGTGGAGAGGGGCGGTCGTGGCCGGAGCGTTGATCGCGGGCGGCTGGGGGCTCTTCGCGGGCGCGGCTCTGCTGGTGGGCGCGGCCGTCGGCTCGTTCGTGCGGGTCCCGCCCGGGCTGATCGCGTTGGTGATGGCGTTCGGCAGCGGTGTCCTGATGGCCGCGGTGTCGTTCGAGCTGATCGCCGAGGCGTACGAGCGCGCCGGCATGGGGCCGGTGGTGGCGGGGGCGGTCGGCGGCGCCGCCGTGTACTCCGGGGCCAACGCGCTGCTGGCGCGACGGGGGGCCCAGCACCGCAAGCGGTCCGGGGAACAGCAGCCGTCCGAGTCCGAAGCGCCCGGGTCGGGGAACGCCATCGCGCTCGGGGCGCTGCTGGACGGCGTCCCGGAGTCGATCGTCATCGGCACGAGCCTGCTGGGAGGCGGGCAGCTGGGGGTGGCGACGGTGGGGGCGGTGTTCATCAGCAATCTGCCCGAGGGCCTCGCCAGTGCCGCCGGCATGCGCGGTGCCGGACGCGGCCGCGGCTACGTGTTCGCGCTGTGGGGCGGCATCGCCGTCGTCAGCGGGCTGGCCGCACTGGCCGGGTACGCGTTGCTGGGCGACGCGTCGGAGGCGGTGATGGCGGTGATCACGGCGGTGGCCGGCGGGGCGATCCTGGCGATGATCGCGGACACGATGATCCCGGAGGCGTACAGCAGGGTTCATCTCCTGACGGGGCTGGTCACCGTGGTGGGGTTCCTGTCGGCGTTCGGCATGTCCCACCTGTGACCGCCCGCCATCCGGAGCCCGACCGGCCGGCGCCCCGCCGGGAGACGGAGCGGCGCCGGCCGAGGGGGCCGGCGCCGCGCTGACGGTTCAGCCGCCAGGTGCCGGTCAGCCGGGCCAGGTGCCGGTCAGGCGCCGGGTGGCGACGGCTCCGCCGCGGTCCACGGCGGCCTTGACGACGGCGAACACCGCGCCCTGCAGGGCTGCGGCGAGCAGGATCTCCTGCCAGGTGCGGTCCTCGTCGGTGGCGTCGGGGGCGTCGTCGTCGTGGCCGATCATCTTCCACGCCTGCTTGAAGGCCGCGCCGGCGATCAGGCCGCTGAGGGCGCCGAGCGTCAGCCCGACCGGCTTGTAAGCGATCTTGGACGCCTTCACCGGCGCCTCCGGCTGCGGCGCAGGAGCAGGAAGACGACGAGCGCCCCGGCCGCGGCCAGCAGCGGAGTGCGGTTGGCCCGCGCCATGGCCGCTGCCGTCTCCGCCTTCTCGCGGACCGGCTCGGGGGCCTTCTCCGCGGCCATGTGCCCGGCGCGGGCGGCGGTGTCGCGGATCTGGGCGGCGGCGTGGGAGGCCTTGTCGAGGACGGGATCCGGCGCCCTGTCCTTGACCAGCTGCGCGGCGTGCGCGGCCTTCTCCCGGATCTGGTCGGTGACGTGGGTCGCCTTCTCCGCGGCCTGCTCCTTGATCTCGGCAGCCTTCTCCTTGGCCTGGGCCTTGACGTCGGCCTTGGCCGCCAGTGCCTCGACGGTCTGGCCGAGTTCGTCGCGGGTGCGCTCGACCTTCTCGCGCAGTTCCTCGGGAGTCGGCGTGGATTCCTCGCCCGGTGGCTGGTGTGTCATCGGTGTGCACGCTCCTTGATCTCGGCCACGTCGGCCTTGACGCTGTCGATGGTCTGTTCCGGGGCGGGGCTGCCGGCCCGGGCGATCTGCTTCTTGCCTCCCGCGGCCAGAACCGCGGCCACCGCCGCGAGCAGGGCGGCGACGATCAGCGCCGACGCCCAGACCGGCAGCAGCAGGGACAGGGCCGCGATCCCGGCGCCGACCAGGGCCTGGGCGGCCAGGAGGCCGAGGAGGCCGGCGCCGCCGAACAGGCCGCCGCCCACCCCGAAGCGCTTGCCCTTGCGGGTCATCTCGGCCCGCGCCAGCTGCATCTCCTCGCGCACCAGTTCCGAGATCTGCTGCGAAGCGCGGGAGACCAGCTCACCCACTGATTCCTCGGTTCTGGCGCTGCCGGGGCCCTGGTGGTGTCCAACGCCGCTCATGGAATCCTCACCTTCCTCCTTGTGGCCGTCCTGCTCGGGTGGTGCACGGTGGCGGCCCTGGGTCCACTGCCTCCGTACGTCGCTCCCGCTCCGTCGGGACGGCCCGGGCGCCGCCGTGCTCCGGGCGCGCATACCCCGCCGTGGTCATTCCAGGCGGCGGCGGTCCTCATCAGTCCACTTCCGCGTGTCGCGGGGCTCGACGTAGGGTTCCGCGTCCTCGGGGTGGCCGCCCGCGATGGCGCGCTGGCGGACCAGCTCGGCGTCGAACTCCAGGCCGAGCAGGATGGCGAGGTTGGTGATCCACAGCCAGATCAGGAAGATGACCACGCCCGCCAAGGTGCCGTACGTCTTGTTGTAGGAGCCGAAGTTCGCGACGTAGAACGCGAAACCGGCCGAGGCGATCATCCAGATCACCATCGCGAGGAAACTCCCCGGGCTCACCCAGCGGAAGCCGCGGCCCTTGGCGTTCGGCGCGGCCCAGTACAGCAGGGCGATCATGGTGGTGACGAGCAGGACCAGGACCGGCCACTTCGCGATCGACCACACCGTCATCCCGGTGTCGCCCACGCCGAGGGCGGTCCCCGCCTGCCGGGCGAGGCCGCCGGTGAAGACGACGATCAGGGCACTGGCGACGGCGAGGACCATCAGCGCCACGGTCAGGGCCAGCCGCAGCGGCAGGACCTTCCACACCGGGCGTCCTTCCGGCATGTCGTAGACGGCGTTGGAGGCCCGGATGAAGGCGGCGACGTAGCCGGAGGCGGACCAGACGGCCACGAGCAGTCCGACGACGGCAAGGAGGGACCCGATCCCGCTGTTGCCCTGCAACTGGTGGATCGCGTTGCTGATCACGTCCCGCGCCGCACCGGGGGTGAGCCGCTGGAGGTTGTCCAGCACCTGTCGGGTGGCCGACTCGCCCGCGATCCCCAGCAGCGACACGAGCACCAGCAGTGCCGGGAAGAGGGCCAGCACTCCGTAGTAGGTCAGTGCCGCGGCCCGGTCCGCCAGCTCGTCGTCCCTGAACTCCTTCAGCGTGCCGCGCAGCACCGCCATCCACGACCGCTTGGGCATCTGCGAAAGCCGGTCCGGCGCCCGCTCCTCGACCTGCCTGTCGGGACCCACGGCCTCGTCGCGACCAGCGCCCGACGGCCGGCGGTCCTCACCGTGTTCTGGGGTCCGTGTGGGTTTCATGCCCGGCGCATTTCCACTTACGCCACGCCCATGCGCGCAGCGCCACTTTCGCCGCGGCCGGCCGGTGCGGAGGCGCATCCGGCCTGCCGGCGCACGTCCGTACGCGTCCCGGGACGCGCTCCGCACGCCGCGCAGCGGATGCCGTACGCCCGGGCCGGCCACAGTATGGGACGCATGGACGTACACGGCAGCGCCCCCTCGGATCTGCGCGAGGGCACATCCGGCAGCCGACGGGCCCCGGCTGCGGACGATCCCCGCCACCTGCTCGAACGGGCACGCGGCGCCGTCGCCGCGGACGGCTGGCACCTGATGGACCCGGCGGCCGTCTCGCGGTGCCTGGGCCAGGACCCCGGCGTGTGGCGGCGCTTCGCCGCGCACTGGGAGGACCTCGCGCCCGACGCGTACGCGGCGCAGGCCGGGACGCGGCGGCTGCGCCGCTTCGGCCGGTTCCTTCTCACGCGGTCCGGGGAGGTCTCCGCGCTGCCCCACGACGTGTTCGTCCAGCCTCAGGACAGCAATCCCCTCTACGTCGACGTCGACCGCCGCTTCGAGCCGCTCACGGAGCGGTTCCGGGGCGAACCGCTGCTGGAGGCGCTGATCCGGATGCTCGGCGGGGTCGCCGCCGGCCTGACCGACGCGCCGGAGTGGACGGTCAGCGTGCATCCCTTCCGGGTGGTCGCACAGGCGGACAGCGCGGGCCAGCCCACCCCCGAGGGACGCCACAAGGACGGCGTCACGCTGGTGAGCTCCCTGCTCATCGCCCGGGAGAACGTCACCGGCGGCCGGAGCACCGTCTACGACGCGGACGGCCGGGAGATCGCGGCGACGACCCTCGGCGAGCCCGGGGCCCTGCTGCTGAGCGACGACGAGGCGACGTGGCACGCCGTCTCACCGGTCCTCCCGGAGGATGCCGGCCGCCCGGGCCACCGGGACGTCCTGGTCACCACCCTCGCCGCCCGCTGACCTCAGCCCTGCCCGCCGTACGCCCCGGCCGTGGCCGACACGAGCCCGTCGACCACCGCTGCCGTGCCGCTCCCGCCCGTCGCCGCGGCCCGCTGCCGCGTCGCCCCGTCGCCGCGCTCGGCCAGGCGCCGGAACAGGGCCGTGACCTCCTCCAGGTCCCCGAAGTCCTCCAGGGCCGGGCGTACGAAGTCGACCAGCTCGCCGGCGAGGCCGTCGAGCGGTCGCATGAGGCCCGTCCGTGCGTCGAAGCCGTCGCCGCTCCACCCGTCGCGGGCCGCCCGCCAGCAGGCCGCGCGCAGCACCTCGCCCTCCCACGCCGGCCCCGGATCGCCGCCCTCGGCCGCGGCGGCCGCCGTGACGACCAGGGCGCGCAGGAGCACGGCGACGGCGACGGTGTCGTCGAGGTCCTGCAGTACGTCCATCGCCCGGATCTCCAGGGTGGGCAGCCGGGGATTGGGGCGCAGGTCCCAGAACGGCATGCCCGCGTCCAGCATCGCCTCGGTGTCGGCGATGAGCAGGGCCAGCCGCTCGTGCTCCTGCCACGACGCCGCGTGCGGCGGCGGCCCCAGGCACGGGAAACGGCTGCGGATCACCGCACGCCAGCTGGCGTAGCCGGTGTCGCACCCCCGGTGATACGGCGAGTTCGCGCTCAGCGCGATGAGCAGCGGCAGCCAGGGCCGCAGGTGGTTGCCCGTCAGGACGGCGAGCTCGCGGTCGGGCAGGTGGACGTGGACGTGGAGCGCGCTGATGGCGAAGTCGTCCAGCATGCTGCGGTACTGGAGGGTGCCCGCACGGTAGCGGGGATGGTCGGCCACCTCCGCCGGCCCGGGGCCCTGGAGCACCGCCGTGCCCGAGGCGCACAGCCGCACTCCCTCCTCGCGGGCGGCCGTGACCAGCGCCCCGCGTACCCGCTCGAGCTCCTGGCGCAGCTCTCGCGCCGACCCGCACGGCGGTGTGCGGCCCTCGACCTGGCACAGCGCGAACTCCTTCGTCACCAGGTCGCCGACCGCCCCGGCAGCGCGGGCGGCGACCCTGGGGCCGGCGGGAACGATGAGGCGCGTCCGGGGGTCGACGAGGAAGAACTCCTCCTCGACCCCGATCGTCGGTGCCCGGCCGCCGGACGCGGCAGAGGGGGAGGGGGAGACGTTCATGCCTTCAGCATTCCCGCAATCGGCCTCCCCGTGGGCCGCCACGCGCAAACGGGGCCGCCGCCGGACCCATCGGTACCCCTTCGGCTCCCTTCGGCTCCCTCCGGTCACCGGCCGGCGTCGAGCTCCGCGACGATCGAGGCGGGGGTGTGGCCGCTGCCGTCGGACAGGCGGTGGAAGTCGACGGAGACGAAGTTCGGGCTGCGTCCCCCGGCCGCGGTCCGGCACTGCTCGGCGACGCGGTTCCTCAGCTTGGCGCCGTTGTCCAGGGCCGCCGTGAGGACGGTGGGCACGTTGCGGTGGTGGCTCATCGTGAACAGCCGCCTGAAGCCCGGCTCCTGGCGGTCCAGGGGTACGTCGGGCCAGCGGCTGACGCACGCCAGGTCGTTGCCGAGGTCACCGAGGCTCCAGTAGTTGCTCACCGTCCACGACCGGTCGTACATGACGCCGAGGTGCTCGCGGTCGGAGCGGTCGGAGAAGACCAGCAGACGCTTGCCGGCGTTCACCAGGTCGGCCACCTTCGGCCATCCGTTCTGCCGTACGCCCCATGCGTCGGGCCGGAACAGCAGCTCGTCCACCCCCCGGACCCGGTCGAGGGACTGCCGCAGCTGCTCGGCACTCACGTAGTCCTCCAGGAAGACGGTGACGACCTCCTGCGGGTGGGCGGCGAGGAAGTCCACCACGGTCTGCATCGTGCCGTGGAAGGACTGCCGCGGCAGTGCGTACGTGGCGCCCGCGAAGGTCTTGCAGTCGCCGTGGCACAGGTACACGTCGCTGGGGTAGCAGTCGCTGCCGAAGCTGATGACGCACAGCCAGGTGCTGTGCTCGTACCAGTGGGTGTCCAGGCTCAGACCGCGGACCCCGTTGTCGAGCTGGGCGCGCACCGACTCGGACTGGTTCACCGAAGTCCAGCGGGAGTCCTCGTAGTTGGTGAAGGAGTTGTGGGTGGCGAGGAAGGAGACCTCGTCGAGGCGGCGGTCGCCCCAGCGGGCGACGGCGGCGGCGTCCGCCGTCGGCGCGTCCGCGGCGGCGGCGCTCGGAGGGCCGAGGAGGGCCGGCAGGAACAGGCAGAGGAGCAGGGGGAGTCCTGCTCTTCGCGCGCGCCGGGCGCGGGCGGTCCGGCGCCCCGTTTGTGGCATGTCTATGTCAAACATGGCCGGAGGGTAGCGCGCCGGTCGCCCGGCCGCCGCTCCGCGGACGTCTTCGGCCGGTTCCTGTCGCCCCGGGGCCGGGTGGAACGCTCGACGGCAGGGCCGGATGGGCGTGCCGGGATGCGGGCCCGCACGAGTCGTGAGGCCATGGCTGGGGCGGCACACCGGTGCCGCCCGCACGCCGACGAAGGGAGTGGCCATGGCCAAGAAGGACCGGAACCAGGAGAAGCGGGGCACGCAGAAGGCGCCGCAGAAGACGCCGCAGAAGACGCCGCAGAAGAGCGGCACCCAGGAGCAGCCGGCGCCCGGTGCGTCGCCGAAGGGCAAGCACCGGCAGGACGCCGGGACCGGGCGCGAGGCCGGCGGTCTCACCGCCGTGTGACCTGGCGAGCCGTAGGGCCGTAGCGCCGCAGCGGGTCGCGGGCGGGGCGGCCGCCGCACCGGGCACCCCGGCACGGCGGCCGCCCCGCCGCGCGCCCCGGCGGGCCCCTCGTACGCACGTCGCAGTGACGGCGGCGCGGACCGCGGCCGTGAAGCGTGACAGGACCCGGCCACGGTGACTACGGGCCCCGGCCGGGTCCTGTTCGCGCGGGCAGCCCCTCGTCGGGGCTCCCTCCGGCACCATCGCACGCCGGGGGCCGCCGCGCACCCGCTGCGCCCCTGCACGGGGCGGTCGGGTGACGGACCGGCAAGAACCCGGCGCCGGCAGGCGCGCCGCGTGCCCACCACCGACGATGAGGTGTACCCACCCGTCGAGCCGAGGAGCCTTTCGTGCTGGAGCGCACCCCGCACCACGACCGCGACCAGATCACCTTCGTCCTGCCCGGCACCGCGCCCGCCGGCCAGACCGGCGCCCCGCCCTCGGCCGGCAGCCACGGCGTCCGCTACCTGGCCGCCGGGGACTACTGGTTCAACGACCACGCCACCGCGGCCCTGGACGGTCCCTGGCCGGCGCCGCGGACCGACGACCGGGCGCGGTAGCCGCGAACGTGCAAGCGGCCATCCCTCCGCCGGGTGGGGGCCTGCGTGCCGCCGGAATGCGGGGGCATACAACCCTTACCTTCTGGAAGGAGCAGTAATGCTGGGTATAGCGGCCGCGGTCTTGTTCTTCATCGCCTTCTTGATCAACGCGGCGGAGATCTCCACGAACCACGTGTTCTCATCGGGCAACTTCATGATCATCGGTCTGATGCTGCTGGCCCTCCACGTCGCGGGAGTCGGCGGAGCCCGGTCCGGCCGCCTCCGGCGCCGCTGAGGGGGGCCGTCCGCCCGCGCCGCCCGCGGCGCGACCGGCCCGTTTTCCCTTTTGGGTGGGTTTAGCCGCGGCGGCCCGGGTGAGACGGCCCACGACGTCACGTGCCGTCACATGGCGGCGGTACGAAGCCGCTTACCGGAGGTGTACATGGGCATCGTCGCCTGGATCCTGATCGGCCTGCTGGCCGGAGCCATCGCCAAGGCGCTCACACCGGGGCGGGACCCCGGCGGGTGCCTGCTCACGATGGTGATCGGCATTGTCGGCGGCCTCCTCGGAGGCTGGCTCGGCAAGGTGATCTTCGGGGTCGACTCGATCAAGGGCTTCTTCCACCTGTCCACGTGGATCGCCGCGGTCGTCGGCTCGGTCATCGTCCTGCTGGTCTACCGGCTGGTTACCGGCCGCAGGAGCCGTTGAGCGGTGCGGCGGCCGGGGCGGCCGGCCGGTCACCGCTCCCAGGGGGCCGGTCCCGTCCCCGCCGACCATCCGAGCAGCGCCTCGCGGCCGAAGCAGACGATCGCGCACTGTTCGGCGTACTCCTCCGCGGGCTGCGTGAAGTCGCTGGTGGTGACCACGGCGGCCAGCTCGGCCTCGTGCACCGCGTAGCAGGTGCCGCCGAAGCGCTGCACGTCCTGCGAGCCGACCTTGTTCGTGGGGCCGTAGCGCTTGCACTGGATGACGAGGAGCCTGCCGTCGGGAGCGGTGGCCAGTACGTCGGCGCCGAGGTCTCCCGCGCCCCCGACCACGCGGACGTCCCGGCAGCCGTCCCGTTCGCACAGGCCGGCGACCGCCCGCTCGAACGCGTCGGCGTCCAGCGCGTCGTAGTCCGGCGGCGGGCAGTCCGCCGCCGCGCCCTCGAGCGTGACGCAGCCGGCTGCGTCCGGGGCCCGGGGCGGTGCGGGAGGGCGCATGGTGTCCGCCGCGGCGGCCTCCGCCGCGACCTGGAGGGCCCGCGCCGCGTGGCGGGCCGCCCGGCGGACCCGCAGACGCCGCCGGGCGGGCGCGGCGCACGCGCCGCCGGCTATGAGCAGGAGGGCGCTCACCGCACCCGCGGGGTGCTCCGACGCCGCCCCCGCCAGCACCCGCAGGGTGGCGCCCACCCCGCACACCGCGAGCGCGACCAGGGCGAACCACCATGCCGTGACGCGCGTGCTGAACCGGTGGTGGCGCCTGCCCGGCCGCGTCGGTTGGTCCGGAACCGTCATGTGCTGCTCCCCCCGCCTCGTCAAGATCGTTCGTGACGTGTGCCCCGACGGCCCCCGCCCAAGCGTGCGGCGGCCGCCCGAAAGACCGCCCCGTCACGCAAGACCGCACGGCAGCGCCGCCCGCAACAACCCTGCGCAGTTCCTCCCCGCCCCGGCGGCATGAAGCCGCCCCGACCGGACAGAGGCCGGGGGTGAAGATGCACCACGCCGTGGTCGTGGTCACGGGCGCTTCCAGCGGGATCGGCCGGGCCACCGCCCTGGAATGCGCGCGCCGCGGCGCGCGGGTCGTCCTGGCTGCCCGGAGCCTGCCCGTGCTGGAGCAGGTGGCCCGCGCCTGCGGGCGGGACGCGGACACGCTGGTGGTGCGTACCGACGTCACCGACGAGCGGGCGGTCGACGCGCTGGCGGCAGCCGCCGTACGCCGGTACGGCCGCATCGACGTCTGGGTCAACGCCGCCGCCGTGGGGATCCTGGGGCGGTTCGACCAGGTGCCGCCGGACGATCTGCGGCGCCTGCTGGAGGTCAACGTCCTCGGCGCCGTGCACGCCGCCCGCGCGGTCGTCCCCGTCATGCGACGGCAGGGCCGGGGCGTCGTCATCGACGTCGCCTCCCTGCTCGGCGCCCGCGTGCAGGCCCCGTACATGGGCGGCTACGCCATGTCCAAGGCGGCGCTCGTGACCTTCGACGAGGTGCTGCGCGAGGAGCTCGGGCTGCTGGGGGAGAAGCGGATCTCGGTGTGCACGGTGCTGCCCACCGGCGTGGACACGCCGTTCTTCCGGCACGCGGCGAACCACACCGGCCGCACGCAGCGGTCCCTGCCCCCCGTGGCCACTCCCGAACGCGTCGCCCGGGCCATCGTCCGCACGGCCCGCAGCCCCCGCCGCCGGGTGCTGGTGGGCCCCTACGCCCGCACCATGGCCGCCGGTCAGACGCTGGCCCCCGGGCTGGTGCGGTGGGGCGTGAGCCGGCGCACCGACCGCGCCTACTTCGGCCCCGCCCGCCCCGACGCCCCCGGCACCGGCATCCTCCACACCCCCTCGGGTGACAGCGCCGCGGTCCACGGCGGGCGCCGCGGCGGCCTGCGCACGGCCGGCCTCCGTGCCGCAGCCGCCACCGCCCTGCTGGTCACCGCGCGCGGGGCGCACGCGGCCCGGCGGCGCAGGGCGGCCCGCGCCCGGTGACCCCCACGCCCCGTGACCCCTGCACCTGGTGGCCGCCGGCCCCGGCGACGCCCGGCCGACGCTCCACCCGCCCGGCCGCGCTTGAGGCCCGCCGGCCCGGGTAGGCGCCGGTTCCCCGAACCCGGAACGTGATCGGAGGCCGTCATGGCAGTGCAGCACCGGCTGGTACGGTGCCGGCCCGCACGCGTGTGGGAGGTCCTCGGCGAAGGCAGCGGCTACGACCGCTGGGTGGTCGGCACCCACGACGCCCGCGAGGAGGGCGGCAGCTGGCCGCGAGAGGGCGCGGCGCTGCGGTACCGGCTCAAGCTCGGCCCGGTCAGCTACGACGGCCGGACCGTCGTACGGGTCCACCAGCCGCCCGACCGGCTGGAGCTCGAGGCGATCGCGGCCGGCGGCAGGGCGAGCGCACGGATCGCCTTCGACATCCGCCCCTGGGGCGAGGACACCCTCGTCATCCTGGACGAGCACCCGCTGCGCGGCAGGGGCTGGAACTTCCACCACGCGGCCATCGACGCCGTCGCCCAGGTACGCAACCGCCTCATGCTGTCCCGCCTGGCCCGCACCTGCGAGAACGGGGACGGGAGCGGTGGTGGATCCTGACGCGGTGGTCATCGGCGCCGGCCCCAACGGCCTCGTCGCCGCCAACCTCCTCGCCGACGCCGGCTGGCGGGTCCTCGTCCTGGAGGCCCAGCCCGCCCCGGGCGGCGCGGTGCGCAGCGACCGGGGCCTCGACCCGGACTACGTGCACGACCTTTTCAGCGCCTTCTACCCGCTCGCCGCCGCCTCGCCGGTGATCCGCCGGCTGGGCCTGGAGCAGCACGGGCTGAGCTGGAGCCGGGCGCCCGCCGTCGTCGCCCATCCCCGCCAGGACGGCCGCTGTGCCGTCCTGGCCGCCGACCCACAGGCCACGGCCGCCTCGCTCGACGCGTTCGCCCCCGGCGACGGCGCCGCCTGGGAGCGGCTGTACGCCCTGTGGGAGAAGATCGGCGCCGACGTCCTCGACTGCCTGTTCACCCCCTTCCCGCCCGCCCGCGCCGGTCTGCGCCTCGCCGCGCGCCTCGGCTACGGCCAGGGGCTGGGCGTGGCGCGCACCATGCTCCTGCCCGCGCGGCGCCTGGGCGAGGAGGAGTTCGCCGGCGACGGCGGACGCCTCCTCATCGCAGGCAACGCCCTGCACGCCGACCTGGCCCCCGAGTCGGCCCTCGGCGGCGGCTTCGGCTGGCTGATGTGCATGCTCGGCCAGCAGTACGGATTCCCCGTACCGCGGGGCGGCGCCGGGGCGCTCACCGACGCCCTCGTACGCCGCCTCACCGCACGCGGCGGCGTCCTGCGCTGCGGACAGCCGGTGGCCGAAGTCGTCGTGCGCGGCGGCCGCGCCGTCGGGGTGCGCACCGAGGACGGCACACCCGTACCGGCCCGCCGGGCCGTGCTGGCGGACGTCCCCGCGCCGCTGCTCTACGGCCGGCTCCTGCCCCTCGACCAGCTCCCGGAACGGGTCAGGGCGGGACTGCGCCGCTTCCAGTGGGACTTCTCCACCGTCAAGGTCGACTGGGCCCTGTCCCGGCCCATCCCCTGGCGGGCCGAAGGACCGCGTACCGCCGGGACCGTGCACCTGGCCGACAGCGTGGACGAGCTCACTCTCTTCGCGGCCCAGATCGCCACCCGCCACGTGCCCGCCACGCCCTTCGCCGTGCTCGGGCAGATGACCACCGCCGACCCGACCCGCTCACCCGCCGGTACGGAGTCGGCCTGGGCCTACACCCACGTCCCCCAGCACATCACCGGCGACGCCGGCCCCGACGGCATCACCGGCCGCTGGGACGAACGGGACCGGCAGGCCATCGCCGACCGGCTCGAAGCGCAGGTCGAACGCTACGCCCCGGGGTTCACCGCCACGATCCGGGCCCGCCGGGTCCTCACCCCGCCCGACCTCGAACGGCTCAACCCCGCACTCGTCGGCGGAGCCATCAACCAGGGCACGACCCAGATCCACCAGCAGCTCGTCTTCCGGCCCGTACCCGGCACCGGCCGCCCCGGCACCCCCATCCCGGGCCTCTACCTGGCCTCCGCCACCGCCCACCCCGGCGGCGGCGTCCACGGCGCGCCCGGCGCCAACGCGGCCCGCACCGCCCTGCGCGCGCAGCGCCTGCGGCTGCTGCGGAGGCCGCGCCGATAGCGGGGCGGCGGCACGGCGCGTGGGGCCGGACGGGGCCCGCTGCTCGGGGTAACTGTCTGCGCAAGGGGTGAGCCGGCTCGTCACGCCGGGTAGCGAACGGGGCGACGGATCCAGGACCCGATCCGCACTCGCCGACCGCAAGGAACAGCACCCATGAGCTCGCACCCTTCCCGTCTGCGCACCGCCCTCCGCGTCTGCGCCCCCGCCGTGGCCGCCCTCTCGCTCATGATGGCCTTCGCGGGCCCCGCGTCCGCGAGCCCGGCCCTCGTCGCGGTCAGCAACGGCCGGCTCACCTTCACGGCCCTGCCGGGCGAGACCAACACCGTCACCTTCGACACCTTCAGCGGGGGCACCCTGAAGGTCACCGACACGACGAGCAACCTCGTCGCGGGCCCGGGCTGCACCGGGAGCGGCCACACGGTGCTCTGCAACGGGATCGGCGTGACCCGGATCGTCGCCAACCTCGGCGACCAGAACGACACCGCACAGAACGACACCAGCCTCCCGAGCGACCTCGTCGGCGGGCAGGGCAACGACGTCCTCGTCGGCGGCTCCGGCCCGGACCGGCTCACCGACCCCGACGGCTGGACCGGCCCGACCCTGACCACCGTGACCATGGCCGGGCGCGGCGGCAACGACAGCATCATCAGCCGCAACGGCGGCTACGACCAGATCGACTGCGGCGCCGGATTCGACGTGCTGATCGCCGACCCGGCGCCCCGCGACGCCCTCACCACCCCCAACACCTGCGAGATCGTCCAGCGCTTCTAGCTCACTCGACCTGCGGGCTCACCCGACCTGCGGCCTCACTCGCCCTCCGGCGGCGCGTCCTCCCGCGCGCTGCGCAGGACCACCGTGCTGTGCGAGTCCAGCCGCAGCGCCGTGCCCGGCTTCAGTTCCCGCTCGTCCGGGGCGTCCGTGGTCGCCGTGTCGACCAGCAGCGTCCAGCGGGCGGCGAACCGGTCGCCGGGGAGGCGGAAGTTCACCGCGGTGTCCGAGCTGTTGAACATCAGCAGGAAGGAGTCGTCGGTGACCCGGTTGCCGTAGCGGTCAGGCTCGGTGATCGCCTCGCCGTTGAGGAACATGGTCAGCGCGCCGGCCTGCGGCCACGCCCAGTCCTCCTCCTCCATCGGCGAGGCGTCGGGACGCAGCCATTCGACGTCCGCGGGCAGCCGGCCCGCGGGCCCGGCGGCCCGCCCGGAGAAGAAGCGCCGGCGCCGCAGCACGGGGTGGCGCCGGCGCAGCCGGATGAGGGATGCGGTGAAGTCCAGGAAGGCGCGGCTGCGTTCACCGAGGTCCCAGTCGATCCAGGTGGTCGGGTTGTCCTGGCAGTACGCGTTGTTGTTGCCGCCCTGCGTACGGCCCAGCTCGTCCCCGTGGCTGATCATCGGGATGCCCTGGGAGAGGATCAGCGTGGTCATCAGGTTGCGCTGCTGCCTCTCCCGCAGGGCCAGGACGCCGGCGTCGTCCGTCTCGCCCTCCGCCCCGCAGTTCCAGGACCGGTTGTGGTCCTCGCCGTCCCGGCCGTCCTCGCCGTTCCCGTCGTTGTGCTTGTGGTCGTAACTGACCAGGTCGCGCAGGGTGAACCCGTCGTGGGCGGTGACGAAGTTGACGCTGGCGAGCGGGCGCCGCCGGTCGTGTTCGTACAGGTCGGCCGAGCCGGTGATGCGGGAGGCGAACTCGCCGAGCGTGCCGTCGGCGCCGCGCCAGTAGTCGCGTACGGCGTCCCGGTAGCGGCCGTTCCACTCCGACCACAGCGGGGGGAAGTTGCCGACCTGGTAGCCGCCCTCGCCGAGGTCCCAGGGTTCGGCGATGAGCTTCACCCGGCTGATCACCGGGTCCTGCTGGATGACGTCGAAGAAGGCGGAGAGCCGGTCGACCTCGTGGAACTGGCGGGCGAGGGTGGCGGCGAGGTCGAAGCGGAAGCCGTCGACGTGCATCTCCTGGACCCAGTAGCGCAGCGAGTCCATGATGAGCTGGAGCACGTTGGGGTGGCGCATCAGCAGGCTGTTGCCGGTGCCCGTCGTGTCGTAGTACCGGGAGCGGTCCTCGTCGGACAGCCGGTAGTAGGCGGCGTTGTCGATCCCCTTGAACGCCAGCACGGGCCCCTCGTGGTTGCCCTCGGCGGTGTGGTTGTAGACGACGTCGAGGATGACCTCGATGCCCGCCGCGTGCAGTGCCTTCACCATCTGCTTGAACTCGGTGACCTGCGCTCCGCGGCCACCGGTGGCCGCGTAGGCGTTGTGCGGGGCGAAGAAGCCGATGGTGTTGTAGCCCCAGTAGTTGGACAGGCCCTTCTCGGCCAGGTGGCCGTCCTGGACGAACTGGTGCACCGGCATCAGTTCCAGCGCGGTCACCCCGAGACCGGTGAGGTGGTCGAGGATCGCCGGGTGGGCGATGCCCGCGTAGGTGCCGCGCAGTTCCTCGGGCAGCGCGGGGTGGGTGCGCGTCAGGCCGCGCACGTGGCCCTCGTAGATGACGCTCTCGCCGTACGCGTGGCCCGGCGGCCTGTCGTCGCCCCAGTCGAAGCCGCGGTCGGTGACCACCGACAGCATGGTGTGGCCGGCGCTGTCCAGGGTGTTGGGCTCCGCGCCGTCCTTGAAGCGGTGGCCGTAGAGCGACTCGTGGTGGTCGAGCTGCCCGTCGATGGCGGTGGCGTACGGGTCCAGCAGGAGTTTCGCCGGATTGCAGCGGTGCCCGGCGGCCGGGTCGAAGGGACCGCTGACGCGATAGCCGTACCGCTGCCCGGGACCGACGTCCGGGAGGTAGATGTGCCACGCGGACCGGTCGATCTCGGTCATCGGAACACGGGTCTCGTGCCCGGCGTCGTCCAGCAGGACCAGGTCCACGCCGTCGGCGACCTCGGAGAACAGTGCGAAGTTGGTTCCGGAGCCGTCGTACGTCGCTCCCAGGGGATACGGTTTGCCCGTCCATGTGCGCATGTGGTCACGCTACTGTCGCCGGGGCCTCCCGGCCCGCTGCTCCCGGGTGTCGCCGCGCCGGACGGACCCGCTGACGCTCCGTCGGCGGCCGCGCGGGCGGCGGACCGCCACTGATCGTGCCGGACGCGCACGAGCGGGCCGCGGCGGGTTACACGCCGTCAATGAGACCTGAGCGTGGTGCGGCCGTGGGACCAGGCCGCCTTCCCGTACTGCTGTTGCTGCCGGTACAGGCGGCCATGATGGCCGGCATCGGGCTGATGATCACCGGTCCGCTGGCGCACCTGTGGCCGGTGGCGGCGGAAGGCGGCGTCAACCGCGGCCTGGCCGCGCACCGCGGAGGCCCCGCCACCCCGTTCTCGGAGTGGCTCTCCCTCCTGGCCGGCACCCAGAGCATCATCGCCCTCACCCTCCTCGCCGTCACCGCGATGCTGGCGTTCTCGCGCGGACGGTGGCTGCGGCAAGCGCTGTTCCTCGGCGGGGCCGTGGCCGCGCAGTCGGCGGTCTTCCTGCTGGTCACCATGGTGGTGGAGCGGTCGCGTCCGCACGTGCCGCACCTCGACGCCGCACCGCCGACGTCCAGCTTCCCCTCCGGGCACGTCGGGGCCTCCGTGGCCCTGTTCGGCGGCCTCGCCGTCCTCGTCGCGCTCCAGCCGCACGGCGCACGCCGGTGGCTGCGGCACGCCCTCGTCACCGCCCTGCTGATCGTTCCGGTCGCCGTGGCGTTCTCCCGGGTCTACCGCGGGATGCACTACCCCTCCGACGTGGTGGGCGGCCTGCTCAACGGCACCTGCACCCTGCTCGTCCTGGCGTACGCGCTGCTGCTGCCGGCGCGGCACCGGCCACCCGCGGACCCGGCTCCCGGTCCGATCCGCGCCGAGCGGCTCCCGGCCGCCCGCACCCCCCGCGCCGCGGACGGGACGCCCCGGCGTGCCGTGGTGGTGCGTCACCCGCACGGCTGCGGGCCGGAACTGGCCGACCGCGTGCGGGACGTCCTGCGCCGCCACGGCTACGCCGACCAGGAATGGGCGCCGACCTCCGCCGAGGACGCCGCCGGCGGCCTCCCGGGGCGGATCGCCGAGGAGGACACCGCGCTCGTCGTGGTCTGCGGCGGCGACGGCACCGTACGGGCCTGCGCCGACGTGCTGGCCGGCACCGGGATCCCGCTCGCGGTGGTCCCCTGCGGCACCGGCAACCTGCTGGCGCGCAACCTGCGGCTGCCCTCCGATCCGGCCGCCGCGCTGGAGGCGGCCCTGTCCGGGGAGACCGCGCGGATCGACGTGGGCCGGGTCACGGGAGACGGGCCGGCGGCCGCCCGGTTCACCGTCATGGCGGGAGCCGGCTTCGACGCCGCCATGGTCGCCGACGCCTCCGAGCGGGCGAAGGAGCGTCTCGGCTGGGCCGCGTACGTCCTGTCCGCGGTCCGCCACCTGGGGGACCCCCGGATGCGCCTGTCGATCCGGCTGGACGGCGGCCCCGTACGGGAGCGCCGCGCCCGCATGGTCGTCATCGGCAACGTCGGCACGCTCCAGGGCGGGCTGCCGCTGCTGCCCGACGCCCGGCCCGACAGCGGCCGCCTGGAGGTGGTGCTGCTCGATCCGCGCGGGGCCCGCGGCTGGCTCGCGGCCGCGGGACACCTCACGGCGCGCATGCTGCCCGGCCGTCAGGAGGCCGGCCCCGGCGGCGGGTACGGCAGGGTGGCCGGCGGCGCGCTGGAGTACTTCAGCGCCGTACGCGTCGACATCCGCTTCGCCCGGCCCCAGCCGCGCGAGCTCGACGGCGACGTCATCGGCCCCGGCACCCGGCTGAGCGCCGAGGTGGAACCGGGCGCGCTGCGGATCTGGCTGCCGCCCCGCGCACCGCACGAGCCGGGGCGTACGGCGGCGGCCGCGGGACGCACCGGGCGCACCGCGCACACCGTCGGCGGCTGAAGCGCCGCCGGACACACGACTTCGACAGGGGGTGACGGTCATGGGAACCGCGACGCGGGTACCGCAGCGCGAAGAGGTGGCGGCGGTCGAAGCCGAACTGGAGGTGGAGGGCGAGGAGCTCTCCGCCGAAGAGGCTCTGGCCGCGCTGAGGCGCTACGGCGGCTGGAGCCTCGTACGGGACTCCTTCATCCGGTTCCGCTACGCCGACGGCTTCAGCCACTCCAGGGCACTGGCCCTGCAGACGGTGCTGTCGATCGTCCCGATGGCCATCGCCGTCATCGGACTGTCCAGCGCGCTGCACACCGAGGACATCGGCCGGGTGGCGGAACTGACGATACGACGGCTGGCGAGCGGGCCGAGCCAGGAGGTGGTGGACGACGCGCTGGCGCAGAGCCGACACCACTCCGGTGACGGGAGCGAGCTCGCCCTCTGGCTCGGCCTGCTGTTCTCCGTCGTCAATGTGACCACCGCCCTGTGCCAGGTGGAGCGGGGCGCCAACCGCATCTACGGAACGGAACGCGACCGGCCGTTCCTGTACAAGTACACCCGCGGGCTGGTGATGTCGGTACTGGCCGGCCTGCCCCTCGGCCTCAGCTTCGCGGTCACCGTCCTCGGCGCCCACCTGAACCGCGCCGTGGCCGAGGTCTACCACCTCAGCCCCGGCACCATCCGCGCCTGGGACCTGCTGCGCTGGCCCGTCGGGGTGCTGCTGGCCCTGCTCGCCACCAGCGCCGTCTTCCGCCTCTCCCCCCGCCGCACCCAGCCCGGCTACACCTGGCTCGCCTTCGGTGCGACGGTGTACCTGGTGCTGTGGCTGCTGGCCACCTGGGGGCTGAGCCTGTACGTCGGGGCCAGCGGCTCCTTCGCCACCGTGTACGGACCCCTCAGCGCGTTCGTGTCGCTGCTGCTGTGGTCCTATCTGACCTCGATGGCCCTGTTCCTGGGGCTGGCCTTCGCCGCCCAGCTGGAGGCCGTACGGGCCGGGGTGAGGGAACCGGTCACCGAGGACCCCGGCGTCTGAACGCGCGGCGCGCCGGGACGGCACCCCCGGCGCGCCGCGGAGGAACCCCCGAAAGGAAACACCGCGACCATGGCACGACTGACCACCCGCCCGCGGCGACTGCTCGCCCGGCTCGTCTCCGGCCGCACGGGACCCGACGCGCGGTTCGGCGCACGGCTGCTGACGACGGTGGCCGCCACCGCCCTGGTGTCCGTGCCGTTCGCGCTCGCCCTGCTGCTGGTCGAGTCGCAGTGGCCGCCGCTGGCCCGGCTGGACCACCGGACGGCGGAGCGGCTGCACGCGGCCGCGCTGGAGCATCCCGCGTGGGTGCGGGTGCTCCGCTTCCTGACGGACGTGGCCTGGGACCCGGTGACGATGCGGCTGCTGGTGGCAGCGCTGGTGGTGTGGCTCCTGCTGCGCGGGGCGCTGCGGCTGGCGGTGTGGGCGGCCGTCACCGCGACGGCCGGGGGACTGCTCGGCCTGCTGGTGAAGCACGTGGTCGCACGGGCCCGCCCCCACCTGCCGGACCCGGTGGCCGAGGCGCCCGGCTTCTCTTTCCCCTCCGGCCACGCGATGACGGCCACCACGTCCTGCGCGGTGCTGCTGCTGGCGCTGCTGCCGCTGGTGCCCCGCCGCCTGCGCCCCCTCGCGTGGGTGCTGGCGGCGGTCACGGTGGTGGGCGTCGGCTACACCCGGGTGGCGCTCGGCGTGCACTGGGTGAGCGACGTGGCGGGGGGCTGGCTGCTCGGCCTGGCCGTGGTGACGGCGACGACCCTGGCCTTCGAGGCCTGGCGGGCCGACGTCGGGCGCCTGCGCACCACGCCCGCGCAGGGTCTGGAGCCGGAGATCCGCTCCGAGCACCCCGAGCCGCCGGTGGGTGTCCCGGACCGTCCCTGAACACCCGCCGGCGAGGCGGGGGTCAGCCCCCGTCGCTCGTGAGGGTCTCCTTGACCTTGGCGATGGCGAAGCCCCAGCCCTGGCTCACGGTCGGCTTGCCCGGTACGGCGATCTCCCGCGGGTTGGTCAGCACGTCGAGGAGGACCGGGCCGGGCGTGTCGAACGCCTGGCGCACGGCGTCGTCCAGCGCCGACGGCTCGGTGACGCGGATGCCGGTCAGGCCGAGGGCGGTCGCCACGGCGGCGAAGTCCGGGTTGTCGAGTTCCGTGCCGAACTCGGGCAGGCCCGCCTGCTCCTGCTCCAGCTTCACCATGCCCAGGCGCCGGTTGTCGAAGACGACGAGCTTGACCGGCAGCCGGTACGTCTTGATCGTCATCAGGTCGCCCAGCAGCATGCTCAGCCCGCCGTCGCCGCAGAACGCGACCACCTGGCGGTCGGGCGCCCACAGCTGGGCGCCGAGCGCCTGCGGCATCGCGTTCGCCATCGAGCCGAGGTTGAAGGACCCGAGCAGCCGCCGCGTCCCGCGCATGGTGACGAAGCGGGAGAGCCAGACGGTCGCCATGCCGGTGTCGGCGGTGAACACCGCGTCGTCGTCGGCGTGCCGCTCCACACACGCGGCCAGCGCCTCGGGGCGGATGTCGTGGTCCCGGTTGTCCACCAGTGCGCGCAGCTTGCCCGTCCAGCGGCGGTCGTGACGGGGGTCGGCGAGCTTGTACTGGGACTCCGTCCAGGAGTCGAAGCGGGAGCGGGAGTCGTCGAGGTGGGAGCGGTCGGACACCGCCTTCAGCTGCGGGAGCAGAGCACGCAGGGTGGCGCCGACGTCCCCGGCCAGACCCGCGTCCACCGGGACCCGCCGGCCGAGGTGTTCGCCGCGGGTGTCGATCTGGACGACCTTGCAGTCGGCGGGGTACCAGTCGGTGTAGGGGAAGTCGGTGCCCAGCATGAGCAGTGTGTCGCACTGGTCGAGGGCGTGGGAGGCGGCCGGGTTGCCGATCAGGCCGGTCTGGCCCACCTGATACGGGTTCTCGTGCTCGAAGCCCTCCTTGGCCTTCAGGGTGAGCACCATGGGCGCGCTCAGCAGTTCGGCCAGGCGCAGCACCTCCTCACGGGCCTCCCGGGCGCCCTGGCCGACCAGCAGGGTGGTCTTGGACCCGGCGTTGACGAGCTGCGCGGCTTCGGCGAGGGCGGGATCGTCGGGCCGGGTCACCGGCCGGTCCAGGGCGAAGCGCGCGGGGCGGTCGTCCTCGATCTCCTGGTCGCCGAGGTCGCCGGGGACGGTGAGGACGGCCACGCCGCCCTGGCTGATCGCCGCGCGGACCGCGGATTCCAGCATCCGCGGCATCTGCTGGGGGGAGGTGACGGTCGCCCGGTAGACGGCGACGTCACGGAAGAGCTGCTCGTTGTCGACTTCCTGGAAGTAGTCGGTGCCCATCTCCGCGAGCGGGACCTGGCCGCAGATGGCGAGGACGGGGGCGTGGCTCTTGGCGGCGTCGTAGAGCCCGTTGAGGAGATGGACGGAGCCGGGGCCGACGGTGCCCATGCAGACGCCGAGCCGGCCCGAGAGCTGGGCCTGCGCGCCGGCCGCGAACGCCGCCGCCTCTTCGTGGCGGCAGCCGACCCAGTCCACGCCGTCGGTGGTGCGGATGGCGTCCGTGAGGGGGTTGAGGGCGTCGCCGACGACGCCGAAGACGTGGTGGACGTCGAGTTCCCTGAGTGCGTCGACGATCGCTCGGGCAACGGTGCGTGTCATGAGCCTGTCCAGTCCTGTCGGTCGTGGGATGGGTGGTCGTACGGGGGTCTTCGCGCGGGTCGGCGGTGGAGCGGGTCGGCGGCCGAACGAGCCGGGCGCGGGTGCGTCAGGGGGCGAACCGGCCGGGGTCGGCGGCAGCCCAGTCCTCGGCCCAGGAGCGGGGCGCCTCGTCGAGGAGCTGCCCCGGGGCCAGCCACTCGTAGAGTTGCGCACCGGAGCGGACGGTGTGGGGATCGACGCGGTGCAGCAGCAGACCGGGGTGCAGCTCCCGCGGATGGTCGACGCCCATCGCCGCCATGATCTGCAGGGCGCTCTCGACCGTGGCCCGCTGGTAGCGGTGCACGCGCCCCGACTTGTCGTCCACGTCGAGGGCCGCCGCGCGGCGGGGGTCCTGGGTGGCGACGCCCACGGGGCAGGTGTTGGTGTGGCACCGCTGCGCCTGGATGCATCCGAGGGCGAACATCATGGCCCGGGCGGCATTGGCGTAGTCGGCGCCCTGCGCGAGGCGTTTGACCAGGTCGCCCCCGGTGGCGACCTTGCCGCTGGCGCCGATCCTGATCCGCTCGCGCAGGCCCGTGCCGACGAGGGCGTTGTGGACGGTGATCAGGCCGTCCGTGAGCGGCAGCCCGACGTGGTCGGCGAATTCCATGGGCGCGGCACCGGTGCCGCCCTCGGCGCCGTCGACGATGATGAAGTCCGGGGCGGTGCCCTCGTCCAGCATGGCCTTGCACACGGCGAGGAACTCCCGGCGCGAGCCCACGCAGAGTTTGAAGCCGACCGGCTTGCCGTCCGCCAGCTCACGCATGCGGGCGAGGAAGCGGACCAGCCCCCGGGGCGTGGAGAACGCCGTGTGGTAGGGCGGCGAGACGACGGTGACCCCCTCGGGCACCCCGCGCACCGAAGCGATCTCGGCGTTGACCTTCGCCCCGGGGAGCACCCCGCCGATGCCCGGCTTGGCGCCCTGGCTCAGCTTCAGCGAAAGGCACTTCACCTGGTCATGGGCGGCCTTCTCGGCGAACTGCCGCTCGTCGAAGCGGCCGTCCCCGGTGCGGCAGCCGAAGTAGCCGGTGCCGATCTCCCAGACCAGGTCGCCGCCCGGACGCAGGTGGTACTCGGACAGGCCGCCCTCGCCCGTGTCGTGGGCGAAGCCGCCCTCCCGGGCACCGGTGTTGAGCGCCGTGACGGCCTGCGCCGACAGGGAGCCGAAGCTCATGGCCGAGACGTTGAGCAGGGCCATGTCGTAGGGGCGGGTGCAGTCGGGGCCGCCGACCCTGATCCGCGGGGGGTCCTCGGGGACCGGCCGTGGGGCCATGGAGGGCATGAGGTACTCGCTGCCCGGCTCGTAGAGGTCACGCTCCGTGCCGAACGGCTCCTCGGCTTCGGTTCCCTTGGCGCGCTCGTAGACGATGCTGCGGGTGTCGCGGTCGAAGGGGCGGCCGTCGAAGTTGCGTTCGATGAAGTACTGCTGGAGTTCCGGTCGCACGGCTTCCATCGCGAACCGGAAATGGCCGAGGAGCGGGTAGTTGCGCAGAACGGAGTGCCTGCGCTGGCACACGTCCCACACCCCCACCGCCACGAGGACGGCCATCGGCACGGCCAGGAACCACCACCAGGCGGAGAGCGTCACCGCGGCCGCGGCGGCGCCGCACGCCAGGACGCCCGGCAGCGCGAACGTCATCACCTTGAGCTTCGTCATCACCCCCCGCTCATGCCCGCACGGCATCCGCGCATTCGGCGGTGATCACCGGGGCCCAGGGGTCAGGTGCGGGTGGCCGCCTCCCGGTCGGGGTAGAGGGGCAGGACTTGGTCGAGGCCGACGATGCGCAGGATGCGCAGGGTGTGGGCGGGCAGCGCGGCCAGCGCGATGTCCGCCCGGGCGGCGTGGGCGTGGCTGCGGGCGGCGAGCAGGGCGGTCAGGCCGCTGGAGTCGCAGAACTCCATGCGGCCCAGGTCGAGGACGAGGCGCTGGCCCGGCTGGAGGACGAGCGTGGTGAGCCGTTCGCGCAGCAGGGGGGCACTGGCGTAGTCGAGGTCGCCGATGATCTCCAGAACGGGACCGGTCGCGGCGTCTGCGGCGGTGATGGTCAGCGAGCGCATGCGGGGTCTCCCGTCGTGGGGCGGGCGGCGGGGACGCCGAGCGCGAGCACGGCGGTGTCGTCGTCGAGGCCGTCACCGAAACCGGCCAGCAGGCCGGTCACGGCCTGGACCACGGCGGGGGCGGGCTTGCCGGCCTGGCCGGCGGCGAAGGCGAGCAGGGCCTCCTGGCCGTACAGGCTGGTGCGGGTCTCGCCGGTACGCGCCTCGGTCAGGCCGTCGGTGTAGAGCAGGAGGGTGTCGCCGGGGCCGAGGACGGTGGTGGCGGTCGTGAAGGGCGCGTCGGGCAGGATGCCGACGAGGAGGCCGCCGGGGGTGGGCAGGTACTCCGCCGTGCCGTCGGCGCGCAGGACGAGCGCCGGGGGGTGGCCGCCCGAGGCGAGGTGGACGGTGACCTCTCCGGTCTCGCCGTCGCGTCGCAGGGTGCCGTAGACGGCCGTGCAGTAGCGCGGGTCCCCGCCGGCGGCGTACCGCTCGTGGAGCACCTTGTTCAGGGTGGTCAGGGCGGAGACGGGTTCGGGGTCGTGCAGGGCCGCGGCGCGCAGGGTGTAGCGGGTCAGCGAGGTGACTGCGGCGGCCTCGGGCCCCTTGCCGCACACGTCGCCGAGGAAGAAGCCGAAGCGCTTCCCGTCGACGGGGAAGACGTCGTAGAAGTCGCCGCCGAGCTGGTCGGGGGAGGCGGTGTGGTAATAGGCGGCCGTCTCCACTCCCTCGACCGGCGGTAGGGTCGTGGGCAGCAGCGACTGCTGGAGCGTGGCGAGGACGGCCTGGAGCCGGGCGCGGTCGGCCTCCGCCCGCTTCTGCGCCTCCTCGGCGACCTTGCGCCGCCGCAGGAGCTCCTCCTCGTAGGCGCGCCGCTCCCGGGCGTCGAAGACGGTGGTGCGGATCAGCAGGGGCTCGCCGGTGGTGCCGCGCCTGATCACCGAGGAGACCAGCACCGGTATCCGGCCGCCGCCGTGCCGTTTGATCTCCAGCGCGATCCCGCTGATCTCGCCCTGCATGCGCAGCAGCGGCGCGAAATGCGTCTCGTGGTAGAGCTTGCCGCCCACGGTCAGCAGGTCGGTGAAGCGCATCCGGCCGACCACCGCCTCGCGCTCCAGGGCGAGCCAGTCCAGCAGCGTGCCGTTGATCTTGGCGATGGTGCCGTCCATCAGCGTCGAGAGGTATCCGCACGGCGCGTTCTCGTACAGGTCCTCGGCGCTGTCTTCCAGCAGTGCCGCGAACGCCGCGTCCGGGGCCGTCCGGTCGTCGCCTTCCTGCGGCTCGGGCTGCTGCCCGAGGCGGCACATCATCGCAGGCCGGCCAGGAACTCCAGGAGCGCCTCGTTGGTGGCCTCGGGTGCGGACAGGTGCGGGCAGTGCCCGGTCGCCTCCAGCGTCACGAGCGTCGAGCCCGGCACCGCCCGGTGGACGAAGGCGCCGACCTCCCGGGGCGCGATCACGTCCTGGGTGCACTCCAGCACCAGCGTCGGCACGCTCACGCGCTTCAGGTCGTCTCGGGAATCCGAGAGGAACGTCGTCCGGGCGAAGACGCGCGCCATGTCGGGATCGGTGGCGCAGAAGCTGTTCTTCAGCTCCTCACCGAGCTCGGGCCGGTCCTCGTTCCCCATGATCAGCGGAGCCATCGCCGCCGACCAGCCCAGGTAGTTCGACTCCAGGGAGACCAGCAGCTCGTCGATGTCCTCGGCGCTGAAGCCGCCCCGGTAGCCCTCGTCGTCGATGTACCGCGGCGACGGCGCGACCATCACCAGCGCCCCGATGCGCTCCGCGGCCATGCCGGCGGCCAGCACCCCCACCATGGCGCTGACCGAATGCCCCACGAAGACCGCGTCACGAAGGTCGAGGGCCTCGCACACGTCCACCACGTCCCGGGCGTAGCCGTCCAGGGAGGAGTAGCGGTCCTCGGAGAACGCGGACCCGTCCGCGCGGCCCGAGCCGACGTAGTCGAACAGCACGACCCGGTAGTCCTGGACCAGCGCGGGCACCGTCAGCCGCCACATGTTCTGATCACAGCCGAAGCCGTGCGCCAGCACCACCGCCGGTCCCTTCGGGTTGCCGACGACGGTGATGTTGTTCCTGCGGGCGATGTCCATACCCACCAGTCTCTCAAGCCCCGGGCACCACGGCGGCACCCCACCCCGGGGGCGCCGGCCGGGGGCCTGCCCCGAGTCGTGTCCTTCGCCGGGGGTAGGTTGGGGCACGTGACCGGACACCATGTGCTGACCTGGGACGTAACGGCGAGCGGCGGGCTCGAGACCGCCTGGGTGGAGATCGGTCACGACCCGGCGGGGCCGGCCGGACTCCGGGGCCGGGGCCGGGCCGCCGGCCGGGAACCGGAGCCGTACTGGCTCTCGTACGCACTGGAGACCACCGGCGCGGACTTCGTCACCCGGCAGCTGACGGTACGGGTCGAGGACGCGCACGGGAGCCGGGAACTGGAGCTGCGGCGGTCGACGGCCGGCGGCTGGACCGTCGACGGCGGGGCCCGGCCGGATCTGGAGGGGGCGCTCGACTGCGACCTCGGGCTGTGCCCCCTCACCAACACCATGCCCGTACTCCGACACGCCCTGCACCGGGAACCCGGCGAGCACCGATTCCTGATGGCCTGGGTGTCCGTACCGGACCTGACCGTACGGCCCTCCCGCCAGACGTACACCCACCTGGGCCGCACCGCCGCCGGCGGCGCCGTCGTCCGCTACGCCTCCGAGGGCTTCGCCGCCGACGTGGAGTTCGACGCGGACGGCCTGGTCACCGAGTACCCGCGCCTGGCCCGCCGCATCGCCCCCTGACCGCCACCGCCGGCCCGCCATACCACGTGAGGCCGCGCAGAGGCGGAATTCGCCGTCCTCGGCCTCCCCGGCACGCGGTTCTGGCTAGCGTGGCGGGCAGGCCGCGCCGGAGCGGCGGATGGGGAGGGGCCGGTCACATGGGCACGACGGTGGTGGGTTTCCGGCTCGGCTCGGACACGAAGGGCCGGCAGGCCACGGTGGTACTGACCCAGGCGGGCGTGCTGCACCAGTCCACGGGCCTGCTCGGGATGGCGCCCCGGCCCACCAGGCCCCATCCGCCCGTGGCCCCGGACCCGCATCCCGTGCCGCGTCAGGCCGCCGAGCTGCGCAAGGTGTACGCCGCCCTGCACCACAGGGGCTTCGACCGTGAGCTGATCCCGCCCGCGTGCGTACGCCTGGACACCGATGAGCGCCCCCTGCACGCCGAGCCGTTCGGCCCCCGCGCCCCGCGCCCGCACCCGGAGCTCATCGAGGAGTTCACCGGCGCCGCGCCCGCGGGCCCCCGGACGCTGGACGACGCCCTGGCCGCGTTCTACACGGAGATCGGGCTCGTGCCCCGGCCCCGCGCCCCCTTCCCGCCCGGCTCGGCCGGCGTGCCCCCGCTGGTCCGGGAAGCGCTGCGCGCGCTGGCCGAGGGGCGCCCCCTGGCCTCCGGCCCGCGGCCCGGCGCGCGGTGGACGGTCACGACCACGGGCGTACGCCTGCACGCCGGCGGCGTGGGCGAGGACCTCACCCGCCGCGAAGTGGCCGAACTCCAGGCAGCGCTGACCGCCTGGCTGCGCCACCAGCAGCGGACTACCACCGGCAGCGGGTGATCCCGGGCCCTCCGCGGCCCTTCGGTGGACGGCCGACGGCCCGCGCCCCCCTCACGGCGGCGGGTCCGGCGTCTGCCAGGCCCTCATCTGCTCGCGGAACTTCGGGCACCGGACGATGTCCTGCTCACCGCACTGAACGGCGTGGGTCAGCAGCTGATGGGCGTGCTCGAGATCGACCATGCGCTGCTCGATCTCGGTGATCTTGGCGCGGATCATCGCCTCCCGCCGGGGCTGGTCCCGCTGGAACTCCCTGATCTCGGCCAGCGTGAGCCCGGCTTGCTGGCACTTGCGCAGGATGATGATCCGCTCGGCGGCCTCCGGTGGATAGCGTCGCTGGCCGCTCCGGCGTTCCGGGGGCGGGAGCAGACCGTGGCGCTCCCAGTACCGGATGGCCGAGGCGGGCACTCCGGTGATCTCGGCGAGCCGGCCGATCGTCATGGGCACGGACGGTCCCTCCTGGTTCTGGCGCTCTTCCCGTGGGCCCGGCATTTGACTTGAACCTTAGTTCAAGTTGAAGAGTGGTTCCCACGCGGACGGCGGCCGAAGAGCGGCCGCCGCAACGGACTCGGGAGATGCCGCATGAGCGGAACGCAGAGGGTGAAGGAGCGGGCCGACCGCCTGGTGGAGGCGGCCGAGAGGCTGTTCGCGGCGGGGGTGATGTCGCACTCCGGGCACGCCAACCTCAGCGCGCGGCTCGACGGCGAACGCCTCCTGCTGACCCCGGGATTCGTACGCGGGGTACGGCCCGAACACCTGGCGACCGTCGGTTTCGACGGACAGGTGCTGGAAGGCGAACTGCAGTCCGTCAGCGCCGAGATCGTCGCCATGCACAGCGTCGTCTACCGGGCGCGCCCCGACGTGGGCGCGGTCATCCACACGCACTCGCCCGCGGCGACCGCTTTCGCCGTGGCCCACCGGCCGCTGCCCTGCCGGACCGAGCCGATGCTGCGTTTCGGACAGGCCGAAGAGGTGCCGGTGGTCCCCTGGGGGCCGCGCGGATCGGACGTCTCGGTGCGCGGCATCGCCGACGTCCTGGAGCGGCGCCCGACGACGGCCGCGGTCCTGCTGGCCAACCACGGCCTCCTCGTGTTCGGCCCGGACGCGTCGGCCACCGCCCACCTGCTGGTGGCGATCGAGGAGAGCGCCGAGGCGGAGCTCGCGGCGGCGGCGATCGGCGGGGCGGTGGACTTTCCCGCCGGTGCCCGGGAAGCCGTACGGGCCGAGCTCGCGCGGGCGACGTCATGACGGACGACACCCCCGCCGCGCGGGCGGAGGCGGTACGGGACCGCTACCGCTCCACCCTGGGAGCCGTACCGGAGGGAGTGCAGGAGCGGCTGCGCCTGGCACAGGACTTCGGCCGGCTTCCCACCGAGGAGGCGATCGCGGCGCTGCGGCACATCGTGCTGACCGACAGCCCCCTGGGCGGACGGGTGCAGCAGCTCGTCCACTTCGGCCAGCTGCTGGCCCTCGGACGGGCGCACCCCGCCCGGATCCACGCCCGGGGGGCCCTCCACGCCGGGGCGGGCGTCGCGGACCTCATCGGGGTCGCCGAGACCGCGCTCATCACCGCGGGCGTGCCGGCGTACGCCCTCGGCACGGAGATCGTCGCCGAACTCCTCGCGGACGGAGGCGCTGGGGGAGACACACGGCCTCCCGGCGCCTGACCCCGCGGACGCCCCCCCCGGATTCCCCGGCTCAGACCGGGGGCACGGGCCGGCTCCCGTGCGGGTGCAGGCGGTGGGTCAGGAAGGCGAGGATCTCGTCGCGGGCCCGGACCGTGGGATGGCCGGCCTCGTCGACGAGATGGGCGGTGACGACGCTGTGCGGGGTGCCGACGAGGTCGGCGAAGAAGGGCGGCGGGGCCGGGTTGGCGGCGCTGTCCGGAAGGACGCGCCCGTCGAAGGAGTCGCCGAGCAGCGCGCGGTAGGCGGCGAAGCGCTGCCCCGTGCACCAGCGGTCGCCCTCGAAGCGGTAGGCGAGGACGGTCAGTCCGTCACGGTCGAGCCGGTCACGTACCGCCCGGGCGTCCTCGGGGTCGAGTTCGATCCCGCCCGGGTCGTCGAGCGGCAGGGACGGGTGGTTGACCACCGGAGCGATCACCGCCGGCTCCAGGGCCATCGTGAGGGCGAAGTTGCCGGTGAAGCAGAGGCCGATCGCGCCCACCCCGGGCCCGCCGCACGCCGTGTGGGCCTGGCGCGCCAGGCCGCGGAGCCAAAGCGTCACCGGGCTGGTGCCGCCACCGGCGAAGGCGCGGAACTCCGCGCTGACACAGGCGCGGCGGACGACCTCCCGGCCGCCCCGGGCCGTCGGGAAGGCGCCGTCCGTCCCGAACAGGGAGGGCACGTACACGGTGAAGCCCGCGTCCCGGACCCAGCGGGCGAGCCGCAGGACGTCGGGACTGATGCCCGGCATCTCCGGCAGCACCACGACCGCGGGCCCGGCCCCGGACACGTACACCGTCTTCACCACCTCCTCCACGGCCACGCTCCCGCGGGTGAAGTCCGTGATCGGATCGTCGTCGCTCATGGGGCCAGCCTGCCCCCGGAGCGGCCGCCAGGTGAGGGGCGCGATCGCCGAGGACGGGGGTAATCTCGCCACGACACCGAGGGGGTGCGGGCGTGACGGTGCGGGCGGCGCGACAGGCGGACGACGGTGCGGGTGCGGGTACGGACGCGGACGGAGGTGCCGGCGCCGGGCCGGGCCCGCTGCGCGTCGGGGTCCTGGCGTACCCGGGCTGCTTCGCGTCCGAGGTGTTCGGCGTCCCCGACCTGCTGACGATGGCCGGGCACGTCGCCGGACCGGACGCCCCCGGCTACCGGGTCTCGGTCGTCTCGCCCCGCCGCCGCGTCACGGCGTCGGGCGGCGCGGTCCTGGACGTGCGTCCCCTGCGCGAGGTCGACGTCCTCGTCGTCCCCGGCTTCGAACTGCCGTCCGGCGCGGACCTCGACGCCCGGCTCGCCCCCCTCGCCCCCGAGACCGCGGCGATCCGCGCGCAGGCCGCCGCCGGCACCGCCGTCGTCTCCCTGTGCGTCGGCGCGTTCCTGCTCGCCGAGGCGGGACTCCTCGACGGCCGCCGGGCCACCACTTCCTGGCTGCACGCCGGCGAACTGGCCAGGCGCTGCCCGGACGCCGACGTACGGCCCGAGCACCTGGTCGTCACCGACACGGGGGTGACGACCACGGCCGCCTTCAGCGCCATGTACGACTTCGCCCTGGACCTGATCCGCCGGCACGACGGCGCCCGAGTGGCCCGCACCACCGCCCGGGTTGCCCTCGTCGACGACGCGCGGACCTCCCAGACCCCGTACGTGGACCCGCGGCTCCTCCCGCAGCCCGGGCGGGAGTTCTCCCAGCGGGTCATGCGGCGGCTCGACCAGAACCTCGCCGACCGGTACGACCTCGCCGCGCTCGCGGACGCCTTCCGGGTCAGCACCCGCACGCTGCTGCGCCGCTTCGCCGAGGAGACCGGACGCAGCCCCCTGGCCCACCTGCAGGCCTCCCGGGTCCGCCGCGCCCGCCATCTCCTGGAGACCACCGACCGCACCGTCGCCGCGGTCGCCGCGGCCGTCGGCTACCAGGACCCCGGCACCTTCGCCGCCCTTTTCGCCCGCCACACCGGCCACCGCCCGAGCGCCTACCGCGCCGCCTTCCGCCGCACGGCCCGTACGGCCGCCCGGGACGGCGGCGCGTGACCCGTCCGGCGCGGGCCGCTCCGCCCGGCGCCGGGAAGGGCGCGGCCCGGGGCCGGGCGGAAGCAGGTCACACGCCGGGGATCTGACGGGCCCTGAACGCGGCGCGCACGGCGTCCGCCGCGCTCTTGCCGTACATGCGCTCGGCCGTCGCGACCGTCTTCAGCGCCGCGTCCGTGAAGCTCGTGTCGGCGGCGAACCCGAACTGGGCGTTGACGATGACGCGGTCGGCGGTCCTGGCCCCCAGGGCGCCTCGTATGTCGAAGAGGGCGCGGGACCAGATCTCGCCGTCCGCGTGGACCTCGCCCACCCGGTCGGCGTAGACCTTGTTCCCGTCGATCCGGCGCAGGCAGTGCGGCGCGTCGCTGTAGGGGACCGAGTCCCAGTCGGCGACGCACGCCCCGTCCGCCGTACGGGGCCAGCCGTAGCGGGCGTCGGCGTGCGTGCCGACCTCCACGGCCAGGTAGTCGCCGAAGGCCTCGCCGATCGCGCCGGCCTCGGGGGAGGTGCCGAAACCGGGAACCTGCGCGTTGTGGACCGCGTGGCCGTATTCGTGGACGATCACCTCCGCGTCCTCGGCGTCGTCGACGCCGCCCTTGCCGAAGCGGATCTCGGCCTTCTTGTCGGTGAAGAACGAGTTGTCGGCGCCCCACTGGTTGATGCGGACGGGCTGGACGCGGTCGTTGGCCCCGGGAAGCTCGGTGCCGAAGCCCAGGCCCTGCAGGTACTCCTGTGCCTCGTTGACCCAGAAGTAGGCCATGACCTGCTCGAACTGGTCGTCGTGGCGGTCGTACGAGGCGGCGTCCGCGGTCTTCGCGGAGGTGCCGGTGTCCGATCTGACGCTGGCCCACTTCCCCGACAGCCCGCCGCTGCCGTCCAGGTTGCGCAGCGCCGCCGTCGCGTAGGCGGAGGCGGGAACGGCGTCGGCGGAGTCCTTGGCGTCGGCGAGCGTCTGGTCGCCCGAGGACTGGACCGGGTTGACCATGAAGACGCGGCCCTGCGGGAGGGGCGCGGCGGGGGCGGGGGCGGCGGCCGTGGCGGTTCCGGCCAGGGTGACCAGGGCGGAGGCGGCGGTGGCCGCGGCGATCAGGCCGCGGGGGGTACGGCGGGGCATGGAGATCCTCCTGTGAGGGGCGTGATGCGCCGGAGAAACACGCGTGACGTGGTGCGGAGGTGATCCTTCACCACGACAGCGGGCTTTGGCCAGGGTTCGGCATGCCCATTCGACGACCGCGGCCTGGAGCACCGCGACGCCCAGGGGGCGGTCGCCGACGGGGAGGCGCCGGCTGGTGCCGCCGGCGGGGTCGACCACGGTCGGCCCGTCCCACGCCGGCACGACGACGACCACGGCCCGCGTCCGCCCCGTCCTCCCGGCCCGGCTCCGGACGCGGCGGGCGGATGCGCCCGCCGCGCCGTGCGCCAGGACGCTGCTACGCCGACGCGGCCCAGCTCGCGGAGAGCCCGTCGAGCCAGGCCGGCGGCAGCTCGGCGGCGTCCCACTCCTCGCGCAACGCCGACGGCGCCGTGACGAGCCGTTCCAGGACGGCGAGGCTGGTGGGGGAGTGGAGCAGGGAGTACCGGCCGTGCAGGGCGATGGCGCTGCCCGGCCCGAACTCCGCGTACAGCCGTGCCAGGCGGAGCCGGTGGTCGGCCGCGAACCGCGTGAGCCGCCCCGCGTAGGCGGCTCGCTGCCGGGGGCTCAAGGTGCCGAGGACGGCGGTGAGCACCTGCTCGGAGACCTCCGGATCGAGGTCGGAGACAGTGCTGAACGACAGGTAGAGCGGCGTCACCGCCACCTTCGCCCGCTCCGCCTCCATTCTTCCGACGGGTGCCCGGGGGCCCGAAGGGTCGTCCGAGGGATCGGCACCGACGGCCTGGCGCAACGCCCGTTCGGCGATGTCGCCGAGCTCGTCGGTGACGGCGCGAGCACCGTCGAGCCAGCCCGACGCGTACAGTTCGCCCTTCCCGCCGGGGGCGGTCCTCCCGGGCCCGGCGATCTCCCTGTGGGCTCCGGCGAGCACGCCGGCCCCCACGAGCCCGATCAGCTCCTCGGCGGCATCCGAGGGAACCCCCGACCGGGCGAGGAGCTGGACGAGCGTCGTCCTCGCGTTGTGGAGACTCACCGGGTCGAGCTGCTGCGGGTCTTCGTCGGCGGGGTTCATGGAATCCTCGTCGTCATCGGTCGCGCCGAAGTGAGTTTACGCACACCGCCCCCGGCGTCCGCCACCGCCTGCCGTGTCCCGCCGGCTCAGGCGCGGACGGGAAAGGCGGCGCACCGCCTCCGCGCGCGCCCGGCATGGGCCTACACCTTCTCCTCGTAGAGCTCGACCGCATGGGGCGCGCGGTCGAACAGCGGCACCAGGTGCCTGGCCATCGCGTCGGCCCACGGGCCGACATCGCCGCCGGCGTCGTGGAAGAACCAGGAGTCGAAGCTCCCGAGACCTTCCAGGAAGGGGGTGGGCTCGTAGCGGAGCTCGAGGTGCACCTGGAGGTAGTGGTCGTGCTCGCCGTCGGCGTCCACGACCGCGAACTGCCGTGTGAGGTCCACGGTGAACATCGCGGTGCCGGTGAAGTCGTACGTTCCGTACTGGAAGAGCAGCCCGTCACCGTCGGGTACGGGCGCGGTGCGGAAGCGCCGTCGGCCGAAGCGCAGGTAGGCCGGCCAGGCGTCCCGCGCGGTCAGCCCGGTCCCCGTCGGCCGCCCGGCGTCCAGTTCGCCGCGAAGGACGGCGAGGGCTTCCTCGGGGCGCGGTGTGCGGGACATCGCACGATCATGACACGGCCGGCCCGGGGGCCGGCTCCGGCTCCCGGCCGAGCCGCCGGCGGTCGGCCGCTTCCCGGGCGAGCAGCGCGTTGAACTGCGCTCCCGTGAGCAGCGCGAGGTTGGTGACCCACAGCCACACCAGGAACACCACGATGCCGGCCAGCGAACCGTAGAGCCGGTTGTACGTGCCGGACTCGGTGTAGAGCGTGAAGAGGCCCGACGCGCCGAGCCACAGCACCGCCGCCAGCGCACCGCCCGGAAGGCACCGCCGCGTTCCGCGGGCCTGGCGGGGTCCGGTCCGGTAGAGGATGAGGATCAGGGACGTGACGATCAGCAGGAGCACCGGCCACCGCAGCACGGTCATCGTGTCGCCGGCCGGGTAGCCGGCCGCCGCCGCGAGCCGGCGGACCACCGGCCCGGTCGCGACGAGGCTTCCCGCGCCCGCCACCAGCAGGCCCAGCAGCGCGCCGGCGGTGAGGACGAGGACGTGCGCCGCGCGCAGGGGCGGCCGCGTGTCCGGCAGCCGGTGCATCGCGTGCAGGGCGCGGCGGAAGACCGCCAGGTAGCTGGACGCCGACCACAGCGCGCTCAGGACACCGCTGCACAGCAGCACCCACAGGGAGGACGGCTGCGAGGTGAGGCCGTCCAGCGCCTCCCGCAGCACCTGCGCCGACTGGGGAGGGGCGTAGGAGGTCAGGTCGACGATCAGGCGCTCCCGGGTGCCCGCGCCGGTGAGCCCCACCAGGGAAACGGAGACGAGGAGGGCGGGCACCAGTGCGAGCACCGCGTAGTAGGTGAGCGCCGCGGCGCAGTCGGGGACGTTGTCGTCCCAGAGCCGTACCGCGGTATCGCGCAGGGTCCTTCGCACCCGTCTCGCGGAGGCGGGGAAGCCGTTCGCCGGGGTGCTCCGGTGCGTGCGGAGAGTGTTCGCTGCCACGTCGCCCTCCTGCCCCTCCAGACGGCCCTCATCCCGCACGGGCCGAAGCGGCCCGGCGCCACGTCCCGTCGGCCCTGCGGCCGGCCCTCAGCCGGAGGCGCGCAGCGCCGCCGTGTGCGCCCTCACCTGCTCGGGGGTCAGGTAGGCGTCGGTGTACTCGAACTCCCGCAGCGTCGGCGGCTTCGAGGACTGGAAGCCGGTCCGGACGAAGTCGTCCCCGGCCACCGCGTTGAGCAGCCAGTTGGTCAGGACGCGCGTCTTGGCGACGTTGGTGCGCAGCGCCGACCAGTGGTAGCCGCGGGCCACGGCCTGGGCCGGCAGGCCGCGCAGCGGGATGCCGAGCGGCTTGGACACCGCGTCGGCGCCGCCCAGGTCGACGACGAGCCCCAGGTCCTTGTGCACGTACGGCTTCAGGGGCTGGTTCCGCAGCGTCGCGATCACGTTGTCCGCGAGCGTGCGCCCCTGGCGCAGGGCGTGCTGCGCGGTGGGCGGGCAGATCGCGCCCTCCTCGTGCGCGGCGAGGTCGGGCACGGCCGCGGCGTCCCCCAGCGCGAACACCCCGGGCGCGCCGGGCACGGTCATCTCCGGGGTCACCAGCAGCCTGCCGCGCACGGTTTCCGCGTCGAGCGTGCCGATCAGCGGGCTCGCCGCGACCCCGGCCGTCCAGATGAGGGTCCGGCTGGGCAGCACCCGGCCGTCGGTCAGCGTCAGCTCCTCGGGGCCCGCCTTGGCGACACTGACGCCGAGGGACACCTGGATGCCGCGGCGGCGCATGATGTCCAGGGCCGCCCGCCCCAGGGAGTCGCCGAGTTCGGGCATCAGCTTCGGGGCGAGGTCGAGGAGGTGCCAGGTGATCTGGCGCGGGTCGAGGCGGGGGTAGCGCTTCACGGCGTGGTGGGTGAGCCGCTGGAGGCAGGCGGCCGTCTCCGTGCCGGCGTACCCGCCGCCGACCACGACGAAGCAGAGCCGCGCGGCCCGCTCCGCCTCGTCCTGGCTCGCGTCGGCCAGGTCGAGCTGGGAGATGACGTGGTCGCGCAGGTACGCGGCTTCGGCGAGGGTCTTCATGCCCCGGGCGTGCTCGGTGAGGCCGGGGATGTCGAAGGTGCGGGTGATGCTGCCGGGCGCCAGCACCAGGTGGTCGTACGCGTGTTCCGTCAGCTCGCCGGTGATCGTGCGTACGACGCAGATCTTCGCCCGGGTGTCGATGCCGATGGCGCCTCCGGGGATGATCCGGGTCCGGTAGCGGCTGCTGCGGCGCAGCGAGACGGCGATGGACTGCGGGGTCAGCACGCCGGAGGCCACCTGGGGCAGCAGCGGCAGGTACAGCTGGTAGGAGTTCGGGGTGACCAGCGCGATGTCCGCCTCCGCGGCCGTCAGCCTGCGCTCCAGCCGGCGGATGCACTCGACACCGGCGAATCCGGCTCCCACGACGAGAATCCTCGGTCGTCCCACGGTGTCCGTCCTTTCTCGGGCCTGCCAGGTCCCCCCGCACCTGCCCCGCGCGGCCCCGGTCTGCACGTCGAACGGTCCGGTGGTGGCCGAGGCCGGCCGCCAGTTCGGGGGTTTCGGCCGAAGAGCGGCGGAAACACGCGAAGACGTCGAACAGGCCCGAGAGCTACCGATCGCGAGGAGAGGCATTCCCGTGGGGACCATGATTCTGCTGATCGCACCGATGCTGCTGGCCCTGCTGCTGGTTACCCGGGGGGACGGCCACCGTCCCCGCCACCGGGCCGGCCGCAGCTGACGATCGATCGATCCCGTCGAGTGAGGGTGAGGTGGGACCGTGCCGGTACGCGCGGTGGGTTGGGCCAAGTCGTTCCCGGTCCATCTGGGGGTCCGTGAGGCCCGTCGGTGGTGTCTCGCACACCTGAACACCCTGTCGTGGACGGAGAACGCCCCCGACACGGTCCACTCCATCCTGCTCACCGTGTCCGAGCTGGTCACCAACGCCCACGTGCACGCGCACAGCAGTGCCCAGCTCGTCCTGACCTGGGACGGCTCCTGTCTGCACGTCAGCGTCGCCGACGACGACCCGCAGCTGCCCGCCCCCCGGCAGGCCTCCACCCGGGCGACGTCCGGCCGGGGCCTGGCCATCATCGACGCCCTCGCCGACCGGTGGGACGCCCATGCCTTCCACGGCGGCAAGGCGATCACGGCCTGCTTCCACCCGCCGCAGCAGCCGCCCCCGCACGCCCCGGGCGGCGACGACACCGCGGACCGCGCGGGGTGACGCGCTCCCGGGGGCCTGCCGCTGTCCGTGCGGCCTGCCAGGATGTCCGCGTCACAGCACGAGGCAGGAGAGGTCCATGGGCACCTGGGATGTCGGTCCCTTCGACAACGACACGGCAGCGGACTTCTGTGGCGACCTCGACGAGGCGGCCGCGGGCGAACGCGAGGGACTCGTGCGCGGCGCACTCGCCCGCGTGGTCGACACCGTGGACGTCCTCGAAGCGCCCCGGGCCGACGAAGCCGTGGCCGCGGCCGCACTCGTGGCATCGCAATGCCCGGGGGGTGAGCCCGCCGATCCCGTGTACGGGCCGGAAGAGCCCCTGCCCGATCTCACCGGTCTGCGCGACCTCGCCCTCCGGGCCCTCGACCGCGTCATGACCGGACCGTCCGAGCTGATGGACCTGTGGGCGGGGGAGGACGGCGGCCCCTGGCGCGCGAACGTCCGCCGCCTGCGGGACGTCCTCGCACCGCGTGATCCGGGCGGCGACCGGGCGCCGTAGCGCCCGGTGCCGGGATGCCGACCGCCGCGGGCCGGTTAGCCCCCATGGAAGCGGGCGGAGGGGTCAGCGGCTGCCCCGAAGGCGCCGGAGCATGCCGCGGGCCTGCTCCCGCTTGCGCGGGTCGGCAGCCGCGCGCCGCACCGAGGCGATCGTCCGCTGCCCCTGGGGGCTGCTGGTGAACTGCTTGATCTTCGCGATGATTCCGGACACGGGTCCTCCTGCGGTAGCGCGTCGTGACGCTACGTCGTCTGCCCCGCGACCCTGCGTCGAAACGGTGGCGTACCGGTCACCACAGCGCGGGCCGGCTCGCCCCGACCCTGTACGGTCGCAGGTGAAGGGCGGATGTGGCGCCGACGCAGAACGGGGACGGGAGGCCTGTATGGAGTCGCCGCGGGTAACGGTCCGGGCCGAGGCGGACGGTGCGTGCGTGGTCGTGTGTTCGGGTGAGTTCGACCTGGACACCGTCGGGGAGCTGGAAGCCGTCTGTGCTCAGGAGGCGGCCGGAGCGCAGCGGTTGGTGCTCGACGTCAGCGGGGTGGTGTTCGCCGACTCCTCCTTCCTCAACGTGCTGCTCGGCCTGCGCAACAGACGTCCGCTGGTGCTGGAGGGCCCGCTGCCGCACCAGCTCCACCGCCTGCTCGAGATGACCGGCGTCCTGCCCCTGTTCGAGGTCCGCGACAACCGCTGCCGAAGGGGCTGACCGCCGGGGCGGGACCCCCGGCTGGCGTGGTCAGCGCCCCTGGGGGGAGCCGTACAGGAAGGTGGCGGTGACGGTCTTGTAGCTCCGGTGGAAGCGGACGTCGGTGGTGTCGGCGAGCTGGTTGACCAGCCGCCAGCCGAAGCCGCCGGGTTCTCCGGGCGCCCACGGCCGGGTCTGGGGCAGGCGCGGGGAGCGGTCCGAGACCTCGACGGTGAGGGCGCCGGCACGGGCCGTCACCTGGAAGGCCGTGACCCCGCCGGCGTGCCGGCGCGCGTTGGCGATCAGCTCGCTCACCACGGTCAGCACGTCCTCCACCCGTTCCGGAGCCATCTCCAGCTCGGTGAGGACGGCCCGGGCCGTGTCCCGCGCCTCCGCGCAGCTCACGCCGCCCCCGGGCGGGACCGGCAGGATCCGGGACGTACTGGTCCATTTGTCCATGCGCTGCGCCTTCCCCCGGGTCTCGCCGTTAAGCGGCAGCAGGGCGGCTCGCCCGGTGCCGTCCTGTACGACGCCTCCGGCGCGCGATCGGTTCGCCGGCCTCGGCGGGTGCGCGGGCGATCGGACGCCGGCAGCGGTTCGCCACCCTTACCACGCAAGGGTATGGAAGTAAGGTCTCCGTTTATTCGGACTGGCTGGATATGATCGGCATCCTCAACCCCCCGGGGCCGTGTCGGCGGTTCCCCCTGCCCTCATCCCGGCCCGCTGCCGCCCCGCCCCCTCCCCGCCGCTCCCGAGGACCGATGTCTGCGATGGCACCCGAAGGTTCACCGAGCCCGCCGCCCGTCCGGCGCCGGCGCACCGTCCGCCTGCGTACGATGCTGGTCTGCCTGGCCGTCGTCCCGACCGTGGCGATGGGCACCCAGGTCGCCGTCACCGCGCATCGGTTGCTGGCCCAGTCGGAGCACCTGCGCGCCGACGTGGAGGCCGGCGAGCGGATCGGATTCCCGCTGATCAGGCTGATGACCGAGCTCCAGACCGAGCGGGCGATGACGGCGGCGCGCTGGGCGGGCTCCTCCGAAGCCGACGGCTCCCTGCCCGAGCAGCGGGCCGAAACGGACCGGGCGGCAGCGGAGTTCCGGCGCCTCGCGGGCACCGGCGACGACAGCGGCGCGCAGCACCCCGGACAGGGCGAGGGGCGCCTCGGCGCCGTGAGCGGGCGGCTCGACCTGCTGGCCTCGTACCGCAAGCGCGTGGACGCCCACAACGGCAGTGCCGAACAGGCGGTCGCGTACTACACCGGCGTGGTCGACGACCTCATACGCGCCTACCAGGATGAATTCAGCCACGCGCAGGACGCCGAACTCGCCCTGGAGAGCCGGCCCGCCGTCGCCCTGTTCTCGGCTGCCGAGATGATCGCACGCGAGGACACCGCCCTCGCGCTGGCCGGCCCCTCCCGCGAGCTGCCGGCCACCGGCTTCTCCGCGTTCCTCGACGCGGTCGGCGCCCACCGCTACCTGTACGGCACCTGGATCGTGCCGTACCTCCCGCCCGCCGAACTGGCGTCGTACGACAAACTGACCGGATCGGACGCCTGGCAGACCAAGCTCCGCATCGAGAACGCCGTCGTCGCCAACCACAAGGACACCGCCACCGGTGTGAAGCTGCCCGCCGACGTCGACGGCTGGCCCGCCGCACACCGCACCTTCGCGCCGCGGCTCGCCGCACTCAACACGGACCGGGCCCGGGGCGTGCTCGCCCACGCCGACGCCAAGGCCTCCCGGCTGGAGACCGAGGTCTCCTGGCTGGTCGGAGCCAGCGGCGGCGCCCTGCTGCTGGTCACCGCAGTCGTCGTCCTCACCACCCGATCGGTCCTGCGCCGGCTGAGCCGCTTGCACACCCGTACGGTCGCCATCGCCGAGGAGACCCTGCCCGAGGTGGTGGCACGGCTCCAGCGCGGGGAGGCCGTCGACCCGCAGGCGCTGCCGGCCGTGCGCGGACGCCAGGACGAAGTCGGCCAGATCGCCGACGCCTTCGCCCGGGTGGTCGCCGTCTCCGTCGACGGGCACCGCCGACTCGCCGCCGAGCGCCACGGCTTCGGCCTGTTCGCCTCGGGCATCGCCTCGCGCACCGGAAACCTCGTCAGCCGACAGCTGAGCCTGACCGAGGACCTCCAGGACACCTTCGGCCACGACGAAGCGCTCCTGGCGCAGTTGATGCGGTCCGACCAGCTGACGGTGGGGATGCGGCGCCAGATCGAGAACCTGCTCATCCTCGCCGGCGGCGAGGTCCCGGACCCGCACACCGAGCCGATGCGCGTCGCCGACCTGCTGCGCGAGGCCGCCGCGGAGGTCGAGGACTTCCGGCGGATCGAACGGCACGCACTGGACGAGGCGAGCGTGCAGCCGCACGTGATCAGCCAGATCAGCCACCTGCTGGCGGAGCTGCTGGACAACGCGACGCGGTTCTCGCCGCCGCGGTCCAAGGTGGTCGTCCGGGCCGAACTGGTCGCCGACGGCCTGTCGGTCGAGATCGAGGACCGCGGGCCGCGCGTGTCGCCCGCCGGGTACGAGGCGATGAACGAACGCCTGCACTCGGCGCCGCCGTACTCCGTCCTCGCGGAGAACGCGCACCGGCTCGGCCTCTTCGTCGTGGGCCACCTGGCCGACCAGCTCGACGCACGCGTCACGCTGCGGCGCTCGGTGTACGGGGGGACGGCGGCCGTGGTGATCCTGCCGGGCGGGCTGCTGGTGCCCGCCGCGGACGAAGCCGAACACGGACGGACGCCGGCGCCTGCGGAGCGGGAGCCCGCGCGTGGTCCCGAGCCGTCCGCCGTGCCCGGCCCGGCCCGCGCGCCCGTACGGGCGCTCCTGCCCGAGCCCGTACGCGAGACCGCGCCCGGCGCCGGCGCCCCGCCGGCCCCCGGCCCCGTACCGCTGCGGCCCGAGCGGACGCTGCCCGCCCGCCCCACGGCCGCCGCCGACGCGCGACCGGCCCTCCCCGAGCGCGTCCCGCAGACCCACCTCACCCGGCAACTCCGCGGGCCCCGCGCCCCGGAGCCGGCCGCCGGCCGGGACACGGAGACACCCGAAGAGGTGGCCGACGCCTGGGCCGACTACGAAGAGGGGACCAAGAAAGTGGAAGCAGAGCTCGGAGCGGACCAGCCATGACGACGACAGCCAGCGACATGATCTACGGCATCCTGGACAACAACCTGAGCAGGATCGCCGGCATCCAGGGAGCCGTGCTCCTGTCCAACGACGGGATCAAGCTCAGCGCGTACCTGCTGGAGCGGGACCAGGCGGAGCGCATCGCGGCCGCCTCCTCCGGGATCGCCGCCACCATGAAGGCGATATCCAGGGAGATCGCCGGCGGCCAGGTGATCCGCCAGCTGGTGGAGATGGACGACCGGTACCTCTGCGTCGTCGGGTGCGGGGAAGGCAGCACGCTCATCGTGGTGACCTCCCGCAAGGCACGGCTCGGAGAACTGGGCGGCGAGGCCGTACGGACCGCCCAGGCGCTCGGAGAGTGGCTGGGAACCCCCGAGCGCACTGCCGCGCCGACGTCGTAATGCCGGACGAGCCGCAGCGCCGCAGCCCTCGCCGGACACGGCTGTACGCGCTGACCGACGGCCGCACGGCCGCCGCCCCGCAGACCGTCCTCACCATGGACACCACCATCGTGGCGGCGGTCGCCGGGGACGACGCCCACACCGGACTGGCCACCGAATGGCGGGCCGTTCTCTCCCTGTGCGCGCCGCCCGGGGGAATGGCGGTCGCCGAGGTCGCCGCACGCATGCACATGCGCCTCACCCCCATGACGCTCCTCCTGGGCGAGCTCGCGGACCGCGGGCTGATCCACCACCGCCCGCCGCTGGAAGGCGCCGAGACCACCAATGTCCACCTGCTCATGAAAATCAGGGACAACCTTGCCCGGATATGACACTCCCGACGCTTCCGCCGCCCCGGAGGCGTCCCCTGTCAAGATCCTCATCGCCGGTGGATTCGGAGTCGGCAAGACGACCCTGGTCGAGGCGGTCTCCGAGATCGAGCCGCTGCGGACGGAGGAGCGCCTCACGAGCGCGGGAATCGGCGTCGACGACCTCGACGGAATCGAGTCCAAGACGCTGACCACCGTCGCGATGGACTTCGGCCGGATCACCCTCGCCGACGCCGGAGTCGTCCTCTACCTGTTCGGCACGCCCGGCCAGGAGCGGTTCTGGTTCATGTGGGACGACCTGCTGAAGGGGGCCCTGGGGGCCCTCGTGCTCGTCGACACCCGCCGCCTGGACCGCGGCTTCCCGGCGGTCGACTTCTTCGAGAGCCGGGGCCTTCCCTTCGTGGTCGGCGCGAACTGCTTCCACGGCGAACAGCCGTACACCGCCGAGGAGATCGCCGCCGCCCTGCGTCTGCGGGATCCCGCCACCCCGGTCCTCCTGCTGGACGCGCGCTCGCGCACGGACGTACGCGACTCCCTGCTGGCCCTGCTCGACGTGGTCATCGCCAACGCGGCGGCGCCGGCCGCTCCCTGAGGGGCCGGCACCCGGTCGCCGGCGGCAGGGGGGCGGTTCTCCGGACGGTGGACGCCGGCACTAGCGTGAGCGCCATGTACGAGATCAAGGGCGTGACGGCGACGCCAGGCGGGCGGATCACCGTCCGGTTCCACCAGCACGGCTACGTCGTCGAGCCGGACCGGCGCGCCGGCCGCACAGCCGACACCTTCCTCGGCGAGGGTGCCGGGTGCGTCACCGCCCTGGTCCTGCTCGCATCGGTCGGCCTCTACAGCCTGCTCCGCAAGACCGGAGCGCCGGAGACCGCCGTCACGGCCTGCCTCGTGGTGGGCATCGTCGCGGTCTGCTACGGGTCGCTCATCGCGCTCCTGCACTGGACCAGCGGGGTGATCGCGAACACCGTGCTCTTCCTGCTCGTCGTGGTGACCTCGCCGGCGCTGCTGATCCCGGCCTACCGGCGCGCCGTGCGGCGCCGCTGGGGCGGCGGCGGCCCGGAGACCGAGCCGGGCTGGGTGCCCGCCGGAGCCCTCACCGGCGTGTGGCACCAGCCCGACCCCCGCGCCGGCAGCGTGGTGACGGTCCAGCACAGGGACGGCTCCGTCATCGCCCACGTCCCCCCGCCGGACAGGGCCCGCGACCTGTACGAGCACTTCCACACCCTGCTCCACACCCCCCACCCGCCCCACCCGGGCTACCACCCCGCCTGACCCCGCCCACGGGGGACCCGGCCGACGGGGATCACGCGGGGTTCACCCGGTCGGCGACGTGTGGGTGCCCGTATGGGGTCAGGCGTCGCGGATCGTAGCGAACCCGTGCAGAACGGGTGAGGGGCAGGTGTGCAGCCCGTGAGGCGGCCCGGGAGCGCGATCGGACGGCGTTCGCAGAGCGCAATGCCCTCATTGCGTGGATATTCTGGGACATGTGATCGAGTCTGGACGGCCGCGGCACCGCCGGCGCCCCGGCCGGGGGAGGTTCGTGCGGCTGTCGCCGGTCATCCTGACCGTCGTGATCGCCAGCCTGGCCTACGCCACTCCGCCGGAGAT
This sequence comes from Streptomyces sp. NPDC034085, assembly GCF_055575555.1. Taxonomy (NCBI): domain Bacteria; kingdom Bacillati; phylum Actinomycetota; class Actinomycetes; order Kitasatosporales; family Streptomycetaceae; genus Streptomyces; species Streptomyces sp. NPDC034085. The sequence continues at coordinate 242,383 of NZ_JBVISL010000003.1, read as the reverse complement.
GGCCTTCAGCCGCCTCCTGCCCGCGGCGCCGGCCCTGGCCGCCGCCATGTGGCCGGTGCTCCCCACCGTCCTGCTCGGGACGGTCTGCCTCCTCCTCATGATCGGCCTCAGCCTCGTCTTCCCCGACCTGGGGACGTGGTGGACGGCCGCGGGGATCATCGCGGTCACCGTGGCCGCCGCGTACGGCAGCCACCTCCGCCTCCAGCGCGAGCGCACCCTCTTCCAGGTGCGCCTCGTGGCCGAGGCCGCGCAGCAGGTGGTGCTGAGCCCCATGCCGCGCCGCCTCGGGAAGGTCGAGATCGAGTCCCTCTACCTCGCGGCCGCGGCGGAGGCCCGCATCGGCGGCGACTTCTACGAGGTGGTCGACACCCCCTACGGGGTCAGGCTGCTCATCGGTGACGTGCGGGGCAAGGGCCTGCCGGCGGTGGGGGCGGCCGCGGCGATCGTCAACGCCTTCCGGGAGGCGGCCTACGACGAGGCCGACATGGTCAGCGTCGCACGCAGGCTGGACGCCAGCAGCACCCGCTACAACGCGGCCTTCCCCCCCGAGGGGCCGATGGAGCGCTTCGCCACCGCCCTCCTCGTGGAGATCCCGCACGAGGGCGGGCGCCTCCACATCCTCAACTGCGGCCACCCCCCGCCGCTGCTCCTGAACCGCGGGGGACTCCGCGTCCTCGAGCCCGCCTCGCCGTCACCGCTGCTCAGCCTCGCGGAGCTGATCGGCGAGCACTACAACGTCGACACGTTCGACATCGCCCCCGGCGACCTGCTGCTCCTCTACACCGACGGGATCGCCGAGGCCCGCGCCCGCGACGGCGAGTTCTTCCCGCTGGCGGCCTGGATGCGCGGGCAGCACCGGACACTGCCCCGCGACCTGCTCACGGCGCTGCACGGCGACCTCGTCCGCTACAGCAAAGGCCGCCTTGACGACGACGTCGCCGCCCTCGCCGTACGTCTGAGCCCCGAGCCCTGAGGCCCGCGGGCGCGCCGCGCGCATGCCCGTCGCGGGGCCGGGTACGACCTCTCCGGTACGGGTGGCCGTGGAGCGACCCGCGGACGAAAGGGTAGGGGAAGTGATCCGAAAGCTGCAGGCCGTCGCCCTGGACTGCGCCGATCCGGTACGGCTCGCGCAGTTCTACGCGGAACTGCTCGGCGGGCGGGTGGTGGCGGACCCGGGGGACCCCGACTGGGTCGAGGTGCACGGCTTCGAGGGGACACCGCTCGCCTGCCAGCGGGTGGACGGCTACCGGCCGCCGGAGTGGCCCGGTCAGCAGTCCCCGCAGCAGGTCCACCTGGACTTCGACGTGGACGACCTCGAAGGGGAGGAGAAGCGGGCGCTCGCCCTCGGCGCGACCGTGCTGGAGCGGACGGACCAACTCCGCCCGGAGGCCAACTGGCGGGTCTACGCGGACCCGGCCGGCCATCCGTTCTGCCTCTGCCTCCACTGACCCGGCGGCGCCGCCCCGCCCGCGCCGCCGATCCGCCCGGGACGGCTATCCGTTCAGGCGCAGCCACAGGAGGAACAGCCCGAACAGCGCCAAGCCCCCCGAGACGAGGCCCATGACGGCGTGGTGGATCAGGGGGGACCACGTCCCGCCCGATCCCATCACGGTGGCGGTCCTGGCCGGGTCGACCGGCCGGTACCGGACGGTCACGACCTGCCCCTCGGCCATCAGGAAGGCGTCCTCCTCGAACTCCACGTACTGCCCGTCGAGGGTCGTGAAACCGTACACGTGGTGCCAGTGCGTTCCGCCGTCGTTGCCGTCGGTCGCGTACACGCGCACGCAGCGACCCTCCACGGCTGTTCCGCTCACCACGGAGCGCAGCCTGCGCAGGAGCCGGCCGACCACGACGACGCAGAGGGTTCCGCAGCCGAGCAGCAACAGCAGGCCGATGAGTATCTCTGTCATCAACGCAGGCTAGGTACTCCCCGGCTCAGCCGGAAGGGGCCTCCCGGCTGCGGGCCGCCCGGGCCTCCGATCCTGACTCCGGCGGCAGTTGTTCCGTTCGGGGGTGATGGACGGCGGAAACGGGGGCAGGGGCGGCCCAGGGGGAAGAGCTCCCCGGGCCCGGGTGGGTACAGCCCCGGCCGTTCGAGAGGAAGGACGCTCCGTGTCCAAGGTCGAAGAGTCCGTCGAAGTCGATGTCCCCGTCCGTACCGCGTACGACCAGTGGACGCAGTTCGAGACGTTTCCCCGCTTCATGGACGGCGTGGAGCGCATCGATCAGCGCACCGACACGATGACCCACTGGGTCGCGAAGATCGGGGGCGTCACCAAGGAGTTCGAGGCGGAGATCACCGAGCAGATCCCCGATGAGCGGGTGGCGTGGACGACGCTGGGCGGCGACGTCCGGCAGGCCGGCGTGGTCACCTTCCACCGGCTCGCCGACGCGAGGACGAAGGTGATGCTGCAACTCGACTACGACCCCGACGGCTTCGCGGAGAACGTCGGCGACAAGCTCGGGTTCGTCAAGCGCCAGATCACCGGCGACTTGAAGCGGTTCAAGGAGTTCATCGAGGACCGCGGCCGCGAGACCGGTGCCTGGCGCGGGCAGGTCTGACCCGTCTCCGCAACGCCCGGGGGCCCGGCACCGTGCGCGGGTGCGGGGCCCCGGGGCGGGGCCGGCGGACGAAGCCGGGGGGCGTGACGCCACCCCGGCTTCGACGCGTCCGAAAGCCCCACCGCCCCTGCCCGGCCCCGGCGTTCACCCCCGCCGAATCCGGACCCGCCCGCGCGCTGTCAATACCGCAGACCACAAGGACCGAGCCCATGGTGCGTGACACTCCGTCACAGACCGCTGCATCACCGCTGGATACGATCCCCGAAGACGGACGGCCGCAGCGGGACTTCGGCACCGGCGGACCGGTCCCGGCCGAGCCGGTCGCCACCCTCGAAGCGGAACCGTCCGCCGTCATCCGGGACGAAGAGACCGCACGCCTGCGCACCGTCGCGGCTGCGCCCCCTCCTCGACCGACCCACTCCCAGCGGAACGGACACCCTTCGTGAGCCTTCGCCCGATCGAGCCCAAGCAGCGCGGCTTCCTCATCGTCAACTCCCACCCGGAAGGCGCCGCACAGACCGTACGCCGCACATGGGAGGCGATCCCCGCCCGCACCGACGGCCGCCGCCCCGTCGCGCTCGTCCTCGGCCACTCCGCCGGCTACGGGCTGGCCGCGCTCCTGGCCGGCCTGCGCCGGCACGGCATACGCGGCGTGGGTGTCGCGTACGAAACCCCCGACACCGGCCGCCGTACCGCGAGTGCCGGCTGGTACCGCACCGCGGCCGCCGCCCGGCTCGCCGCCGAGGCCGGGCACGACATCCGCTTCGTGAACGCCGACGCGTTCTCCGCCGAGGCCAAGGCCGAGGTCGCGGACCTGCTGGAGCAGCACTACGGTCCGGTCGACCACCTCGTCTACAGCCTCGCCGCCCCCCGCCGCACCGACCCGGCCACCGGGGAGACCCACCACTCGGTGATCAAACCGCTCGGCGCCGCCTACGAAGCCCCCGCCCTCGACTTCTCCGGGGCCGTCCCGGCGGTGTCCCGGCACCGGATCGAAGCCGGCACCGAAGACGAGAAGCGCGCGACGGTCGGCGTCATGGGCGGCGACGACTGGGCCCTGTGGGTGCGGGAGCTGGCCGCCCGCCGGCTCCTGGCGCAGGGGTTCACCACCGTCGCCCTGACCTACGTCGGCTCGGAGGTGACCGCGCCGGTCTACCGGCACGGCACCATCGGCGCCGCCAAGGCCCACTTGGAGCGGACCGCCCGCGACCTCGACGCCTCCCCCCTCCTCAAGGAGAAGGACGGGCGGGCGTTCACGGTCGTGGCGGGTGCGGCCGTCACCCAGGCCTCCAGCGCGATCCCCTCCATCGCCCTCTACACCGCCTTCCTCCGTACCGTCCTCGGCGACCGCGGTTTCCGCTCCACGGCCGAGCAGGCCTGCGCGTTGTGGGACCAGCTGGAGGGCCGCACCCCGCTCGTCCTGGACGAGGAGGGAAGGATCCGGCTCGACGGCTGGGAACTCGACGCCCGGGTGCAGGACCGGGTGCGGGAGCTGTGGGCCGATCCGGAGCGCGGACTGGAGGCCTCCCGGTCGGGCGCCGACTGGTTCATGGGCCAGGTGAAGGGCTTGTACGGCTGGGGCGTCGGCGACGTGGCGTACGGCCGGCCGGTCGAGACCGACGTCCCCTGGCCCACCCGTCCGTGACCCCGCCCACCGGGCCGAGACCCGGGCCACCCGCCGCCCCTGGCCCGGGCCCCACGCGCCGGGCGGGGCGGCACACCCGTGGCCCACCCCTCACATTTGGGACGATGCCGCAGTTTGAGCACATCTGCGTCTCACGGATCGTTGGTTACTTCTGAGTCACCTCCTTGATCAGGTACCGTCCGGAACCGCTCGATCCGATTGCACGCCCACGCCCGCTTCGAGGACCCAATGCCTGCCAGTGAAGTCCCTGCCCTCAAGGCCCATCGGGGGTCCCGCCACCTGAACGCGGCCACTGTGCGGTCCACCCGCCACCGGCCGGCGCGCATAGCGGGCGGAGGAGCTCTGGCCCCTTGAAATTCCGAATCAAGCGCCCGGACAGCAGCACATCCCCCTTCCCGCACCCCGAGGCGCCGGCCCCCGACGTGCACACGGCCGCGCCCGAGGCCGCCGCCGAGGCGCCCTTGTCGGCGTACGAGATCGAGCTCATCCGCACCTCGGTCTCCGTGGTCGAGCCACTCGCCGAAGAGATGACCGTCTACTTCTACGCGATCCTCTTCGCCCGCTTCCCCGAGGTCCGGCCGATGTTCCCGCCAGGCATGGACGCCCAGCGCGGGCGCCTGCTCCGCGCGCTGCTGCGCATCGTGGACCTGGTCGACGACCCGGAGAGCCTCGTCCGCTTCTGCGGACACCTCGGCCGCGACCACCGCAAGTTCGGCACGCTCCCCGCTCACTTCCCCGCCGTGGGCGAGTGCCTCCTCGCCTCCCTGGCCCGCTATGCCGGCCCCGCCTGGACCCAGGAGATCGCCGCCGCCTGGGCCAAGGCGTACGGCGTGGTCGCCGACGTCATGATCAGCGCCGCCGAGCAGGACGCGCGGGTACGGCCCGCTGTGTGGCCCGCCACGGTCGTGCACCTCCTGCGGCGCGGGCACGGCATCGCCGAGGTCACCGTGCGCCCCCACCTCCCCTACGCGTACGCCGCCGGGCAGTACGTCAGCGTCGAGACCCCCTGGTACCCCAGGCAGTGGCGCTACTATTCCCCCGCCAACGCGCCCCGCGAGGACGGCACCCTCACCTTCCACATCCGCGCGGTCCCCGGTGGCACGGTCAGCGAGGCACTGGTGCACCGGGCGGTGGTGGGCGACGTACTGCAACTGGGCGCCCCCATGGGCGACATGGTGCTGGAAGCGGCCGCCTTCGACGACCTGCTCTGCGTGGCCGGCGGTACCGGGCTCGCACCGATCCGGGCGCTCGTCGAGGAGGTCGCCCGTCGCGGCGGGCGCCACCAGGTCGACCTCTTCCTCGGCGCCCGCACCGGTGCCCAGTTGTACGGCGTGGACGACATGCTGCGGATGTCCCAGAGGCACCACTGGCTGACCATCAGGGGCGCGGTCTCCCACGAGTACGTGCCCGGACTGCGCGGGTCCCTGCCGCAGGTCCTGGCCGAGTACGGGCCCTGGTACCAGCACGACGTCTACCTCAGCGGGCCCGTGCCGATGGTCGTCTCCGCCAGGGAGACCCTCACGCTCGGCGGTACGCCGCCCGACCGCATCCACCACGACCCGTTCGAAACGCCCGTCCTGGCCAGGCCCTGACCCCCGCACCTCCGGTCAGGCCCCGCCCCCGCCGGGCCCCTTGCCCCGTCCGTCCCTCCTCCCTCCTCCCTCACCGCCATGCCAGGAGAGCCGCCCCGTGACCTTGCCCCCGCCGCCCTTCGGATCAGCAGGCGAACACCTTCTGCAGCAGCAGCTGGGCACCGCCGACCGCGCCAACAGGTTCTACGACCAGCAGGTGCGCCCCTGCCTCACCTCTCGGATGCGGGAATTCATCGGCCGCCAGTCCATGGTCTTCCTGGCCACCTCCGACGCGCGCGGGGAGTGCGACGCCAGCTTCCGGGCCGGGCCGCCCGGGTTCGTCCACGTGATCGACGAACACACCCTGGCCTACCCGGAATTCCGGGGGAACGGCGTGCTCGCCAGCGCCGGCAACATGACGGAGAACCCGCACCTCGGCATGCTGTTCGTGGACTTCTCCCACGATCACGTGGGCCTTCACGTCAACGGCGTCGCCCGCCTGTACACGGACGCCGACCTCCGCTCGCTCCACCCGGGCCTGCCGTCCGGCACCGCTCCCGGGCGCACCCCCGAGATATGGATCCACCTGAGCGTCGAAGAGGCCTACATCCACTGCTCGAAGTTCATACCCCACCTGGTGCCGGCCCCCCGCCCCACCGCGCACGACCCGGCCCGCCCGAAGGACGTGAACTACTTCACCGGCCCCCGGCACGCCGCCGACCGGCCCGGCCAAGTACCGGGGACTATCCGTCAGTAGGCCCCGGATGTGCCGCGTCGGAGAGTTCCCGCCCGGCGCTAGAGGGTGTTGAAGGAGTCCCGGGCGGTGAAGTGGTACAGCCCGACCTTCGGGCGGGCGACGGTGCCCGGAGTGGTGAGCGGCAGGCTGACGCCGTCCGCGTTCGGCATGTGGCCCGGGTCGGCGATGATGTTGATCTCGTCGGCGACGGGCCCGTCGCCGCCCGACGGGTTGAGGTCCACGGCCGCGTACGTGGTGGCTCCGGGCCGTACCGGGTGGGCGGGCGCGCCGCCGAGGCCCTCGGGGGGCGTCGCCTGGATGCCGAGGGCGGCGTCCTTGGCGCTGAAACCGACGGCCGGGTGGAAGTCGAGCCCGCACGTGGTGGAACCGTTGTTGGTCACCGTGATGATGCGGACCGTGGCCGGGAAGCCCTGCGGCGAGGTGACCTTGACGGTGAGGTTCCGCGCGGAGCAGGGGTGGGTGTAGGCGTAGCTGTCGTCGGTGGTCGCCCCGTCGGTGCCGCCCGTGGCGGTGGCGTTCGGGCCGGCCTGGGTCGGGCCCGCGGTGGCCGCCGGTGCCCCGGTGGGGGCCGGCGGCGGAGTCGCGGCGGCCCCGGAGGCCGCCGCGGTGTCCGGGCTCGTCGGGGGTGCCTTGGGCGTCCCGCCCGCGGCGTCGGCGCCCTCACAGGCGGTCAGGGCCAGGGCAAGCCCGACGAAGGTGGCCAGGGCCGCGGAACGGCTCCGGTGGATGTGCATGGTGGAACTCCCCGTGTCGTGCGTTCGGGGCGGAAGCCGCCCGAGAGGGAACCACTATCACCCGAACGGCTCGCATCCCGGGCATCCGCGCCGATCATCCGTCAGCGGGATCCGGCGGGAACGCAGGAGCCGCCCAGGCGGCGGCCCCCAAGTCGTCGACGGGCGGTGGATCCGCACGGTGACGCCGTCACGCTCGAGCCCGATGACGCAGGCAGCACCTGGCAGAAGGCCGACAAGGGCGTCCCGCTGTCGAGTGAAGTGCACGTCGCGGCGCTGCTCGCTCCGCTCCCTCCGGCGTCGTGAATGTGACTGTTGTGCCGTGTTCGCGAATGCGTGCGCACAGTGCTGTTCCTGGTGCTGTCCGAACGAGAAGGAGACACCTGATGCTTACTGCACCGCTTCCGGCCCTCGCACCGGTCGCCTCTCCGGCCGAAGCAGACGTCCTCTACGCGCTGCTGGCGGAGGGGGAGGCTCCGGTCAGTGACGCGCCGACCTTCTGCGCGGTTGCGGGCTCCATCCTGATCATCCTGCTCGGGCCGAAGGAGCCGAAGGCACAGCAGCACTGACCCCCCCGCCCCGCCCCTCCGCCGTACCTGCCGTGACAGGAGAACCACCCCCGCATGTCGATGACCGATGCGACGCTGCGCGCCGAGTACGGCGCGGCGGTCGAGCGGATGGCGGGCCGGGCCCTCGCCGCCCTTCAGGGCGGCGAGGGCGCCGGCGCCTGGTCCTGGCCGCTGTCCAGAGCCGAGCTGGCCGCGGTGCGCGTGCTGGGCGCGGACCTGTTCGCGCCGCACCTGACCGGGGCCCTGCCCTGGGACGACGCCCCGGCGGAGGCCGTCGCCGAGGCCCGCCGGGTCTTCCCGCCGCGGCCGGAGGACGACCCGGTGACCGCCTGGCACGACTGGGCGGCCCAGGCGCTGGCCGCCCGTACCGGCACCGCCGTTGCCGGACCGACCGCCGGCGCCCCGCCCGAGCCGCCGCCACCGGCCCGTACTCCCGCCCCCGAGGCCGACGGCTGGCGCCAGCTGGCCGCAGCGGCGGCCCGGCTGGCACCCATGGCGCTGCCCGCCTTCGACAGCCCCCTCCACCGGACGGTGCGGGCCCACCCCCTCGCCGTGGCCCGCGGCACCGTCCGGGCCATGCTGCGCCGCGACTACCGCACCGCTGCGCGGCTGACCCGCTGGCTGGCCTGGCTGCACCACACCCGTACGCCGGTCGCGCTGGAAATCGCCCCCCTCCTGACCCGCCTGAAGCAAGTCGGCGGCGACAGCGCCCGTACGGCCCTGGACCTGGCCGTTGCCGAACACCTCGTGCAAGCGCATCCGGAGGGACGATGACCGCCACCGCCACGGAACACCTCGGCACCGTCCAGAGCTGGTCCTCCCACGCACTCCACTGGCTGCACACCGCACACGCACAGGGCTACGGCACCCTCGCGCCCGACGCGTCAGCCGACCTGACCGATCCCGACAGCGCCTACAAGCCGCTGGGCGAAGCAGCGCTGGCCGCGTCCCTCGTCCTGCGCGACGGCGTCGCCGGCTCCCACGACGCCCGGGCGGCACGCGCCCTGATCGACTCGTGCTGGAACCAGCTGCAGAACGGCGACTTCCTCTACGAACGGCAGTTGCGCCACCTCACCATGAGCGACCCGATGGAGCTGTACGCCCACTTCGTGCGCGCCGGCCACCGCCATCGCCTCCTGGACGGCCTCCTCGCCGACTACGCCGCCCTGCGCGCCCCCGCGGCCATGGAGATGGTCCCCAACCGGCGCCTCGCGGTTGCTAACGCCCGCCGGATCATCGGCATCGGCCCGCAGCCCGACTGGCCGGCACTCGCCGCGGCGACCTGGCTGGGCGCCACCCCGGAGCCGTGGGCGGTGGACTGGAGCACCGGCTACGACATCACCCACACCGTCTTCCACCTCACCGACTGGGGCGCCCGCCCCGCGGGGCTGCCCGCGCCCATGGCCGACTACCTCAGGAACTGGCTGCCGGCCTGGGTCGACATCTGGCTGGAGGTGGGCCAGTTCGACCTCGTCGGGGAACTCCTCGCCGTCGACGCCTGCATCGGTGAGCCCGTCTGCGGCCCCGACCCCTGGCAACGGCTCGCGGCCGTCCAGCATCCCGACGGGCTCACCCCCCGCGACGGCGACCCCGTCGCGGACGACCCCCACACCGCGTTCAAGGACAACGAGCACACCGCGGTCGTCGCCGTCGTCGCCGGCACCATCACCCTGGCCCGCACCCTCGGCGCCGCCGGCTGCGCGGCATGACCCCCACGCCCGACCTGACGGGCCTGGTGGAGGCCGCCCCCGGTGCGAGCGCCGTGACCCTCGCCGTGGCCCGTGGCGGAACGCACGACGTGTACTGCCACGGCCGCCTCTCCCACGGCGGCCGGCCCAACACACCGGAGACCGCCTACGAGATCGGCTCCGTCACCAAGACGTTCACCGCCCTCCTGCTGGCCGAGCTCGCCGCACAGGGCCGCGTCGGCCTGCACGATCCGATCGACGCCCACCTGCCGCCACAGCATCGGCCCACTCCGCCGCACGGCACCCGGATCACCCTCCTGCACCTGGCCACCCACACCTCCGGCCTGCCCCGGCTGCCCCCCGGACTCCTCGCCCGCGCCCTGCCCACGTACTTCACCAATCCCTACGCCCGCTACCTCACCCGGCACTTCCACCGCGACCTGCGACGCACCCGGACCCGCCGGCCCCCGGGCAGCCGTCTGGCCTACTCGAACTACGGCATGGCCCTCCTCGGCCACACCCTGACCCAGGCGACCGGCGCGGACTACCCCGCCCTCCTGGCCGAGCACCTCTGCCGCCCCCTCGGCCTCACCTCCACCACCTGCGGCCCCGCCCCCGTCGGCCAGGCCACCGGCCACCGCGGGGACAAGCCCCTGCCGCCCTTCGAGATCCCCGCCCTGCCCGCGGCCGGCGCCGTGCGCTCCACCGGCCCCGACCTCCTGCGCTACCTCCAGGCGCTGCTCACCCCAGCCGACACCCCGATGGCCACCGCTCTGCACACCGTCCAGCAGCCGCGCCTGCGGGTCCCGCGCTCACAGGACCGGCTCTGCCTGGCATGGAACCTGCGCGAGGCCGACGGCCGGACCATCCTCTTCCACTCCGGCGCCACCCGTGGCTTCACCACGTTCACCGGCCTCTGCCCCCAGTCGGGCACCGCCGTCGCGGCCCTCGCCAACACCGGCCCACGCTCCGACGGCCGCTTCGTACGGACGGCCTACGCGCTCCTGAAGCAACTCGACACCTGACACGGGCCCCCCGCGGCCTAGCCCCCGCAGCTGGCGAACGCTTCGCCCGAGCCGCCGCCGCCCCGGTTCGGGGGCTCCTTCGGGGGGCGGGTCAGCAGGCCGCTCTCCTCGGTGAACCGGGGGAGTTGTTCGCGCAGTGCCGGGGCGCCGAACAGGGCGACGCTGAGCAGCAGAGACTCCGGCCGGTCCTCCGTCGCCCGGCGGACTTCCGCGTGGTCGCGGCGCAGCCGGGTGAGCAGCGCCGCGCCGCGCAGGGTGCGCCGGGGCCACAGCCACAGGGCCACCGCGCCCGCGTCGGCGAGCAGGCCGAGCACCAGCCACACCGCCGCCTGCCCGCCCGCGGCGGCTCCGACCGGCGCGGCGGCGAAGACCGGCAGCAGCAGGCCGCGTACGACCCACGCCCTTCGGCGGGACACCACCAGCCGCGCCCGCTCCAGCTCGGCCGACACCCCCCGGACCGCATGCCGGACCCGCTCGATGTCCGCCAGGCGGCGCGGGTGCAGGGGCTTGAACAGCACGTGGTATTGGGCGCGGGCCACCTCGGAGCAGCCATGCGGCAGCCGGGCCTCGCCGGGCCGTACGGTCTGCCGCCATCCGGCCCGGACCGAACCCCCCAGGTACAGCTCCACCAGGGCCGTCTGCGCCGCACCCCGCGCGCCGCCGCGCAGCAGGCCCGTCTCGACGGGGGAGAGCCGCCGGCCCTGGGGGTCGCGCCGCGGCCGCACGCCGGGACGAAGGCGCAGAACGGCGGCGAGCAGCAACAGGAGCCATGCGGTCCCCGCCGACACCGCGTCGATCACGAGCACGGACCACCCCTCCCTCCTCGGACCGCCGGTGGACACCGGAGACCGCCTCGGGGTCCACCATGTCGCAAGCGTGCGCGAAGAGGAACAGAGCCGGCCGCGGGACAGCGGCGGGCACCTTCGGGGCGTCGTCCACCTCGGCTACCGAGTGGTGCGCTAGCGGTGACCTGAGGGGCGTGCGGGTGTTCGGGGGGACGCCCGTCAGGGTGGTGGGCGAGGCGGTGCGGCGCGGAGGGGCGTTGTAGGAGGTGATGTTGTTTCTCTAGTGAGGTGGGGAGTCTCCAGTGCCCTCTGTGGCGTCACCTGAAGTCGAGACCCTGTTGCGGCGGACGCTCGGCGAGCGGCGGATCGGGCTGGTGGCCTGGCGGTTGATCGTCCTGCAGATCGCGCATCCCGCCGTCGCGGCCGGGATGGACCGTTACTCCACCTACCGCGCGCACCCCTGGCGGCGGATCGAGCACACCATGGAGAGCGGAAGCAGGCTGTTCTTCGCCGGGCCCGAGGAGCGGCGGCTGGAAGTGGCGCGGCTGGCCCGGACGCACCGGCGGATCCGGGGGGCCGACGCGGCCGGGCGGGCGTACTCCGCGGAGGACCCCGAGGTGCGCGGCTGGGTGATGGTGACGCTGTACGAGGCCATGACCGCCATGCGGGAGCTGGCCGGGGAACCCCTGTCGGCACGGGAACTCGACCTGCTGTACGGCGAGTTCCTGGAGGTGTGCGCGGCCCTCGGGATTCCCCGTGAGGCGGTTCCGGCGAGCGCCGCGGACGTGCCCGCGTACGTCGACCGGCACGTGCGGGAGGTGCTGGAGTACGGCGACGTGGCGCGCCACATGCTCCACGAGATGCTGCGCGAGGCGCCCGTTCCCCGGCGGCTGGCGCGGCTGGGGCCCGGGTGGCCGCTGGTACGGGCGCTGATCGCGCGGACGCTGACCACCCTGACCGTCAGTGATCTGCCGCCGGCCTGGCACGAGCGGTTCGGGACGTCCCGCGGGCGTACGGGCGCCGTACTGTCGTGGACGCTGCACCACGGGCTGCGCCACGCCATGGCCCTCGCCCCGGACCGGGTGCGCTACCGCCGCCGGTCCAAGACCGGCGGCGCGCCGCCCGCGCGGCTGCCGCGGCCCCGGAGCGTCGACTCCCGCCCGGCCCGGCTGGAGACCTTCTTCCGCCAGGTGCTGGACCAGACCGGCAACGGCCGGGTCGACTCCGCCGACCTGCAGGCCATGGTCCACACCATGTGCTGGCGGCTCGAACTGCCCGTCGAGCAGGAGGACGTGGTGTACGCCGCGTTCGAGGGGTGGTGGCAGCAGTTGTGCCGGAGCGCTGACGCCGACGGGGACGGCGCCGTGACGTGCGCGGAGTTCGTCGGCGCGATGCTGGCCGGGGTGGACGGGGACCCGGCGTATCTGGAGAACGGACTCGTGCCGGCGGTGCGGGCGCTGTTCCGGGCCGCCGACGCCGATGGGAGCGGGTACCTGGGCCCGGACGAGTACCGGGCGCTGTTCGGCGGGCCGCGGGTGCATCCGGCCGAGCTCAACGACGGCTTCAGGGAACTGGACGCCGATGGGGACGGGCGGATCGACGAGGAGGAGTTCGTCGCCGCGTTCGCCCAGTTCTTCACCGCGCGGAGCGAGGCCGTCGCCGGTACGGCGCTGCTGGGACGCGCCTGAGCGCCGGAGGCGGACGGCGGCCCGCGTCCGGCCGCGAGGGCCGGGCTGGGGCTCGGTCCTGCCCCACCGGTCCCGCGGATCCCTAAACGGCACGCTCCTCAACGGGATTCGCGGATTCAGGGTGGTCCGGATCCACGGGCGGGGCCGCGGCGCGCAGCGCCGCTTCGACCCGGCGGTTGCCGATCATGGCCGACGTGACGGCGGTCATGGTGAGGAGGAGGCCGCCGGCGGCGTAGAGCGGGGTGCGGATGTCGTAGGCGGTGGCCAGCCAGCCGCCGAGGAAGGCCCCGGAGGGGGCGGCGCACATGGCGAGCATGCGGGAGGTGGAGGCGACCCGGCCCATGAGGTGGGCGGGGACGATCGCCTGCCGGAGGGAGGGGCCGAGCACCATCGTGGCGCCCATGCCCGCACCGCAGACGGCGAGCGCGAGGCCGGCGACGTACGGGTTCGGGGCGGCGGCAAGGCCCAGGACGGCGAGTCCCTCGACCACGGCCGTGCAGGTCAGCGCGGTCCCGGTGCCGAGCCGTCGGCCGAGGAAGGAGGCGATGCCCGCGCCGAGCAGGCCGCCGGTGGCCTCCGCGGTGAGGAGCAGGCCGAAGCCGAAGGTGTCGGTGCCGAGACGGTCGTGCGCGAAGAGGGCGAGGACGGTCTCCACGGCGACGAAGGCGATGTTCCCGACCGCCGGACGCAGCGCGAGCCCGAGCAGCAACCGGTCCCGGAACACGTACGAGGCGCCGGCCCGCGCCTGCCGCAGCAGCGACTCCCGGGCCTGCGGTACGGGCCGGGGCGCGGCGGGCAGCGACCGTACGAGCAGGGCGGAGAGCGCGAACGACACCGCGTCGGCGAGCAGCGGAACCGCCCGCCCGAGCGCGAGCAGGGCACTGCCCGCGGGCGGTCCCGCGAAGCCGGACGCGGCCGTCTGGGTGCCGCGCAGGCGGGAGTTGGCGCGCTCCAGGAGCGCGGGGTCGCGGCCGAGCAGATCCGGCAGGTAGGCGGTGGCGGCCGTGTCGAAGAAGAGCCCGCCGAGGCCGAGCAGGAAGGCGACGGCCGCGAGCAGGGGAATGCTCAGCATGTCGAGCGCGGCCGCTGCGGCCGGTACCGCGAGCAGCACCGCACGGGCCGCGTCCGTGATCCACATCGTGCGCCGACGGTCCCAGCGGTCCACCAGCGCACCGCCGAGCACCCCGAAGAGCAGCCACGGCAGCGTTCCGGCGGCCGTGACGACGGCGAGCGCCATCGGATCCCGCGTCAGCATCAGGGCGAGCAGCGGCAGCGCGGCGTGCGACACCCCGTCACCGAGCGAGGACACCGTCTGCGCCGTCCACAGCCGTCCGAACCCGGGGGGCAACGTGCCTGCGCGGTAGGTCATTTGGCGTCCCCTTCGGCCGGCTGGCGCGATACCGGGCGGAAGAGTGCGAAGACGAGCGACGCGTCCGGCAGCGACGGATCGGACAGCGCCCGGTACTCGTCCGCCAAGGCCTCCAGCCGCGCCCCCAGCTCCGCGAACTGCTCCTCGGTGAGCCGCAGATGCGCCATCCGTACGTGCCGCTCGCCATCGGCCGGCGCCGCCTCCAGGTCCGCCACCGCGTGCCGCATCAGCACGTCCGGCCCTCCCTCGCCCGGATCCGGCAGCACGATCGCCCGCGCGGCCATCGCGTAGTACCGCTCGGTGACCCCGCGGACCTTCCGCGTCCGCACCACCTTCACCAGGCCGGCCCGCTCCAGCAGTCGTACGTGGTAGCTGGAACTCCCCTTCGCGAGGCCCACTCGCTCGGCGATCTGCGTGATCGTCGCGGGCTCGAAGCGGAGCACGGCCATGATCCGGTGGCGCGTGAGACTGGAGACGGCGCGCAACTGCTCGTCGGTGGTGACGTGGAACGTCTCGGGAAGATCATCGGTAGGCATGCCGCCAATGGTCAACGTTTCTTGTCCATTGCGCAAGGGAATTTCGGACCGCGGATCACGGCAGGCGTTCACGGTCGGCGGATCACGGCGGAGGAGAGCCCGCCGGGACGCTCCCGGACCGGCCCGCCCACACAGGAAGGCGCCTGAAGGTCAGTCACCGCAGGGGCGGTCGCCGCTGAGCATGCGCAAGGAGCCGGGGGGTACGCCGGGCACCGGTGGCTGCGGAGCGGTCGCCGGCGCGGGCCTGGTTCGCGACGCGTGCGGCGTGGCCGCGGGCGGAGCGCATCCGGAGGCGGGTCCGCGCGAGAAGCTGAGTCGCACCGCCGAGTCGGCGGCCGGCCGGGACCGGCCGCCGCCCGACCCCTCCCGGACGGAGAGCCCAGATCATGAGGCGCAGCAGCGACATCGTCATCATCGGCGCCGGCGCCGCCGGCCTCTCGCTGGCCTGGCGGCTGCTCGACCCGCCGCCCGGCGGCCGGGTCCCGGACGTCCTCCTCGTCACCCCGCCGCCCGGCCGGCTCCGTCCTCCCGAACGCACCTGGTGCTACTGGGAAGCCGGACCCGGTGACTACGACCCCCTCCTCACGGCGAGCTGGCGCAAGCTCCGCGTCCGCGCCCCCGACGGCGACGGCCCCGTCCACGACCTCGGGGGAGACCTGAGCTACAAGATGCTCCGCTCGGACGCGTTCGAAAGGGGCCTGGCGCCCCGCCTGTCCGCACTGCACCGGGTCGAAGCCGCCGTCGAGTCCGTCACCGACCGCCCGGACGGCGCCGCGGTGACCTGTCGCGCCGCCGACGGCACCGTCAGCACGCTCCACGCCCGCTGGGTCTACGATTCCCGGCCGCCCGCCGCACCACCCCCCGCCCGGGTCTCGCTCCGCCAGCACTTCCGCGGCTGGTTCGTCCGGTGCGACCGCCCGGTCCTCACCCCTGACACCGTCGAACTCATGGACTTCCGCACCCCCCAGCCGCAGCACGGGCTCTCCTTCGGCTACGTGCTGCCGACCAGTCGCCACGAGGCGCTGGTCGAGTACACCGAGTTCGGTCGCGCGCCGCTCACCCGCCCCGCCTACGACGCGGCCCTGCGCCACTACACCGGACAGGTCCTCGGGCTCGGATCGTTCCGCGTGACCGCCGCCGAGCAGGGCGTCATCCCTATGACCGACGGCCGCTACGCGCGCCGGGCCGGCCGGCACGTCTTCCGGATCGGCGCGGCGGGCGGAGCCGTACGCCCCTCCACCGGGTACGCCTTCGCCGCGATCCAGCGGCAGGCCCGGGCCGTGGCGGACGCCCTGCACGCGGGCCGGTCACCGGTGCCTCCGCCGGCTCACCCGGCTCGGGCCCTCGCCATGGACGCCGTTCTCCTGCGCGGCCTCGACACCGGACGCATCGACGGCGCCGCCTTCTTCACCCGCCTCTTCCACGAGGTCCCCTGCACCCGCCTGCTCCGCTTCCTCGACGGCACGACCCGTCCCGTCGAGGAGTTCGCCATCGGGCTGCGCACGCCCGTGCTCACCATGCTCCGCACCGCCGCGGAAATGCCCCTGCTCAGCCGCCGCAGCTGACCGCCACCACCGAAGGAGACCCCCATGGCCCGCCCCGCCCCCGCCGCCCGCCGCGGCCGCGACCGCAAGGCCGTCGTCCTCCCCGCGCCCCCGGGCCGGCCCACCGGCGACGGCGCGACCCGCCGGTGCGCGGTCATCGGCGGCGGCATCGCGGGCCTCGCCGCCGCGACGGCCCTCGCCGAACGGGGCGTCCGCGTCACGCTCCACGAGCGCGAGCGGACGCTCGGAGGCCGCCTGGCCGGATGGCCCACGGAACTCGCCGACGGGTCGACCGTCACCATGAGCCGCGGGTTCCACGCCTTCTTCCGGCAGTACTACAACCTGCGGGGGCTGCTCAGGCGGGTCGACCCGGGACTCGAGCGGCTCCGCCCGCTGCCCGACTACCCCCTGCGGCACGGCTCGGGAACGTACGACAGCTTCGCCCGCGTTCCCCGGACACCGCCCTGGAGCGCCCTGGGCTTCGCCCTCCTCAGTCCGAGCTTCGGCCGCAAGGACCTCACCCGGATGAACCCGCGGGCCGCGCTGCCGCTGCTCGACGTCCGGGTCCCCGAGGTCTACCAGCGGTACGACGACGTCAGCGCCCTCGCACTCCTCGACCGCGTCCGCTTCCCCGAGGCGGCCCGCCACCTCGCCTTCGAGGTCTTCTCCCGCAGCTTCTTCGCCGACCCCGGCGACCTGTCCGCCGCCGAACTCGCCCTCATGTTCCACATCTACTTCCTCGGCTCCTCCGAGGGCCTCCTCTTCGACGTGCCCGACGAGCCCTACCCCCAGGCCCTGTGGGACCCGCTCGCCCGCCGTCTCGACGCCCACGGCGTCGACATCCGCACCGGCGCCGCCGTGGCGGCCCTCGAACCCGGCCCCGGGGGCGGGCACCTCGTGCACACCCCGGACGGAGTCGAACACGCGGACGCGGTGGTCCTCGCCCTGGACACGGCCGGGCTCACCGAGCTCACCGCCGCCTCGCCCGAGCTGTGCGACGCCGCGTGGCGCGCCCGGATCGGCAGGCTCCGTACCGCCCCGCCCTTCCTCGTGACCAGGCTCTGGACCGACCGCCCGGTCGACCGGCACCGCCCAGGCTTCCTCGGCACCAGCGGTTACGGCCCGCTGGACAACATCAGCGTCCTGAACGCCTTCGAGGGCGAGGCCGCCCGCTGGGCCGAGAAGACCGGAGGCGCCGTGCTCGAACTCCACGCCTATGCCGCGGACCCGGCCGCGGACCCGCGGGGACTCGCCCGCGCCCTCGTCGAGCAGCTGCACCGCGTGTACCCGGAGACGGCCGCCGCGCGCATCGTCGACCGGCGGGACGAGTGGCGCCGCGACTGCCCCCTCTTCGCCGTCGGAGGCCACGCCGACCGGCCCACCGTCGACACCCCCGACCCCACCGTCACCGTCGCCGGGGACCTGGTGCGCACCGACCTCCCGGTGGCGCTCATGGAACGGGCCGCCACCACCGGGTTCCTCGCGGCCAACGCCCACCTGCGGCGCTGGGGCCTGCGCGGGCAGACGCTGTGGACCGTCCCCCGGCGCGGCCGCTCCGCACCGCTGCGGCTCCTGGCCCGCCGGTTCGGCGAAAGCTGACGGCCGCCGCACGCCGGCCGGCGGGGGCGCTCAGCCGGGGAACCGGCCCTCGGCGCGCAGTCGCCGGCGCCGCTCGGCGTACGCGAGGTCGTCGCGCCACAGCCGGCCCGCCGCGGCCCGCATCGCGGGGCGCAGCAACGGCGCGAGCGCCCGCGCCACCGCGAACCCGCGCCGGTCCGACCCGGCCACGATCGCCTCCACCACGGCGGTCCGCGGACGCCCGGCACCCGCCGGTGTCAGGGGCGTCGCATGCGTTTCCACCACCGACCCCGCCCCTTCCCCCGCGACGATCCGCATGACGACCGTCCGCGGATCCGGCGCGTGGAACGCCGCGCTCACGGGGACGACGATCCGCCCGGCCACCTTGAACGACACGTCCACCAGCAGCACGTCGTCCTCGTCCGCCACGGCGCCCCCCGGGTGGTCCCGGACGACCAGGTCCACGAACGAGTACGGGTGGAGCCACGCCCCGTGCCACGGGTCGAGGCGGTTCGCGACGACGTCCTGCGGCTCGCACGCGCCGGCCCCCGTGTAGACCGCGGCGAGCGCGGCGGCCCGAGGCGGCCGGGCCGGCACGGCGGGGCGCTCCGTCGGCGTCTCACCGCCGACCCGGTCCAGGCGGACCCACACCAGCACCCCGTCGTCGTACACCGGCCACGGCTCCCACCCGGCGAACGGACCGCCGTCGAGGCCCAGTCCGTGCCAGTGGCAGACCAGCCTTCCGCACCGCACCACGGCGTCCTTGAGCGGCGCCCCGAGATGCGGGCACGCCCCGGGGCCCGCGTGCGGCGTGCCTTCCTCGTCGCGCCACAGCACGACCTCGGTGCCCGCCACCGTACGGCCCAGCGGCCGGCGGCCGGTCAGGTCCCGGGCGGCGCCGACGACGTACCAGTTGCCCGACGGACGCCCCCCGGCCCGCTCCAGCGCCTCGGCGATCAGCGCCGGCCGGGCCTCCCGCCACGTCGGGCGCTGGCGCTCCCAGGCGACGGCGTCGCGGCGCAGCCGCAGGGGGACCAGCCTCCGCCGGCCCGGCCTGTCTCCGGTACTCACACCGTGTCCTCTCCTCGGCGGCGGGTCGGGCCGCCGCCTCCTCCCGGCGCGGCGGGCTCCCCGCCGTACCCCGCTCCCGCGCGCCCCGTACGCCCCGTCCACCACCGGGGCCCGCCGGCCCGGTCGGCCGGACGCGGCGCGCGGCGCGCCGCGAGGGCGCCGGCCAGGCCCCGCAGGGCCACGGCGGCCCGCCGCCGACGGCCCACGACGGCCCGCCGGTGCACCACCGCGTACCCGTCCCGCTCGATGGCGCCGAGGATGTCCCCGTACAACACGAAGGCCGTGCGCACGCACGGCGCCGAGACGGGATCCAGCCGGCCGATGCCCGGCTCGGCCGCCCGGTAGACGTCCCGCGTCAGGGCCGCGGCCGCCCGCAGGGCCGAGGTGATCCGGGCGTCCCGGCGTCCGGTCAGCCTGCTCCACCCGAGCAGGTCGCGGTCGACCCCGTGCGAGGCCAGCAGGTCCGCCGGCAGGTAGACCCGTCCCCGGTCGAGGTCCTCGCCGACGTCCCTGAGGAAGTTCGTCAGCTGGAACGCCATCCCGAGGGCCGCCGCGTACGGCTCCGCCTCCGCCCGCGGCACGACCGTGCCGAGCACCGGCACCATCTGCAGGCCGATGACGGCGGCCGACCCGTGCATGTACCCCCGCAGGTCGGCGTACGTGGCGTACTCCCCGACGGACAGGTCGCTGCGCATCGACGCGAGGAAGTCGCAGAAGTGGCGCGCCTCGATCCCGTACCGCGCCCTGGTGTCGGCCGCCGCCCGCACCACCGGCTGCGGTACCCGTTCGCCCCGGACGGCGCGCAGCCACTGCCGTTCCAGCGCGTCCAGGGCGTCGCCGCGGTCGCGGGGGGTGGCCGTCGTGCCGAGGTCGTCCACGATGTCGTCGGCGTACCGCGCGAACCCGTACAGGGCGTGCACGGCCGCGCGCCGGTCGACGGGCAGCAGCCGGGTGGCGAGGAAGTACGTCTTGCCGTGGCGGGCGTTCAGCCGCCGACAGGCCGTGTAGGCCGCGCGCAGCGACGGGTCGGTGATGCCCGCGGCGTCCAGCTCCCGGGCCGTCATCCCGCGCGCTCCCCGCCCGGTACGCCCTCGCCCGCCGGCGCCGCGTCCCTCCCGGGCGCCGGGGCGGGGGCCGCCGGCCGGGCGGTGCGGCGGGCGCGGTGGACGCCGCCGGTCACCCGGGCGGCGGCGAGCTTCCCCGAGAGCAGCACCGTGGGCACCCCGACCCCCGGTGTGGTGCCGCAGCCGGCCAGGACGGCGTTCTCCGTCCCCCGGACCAGGTTCCGCGGCCGGAACGGCCCGGTCTGGCCGAAGGTGTGGGCGGCCGAGAAGGGCGTCCCGGCGGCATGTCCGAGTGCCGTCCAGTCCGCCGGCGTCACGAGGCTCTCCGCCTCGATCGACGCCCCCAGCCCGGCCAGCCCCCGCCGCTCCAGCTCGCGCACCAGGCTGTCGCGGTACCGCGGTCCGAGCTCGCCCCAGTGGGCCGCCCCGGGCCCCGTCCGCGTGTTGGGGCACGGCGCGAGGACGTAGTGCAGGTGGCGGCCCGGCGGCGCCAGCGACGGATCGGTGGCGGTCGGCCTGGTGATCAGCAGGGACGGATCGCTCATCAGCCGCCCGCCCCCGATCAGTTCGTCGAACGTGGCCTCCCAGGACGACCCGAACGACAGCGTGTGGTGCGCCAGCTGCGGCCACGTACGGTCCGTCCCCACGTGCAGCACCACCGCGCTCGGGGCGTGCCGCAGATGCAGCGCCCGCCGGGGAGCGCGTCCCAGGAGCGCGTAGGAGAGCGGCAGGTCGGGGGTGAGGACGACCGCGTCGCACGGGATGCGGTCGTGCGCGGTGACCACGGCCGTCACCCGGCTCCCCGCCCGCTCCAGCCGCAGCACCGGCTCCTCGAAGCGGAGCACGGCCCCCGCCCGCGCCGCCGAGCGGGCCATGGCCTGCGGTACGGCGTGCATCCCGCCCCGCGGGAAGTACACCCCGGCCACGGTGTCCATGTAGGCGATCACGGCGTAGGCGGCCAGCGCGCGCGAGGGCGCCACCCCCGCGTACAGGGCCTGGAAGGTGAAGACGCGCCGCAGCCGCTCGTCCCGGAGGAACCCGCCGATCGCCCGGTCGAGGCGCCCGAACCCGCCGAGCGCGGCCAGCCGCGCCAGTTCGGGACGCAGCAGCTGGGCGGGGGAGTCGAAGTTGGTGTCGATGAAACGCCGCATCTGAACGGCATGGAGCCGCTCCAGCCAACGGCGCAGCCGGCGGTAGCCCAGGGCCTCCCGCGGGCCCGCGAAGGCGGCGACCTCGGCCTCCATGGCCTCGCCGTCGGTGTGGACGTCGAGGCGGGAGCCGTCGGCGAACAGCGCCCGGTACGCCGGATGGAGCGGGACGAGGTCGAGCCGGTCGTGCAGGGAGTCGCCCACGGCCCGGAAGGCCTCGTCGAGGATCTCGGGCATGGTGAGCACGGTCGGCCCGGTGTCCACTCGGTAGCCGCCGAGGTCGACGCGTCCGGCCCGCCCGCCCGGCCCCGCCTCCCGCTCGACGACCGTCACCCGCCGTCCGGCCCCCGCCAGGTGCAGGGCGGCGGCCAGCCCCGCGAGGCCGGCGCCCACCACGACGACGTGGTCCGTCGGACCGTTCACCGTCTTCAACGGCCTTCCCCCATCAGCACCGTGGCGTCGGTGTCCCGGACGGCCCCCGCCGTCCGGGTGACGCCGGGGGCGAGTCCGCACGCGCCGCGCAGCAGGAGCCCGATCCGGTCGGCGGCCGCCGGCGAGAGACCGGCGCCCGCGACCGCCCCGGCGCCGCGGGCGCACAGCTCCTCGATGCGCTCGGTGACCTGGTCGCGGGCGCCGCACGACACCAGCAGGTCGAGGACCCGGGCCACGTCCCGGGCGCCGGCGCCGGGCGCGCCGGCGACCTCGTCCAGGAGCCGCAGGCCGGCCCGGTCCCCGCGCCGGGCGCACAGGTCCCGCGCGACGGCCAGCACGTAGGTCGCCTTGCCCTCGCGCACGTCCTCGCCGACCGGCTTTCCGATCACCGCCGGTTCCCCGAAAGTCCCCTGGAGGTCGTCGTGGAGCTGGAAGGCGAGCCCCGCCGACCGCCCGGCCTCGCGCAGCCGGCCCACCGTGCGCTCCGGCGCACCCGCCAGCGTGGCGCCCAGGGCCAGCGGGTGCCCCACCGTGTACAGCGCCGTCTTCAGCACCGCCGTACGGACCGCCTGACCGGCCGATCCGGTGCCGGTGACCTGGGCGCGCAGGTCGAGGTACTGGCCCGCCACCATCTCCGTGCGCATCGGCCGCCAGACGCCGTACGCCCGCACGGCCGCCGGCGACCCCTGCAGGCACTCCGCGAACGCGTCGTCGGCCCACCCGAGCGCCAGGTCGCCGGCCAGCACGGCGGCCGCGCCGCCGAACGTGCCGCAGGGCAGCTCCCGGTCACCGGTCCCGTACTGGTCGTCCATGACGACGTGCAGGGCGGGGCGCCCCCTGCGCAGGGACGATCCGTCCATCACGTCGTCGTGGATCAGCGCACAGGCCTGGATCAGCTCCAGCGCCGCCCCCGCGCCCAGGGCCCGCCCGGCCTCGGCGTCCTCGCCCCCGCAGCCCCGCATCGCCCACCACAGGAACTCCGCGCGCAGCCGCCTGCCGCCCGCCCGTGCGAAGCGCACGACCCGGGCCGCGATGTCGGCCGCGAAGACGGGGTCCGTGGCCTGCGCCTCCGCCAGGCGCCGTTCCAGGATCTCGCCGAGGCACGCCTCGACGGCCGCGGGCACGTCCTCATCGACGTCGAGCGGGTCGAGCGGGTCGAGTACGCGCATGGGAACTCCCTTGGCCGGCGGCGTGACGTCTTTGGCTCACGGGTCATTCCGTACCGCCTCTGCCTCCGGATGCACGCGCATTGCGCCGAGCGGCCCCCTAACGGACTGCTCCCGGGGCGCGCGGGGTGACACTGGGGACATCGAGGACGCATGGAGGAACCGACGATGGGCCTGCTCGAAGACGCCGAACTCGCCGGGGCGTTCGACCGCGCGGCACGCACGTACGACCGGATGACCTCCGCCAGCCCCGGCTACCACCGCCACCTGCGCCGGTCGGCGCGCCGCCTCGCCCTGCCCGCGGACGGAGCGGACCAGCACGTCCTCGACCTCGGCTGCGGCACCGGCGCGTCGACGGCCGCCCTGCTGCGCGCCGCGCCGCGCGCGTCCGTCACCGGCGTCGACGCCTCGGCCGGCATGCTGGCCCGGGCCCGGAGCAAGCGCTGGCCCGGCCGGGTGACCTTCGTCCACGCCCCCGTCGAGGGCATGGCGGAGGCGGGCGTCACCGGTCCGTACGACGCCGTCTTCGCCGCGTACCTCTTCCGGAACCTGGCCGATCCCGACGCCGGCCTCGCCGCGGTGCGCGACGTGCTGCGCCCCGGCGGCCGGCTGGCCGTGCACGAGTACGCCCTCGGCGGCCGTCCCGTCGACCGCGCGGTGTGGTCGGCGGTCATGGCCGCCGTGGTCCTGCCCTGGGGGCGGCGTCACGGCGACGAGGCGCTCTACCGCCACCTGTGGCGCAGCGTGCTCGACTTCGACACCGCCGGGGCGTTCACCCGCCGGCTGCGCCGCGCCGGGTTCACCGGCGTGCGCACGCTGCCCCAGCCCGGCTGGCAGACCGGCATCACCCACACGTTCGTGGCCACCCGGCCCTGACCGGCCACCGCGTACGCAGGCGCCGTCCGTCCGGGGACGCATCCGGATTGCGCCGAGGAGCGGAAGAGACCTTGTGAGAGACCGCGCGCGAAGGAGGAGCCATGGTGGACGTCCGTCCCCTCGAGGGCCGCACAGCGGTCGTGACGGGGGCCGCGCGCGGGCTGGGCGCGGCGATCGCCCAGGAGCTGGCCGCCCGCGGGATGCGCGTCGCCCTGCTCGGACGGGACACCGACGCCCTCGACGGCGTGGCGGCCGGCCTTCCCACGCCGGCCCGCGTGTACGAGGCCGATGTCACCGACGACCGCGCCATGGAGCGGACCGCCCACCGGATCCGGCAGGAGCTCGGCGCACCCTCGGTGGTGGTCGCCAACGCCGGCATCGCCGAGGGAGGCCCGTTCGAGCGGTCCGACCCGCGCACCTGGCGCCGGGTCATCGAGGTCAACCTGATCGGGAGCGCCGTCACCGCCCGCGTCTTCCTGCCCGCGCTGCTGGACACCCGGGGCTATTTCCTGCAGATCGCGTCCACCGCGGCCTTCGGCGCCGCCCCGATGATGAGCGCCTACTGCGCGTCCAAGGCCGGAGCGGAGTCCTTCGCCCACTCGCTGCGCGCGGAACTGGCCCACCGCGGGGTGTCCGTCGGCGTCGCCTACGTCCACTGGACCGACACGAGCATGATCCGCGACGTCGAACGGTACGCGGTCCTGCGCGAGCTGCGGGCCCACATGCCGCCGCCGGCCCGGCGGATCCATCCGGTGGGCCAGGTGGCCGCGTGGATCGCCCGGGGCGTCGACCGGCGTTCCGCGTCCGTGTACGCGCCGCCGTGGCTGCGGTTCGCCCAGGCGTTCCGGCCGCTCTTCCCCACGGCGGTGACCCTCCTGTCCCGGCGGCAGCTGCCGCGGCTGCTGCGGGAGGCGCCGCTGGAGGGCACCGGTCTCCTGGGGCGGGGCGGACGCATCGAGGAGGACCACCTCGCCCGGACGGCCCGCGACGCCGGCCCGGACGGCCGGCCCTGACCGCCCGGAGGCGAACCGCATGCAGACGTTCCTCCCGTACGCGGACTTCTCCGGATCCGCCGGCGTCCTGGACCCGAGGCGCCTGGGCAAGCAGCGCGTCGAGGCCCTGCAGGTCTTCCGGGGGCTGACGGTGCCGACGTACGGATGGCGCCGCCACCCCGCGGTGCGCATGTGGGCCGGGTACGAGGAAGCCCTGGTGCGCTACGGCCTGGACGTCTGCGCCGCCTGGACCGCCGAGGGCCGCTCCGACACCTGCGCCGCCACGCTGATGCGGGACTACCTGGCCTGGCGGCCGGCAGCGGAGGTACGGGAGCAGAGCCGGCTCGCCGCAGCGGGTGAACTGCCGCCCTGGCTCGGCGATCCGGCCTTCCACCGCAGCCACCAGTCCGCGCTGCTGCGCAAGGCCCCGGACCTCTACCGCCACCTCTTCCGGGGTGTCCCCGACGACCTGCCCTACCTCTGGCCGTCGTCCGACCGCGACAGCGGCTCCGAGCGGCCCTGAGCAAGAGCCTCCGGTTCCCGGCCGGCGGTCTCCTCGGGCTCCCAGCGCAGCAGGTCCCCCGGCTGGCACTCGAGCACCTCGCAGAGCGCGGCGAGCGTCGCGAAGCGCACCGCCTTGGCACGGCCGTTCTTGAGCACCGCCAGGTTGGCGGGCGTGATCCCCACGCGGTCCGCGAGCTCGCCCACGGACATCTTCCTGCGGGCCAGCATCACGTCGATGTCCACGGCGATGGGCATCAGATCACCTCGTCCAACTCGGCCCGCATCCGCGTCGCTTCGACGTCGCGCGCGACGGCCTGGGCGAGCAGCATCCGCAGGACGAGCACGATGAGCGCGACTCCGAGGACGGCCACGCCCACCCCGCCCATGATGAGGGTGACGCCCGGGTCCTCCCGCTGGCCGGGGGCGTTGACGGCCGTCACCGCGAACCACAGGAGGGCGGCCGACACGATCGCGCCGATCATCACGTCCACGTACCGGAAGGCGGCGGGGGAGAACACGGTTCCGCGCCGCACCATCGCCACCAACTGCCATACGCAGACCACGGCGACCTGCGCCGTCACCATGCCCAGCATCGTGAGCACGCGCAGCGGGGTCAGCGGGAGCGACCCGTCCTCCGGATCGGTGGCCAGCGCCCACACCATCAACACCTGTACGAACGCGGTGCCGGCGAGCACCACCACCAGCACGGCGCGCAGCGCGCGCACGGTCCACATCCCCATGACCCATCCTTCCATCGAGCAGCGATGGAAATCTATCGAATCTCGATAGGTGGAGCAAGGGGTGGCCGTCCATCCGTCCCTCGGCGAGCCGGGCGGGCCGCTGGTCCCCGCCCGGGCCGGTCAGGCCGGACGCCGCTTCTCCAGCAGGGGGCGCAGCTCGGCATGGGCCCAACCGCCAAGCCGGGTGGGCGTGGTGGTGACGGGGGTGCGGGGCTGTTCCGGCACCAGGCCGCGCGATCCGGCGGCCATCCCGACCACCGCCTCGACCGCCGAAGGCGGCAGCCCGGCCGCGCGCAGAGCCTCCCGTACCGTCTCGTCGCCGACGCTCTCGAGCCGCACCGTGCGCCCGAGCGCGGTGGTGAGGATCCGCGTGACCTGCCTGAAGGTGAGGTCTTCCGGCCCGTGCACAGCCTGCACGACCCGCCCCCGCCAGGTGTCGCAGAGCAGCCGGGCCGCGGCGACGTCCCCCACATCGCGCGGATCGACCCACGGCATCGGGTGGTCGGGGTCGAACGCCGTGGCCAGGACGCCGCGGGAGAGCCCGTCGAGGTCGAGCAGCAGATTGGTGAAGAAGTACGCGCACCGCAGGTGCACCACGTCCGCCCCGGTGGCGTCGAGTTCCTCCTCGATCCCGGCCAGGGCGTCGATGTGGCCGACCCCGTGCCGTTTCTCCGCCCCGATGCTGCTCAGCAGCACCACGCGCTCGACGTCGCCGGCCCGGGCGGCCGACACCAACGGCGCCGCCGTCGACAGCGAGACGTCGATCGGGTCCGCCGTCGTGTGCGGGGTGGGATCCACCCAGAAGACGGTCCGCGCCCCCGCCAGCGCCGTCCGGACGAACCCGGCGTCGGTCAGGTCCCCCCGGTGCACGTCGACCTGCGCGCGGGTGTGCTCGTCCAGGCGGGCCGGCTCGCGGACCAGGACGCGGGGTCGGGCGCCGGCTTGGAGCAGGAGCCGTACCGCGCGCGATCCGACGTGTCCGGTCGGTGTGGTGACGACGATGGTCATCGAGCCGTCCTTTCCACGGACTTCGCCCGCGCGCGGACGTCCGCACGCGCTCCAGCCGTGCGCCTACCCCTGGGCGGTGGGGGCAATCCACCGGGCTTGGGGCGGCTCGTCAGCCGCACTCCCCGACGTGCCGTCACCCTCTGTGTTTACGCGCCGCCACATCGGTAACAAGATGTAGTGAAAGACCATCATCAACCGACGGAGGGAAGGAACATGAACCTCATCGCAGTGCTGATCCTTGTCGCGGTGCTGGCAGTTGTCGGTCTGCTCATCGCCGCCCCCGGCGCACCGGCCCGGCGCAACCCCTTCCCGGGGCGCCGGCGACGAGCCGGCCATCGCCGCCCGGCCAAGGCCCGGTCCCACCGCGTTCCGCATCAGCGGGGCGTCCAGCACCATGCGCGCTGACACGGGCCGGGGCGGACGGCGGGCCCGGCGCGCCCCGCGCGGGTCCCGCCCCGGCGCCACCGCGCCCCTGAGCACCGCTCACAGGGACGTCTCGTACTCGCCCTGGATGCGCATGTGCGCGCCCGCCGCCCACGCGTACGGGATCCTGCCGGGCGGTACCCAGCCGCCGTCCTTCGGGCGGCTCGCGAACACCGTCGCCACGCTGCCGCCGCTCCTGATCACCGGAGTGAGCCCCTTCCAGGTGCCCCGGGTTCCGTCGCGGTAGCGCCCGGTGCCCTGCCGGCCCCAGTCACCGCTGCCGACGCCCGCCGCCGGGAGGGGCAGCGACACCGCGATCTCCGCTGGTCCGAGGCGGCTCCCGGCGCCCCACGCCAGGTCGGCGACGAAGAGGACGGTCGCCCCGACCCGGGCGTACCGGCCGCTCGCCGCACAGGAGCCGAGCGCGGGCGGCATCACGTTGGCGGGCTTGAGGTCGCGGTGCACGATCCCCGCCGCGTGGGCCGCGTCGAGCGCCGTGAGCAGGGCGACCGAGTCGGCCCGATGATCCTGCCCGGTTGCCCCTGCGCTGCCAACGTCCCCCGCCTTCCGCCCCGTTGACCACCCGTCCCGGCATGCGAACCGCCGACCAGAGCCTACGGATCCTCCCGCCGGGGTTCAATGACCACCCGACCGCCGCCGGAGCCGGCACCTCGGATCCGCCGGCGCGGGCGCGGGGACGCTGCGCGCGCCGTCGCCCGGCCTCCGCCGTGACTCCGGTATCACCGTGAACCACGGGCGCGGGCACGGACCGGTGCACCGCGGACGCTACGTGGGAGGCAGTCGATGGAAGCGGACAGGCATCCGGGGCTCGAAGCGGCGAAGGCGGCGATCGCCGCGCTGCCCCGGGAGTGGACGGCGGTGTCGGAGCGGGCGGCGGGCGGCCTGTGGCGGCTGCCGCGAGCGGCGGACGCCGTGGAGCACGCGCTGCGCGAGGGCGGCGAGGAGCTGCGGGAGCGCGGCTGGGTGATGGTGCGCGCCCGGGGGGCGCAGGAGATCGGCTCGGGGCGGGACTGGACGCGCGAGATCGCCGTGTGGCTCGCCAGGGGAGGGGCGACCTGGCGGGAGTCGGCCCGTGTGACGGGCGACGTCGCCTGGCGGGCGCGCGGCGACGGAGTGAGCGCCCTGCTCTTCCTGGACCAGGCGTACGTGACCTCGCTGGACCCCGACACGGAATTCGGCCGGGCCCTGTGGCACGCCTTCCTGACCACGCTGCGGTACGACTTCCGCTGCGTGGCCGTGGAGGCGTTCTTCGACGCCCTCCCCGCCGGCCGCGGATCCGTGGACCCGTACACCGACGCCCTGCGCGCCTTCGCCCTGCTCGGACGGTCGCGGACCGAAGGACTGGAGCTGATGGAGGCGGTCCTGGCCCGGGCGGGGGACGAGGACAAGGTGGTGCACGCACTGCTGCACGGCCTGTGGCTCGGGGAGAACCTGCCCGGGCAGGCGTCGCTGATGCTGGACCTGCTGGGGGCCTCCGCCTTCGAGGGCGGGACCCTGGGACCGGAGGCGCTGTTCCGCAAGGCCGGGGCGCTCAGACGGCTCAAGCGGTACGAGTCCGCCCTGGCGGCCGTGCAGAGCGCGATCGACGGCCTCGACCCGGGCGAGGTCGTCGTACACGCGGACTGCGTGCGCGAGCGGTCCCTGATCCTGGCCGAGCGCAGCCTGCACGCGGTCGCGGGCGGCCGTGTCGAGCGGGGCGCCGGGGACGGGCAGGTCGGGGGAGGGTAGGACGCTCACGGCCGGGGCGGGGCGCGGGCTCCGCGGTCAGAAGGCGTACCGGATCCGGAGCCACGGCGCGTGCGCGGCCACGAGGGCGCGCATCGTTTCGACGGCCTGTGCCTTCACGCCGTTGCGGTAGCGGACGTTCCAGCTGCCGTTCTCGGAGCGCTTCGGCTGCTGGAGGTCGGGCCTCCACAGGACGTCCTCCGCGCGCGGGTGCCAGCCGAGGTTGAGGTCGTGGAGCGCCTGGTTGTGCGTCAGCATGATCACTTCGGCGGCCGCCTGGGCCTTCACCCGGTCGGGCAGGACGTCGTCCATGTGCCGCAGCAGGAGGCTCCAGTCCCGTTCCCAGCCGGGGCGCACGACGACCGGCGAGAGGTTGAAGTGGACCTCGTACCCCGCTTCCAGGAAGTCCCCCGCGGCGGCGATGCGGCTCTCCACCGGGCTGGTACGGATGTCCAGCAGCTTGGAGTCCTCCTGCGGCATGACGGAGAACCGCACCCGGGTGCGTCCTCGCGGGTCCAGCAGCAGGAGGTCGGGGTTGACGAACTTGGTGGCGAAGGAGGCCTTGGCGGCGGGCCAGCGGGCGAAGGCGCGCACCAGGTCGGCGACGTTGTCGCTGACCAGGGCGTCGACGGAGCAGTCGCTGTTCTCCCCGATGTCGTAGACCCATGCGGCCGGGTCGCACTGGTTCGCCGCTGTCTTGGGGCCGAGGCGGGCGAGGTGCCGCGAGAGGTGGGCGATGATGCGCTCGATGTTGGTGAACACGGTGATCGGGTTGGCGTAGCCCTTGCGGCGCGGGACGTAGCAGTAGGCACACGCCATGGCACAGCCGTTGGCGGGGCCCGGGGCGATCCAGTCCGCGGAACGTCCGTTGGGCCGGGTGGTGAGCGTCTTCTTCTCGCCCAGGACCAGTACCTCGCTCTTGATCCGGACCCAGCGGTCGATGTTCCCCTCGTTGCCGTGGAGAGCCGGGATCCCCCAGTGGGAGTCCACGGCGACGACTTCGGCCTCGGGGAAGCGGGCGATGATCTGCCGGCCGCGCGGGGAGGCCGCTGCCGCCGGCTCGGCGTGGATCGCCCGTACGGACAGCAGCCGGCGCGCGGCCGGGGAGTCGCGGAACAGCGGCCCGGCGCCGGCGGGACGGCGCTCCCGGCCCGTGTCGAGGTCCGCCAGGCCGAACAGGGCGTCCGCGGAGTCGTCCTCCGGCCGGCCAGGGTGCGGCTGGGCTCCCATGTGCGCCTCCTGCGGATCTTCGCGGCTCGCCTCGCCGGGGGCGCCGCCCCGGGGGTGGTCGGGTCTTCCGGGTGGTCCTTCCACTCTAGGCGAGCCGCAGGACACCCCCTCGCGGCCGGATGGGCCACGCCGTCCCGGGTGCGGGAGCGAGCCCCGGACCCGCTCGGATGGTCCGGCCCGCCGAAGGGACGGCTCCTGGCAGCGGCCGGGAGATCCCACCGGATGGCGCAGTATGGCGCCGCCGAGCCGGGGCATACGCGGGCAGCCGCCGTGTCGACCAGGAGGACCACCATGCCCGCCGTCTCCGCCCATGCCGCCGTCCACGCGATGGACGCCGGGGGTCGCGTGGCCCTCCAAGCGCACCTCTTCTACGACCTCGTCGATCCCTACGCGGTGCGGGTGCAGTTCCTCGACCGGGGCACCGCCCTGGCGTGCTGGTACTTCGACCGGCAGATGCTGGCCGAGGGCATGCACCGCCGGGTCGGGGAGGGGGACGTCGCCTTCCGGCCGCAGCGGACGGCGGACGGCCACGAGGTGCACGTGGAGCTGCGCGACCACTCGGCGCCCGGACGCGCAGTGGTGATCACCATGGACGCGGCCGACCTCGCCGACTTCCTGGACCGGACGTACGCGCTGGCCCCGCCGGGGTACGAGGCCGTGGACCTCGACGGGTCCCTGCGGGACCTGCTGGCCTGGTGAGGGACGCGACGACGGCCACGCCCGCCACCCCCGGGCGCGCACGCGGGCTCGTACCGGCCCCGGGTACACGCGGACGTGAGGCGCGCACGCCTACCGCAGTACCGCCGCCAGCAGATCGGTGCCCAGCGCCGTCAGGTCCGGCACGTTGAGGCTGTACCGCACGTACCGTCCCTCCCGCCGGGCCACGAGGAGCCCCGCGCGCCGCAGCAGGGCCAGGTGCCGGGACACCTCCGGGGGCGTCAGATCCCAGGCGTGGGCCAGTTCGCCGTTGGTGTGCGTGCCGCGGGCCAGGGTCCGGAGCAGCCGCAGCCGCGCCGGGTGGGCGAGGGCCTCCAGACGCAGGGCGACCGTGTCCAGCGGGACCGGATCCGACGGGTCCGGCTCGGCCACCGGGTACTGCACCACCGGCTGCCACCCGGGCGCGTGGACCATCGCCAGGTGCGGCCGGCCGAAGACGCTCGGGATGAAGGTGACGCCGGTGCCACGGGCGGTCGTCGCCTTGTCCAGCAGCTTGTCCACGAGGATGCCGTCGCCGTCCGGAGCCAGGGCGACCGCGCCGGACACCGAGGCGAGGGCCGCCCCGAGGCCCTGGCGTTGCAGCAGGTCGTTCTTCAGCCGCAGGTCCGTGGCCAGCTGGACGGCGGCGTCGGCCCAGGCCGCGTCGAAGAAGGCTTCGGCGCACGCCTCCAGGGTGTCTCGGACGCGCGCCCGTACCGCCTTCGGGTCCGCCAGCAGCCGCTCCGCGAAGGCTTCCTGGCGCGCACCCCGGGCCTGCGCCAGGTCCAGGGCCAGGTCGCGCGTGGCCGTGTCGGTGAGGGGCGACGGGGAGGCGAAGTGGATCCGGTTGCCGCACGTGGTGACCAGGGCGGCGGACGCGTACCTCTCGTCGTCGATCCGGTCCACGTCGTCCAGTTCCTCCCCGAGGGTCGGCCGGGGCCGGGCCGGCAGCATGAAGTCGGCCTGGGACGTACGCCAGAGGAACTCCGCCTCCCGCAACCGCTCGGCCAGCCCCGGCCGCAGCCCGGCCCACACATCGGCGGCCCATGCGGCGAACCGCGGATGGTGCTCCGGCTCGGCCAGCACGTGCAGCATCGCGGTCAGCTCGGCCAGCGGGGAGGCGGCGAACCGCAGCCCCTCGGACGGCATGCCGCGGATGTCGATCCTCAGCGTCATCCGTACATCATCACCGCCCCGGCGGGCGGCCCCGACACCACTTGACGATCGCCGTCAAACGACGTGCCCGGACCGGGCGGGTGGAGCCACCGTTCACGCCATGGCAGTCACGAGCACCACCCCCACCCCCCGGGTCGGGGCCCGGGCCCGCACCCTCCTGCGCGCCTGCGGCGGCCCCCGTTATGCCGTCGCCCTGGCCGTCGACGCCCTCGGCACCGGCCTGCTGAGGCCCTTCCTCCTCCTGTACGGGGTGACGGTGCTGCACCTGTCCGCGTCGGCCACCGGCCTCGCCATGACGGCCGGAATCGTCATCGGCCTGCTGTGCATGCCCGCCGTCGGGAAGTGGCTGGACCGCGGCGCCCGCAGCACCGTCGTCGCCGCGTCGATGCTGATACGCGTGCTGGGCGTGGCGGTGCTGGTGGCGACCCCCGCGGGCCACGTCTGGCCGTTCGCGGCCGCGGCCCTCCTCCTCGGCATCGGCAACCAGGCCTGGCCGGCCGCCCACGCGGCCCTCGTCGCCACCCTCGCCCACGGGCGGGAGCGCGACACGGCCCTCGCGGCGGGACGCGCCCTGCGCAACGCCGGGCTGGGGGCGGGGGCGCTCGTCGCCATGGCCTGCCTGGCGGGCGGGGCCTCGGCCCTCCAAGCGCTGGCGGGTGTCACGGGAGTGGCGTACCTGGCGGCCGCCGGCTTGGCGTGGTCGGTCCGGGTGCGCGCGGGGCGGGAGACGACCCTGCCCGCCACACCGGCGGGGCGGGAGGAGCCCTCACCCCGGATGCGCGTCCTGCTGGCCGCCAACGTGGTCTACGTCTTCTGCCTCAACGTCCCCGAGATCGCGCTCCCGCTGGTCCTGCTGACCCAGCTGCACGCCTCACCGGCATGGTCGGCGGCGATCTTCGTGGCCAACACGGTGCTGGTGGTCACCCTCCAGGTCCCCCTCACCCTGCTGATGTCCCGCTACGCCCGGCGCACCGCGCTGACCACCGCCGGTGTCGTCCTCACGGCGTCGTACGCCGGCTTCCTGGCGGTGACGTCCCTGGGAGCCGGGGAGGGGCGCGGATGGGCCGCCCCCGCGGTCGCCGCCGTCTCGGTCGTCTGCACCCTCGGCGAGATCATCTACGCCGGAAGCGCCACCGCCCTCGTGACGGCCCTCGCTCCGGCCCGCGCCCTGGGCAGCACCCTCGCCCGCTTCGAACTCTCCACCGGCTTCGGCCTCGCCGTCTCCCCGGCCGCCATCACCGCCCTCGCCCCCCACGGCCCGGCCGCCCTCTGGGGCACCCTGGCCGCGGCGACCCTGCTGTCCGCCTCGGCCGTCGCCGCCGAAGCCGAATCCCGCCGGCCCCGCCCCGAGCCGCGCGCCGGACACGGCCCCGTGCCCGCAGTGCCCGCGCCGGATAAGGTGCCCCGGACACAGGGATGAGGGGGATCGCGTTGGAGCGGCGGAAGGTCATCGGCATCGGGCTGG
Source organism: Streptomyces sp. NPDC034085 (assembly GCF_055575555.1). NCBI lineage: Bacteria > Bacillati > Actinomycetota > Actinomycetes > Kitasatosporales > Streptomycetaceae > Streptomyces > Streptomyces sp. NPDC034085. The sequence goes on along the minus strand of NZ_JBVISL010000003.1, from coordinate 208,598 downwards.
GGGCGGGGCTCGCGGTCCTGCCCGCCTGGTGGGCGCTGCGCGAGGTGGCGCAGGAGGCCGGGGGAGACTGGCACACCGACACCGCACCGCTGGAGCAGGCGTTCCCGCTGCTCGGCCCGCTCACCGACGCCAAGTGGGTGAGCAGCCGGGACAACGACCGGGGCCTGCCGTCACCGGAGCTGGTGATCTCGGGCTTCGCCCGGCTGGCGGCGGGGAAGCTCGCCGAACTGACGGCGGCCCACGCCTTCGTCGCCGAGGGGCCGGCCGACGACTTCTCCTCGTGGTTCGAGAAGGCGCTCCGGGGCGAAGGGCCGCAGGACCCCGACTGGGTCCGGTCGCACGAGCTCGACCGCGTCGGCAGCGGCCACTCCACCCACCTGTGGTTCGACCGCCGCAGTGACACCGTCCGCTTCCGGGCCCTCAACCCGTACGGCTGACAGGGGCTCGGGACGTCCGGCGCGCGCCAACGCGCCCGTACGGCCCCCGCCGTGGCCGGCGGGGGCCGTACGGAGCGGTCCGGCGGGTCAGCCCAGCCACGGCCGCCAGACGGGCTCGTTCCGCTCGACCCACCTCTTGGCCGCCTGCTGCGGTGAGAGCTTCTCCTCGGCGATCATCAGGGCCACTTCGTTCTGCTCCGCCGTGGTCCAGCGGAACTTCCTCAGGAAGGCCGCCGCCTTGCCGCCGGACTCGGAGAAGCGCGTGTTCAGGTACTTCTGCAGCGGGGTGTGCGGGTAGGCGCAGGCCACCTTCTCCGGGACGTCCGCGCAGCCCTCCTGGTACTCGGGGAGCTTCACCTCGGTCATCGGGACGCGCTCGAAGAGCCACTGCGGCTTGTACCAGTACGTCAGGAAGGGCTTGCCCTCCTTGGCGAACTGCTTGATCTGGGTGATCTGGGCCGCCTCGGAGCCGGCGAAGACGACCTCGAAGTCGAGGCCCAGGTTCTTCACCAGCGCCTTGTCGTTCGTGACGTAGGACGGGGAGCCGTCCATCAGCTGGCCCTTGCCGCGACTCTCGGCGGTGCGCAGCTGGTCGGCGTACTTGTCGAGGTTCTTCCAGTCGGTGACGTCCGGGTGGGCCTCGGCGAAGTAGGTGGGGACGAACCAGCCGATGTGGCCGGTCACCCCCAGATCGCCGCCCCGGGTGATCGTCTTCTTGCCCTCGACGTACCGCTTCTCCTGCTCGGGGTGGCCCCAGTCCTCCAGGATCGCGTCCACCCGTCCCTGGCTGAGCGCGTCCCAGGCGGGGACCTCGTCGACCTGCACGGTGTCCACGCGGTAGCCCAGCTCGTGTTCGAGGAGGTAGGCGGCCACGGCCGTGTTCGCCTGGGCGCCCACCCAGGACTGGACGGAGAGGGTGACGGTCTTCGAGTCCTGCGCGGCGGCGTACGGAGAGGCCTGCCGGGTCATGTCGGCCGCTCCGCAGCCGGTGACCACGGCGAGTCCCGTCGCCGCGGCGAGCAGGGCCGCCGCGCCGCGGCGTCCGCGTCTGCCGTTGAAAGGGTGGTTGTGCATCTCAGGCCTCCTTCGCGGGCTGGGTGACGCGGTCGAGCAGCAGCCCGAGGCACACGATCGCGGCGCCGGCCACGAGGCCGGTGGCCAGGTCGCCCTGCGCCAGGCCGAGGACGACGTCGTAGCCGAGCGCGCCTCCGCCGACCAGGCCGCCGATGATGACGACGGCGAGGACCAGGACCACGGCCTGGTTGACGGCGAGCAGCAACGCCGGCCGGGCGAGCGGCAGCCGGACCTGCCACAGTTGCTGCCGGCGGGTCGCGCCCAGCGAGCGGGCGGATTCGAGCGCCGCCGGATCCACCTCGCGCAGGCCCTGCACGGTGATCCGGACGACCGCCGGCAGCGCGTACACGACCGCGGCGGCCGCGGCCGGTGCCCGCCCGACCCCGAACAGCGCGACCACGGGGATGAGGTAGACGAACTGCGGCAGCGTCTGGCACACGTCGAGCACGGGGCGCAGCAGGCGCTGCGCGCGGGCGCTGCCGGCGACGCCCACCGAGATCGCGAAACCGGTCACCAGGGTGACGGCGACGGCGGCGAGGACCTGCGACAGCGTGTCGAGGGAGGCTTCCCACACGCCGAGCACGCCGACGCCGGCGAGGGCGAGCACGGCCGTCAGGGCGCTGCGCCAGGTGCCGACGAGCAGGGCCAGCGCTGCGGCGAGCAGCAGGAGCAGCCACCACGGCGCGGCCTGGAGTCCGCCGCGCAGGGGATCGAGGACCCACCCGGTGAACCGGGCGGCCCAGTCGGCGCTGCCCCCGACGACGGGCACGCCGGAGTAGAGGTGGGCGGTCATCCAGGCGACCGCCCGGTTCACGGGCTCGGCGATGGACACCGTCCAGGACGCCGGCCACAGCGACGTGCCCGCGATCCGGCCGGCCACGCCGACGGCCACCGCCGCCAGGACGGTGAGCAGCCACCCGTACCAGCCGTCGAACACCCTGAGCAGGAGCTGCCGCGCGCCGCGCGCGGGGGTGTCGTCCGCGCCCATGCGGTGGCCGGCCGCCTCGGCGGTGCGGTCGAGGATCACGGCGAGCAGCACGATCGGGATGCCGGCGGCCAGGGCGGCGCCGACGTCGACGGACGCGAGCGCCTGGTAGACGCGGTCGCCGAGGCCGCCCGCGCCGATGACGGAGGCGATCACGGCCATCGACAGGCCGGTCATGACGGCCTGGTTGACGCCCAGGAGGAGCTGCCGGCGTGCGAGCGGAAGCCGGGCGGTCAGCAGCCGCTGGCGCCCGGTGGCGCCGAGCGAGGCGGCGGCCTCCAGCACCCCCGCGTCGGCCTCGCGCAGACCGAGCGCGGTGAGGCGCGCCATCGGCGGGGCGGCGTACACCACCGTGGCCAGCACGGCGGCCGGTACGCCGATGCCGAAGACCAGCACCATCGGCAGCAGGTACGCGAACGCCGGGAGGATCTGCATGGTGTCGAGCAGGGGACGCAGGAAGCGGTCGGCGCGCGCCGAGAGCCCGGCGGCGAGTCCGAGCAGCCCGCCGACGGCGACGGAGGCGGCGACGGCCACGACCATCAGCGCAAGGGTCTGCATGGTCGGCACCCACATGCCGAGCAGCCCGCACGCGGCGAGGGCGGCGGCACAGGTCAGGGCCAGCCGCAGGCCCGCCAGGCGCCAGGCCACCAGGGCGGCCAGCGCGGTGACGCCGGTCCAGCCCGCGGCGAGCAGGACGACGTAGACGGCCCGGACGGACACCACCACGGCGTTGCTGACGTGCCCGAAGAAGTACAGGAACAGCGGGTGGCTGTCCCGGTGATCGATGATCCAGTCGCCGGCCCGGCCGAGCGGCCCCGACAGGTCCACGGCCAGGGCGGCGGGCCAGCTGCCGGACGCCGGGAAGGCGACGGCGAGCGGCACCAGCACGGCGGCGGCGACGGCGAGGGGCAGGAGCAGTCCGCGGACCAGGGGGCGTCCGAGGAGGGACGGGCCGCCGCGCGGGCGGACCGGCGCTCCCTTCCCGGCCGCCGTGCGCGCCGCCGCGGGGCGGCCGGCGGTGGCGCGCTCCGCGCCGCCCGGGCGGCCGGACGACTGCGGGCCGCCCGGTCTGGAGGGTTCGCGGGCGGGGGCCGTGGCCGCGGTCATGCGCACCACCCCCCGGTGACGGGGGCGGGGACAGCGGGTCGGAGGGTGCCGGTCATGCCGCCGCCTCCCGCCCGGTGGCGGCCGGGAGTCCGGCCACCACCGCGAGGAGTGCCGCCTCGTCGACCACGCCCAGGCAGCGGCCGCGGTCGACGACCCGGACCGGACCGCCGCTGCGGACGACGGCCTCGATGGCGTCGGCCACCGTGGTGGCGGGGGTCAGCGCGGGGCCCTGCGCGGCCGCGTCGCCGGAGGCGGGGCGCATCGCACTGCGTACGGTGAGGACCTGCTCGCGCGGAACGTCGCGGACGAAGTCCCGTACGTAGTCGTCGGCCGGCGAGCCGACGATCTCCTCGGGCGTGCCGAGCTGCACGATGCGGCCGTCCCGCATCAGCGCGATGCGGTCGCCCAGGCGCAGGGCCTCGGCCAGGTCGTGGGTGATGAAGACCATGGTGCGGCCCTCCTCGTGGTGCAGGCGGGCCACCTCCTCCTGCATCTCGCGCCGGATGAGCGGATCGAGCGCGCTGAACGGCTCGTCGAACAGGAGCACTTCGGGGTCGGCGGCGAGGGCCCGGGCGAGCCCGACGCGCTGCTGCTGGCCGCCCGAGAGCTGTCCGGGGCGGCGCTCCTCGAGGCCGGCGAGGCCGACCTTCTCGACCACCTCGGCGGCCTTCCCACGGCGTTCGGCGCGGCCCACGCCCTGGATCTCCAGGCCGTAGGCGACGTTGTCCAGGACGCTGCGGTGCGGGAGCAGGCCGAAGTGCTGGAAGACCATGGCGGCCCGGTGGCGGCGCAGTTCGCGCAGCCGGCCGGCGTCCATCGCGAGGACGTCCTCGCCGTCGAGGGCGAGGGTTCCGGCCGTGGGCTCGATCAGCCGGGTGAGGCACCGTACGAGGGTGGACTTGCCCGAGCCGGACAGGCCCATCACGACGAAGACCTCGCCCTTGCGGACGTCGAAGGTGACGTCGCGGACGGCCGCCGTGCAGCCGGTCCGTTCGCGCAGCTCCGCCGCGGGCAGCCCGGCGTGGTCGGAACCGGGGACCTTCGCGGCCGCCCCCTTGGGACCGAAGACCTTCCAGAGGCCGTCGACGGAGAAGACCGGGGCTTCGGTGGTGACGGCGCTCATCGGGCACCGCCGTCCAGGGACAGCAGTTCGGCGGCCTTCTCGCCCACCATGAGGACCCCGATCATCGGGTTCACGGCGGTCATCGTCGGGAAGACGGAGGCGTCCGCGATCCGGATGCCGTCGAGTCCCCGCACCCTGAGGTCGGGCCCCACGACGGCGGTGGGGTCTTCGGCGGCGCCCATCTTGCAGGTGCCCGCCGGATGGTAGACGGTGTGGGCGACGGAGCGGGCGTACGCGCTCAGCTCCTCGTCGCTCGTGATCTCCGGCCCCGGACAGACCTCCCGCTTTAGCCACCCGGACAGCGGCTCGGTCGCGGCGATCTCGCGGGCGAGCTTGATGCCGTCCACGAGGGTACGTCCGTCGTAGTCCTCTTCGTCCGTGAAGTAGCGGAAGTCCAGCGCGGGTTTGACCTCGGGGTCCGCGCTGGTCAGGTAGAGGCGGCCGCGGCTGCGGGGCTTGGGGATGTTGGGCGTCATCGACACCCCGTGCGCGGGGCGTTCGTAGCCGATGCGCTCCGGGTTGTCGGTGAAGGGCACCTGGTAGAAGTGGAACATGAGGTCGGGGCCCTGCGACTGCGGGTCGCGCCGGACGAAGAGCCCGGCGTCGCTGTCCATCGCCGAGTTCTCCGGGATCGGACCGTCGGTCTCCCAGACGATCACCGACTCCGGGTGGTCGAGCAGGTTCTCGCCCACCCCGGGCAGATCGTGCAGCGCGGGGATGCCGAGGGCCTCCAGGTCGGCGCGCGGGCCTATGCCGGAGTGCAGCAGCAGGCGCGGGGTGTCGACGGCGCCCGCGCAGACCACCACCTCACGGCGTGCGGTGATCAGCGACCGGGTGCCGTCCTGCGACCGCACGTGCACCCCGCGCACCCGGGCACCGTCGAGTTCGAGGCGGTACGCCCAGGTCTCCAGGAAGAGGCGGAGGTTGGGCCGGTCGTCCATCACGGGGTGGAGATAGGCCACCGAGGCGGAGGAGCGCTTGTTGTCCTCCGGGTGGTAGGCGAGGTCGAAGAAGCCGGCTCCCTCGTGGAAGGGCTTGCGGTTGAAGCCCTCGACGAGCGGGACGCCGAGGGCCGCGCGCGCGGAGTCGACGAAGTCGCGGGCGATGGCGTTGCGGTCCTTCTCCGCCACCGGGACGATGTGGTTGAGGAGCTTGTCGAAGTACGGCTCCATGGCGGCGGAGTGCCAGCCCTCGGCACCTGTCTGCGACCACTCGTCCCAGTCGGACGGCAGGGGCTTGAAGGCGATGAGGGTGTTGTGCGAGGAGCAGCCGCCGAGGACGCGGGCGCGGCTGTGCCGGATGTGGGAGTTGCCGCGCGGCTGCTCGGTGGTGGGGTAGTCGTAGTCCAGTTCACCGCCGAGCAGGCCCATCCAGCGGCGCAGGGTGAGGACCTCGGGCCGGTCGACGTCGCTGGGGCCGCCCTCGATCACGGCGACGGTGGTGCCGGGGTCCTCGGTCAGACGGGAGGCGATGACGGAGCCGGCGGTCCCGCCGCCGACGACGACGTAGTCGTACTCGTGCACGGGGATGTCCGCGTTCGCGTTCGTATGGATGGTTCTCCTCCTCCTTCAGCCAGCGAACCAGCGCACGGGGCGCGGAGCGAGGTTCTGGTACACGTGCTTGGTCTCGCGGTACTCGGCCAGACCCGCCGGGCCCAGCTCGCGTCCGGTGCCGGACTTCCCGAAGCCGCCCCACTCCGCCTGCGGCAGGTAGGGGTGGAAGTCGTTGATCCAGACCGTGCCGTGGCGCAGTCGGCCCGCGACCCGGCGCGCCCGGCCCTGGTCGGCGGTCCACACCGCGCCGGCGAGCCCGTATTCGGTGTCGTTGGCGAGCGCGACGGCCTCGTCTTCGGTACGGAAGGTCTCGACGGTCAGCACCGGCCCGAAGACCTCCTCCCGCACGACCCGCATCGTCCGGTGGCACCCGTCCAGGACGGTCGGGCGGTAGAAGTAGCCGGGTCCGTCCGGGCGGGAGCCGCCGGAGCGCAGCACCGCGCCCTCGGCGAGGGCCGATTCCACGTACTCCTGCGTCCGCGCCAGCTGGGCCGCCGAGACCAGGGGCCCGCACTCGACGCCCGGGTCGGTGCCGCGGCCGAGGCGGATCCGGTCGGCGCGGCGGGCGAGCTCGGCGACGAAGCGCTCGGCCACGCCCTCCTCGACGATGAGCCGGGAGCCGGCGGAGCAGACCTGGCCACTGTGCATGAAGGCGGCGTTGAGGGCCTGGTCGACGGCGGTGTCGAAGCCTTCGGCGGTGGCACAGGCGTCGGCGAAGACCACGTTCGGGTTCTTGCCGCCGAGTTCCAGGGCGACCTTCTTGACGGAGTCGGCAGCCGCGCGCATGACCTTCGTACCGCTGGCGAGGCCGCCGGTGAAGGAGACGAGGTCGACATCGGGATGGGCCGACAGGCGGGCGCCGACGGGGTCACCGGCGCCCGTCACCAGATTGGCGACACCGGCCGGCAGACCGGCCTCCGCCAGCAGGCGGATGAGCTCCACCGTGGACAGCGGGGTGATCTCGCTCGGCTTGAGGACGAAGGTGTTGCCCGCAGCCAGGGCCGGGGCGATCTTCCAGCTGGCCTGGAGCAGCGGATAGTTCCACGGCGTGATCAGCGCGCACACCCCGACCGGCTCGTGGACCACGACGCTGTGGATGTCGGGGGAGCCCGCGTCGACCACGCGTCCGGCGCTCTCACCGGCGACCAGGTCCGCGAAGTAGCGGAAGGCGTCGCTGACGCAGTCCACGTCCACGCGCCCCTCTTCCAGCGTCTTGCCCGCGTCCCGGCTCTCCAGCAGCGCGATGCGTTCGCGGTCGCGCTGGAGCAGCTCGGCGGTGCGGCGCAGCAGGGCGGCGCGCTCCGTCACCGGCGTCCGGGGCCACTCGCCGCCGTCGAAGGCGGCCCGGGCGGCGCCGACGGCGGCGTCGGTGTCCGCGGTGCCGCCCTCGGCGACGAGCGCGAGGACGCTCCCGTCCGCCGGGTCCAGGACCTCACGGGTGGCTCCTGAGACCGCAGACCTCCAGGTTCCGGCGATATGGATGGTTCTGTCCTCGGACACGACGCGCTGTACCTCCGCTTCCGACACCGCGGCTCGCCCGCGATGCGTTGCTTCGGCCCCCCTGCCCTGCCGCTCGTCCCACATGCCCCTTCCGTAACGGGAAGTGACGGGAGTCACGCCGAGTGACCCGTCCGGCGAGGCCGTCCGATGCGCCCGGGCGCCGGTACCGCTTGGGCGCCGGCGCGGCAGCCTCGTAGGGTCGGGGCATGATCAGCGAGTTCAGCGAACCCTTCCTCCTCGAGGCCGAACGGCACGCCGCCTGGGGCGCGGCCCAGCTCGAAGCCCTGAACGCGTTCCTGCCCGACGGGCCGTGGAGCGCCGACCTGCCGTCCTGCCTGTACCGGCAGGGCGGACTGGAGCTGCGGGCGGCCGTACTGGGCACCTACGACACGGACGAGCGGTCCTGGATGTGGGGTTGGGCCAACCCGGGCCTGCGCGGGAGCGAGGTCGTCGCCCTGACCGCGGCGATCGAGCGGTACGGGCGCGCGCACGGCATACCCGAACTGACCGCGGAGGCCGTGGACCTGTCCGGTTTCGAAGACCCGCGGCGCGCCGCCGAGATGCTCGCCTTCACCGGCATGGGGGTGGCCGAGGCGCCCGGCTACATGGGGCTTCCGGCCGGACCGGGCACCCGGGTCTACTTCCTGCCCGACGACCCCCGGGTCCCGCGCGCCGCGCTGGATCCGGTCACCCTGCCGCGGACCCTGCTCAGCGGCGCCGGCCTGATCGGCCACTCGGCCCGGCACGTGGTCGGCGGCTACTTCGACCACCACGGCGTGCCCCACCGTACGGAGGGCGACCGGATCGTCGCCGGCCTGCCGGGCGGCAATGCGGCCGAGGTCGGCTTCGACGCCCTCGGCCGGATCGCCGGCGTGGAGGTCAAGGTCCTCCCCTGATCACCCGGCGGCATCTGGCCGTCGACCGTCCCCGGGCGGCAGGCGCCGTCCGTACGCGGTCGGGCGGGCCGTACCGGTGTGCGGCCCGCTCACAGGCAGGCGAGCAGGGCGCCCAGGGGGGCGGGTAGGCGCCCGAGGTCGACGGAGCGCGCCAGGAGGTGGCCGTAACGGATCTTGCGGCCCTTCCTGGTACCGAGGAAGCGCCGCATCTGGCGCAGCGGGTCGCGGCCCTGCTGCGCCGGCTGACGCGTGAAGGTCCGCCACGGGGCGAGCTCGCCCTCGGCCTCCACGATCGCCTCCACCCCGGCCACGCCCAGCGCGCGGATCAGTTCCTCTTCCAGGTCTTCCACACAGACGAAGACCTCCTGCCGAGATGCGCTGGCGCGGGCGAGGGCCCGGTCGTAGAACGGCCGCTCCCGCGCGTCGCACAGCCCGGTGACGCGCAGCCCCAGCCCCGGCGGGCCCAGGAGCTCGGCGTAACGCCCGACGTTCATCGCCCCGCCCATGGAGAGGACGCAGACGCCCTCGTCGGGCAGGGCCCGGCCCAGACGCGCCGCCAGCGTCTCGACCGCGGCGAGGTCGCTGGGTCCTTCCACCAGCACCACGGTCCGGACACCCGCTGCCGCGGCCGCCTCCCTCGCCGCCGCACCGCAACCGCCCGCCGCCCAGCCGCTGACCGCGGTCCGGAACACCCCCATGTCTGCCATGGGGCGATTCTGCTGCACCGCCCGCCGGACACGGCACGCAATTTCCCTCGGGTATCACCGGCCGTGCCGTTGCCCCGGCAGGCGCCGGACGCAGCGTTCACCCGTGCCCGAAGCGTTCCTCCCGGCGCCCGGGACGGTCGGTCGGCGGTTCGGGCATCCAGTCGCGCGCCGGGCGGTACTCCAGCCACCGGCTCTGCCCCGCCCGCGCGGCGCAGGCGGCGGTGAGGCGGGTGAGCCCCGGGGGCTCGTCGCCGGTGCGCCACAGCAGCGACCAGGCGTACAGCGGCGTGGGGTCGACCAGCGGGACGGCGCACAGTCCGGGGACGTCCGGGAGGGGGACGTCGGCGGGCAGGAGCGAGAAGCGCCGCGGGTCTTCGGCCACCTCGGCGAGGAAGCGGGGGAGTCCCAGGTTGATGCCCGCGGCTGTGCTCCGGATGCCGAACCGGTCGGCGAACTGGTGGAGGAAGTCGAGGCGGTCCAGCGTGCCGGGTGCCCACAGCACGCTGTCGCGCAACTGATCGGGCCGCAGCGCTCGTTCGGAGGCGAGCGGATGGGCGGCGCTCATGACGGCGTCGACGGGTTCGAGGCGGATGAGCCGGTGTGCCAGCCCCGCGGCCAGCGGAGGGTGGACCCGGCCGAAGGCCGCGTCGATGTCGCCGTGCAGCAGTGCCTCCGTCACCGACGGCAGATCGCGGCCGTGCCCCAGCTCCAGTTCTCCGGCCTGAGCGGCGACCTGGGCCAGCGTCCGCATCGGCTGGTAGAGGTGCCCCCAGAAGTCGACGCGCAGCGGCCGACGCGTCCCGGTCACCGCGGCGACCGCCGCGTCGGCGGCGGTCACGGCGTGGCGGGCCGGCGAAAGGAAGCGCTCACCGGCCTCGGTGAGGCGGACACCGGTCCCGCCGCGCTGGAACAGCCGGGTGCCGAGCAGGGACTCCAGCCGCGCGATGCGCTTGGACAGCGCCTGCTGGGAGACGCCGAGCAGGCCGGCCGCCCGCCCGAAGTGCAGTTCTTCCGCGGCGCGCACGAAGGCACGTACCTGCGCCACGTCAAGATCCATGCCTCTCACCTTAGGCGACAACTTCCGGTTGTCGGCGTCGTGTTCCGGTTGTTGGAGCACCGGGCGGCCCCCGGTGTTGCATCTGCGGCATGCACAGACTGATTCCCACGGGGGAAACGACGCGACCGGTCGCCTTCGCCGAGGTCGCCCAGCCGCTCCCGCGGCCGGACGAGGCGCTGGTCAAGGTGGAGGCGTTCGCACCCAACCGCGGCGAGACCTTCCTCCTCGAACACCCCGCGCCGGGGTGGCTGCCCGGCAAGGACGTCGCGGGCCTCGTCGTGCAGGCCGCGGCGGACGGATCGGGCCCCGGTACCGGCACCCGCGTGGTCGGGCATCCGGCGCAGGGCGGTTGGGCCGAGTACGCGGCCGTGCCCACGCACTCGCTCGCCGTGCTCCCGGACGGCATCGACCACGTACGGGCGGCGGCCCTCCCGCTGGCCGGGATCACCGCGCTGCGCCTGCTGCGGACGGCGGGTTCCCTGGCCGGGCGGCGGGTGCTGCTGACCGGCGCTTCGGGCGGAGTCGGCCACTACGTCACCGAGCTGGCCACGGGGGCCGGCGCGGAGGTGACCGCGGTGACGGCCACACCGGTGCGCGGCGAGCGGCTCGCGGACCTGGGCGCGAAGGTGGTGCACGACATCACCGACGCCGGGGGCCCGTTCGACGTGGTCCTGGAGTCCACGGGCGGCACCGCCCTGCCGGCCGCACTGTCCGCGGTCCGCCCCGGCGGCCTCCTCGTCTGGTTCGGCCAGGCCAGCCGCACGCCCGTGACCCTCGACTTCTTCGACGTGCTGAACGGACCCGAGCGCGTCACGATCCAGCACTTCCACTACGCGGGCGGCCCCTACGGTCCCGACCTCGCGACGCTGGTGCGCCTGGTGGAACGAGGCCGGCTGCACCCGGAGATCGGCCGGACCGCCGACTGGACGCGGACCGCCGACACGCTGGTCGACCTGCGAGAGCGCCGCATCCGCGGCAAGGCCGTACTGCTGACCGGAGGAACCGAGCGATGAACGCCCACGAGTTCGCGGCCGCCCAGTGGACGCGCGCCACCGGCGCGGGGGTCGATCCCCACGAGTACCGGCGCGTCACCGGCGCCCTCACGTCCGTCGACGACTGGGGCCCGGCTCTGGTCACCACCGCCCGGGCCCACCTCACGCGCGCCGACCAGGCAGGATCGACGGCGTCCGCCGGTGAGCACCTGCTGATGGCGGCCCGGTGGTTCCACCTCGCCACGCTCGCGCCCCATCCGCAGGCGGCCCGGGCCGCAGCCGAAGCGGACCGCGCCCTGGGCCGGGCGCTGACCGTGCTGGAGCCCGGGGCGCGACGCGTGAGCGGCGACGGCTTCACCGGCTGGCTGCGCGGCCCGGGCGATGCTCCCGCCACGGTGGTCGTCGTCCCCGGCCTGGACTCGGCCAAGGAGGAGTTCCTCGACCTGGCGTCCGCGCTGCTGGCCAGGGGTCTGGCCGTGTTCGCCGTGGACGGCCCCGGACAGGGCGCCCTCGCGGACACGACGACCCTGCGGCCGGACTACGAGCAGGTCGTGGGCCGCGTCATCGACGCCCTCGGCGTCGCGCGCATCGGCCTCGTCGGCCTCAGCCTGGGCGGCTACTTCGCCGCCCGCGCCGCCGCCCTGGAGCCGCGCGTCCGCGCGGCCGCCACCGTCAGCGGCCCTTTCCGCCTCGACTGGGGGCAACTGCCCCCACCGGTACGGGACATCCTGGCCCGACGCACCGGGGGCCCCGACGCCGCCCGCGCCTTCACGGGGCACGTGGACCTCTCCGCCCTGGCACCCCGGATCGCGGCCCCCCTGCTGGTCGTGGACGGAGGGCAGGACGTCATCCCCGGCGTCACGAACGGCGAGCCCCTGGCCCGGCTGGCCCCGCACGGCACCCACCTGGCCGTCCCGCACGGCGACCACCTCCTCGGCAACGCCCGGGCGGACTGGCTGCCCCGCCTCGCCGACCACATGACGCATGCCCTGACGGCGGCACCGGCCTGAACCACCCTCCGGGCCGCCGGGCGGTCGGGCACGGCGCCGTCGTCGGCGAGCCGCTGCTCCAGGGCGCGATCAGCCCAGTTCGGCCTGGGCCTGCTTGGCGGACGCCTCCAGCCTGTTCCAGTACTCCTGGTACCAGGCCGCGTCACCGCCGGCCATGTTGCCGTTGGCCTCCCGCATGCCGGTCCTGCCGTCTATCAGCTCGCGGACGATGTCGCAGTGGCCGGCGTGCCGGTTCGTCTCTGCCGTCATGTGCAGCATGATCCGCTGGAGCGTCGCGTCGCCGCCCTCACCCCACCACGCGACGTGCCCCATCGCATCGAGCGGCAGGGCCTCGATCGTCGCGTCGGCGTGCGCCCAGGCGCGGCGGTAGAGGCCGAGGATGTCCTCGCGTGACTCGTCGCTGGTCGCCCACATGTCCGCGTTGGGCTCGGCGTCCTGCGCGTGCCAGGGGAGGGGCTCGTCGTGCGGGCGCCCGAAGGTCGGCCCGAAGTAGCCGAACTCGACGCCCGCGAGGTGCTTGACGAGGCCGAGGAGGTTGGTGCCGGTCGGTGTCAGGGGGCGGCGGACGTCGTACTCGGACAGTCCGTCGAGCTTCCAGACGACGGCTTCGCGGGCTGCCTTGAGGTAGCGGTGCAGGTCGTCCTTGGGGTCGTTGAGCTTCATGGGGCGAGTCTCGCACCACCCGCTGACAACGGCCGTGGGTTTCCGGACGCACGGCCGACTGCCGTACGCGCTCCGCGCCGACCGGCGCGGGACGGGCCGCCACCGTCGTCCGGTGGCGGCCCGCAGTGGCCGGCGGCGCACTGGCGGGAGCGGCCGTCCGCTCCCGCATCCGGCCTAATGGCCGTGGTGGTGCCCGCGGCGGCCCCAGGACTCGGTGTCGATGACGTTGCCGCGGTTGTCGCGCAGGGTGGCGGTGTCGCGCTCGTCCCAGATCTGGTGGCGGCGGTCCTGGTAGAGGTGGTGGCGGGTGTCGCGGCCCTTGCCGGTGTGGACCTTGACGCTGGAGTGGCCGTCCAGGCGGAAGTCGTGGAAGCGGTACCGGTTGCCCTGCTTGTCGGTGAGGGTGAAGCCGTGCAGGTCGACGCTGTGGCGGCCGGTGTTCTTCACTTCGACCCACTCGCTGTTCAGCGCGCGGTTGTCGTGCCCGCGGCCGGCGTTCTCGACCTCGCCGATGACGACGGAGGAGCGCGGACCGCCGTGACCGTGTCCGTGGTGGTGGTCGTCGGCGGCGGCCGGTACCGCGGCGGCGCCGATCAGGGCGCCGAGGGCGACGAGGCCGGCGAAGGCGCGGCGGGGGGCGAGAGAAGCAGACATGAGGATGGCTCCTTCAACAGTCAGCCCGGCCCGGCCACGTGCACGCCGGGCGGGCTCTGAACGTTCCCGGCGTCCTGCCGAGGAGCCACACTCTGGACCCGATTCCTTCCTAAATCAACAAAAACAGCCCGTGTTGCCCAAGGCGGGCATTTTCGTACTATGCGCGGAATTGCGGCGCGGGCGGGTGTCCGCGCCGCCCGCTGCACCGTATCGATCCGGTCACCCTGGACGGCCCTGCGGTGGACTGCTCCCGGCCGCCATGGGGGCGACAATCGCCGGCGGGTACACCGGAGTCGGCAGTACAGCGCGCAGGTGCGGGACGTGGACCTGCGCTCAGGCGGCGGCAGTCGACCGGTCCCACCCGCTGCTCCGATAACCGAACGGCGTGTCCGCATCTCGATCGTCGATGTGCGGCGGCCCTGCACTTCTGACATGGTCGTTCTACGTCCATTTCGGCGCCACACAGAAGCCGTAGCGCCTCCTCCACCTTCGAATCGAAAGCGAGTGTTGTCGTGCGTCACCGCTTAGCAGCAGTCTCCGCCGCCGCTCTTCTCTGTCTCGCCGGTGCCACGGGCGTGGCGGAGGCCAAGCCCGCGAACCCGTCCTCCCCGTCCGCCATGGTCTTCAGCGTGGTCCGCGGGGCCGACGCGGCAACGGGCACCGTCCTGCGGGCGACCGTTCTCAGCTGCGCCTACGCGGCCGAGGGCACCCACCCCGCCCCCAGGGCCGCGTGCGACGCCCTCAACGCCACGGGCGGCGAGTTCGACCGCCTGCTGGCCGCCCCGCTTCCGGACCGCCCCTGCCCGCGGCAGTACGACCCCGTCACGGTCACGGCGGACGGCGTCTGGCGCGGCCGCCACCTCACGTGGAGCCACACCTTCCCCAACGCGTGTGAGATGTCCGCGACCCTGAACGGCAACGCGCTCTACGCGTTCTGACGCACTCGGCGCTGCTCCGGACGGGGGTGACCCGGAATCGTGCATACGCCGGCGTACGTCCGTCACGGGCGGTGCTGCCCGGCCACCGACCGGCGCGCGACGGGGAAGTCGAAGTAGGTGTCCGGGAAGGGTTCGGGCTTGTACGTGAAGTGCCACCATTCCTCGGGCAGGTTGACGAACCCCTCCGCGGCCAGCGTCGTCTTCAGCAGCCGGCGGTGCGCGCGCTGTGCTCCCCGGACGCGCGGGTCGTCGGTGTGCGACAGGGTGTCGAAGCAGTCGAAGCCCGTTCCCATGTCCACGGAGTTGTCCGGGTACCGCTCCGCTTGCGGCGCGTAGCATGGGACGGACTCCTGCCCCGGCCTCGGCGCAGGCGCCGGCACCGCCGGAAGCGGGACGATCGTGAGGTCCATGGTGCTGCCACGGCTGTGCCCGGACTTCTCGGCGATGTAACCGTCGTCGAACAGGCGCGACTTGTCGACCCTCGGGTAGAACTCCGCCTTCCGCCGCTCGTCGGTCAGGTCCCTGGCCCACCGTACGAAGTGGTCGACGGCCCGCTGAGGCCGGTAGCAGTCGTACACCTTGAGCGAGTACCCCTGGGGCTGAAGGCGCGTCTGGGCCCGGTGCAGGGCTTCGGCCGCCGGTCGCGTCAGGATGCAGACGGGCTGCCGGTAGCCGTCGATCCGCTCGCCGATGAAGTTGTGCGCCGACACGTAGCGCATCTCCTGGATGATCGTGGGATCGACGGAGCGCAGCGAGACGAACTCCCTCGGCGCCCGGGGCTCCGGCGGACGGACGGCGGCGCCGGCGCCGGGGGTCGAGGTCGCCGCGAACACGGCCGTCACCGCCGTGGTCACCGCGAGCCGCGCCATGGACATGGTCATGGAGTTCTCCCTTGGCCTGAGCCGGTCTGTCGGGGATTCGGTCTACCCGTCTTCTCGTCCGCTCCCACGGAAGGTACGCCCCGGCTCTCCGGTCCGTCCGGCGGATAGCGTGCCGGTATGACGATGACAAGCAAGCGGCGGGTCCTGTACCGGCAGGGCACGGGGTTCTGGCGGATGACGGCGAAGTGGGTTCTGGTCTTCGGGGCCCTGAGCCTGCTGGACGGCGGGTTGCTCCGATCGTGGGGCGACGCTCTCGTCTGGCCGGTGATCGGGGTCCTGCTGTGGGTGCCCTGCGGGATCGGCGTCGTCTGGTACTCGAAGAAGGACCAGAAGGTCACGCTGACGGCGTCCGAACTGCGCGTCCGGCGCAAGCGGCTACCGATGGGGGAGGTGAACCTCCTGCACGTGGCGCGGCTGTGGCTGGAGGGGCGGTCGACCGCGGACGACCAGCCGGTGTCGGAGTGGATACGGGTCGACCGGGTGGTGTGGGTGCCGCTGAACGACGGCCGGGCCTTCGGCGTGGAGTTCCGGGATCCGGCCGCCTTCGCCAAGGTCTTCGGCGCCTTCGCGGTCGCGGCGTGCGGCGGGCCGGAGGTCGTCCGCGCGAGGGCCGCGGCGGCCACCTACCCGCAGCCGCGCCCGGTACGGGCCCGCACTGCGGGCGACGGCACCTGGGTGGATGTCCTGGACCTCTTCTGAGAGCCGGACGTGCACGCCGGCGGGCACCCCGGCCGGGGTGCCCGGCGCGGCTCAGTGGACGGAAAACCCGCCGTCGACGAAGATCGTCTGCCCCGTGACGTAACCGGATGCGCGGCCGGCCAGGAAAACCGCCGCTCCGGCGAAGTCCTCGGCCAGGCCGTTGCGCCCGACCATCGTGCGCGAGGCCAGCGCCGCCACCTTCTGCGGGTCGGACGCCAGCCGCGCGTTGAGCGGCGTCATGACGAAGCCGGGCACCAGCGCGTTGCAGGTGACGCCGTAGGGCGACCACGCCTCGGCCTGAGAGCGGGCCAGCGACTCCAGGGCCCCCTTGGAGACCCCGTAGGCGCCGCTCTGGACGAACGCCCGGTGCGCCTGCTGGGAGGTGATGTGGATGATGCGCCCGAAGCCCCGCTCGGCCATGCCGGGCCCGAACCGCTGCCCCAACAGGTAAGGCGCCTCCAGGTTCACCGCCATCGTGGCGTCCCACACCTCATCGCCCAGCTCGCCCATCGGCGGCCGCAGGTTGATCCCCGCGCTGTTGACGAGGATGTCCGGCTCCCCGAACACTTCCGCCGCCTTCTCCGCCGCCGCGCGCACCCCGTCGCGGGTGCCCAGGTCGGCGCTCACCCAGGCCGCTCGGCAGCCGTCCGCCGCCAGCTCGTCGACCGCGGCGGCCAGTTCCGGCTCCTTGCGCGCCACGACGACCACGCTCGCCCCCGCTCGCGCCAGAGCCCCGGCGATGGCCCGGCCGATGCCGGAACTGCCACCCGTCACCAGGGCGACCCGGCCGTCCAGCGCGAACAGTTCGGAGAGGTAGCTGTGTGAGCTCATGCCCGCACCCTAGACCGCGCGGTGACGACGGCAGCGTCCGGGGCGAACGCACGAGGCCCCGGACGCGGGCGTTCTCATGCCCGCCCTTGCGAGTAAGAAACACATAAGGATGGAACGCATGGACGAGGGACGGCCGGGCAGAAGGCGCTTCGGAGGTTGATAACTATGGTTCCCCTGCTTCTCGTTCTTCTGCTCGCTCTGATCCTCTTCGGTGCCGGATTCGCGGTGAAGGTCCTCTGGTGGGTCGCCATCGCGGTTCTGGTTCTGTGGTTGATCGGCTTCGTCGCCCGTCCCAAGGGCGGCAGCGGCCGCTGGTACCGCTGGTAGCCGCACGGCGCCTGTGGCCTGCACCCCTCCCGAAGGGGGGTGCAGGCCACTGTCATGCCGCCGTACCCCGTAGCGGAAATGGACCTGACGGGGTGAAAGCGGACGCGGCGGGTATCCGGGGAGTCAGCCGGGGCGGTCGCCGTGACGCAGCAGGGAACCTGCTCACCTCCAGGATCGACGGCCGTCCCGGCCCCTGATGCCGCAGTGGAGCCCGATCGGCGGTGACCCGGTCGACGCAACCCCCCCTGGGGCCTGACGCTCGGCATGGCAGCCGCGCCCCTCGGGTCAGGGGAGCAGGGACGCTACGCCGTCCAGGATCCGCTGCAGGCCGAAGTCGAGCGGGTCCCCGCCCCGCGGGACGAAGGCGCCCTCCGCGACCGCTGACGTGAGCGCGGGAAAGCGGTCCGCGTGGCGCTTCACGACGTCGGCCGTCAGGCGGGCCCATTCCTCGCTCTCCGCCTCGTCGTGGTCGGCCGTCTGCTGGGCGATGTTGCGGATGTGGCCCACGAGCAGCAGGAAGGTTTCATGCCGCTGGGCGGCCGACAGGCCGGTCCCGGCCAGTGCGGCCAGCGCGGTGTCCAGCCAGCCGAGTTGGTGGGGGCCCATGATCTGGCGCCGCATGCCGGTGGCCGCGAGGATCCACGGGTGGCGGCGGTACACGGCCGAGCACTGGCGCGCCCACTCGGTCAGCTGAGGGCGCCAGCCGCCGGGGATGTCCGCTACGGGGACCGGCGGGCCGATCGCGAGGTCGACCATCAGATCGACGAGTTCGGCCTTGCCGGGGACGTACCGGTAGAGGGCCATCGCGGTGACGTCGAATTCCTTGGCGATCCGCGCCAGCGAGACCGCGTCCAGACCCTCCTCGTCGGCGATCCGGATCGCGGCCCCGGCGATCCGGCCCGCGGTCAGTGAAGGCTTCGGCCCGCGGCTCGGCTGTCCCTGTTCGCCCCACAGCAGCGCGAAGCTCGCCTTCGCGCCCCCCTGGCTCCCCGCCGGCTTCCGGCTCATCTCCCACTCCTCACCGTCACCTGTTGACGTCCCACGCACTAACTGTTTATATCGTATATCTAACTGCTTACGACATATACAGTTCTGGGGAGCCATCGTGATCGCAGTAGTCC
Organism: Streptomyces sp. NPDC034085; assembly: GCF_055575555.1. Classification (NCBI taxonomy): domain Bacteria; kingdom Bacillati; phylum Actinomycetota; class Actinomycetes; order Kitasatosporales; family Streptomycetaceae; genus Streptomyces; species Streptomyces sp. NPDC034085. The sequence continues at coordinate 190,043 of NZ_JBVISL010000003.1, read as the reverse complement.
TCGCCACCTCCGCAGCCGCACTCCTCGCCGCACCCGCGGCCGGACTCCTCGGCCACCGCGCCCTGAAGCGATCCCGGAACGCCTCCGCCATGACGATCGACAGCCGGAACGGCATCGACGAGAGCGGCTTCGTCCGCATCGGCGGCATCGATCAGTGGATCTCGGTGCGCGGCGAGGACCTGGCCAACCCGGTGGTCCTGGAACTGCACGGCGGTCCCGGCGCCTCGACCGCGATCTTCGGGCCGCGCACCCGGTCCTGGGAGAAGCACTTCACGATCGTCCGCTGGGACATGCGCGGCACCCTCAAGACCCTCGGCCGCGGAGGCGCCGACGGACAGGGCGAGATGACCTTCGAACGGATCTACGCGGACGCGGTCGAGGTCACCGACCACATCCGCACCCGCCTCGGCGTCGACAAGGTCGTCCTGCTCGGCCACTCCTACGGGAGCGTCTTCGGCCTGCGGCTCGCCCGCGAGTTTCCCGAGCGCTACTGCGCGTACGTCGGCACCGACCAGAACATCCACGACTCCGGCCGCGACGACTCCGTCCACCGGGCGTTCCTCACACGGCTCCGGGCGACCGGAAAGCACAAGGAACTCGCGGCCGTCCAGGCCCTGGACGCCGACCGGCACCGCTGGAGCGCCCGCGAGCGCGCGATGTACGCCAAGCTGGCGGCGACCAGCGACCCGCTGACCCTGGACACGATGAAGAAGGTCGTCATGGGGTCCCTGTGGCTCTCGCCGCTGCACTCGCTGCGCGAGCTGACGTACTTCCTCAAGGGCATGCGCTTCTCGGAGCAGGTCGCCGCAGGCCCGTCGGGGTTCGACGACTGGGCCGACGGCACCGGGTTCGCGATCCCGTTCTTCGTCTTCCAGGGCGAGAAGGACGTCCTCACGTCGCCCGCCCTCGTCCGCCGCTTCTTCGACGACGTCCAGGCCCCGGTCAAGGGCTTCGCACTGATCGACGACTGCAGCCACTTCGCGGCGTTCCGCCGGCCGGAGCGATTCCTCGAGCTCCTGCTGGCCCACGTGCGGCCGGCGGTGGTCGCCCCGGAGCCGGCGGCCGCCGCACCCGTCCGGCCGGGTAGCGGATCGGCGGGCTGACGACTGCCGCCGGCGCCCGGCCACGGAGCCCGGGGCGGGAAACCGTTTGGCGGACCACCGCGCCCACTGCTGACTCCCGAAAGGCATGACCGTGCACTTCACTTCTGAGCAGCGCCTCGACGGCAACGTCCTGGAGCGCGAGTTCACCCTCGGCGAGATCCCCGGCATCCTCTGGGCGCCCGCATCCACACCCGCACCGGTGCCGCTGATCCTGCTCGGCCACCCCCCGCTCGGACTGCGCAGGATGTACCCCCGGCTGGTGGCGCGGGCCCGGCGCGCCGTGGCCGACGGCTTCGCCGCCACCCTCGAGCTTCCCGGAAGCGGCGACCGGCCCCGGTTTGACGCCGCCGAGCAAGCCCGCGCCGACCTGCGCCGGGCCGTGGGAGCCGGCGAGCCGGTCGGCGACGAGATCATCGATGCGCTCGTCCTCCCGCTCGTCGACAAGGCGGTCCCGGAATGGCAGGCGGCCCTGGACGCCCTCCTGGCGCTGCCCGGGATCGGCGGCCCGGTCGGGTACTCCGGGGGAGTGATCTCCATCGGCGTCCGCCTCGCGGTGGTCGAGCCGCGCATCACGGCCGCCGTACTCTTCGCCGGGAGTTTCGTACCTCGTGCCATGTTCGAGGAGGCCCGCCGGGTCACCGTTCCGCTGCACGTCCTGTTGCAGTGGGACGACGAAGGGAACGACCGTCAAGCGGCCCTGGACCTGTTCGACGCCTTCGGTTCGGAGGAGAAGTCCCTCCACGCCCACGTGGGCGGCCACACCGGCGTCCCGCAGTCCGCGGGGGATGCCGCAGCCCGGTTCTTCACCCGCCACCTGAGGTGAGAACGGGTCCTCGGCAGTCCGGGCCCGCCGCTTCCGGACCAGCCCGAGTCCTGTTCCCCGTATTTGTGTTCGGTTAGGCTTACCTTGCCTGCGATGTGACAGGTGTCGGGTTCCGGCGCCGCGGGCGGTGATCCGGAGGGATGGAACGGGCAGGGGCAGGATGCAGATGAGAGACGGTGACCGGGCTTCGCGCGCGTCGTGCGCCCGTGGGAGCCGGACGCCCGTGCCGGCATCCGTCGCGCCGCTCGGGAGGAGGCGTCGTGGATAAGATCGCGCTCACGGCCGGAGCCCTGTACGCCATCGTCCTGCTCCGTGCCGGAGGGACGTTCGCCGTCGGGTGGCTCGCCGGCGCCGGTGCCCGGCGCAGCAGGCTCGCCGGGAGGATCTCCTCGGCGAAGTTCCGGCGCGCCGAGCGGGCGATCCAGCGGTGGGGTGCGCCGGTGGTCGCCGTCTCCTTCCTGACCGTCGGATTCCAGACCGCCGCCAACTTCCTCGCCGGCAGCATGCGCATGCCGTTGCCCCGCTACCTCCCCGCCCTGTTCGTGGGCGGGGCGGCCTGGGCGTTGATCTACGCGACCGCAGGGCTCGGCGTGCTCGAAGTGCTGGGCAGGCTCTTCGCCGAGCGGACGGCCCTCGGGGTGTCCGCCGTGGCCGTTCTCCTCCTCGCGGTGTGCGGGGTGCTGGTGTACCGCAGACGACGGGCGGCCCCGACCTCCGGTGACGTCGCGGCCGAGGAAGCGTGAGCCCGTCCCGGCCCCGGAGCCGCGGTTACGCCCGGTCGGCAGCGGCAGCGGCGGCCGGTTCCGGGGCGAGGACGAGGAAGTCGTCGTGCGTGCGGACCCGGACCCCGGGCCGGTCCTCGGCCAGGGCGGCGATCATCGCCGCGGCCAGCCTCCCCGCCGGCACCGGCCGGTACGGGCGGGCGGGCCCGGCCAGCAGCGGCGCCAGCACGGTCGCGGCGGTACTGCCCAGGCCCTCGCCCCGGCGGTGCGAGGGGCGGCGGCCGAGAATGAAGGAGGGCCGGAAGAACTCCGTCTGCCGGTAGCCCAGGGCCGTCACCTCCGCCTCCATGTCCCCCTTGACGCGCAGGTAGAAGGTCCGGGAGCCGGATCCGGCACCGACCGAGGAGACCACGGCGATGCGCTCGGCTCCCGCGTCCCGGGCCAACTCGGCCACGCGCACGGTGTGGTGCTGGTCCACCTCGCGGAAGGCCTCCTGCGAGCCGGCTTGCCGGATGGTGGTGCCCAGCGCGCCGTACACGTCCGTCTCGCCCCCCTGCCCGGCCGGGAGGTCGTCGGGGCCGAGCTTGGCGAAGTCCACCACCCGGGCGTCCAGCCGCGGGTGTTCGAGTCCGAGCGGGCGGCGGGCCAGCACGGTGACGCGGTCGTAGCGCGGGTCGCGCAGCAGCCGCGCGAGCAGTTGTCCGCCGACGAGTCCGGTGGCTCCGACCAGGAGCGCGCTGCGGGTCACGGGGGGTCCTTTCCGCCGCCGGCGGCCGGCCCGCCGGATTCTCCGCAGGATGTCACATCCGTACGGCCACCCCGGCGCATCTCCAAGCCGCGGCGGGGAGCGAGCGGTTGGAGTACGTACTGCCCGTACGGCAGAACCCGTTGCCCGCCTTCGAGCCCCGTGAGATCATCGAGCCCCAGCGGTCCGTCTCTTTTCCCTCTGCGCCTCGGGGCGCAGCCGAAGGAGTGCGGGCCGCAGTCATGTCCACGGTTTGAGTGATCACCGATCACCAAGATCTGCGAACGACAGGGTCGATGTACACCACAGAGATGGCTGAAGCCTGCCTCGAGGATGCCGGCAACATCCTGGTCGCGCCTCCGGTCTTGCACGACGATGACGCGGTCAGGGATTTCTTCGGCTCCACGATCACGCCGGAAGACCTGGTCTCCGGTTCGCCCGACCTCGCGCAGAAGACCGTCTACCTGTGTGGCGACGTGTCCGGGATCGGCAGCCGCCACCTGCGTTCGGCTGCCCGTGTGTTCGTCATCCGGGAGCTGTCACACGGTTACCGCGAGGACGCAGACGGACCGTGGACGTTCGTCGACGCCGGCCGGGTTCCCCTTCGGGTGCACGGCGTCGGCGTGTACTACCGCCGGTTCTTCGGACCCGGCGCCGATCACTTCGGACGGATCCGTGCGGAGCACGCGTTCCAGTCCCTGACGGAATCCACCAAGCCGGGAACGGCCCGGCGCAGCGGAATCTATCTGACGCCCGTCACGCGGGACGGTGACGAACTGCATTTCCGGCTGCTCCGGTGTTCCACGAACCTTTCGGGTCCGACCGAGAGCTTCGGCCCGACCGACACGCTCATGGTCGAGGACCTGAACCGCGAGGCCGCCGCCGTTTTCCGGAACCAGGCGCCGCTCAATCACGTCCTCGCCCAGATTTACCACAACACCCCTGCCACGGCCGAGAGCAAGCAGTCCAAGGCCAGGATTTCGGCCCATGCCGACAAGACCAAGGACATGCCCGTCAACGGCGTCATGGCCTTCTGTACCTTCTATGACCGGCTCGACACCCTGCAGCCGCTGGCCGAAGACGCCTTCGACCGCGGCGTGAAGGGTGTCAGCGGGCTGACGAGGATCCACTTTCGACTCAAGGAGCCGGCCGGAGAACGCGCTGCGGTGGCGCTCCCCCCGCAGTTCACCCTGACCCTTTATCCCGGCTCGGTCTTCTTCATGCCGTTGTCCACCAATCGCCTGTACACCCACGAAATCCGGCCCTCGGCACTGGACGCCGCTTTGCTCCCGACCCGCCTGGGATACGTGGTGCGCTGTTCGCGAGCCGAAGCGGTCCACAAGAACGGCCGCACGTTCCTCAAAGCGGCCGGAGGCCTGGTCGAACTGGAACCACCCACACCGACCGGCATGGACGAGCTGCGCGGGCTGTACGCCGAGGAGAACAGGACCTCGTCCTTCATCGACTACGGCGATCAATTCCTTTTCAGCATGAACACGGGAGACTACCTTGCCCCCCGGATCTAGGATCTCGGATCAGATCCTCTCGTCCACGGTGTCGACCGAGGAGGACCTCTTCGCGGAGCTGTACGCCTCGGCACGCTGGGAAGACGTGGGCCGAGGCCGGCGGGGCGCCGTGCTTGCCCGCGTCGACGAGGCGGGCGGGGTGCCCCTCGTCCGTACGACCACCCGGTACAGCAGCCCGGCGCAGCGTTTCCGAGCCGTGCACGAGCGGCTCGCGCAACGGGTCCGGGAACGTGCGGCGCTTCCGGTCGGCTTCAACAACGCCCTCATCGAGACCTACACGAACGCTTACACCACCATGGGCAGTCATTCGGATCAGGCCCTCGATCTGGCCGGCGAATCGTACATAGCCGTCTTCTCCTGCTATCGGCATCCCGGGGCGAGCCCGCCGAGGAAGCTGATTTTCGAAACAAAGGAGTCCGGCGGTGAGAAGTTCGAGATCCCTCTCGCCCACAACAGCATCGTCGCTTTTTCCGTCGCCTTGAATCGGCGGCTCAGGCACAAGATCGTATTGGATGCGCCGGTCCAGGCGGTGGACAACCCATGGCTGGGTGTCACGTTCCGAACGGCAAAGACCTTGCTCCGGTTTCGCGACGGACACCCGTACCTGCGGCAGGGTGAGCGCCTGATGCCGGCCGACGACGAGCAGAGGCGCGAGTTCTTCCAGCTTCGGCGACGTGAGAACAACGAAGCGGATTTCGTCTACCCGCCGCTGACGTACACCGTCAGCGAGAGCGATCTGATGCCGCCCGTCTGACCTTGCGCCGCCTGCCGTCCGCCGCTGTGGGGGACCCGAGCGGCGGATGCGGCCTGCTGGCCCCTCGGCGAGGACCCCGTCGAACACATCTCCGCCCGCTCGAACAATCGGAAGCCTCTGCGCGTACGCCGCCAGAGGGCGACCGCCTTCACCGCTCCGCCCGGGCCCCTCGCCGCCGCAGAGGCGGTGTTACATGCCTGTTATTTCGGGCAACTGCTTCGAGGTGGAAAGCCACCGCAACCGAAAGCAGAAGCCGAGGTGAGCCGCGTGAATCGCTGGGAGAACAGCACAGCAGTTGTGCCGGCAAAGGAAGTCGTCCGCCTCTCGACGCGCCGGCCGGGAGCCGTCGCGGAGGCGCGCAGGCGCGCGCGCGGGTTCCTGCGAGGTCTGGAGCCGGCCGTCGGGGAGGATGTGGGCGACGCGGTCGTGCTGGTCGTCTCCGAGCTGGTCACCAACGCCCTGCGGCACACGGGCGACGCGTGCTCTTTCGAACTGGTGGCCGATGAAAGTCATGTCGACGTCTGTGTGCGCGACGCCAGCTCCCGTCTCCCGCTCATGCGCCCCCCTGACGTGAGCGGTGAGGCGGGCGGGTTCGGACTGTCGTTGGTGCACCGCCTGGCTCAAGCGGTCACCGTGACCCGTGAGGGGAGCGGCGGGAAGGCCGTCCGCGCCCGCATGGCGCGCCGTTCGGCTCCGTCGGCGCCCGGGCCCAGGGCGATCGAACACGCGTAGCTCCGTCCTCGAGCGTGGGCGCTGCGTTGTGGCGCACCTTCTCGATTCACCCGTAACGTCTCGACAGAATGGCTTCACCATGACGAACTTCCTGGCCGTGGAGCGCGCTGTACGCACGGCAGCCCCGGACGATCTCCTCCGTACGCTCCGTGACGCGCTGGTCGAGCACTTCGAGGCGAGCGCGGTGGAGCTGCTCATGGCGGATTACAGTCTCACCTGTCTGCAGCCCGTGACCTCCCTGCCCCACACCGCGGAGCCGCTCCCGGTCCAGAGCACCCCCGAGGGCAGGGCCTTCGCCAGTCAGGAGCCGTACCGCCAGGACGCGGCCGAGAACGGCGCCGTCGATCTGCATCTGCCCGTCACGGTACGGGGCGACCGGTTGGGGATCTTGACGGTGCGCCTTCCCGAGCGCAGATGCACGTCAGAGGCCGTCAACGAACTGAGGGAACTGGCAGAGCTGTTGGGACACGAGATCATCGTGGCCGAGCGCGACACCGACCTGTACCTCCAGGCGCGCCGGGCTTCCCGGCTCACTCTGGCCGCGGAGATGCAGTGGCAGATGCTGCCCGCTCGTTCCTGTGCCCGTCCCGAGTACGCGATCGGCGCCCAGCTGGAGCCTGCTTACGACATCCACGGCGACAACTTCGACTGGTCCACCACCGGGGAGACCCTCACCTTGACCGTCACCAACGGGATGGGCAAGGGGATCGAGGCCTCACTGCTGACGAACCTCGCCATCAACGCCCTCCGCAACGCCCGTCGGGCGGGCATCGGGATCGCAGATCAGGCTGCTCTGGCCGACCAGGCCATCTACGCCCGTTACCGGGGCGCGGAGTACGTCTCCACGCTCCTGCTGTCCGTCGAACTGGCCACGGGGCGCGGGCACGTCGTGGACGCCGGCTCTCCGCAGCTGTGGAGGCTGCGGGACAAGACGGTGGAGCGCCTGGAGCTGGAGGCACAGCTCCCCCTGGGCATGTTCGAGGAGACCCCTTATGTGATGCAGGATTTCGACGCGCTACCCGGCGACCGGCTGGTCTTCGTCAGCGACGGGGTGTACGCGGCCGCTTCCGCGGGCGGAGAGGCGTACAGCGAGCGGGCGCTGGCCCGGGCCATCCAGGCCACCCGTCTGCTGCCTGCCGCTGCGGTGCCGCGCGGCATCCTGCAGGAACTGGCCGTGCACCGTGGCGCGGACGCGGAGGACGACGCCCTGGTGCTGTGCATGGACTGGTTCGGCCGCGCAGCCGCGGGCTGAGGGGCCCTGGCCCCGCCGCCGGGCGGCATCCGCCGGTCAGGCGATGTCGCAGATGTCGCTTGCGGCGGGAGCCTCTTCGGTGACGCCCATGTGTTCCAGGGCGGCACGGTGGAACGCGGTCATGCCCTCGAAGAGGGCTCGCTGCTGCGCGGGCGACATGCGGGTGAGGACTGCCTGGAGCTCGCCCGCCCGGGCGGCGCGTACGGACGCGAGGACGGCGCGTCCCCCGCGGCTGAGCCGCACTTCCAGTTCCCGCCGGTTGGACGTGGCGCGGGAGCGGTGGATGAGGCCGGCGGCTTCCAGCCGGTCACACAGCCGACTGACGGACGGCGGCGTCGAGCCGAGCACTTCGCCGAGGTCGCGCAGGTTCACGCCCTCCCGCTCGTCGATCACGGTGAGCGCGCGCAGCTGGGACGGCGGAACAGCGGTCATGGCTTCCTGACCGCGGCCCCAGAGCAGGTCCAGCATCTCCAGGAGAGCGGACGCCTCGAGAGCCACCTGTTCAGGGTGGGGGGACGGCAACGGGAAGGCGTGCGGCATCGCACTAATCTAGTCACCCCTGCGGGCGTTTGCCAGCCCGCTCGCGTGTGCCCGTCCGCGGCACACGGGCCGCTGCCCGACGGGATGCCGCTCCGGCTCATCTGTTCGGTCCCCTCATTCTGAAGGCCAGGGCCAGGGTGTCGTCGGCGTGGTACACGATGGTGTGCATGTCGGCTGCGATGGCGGCGGGAATCTCGGCCACCGGCAGGTGGGCGTGGTCGCGCAGCGCCTGGACCAGCCTGCGCTCGCCTTCGATCATGTCCCGGCGGCTCTCGGTGAGCCCGTCGGTGTACAGCAGCAGCAGGTCTCCCGGTGCGATGGGGACGGTCAGGACCGTGTCACTGCCCGGAGAGGGGAAGCCGATGCCTCTGCCCTTCACCTCCAGGTAGTGCGCCGTGCCGTCGGCCCGCAGGAGGAGGGCGGGCGGATGACTGCCGTTGGCCAGTTGCAGTTCTCCGGTGGCCGGGTCGAGCCGGCCCAGGAGCACGGTGGCCATCAGGTCCGCGTCGATGGGCTTCAGGAGGTCGTGCGTGCGGCCCAGGAGCGACTGCAGGGAGTGTCCCTCCAGTGCCAGCGCCCGCACGGCGTGGGTGACGGTGATGGCGCTGCGGGTGCTGGTGACGCCGTGGCCCAGCGCGTCGACGACGGTGACGTGGACGGTCCCGTCGGGCAGCACGAACCAGTCGTACAGGTCTCCGCCGGTGGGGGCGGCCGGGTCGGCGGGTGCGTAGTGGACGGCGAGTTCGAGGCCGTCGACCTGCGGTGGTGGGGGGCGCAGTGCGTCCTCGAGCTCGCGCAGCACCCGGCCGTGGGCGCTGCGCAGCTGCTCTTCCTGCTCTTCGAGCTGTACGTAGAGGGCGAGGACGCCGGCGTTGGTCTCGGCCAGTTCGTGCTTGAGGAGCCGGTGGTCGGCCGCGAGCGAGTCCGCGAGGGCGAGTGCGGCGCGCATCTCCTCCTCGGCGTCGGCCTGGGCGTCTGCGTCGGCGCGGGCGTCGGCCCACGGCGCGGGGGCAATCTGCTGCCGGGGCGGGGGGAACCGGCCGGGGGAGTGCGTGAGGGCGGTCCGCCAGGTGGCGGAGTTCGCCGTGGTGGTGGGGGCGGGCAGCGCCAAGCCGTCGCAGGGCAGGGCCATGGCTGCGCGGGGGGCGGTCAGTGTGACGACGAGCTGGGCGCCGTCCTGTCCGGAGGCGCCGTCGCAGGCGGCGGTGAGCTCGACGTGATGTCCGGCCTCGAACTGCTCCGTGGCCAGCTCCGTGACGGCCAGGACCAGACGGCCGCGCACCTCGGCGGGCAGCCGGTGGTGGTGGGCGAGAGCGCGTACGGCCCGGCGCAGGGCCGTCACATCGCGGAAGGTCTCACCGTTCGTCATCGTGGGCTGCGGGGCTGGGCCGCGACCACCGTGGCGTCGTCACGGGTGCGGTGGTAGCCGTGTACGAGTGCGGCGGCGAGCAGCGGGGCCGGCAGACGCAGGAGATGGGGCGGCGGGGTGTGGGCCCAGCGGAGGTCGATGCCGTCGCTGTGGAGTACGACAGTGGCAGCGCCGGCGAGGGGGAAGCCGTGCGTCCGGGGTGCCGGCATCCGCCAGCCGACCGTACCGGGCTGGCCCGTCAGCCGGTGGTGGACCTCGTCCGGGCCGAGGGCCACGGCCCGGACGTTTCCGACGCCGCAGTACTCGGCCTCTCCGGCGCTGAGCCGCAGCAGGCCGACGGCGGCGCCGCGGGTGTGGCGCAGGGTCCGGTGCAGGGCGGTCATGATCTCCGTGAGCGGGTGTGCGGCGTGGGTGCGGAAGGCCCGCACCGCCGCCTGTGCGGCCTCGGCCGCGTCGGGGCCGTGCCCGAGGCCGTCCACCACGGCAGCGGTGCGCGGGCCGGGGAGGTCGGTGACCGCGGCGGCGTCCCCGCACCGGTCCTCGTTCGCCGCGGGCAGGCTGAGGAGTCCGACCGCCTCCCGGGCCGCCTCGCGTGCGTGGGGCAGCGTGAGCCGGGCGCAGATCAGGGTTCCGGTGCCGGCCCGCGTGCTGATGGCGAGGTCCGTGGCGATGCGGCGGACGGCGCCGAGGCCCGCGCCGAGGGTGCCCTTGGTGGTGTAGCCGTCGGTGAGGCAGCGTTCGAGTTCGGCCATGCCCGGCCCGCGGTCCGCGGCCAGGATCTCCAGGCCGCCGCCCAGCGGCAGCGGCTGGAGGTAGAGGCTGCCGTCGACGGCGTGCTTGTCGAGGTTTCCGGCGAGCTCGGAGGCGAGGACCGCCGCCTGATCCGGCATGGCACCGGGCAACCCGCATTCCCGTGCGAGGGCCCGGGCGGTTTCGGCGGCGTCGTGCACGGCGCTGTGGTGATCGATCCGTACCCGGCGGGTCGCCGGCGCGGGGGAGCTGGCCATCAGTGCGTCCACCTGTCGTGTTCACTGGTCTGGTCGATGCCCCGTCCGCACGGCGGCGGGCCGCATCGAAGGGCGGGCATCGCATGCGAGCGCTCGGTGAGTGCCTCGGCGCAGACCGCGGCGGCCCTGTCGTCGAGTTGGCCGGGCGGAGCGGTCAGGGGACCGGGGGTTGTCGGCAAGCCCCGATGTTTGCCGGACGGTAACTGTTGCCTTGTGGCAACTATAAGCACGGCGGCCCGCCGAAGGGAAGCCGGACCCGCATCCGCCGGTCACCGTCCGCACGCTGCCCGGCCTTGAAATCCTGGTGGGCCGGGGCGATATGAAGGCCGGCCGGCGGCCCGGCGCGCGGCTGCTCCCCACCTTCCCGGCCCGGAGGCGCTCCTCGCCGCCGGGACAGGGGTTGCTCGTGGTGTCGTCGCATACGAGCGGGATACGGCCGCCCCAGGAGGCATACTCTCGTCAGGGAGGGCAGACGCGGGAGACCCCGCGCGGAGGCGGTGGCGCTTGCCCGCGGCTTCTGCGGGCATTGCACCTGCTCATGGAGGCGACCGCCACAATGGACCGCGCGCAACCGTCCCACGATCCTCTGGACGAGGCGTCCCGTGAGGTCGTGGACGCCGCCGAGGCGTTGGTGGACTGCTGGAACCGCGCGGGCCAGAACTCCGCACCCCGCCTATCGGCCCTGCAGGTCCGGGCCCTGGTGGCCGTACGGCGTGTGCCGGGAGCCAATCTCTCCCGGCTGGCGGAGATGGTCGGCGCATCGGTTCCGGCGGCGAGCAGACTGTGCGACCGGCTCGAGGCCGCAGGCTTCCTGCGCCGCGACCGCGCCGCCGCCGACCGCCGCGAGATCGGCCTCTCCCTGACCAAGGACGGGGCGAACGCCCTCCTGTCCCTGTCCGAACGGCGCGCGGAAGACCTGCGCGATGTTCTGCAGCACATGCCGGACGAGGAACGGGACGCCCTCCTGGCCGGTCTGCGCGCATTCACCCGCGCCTCGCACCCCCCGGACAGTGCTCCGCCCGACCGCGCCCCTGGACGATGACGCCCTCGGCCGTACCCGTCACGCAGGTTGAGGCGGCGCCGTCGGCGGTACGCGGGGTGTGATCCGGACGGCCAGGGCGAGGGTGTCCTCCGCGTGCCGGACGACGGAGTGCATGTCGGCGGCGATGGCGGCGGGGACTTCGCGCAGGGGGCGGTCGGCGTGCGTCCGGGCCGACGTGATGAGGCGGCGCCCACCTTCGACCGTATCCTCGCGGCATTCGACGAGTCCGTCGGTGTACAGCAGGAGCAGGTCACCGGGGGTCAGGCGTTCCCTGCGTACTTCCCCACTGCCCGAGCCGGGGTGTCCGATGCCCCTTCCCCGTGCCGGGAGGTACCGGGCGGTTCCGCTCGCACGCACCAGAACCGGCGCGGGGTGCCCGCCGTTGGCGATCTGGAGCTCACCCGTGACGACGTCCAGCCGGGCCAGGAGCACCGACGCCATCAGATCGGCATCGAAGGACATGAGGAGGTGGTGGCTGCGGGCGAGGACGGAGTCCAGCGAATGCCCCTCCAGGGCCAGAGTGCGTACCGCGTGGGTGACGGTGATGGCGGTCCGGATGCCGCGCACGCCGTGGCCCAGGGCGTCGACGACGGTGATGTGCACCGTGCCGTCCGGCATGGTGAACCAGTCGTACAGGTCGCCGCCTGTCGGGGCGCCGGGATCGGCAGGGGCGAAGTGCACGGCCAGTTCCAGCCCCTCGACCTCCGGCGGTTCGGGGCGCAACGCGTCCTCCAGTTCCCGCAGTACCCGTCCGTGCGCCTGGCCGGCCTCTTCCTCCCGCTCTTCCAGGTGGACGTACAGGGCCAGGACCCCGGCGTTGGTCTCCGCCAGTTCGTGCTTGAGCCGCCGGCGTTCGGCCGCGAGCCGGTCCGCGAGGGCGAGGGCGGCACGCAGTTCCTCGTCAGCCGCTCTCGTGTGGTCGGCCGGTGAGCCGGGGCCGGGCGCGGGTCGGTCGGCGCGCAGTGTTGCGCCGGGGAGCGCTGCTGCCGCAGCCGGCAGGGTGATGTTCCAGGTCACCGAGGTGGCGGACGCGGCCAGTGCCGTCAGTGCGAGCCCGCCGGCCTGCAAGGGACATCCTGTCCGGGGAGCGGTCAGGGTCACGGCCAAGTGGGCGCCGGTGCCCGACGCGTCGCGGACGGCGGTCAGCGTGACGGGATGCCCGGCCTCGAATTCGGGGGCGGCCATGTCGGTGACGGACAGGACGAGACGCCCCCGCAGGTCGGCGGGCAGCCGGTAGACCGCGGCCAGGTCGCGCACCTCTTGGCGCAGCGGGGCCAGAGCCCAGAACAGCCGGCTCATGGCCGTGTAGTCCGAGCCGCTACCGCCGCCGCCGTGCCGGCGCTCCTGTACGGACACCCCCCGGGCGGGCTCCGCAGGGGCCGGTGCGGGGGAAGCCGGACGCCCGGGGCGGGCTGCCCCGCGGCGCGCGGCGCGTCCTGCACCGCTCTTCCCGCACCCGGAGGCGGCGCCGATGACACCCCGCGGGCGGTCAACGCCGCCACCGTGTGGTGGTGATCGTCGTACCGGCGCCCGGCTCCGTGCGCACCTCGAACTCGTCCATCAGGCGGCGGGCTCCGCCCAGCCCGTGGCCCAGGCCCGCCCCGGTGCTGTAGCCGTCGGTCAGGGCGGCCGCCAGATCGGGGATGCCCGGTCCGTGGTCGCTGACCGTCAGGCGCAGCCCGGTGCGTCCTTCTTCCCGCGCGGAGTCGATCCGCAGGCTCCCGCCGCCGCCGTGGACGTAGGCGTTGCGCGCCAGTTCGCTGGCCGCGGTGACCACGCGGGTCTGGTCGATGATGGAGAAGCCGGCCGCCACCGATGCGGAACGGACGGCGTGCCGGACCATGAGCAGGTCGTCCTCCGTGGTCAACGGGATCAGGACGGGTCCGCCGTCGCGGACGGCCGGCTGCGGGGCGTCCGGACGGCCGCCGTCCGTGGTGCGCCTGCCGTCAGCCAGTGGCCTCATGGGGCGCCCCTTCCCGGGGCGGCGGTGTCCGGGTCCAGCCCAGCGCGGCCATGCCCTGTTCGGCGTGCAACGCGGTTTCCACGCCCGTCAGTTCGAGCCCCAGCTCCACGAGGGTGATGGCCACCGGGGGGCGCATCCCCGCGACGATCACCCGGGCTCCCAGCAAGCGGGCCATGCTCGTGACCTCCATCAGGTTCCGTGCCACGAACGAGTCGATGATCTCCAGGCGGGAGATGTCGATGAGGACACCCCGTGCCTGATCGGCGGAGATCCGCTCGGTGAGCTCCCGCGCGAAGGCGACGGCCGACGTGTCGTCCAGCTCGTCGAGCAGTCCGGTGACCAGCACGTCGCCCAGGCGCAGGATCGGCACGGCCGAGGAGGGCGCCGTCACCGGATGACCGGAGCGCGGGGCGCCGGCGCGGAACCGCCGGTGATCTTCATGGCTTCGGACAGGGCCTCGGCGAGCGTGGCCCGGGTGAGGATGTCGAACAGGTCGATGCCCAACTGTGCGATCGTCTGGGCGATGGAGGGACGGATCCCGCTGATGACGCAGTCCGCACCCATCAGGCGCACCGCCCGCACGGTCTGCATCAGGTGCTGGGCAACAGCCGTGTCGACGGTCGGGACCCCGGTGATGTCGATGATCGCGACCTGGGCGTCCTCGTCCTGGATGGCCTGGAGCAGGTTCTCCATCACCACCTGGGTGCGCGCGGTGTCCAGGGTGCCGATCAGCGGCACCGCGACGACCTGCCGCCACAGCCGGACGACGGGCGTCGAGACCTCCAGCAGCTGCCGGCTCTGCCGCCCGATGATCTCCTCGCGGCCTTCCACGTAGGTGGCGAAGGACAGCGCGCCGGCCGCGTCGAGGAGCCGGTTGATCAGCAGCGCCGCGGCGAGCAGCGCGTGGGCGTCGTCGATGCTCTCCCGGACGATCCCGAGCAGGACCTCCTTGAGAGCCAGGACCGACATCGACGTCGCCGTCGGCGCCGCCCCGGCCCGCGCCCGGCGCAGCGACAGGTCCCGGACCGCCTCGCGCAGTTCGCGGTGCTCGGCCACCACCTGCTCCACGGGCAGGGCGCTGTCCAGGCCGCCCAGGAGCGCGGAGGCCAGAGCGTCCGCCTCGTCACACAGGTCGCGCTCGTTGTTCGCGGGATCCATGGGGGCCTGCTCCGTCTGGTGCAGGACCCAGCGGTCAGCTATGTCGTCGGCCCGCCCCTTCAGCGACTCCACCACGAGGCGTCGGACATCGGCCGTAACGGCCGCACTGCTGACCACGCGAGTCTCCCTTCACTGGCTGCCCGAGCGCCCCCGTCGGCACCAAGAGTTGATGAACGGCAATAGTTGCTCCACGGCAAATATACGCACAGCGAGCCCCGCGGGGAAAGGTCGAACAAGTCATTACGGGCGGAACCGGCCGAAGACGAAGTCCGATGCGGAAGGCGGCTCGGCTGCCGCGTTGCGGCGCAGCCTGCCGGGGCGTCACTCGTCAGGCGACCCCCTCGCGCTCGGACGCCTTCCGCGTCCTCACCCCGACGACGACGAGCGCCAGCCCCACGACGACGACGCCGAGGTAAGCGGCGGACGGAAGGTCGACGACCTTGTGCAACCAGCCCCACTCCGTACCGAAGAAGGTCTGCGAAGCGAAGCTGACGAGCCCCTGGGCCCCTACGACGTAGCCGATGCTCTCGACGGTGTATCCGATGGTTGTTCGCACGGATCAACCCTCTCGCGACGCCACCGCGAGATCGTCCACCGCAGGACTGAAACCCCGGTAGGCCGAAGGATGCAGTCGCCGGGGGCGGCGGCCCGACGGGGGGACGGCCAAAACGAGTCCGGCCGTTGGCCTGAACGTTCGCTTACCGTGACCGTGATCAGGCACGATGACACATCGTGCTCATGAACCTCGTCAGTGTCATCGGTCTCGCCGTCCTCCTCTGGGCGCTCGTCAGTACCGCGCGCAACGCCCGGCGCAACCGGAAGGCCGGGCGCTTCGACGCCGCCGCCTACGGCCTCGTCCCCCGCGAACAGCTCGACACCCGCCACTCGGGGCCGCCCCGGGACGAGCCCGCGCTGCGCCAGGCCGTCGAGTCCGCCTTCGACGGCGCATGGGCGCCGGCCGCAGCGATGCTCGCGGCGGCCTCGGAGTCGCAGGACTGGGCCGAGCGCTGGCGGCTCGTCCAGGTGTTCGCGGACGTCTGCGTCGAGGACGAGCGCTGGCTGCGCATCTGGCGCGCGACGCGCCCCCAGGACGCGGACGCCGTCGTCGTCCACGCCCACTCCATCCTGCTGCGCGCCTGGGAAGCCCGCGGCGAAAAGGACATCAGGCACACCTCCGACGAGCAGGTCGCGAGCTTCGCCGAGCTCCTCCCGACCGCCATGCACGCCGCCGGAGAAGCGGCACGGCTGGCACCGCGCGACCCGTCGCCGTGGATCACCATGATCGCCGCCGCGCGGGGACTGGGGCTCCCGCACGACGAGTTCCGACGGCTGTGGGGCGAGGTCGTCAGCCGCGCACCGCACCACTACGACGCCCACTGGCACGCCCTCCAGTACTGGTGCCAGAAGTGGTGCGGCTCCCAGGGGCTGATGTTCCAGTTCGCCAGGGCGGCGGCCGAGTCCGCCCCGCCCGGCAGCCTGCTGACCGGGATCCACCTCCACGCCGTGTACGAAGCCGCCCGCCAGGAGGGCGAGGGGGCCTACCGCACCTGGGCCACCGCGTCCGTGCTCGCCCGCGTGCAGGAGGACCTGGCACAGGCTGCTCCGGACGACCGACTGCTGCCCTCCGTACGGCACCTGTACGCCGCCGCACTCGTGAAGACGGGCCGCTTCCCCCAGGCCCTGGAGCAGTTCCGGCTCATCGGCGGGTGGTGCGGCGCGGCCCCCTGGGACGACCACTCCGATGTCGCCGCCGCCTTCGACCACGCCCGCGGACTGGCGGCTCTGCACTCCCGTTCCACGGGCTGAGCCGGTTCACGGACCCGCCGTACGGCGGGTCCGTGGCGTACGGCGGGTCAGCCGCCGACGTGGATGCCGGGCCGGCGCTCGGGGTCGGGTTCGTTGCTGCGGATGATCTCGCGGGTGACCGGGGCGGTGTCGCCGCGGCCGAGGAGGAAGTAGCGGACCATGTGGACCAGCGGGCTGCCCTCGGCCCAGGCGAAGTAGCAGTGCGGCTGGACCTTGGTGACGTCGCGCAGGGCCAGCAGGATGGCGGCGATGGCGTTCGGGGCGGCCGGGGCGTCGGCGCGCAGGATCCGGTAGCCGTCCACTTCGACGCCGCGGACCGTGAGGGTGTCACTGAAGTCGGAGGGGTCGACGACGTCGATCTCGAGGAAGAGGACGTCCGCCTGCCCGGGTACCGGATTGACGCCGCGCTGTTCGCGCTCCTTGGCGCTGTACTCGGCATGGTCGCCGCCCTGGCGGCGGTTGGCGATGATGTTGATGGCCCCGTCGTGGGCCAGGGTGTCGTCGATGAAGCGGCGTGCGTTCTCGTCGAAGACGATGCGGTCGGCGCGCAGTTCGGTGGTGCGTGAGACGCGGGAGACCAGTGAGACGACGATGATCCCGGCGATGAAGAAGGCGGAGATGGCGATGCCGTCGGGCTTGTCGACGATGTTGGCGACCAGGGCGTAGAGCAGGACCGCGGTGAGCAGCCCGAAGCCGACGGTGGTGGCGCGCCGGCGTCGGCGGGCGACGGAGACGGTGACGGCGAACGCACCGGAGACCATCATCGCCAGGATGCCGGTGGCGTAGGCGCCGGCCTGCTTGTCGACGTCGGCGTTGAAGGCGATCGTGATGAGGATGCACAGGGCGGTGTAGACGATCACGACGGGGCGTACGGCGCGTCCCCATTCGGGGGCCATGCCGTAGTCGGGAAGGTAGCGCGGGACGATGTTGACGAGCCCGGCCATGGCGGAGGCCCCGGCGAACCAGAGGATGAGGATGGTGCTGATGTCGTAGACGGTGCCGAACGCCTCTCCGACGTGTTCGTGGGCGAGCCACGCCAGGGCCCGGCCGTTGGCCGCGCCTCCGGGTTCGAACGCCTCGTGGGGGATGAGGAGGGTGGTGACGAAGCTGGCCGAGAGCAGGTAGACGCTCATCACGAGGGCGGCGGTGGTCAGCAGGCGGCGGGCGTTGCGGACCCGCGCGCGAAGCCGCTGTTCGGGGTCTTCGCCGTCGGCGGCGACGAGGGGCATCATGCTCACGCCGGTTTCGAAGCCCGACAGGCCCAGCACGAGAAGGGGGAAGGCCAGGAGCGCGGGCCCCATCAGCTGCCCGAAGCCCCCTCCGCCGTCGAACAGGGCGTCCGTCCACTGCGACCAGGCGCCGGGGGTGGTGAAGACGTGGACCAGGCCGACGCCGATGACGACGGCGTTCAGCGCCAGGAAGACCGCGACCAGCGGAATGGCCACGCTGACGGCTTCACTGAACCCGAGCAGGAACACCCCGCCCAGTACGAGCAGCAGCACCACCGTCAGGGCGACCTCGTGACCGTGCAGCGCGGCGGGGAAGAAGGGGTTCTCCACCACGTGCACGGATGCGTCGGCCGTGGACAGTGTGATCGTGATGATCCACGAGGTCGCCACGAAGCCGAGCAGGACCAGCACGAACAGCTTGCCCCACCAGAACGGCAGCAGGTCCTCCAGCATCGCCACCGATCCGGCTCCGTTGGGGCTCTCCTTCGCGACCCGCCGGTACATCGGCAGCATCCCCAGCAGGGTCAGCGCCACGAGCAGCAGGGTCGCCAGGGGGGAGACCGCCCCGGCGGCGAGTGCGGCGATCGCGGGCACGTAGGCCAGGCTGGAGAAGTAGTCCACGCCCGTCAGGCACATCACCTTCCACCACGCCTGCGGCTCGGTGTGGCCTTCACCGGCCGCCGGCCCCACCGGCTGGACCCGGTGGCGCAGCATCCACCGCGCCAGACCGCCGGACGGCTGTTTCGCGGCGGCAGGGCTGTCCACCACCTCCGGCATCACCAGCCGGCTCGTTTCGTTCATGTCCCCCATCAACCCTTCCTGGCCTACGTGGCATGCGTGCGTGACGGCCGCCGGGCCCGGGGCCGTGCGACGATCACCGAGTATGGGGCCGCCCGAGCCAGGGCCTTCACCCCGGGGCGGACTCCCGTACCGCTTCCTGCCCCGTCTGCCCCGCCCGTCACTGGGCACCCCTGTTACGCCGCCGGACGGCAACAGCCCGTCCCGGGGCGGGTCCAGCCCGGAGCCGGCCCTCCCCGCCCGTCCCGCCCGCCCGGCGCCCGAAGGACACCGCAGGGCGCGCGACCGGATCCCGGCGCGGGAAACCCTTAACGCATCCCTAACGCGCGCGGGCCGCCGAGGGCGTGCGTTCCAGGAACGCCGCCGCTTCGCCGGACTCCCGTGTGAAAAACTCTGCCGCACCCATATGGCATGGACCGGTCATTCGTGCATCCTCGTGGTGTACGAGGAGAAGGGCTACGACACCATGAACAGATCAGCCTCCAGGGGGCCGGGCCGGGCGGGCCTCGTGCTCGGTGCGGCCCTGGCGTCGATTGTGCTCTGCACCACCGTGAGTGCGGCGGCGCCCGGGAACGCGAGCGGGGTCGCGGGCAGGGACTCCGCCGCGCGCCGGGCCGGCGAGCGCGGCTGCCCCGTCGTGTACTTCGACCTGGGCGAGACCCTCGTGCACACCGCCGAGGACGGCAGCATTGCCTACCGGTCCGGAGCGGCCTCCTACCTGCGCGCCCTGCGCGAGCGCCACATCACGATCGGCCTGATCACCAACGTGCCGCCCTCCTGGGGCACGACCGACGCCGAGCGGGCCGCCAGGCTGAGGAAGGAAGTCGACGCCCAGTGGAAGGGCTCCGTGCCCTTCGCCTGGGAGGACTTCGGTGGCCGGATCCTCACCCCCCGCACCGAGGCGGAGCGCAAACCGGCTCCCGTTCTCTGGCAGCGCGCGAAGACGGAATCAGGACACTGCCGGCTCGTCTTCCAGGCGGAGACGGCCGACGAGGTCGAGGTCGCGGCCTCGCTGGGCTTCGTGCCGTACCAGGTCGGACAGCCCCACCGGCCCGCGTTCCTCCCGGTCGGACTGGTCCAACTCCTCGGTCACCGCTCCTTCTGACCCTTCTGCGGCCCGTCAGGCCTGCCGGGCCAGGGCTGTCATCGCGGCGAGGTCCGCCTCCTGCCTGGGGGCGGGGGTCCTGGGCCAGAGCAGTTCGTACTGGCTCTGGATGCGGAAGACCTCGTCGGCGAAGGAGCGAACGACCGCGTCGGTGACCGTGCCCCGCTCCGCGTGCTCGATGAACCGCTCGCACGCTTGCGCGGCGCCCTCGCAGTCGTCGTCGAACTCGAACCGCGCACACAGCGCGTCGACGGCGTGGGCACGCGAGGTCAGATGGCCGACGCCGCAGTCGAGTCCGTCGTCGTCGAGGTCAGCGGGGTACGGCGCGCGGTGCCAGGAACCGCCCTCGAACCAGTAGACGCACTCGACCCTGCCCTGCTCCGGAAGGTCGTTCCGGAGCTCATGGCGCACCCAGTCGGGAGCCCCGGCGAGGAGGTCGATCGGCGGCTCGTACCGCCCGGTCGAACCGGAATCGTCCCGCCCGAAGAGAACGGCCCGGCCACCGTCGGCCCGGACCATCGCCCATCGGCTGCACGCGCCGTCGTCGTAGCGCAGACGGCTGCCACCGTCGCCGTGGTCGACCCAGTACCCGTGCCGGAAGCGCTCCTTCTCCTCCCGGGCGTCCCACAACGCCACGGCGAACGCCGTCCAGCGCGCCCACAACACGGACGCCTCCGGCAGGTCCTCCGGCCGTCCCGGACGATGAATCCGCATACCCACCCCACAGCTCCCAGCTCTTGCGTCCGACCCCAGACCTTACGCGGGCACCGTCGGTCGGCCGCCCCGGGGGGAGCAGAGCGGCATCCCACCTCGGCGGCCACCCGACACCGCCGGGCACACGGAGACTCAGGCGTACAGGTCGTTCTGGCCGTACTGGGGGCCGTAGTAGCGCTCCAGCTCCTCCAGCGACTTCTCGGGCTTCTCCAGGCTCTTGGAGATGCTCGCCCGGGAAGGCGCCGCGTCGGGGTCCCAGGTGTGCGTCTGCCACAGGCCGGAGCGCAGGAACGCGCGGGAGCAGTGGAAATAGATCTGCTCGGTCTCCACGAGCAGGGCGATCGCGGGCCGGTGGCCCTTGACCGTCATCCCGTCGAAGAACGGGGCGTCGCGCAGCAGCCGGGCGCGGCCGTTGACGCGGAGGGTGTCGCCGCGGCCGGGGACCAGGAAGAGCAGTCCGACCCGCGGGTTGGCGAGGATGTTGCGGTAGCTGTCCGCGCGGCGGTTGCCGGGACGGTCGGGGATCACGAGGGTGGTGTCGTCGAGGACCTTGACGAAGCCGGGCGGGTCGCCCTTCGGGGAGACGTCGCAGCTGCCGTCGGCGGCGGAGGTACCGATCAGGCAGAGCGGGGAGCGGGCGATCCACTGCCGGTGGTGCTCGTGCAGGGACTGCCGCTCCTTCTTCGCAGCCGCGGGCGCCACCGGGCCGAGGAGTTCGCGCAGTTCGGCCTCCGAGGTCATCTCCACGGTCTGCTCCGGCTCCGTCATGTGTTTCCCCCTGGTCGGTCAAGAGGCCGACGGCCCGGCCCGGGTGCGACTATCTCATGATCACCCATCGGGCTCGGGGTCGGTCGTTCCTGCCCTGGCCCCGGGCCCGATCGACCGGAAGCGCGCCGGACGGCACCACGCCGCGCCCACCGGGCTCGCGCGGACGGGGCGCCACCGCTCGCGCGCGTGTCTCCGGCGTCATGAGCGACAGCGTGGGGCCCCGTCGGTGGTGTTGGGGCGCCGGTCCAGACGATGCATGCGTCGGTACGGGGCCTCGGGCCCGCTACCCCGCCGCGTCCGTACCGCCCGTACGTGGCAGGCCAGGGCACCCGCCGCGGCCACCCCGACCAGGACGCACACGGCCCCCCACCCGAACCCGGTGTACGCCCGCACCCCCAGCCAGGACCCCAGCGTCCCGCCCAGGTACGCGCACGTCATGTACGCCGTGTTCAACCGGCTCCGGGCGTCCGGCCGCAACGCGTACACCCGGGACTGGTTCGCGACCGTGCCGGACTGCATGGCGACGTCCAACAGCAGGGTGCCCGCGGTCAGCGCGCCCAGCCCCACCCCACCGCCCCGCGCCCCCACCGCCAGCACGGCCGCCGCGACCGGCACCGCCGCCAGCGTCACGAGGTTCACCGGCCCGGGACCGTACCGGTCCACCAACCGCCCCGCGATCGGCGTGCACACCACCGTCACCGCGCCCACCAGGGCGAGCAACCCGACGGCCTCCGCCCCCAGCCGGTAGGCCGGCCCGGTCAGCAGCAGTGCCACACTGGTCCACACGGCCGAGAACCCCCCGAACACGGTCGCCTGGTACAGGCAGGAACGCCGCAACTCCGGCTCCGCGCGCAGCAGCCGGAACGGTTCGGCGAGGAACGTCCCGTACGCACCGCGCCCCGCGGACTCCGACGGCACGGTCACCGGCACCGCGTACGCCATCACCACCGCCAGGACCAGGGCCACGACCGCCGCCACCAGATAGGGCGCCCGCCAGCCCAGCCACTCCCCGAGCGTCCCGCTGAACGTACGGGCCAGCAGCATGCCCGCGGTCGAGCCGCTCAGCAGCGTGCCCAACACCGCCCCCCGGCGGTCCGGTGCCGTCAACCCGGCCGCCAGCGGCCCGATGACCTGCGCGGCCACCGTGGTCAACCCCACCAGCGCACTGGCCGCCACCAGCGGCGGCAGCGACGGCGCACAGCCGGCCCCCAGCAGCGCCACGCCCGTGAGCCCGAGCAGCACCACCAGCAGCGAGCGGTGCCGGATCCGGTCCCCGAGCGGCGCCAGCAGCACCATGCCGCAGGTGTAGCCGATCTGCGTGGCCGTCACCACCCACGTGGCCGCCTCCGGCCGGACCTGCAGCCCGTCGGCGATCAGTGGCCCGACGGCCTGCGGGAAGTACAGGTTGCCCACGGCCACGGCGCAGGTCAGGGCGAGCAACAACACCAGCCGGCGACTCACGGTCCCTCCCGCGGCAGCACACTCGAACGCAATCCCGGGCAGCTCATGCCGACCAGTCCACGCCCTCGCCCCCACCCCGCCAATCGATGTAGCGTACGGCTTAATGATCAGCTTCGAACTCGGCGTGGAGGACCTCGCGAACACCCGGTTCGCGGTCTCGCCCCTCGGCGAGACCGTCCTGAGCCTGCGCGTCCTGCACGACCCCGGCCTCAGCGCCGTGCACCTCCCCTGGCGCCGCTCCGTACGCGGCGCACTCGGCGGACTGGACACGGACCTGCTGCTCTCCGTGGTCGCGGCCCGGCTGACGCTGCCGGACTTCCTGACGCCCCGGCCCGCGAGCTTCGAGCCCTCCTTCGAGGACGAACTCGCCACCGTCCGCGCCACCCCACCCGCAGTGGTCCGCAGGGACCTGCTCGCCACCCACGCGCCGAGCCCCCTGCCCCCGCCCCTGCGGGCCGCCGAGGCACCCGGCGACGAACCCGTCGCCGCCCTCCGCGACACCCTCTGCGCCCTGCTCCACGCCTACTGGCAGCGGGCGGTCGAACCCCTGTGGCCGCAGATCCGCCTCGTGGTGGAAGCCGACATGACCTACCGTGCCCGCCGGCTGGCGATGGGCGGCGCCCGCCTGCTCTTCGCCGACATGCACCCCAGCCTGCGCTGGCACGAGGGCGTCCTGCACGTCGACAGGATGCTCAGCACCCATCACGTGCCGGCGTCGGGCCACGGCCTCCTGCTCATCCCCAGCGTCTTCGCCCACAAGCCGGCGCCCCCGGTCAGCCCCGAGGAACCGCCCTCACTGCTCTACCCGAGCCGCGCAGTGGCCACCCTGTGGGCCCCCGCACCCGCCCCGACGCCCGAATCGGCCCTCGTACGCCTTCTCGGCGCCCCGCGGGCCCGCCTGCTCACCCTCCTCGCGGAGCCCCTGGCCACCGTCGAACTCGCCCGCCGCCTCCGGGTCACACCCAGCGCCGTCTCCCAACACCTCGCCGTCCTGCACGACGCCGGCCTCGCCACCCGCACCCGCCACGGCCGCCAGGTCCTCTACCGCCGCACCCCCCTGGCCGACCGCCTCACCGCCCCCGACCGAGGGCACCTCACGGCCGACGGCCCGACCGCCGACCTGGCGGGATGAAGCCGGCCGGCCACGACCGGTCTTCGCCACGGCCTGACGAAACCTCCCGCAGGCGATCTGGCTCAACCCTGGATGTTGGCCTCAGAAGCCGTTGTCTCTCCGAGCACGGGACATCGGTTCGAGGATCAGTTGGCTGGACGGCCGCGCAGGTCACTGGGGCCGTCGGAGGTCGCCGATGCGGCGTAGTTCAGGGTGGTCGACGTCGTCGTTGCCGATGACGATGCTTGCTCGCGTGACCGGGTCGGCCTCGGCAAGGTACTGCCGGCAGGCTGCGTGGTAGCGGTTGTCGAAGGCATTCTCGGCCCGTTCAAGTCCTCCGAAGAGCGCGGCGTCCCGCGTAGTGCCGCGCCGGCGGGCGACGGGGAAGCTGGTGTCGGCGAACACGACCTCGTCCCACAGGTGGGCCAGTTCGCTGCGCTGGAGGAAGCTGCCGTCCACGATCAGCACCGCTTCGGCCGGCGCGGTGACTGGGGGTTCGTCGATCTGCTGGTCGCTGGCCAGGTCGATGACGCGACTGCGGTAGCGGCGGTCGCCGCCGGGGCCCATCGGTGTGAGTACTGTCCGTGCGAACGCGGGAAAGTCGTAGGCGTCCTGGTAGTAGCCGACTGCTGAGTCGCGGCCCTGCCGATGGCGGTGGGCGCGCGGGTGGTGGAACCCGTCCATGGACAGGTGAATCGCAGGTCGGCCGCGACTGGCGACCGCAGATGCCAGCGCACGAGCCAGGGTCGTCTTGCCTGCGGCGGTGATACCGTCCACCGCGACCCGAAGCGGATGCCCGGGGTCCCGGGTCGTAAGGTGCTCTGCGATCCGGCCGATGACCTGGTGGCGGGTGGGCTGGCCCGAGCGATCGTCAGGCTGGGTCGCACGGGTCCTGATCAGTTCTGGCACCCTGCGGATCCTACAATGTGCAGGCGTCAGCAAGCTGATTGGACGGCACCGCTGCGGTTGAGAGGGATCTCGTCCTGGCCGTGATGACCGTGGTTGTCTTTGCCGGACTGAAGAAGGCGCGGTCGTACCGATCTTGGTGATCGTGGGTTCGAGTGTGGCGGCTCGGTCGGGTGATGTCGGGTCCGGGTGCGCACTACGCCTTCGCCCGGCGTTGGCGCATCTCGGGACTGCTGTCCGAGTTGTACGACCGGTTGCGCGGCCTGGTCCGCGAGCCACGCCAGGCGGGATCCGGACCGGTTGCCCGGCTGCCGAGCTCTGATCAGGTAGACGGTTGGCTGGGTGACACCCCGAGGCCGCCTCGCGGGTTTCAGCCCCGTGCCGCGACTGACGTCGAGGCGCGGCCAACCGCCCCCGCTGCGTCCTAGTGCTCCGGCTCCCAGGCGCGGAGCAGGTCGAGCAGCCCTGCGTCTCCGTCCACGTGCAAGGAATTCACCGGGATGCGGTCGTACAGGTAGAGGACCAACTCGCTGGCCGTGCCATGGACGGAGGCGCCGGCTGCGTCCGAGTCCTCGCCGGTCGCGGCAGTGGGCGCGGGGATGCGGGTGGAGCGTGCGCCGTCGCCGTCGACCGTGAGGCGCCACGAGCGGCCCTCGGCGGCGTGGAAGTCGAAGGCCGTGGGCTTGTGCGGCCAGGCGCTGGGTGACGCGACGCAGGTGAACAGGAACTCCTCGACACCGTCGAGTGCGACCTCGGCCGGCAGCGGCTGCGGGGCGCCCGCGGCGAGCTGGGCGTCGTAGGTGTGCACCGCGCTCTCCTGGACCCGGTGCTGGGCGACTCCGCCGGAGGTCCGCGGCGTCTGCAGGCCACTCCACCACGCCCAACAGCCGGTGTCCGGTCCTGCCTCGCGCAGGGCGCTCAGCAGAAGCTGCGTCGACGCGGCCAGCCAGGCCACCAGCGCCTCACGCTCCCGCGGCAGTTCCAGAGCGGCGCGCGCAGCGGCGGCCTCGGCCGGGGGAGCGTCGGCAGGCCCCGCGCCGACGATGGCCGCCCAGAAACGGTCTCCCCCACCCAGGTGCTTCACCAGGTCGAACAGCGTCCACCCGGGGCAGGTCGGCACCTGTGCGTCGAGACTGGGCGCGGCGGCGACCGCGGTGCGGAAGGCGGTCGACCGTTCATCGATCAGTCGCAGCAGCTCAGGGAACTCAAGATTTATTTCCACGCCGGATGTCTATCACCGTGCTCCGGTGATCGAACAGCGATTTTTACAGCAGTTCGCCCTGGCGGACGCCGACTTGCGGTCCTGCTCCGCACCGCGCGGGCGTCGCGCAGCGCGAGCATGGCGACGATGCGACCGAGGATCACCACAACGGCCCGAGCAGCGTCCTGCTGGCCGCCGCCGCGGCCGTCACTGACCCGATGGCCCCTGGAGGACACCGGCGCCAGCCACGCGCGACGAGCCTCACCGAAGGCGTTCCCGCTAAGGGCTCTTCCTCACGATTGTCGCGTAGGTGGGCAGCATGCCCGATTGCTCAGGCGGTGAGGCCTTACGTGCGGGTAAGTACACACAGTGGAACGGTAGTTGAGCGCGACCGTCGTCGATCTTCCTCAATTCTTGCTCAGAAGAAAGCTCGACTTCCCCGTTTTCCCGCGAACGCGGTTACGGTCGTCGCACAAGGCCACCTCGTTGACCTGAGGCGGCCTCAGGAAAGTTTCGCATCTGGGGGAAATATGCGTTTGACGGTACGTAACACCGCCGGCCCGGTCGTCGCTTTGGCGCTGCTGAGCGGATTGGCGGCCCCCGCTTATGCGGCGGAGCCGGTGGCCCCTGCGGTGGAGCTCGTGGAGGAGGCCGCTCCCGAGGACGACTCGCTGGCGCAGCTGCCGGAGACGTCGACCAACGGGGAGGCCGGCACGACGGCGTGCGACAACCCTCGCCGCACCTGGTACGAGATCCCCTCGAAGACCGCCGTCCACATGCCGGCCAAGTTCGGCGGCACGTCCTTCAAGGACGGTCCGGGAGGCACCATGGTGGTCAGGGTGGAGCGGTCGGGGAAGGTCCTCCGGGAGGTCAGCGC
The DNA here is from genome assembly GCF_055575555.1 of Streptomyces sp. NPDC034085. Classification (NCBI taxonomy): domain Bacteria; kingdom Bacillati; phylum Actinomycetota; class Actinomycetes; order Kitasatosporales; family Streptomycetaceae; genus Streptomyces; species Streptomyces sp. NPDC034085. The sequence goes on along the minus strand of NZ_JBVISL010000003.1, from coordinate 163,331 downwards.
GGGCGGTGAGGTCGAGGTGAGCGGCATCGTCGCCAAGGCCAAGGTCTCCATCTCGGCGAAGATCGGCACCGAGGCCGGGATCACGGTGGGTCACGAGTTCCGCAGGAACGTGACCAGCGGAAAGTACGGCCACCTGCAGTACGGCTCCTGGGGCTACTCCGTGAAGTGGGCCAAGTACGAGACCAGCGCGGATCGGTGCGGCAAGAAGCTCATCAAGAGCGGGACGGCGAAGCTGCCCACCTCCGAGGTCGGGTGGAACTACTGGGAGACGAGCTCGTGACAGCTCGGCGCAGGCCGCTGGCCGTAGCCGTTGCCCTCGCTCTCACGTCCCTCCTGGCCGCGGCGTGCAGCAGCGCGAACGCGACACCGTCGGACACGTCGTCGCCCAGGTCGCCTGTGGGGGAGACGGAGGAAGCCCGGGGAAACCGTGCCAAGGGCGCGCTGGAGTCGATCTCTCCCGACGATCCGAAGTTCGTGGAGTCCGGCCTGGAGCGGGTGTCGGACGGCGCACACAGCAGGCCTTCGCTCGAAAAGGGCAAGGCGTACAAGGTTTCCCTGGCCTGTGTCGGCACGGGAACCGTAAAGGTGGTCATCGGCGAAAAGACGCCGCAGTCCCTTCCGTGTGACGGAATATCCATGAGCCACGACGTGCGGAATTCGGCGGAGGAATCGCCGATGGATGTCACGGCGGCTCCCGGAGCCACAGGAATGGTCGCCTGGCAGATCATCGCCGTTTCCTCTTGACGGTGGCGCTCGATGGGTCCTGCTCCCCGCCGGAATAGGCGGGGAGCAGGACCCATTTCTCGTGAGACACGGGAAACAGGCCGTCGGCCTTCCGTTTGGCCCGTGGCCGTCAGTGGTCCAGCTGCCTGCCGGTGTCGGTCGGGCGGCTGCCTCCGTGGGAGGCGATCAGGGCATCGGCGACGGCACTTGCGTCCGCGTCGGCTACATCAGCCGGGTATTCGGGCAGGAGGTCGTCCCAGACGGGCAGCCACGACCCGTACAGCTGCGTCTGCCCCTCGGGCCGGGCGAAGAACCACACGTGCAGGTGCGCGGCCCCGTCCCCGATCCGGTAGACGTGGGCTCGGGAGATGTGCGGCAGTGCCTGCACGTGGCGGACGATGTGAGTGGTGAGCACGCCCAGCTCGGCGGCCAGGTCGTCCGGCAGATCGGCCATGTCGTAGTGGTCGCGGGGGTACAGCATCAGCACCAGCGGCACGCCGACGCCCGGTATCCGGCTCAGCCGCCAGCGGTCGTTGAGCCAGATGCCCTCGTCGCGGGAGGCGCACTCGTCGCAGTCCGCCGGATCTTCGCCGTGCCGCGGCCGCTCGGGCAGAACGGGCGGGCGGAGCGCGGAGACGCGTAGGCCGTCCGCCTCGAAGGGACTGATGTCCCATCCGGTCATCCTTGCCAGCGGAAGCCGAAGCTCGTCATCCGCGGCTGCACGTGCGTGGTCGTAGAACTCATCGGGTCGCAAGGCCATGATCGCAAGACTAAGTGGTGTTGCAACCGGATTGATCTGACCGGCTGTTGGCCGCGCCTGCGGCCCCCTGCCGCCCTCCGGCCCTGGTCGTCGGACCGAGGCCGGAGGGGGACACCGTGACAGCAGGCGCGGCCGCGTCCTAGCGGCGTGCGTCCACCACCGCGAGGAGCTTGCCGCTGGTCGGGCTGCGGTCCAGCGACGCGCCGTCCACCGCCTCGACCACCAGGTCCAGCAGCTGCTCCGCCACCGCCGAGCGGAGCTCCGGGTAGCCGGACAGGAAGACCTCCCGCAGTCGCTCCGCGTCCGTCGTCGGCGCCTGCTCCACCCGTACGGTCAACCGCTCGCGCGCGTCCGTCCCGTCGAGCCGGATCTGCAACTCGCCCCGGTGGCCGCCCTGTTCCCCGGCCAGGGCCACGAAGCGGCGGTAGTTGAGGAAGTACGTCGCCACCCGCATCACGTCACCGGTGCGCCCCCTCAGCTCGAAGCGGGGCGCGTGCCGGCCGCAGGGGCAGCGGCCGGGGATCTCCCGGCCGAGGTCGCCTATCAGGTAACGGCCCAGGTTCTGGCCGCGCCGGGCGTGCGTCGTGAAGACCAGCCGGCCCGTCTCGCCCGGGGCCACCGGCCGGTCCTCGGCCAGGTCCACGATCTCCATCGTGTGGAGATCGGCGTGCAGGTGGTGGACGCCGCCTACGCTCTCCGTGCACTGGTAGCCCAGCGGCCCCAGGTCGGTGCTGCCGTAGGTGATCGAGCGGACGGCCTCGATTCCGAACTCCTCGCTCAGCGTGCGCAGTTGCTCCTGCGTGAAGTGCTCGCCGCCGTAGAAGACCTTCCGCAGGCCTCCGTACGCACGCAGCGCGTCCGCCTCCGCGTGCAGCAGCTGCCAGAGGTACGAGGGCATGCCGAAGAGGGTGTCGGCCCCATGCTCGATGAGGGCCTCGGCCGTGGCCCGGTGGTCCGGTCCCGCGGACAGCGGGAGCTGCACCCCGCCCAGCCGTTCCAGTACGGAGAAGAAGCTGATGAAGCTGCCGTACATGCCGCCGCAGTAGAAGAGGTTGGCGGTGCGGTCCCCGACCGGGTCGTAGCCGGCGGCGAGCAGGCCGCGGGCGGCGGCGTGCATCTGGGTGTCGTAGTCGTCGTAACTGAAGACCGACAGGGCGGGAGCGCCCGTGCTGCCGCCGCTGCGGAAGTAGAGCTCGGCATCGGCCCGGGCGAGCTCCCGGGCCGGTCCCTGCACGTCCCCCTTGCCCAGCAGCGGGCCTGTGGGCAGGGGGAGTTCGACGGGCCGGACCAGGTCGTCGAGGCAGGCGGTGGTGGCGAAGGCGGCCGGGTCGGCCTGGACCGCGACGCGGCGGCTGTAGCGCTGGAGGGCGTAGACGCCGTCGTGCGGCTCGCCCGCGTAGCTCTCCAGCATGGCGCCGACCGGCGTCACGCGGGTGACGCCCGCGGCCAGGGCGGTACGGGAGAGCTCGGCGATGTCGGACGGGCTGCCCGCGAGCCCCGCCGTCTGCAGGTAGCGGCGCATCGGGCGCAGGGTGGCGATCAGCCGCTTGCGGGGCAGCGGCTTGACCCACACGCTGCGGTGCAGCGGCGAGGCCGTGAGCGGCGACCGGGTGTCGGCCATGACCCGCCACGAGCCGTCGGGCGCGGCGAACACCCGGGTCAGGCCGAGGTGTTCCTCCAGCCGGGCCACCAGCTCGGTGGTGGTCAGCTCGGCGGCCTCGGCGGGGTCCGGTCCGCCCGCCGGAGCGGCGCTCGCGGCAGGCGGGCGGGCCGCGAGGACCGCGGCGAAACGCTCGGCGAAGGCGAACACCTCCCCCTCGTCCTCCGTGTCGAGGTAGACGACCTGGGGGCTGGAACACGCCTGCTGTTCATGGAGGCACACGTCGTCCGCGAGGGCGTCGAGCGTCCCGGCGTCCGACCAGGCGTCGCCCGTCAGGTACGCGAAGGAGATCCGGTGCCCCCACTCCACCAGCCGGCAGCCGGCCGGCACATGCGCCGCCACCCCTTCGACGGCGCCTTCCCCGCCCCATACGGCGACGGCGTCCGCGGGCGCGCACATCAGGCGCAGCCACTCCTGCCGGGAGGACGGGAAGCGCAGGACGACGACCCGCGCGGCCAGCGCGCCGCTGGGATCGAGGGCCGCGAGCTCGGCCATCAGGTGCTGGGTGAGGAGCGTGTCGGCGCTGCTGGTCTTGAGGATGTTGACGTTCCCGGCGAGCAGCCCCTCGACGATGCTCAGCGGCGCGACCGTCGAGGCGTTGCCGGGGGCGATGTGGGCGACCAGGCCGACGGGCGCCCACGCCTCGTAGACCGTCTCCCGAGGATCGGCCCGGTTCAGCCGGCCGGGCGTCGCACCGCCGAGTTCCCGGCGCAGCTTGCGGGTCAGCTCCCGCCGACCCAGCAGGGCACCCAGCTCGGCCAGGACGGCCGGGTCCTCTCCCGTGGGCAGGTGCGCGGCGAGCCGGGCGCGTACCGGGTGGGCCGGGTCGCACAGGGCGATGGCGAGGGCGTCGCAGGCGGCCAGCACGGTCTCGGTCTCCAGCACCGTGGCCAGCGCGGCCTCCACGGCGGCCGGCAGGCCGGCGAGCCGGCGACCGGCCTCCTCGTCGCCGATGAAGGCACCCTGCCAGTAGTGGTGCGCGGCGCCGCCGTCGTGCTGCTCGTCCGCGGCACCGGTCATGGTCTTCGTCACGGTCACGCCATGCCCTTCATCAGTTCCGCTGCGGCCACCGCGCAGCTGCGGTTGCGGCTCACCCCGGCACGGCCGTGGACGGTGAACCAGGGGGTCTCCAGCTCGCACCCGCAGGCGTCGCCCGGCTGGAGGGAGGCGAGGTCGCCCATGACCACGCTCTGCGCCGGCACCGAGGTGATGTACGGCGACACGAGGTGCAGGTAGCCCCGCTCCCCGTAGGGCAGGGGCTCCAGCGTGCGCGTGGAGCGGATCGTCACCCGGGACCACACGGGGGCGTGCAGCCGGTGGTGGTCGCACTCGATGTACGGGATGCAGTGCTCCACCGACCCGAAGGTGTCCCGGATGCGCTCGCCCGGGACGCCGAGCTGCTCGGTGACGCGGGCGTACAGCTCCTCCTTGCCGATGCGCCGGTCCGCATGGCCCTTCCAGCCGCCGCCGAGGACGACGAGGGACCCCTCGGGCAGGCGCAGCGGAGGCAGCCCCATGGCCCGCATCCGCTCCAGGGTGAAGAAGAGGAAGGCCGGGAAGCCGAGGATGCGGACCGGGGCGTCCTCCCGCTCGAAGCGGCGCAGGGCGGCGATGCAGCCGAAGGGGTCGAACTCGTGGTCGCCGCCGGTGTTGCGCAGTGCGTACTCGACGCTGCGCGCCGGGGCGAAATCGCACAGGTAGTTGTCGGTGAAGGCGGTCCCCAGGCTGAGCGAGGGAGCCGGCTCGTAGCTGTAGAGGAGGTAGTTGACCTCCTGGTCGGGGGTGATCCAGCCGTTGCGCTCGAAGATCCGGGCGACCATCCGCTGGGCGGAGCGGATGGTCCACTGGTCGAAGAACATCTGTGACTTCTGACCGGTGGTGCCGGAGGAGGTCAGGTGCAGCTCCACGTCCTCGCGCGGGATGGAGAGCACCTCGTGCCGCTTGAAGAAGTTCGCGTGGACGAGCGGCGTCCGGTACGGCGACGCCGGGGGAGTGGCCCCGTACAGGGAGCGGAAGAACGGGGAGCGCTCGACGTGCCAGGCGTTGGTCTCCGCCATGGCGGCGGCGAACAGCTCGTCCTCCGCGGGCCCGCAGGCGTACGGGTCGGTCAGGTCGCACAGCTGCTGTACGTGCGGCAGGAGGGCCGGGTCGGGAACGGAGACCGGCGCGAGATGGGGGTTCATGGGGCGACCTCTGATGATGTGGGCAGGTGCGTCGACGCCCAGGCCGACACGTAGCAGTCCAGATAGGGCTGGAGGGGCGGTTCGACGGCGACGCCGCGGAAGTCGATGCGCTCGCTGGAACGGGACAGGACGGCGTAGTCGTGGAAGCCGTCGTCGTCCGCGCGCATCGCCGGGTAGACGGCCCCGGCGACGAACCCCTCGGCCAGGAACGCCGAGAGGACCTCCTGGTGCGCGAGCGGCACCAGGGCCTCGACGTAGCCCGCGCCCGCGCGGGCCAGGGCCCGGGTGACGGGCTCGAGGCACGCGGCCGCGGCGGCCGGGTCGGGGTGGACGGTCAGCAGGGAGCCGTACCCGCCGGCGCGGTTGAGGTAGGCGTAGACCTCGAAACGCCCGTCTTCGGGAGTGAGCAGCACGTTCGGCGTGTGCAGCGGGTAGAACCAGCCCTCGGCGCTCGGGAACCGCTCGCGGAAGCGGCGCCGTACGAAGGCCGGCGCCTCGATCATCTCCAGCCGGTCGCCGGCACCTTGGGCCGACGGCGGCGCAGGGTGCGGGACGGTGACGGCCCGCACCCCGGGGTAGCCGATGCCCAGCGCGGCCTCGGCGGTGCGCAGCAGCGGCAGGAGCGGGGCGGGCACTTCGGTGACGGGAATCCGGCGATCCAGCACCCCGACCGAGTGACGCGCGTAGAGTGCGAGGCTTTCACGGCTGCGGAGGTCCACCGCGTTGGGCAGGATGCCCAGCGGGCGGAAGCCGTTGCGGGCGACGACGCGTTGCGGACCGGCGCTGACGGTGCGCACGGTCGCGTACACCGAGTCCAGCCGTCCCGTGTCCAGCATGCCCGCGCACAGGGCCTCGGTCAGGGCGGCGGCCAGGCCCGCCGAGCGGTGCTCGGGGTGCACGGCGATGCCCTCCAGGCGGCCGATGCGGCTGCCCGCCTCACCGTGGATGGCGGCGGACGCGGTCAGGGCCCCGGTCTCGGCGCAGCGGCCGACCAGCCACAGGGAGTACGGGTCCTCGATGAGCCGGGCCATCTCGGCCGGATCGGTGCCCAGAGCCACCGGGTAGTGCGGTCCGTAGACGGCGTAGTAGAGCTGGCGCAGTTCGGCGATGTCCGAGCGGGCGGCGGGCGTGATGAGGGGGTTCACCGCTCGCCTCCAGCGGGTTCCGCCGCGGCCGGCGCGGGGGACCGCAGCAGGGCCAGCGCGCAGGCCGCGGGAACCAGCCCGGCGCCCTGCACCAGGCACAGCGTCCGTGGGGAGAGGAAGTCGCCGGCGAAGCCGAACGCCAAGGACGCCACCGGCAGGGAGGCGCCGAGCACGGCCTGCATCACGGCGAAGAAGCCGGGCTTGTCGGCCGGCGGCACCAGGCGCTGGAAGAGCGCCACGAAGCGGACGCTGACGGCCCCGGCACACCAGCCGGCGACGGCCAGGCAGCCCGCGATGACCACACGGTCCGCGAACAGCCCCGGCAGCGCGAGGGCGAGGGCCATCAGGCCCAGGCAGCAGGCGCCGACGGCCGTGGGGCGTCCCGGCACGCGGGTGCCGGTGAAGGCGCCGACCAGCGCGCCGGTGCCCAGGGAGGCCTCCAGCAGGGCCACGGTGCCACCCCCGCCCGCGAGGACCGAGCGGGTGTAGAGGGGGATGACGACGAACACGGCGGTGGTGAAGAGGTTCGCCGCGGTGAAGCAGATCAGGATCCGCCGCACGTAAGGAAGTTCCGCGAGGATGCGGCGCAGCGTACGCCGCTGGGGCGCCCCCGACGCGCCGGCTCCGAGGCCCGGCACGACGGTACGGAAGCGGGCGCTCGCGACGAGGAGGGCGGCGCCGAGGTAGGCGGCCGCGCAGCCGGTAGCCAGCCCCGCCACGCCGGTCCGGTCGACGGTGAGGGCGCCGAGCAGCGCTCCACCGAGGCCGGCCAGGGACTGGGTGGACAGCTCGAAGCCGGTGGCGGTCTCGATGTCGGCGTCGTCGACGAGTTCGGGCACCGAGGTGGTCAGGCAGGGGTCGAAGAACGCCTGGCAGGTCGCCAGGGCGAGACCGGCGGCGTACACGGTGGCGAGCGGCAGGCCACCGCCGTACGCCCACAGCGCGAGGACACCCGAGGCGCCCCCGGCCAGGGCGGCGGCGGTGCGCAGCACCGAACGGTGCGCGAACCGGGCGACCGCTGCGGCCACCACGGGCGCCAGCGCCACGGCGGGCAGCGTGCAGGCCGCCATGAACAGCCCGGAGGCGAGCCCCCGCGTGTCGTGCACGGCGTAGGCGACGATCCACCAGGACACGCCGACCTGGAACATCCGTGCGGCGGCCTGGGTGAGTATCTGGCCGAGCCACACGGCGCCGAAGGCGCGGTTGCGCAGCACAAGCGGAGCGCGCCGCCGGTTGGCCCCGGCCGCCGTGCCGGTCTCGGCCACGGACGAGGCGCTCATGCGGTCGGCCTCTCGTCGAGGACCCGGACGAGCTTGCCCGAGCGCGGGTTGACGGCGAGGTCGCGGTGGCGCACCCACTCCACGGACAGCGGGTGCACGAATCCGGCGCGCACACTGTCCGGATAGAGCGGCCGGACGTTTTCCAGCTTCGCTACGACTGAGTCGGCCAGTTCCTTCCGGCCGTGCTCGCCGGGGGCCGTCGCCAGCCGCAGGACGAGCCCGTCGCGGCCTTCCCAGCGGCGGACGACGAGCTGCATGCCGACCACGTGCCCCGCGGTGTCCGCCGCGGCCACGGCGTCCTGGGCGTCCTGGGTGTAGAGGGAGACGGGACCCACCCGTACGCCCTCCTCGGCGCGGCCGAGTATCCGGAAGTACCCGGGCCCGCCGCCGGTCCACTCGGCGCGGTCGCCCGCGGGGTAGCGGATGATCGGCATGAGGCGGCGGAAGAGGCTGGTGACGACGACCCGGCCGGGCCGGCCCGGTTCCGTGATCGGCTCATCGGTGGAGTCGTCGAGGATCTCGACGACGGAGTACGGCGTGAAGGCGCGGTGCACCCGGGCGTCGGAGCCGGGCACGGGGCGGCCGAGGAGGCCCGCGTCGACGCTGGCGTACCCGACGGAACGTGCCTCGGCGCGGGGGAACGCGGTGGCCAGCAGGCGCCGCTGGTCGTCGAAGAGGGCCTCGCCGCCGAAGAGGAGCAGCTCCACCGAGTCGAGCCGGACACCGGACGACACGGCCTGCTCGGCGAGCCGGCACAGGGTGGTCGGTGTTCCGGCCAGCACCTGCGCGGCGAGATCGCGCAGCGTGGGGAGCGTCGACTCCAGCGGCGCGCCGCCGCCGATGGGCAGGCGGACGTTGTCCACGGGCGCGTGGGTGAGCGAGTCGAGGACGAAGAGGAAGCTGGCGTACAGCTCCCCGGCGTAGAAGAGGTCCGCGACGCGGTGTCCCGGGCGCAGGCCCGTGTCCACTAGTCCCTGGCCGAAGGCGGTGACGAACGTGCGCCACTCGTCACGTGTGTAGACGGAGAACTTGGGGGACCCGGTGGTGCCGCCGGTCTTGTAGACCGTGGCCTCGCTGAGCGGACCGGTCAGCACGCGGCTGTCGTGAAGGGTGTTGGCTGCCCAGAACGCTCGCTGGTCGACCACCGGCAGGTCGGTGAGGTGGTCGGCGTTGGGCGGCAGGGACGCGTAAAGCTCTTGGTAGAAGGGCGAGTTGTGACGGGCGAAACGTATGAGGTCCGAAAGTTGCTGGGCGGACATGAGCCTTTGCCTGGTGACGGAAATGGAACGGGAGTCACGGGCGGGGCGCGTGGAGAGCGCGAACTCTCCTGCCGGCCCGGCCGGTGTGAACGAGGGCCCCCCGGCACCCCGCCTCCTCGATGCGCGCCAAAACATGACGCGCAGTCACAATGATGAAACATCAGTGCCCATGTCACCAAACTGGGCAAGGATTTTCGGCCAGGGCGGCCAAATCCGCCGGAATTTTCCAGAGGTGGCCGAGAGGGTCCACGTGGTCGGGTGTCCGGAACGGCTCACCCGCGTGCTGCACCAGGACGCTGTCCGTGGGAGGAGGGAGGGCCGGCCCGGCGGTGTGGTGGTGCCCGACACGGCCACCCGCCGGCCCCGTTCCGCCTGGCTCGCGGCTGCCGCGACCGCTGCCGAACGGCGCGGCGCCCCGGCTCTCGGCCGCGGCGCTTTGTCTGATCCCGACCTGGACGGCGGCCCCGATCAGCCGAAAAGGCCGGCGTCCCCCCGACTGCCGTATCCGTCGTTGTTCAGCTCTTGCGGGTCAACGGCTGCCCGGCGAAGTGCACCCCTGCCAGGCCGTGGGCCATGAGGTTGCGGATGTTGCCGTGATCAGTGTCGTTCGGCGTCGCGAGCACGCTGCGATAGTGCTCACCGAATGCCAGCAGCGCTTCCTGGTCGCTCAGCCCTTCCAGCAGGGCCAGTCCGAGCGTCTTGCAGGAACCCTCGTTCTCACCCGCGGCATTCTCCAGCTCCCCATTGCGGAAGGCCTGCGGCTGGTACTCGTAATGCGCGGCGATGAAGGCCAAGGTGTCGGCGAACTCGTGCTCACCTGACGCGAGGCTTGCCCGGAACGAGTGCAGGTCGGTCATGTCGTTTCCCTCGGGTTGACAGACGATCCGATTGCCGTCTGTGACCGGACGACATTACCCCCTGGTGCTCGCGACACGATCTTGCTCGACCGGCCATCCGGCGACGGCGGAGCCGGCCGCCGTGCAGCCGCAGCCGCCTCGCCCTCTGGCCCGTACGCGGCGGGGAAAAGGCCACGCGCTGCGTTGCCGCGCCCCTGGAGCGGCTCGGTTGCCGACCCCACACCTTCGCGAACCCCACCGACCTCGCCTGAAGCATGCGCGCCCGCCGGCCTCACGAGTGGCTAGTCACTTTCGTATCGGACCTGCTCCTCCTCAAGTCGCACCGGCGGCGGCCGGGAATCATCTTGCGGGCGCTGTCGGCGGTTGATCGCCCGCCGGGATGATTCAGGCATGGACTGGGCTCAGGAAATCGATTCGCTCACCTTCGCGACCGCCGAGCGGCTCGCCCGACAGCACGTCGGTGTCGTGGTCGCCGCCGTCGCCGACGGGCACGTGGGGTTCGCAGGTGCGGGATCCGCCGGTGGGACCGGCAGCGGGACCCCGGGCGCGGACACGCTGTTCGAGATCGGCTCGGTGACCAAGACCTTCACCGCGCTGACCCTCGCCCGGATGGCGGACACGGGCGCGGTGGAGCTCGACGAGCCGCTGGCCCGGCTCCTCCCCGACGGCACGGCCGTACCATCGCGGGACGGGCAGGAGATCACCCTGCGGCACCTGGCCACCCACACCTCCGGCCTGCCCCGGCTGCCCAAGGGCATGATGCTCCGGGCCCTGCTGCGCCCCCGCACTCCGGACCCGTACGCCGACTGCACCGCCGACGCGTTGCTGTCCGGGCTGGCCCGCACCCGCCTGCGCTCGGCTCCGGGCCGCCGGATGCACTACTCCAACCTCGGAGCCGGACTCCTCGGGCTGGCCCTCGCCCGCCGCGCCGGCACCACGTACGGGGAACTGGTCGGCTCACAGGTGTGTGCCCCGCTCGGCATGTCCGACACCCTGGTGGCGGCCCACGCCACCCGGCCCGGCCGGCTCGCCCAGGGCCACGACAGGAAGAGGCGCCCCACCCCGCCGTGGAACCTGGCGGACCTCGCGGGGGCGGGCGGGCTGTGGTCGTCCGCGACCGACCTGGTGGCCTACGTACGGGCCCAGCTGGACGGCGGCCCCGCCGAGCTCGCGGAGGCGATCCGCCTCTCCCGGCAGGTCGAGCACCGCAGCACCCGCTTCACCTGGATGCACCTCGGTTGGACCGCCCACCGCCTCCACCCCTGCCAGGGCGCCCACCTCCAGATCTGGCACAACGGAGGGACGGGAGGCTTCTCCTCCTTCACCGGCTTCGACCCCGAGACCGGCACGGCCGTCATCGTCCTGAGCAACACCCAGCGCGGCGTCGACGCCGCCGCCTTCGACCTGCTCCGCACCCTCCAGGGCCGGGTCTGCGCGCGCGGCGCCTCATAGCCGTCGACCTTGTCGCCCGACCTCGCAGAGGGCCGCGCGTCCCTCCACCGGGGTCCAGCGCATCGCCACCCCTCCGGCCGACGGCGATGCGGCCGGCTGCGACCGGCCGCGCCGAGGCCCTGAGGCCCGTCAGCGGTGGCCGAGCACGTTGACCACCAGGCCGTTGGGGTCACGGACGAAGAACCGGCGTACCCCCCACTCCTCGTCCTGCAGGGGGTGAACGATCTCCGCGCCGCTCTCCCGCACGGCCGCGTAGGCCGCGTCCACGTCGTCCACTTCGACGCTCATGTCGGGAGCGACGGGTGCGGTCTTGTCGCCGGCCATGAAGCTGATCTGCGCCGTCGGACTGGACGGGGCCGCGAGCGTCATGATCCAGCCGTGGTTCATCACCTCCTCGAATCCGAGCAGGCCGTAGAACTCCCGGCTTTCCCGCGGGGCTTGCGAGTGGACATTGGGTACGACACGGCGAACGGCCATCGGTGACTCCCGGGGACAACAGACCGGCGTTGACGGTTTCCAGGAGTACTGCATCACACCGACCGTCGCACTCCGCGAGGTGGCCGAGCGGGGTGTCTCACCGCCGTGTCGGGCGTCGCGGCCTTCGGCGCCGCTTCTCGTACGCCTCCCGGATCCCGCCGGCCAGCCCCAGCAGCACCGCCGCTCCGACCGTCACCGCGGCCGCGGTGCGCAGGCCCCAGCCATGGGCGTCCCCGGCAGCCCGCGGGGAGACCTTGCCCTGCGGGTCGCGCAGCACCGCCAGCGACTCGCCCTCCTCCGCGAGCCGCGAGGGGATGTCCAGGTGCTCCGGGCCGCCCGCGGGGCAGTCCAGGTGGTGGTCGTACAAGGTGCGGGTCGTGGAGGTCCAGTGCCCTTGGGCGTCCGTGGAGGACTCCGTCCGGGTGTGCTTGCCGACCTCCAGCACGACGCAGCTGATCTCGACGCCCCGGTCCTCCAGCGCACTGTGCCCCACGGACACGAGCGCGAAGAAGGCGCCGAAGCCGGCCGGGAGGGCGGACAGCGAGATGAGCGAGGCCCCGCGCCGCGCGGCGCGGGCGGCGTGCCAGCCGAGCAGGGCCAGCGGGAGCAGCAGCCCGCCGAGGAAGAACTCCCAGGTGCCCAGCGGCCCGTACGCCGACTCCCAGGCCACCCCGAACGCCAGGGCCGCGGCCAGCGGCGGCGCGGCCACCGCCAGCGCAGTCCGCCACAGCCCGCGCCTCCATCCCCCTTGCCAGCCCGCCATGCCCGCCCCCCCGTGGCTCGTACGCGTGCCTTCAGGTAACCGCGACGGCACGGGCACGTAAAGGGAGCGGGACTCCGTGATCAAGGGCTGCCCTTTCCGAACCTGTCGATCCGGGCCGTTTTCCTGAGGGATGCGCACCGTGAGTCGGCGCTCGATGGATTCCCGTCATGAGTGACGACGAGGACTACCTGGACAAGAGCCCAGCGGCCGCACGCATGGGCAAGGCCGCGGAATACCTGGTCGCGGCCTCGTCCATCCTCGCCACGGGCGGCGAGTTGAACGTTTCCACTTCGCTCGTGGACGACGAGGGCGTGGACCTCGTCTTCCATCGCCGCGGGAGCTCCGCGACCCTGGCGGTACAGGTGAAGGCGAGGATGTCCACCGGGACGCAGGTTCAGCAGGGCAGGCTGACGGCCTTCGTACGGTCGCAGACGTTTCAGCCGCGAACCGACCTGGACATGCTGTTCGTCGCCGTGGACGTCGAGCGGGGGGCCATCATGACGGCCTGGCTGATACCGAGCGGGACGTTCGGAGAGATGGTGACGGAGCCCAACAGCAAAGGCCGCTTCCGGTTCTCGGCGTCGATGAAGCCGGATTCCAAGGACCGGTGGAGCCCGTTCCGGCTCACGGCTGCGGAATTGCCGAGGCGCATCCTTGCCCGGCTCGCCGAGCTGGAGAAGACGGGGGCCGAGTAGCGCCGCAGGCACGCGAAGCGGGCGATGCCCGCCGCCCCGCGCCGCTGGGGCGGCCCGCACGCGCGGCAGCTGATGCCCGTCCTGGACCGCACGGACCGACAGGCGGCAGCACCGGCCCGGTACCAGAGCCTTCAGACCCCGCCCCTGCCGACGGCTCGGCCTTCCACGACGCGACCCACCGGAGCCGGCCCGCCGCCGGCACTGGCGTCCGCTGGGAAGAGGCTGCCGGGCTGGTTCTCATGGGCGGGTCAGGCGGTGCGGCCGGGCCGCGGTGAGCCGCCCCCCGAGCACGGCGCCGTGGGGAAGGCCGCGGCGGCTCCGGCGGCGGCCGAGTCACCCATCCGGCCGAAACCCGCGCTCACCAGGGCAGGCCGGTCATAGCCTCGGGTCATGACCATGACCCAGGACACGACGTACCAGTTCCGTACCGCCCGCCCCGAGGACACCGGGGCCATCGAGTCCCTTGACGGATCCTTCACCACCGACACCGTCTTCGAAGTGGCCTTGACCGACGACGGCTTCGCCCTCCGCGAGGTCCCGGTGGATCCGCCGCTGGTCAAGGTGTTCCCCGAGGACGACGGCAGTGCCGAGGACGACGAGGCGGAGGACGAGGATGCCGACAGCCGTACCTTCGTGGCCGTCGCTGCCGACGGCGGTCTCGCCGGCTTCGCCGCCGTGTCCTACTCATCGTGGAACCGGCGCCTGACCGTCGAGGACATCGAGGTCGCCCCGAAGCACCGGGGCCGGGGTGTCGGCCGTGCGCTGATGGACCTCGCGGTGGACTTCGCCCGCGAACGCGGCGCCGGCCACCTCTGGTTGGAAGTGAGCAACGTCAACGCCCCGGCCGTCCACGCCTACCGCCGGATGGGCTTTGCCTTCTGCGGCCTGGACACCACGCTCTACCACGCCACCGAATCCGAGGGTGAGCAGGCGCTCTACATGAGCATGCCCTGCCGCTGAGCCGCCGGCAGACAGCTGCCGACGAGGCCGGAGCCGTCGCCCGGTGTGACCGTAACGGTCAGCAGCCAGGCGGCGGGGCCGGTGCGGGCCCGCCCCCGCCGCCGGCGCGTACGCGCGCGGACGAGCGCGCCCCTCGTGGGCCCGCGGTCCCGTTCGCCCGCACGGCCTCGTGCTCCTGCTGTGGTTCCTCACACGCCATCGCCTGCCGGTGTCCGGCCGGCCGTTGTCAGTGGCGGGCGCGAGGATGCGGGCCTACCGCTGAACCGGCCACCAACCGAAGGGTTCCCCATGTCCGTTTCCGTTTCCGGGCCCGCAACCACCGTCACGGCCGCCCCTTCCGAGGAGGTCCGTGCCGCGGTGGCCTCCTCGCTGATGCGGTGCGCCGACACCTTCGAGGAGTTCGCGTACCGCTTCGTCATGGAGAACGAACTGTGGATGCATGCGAACTCCGCCGACGCCGAGAGCCCGCTCCCTCCCCACCTCCAGGCATACACCGACCACTACGCCTGCGCCGCCTCCTGACCGGGTGCGCCCACCGGCGGCCACCGCTGCTGCGCCGACCCGGCAACGGGGCGCGGACGTTTACCCGTCAACACCGGCGGGAGGGCCGGTGCCGACGTACGGTCGAGCAACGGACCGGCCCCGGCGGCCGGCACCGCACACCCTGCGTCGGCCGCCGGGGCCGGCCCCTCCACGCGTGACCGGAACAGGAGCGGAGCAGTCGATGCTTCTCTACGCCCAGACCCCAGCACGGCGGAACCGCCAGATCCTCGCGGACCTGATCGCCGTGGTCGTGATCGCCGGCGCGGTGTGGTTCGCGTTGGCCGTCCACGACGCGATCATGCAGTTGGCCGAGCCGGGACGGAAGGTGGAGGGCGCCGGCGAAGGCTTCGCCGGCGCCCTCGGCGACGCCGGTGAAAAGGCCTCGGACGTGCCGCTGGTCGGCGGCCTCCTGGAGAAGCCGTTCCAGTCCGCGGCCGACGCCGGCACCGGGCTCGCCGACGCCGGACGGTCCCTGCAGGACGCCGTCAGCCAGTTGGCCACCCTGACCGCAGTCGTCCTGATCGTCCTCCCCGCAGCCTTCGTACTCCTGGTGTGGCTGCCCCTGCGCCTGCGCTGGATCCGTCGCAGCGCCGCCGTCCGCAGCCTGTCCGACGCACCCGGAGGCGCCGACCTCCTCGCGCTGCGCGCCCTCACCGGCCCGCCGGGCGACATCCGTGCGATCCCCGCCCCGCCGGGCGGTCTCGCGGACGCCTGGCGTCGCGGCGACCGGGAAGTCGTCACGGCCCTGTCCGAGATCACACTCAGACGCGCGGGCCTGCGGCCCTGACGGGCATGTCGCAGATGGGCCTGGTGGGGGTGAAAGCCGCTATGTAATGTCACATCGCATGTTGCTCTTACGCCGTGCGGCCTCGGCCGCCGCCCTCCTCGTCACCGTCCTCCCCGTGACCCTCGCCTCGCCCGCGCACGCCGCCGACGCCACCCCCGCCTGCCACCCCCCGGCCTCCGTACCGCTCGACGCCGAACAGGCACGCCTCGCGGACACCCGCACCACCGCCCTGGTCGAGCGAGCCGGGTTCGCGGACTTCGTACGGCGCTTCCCCGCCGCCCTGTGCGCGACACGCACCCCCGCCGATGCCGAACGGCTCCTCGACTCCTGGGGCCAGGCCCTCTGGCAGGCCTCCGTACGGCGCGCCCAAGGGCAGCGGCCCGGCGGCGACCTCGCCCCCGGCGACGACCGCCCCCTGTACTGGGCACGGCTCTCCATGACGGCCGCACTCGCCCGCTGGCAGCCGGCCTTCACCGTCGACCGGGCGGCGCTCCGCGCCCGCTTCGAAGACGCCTCCCGCGGCCTCACCGACAACGCCTTCCGGGCCGCGCCCGGCGTACGACGCGTCTTCATCAGCGGCTTCGACCCCTTCGGGCTCGACGCGGAGATCCGCCGCGCCAACCCCTCGGGATCCGCCGCCCTCCAGCTCAACGGAATGCGCGTGACCCTCGCCGACGGCAGCCAGGCCGAGATCCGCGCCGTCGTCCTGCCCGTGCGGTACGCCGACTTCGACGCCGGCATCGTGGAGCGGGCGTTCGCCCCCCGCCTGGCCGCCGGACCCGCCCCGGCCGACATCATCACCACCGTCAGCCAGGGCTACCCCGGCATCTTCACCCTGGAGGACTGGGCGGGGCGGGCGCGGTCCGCCGACCCGTACCCCGACAACGCCCGCGCCCTCTCCGGCGGCACCCGCGAGCACCCGGTGACGGCCCCCGCCCTCGGCCCGGGCCCGGAGTTCATCCGCACCACGCTGCCCGCCGACACCGTGACCACCGCCGTCCAGACCCCGTACCCGGTCCTCCTCAACCCCGACGTGACCGAGATCCCGGCAGGCGCCACCACCCCCGTCGACCGGACCGACGGCCCGACACCCGGCTCGCGCGCCGTGGCCGGCGGCGGTGGCGGCTACCTCTCCAACGAGGTCGCCTACCGCTCCAACCGGCTGCGCACCGAACTCGCCCCGCACCTGCCCGGTGGCCACCTCCACACCCCCGTACTCACCGGCCTGCCCGCCGACCCCCGACTGCTGACCGGCCCCGAGTTCGAACGCAACGAGCACGCGATCACCGCCGAGGTCCGCACCGTCCTCCAACACGCCGCCGTACCCCGCTAGTCAGTGCCCGACGGATCGTGTGACGCTCCCGCCGACGTCCGGCAGGTGAACGGATCCGGGTGCCGGACCGCGGAGAGGGGATGCCCACCGGCAGCACCCCCGACGGAGTTGCTAAGTTCCGGACCATGGGGCGGAACACCTGGATGACCAGGTACTTCGGTGGGGGCGCACTGCTGTGCGCGGTGTTGGCCGTGTGGAGGCTGCTGCTCGGTGCGGGCATGTCGGTGTACCGGCCGGACGTCGTCGCACTCGGGGCGGTGGCCTTGGCCCTGACCGCCGGGTGGGCGTGGTCGGGTTCCCGGCCGGTCCGGGCCGCTTCGCGGCGGCAGGTCGAGCCGGTGCCGGCGCCGCCCACGCGGCTGCCTTGGGACCGGTTCAGCCGGTTCGAGATCCTTCAGTGGCTGCTGGGCTTGCTGGTGCTCCTGCCCGCCGTGTCCGTGGTGACCGAGCTGGCCACCCGTCCGGATGGCGATGACCTGAGGCGGATCGCGGCGATACAGAAAGCCGGGGCCGAGGTAGCCGAGGGCAGCGTCGTCGCGACTCACCGGCTGGTCAAGGACGATCCCAAGTACCCGATGTACAGCGGTGACGTAACGGTTGAAGTCCCCCTCCGTACCCGGGACGGCGCCGGCAAGCGGCGGGTGGAGGTGGTGAACGGACACTTCGGGCGTCAGGCCTATGGGGTTTCCGGCCAGTCCCACCAGGTGTTGTACGCCCCGACCGCGCCCGAACTCGGTGGCGTGGTGGACTACTCGGGCAACCTCGGCCGTTACGCGAGGACGGACTCTCTGCTCGCGTTCTCCCTGCCGGCCTACGGCACCGTGTTCGCCATCATTCCCGGGGGACTCCTGCTGTTCGTCCTGGCCATGAAGCTGATCCCGCTCCGGCCGGTCGACGCAGCCGCCCGAACCCTTCGTGACGACGCGGCCGGCGGGGCGCCACTGCCCGCCGTCCGCGCACGGATCACCGCGGCCCGGCGAGCCGACCACATCTCGCTCGGCTCCGTGGACGGCACGGTCCGCGTGACGTCGGACCACCAGCTGCGCATCGAGCTGGAGGATGGTTCCGAGGTGCTGGTCGGCAACCAGGACGTCGAGCCCTCCGCCCTTGCCCTCATCGCGGCGCGCATGGGAGCACGGCCGGGCTGGCTGTGCGGTGCCCGGAACTGGCGTCTGATCAGGAGCGATCAGCCCGTCGTCTTCGTCACCGACGAGGGTGAGGTGGCGTGGCTGAAGATGGCCCGCGAGGACTTCCAGCAGGTCCTCGTCCCGGCCGCCCCGGTGCAGCCCGACGCGGAGCGCCGCACGGTACTCTCCCCCGCGCCCAGCGCCGTTGTGGCGGGCGCTCACTGGCCCTGGTTCATCGGCATGCTGCTTTCCTACGGTCTCGTCGTCCTCGTGCTGACGGTGCCGATGTCCTGGGGCGCCGCGTGGGGCGCGGCCGTACTCGCCGCGGTCGTGGCCGTGGCGTCCTGCGTGTTCCTGACACGGCGTCGGGCGGCACTCTCCGACCGGGCGGACGGCTGGGAGATCCACGAAACCCGCGATCCGGAACTGGACCCGGCCTGAGACCGACCGCTCCTCGGGAAGGGTTACGGAACCTTTGACCGATCACCCTGAATGCCGAGCGGGTCCGCGGCCGGTCAGGGGCCCTGAGGTCGGATGAGGGCCGTAGCGAAGGAGGTGCGCCGTTCACCGCCACCTGGCCGGGCCCGCTCGTCCCGTTCGCGGACGAGCTCCCACCACCGCCAACCGCCCCGAGATGAGTTGCCGACCACAGCGGGCGAGGAGTGCGTGCCGCCCATGCGATGGCGGCGGTCTGGTCCCGGCTGACGGGGGCTGCCCCGAGTCGCGCTCTTGGCGTCAGTCGAAGATCTCACTGGACCAGTACTGCCGCACGCACCGCTCCGGGTCGCCCTGCTCGAAGCCCAGACCATAGGCCGTGGTCCGCTCGTACTTGCTCCCGTGCGGGTGCTGGGCGCCACCGACCACGCTGTCTGCGGCCGACACCAGGGCATTGACGGCAGCGTTCAGATCGGCCTTGTCGACATACCCCTGCTGCTCGGCGTGCCTGCTCCAGGCACCGCTGAAGCAGTCCGCGATCAGCTCGGACTCCTTCACCGGGAAGGCATGGCCCTGCTGGTCGAGGACCGGCCGATCGTTGTTCATCAGCACGATGTCCCGCCACCCTCGCTGCTCCATGTAGGCGTGCTGGACTTCGTGGCCGTACTCATGGGCCAGGACGGCGGCCACCGCGAAGTCGCCGTTCTCGGCGCGCAGCTTCGCCGCGGCGCCGAACGGGAAGAAGACCCCGCCGGTGAACACGACCCCTTCCTTGTTGGTGTAGCGGTCCGCCGGGCAGTAGAAGATGTCCTGCGTGTTGGAGGTGACCGGTTCCGCGGAGCAGGCACTGCGGTAGCTCTCGCCGGCCATCGGGACGGTGTAGAAGGCGGAGGGTGCCTTCAGGCCGATCTCCTTGAAGTGCTCCGCCCAGTAGAGGGCGACGTTGCCGAAGGAGAAGTCCAGGTACTCGGCCATCCCCTCGGGCGTACCGGTGGGAATGTCCTGCGCGTGCTCCGCCGGGGCGGTGGGTGTGGGCGGCGGCACCGGCGCAACGCCCGTGACGAGCAGTGCGGTGAGAAGCCCCGAGCACAAGCCGACAAGCCGGATGCGGTGCCGCATGACGATCTCCCGACATTTGACCTCGTCTCCACCGTGCGCCCGGCCCGGGCCGAGGGCAACCCAGGACAGGAGT
Organism: Streptomyces sp. NPDC034085; assembly: GCF_055575555.1. Lineage (NCBI taxonomy): Bacteria > Bacillati > Actinomycetota > Actinomycetes > Kitasatosporales > Streptomycetaceae > Streptomyces > Streptomyces sp. NPDC034085. Next base: position 143,700 of record NZ_JBVISL010000003.1, on the reverse strand, counting down.
TGTGCCGTCTCACCAGGCGGTCGCACGCCCGGGACGGTCGGGGGCTTCGTGAGGGGCCGGGCGTTCAGCGCCTCGTCTCGTACCTGGTCAGGATCACGCCGCAGGGAAGCGTCCGGGTCTCCACCAGCTTCAGGTTCACCCAGCTGTCCAGCGCGGTGAAGAACGGCGTGCCGCCGCCCACCAGGACCGGCGCGGTGGCCAGTACGTACTCGTCAATCAGCCCGGCCCGCATGGCCGCTCCGGCGAGCGTCGCGCCGCCGATGTCCATCGGGCCGCCCTCCTCGGCCTTGAGACGGGTGATCTCGGCGACCGCGTCGCCGGTGACCAGGCGGGTGTTCCAGTCGACCTCGTCGATCGTCGAGGAGAACACCACCTTCGACATGTCCCGCCAGCGGCGCGCGAACTCGATCTCCGCCGAGGTGGCGTCGGGCTGCTGGTCGCCGGTCGGCCAGTAGGAGCTCATCGTCTGCCACAGCTTGCGCCCGTACAGCGTCAGGTCGGTCGCCTGCAACTGGTCCGACCAGAACTGGAAGAGCTCGTCGCTCGGCACGCTCCAGCCGATGTCGTCGCCGGGCGCGGCGATGTAGCCGTCCAGGCTCAGGTTCATGCCGTAGATCAGTTTCCGCATGACGCCATCCTTCCGTGAGTCGGTCCCACGCGTACAGCCGACGGACTGCGCCCAGCTCCGCCGTCGGTGACGCGCGCCAGAACACCTTGGCTCTGCTGTGTCTCCCGGCCCCGCAGACACGCTGCTCCATGCCGCCCATGCCGGCCGCCCGTGCCCGGGACTGCACTGCTGTGAGCACCGCTGGTCCGGCTGGGCCGCTGCACGCGGGGCGTGCCCCGGGCAGGGGTGCGATCGCAACGATCGCAGAGGGATGGCGGGTTGCGTAGGGTTGGTGCATGGACGACGTGCTGCCGCTCCTGGCGATCTTCGGTGGGCTGGGCGCCATAGTGCTCGGCCTGACAGCGCTGGCGCGGCGTGTGCGGGCCCGCGGGAGTTCCGGCGCGGCTATCGGCGCGGCGTTGGCCTCGTGGGAGGAGGCGTACCGGGTGACCTCGTACGAGGCCCACCACGAGATCCGGGCACAAGCGGAACGTCAGGCGCCCGCGCTGTCGCCCGACGGCCCGTGGCACCGCCGACAAAGAGAGGACGGGCGCACCCCGGTCGCGCCCCGTTCGCCGAGGAGCCGGCGCCACGCGCGCCTGACCCTCCTGGCCCGGCGCCTGCGCCTGCGTCGAAGCTAGGGGCGTCCCGAAAGGGGAATCCGACGGGGCACGTCTGCGGTACCGGGCGGCACGGCGGGCGCGGGAGCACGCGTCGGCGCTCGGAGCACGGGCCGCCGGCTGTGGGAGCGGCCCCGTCGGCTCCAGGCCGGCGGGGCCGTGTCTCAGACGGGCGCGGTGGCCCGCCGCTTCAGGGTGCTGATGACGACCAGTCGCCGGGCTACTTGTTGTTGAGGCTGGTGTGGTTCCACCAGCCCTGGCGCCCGGCGGTGAAGGTGACCTCGCGGGTCCCGATCAGGCCTTCGTAGGGCTTGCCCGTGACCAGGGGGCTCGTCTTGACGACTCCCTTCGGGTCCTTGACTGCGGGAATGGTGACGGCGGTGGCGTGTTCGAGGTCGCTCTGCTCGAAGCCGGTGGGCTGGGTGGTGGTGATGACCTCGTCCCAGTTCGGGGAGGCGGCGAGCTGGTGGGCGAGGTGGACCTCGGACCCCTCGCCGAAGGCGAGGCAGGTGAGGTGGTCGGGGTAGTCGGTGGCGTCGAGGGGCTTGTAGTGGACGACGTCCTGCTTGCGGCAGGTGGCGGTCGTCTCGTCGAGGATCTTGGTGAAGGTGCGAGCGCCGGTGCTGTCGACGGTCACGCGCTCGAGTACCACGGGCAGCGAGTCACGGCTGCCGTCGACGATCTCCTTGAGGGGCCAGTGGCCCTCGGAGAACAGGGAGTAGTACACGCGCCGGTCCTCGTGGTTCCCGAGGTCGTTGAGGTACTTCTTCCGCAGGCTCCCGTCCAGGCCGAACTTGGTGATCATCTGGAAGGCGTGGACGGCGACGTGGTAGAGCGGGAGGTGGTAGGCGAAGATCGTGCCGGTGCCGATGAGCAGGAACCGGTGGCCGTGGGCGGCGGCGTCGGACGAGGTGGTGGCGTCGGTGGTGGTCATGCGGGCACTCCTCGGGGTGGGATGGGGCGGGGTCGGGTGTTCTGTCGGCCGTCGGCGGGATCCGTCGGGCCGGCGGTGTGGCGGCGGCGCCAGAAGGCGTGCCGGGGCCATCGGTGTTCGAGGCCGTAGTAGGTGCGCCGGTTGCGCAGGTGGGTGGCGGTGATCGTGTCGAGTTCGGCGGCGTAGCGGCTGAGGGCGGTGCGGTCGCCGCCGAGGTGACCGTGGACCGCCTGGCCGGCCCGCATGCCGGTGTACAGGGCGGTGAGGATGCCCTGCGACGACAGCGGGTCGAAGGCGGCGGCGGCGTCGCCGGCGGCGACCCACCCGTCACCGTGAACGGCGTCCAGGCGGACGGTGTGGGCGGGCGCGCGCCGTACGGCGGCGGCCGACCACGGGTGCGCGGCCACCCGGGCGCCGGTGTGGCGGGTACGGGCCACGTCGGCGCGCAGGCCGGCGCCGCCCGTCCGGGGGGCCGGCAGGTCCGCGTCGGTGTACCGGGCGAGCAGCCGGTGGCCGGCGGGCAGCAGCGCCGTGTACCACCAGCCGTCCGGGGCGGCCTCCACGAGGGTGGAGGCGTCCGGCGCCGGTGTGGTGGACGGGGGCAGCGTCAGGCAGAGCGCGACGAGCCGGTCGTGGACCACCCGGCGGGCGCCGGCCGCGGTGGCCAGGGCCGCTCGGCGGCCGGTGGCGTCGACCAGCCAGCGGCAGCGCACGGTGCGGCGCTCGCGGGGGCCGCGCAGCTCCACCGTCCAGGTGCCCTCGCCGGAGCGGCCGGCGGGACGGGCCGTGGTGCGTTCGGCCACGTCGGTGCCGAGGAGGCGGGCGCGCTCGCGCAGCTCCCGGTCGAAGCGGCCGCGGTCCAGGTGCCAGCCGTGACCGTGCGGGTCGAGGACGCTGTCCTGGGCGGCGAGGTCGTCCGAGCCCCAGGCCGACAGGTTCGCGTAGCAGGGCAGGTGGTGGCGCACGTCGAGGACGTCCTGCGTGCCGAGGTCGCGGAGGAGGGCCCGGGCGGCGGCCGGGAGCGCCTCCCCGAGGGGCGGCGGTCCCGTGGCGGCGTCGGCGAGCAGGACGGTGCGGCCGGCGCGGCGCAGGGCCAGGGCGGTGGCGGCGCCGGCCGGGCCGCCGCCGGCGACCACCACGTCGTACGCGGGCGCCGCCGCCCCCCGGTGACCGGTGGGGCCCGCCGTCACGAGGAGCCCTGAGGGCTGCCGGTGCCGTTGGCGGCGTCCTCCCCGAAGGGGTCGAGCTTGTCGACGTAGCCGACGGCGATGTTCTCGGGGGCGATGCCGAGGTCCTCGGCGAGGTCGGTCCGCGCCGTGTCCCGGGTGGTGTCGCTGGCGGTCTGGGCTACGTGAAGGGTGACCAGGTTCCGCTCGTCCGGCACCCCCTCGAGGTTGAAGCCGGGCACGGACTCGACCTGGAAGCGCGGCGGATACCGGTTGTCGCCGACGGTGTAGCGGCGGGTCTCCACGACGCCGAAGCGGTGCCACTCCGCGGCGGCCTGCTTCAACTGCTCCTTGTAGGTGCCGCGCAGGCCCCGCAGCCAGGAGGCCCGGTTGGCGAACGCCGCCGCGCGCTCGTCCTCCGAGGGTGTGAGGCCGCCCTCCTTGTTGACGATCCGGAAGTCGCGCTCGGTCAGCACGTGGTTGGGCACCCGGGCGGGCCAGAAGGTCGGCAGGTGGGGGTCGTACCGGGCGCCCAGGCCGGCGGTGGACTCGTAGCCCGAGCGGCAGCTGGCGGTGTCCGTCTGCCAGGGGATGGCCATCCACCGGGTCAGGCCGCCCGGGCCCTGGGCGCGCAGGGGGCCGTCGGCGGCCAGCGCCTTCTCGGGAGTGAGCTCCTCGCCGTAGTCGGGCTCCGCCTGCCCCTCGGGGCGGTGCAGGATGCGGAACGGTTCGGCGAACATCGTCGCGTGCCGGATCGGCCAGGTCACCTCGCAACCGGGGTGGAAGGCGTCGGCGAGGCAGAAGTCGAGGGCGGCGCGGTCCAGGAGCCCGGGCTGCTCTGCCAGGGGCGCCTCCTCCAAGCGGCGCGGGACGCCGGGCCCGGGGGTGTCGACGAAGTCGCCCCTGGACCACCTGAGCAGCATGTCCATCTGGAGGGACGACAGGGTCATGTACTGCCGTGGTGACTTGGGGCGGCTCGCCATGCCGTCGCCGTAGAACCACGGCCAGGTCATCGGCGCCAGCCCGTCCCGCTCGTAGTCGCGCATGGCGGTGTACACCTGGCGGCGCAGCTCGCGGTAGGTGGTGCCTGGCTCGGAGAGGCGGCGCTGCAGTTCGGTGGTGGTGAAGTCCTGCGGGCCGTCGCAGCCGAAGTGGGTGGCGAAGCCCTTGTTGACCCACTGCAGGTGGCTGAAACGCTCCAGAAGGGGCGCGATGTCACGCTCGAAGGAAACCTCGGCGGGCCGGGGCAGTTGGCCCGTGCCGACGAAGACGTCGAGGAGCAGGTCGTAGACGGTGCGTACGGTCTTGATGTCCGGTGCGTAGTTGGGCGGACCCACCACGACCCAGGCGGGCTTGACCTCGATGGGGCGGCCGCCCAGGGTGACGGTGGCGGTGACCGGGCCGTCCGAGATGTCGTCGTACCAGCCGTCGTTGTTGCCGAACGAGTGCAGTGGCTCGTTGTTCTTCGCGGCGGACCGGCCGGAGCCGCCGAGCACCACGAGCCTGCCGCTCTCGTCGGTGTGCATCCGGCCCAGCGGGACGGCGATGCCCTGGAAGGCGCCGCCGGTGAACTCCACGCTCTGGCCGGTGCCGGCGCGCAGGGTCTTGCGGCCGGGGTCGATGACGAGGCTCCTGCGGTCGATGCCCTTGTTGCGCCTCGGCGTGCTGCGGCCCTGCATGTCGGGGATGTCGAGGGCGAGGCTGAACTCGTACCAGGCGGCCTTCTGGTTCGCGACGTGGACGCCCCACTCGATGGAGGTGTTGTCGTTCGTGAGTTCGCGTACGACCTTGCCGGTGCTGTCGTAGCCGTAGAGGCGGAAGCGGGCGGCCTGGCGCTTGAAGGCGCCGGTTTCGTCCTTGAGGGAGCCGGCCGGCATCGGGTCCGGGTCCGGTGTCTCGGGGCCGTAGTACCAGCCGTCGTCGCGGGTGCTGTTGCCCACCCGGGCCACTCCGATCGCGGGGTGGATCTTCGCGTAGGCGATGTCGTCACTCATGGTGGTTGCGGGTTCCTTCCGAGAGAGCGCAGGCCGCAGGGGCGTGCTGCCGCTCCTGCGGGTCGGCGGATGGTCAGGAAGACGGAGCCGGTCTCCCTCTTCGCGAGGAGCTCGGCAACGAGCTCGTCCGGGCGGTGGTGGGACGGTCGGCCACGAAGCCGGTGCCCGGCGCTCGTGGCGTTGTCCTGGGCGGCGCCCAGGCGGTCTCGATCGGTGACGGGGTCGGTGGGCATGCCCTTTGCGGGGCCTGCTCGTTGACCATGTAGTAGCGGCCCCCCGCCCGCCCCGGTACCGCCACGGGCCCTCCTCTGACCCAGTCGGGTGACCCGTTCACCGGGGAAACGATCAAGCCGCACGGCCATCTGGCCAAGCGCACGATCGGGACGCACGAGAGCGCAACGCACCCGCCCCGCCACTGACCGGTGGACGCCGGTTTGTCGGCAGCGCGTCAGTGCCGTGCCGTGGTCCTGCTCGGGTGAGACCGGCAGCGGCGCACCAGTCCCCGGGGGGGGGCTCGCGTAACCCCGCGCGTCCTTGGGAGGCGAACGGGTGGATTACCCGGCGTCGTCACATGGCGGATCCGGCAGCCGGGCAGGGCTGCGGGTGCCGCCGGCGCCGGCCCAGACCGGCTGCCGGTTGGCGGCCGCCCCGCAGATCCCGCGGGACTCCTTCGCGCCGTCCGTCACCGACCAGGCAGGAGCCACCGCATGAGCGAGGAACCCACCGGGGCCCGCCCGGCACCAGGAGTGCCTGAGGAGGACGGCCTGCTCGCAGAGGCCCGGATCCTGCTGCCCGACGTCATCGGCCTGCGCAGGGCCCTGCACCGCGAACCGGAACGGGGCCGGCACCTGCCGCGCACCCAGGAACGGGTACTCGAGGCACTCCAGGGCCTACCCCTGCACGTCACCACGGGCACACGCCTCAGCTCGGTGACAGCCGTCCTCAAGGGCACACGTCCGGGCCGCACGGTGCTGCTGCGCGCCGACATGGACGCGCTGCCCCTGCACGAGGACACCGGCCTGGACTTCGCCTCCCGCATCCCCGGCGCCATGCATGCGTGCGGTCACGATCTGCACACCGCGATGCTCGTCGGCGCCGCCCACCTCCTCTCGGCGCGACGGGAGGAACTCGCGGGACGGGTGGTGTTCATGTTCCAGCCCGCCGAGGAGAGCGACGGCGGCGCCGCCGACATGATCGAGGAGGGCGTCCTGACCACCCCCGACGGGCAGGGCGTGGACGCAGCCTTCGCCCTGCACGTCACCACCCGCTTCAGAGCCGGCACCCTTCACCTGCGGCCGGGCCCCATGTTCGCGGCGTCCGACCAGATCCACCTCACCGTGCGCGGCCGAGGCGGCCACGCCTCGGCGCCCCATCTGGCACTGGACCCCATCCCGGTGGCCTGCGAGATCGTCCAAGCGCTGCAAAGTTTCGTCACCCGGACGGTGAACGTCTTCGACCCGGCCGTGGTCACCATCGCCCGCATCGAAGCGGGCACCACCACCAACATCATCCCGGCGACCGCCGAACTGCACGGCACCTTCCGGACCTTGACCCCCGACACCCGCCGCCGGGTACGCGCGGGCATCGAACGGGTGGCCCGCCATGTCTGCGCCGCGCACGGCGCCGAGGCCGCCGTCGAGCTGTACGAGGGCTATCCGCCGCTGCACAATGATCCGGTGTTCACCGCCGCCGTGGGTCAGGCCGTTGCCGCACGGCTGGGGCAGGGCGTCGTCCACGCCCTCGCCGAGCCGGTGATGGGGGCCGAGGACTTCGCCTACGTCCTCGAACGCGTCCCCGGCGCCATGGCCTTCCTCGGCGCCGGCCCGCCCTCACCGCCGAGCCGGGACCTCCCGGACATGCACTCCGACCGGGTCGTCTTCGACGAGGACGCCATGATCACCGGCATCGCCGCTCACGCAGCCGTCGCCCTCCACCACACCAGCACACCGGGCGGGTGAAGCCACCAGACGCCCGGCGGAACCATGCCGCCGGAGGAGCTCCCCCGCACCCGCACGACCACCGGAGGACGCCTTGATCACCGCGCACCACTGGATCGACGCCCTCGGCCTGGAAGCCCACGTGGAAGGCGGCTACTTCCGTCGGACCTTCCAGGCAGACCACCGCCCGCGCACCAAGACTCCAGCCGGTGAACGCTACACGCTGACCTCCATCCACTACCTGCTCACCCACTGGTCGCCCGTCGGGCACTGGCACCTGAACCGGTCCGACATCCTGCACTTCCACCACCACGGCGAACCGATCACCTATCACCTGCTCCACCCCGACGGCCGCTACACCAGCGCCGTTCTCGGACAGGACACCGGCCAAGGACAGGCGCTCACCTTGGCCGTGCTCGGAGGGGTCTGGAAGGCCTCCCACCTCACCTCCGGAGACCACGCCCTGATCAGTGAAGCCGTCGCGCCCGGATTCGACCACGCCGACATGACCCTCGGCCGACCCGACGAGCTCGTGACGCGCTTCCCCGCGCACGCCGACCTCATCCACCGCTACTGCCGGCCGACCCACGGGTAGCTTCGGTTTTCCTGTGCGTCTTCCAGCGGGAACGGCGGCTGGGAGCCGGTGTCGTGATGCCTCACCAGGCGGAGCCCCGTTCGCGGGCCGGACTCCGACCGGCGGGGCCATGAGTACACCGGTCGGGTGACCGTCGGTGCGCCGGGGTGTCCACCCCGGGGCGACCGCGCTGCCCGCTCCGGCAGTTCGTCTCCCGCGTAGCGCCACAGCCCCTCCAGCCGGCTTGCGGACGCCGGCCGCGTGCGGGTGGGCTCGCCCCACAGATCAGTGATCGGCGTGTCCGCGCTCGGACTCCCGCCCGGGGTTCGTCACGAACCGGCTCAGCCGGTACGTGGTCGGCAGCCCCAGGCGCCCGCACAGCATGTCGATCCGGATCAACGACCCGTCGACTCCTGCCTCCCGAAGGCGGCGCAACTGCGCACGCACCTCTACCTGGTCCCGCGTCTCGACGACCACTTCCCAGTGTCCCGCGCCCGGCGCGGTGCGAGCGGCAAGCCGCTGACTCTCGGCCTTTTGTCGCCGCCTTCCTTTCCCTTGTCCCGGCACCAACCCAGACTCACTGGCCGACGTCGGGACGGCAAGGCAATTGGACCGACTACGCACGTCCCCCCGCAGTGACCATTTGTCAGACACCATCGTGAGCGTTGAGACGAGGCTGCGCGCTGCGGCGCCATGTCGGCAGCGTGCCTGTTCCGCCTCGGTGCGGGGAGGGTGGCGGACAGTGCCCGATGTGTGCCACGCTGCGTGGACAACCAGCCTGGTCTGGTAGGAGGCCCCGCGCCGCCCTTGAGGGTCATGTCGTGACCGGGGCGCGGTACGGGTTGTCTTGCTCGACTGCACGCGGCCCCATGCCGCCTGCTCGACGCCCCCTTCAGCGGGGGCCTGATGGGCTCGACCCCGATCAAGGGGTGGACCATGAACGACTTCACCGTGGTAACCCGGCAACACCGCTACCACACCTACACCCTGATCACCGTTATTGGCGACATGGATGTCCAGACCCGTCCCGAACTCGAGAAGGCCACCCGCGCGGCAGCCGCGATTCCGCTGGACGGCCAGACGCTGGAGCTGAACCTGTCGGGCGTCTCCTTCATGGATTCCAGCGGCCTCAAACTCCTGCTTGTGCTCCGTCGACGCCTTGAGGCAACCGGCGGACACCTCACCGTCACCGGCCTGCAGCACCAACCCACGGCCCTCCTCTTGCTGACGGGCACCCACGCCCTCCTCACCGACCCCCTCATCAGCGGCGCGTGCAGTACACCCGCCTCAGCCCGTGCGCTCGATCAGCCCTGACACCCCTGCGACGGCTCTGCCCCATTCGCTCAGCCATCCCTCCGAGTGGTACGTCCCCATCGGAACGGGCCCGGACAACGTGCTCGACCCGATCGAGGCGCGGCCGACGTACGGCTGGCACACCGGAACGGCGGGCGGGATTCCGGCAGGGCGTGGGGGAGCGCGGTGTCGATGCCTCCGGGCCGCACCCGGCGTACGACGGGTCTCCACCAGCGGCTTCGACCCCTTCGGGCTCGGTCGCCCGCCACACGATCCACGCGTGAGGCGGTTCACCACCTACCGGTAGCCGGCGGCGCGCCACCACCGCCGGCTCGCACGGCTTACGGCTGCCGGTGCTCCGGCGCTGCGGTCATCCGGTAGCGAGCCAGCTCGCCGCCGTCCTCGGCGTGCGTGGTCTCGAACCTTTCGAAGCCGGCCTTCTCCAGGACGCGGACGGAGGCCGGGTTCGACAGTTCGACGCCGGCGACCACGCTCTTCACACCGGGCGCCGAGAGGGCGAACGCGGCGAGCGCCGTGGCAGCCTCGGTGGCATAGCCGCGGCCTTGGCGGGAGGCGACGACGCCGTACCCCAGCTCGAGCAGTCCCTCGGAGGGCGGCCAGAACAGACCGATCGAACCCACGACGAGGCCGGTGCACCGTTCGATGATCAGCCGGTGCCCGTACGCGCCGAGCCAGTCCGGATTGCCGCCGAGGAGCTGCGCGATGACGCAGTCGCCGTCGGCGGGAAAGTCGGCGGCCCAGTCGGCCGGCCGGTGCTCGGCCTTGCCGCCGGCGTGGGCGTCTGCCGCGGCAAGGACAGCAGTGACGGCCTCGGCCGTCCACGCGGCCAGTACCAGGCGCTCGGTGGTGAGCTCGGTGAGGTCGTTCGAGAGTGCGAAACGCACGGTTGTCTCCAGATCGTTCGGAACGACCGGACCGCGTCGCGTCAGCGCGCGGACCGGAAAAGGGCATGCTGAGGAAGGCCGGTGACGGCCATATTCATCAACCTCCCTGATCCGGACCCGTGTTCGCGTGCAGCAAGCACGCCATCGCGACCGTAGCAGTAGCGCTCGGACGCGACACCGACCGGGGAAGCTGCGCGACCGGCGACCGTCTGAGCATGCGGCGACGTCGCCGTCAGCGATCTCGGCGATCTCGGCCTGCGGGCCGTGCGGAACAGTCGTGTCCGTCGCCGGGCAGGCTCATGACGTTCAGCACGGGTTCCTCGCCCTGGGGGATCTCGAAGGTGAAGTTCGCCCTTGACGGGATCGCCACGAGCGAGCACTGGTCGCCGAAAGTCAACGGTGGATAGGGCTCCCAGGAGCAACCGGCCTTGTCCAAGGCAGAAACGACGTCGGCGTGCCTGAGCCCTGCCGGGAAGGTACCCGTCCGCCCGACGACCGATGGGGGGAGTTCGACGACGTCACGCCAGGTCTGGACGCAGACGAGGGAAACCTTCCGGCAGCGACAGACACTCAGCTCAAGGTCTCCGTAGGCGAAGAGCCGCGGCCACTTTCTGTTCCGGCTCGTTGTTCCGATGTCCCACGGCTCGCCGAGTGCTGCGGTCACATCGTTCCAGTCGGCTCCGCTGAACACCGGGCCCAGCCGACCTGTCTTCGCCATGCTGGTCAGGACATCGAGTATCTCCACGAGGCGGAGCCTGACAGGGGCACTGACCAGCAGTCCAGCGATTTCCGAGGGCAGGTGGCCGCGGCCGCCCACGCCTGTCGAGGTGCGGATGCGGAGCACGGCGGCGGACGCTGTTCTCCGGTGTACTCACCGGGCAGCGGTGACTCCCGTACGCTCGGCACGGCGCTGCCGAGGACCCGACGACCTTCCGCACGATGGTGGGCACCCCAACCGCGAACCTCCGAATGCTGGACCAGCTCGGCGACCTGCCGCTCGCATCGGTCGTGGTGTCCTGCCGGAGCGGCGCCGTGGCGTATCTGGAGGGCTGTCTCGACCTGTACCCGACGCCGCGGGCTGACTGCGCGGGCCGGCCCCCGCGCAGTATCCCTGCGCGTGTTTCCGGTCCGCTTCCAGCGAATCCGCTTGGACGTGACGGTGGACGACGGCGTCATGCGTCCGGGGTCGGCCTGCCCGGTTTCACGGCGCCCTCACCCCGGTTTCACCCCGAGCTCAGCAGGGCGCGCAGGCGGCCCGGAGGGCGGCCGGTCGTGCGGCGCAGGACCCGGGTGAAATGGGACTGGTCGCTGAAGCCCAGCTCGTGCGCGAGCCCGGCGAGGTCACGCTCCCCCTCAGCGAGCCGATCGAGGGTGCGGGCGAGCCGGAGCCGGTCCCGGTAGCCGCTGAGGGACGTGCCGGTCTCCGTACGGAACACCCGGCTGAGGTGGTGCGGTGAGCAGCCGACCGCGGTGGCGAGCGCGTCCAGGCCCTGGTTGACGTCGGCTCCCAGGGCGGCGCGGGCGTCGTCGGCCAAGCGGCGGCGGGCCTGGGCGGTGCGCGGCCGGCCGCTGGCCACCCGGCCCGGCGCCAGGTGGCCGAGCACCCGGGCGGCGACCGAGGCGGTCCGCTCGGCGAGCTCGAAGGCGTCGGCGCCCGCGCGGGCGCGGGTGAGCAACAGGCGGTGGGTCAGGGCGAGTTCTGGCGTGGTGAACACGAGGCCCTCCGGGACCTCCGGGTCACCGCCGAGGAGCGCCGCGACCCCCGGCTCGGACAGGACGATCTCGGTGTAGACGTCGTCACCGCGCGGGTGGGCGAACTGCTGCTCGGCGCCGAGCCGTTCCACGTACACGGTGGCGGGGTCGAGGAGCTGCTCCCGCCCGCGGACCCGCCCTCTGACCAGCCCGCGCCGCACCATGACCAGGCCGAAGACCGTCGCCTCCCGCGCGGGCGTCCAGCCGCGCGGCGGGCAGCCGCACAGTACGTCGGCGAGGAGGACGTCGTCGGTGCGGAGGAGGACGCGGCGCTCCACGGGCATGTCCGGCATCCTCCTGGCTGGTTCTCCGCCTTGCGGCGGAGGCGCGAAGTGAGCATGAACGTACAAGCGGCGCGACGCCACCGCCCGGCAGTCTCTCGTGCGTGCCGGCCTACGGGAAGGCCGGCCGGGAAGGGGACAGCGGATGAGCGGGCTGAGCGGGATGAGCAGGCGGGAGCTGGCGAGGGGCGCCGTGGGGGCCGTCGCCCTGACGGCATGGGGCCCCGCCCTGGCGGGCCGGGCGTACGCCGCGGGGGACGGAACTTCGGGCGACGGCACGGCCGGCGGTACGGCGGACGGGGCTGGACAGCGGCGGGTGGTCGCGCGGCAGGCCGGGCCGTTCGAGGTGCTGGCGCTGCTCGACGCGCACGGCCCGTTCCCCGGGCGGACCCGCGACCACTTCACCGGCGCCGCCGAGCGCGACTGGGAGCGGGCGGAACGGCTCGACCCTGCGGCGTTCGGCCCGGACGGCACGTGGGAGCTGGACTTCCGCTGCTACGCCGTCCGGCGGCCGGGCGGGCGTGTCACGCTGGTCGACACGGGGATCGGGCCCGTCGGCAGCCCCGCCTCGGGATGGGCGCCCGTGCCCGGTCGGCTGCCGAGGGTGCTGACGGAGGCGGGCATCGGCGTCGCGGACGTGGACTCGGTCGTGCTGACGCATCTGCACAGCGACCATTACGGGTGGGTGGTGGGGCCGGACGGGACGCCGATGTTCCCGGGGGCCCGCCACGTCGTCCAGCACGCCGAGGTGGCGTCCCTCGATCCGGGCGACACGTCCCTGTCGTACGTGGTGGAGCCGCTGCGGGCTGCGGGCCTCCTCCAGGAGGTCGACGGACGCACCCAGCTCGTGGGTGACGGGCGCGGGCGGGGCCACGCGGTCACCCTCGTCCCGACGCCGGGCCACACGGCGGGGCACCAGTCGGTCCTCGTCGAGGGCGGCAGCCGGCGGGTCATGGTCACCCGGGACGTCCTCGTGCACGCCGTGCAGTGGGCGAACCCGGCGGTGGCCTACCGCTTCGAGCACGATCCGGCGGCCGCCCGGGACACCCGCGAGCGGCTGCTGGCCGAGGCGCGGCGCCACCGTTCGCTCCTGGCCACCGCCCACCTCAACCGCCCCTTCGTACCGGCCGGTTAGTCCCCTCCCGGGCCCGGGAGGGGGCGGAGCGGGGCCAGCTCGGCCGTCCAGTCGCCCGCCCGCTGCCATGGGCGCAGCCGCCCGAGTAGATAGAGCACGGTTGTGCCACGCACTCGGCATCGGCAAGGTGCTTTTCGGCATACGACCCCGTGCGCGTGCTCCTGGCGCGATCAACGCGGCCGACCGACCGACCCCCTACCGGGGCGCCGCCCGGGCGCCTCGCCGGGCGGGCGGTCGGAGTACGGCCCCGGCGCAGTCGCCGATGGCCGGACCGCGGGCCCGGGCCGCCTGCCCCGGGCCGGACCCGACCGGATAGTCGACATCCATTGAATGTTTGGTTTTTGCGATGCGGAGGCAACCCTTCGGGGCCCGGCGGCAACCCCACATCGATCACTCCCCTCTTCACGGAACGGAACCGCCCATGAGTTCGATCCGCCGCACGGCCCGTCACCGCAGACAGCGAAAGGTCCTGGCCATCGGGGTGCCGCTGACCCTGGCCGTATCCGGAGTGGTGGCCTACGGGTCCGCGTTCGGGCTGGGTGACAAGGCCGCGGCCGCGGAGCCCTCCGCCTGGGCAAGCGCCGCCGCCGACGGGTTCGCCTCGGTCGATGCGCTCGGGCAGAACGGCACGTACGGCGGCCGGGAGGGCAGGACCGTCACCGTAAGGTCGCTAGCCGACCTGGAGAAGTACGCCACGGCCCCCGAGCCCTACGTCATCGTCGTGGCCGGCACGATCGACATCGCGCCCGTCGGCAAGGAGATCAGGGTCGCCTCGCACAAGACGATCATCGGCTCCGGCACCCTGGGGCACATCGTCGGCGGCGGCTTCTTCCTCGGCCAGGGCGTCCACAACGTGATCATCCGGAACCTGACGATCAGGGACTCCTACCAGGGCGTGTGGAACGACAAGGAGCACGACTTCGACGCCATCCAGATGGACGGCGCCCACCACGTGTGGATCGACCACAACGACCTGCGGCACACCGCCGACGGACTGATCGACGTCCGCAAGGACAGCACGTACGTGACGGTGTCCTGGAACAGGCTGAGCAACGCCAACAAGGCCTTCGGCATCGGATGGACCGACAACGTCGTCACCGACATCACGATCCATCACAACTGGATCCGCGAGACGGAGCAGCGCAACCCGTCGACCGACAACGCCGCCCACGCACACCTCTACAACAACTTCATGGAAGACACCCCGGGCACCGCCGTCAAGTCCGCCTACGGCAACTTCGCGCGCGGCAGGACGCGGATGCTGCTGGAGAACTCCTACTTCCAGGGCATGACCAACCCGGTGATCAGGGACTCCACCGCCGCCCTCGTCCAGCGCGGCAACGTCTTCTCCGGCACGAGCGGCCGCAACGAGAGCGGCGGCGGCACGGCCTTCGACGCCAAGGCGTACTACCGCTACACCTTGGACGCCGCCGACAAGGTTCCCGCGCTGGTGAAGTCCGGGTCCGGGCCGAAGAGTTCCCTGGGGACGGCGCCCGCCACCACCGCCGCGCCCGCCGCCGCGGCCGCTACGACGCTCACCGTCGCCCAGGACGGCAGCGGCCGGTACAAGACGGTCCAGGCCGCGGTGGACGCCGTACCCGCCGGCAACGCCTCCCGCGTGGTCATCTCGGTCAAGCCGGGCACGTACCGCGAGACGGTGAACGTGCCGGCGGACAAGCCGCACGTCACCATCCAGGGGTCGGGCCCGAGCCGCAAGGACACGGTGATCGTGTACGGCAACGCGGCCGGCCTGCGCAAGCCCGACGGTTCGGGTACGTACGGCACTCCGGGCAGCGCCACGGTCGCCATCCGGTCCGACGACTCCCAGCTCCGCAACCTCACCGTCTCCAACGACTTCGACGAGGCCGCGAACCAGGCCGTGGACGGCCACCAGGCGGTCGCCCTGCTCACAGCCGCGGACCGGATCGTGCTGGACGGAGTCATCGTCACCGGCGACCAGGACACCCTGGAGCTGGAGACCGCGGCCAAGGACAAGCCCGGCCGCGTCTACGTCACCAACTCATACGTCGTCGGCAACGTCGACTTCATCTTCGGCCGCGCCACCGCGGTGATCGACCAGTCGGTCATCACCCTCAAGAAGCGCTGGAACGGCACCTCGGCCGGGTACATCACCGCCCCGAGCACCCCGGCGGGCCACAAGGGCATCCTCGTGAACCGCTCCACCGTCAACGGTGACGTGGCCGCGTCCTCCTTCCATCTCGGCCGGAACTGGCACCCGGGCGGCGACGCTACCGTCGACCCGCAGGCCACCTTCCGCAACTCCACCCTCAGCGCCGCGATCAAGCGCGCCCCCTGGGCCGACATGGGCGGCTTCTCCTGGAAGGACGACCGCTTCGCCGAGTACATGAACGTCGGCCCGGGTGCCGGACCCAAGAGCGCCGACCGGCCGCACCTGAGCGATGCCCAGGCCGCGTCCCAGGAGGTCTCGGACTGGCTGGGCGGCTGGACCCCGTAGCAGGGGGAGGGGAGGGGGCCCGGAAACGACGCCATCGCGTGGCTCCCGGGCCCCGGGACCCCGTCAGCCCGTCGCGCCCGCCGCCGGGCGGAAGGTGCCGGTGACGGTGTGCCGCTGTCCCGTAGCCGAGGCGGCCGTCGCCGTGTAGGCATCGCCGGCCAGGGGCCGCGCACCCGGGGCGTGGTTGTACTGGACGGCGAAGACGTGCTGCCCCGCGGGGACGGTCCGGCCCGGCTTGAGGGTCCACCGGTAGAGGAGGGCGCCGCCCTCGTCGGTGGTGGTCAGCGCGAAGTCGCCCTCAGGCAGGGTCCGCCAGGCGCCGGTGGACCCCACGCCTCCCGTCTGGGCGACGCGGACCTCCAGCGTCAGTGCCGCCAGGGACGCACCGGTGTGGAGGGTGACGGTGCTCTGGGACCAGTAGGGATTGGGCTGCGGGTCGACGGCACCGTCGGAGCGCAGCGGCCCGTCCTGGGTACCCGGCGATGCGGACGGCGCGGCAGGGGCGGATGGGGCGGGAGGGGGCGCCGGCGCCGGTGCCGTAGGGGTCGTGGCGGCTGCCCGGCCCGTGCCCTCCGTGGGGAAGGCGGGGGCGAGCACGTATCCGCCCACCACGAGCGCCGCCGTCGAGGCAAGGGTGGCGAGGGTGATGCGCGGCCAGGACAGGGGCCGGTCCGCACGCCGGTCGGGCACCGTGCGGGACGTGCCGAGCCGGACCCGCTCCAGCATCCCGTCCCGGTCGGGCGCGTGGTCCGCCGCCGCGTCCCGGAGCCGGCGCTTCAGGTCCTCCATCAGTTCCTCGTTCCGGTCAGTTCCTCGGCGGCCTGCGCACCGAGGAGGCGCTGCAGCTCGGCCATCGCCTTGGAGGTCTGGCTCTTCACCGTACCGACGGACGTCCCGAGCGCGAGGGCGGTGTCCTTCTCCGACAGGTCCAGCGCGTGGCGCAGCACGACGCACGCGCGCTTGCGGAACGGCAGGCGCGCCAGCGCCCGGCGCACGTCCATCACCGCGTCCACATCGGGATGCTGCGCGCGGCCCGGAAGGGCCGACCAGAACAGGTGGACGCGGCGCCGCTCGCGGGTGAGGGCACGGATGCGGGCCCGGGCCATGTTGGTGACCACACCGCGGGCGTACGCCACCGGATGGTCGGCGTGCTGCACCCGGTCCCAGCGGTGCCAGAGCGCGACGAAGGCGTCGGCGGCCAGGTCGTCGGCGGTGTCCGCCTCACCGGTGAGCAGGTAGGCGAGGCGGGCCAGCTCGGCATGGTGCCGCTCGAAGAAGTCGTGGAACTCCGCGTACGCGTCGTCGAAGGCCATTGCGGAGTCTCCGTCAGGTCTGACCGTGCTCCCGCCCGAGTCAGTGCCGGTGTTCGTGCCCGCCGGTCGGAGGGACGGTGAGCATACCAACCGGCCGGTCAGCACGGTCCCGGTGGGGCGGAGCGGTCGCTGCGCCGTCTGCGGATCACCGGGGTGCCCGGGCGGGGCGAGCGCGCCCGCCCGGGCATCTGCGTGCTGGATCACTTCAGGACGCCCGCGCCGGCACTGCGGGCGAGGGACGCGGGCAGTCCCGCGGCGGACGGTTCCAGCCCCTTGGAGAGGGCGGGCTTCCAGCTCGCCGTGGACTTGATCTTCTTCTTGTTCGCGGCGTTGTAGGCGGCGACGAGGTCGGTGACCGAGCCGTTGACCATGTTCCCGCTGCCCGCGAACGCGCCCGTACCGTCACCCGACAGGAGCTGCGAGGCCTTGCGGTCCGAGGACAGCGTCCAGTGGTTGTTCTGCGCCACGATCTGGGCGCCGGCCCGCGCGTTCACGCTGTAACTGTGGGTGTAGCCGTTGCGCGGGGTGGTGTCGAAGTGGTTGTTGTAGAGGTGGATCTGTCCGACCCGGGCGAGCGGTGCGCGCTGCACGATGCCCTGGAAGACGTTGTGGTGGAGCGTGACCCGGAGCTTCGTGTCCTTGTCACTGCTGCCGATGAGCATGGTCTTGTCGTGGTCGGCGAACCGGTTGTACGAGACGGTGACCAGGTCCGATGCGTTGGTGATGTCGAGGGCCCCGTCGTGGACCTGGTACTCGCGGCCGAAGTATCGGGGGTTCGAGGCGTCGTAGCGGGGGCCGTCGGTGAACGAGTTGTGGTCGGCCCACACATGGGTCGCACCCCGAAGGGTGACGGCGTCGTACGCGGAGTTCCAGTTGCCCTCGGAGCCGTCCGTGGGGTCCCACTGGGGGAAGCAGTCGCGGGTGTCGGCGAAGGTCAGGTTGCGGATGATGACGTTGTCCGCCTTCTGCACCAGGAGACTGCCCCCGTTGATGCCCGCGTCGGTGCCGGGCACGCCGATGACGGTGGTGTTCGACGGCACGGCGAGACCCACCCGCTCGGCCTGCTTCGCCTGCGCCGCCGCCCGTGCGGACTCCTGCGCACCGGACGGCACCTTGGACCGCCCCCATACCGCGGGGTCGTAGGCCTTGAGGTAGGCGGCGAGGGTGTACCCGGTTCCCTTCGCGTAGTCGGCGCAGGTCAGCGGACGCCCCTGGTCGTCGGTGTTGGCGTCGATCCGGCCCTTCACCCGGATGATCCTCGGGGCGCCGGACGGGCCCGTGCGGAGCGCCTTGACCAGTTCGGCCCGTGTGGTGACGGTGACGTCGTGCTCGGCGTCGGCGGCCTGCCCGCCGGTGGTGCCGGAGCCGCTCGACGCCCAGCCGTCCTGGGAGGCCAGGCGGTCGTGCGCGAGATCGACGGCGCCGGCGTCGGCGCGCGCGGCGAACGGCAGGACGCCGAGTCCCGCCGCGGTGACGAGTCCCGTGGTGACCAGGACGAGACGGCGGCGGGCGGGGAGACGACGGTGGGAGGAAGTCGGCATCGGTAGGCGGTCCTTGTACGGAGAGGGAGCGAAGTTCTGCTCTTGCACCGCTCAGTTGCCGCCGCCCCCACCGGGGTTGCCGGGAATGGCGAGGAAGTCGTGCGACGTACGTCACAAGTCCGTGGCCGCACAAGGGACCGACGGCCGGGATCCGCAAAAACGATCGGGCCGGGCCGCGCGCTGCGTGGAGGTACGTGGGTCCCGAGGTCTCCGTGACCGACACGGCGCGCCTGGCGGAGCCGTGGGACGCGGGGGCGTCGGCGTGGACGGCGGCGCGACCAGGGCCAGCCGGCGGTGACGGCCCGCTCGAACAGGGCCAAGGCGGACCGTGGTCCGGCGGAGTGGCTGCCGCCGTCGCCGGAGGCACTGTGCCGGTACGGCACGGAGTCGACCGCGACGAAGCTGCGCTGGGGCTGGCTGGGCGGGTCTACCGAAGGGGCCTCGGCGGCCTAGGTGCCGTCGAGCAGGCCCGGGTCGGTGAGCTGCCCTACCCGGGCCGGAGCCCCGTCCTCGCGGGCCGGGGGATCGGCAACGTCACCGATCCGGGCGCCGCCCCCAGCCGGGGCCGCTGCTACGCCTGGTCGGCGGCGCTCGGCCCGCGCCGCTTCCACGCGACCGAAGCCGACGCCATCACCCGCGTGACCGCTGCCTGACCCATCGGACAGCGCCTAGTACCAACGCTGGTTTTCGCTCCAGTGGCAGTCCCACTGGGTGGCCGGCGCACCGTTGTCGGTGCGCCAGCCACCGATCTCCAGGCACTTGCCGCTGTTCACGTTGACCAGGGCCACCGTGTAGTCGCTCGTGGCGCGCAGCTGCCACAGCTGGTTGGCGCCGCCGTGGCAGTCCCACTGGTCGATGGCCGCGCCGTTGGCGGTGGACCAGCCCTTGACTTCGAGGCACTTGCCGCTTTGCGCGTTGTAGATGAGCCTGGCGTTTCCGTGAGGGGCCCCGTACCACTGCTGGTTGGCGCCGCCATGGCAGTCCCACTGGTTGACCCCGGCGCCGTTGGCGGTGGACCAGCCGCTCACTTCCAGGCACAGCCTGCTGTTGAGATTGAGCAACAGGTCCCACTTGGACAGGTCCACGGCGGCGGCCGGGGAGGCAGGCAGGGCGACGGAGATGAGCACGGCGCCGACGGCTGCGCCCAGGGCACGGCGGACGGACTTGATGATGTTCAGGCGCACGAAGAAATCCCCCCATAGGGCCGGTCACGGCCGCACGAAATCGACGCTGACCATACTTGATCTTGACCCTGTCACCAAGGCGTCTCATGCCTCGGTCGTTGCTGACTACGCCGACTCCGAGCGGGAGACGGTGCTGTCGACGAGCACCCCCGGCCTGGCCCCGCTCGCGACCCGCACGGCCGCCGCCGCCCGCGGCCCGGAAGCCGAAGCGGGGCGCGCGGCAGCCGGGCCCGCCCGGAGAACTCGTGCGCTGCATGGTCGGCCAGATCCTGCGCGCCCTGACCACCCAGGTCGGCAGCCCGTTCCCCGACACCCCGCTCTATCTTCTGGCACCCGTGAAGTGGTGCGGGCAGAGTGGGCGGCATGACAGACAGTTCCGGCCCTGTTCCTGCGGACGTAGAAGATCGCCCGGCGGTAGAGCACATCCTCGGCCGTCCCTTGAGCCGGGCATGGCCGACGGGTGCACTGGCGCCAGGCAGCCGGGTCACGGTCCTTCGCGACCAGGACTGGGACGGGCCTTGGCAGGTCGAGTTCGCTGGAACGATCGATGCCATGGGCGCACCCGAACCCAACGAACACGCCCAGTCGCTCAGCGGCGAGCTGCGGTACTGGGTGATCTTCGATGCGCCGCAGTACGACTGCGACGGGGCCGGCCCCTATCGCAAGGCCCAGATCTGGGGTCGGTACCTCCGGGCCGAACCAGAGCCCGAAGAGTAAGAGCCGCGCGGAGGGGGCGGTGAAGGCCCCGTTGGACTTGACGCTGGTGCCCGAGCATCGGCGTGGGCACGGAGCGATGTACGACGGCCTGAACCACGGCGGGATCGACGTCGGCCGCTTGTGGACCGTACTGGCTGGGCTGTCGCTGCCGCGGTTCTACGGCGGGCGCCTGGTGCCGGCGGCCGGTGTGCCGCCGTGGCTCCGCTCGCACGCGCCATGCTCGGCGGACCGTCTGTTCTGCCACGCCTACGGCCGCGCGAACTCCTTCGTGGCGATGAGCACCTCTCAGGTACGGCGGTTCCGTGAGTCCGCCTGGGGGTGATAGATCCCGCGCGCAGCTGCAAATGTGAAGCCCCGGCAGGTACGTTCTGGCGGGGCTTCAGCGCGGTTGATCGAGCCTGACAGGTGCTGCCCCTGATGCTCGTTCCCGGCGTCCGACGCGTTGAGCCGGCCCGACGGCTGCCCGGGCGGCGGCGCGGCCTCTCGGACCTCCCAGGCGCGCTGAAGACGCGGTGCGCTTCTGCTCCATGGCTGGTCAGCAGCCGTGCGGCGCGCGGGGATTCCAAGGCGCCGTCCAACGCCGAGAGCCAACGCGGGTGCTGAACAGCTCGGTGGGCCAGGCGGCTTACGTTCTCACCGTCAACGCCGTTGGACAGCTCTGCCCTGTCCAGAAGAGGAACCGATATCTCGCAGACACCTGCGCGCCGTGAGGTCGCCGCACCCGCCGCCGGCACTCTCGCCGTCCCGCTCGCCCCGCGTTCGCCGACGCGGCCACGATGACGTTCTCCCAGCCCTACGTGCCGACGATCGTGGCGTCCGAAGGGTCAGCGCGGCGAGCAGGGTGAGACGGGCCCGGACGGTGCCCAGGGCGAGCCCGGCGTGGCCGGACCCAAGGCGACCCCGGCCAGAACGGGGCGCCGGGCGGGACCGGCCTCAAGGGAGACACGGCTCCGCCGGTCAGCGAGGCGAACGAGGCGAATGCGGCGAGCCCGGCACGGCCGCCCAGGCCGGACCGCAGGGTCCCAAGGGCGACCGGGGCGAGCCCGGCCCGCGCGGCGAGAAGGGCGACCCGGGCACCTCGTGCGGGAAGTGCGGCCACGGCCACCACCACAAGTCCAAGGCCAAGGTCGTCTCCCACGGCCCGCTGCCCCTCCACAGGGGCCCGCACCGCAACAACAAGACCGTCGGGCACATCAAGCCCGGCAGGTCGTCCCCATCACCTGCAAGGTGAAGGGCGAGCTCGTCGGCGACAACCAGCTCTGGTACCGCCTCGCAGACAGGCGCGGCTGGATCGCCGCCCGCTACGCCAAGAACCTGGGCGACATCCCGTTCTGCGGCTCACCCCCAGAAGCCGCGGCGCGCCCCGGGTCCCGAGCCGGGCGCGGGCCGCTCCATGCCCGGGGTGGCCTTCCCTGCCGGTGCCCCGCCCAGGTGCTCAACACCGCCCCGCCCCCAGCCGTGCGACGTGCGGTAGCCGGTGGCCAGACGGGCAATCAATCCGGACGAGCCCACAGCGGAGCAAGTTCGGAACCGGCGGCGAGGGTGACGTGAGCGGTCCATGTCCAGGGTTCTTGCGGATGCTCCCAGCTCACCTCGACGTCGGTGTCGTGAAAGTCGCGCGCGAGTTCCGTCACCATCCGGGCCGCCGCGGTTCGTGCGTCCTGTGGGTCGGTGTTGATCGGCACGTCCAGACGCCCGCAGAGCATGCCGCCTTCCATGGTGAGGACGCTGTGGCGCCAGCCCTCCGGCGTCGCCAACAGCACGATCCCCTTCGGGATGCCCCAGTCGGGCCGCTTTTTCCTGCGTCTCACCATGGGGCAATCCAACATCGTCGGGGTCGTGGTGACGAGGTCGGGTGGCAGCCCTCCGCCGCGAAGCAAGGCCGGGAGGGTATCCAGGCCGCTCAGGTCCGCCCTGATTAACTTCGCGCCCCGGTCACCGTCGGCTCCGCCGCCCGCGCCCGACCGGAGAGCCTCCAGGCCATCGACGTCGTCGGCATGCAGGGGACGCTCAGCCGCAGCTGGGAGGACAACACCGGTCCGGTCGCCCTGTGGTGCGCCCGGCGTTGGCTCACCGGGCAGGTGCGGGAGGAGGAGCGCATCGGCGTGTTCCTGTGCCTGTGGATGGGCATAGCGCAGTCGTACGGGGGCTGCCGCCCTCGTACGCGCGCGATCTGGCCGCCGCGCTCGCCACCATCGAACTGGACGTCTCCTGCGAGCACCCGCGACACCCTTGGTCGACCGCCGACTCCACCGTCCAGTCCCGGTACCGTGCCGTGGTCCACCTGTACGCGCCGGAAGACCATCCCGACACCCCCGTGCCGGCCGAGTTGTCGGCCCGCGAGCTGTGGGAGTGCCCGGTGCACTACGCCCGGTTGGCGCGGGAGGTGCTGAAGGACCTCGAGGGCTGGCGCACCATGCGCGGCGGCGACGACGAGGACTGGGCGGACTGACCGGCCCCGCGGAACCCCGGCCGACGGCACGACCGCAGGAGCGGCTCACTGCGGGCAGCGCCCGGCTGCGGCCGGGCGTAGGCGCGGGCTCCGGCCGGGGTTGGTCGTAGCCGTGATCACGCAGTGGAGTCCCGTGGCGGGGCCGCTGTGACGTCCGGCGGAACCGCTGTGACGTCCACCTGCCCCGCCGGGCCCGTCCCGGGGACAGCTGCCCCGGCCTCCGACTCGTCGCCCCCGGTCTCGGTCTCGGTGCCGCGATGGCCGATGACCGTATTGGCGACGGCGATCAACGGTACGGCCACCACGGCCCCTCCGATGCCGGCGACCAGCCCACCGGCGGCGACACCCAGAACGACCGCCAAGGGGTGGACCCGGACGGCGCGTCCGAGGATGAACGGCTGAAGGACATGTCCCTCGATCTGCTGCACGAGGAGAACGACGAGGAGGGTCATGAACGCCGTGAAGACGCCTTGGGTGACCAGGCCGACGACCACCGCGAGAGCTCCCGAGACGACGGCCCCGACCAGTGGCACGAACGACGCCAGGAAGATCACCACACCGATGGGCACGGCGAGCGGCACGCCCAGCAGGTAGATGCCGACGCCGATGAAGAGCGCGTCGATCAGGGCCACGACGATCGTTCCCCGCACGTAGGCCGTGAGCGTCCGCCAGGCCCGGGGTCCGGCTTCGGCGACCCCGGGACGGACATCGGCCGGTGCGAGCCTGAGCGTCCATTGCCAGATGCGCCGGCCGTCGTACAGCAGGAACAGGGTGGAGAACATCGCCAGCAGCATTCCGGTGAGCACCTCGGCCAGCACGGTCACCCCCTGCAGACCGGTCGAGGTGATCTGGCTCGTGTTCGTGCCGATCGTGTCACTGAGGTTCTTCGCGACCTCGTTGATCTGATGCTCGGTCACATGCAGCGGACTTTCCAGGAGCCACCGCTTGAGTTCCTCGATGCCTTCTTGAAGGCGCCCTGACAAGGTGTCGAGGTTGTCCAAGACCTGCCACACGACGAACCAACCGACCAAGCCCAGAACGGCGAAGCCGCACAGCGCCGTGACCGCGGTGGCGAGCCCTTGCGCCAGCCCCAGGCGGCGGAGCCGGGAGACAGTGGGCTGGAGCAGCGCCGTGATCAGCAAGGCGACGACGAAGGCGAGAACGACCAGACGCAGCGAGCTGATGACCCGCATGAGCACCCACACGGCGGCGGCGAAGACGAGGAACCGCCAGCCGGCCTCCGCCGCCACCCGCATCCCCCACGGAACGGCCCTGGCCGGATCAAGGGCCCGCCGGTGCGCTGCTCGCGCCAGCCGGGCCCGCTCGAGCTCCGCCTCCATCTCGGCGTCATGCCGCGCCTGGGCCTGCGCCCGGCGCTCGCCGAACGCGATGGCTTCGGCCTTCATACGACGGACCACCCTGTGGATTCCGGGCATCCGGAACCTCCCTCTCTCTCGCCGCCCTTCTGCCCCCTTTCCCAGCGATCAGCCAAGACCAGGCAGCCACCGGCCGCCGCAGGGCGACAACAGGCGGGCCACCACGGTCATCTTCCGGCCGTGGTCGTGCCAGGGAATCCCTTCGCGCAGCGGTGCCTGCACGGACCGCTTGATCAGGTCGCGGTGTTCCAGGCTGTAGGCCCCTACCCACCGTTCCGGGTCTCGGCCTACGCGCGCGGCCGCTTCCAGGCCTGCCGGCCAGGACGCAGTCCACCCTGCACCGGCGTCCGACGGCCGACCGCCGGGCTGAACAGCGTGATGTGGGGCCCCCGGGCCGCGACGACCCAAGACGTGATCCCAAAGTACTGGTCCAGCCGCAGTCGGCGCGGTGAGCGTCGGCCTGCTACCTGCATCAACACCCCGGGGACCCATGCCTGCCCACGCATCCAGACCGACCACCGCCCTGACGGCCAGCGTCCTCGGCATCTGCCCCGTCTCGGAAAGTAGCGCGCCGACGGGACACACCTCCGGCTCGGCCGCCCCCCGGCACCGGCGGGCAGGACGCCGGCGGCGCCCCTGATGGTGGCCCAGCTCAAGGACGAAAAAACGGCCCCTGGTGGACGCCGACGTCCCCCAGGTGAAGACCGGCATGGACATGCAGGGGGCGAGCCAGGAGCCCGGCAAGTACCCTCCGACCACCCGGCCCGCACCGAACGGCGTCGGGTGACTCCGGCCGAGCTGCACGAGACGGCCGGGCCCGCACCGCACACCCAGGAAGACACATCTGCATGAGAGCCGAACACCTGCGCCGCGTACTGGTACCGGTCGCCCTGCTGGGGCTGACCGTGACGGCGTGCGGGGACCAGACGAACGCCGCGCAGCGGGAACGCCGCCACCCGTACGCCGCCGTCGACGAGCTGCCGGAGGCCCTGGCGCCGGACGGGACCACGATCGTCGTGGGGGACCCGCGACGGATGCCGGTGCACCTCTACGAGGACATGCGGTGCACCGTCTGCAAGGAGGTCGAGGTGACAGGTGCAGGCGCCTCGCTCCTGGACATGACGCTGGGCAGGGAGGTGCGGACCGAGTACACCCTGTCCTCCGCACTGGACGGCCCCCTGGGCGGCACCGGCTCGAAGAAGGCCGCCAACGCCCTGCGCGCCGCGCTGGAGCAAGGCAAGTTCGCCGAGTACCGGGCCGTTGTCCTGCGCAACCAACCGCAGGAGAACGGCGACGGCTACACCGACGCGCTCCTGCTGGAGACGGCGTCACGAGTGGAGGGCCTGCGCGGGCCGGCGTTCGACTCCGCGGTCAAGGAGATGAAGTACGCGGACTTCGTGGACGCGTCCCAGCATGCGTACGAGGCCGCCGGTTCACCCGTGCTGCCCGCGGCCGACATCAACGGCAAACGCTTGCCGGACACGCAGTCGGACGTCCTCCTCACCAAGGACTTTCTCCCGGTCTGGATATCCGGCTACCGCTGACCTCCCCCCGCACGGCCGGAGGCAGAACCGCCACGGACGGGGTGATCGGTAGAGCTGGTGGGCGGTCACGGCTGCGGGTGTTCCGAGGGCGTCAAGGTGCGGGCTTCCGGGGGTGTATTCGAGCAGGCCGCCGTCTTCGGGCCTGCCGGGTGCCTCGAGGAAGAGGACGAGGGCGTAGGGGTAGGAGTCGGTGTGGCCGCCGTGGGTGTCGCCCTCCTGGTGCCAGATCGTTGAGGACGTGGCGTTCCACCGGGTCCGGTACGGGAGCCACGGCCTGGCCGGTGAGCCGGCCCAACAGTGAGACGAGTTCCCCGTCGGCGTACAGGCGGGGCAGCAGTTGCGACTCCTCGGCGATCACCTGGCCGCCCAGGGTGGTCATGTGGCGCGGAGAGTCGTCCATGCAGGCCATGGAGAAGTCCCGGCGCAGCGCGACGCTCTCGAGCCGTGCCGCCTCCTGGCGCAGGAGCGCCAGCCCCTCGGCGGTGAGGAGGCCGGCGAGCGGCACATAACCGGTCTGCTCCAACCGAGCAGGCGCCCGGTCCGGCGCGCGGTCCCGAGGAGTGCCAGGGCGTACCGGCCTACGACGGGCCGGCTGCGGGGCCGTGCCGCTGGGCTGGCTGCGTTCGGACGGGTGGCCCTGCTCCCCGTCCGAAGCGGACGGGGAGCAGGGCCACCGGGGATCCTGTGGACCTCCCGCGGAGGGTCGGCTACTTGGGCATGAGGACGCTGTCGATGATGTACACGTTGGCGTTGGCGGTCTTGACGTCGCCGCAGACCACCTTCGCGGTGTCGTTGACCTTGTAGAACTCGCCGGAGCCGCTGGTGGTGATCATGCCCTTCTGCAGGGTCTCGAAGCTGCCGTTCTGCAGCTGCGCGGGGGTGATCTTCTGGCCGACGACGTGGTAGGTGAGGATCTTCGTCAGGGTTGCCTTGTCGGCGAGGACCTTGTCGAGGTCGGCCTTCGGGATCTTCGCGAAGGCCTCGTTGGTCGGGGCGAAGACCGTGATGTCCTTCGCGTTGTTGAGGGTGTCGACGAGGCCGGCCTTCTTGACGGCCGTCACGAGGGTCGACAGGGCGGGGTTGTTGGACGCGGCGGTCGCGACGGGGTCCTTGGCCATGCCGTCGAAGGAGCCGGCGCCCTCCCTGGGCACGCCCGCGCAGGCCGGGCCGAAGGGCTGGTCGCCGGTCACGGAGTCGCCCGCGGGGGTGCTCTCGCCGGTCTTGGCGGCGTCCTCGGGAGCCGCGGCGGAGGCTCCCTCGGTGTCGCTGCCGGAGTCGGAGCACGCGGCCAGGGAGAAGGGCAGCAGGGCTGCGGCGGCGACGGCGATCGCGGTGCGGCGGATCTTCATGCTGTTCATGACGGGTTGCTCCTTGAGGGGCTGTCGGTCTGTTCGTACGGGTGTTGGCGTGGCTTGTCGTGCGGCCCGAGACGTGGCCTGGCGGCCGTTCGGGAGGTTCGGGAGGTCTAGGGGACGGTGACGAAGACGCTGTGCCGGCCGCTCGCTCCGTCGGGGATGGTGCGGGTGCGCTGTTCGGTCTGCACCGCGCCGGTGCCGTCGGTGGCGCGGACGGCGATCGTGTGGCCGCCGGGGGTGGCGCTCCAGCGGTAGGACCACTGGCGCCAGGTGTCGATGCCGGCCTCGGCGGCGAGGTCGGCGTCCTGCCAGGGCCCGTCGTCGACCTGGATCTCGACGCGGGTGATGCCGCGGCGCTGGGCCCAGGCCACTCCGGCGACGGTGACGGGTCCGGCGGTGGGGCGGGCGAAGGGCCGGGGGGTGTCGATGCGGGCCTGCGTCTTGATCGGCGCCAGACGGGCCCACTTCCGCTTCACCCAGTAGGGGTCGTAGGCGTCGAAGGTGGTGAGCTCGATGTCTTCGATCCACTTGCAGGCGGACACGTAGCCGTAGAGGCCGGGGACGAGCATCCGGACCGGGAAGCCGTGCTCGAAGGGCAGGGGCCGGCCGTTCATGCCGACGGCGAGCATCGCGTCGCGGCCGTCCATCAGGTCCTCGACCGGGGAACCGAGCGTCATTCCGTCCACCGAGCGGGCCACGAGCTGGTCCGCCTCGCCCCGCTGGGAGGGCGGCCTGACCCCGGCTTCCCTGAGGAGTTCGGCGAGGGGGACGCCGAGCCAGCGGGCGTTGCCGATGTAGGGGCCGCCGACCTCGTTGGAGACACAGGTGAGAGTGATGTCGCGTTCGATCAGGGGGCGGGCCAGGAGCTGGTCGAGGGTGTAGGCGCGCGGCCGGGTGACCCCACGGCCGTGGATGAGCAGCCGCCAGGCGCCGGCGTCCACCTTGGGAACGGTCAGGGCGGTGTCGACGCGGTAGAAGTCGGGTTGGGGGGTGGTGAAGGCCGTGATGCCGGGCGCTTTGAGCTGGACGCCGGCCGGGACGGCGGGAGCCGGGGAGGCGGGCTCGGGCAGGACCAGGTTGTCGCGGGAGGCAAGCGCGCCCTGGCCTTGCCGGCCGGTGAAGAACCGGCCCAGTGCGCCGGCCGAGGCCGCAGCTACGGCGGTCACACCGGCGGCCGTCAGAAATCCGCGTCGGCTCCACCCGCCGGTGGCTTCCTCGCTGCCCGCGCCGGCCGGGCCGGCCGGCCGAGGAGCGGCCCTGGATGCCAGGACGTACAGGGAGAGGGCTCCCGCGACCGCCCCGGCGATCGAGGGCAGTACGTCGCCGATGCCGGTGGAGTCGGGCCGGCTCAGGGACGCTGCGGCGCCGACGATCCCGAACAGCAACACCCCTGCGGCGCCGGCCCGCCGGTGAGACACCGCGAGGATCCCCAGGGCGGCGGCGACGAGGGCGAGAATCGCCAGGATCCCCAGCTGGAGGACGGTCTTGTCGTCTTCTCCGAAGGTGCGGATCGCGAAGTCCTTCACCGCGGCGGGCGTCCGGTCGATCACCGCGCCGCCGACCACGGTCACGGGCCCGGCCGCGGGCCGCACCAGTCCGGCGACCAGCTCGGCGGCACCCAGGGCCGCGAAGGCGGCCAGGAGCCCGGCCGGGGCGCCCTGTGCGGCGCGGACGGGTTTGCTGCGGAAGCTGCTCACACCCGGCATTCGGCGGCGCCCGTCCGGCGGATTGGTATGAGCCCCGAAAGAGTGAAACCGAATGTCCGTGCGGGTGTCAGGGTGCTGGCGTGCGGGGCGGCGGAGCCAGACGGCGGGCGACTGCCATGGCCCGTGCGGCCTTCGGTTGTCCGGTGAGTTTTCTCGCGGTATCGGGCCGCCGGCAGGAGGGCGTGGCCGGTGCTCGCACCGATGACCAGGACGAACACGGATGCCCTGGCGCTGGCCGTCGAGCGGCAGCCGACCCGAGCGGGTCGGCGCGTACCGGACGGCGCACGCTGCTGCCAGGCCCAGGACGGAGCTCGCGATGGCCAGCAGCGGCATCGGCAGGCTGCCGTAGCCCAGCAGGATCATCAGACGCGGCCCAGGGCGGCGGCGGGCAGCCGCGGGGCCCGCAAGGCTGCCATGCGGGGCGGTGACCTGGCGGCCCGCCCGGGCGGACTCCGTCCCGTCCGGCAGCCGCGCCTCATGGGGTGATTCGGCGCCCGCATCCAGCCGGGACGGGGGCTGCGGCCGTATGTCACCCGGCCGGAGTAATGTGCCGGTTATACCCCTGACGCAACCCATGAGGTGATTCGTCCCGAAACCTTCACGTGAGGCTCCCGACGGGGCCGCACAGCACACCGAATCCACGATCGACCGGATCGAAGGAGGTGAGCGCGATGACCGCATCCATGCGCGCGCGGAGGCTGCTGGCCGCGGCGGCGTCGGCCGGGGTGCTGGCCGGCGGGTCCGTGCTGGGCGCCTCCGCCACGGCGAGCGCGACGCCGACACCGTCAGCGGTTGCCTCGGTGGTAACCGACGACCGGGACCACCGGCGCGACCGCTGGGACCGTCATGAGCGGTGCAACTGGGTGGACGGCCACTGGGCCAAGAAGTGGGTCAAGGGCCACTCGGAATGGAAGTGGCACCAGGGCACCTGGCACAAGGGCTACTGGGACCACCACGGGCAGTGGCACGACGGATGGTGGGAGAAGGGCCACTGGAAGCAGCACTGGGTGCCCGGCCACTACGTCGGCCACTGGGTTCCCGGCCACTGGAACTGCCACCACAAGTGGTGACCGCCGGCAGGTCGCCACGGGGTTCCGGAATCGCCGGAAGAGGACCTCGTGCTCATCGTCCGTGAACTGGTCACCGATGCGGTATGCGGTCTGCACGCGAGGGGACCCCACACCCAGACGGTCGGCACGGCCAGGGACGGCTCCACCGGGATGCTGCGGGTGGCTGTGCCGACAGCCACCCGCAGCCGGCCTGCCCGGTACGGCTTGGGACACAGCGCGTCCCCAGACCGGGGCGTGCGCCCCGTGCCGGGGCAGGTCACCGGTTCGCGCCTCCCCGTTGTGACGGCGTCGGACCGGGGCTCTTTCCTCGTGCGGGTCAGGCGTTGATGCAGGTGTTGCCGAAGGACGGGCTCAGCAGCCCGATGATGCTCAGGGTGTTGCCGCAGGCGTTGATCGGGATGTGGATGGGCACCTGGATGAGGTTGCCCGAGCCGACACCCGGCGAGTACGCGGCCACCCCCTGGGCGCCCGCGTCGGCGGAAGCCACCGAGGCGCCTCCCGCGACCAGCGCGCCGGCCGCCAGAGCCACGGCGAGACCTCGTCGTACACGAACCATGTCTTGAACCTCCACTGCGGATGTCCGGCCACGCGTAAGTCCCGCGTGGCCGATGGGAAAGCCTCGCGAATGTCTTTGGCTCCCTCACACCCCGTCTTCGCCGCCGTCCAACCCCCGGCTTGCCCCTAGCCCCCGACTTTCCTCCAATGGGTCAACCGAAGGTGATGCGGGTGACGAAGCCCCATCTCGTCCGCCGGCCGTCCGCTACGAAGACCAGGCGACACCCGCACACACCGCCAAGGCGGACCGCCCCTCGGAAACGGTCCGGCCCCGCCCGAGCGACGACACGAGGACCGGCAGTCGTACGCGACCGGGCGCAGCCGACGCTCCGGAGGGGAGGCCAGGAGCGCCAAGCCGGCCCCTCCACACCGGCTCGACGACCGCGCGGAGCATCAGAAGCGGGGGTGCCGCTTCGACCCGGAGCACGTCTCGTTCCTGAGGGGTGGTCGAGGGAGGCGAAGGCGGCCGCCGCCACACCACCGACCGCTCTCGCCACCCGGCCTGCACCGCGCCCCGCCCCGTCGGTGTCCCGCCCCGCCCTCAGACGGTGATCGCGATCTTCCCCCGCGCCCCGCCCTCCGTCAGCAGGGCCAAGGCCTGCGGGACCTGGTCCAGGGGGAACACCGATCCCACACTCGGCGAGACGCGCCCGGCGTCGACGAGGGAGGCGAGTTCGTCCAGGTCGGCCCGGTTCTGGCGGCTCGCGAGCATGGTCAGCCGCTGCCGTGTGAAGGGTGACAGCGCGAGCGACCGGAACTGCCGGCCCATGCCGGTCCAGGCCCCGCAGCCCTCGCCGCCCGCGATGACCAGAGTGCCGCGCGGGGTCAGGATGCGGCGCAGCCGTGCCACCGGATTGGCGCCCGCGAGGTCCACCACCAGGTCGTAGCGGTGATCGTCGGCGGTGACGTCCTCGCGGGTGTAATCGCGTACGTGGTCCGCGCCCAGCGAGCGCACCAGGTCCGCCTTGGCCGGTCCGCACACCGCGGTGACCTCGGCCCCGAACGCCTTGGCCAGCTGCACCGCGTACGTTCCCACGCCGCCCGAGGCCCCGGTGACCAGCACCCGCTGCCCGGCCCGGACCCGCCCCGCGTCGCGCAGCGCCTGGAGCGCGGTCAACCCCGACACCGCGAGCACGGCCGCCTCCTCGAACCCCAGCCGGGCCGGCTTGGGCGCGATCCGGTCGGCGCGGGCCACCGCGTACTCGGCGAAGGACCCGTGCGCCGTGCCGAACACCGGGTCGCCGACGGCCCACCCCGTCACCCCGGGTCCGAGCGCGGCCACGGTGCCCGCCACGTCCAGGCCCGCTGCCGGATCCCGCGGCCGCCGCAGGCCCAGAGCCGCCCGCACCGCGTACGGGTAGCCCGCCGTCAGGTGCCAGGTACCCCGGTCGACCCCAGCCGCCCGCACCCGCAACAGCACCCGGCCGGCCCCTGGCACCGGCCGGAGCACCCGCTCGGTCCTCAGCATCTCGGGGCCTCCGTACCCCCGCTGAAGGACCGCCTCCATCGCCGCCGCACCATCCACCGCCGCCCACCGCCTTCCTCGCCGACGAGTGCCGTACAAAGTACGACTTACTTAGTACGGTACAGTGGCCCCTGCGGCCAAGGACGTCAAGGCGGGAGGCGCAGGTGCCCCAGCAGGTTCCCCTCAGCCGGGCCCGGGTTCTGGCGGAAGCGGTCGCTCTCGCCGACGAGGAGGGCGTGGCCGGGCTGACGATCAGGGCGCTCGCCCAGCGGCTCGGCGTGAAGCCGATGTCGCTCTACCACCACGTCCGGCACAAGGAGGCGATCCTCGACGGCATCGTCGACGCCGTCTTCGCCGAGATCGAGCTGCCCGCCGACGGCCCGGACTGGCGCTCGGTCCTGAGCCGGCGCGCGCACAGCGCCCGCGAGGTCCTGGGCCGCCACCCGTGGGCCACCGCGGTGATGGAGTCACGTGCCCACCCCGGTCCGGCGACACTGCGTCACCACGACGCCGTCCTGGGCGTCCTGCGGCGGGCCGGCTTCCCGTACGCGCTCGCCGCGCACGCGTACTCGCTGCTGGACAGCTACGTCTACGGCTTCGCCCTGACCGAGGCGGCGCTGCCGTTCGCCCCGCAGGACGTGGAGATCGCCGTCGGTGACTTCCTCGCAGCCTTTCCGGCCGGCGAGTACCCGAACCTCGCCGATTTCGCCCAGCACCACGTCCTCCAGCCCGGGTACGAGTACGGCGCCGAGTTCGGCTACGGCCTGGACCTCATTCTGGACGGCCTCGCGGCCCGCCTTGCTGCTGCCACGGAAGCGCAGGCGTAGACGGCGGCCGGCCGAGCGGGTGACCCGCTCGCGCGCGCTCCTCCAGGGCCGGCGCCAGGCGGCGGTTGTCGGTCTTGGAGCACAGGACCACGCCGAGCGGGGGAGGCACGCGTTCCTGCGGGGGAGTGGCGGTCCCAAGGGGGCGGCGGGCGCGACTCCACAGCCTCGCCGGAGCGGTTGGAAGCAGGCATCGTACAGCGCGCGGAGGAGCCCGGCCCGGCCGCCGAAGGCACGGAAGAGGGTGCCCGTGCCGCCGCGGCCGCCGCGATGTCGGTCGTCGTCAGCTCCTCACGGCTCTCGGAACGGGCGAAGAGGGCGTCGGCCGCCTCCAGTACGGCCTGCCCGTCGGGGGCCGCGTCCCTGCGGGGACAATCCGACGGCGCGCAAACGGCGGGGACAACCCCACTTTCCGGCTGACGAAGTGTTCCACAAGGCGGTGTTGCTTCCCGCGCAACGTGCTGCCACGACTGCGCACCACCCGCTCGGTCCGGCCGCTCGCGACCCCCATAGGGTGCACTCGACCGACAGGGCGTGTGGGGCGAGAGCTCCCGAAGAAAGGGTGAGGCCGTGGGCGGCGTGGCATCGAACGGTGGGTCCTGGCAGCTCGGCGACCGGGAGGGCGGCATACTGGCCGCCCGTTGGTGGCAATGGGCCCTCTCCGCCCCCGACGACCGGAGTCCGGTCGCCGACACGACCGGCGAGTACGCCGGCTGGCAGCAGCCCGACGACCTGTGGTTCCTCGCCGGCACCTACGGCGGCCAGGTGGTCCGCCGCTGCGAGGTGCCCGCCGGCCGACCGCTGTTCTTCCCGGTGATCAACATCCACCACACGAAGCAGCACTCCCGCAAGCCACTGAAGCTCGACGTGGCCCATGCGAAGGCCTTCCTCAACGGCGTCCCCCTCGACCTGCGCGAATTCACCGCGCCGCCCTTCCCCGTGGGGCTGCGCATGCACCTCGCGTGGGGCATCTGGGCCGGTCTGGCACCACTGCTGCCCGGCCAGTACGTCCTGGAGATCAAGGGCAGCACGACGGGCGGCTTCTGGGTCGACACGACGTACCACCTCACGGCCGTCCGCGCGTGACCACCCGGACGCCGGCACTCGGTCGACGGCTCGGCAGGCCGGACGACGGCACCGTATGAGGGTCCAGAGGATCCCCCCGGGGCGCACCGAATAGCAAGGACCCCACCTGTCGATTTCTCGCGAACCACACGGATCCGACTCCGGTGCGACTACCGGACCCGATCACCAGGCGTTCGTCGCCCTCGGCGATCTGCTGCGGCAATTCCGGACCCCTCCGGCGGCACCGCTACCCGATGAGGACGACTCGTGCGCAGGCCGACGGGACGTCGGGGGTGGAGTCCGGTTCGTCGGCGTCGCGGGCGACGATCGCCTCAGGCGTCTCGCCGGCCTCGTACTCGTCGACCGCTCCCTCACCCCGGCGCGGCCCACAGGGTGGGCGTTGGCGACCTGGTGGGTGTAGCCGTCCTTGTTGAGCCGTAGGGCTCGGTCGGTGTTCTGGACGATCTCGACCCGGGAGCCGCGCATGGTCGCGTCGGGTGGCGGCCGGGTTCCATTGCTGCGCTGTATGGACGGCTCAGGGGGACAGGGCGTCGTCGCTGGTCGGCCTGCCCCCTCCCGCCTGGTGTGGGTGTGGTGCCCGTGGGCGCGGCGCACGCGTTGCCCTGGGGTGGCTGCCGCATCGGCTACCTGCTCCGCCGCCGGGCATCGTCGTATCTGATGAAGCGTCAAGTAAGGGGCCTGGGGGACGAAGTCAGCGGCGTTCGAGCAGGGACTGGCCCAATGCGGTGATCGTGTAGTGGACCTCGCGGCCGTAGCGGTGGCCGACGACCAGTCCCGCGTCCCGCAGGACGGACAGGTGCTGGGAGACCGCCCCCGGAGTCAGCCCGGTACGGGCCGCCAGCCCGGTGGTGGTCGAGGGGGTGCAGGTCTGGGCGAGCAGCCCGGCCCGGCTGCGGCCGAGGAGCCGGGACAGGCCCGTCCCCGGGTCCGTGCGGACCTCCCACAGGGTGCCGGTTCCCCGGGCCGGGTAGACCAGCGCGGTGGGTACGCCGGGGCGGCCGGGCAGCAGGCGGCACCGGGTGGCGAAGGCGCTGGGGGTGAGAGTGAGCCCGTCCGCCTTTGGCTCGCACGGGCCGTCGGCGAGGATCCACGAGACCAGCCGGTCCCCTTCCCAGGTGAGGTCGGGGTGGAGACGGGCGAGCACCTCGTGGATGCCGTCCTCGGTGAGTTGCCGGCCGCGGTAGGCGAGATCGGCCTCCAGCAGGGCCCGGACGCGCGGCCAGTACGGCTGGACGGCGGCCTCCCACCAGGCCAGGGCAGCCGCGGCCACGTCGGACGGCAGGGCGTCCGCCTCCTCCTGGAACTCGGCCAGCGGGCAGCGCGGCGCGGGGACGGCGAGCACGGGCGAACCGGCCCGGGCCGCCGGCCCGAAGGCGGCGAGGGCCGCCGTCCGGCGGCGCAGGCCGGGTTCCCGTTCGAGCGCCGACGCTCGCTTGATCCACGGGAGATGGACCACATGGCCACCCGGGTCCGCCAGCGCGGCCCGGCTCGCCACGGTCTCCCACAGCGGCGAGAGGGCGAACCGCAGGTTTGCCAGGTCCGCCATCCCGAACCGCAGTGCACCCATGCCCGCCCCCCTCAGCTTTTAGCCCAGGCTAAAACAATCGCCGGGCCCGCGATCCGCTGGTGAGCTCGCGCCCATGACGCTTTCTCCCACCGGGCAGGCGCCCGGCCCCTCACCCTCACCCGCACCCGCGCCAGCGTCGGCGTCGGCGTCGGGACCCGCACCTTCGCCCACCCCCGCGCCGCCCCCCGGCGGGCTGCTCCGTGACGCGGACTTCCGCCGCTTCTGGGCCGCCGACGCGGTGAGCCAGGCGGGCACCGCAGTGACCCTGCTTGCGCTGCCGCTGACGGCCATCGGCACGCTCGGCGCCACCCCGTTCGAGGCCGGCCTGCTCGTCGCCTGCGAATACCTCGGCTTCCTGCTGGTCGGCCTGCCCGCCGGCGCGTGGGTGGACCGGATGCGGCACCGGCCCGTCCTGATCTCCGGAGACCTGCTGCGGGCGGCCCTGCTGGCCTCGGTACCCGCGGCGGCCCTGCTCGACCGGCTCAGCCTGCCGCAGCTGTACGCGGTGGCGCTCGGGATGTCGGTGTGCACCGTCTTCTTCGACGTCGCCCACCAGAGCCACCTGCCCCAACTGGTTCCTCCGGACCGGCTGGTGGGGGCCAACGTCACTCTGGAGGCGACCCGCAACACGGTGCAGGCGGGCGGTCCCGGGGTCGGCGGGGCGGTGGTCGCCGCGCTCACCGCGCCGGTCGCGCTGGCCGTCGACGCCCTGAGCTACTTGTTCTCGGCCCTTTTCCTGGCCCGCATCCGCCGGCCCGAGGCGCGGCGGCCGGAGCCTGCCGGATCCGGGTCCGGGTCCGCCACGGGCATGCGGCGCGAGATCGGCGAAGGGCTCCGCTTCGTCCTGGGCGACCGGGACCTGCGTGCGATCACCCTCACCGCCGCCCTCTCCAACCTGTGGGGCACCGTCGGCGCCGCCCTGCTGCTGGTGCTACTGGCCGGCGAGCTGCATCTGTCCCCGCTGGTCTGCTCCCTGGTCTTCGTCGCCGAGGCGGTCGGCGGCCTCCTCGGTGCGCTGCTGGTGCCCCGGGTCGCGGCACTGCTCGGCGAGGGCCGGGCCATGGCCGCTTCGGTGGTCGTCAGCGGCGTGCTGTGGCTGGCGGCGGTGGGCTGCTTCCGGCCCGACGCGCGCCTCGTCGTGGCCGTCCTCCTGCAGGGTGCCGGCTGGACCGCGTACATGACGTTCAAGGTCACCGCGGTCGCCGTGCGCCAACGGCGGTGCCCCCGGGCGCTGCTGGGCCGGGTCAACGCCACCCACCGCTTCGTGGTGTGGGGCGTGATGCCGCTCGGCGCGCTGCTCGGGGGCGCACTGGGGCAGTGGTGGGGAGCGCGCCCGGCGCTGTGGACCGGCGCGCTGGGCGAACTGACCGCCGTCCTGCCGCTGCTGTTCGCCCTCCGGCTGCGGGAGCGGCCGTGACGGGCGGGCTGCGACTGCACCACGTGGACGTCTTCGCCGCCGCACCGTACGGTGGGAACGGCCTCACCGTGTTCCATGACGCCGGGGGTCTCGATGGAGCCCTCATGCAGCGGATCACCCGCGAGTTCCGGCAGTTCGAATCCGCCTTCCTCAGCCGGGAGCCCGTGGCAGGTGGCGCTGCGGGCCACCGGTGGCGGGCCCGGGTCTTCGACCTCGCCGAGGAGCTGGACTTCGCCGGCCATCCGCTGCTCGGCGCGGCGGGCGTCCTGCACCACCTGTTCGGGGCCGGCCGCTCGGAACGCTGGGAGCTGCGGGTGGGCTCCCGTACGGTCCCCGTCGACACCGAGCGCACAGCGGCCGGCCGGTACTCGGCCGTACTCGATCAGGGTGCTCCGATGTTCCTCGGACGGTCGCCCGTGCTGGGGCTCGCGGGACTGGCGGGGCTCGCGGGGCTGTTCGGGCTGGACGTGGGGGACCTCGACCCCGACCTCCCCCCGGAGGTCGTCGACACCGGGCTGCGCTACCTGGTAGTGCCGGTGCGGAACGGGGCGCTGGCGCGGGCCCGTCCGTCCGGCCCCCTCGCCGGGCCGCTGGCGGAGCTCGGCGCCCGGTACGCGTACCTCCTCGACGCCGCGGTGCCCGAGGGACGGCACTGGCACGACGACGGCCTCCTGGAGGACGTGGCCACCGGCAGCGGCGCCGGCTGCGCGGCCGGCTACCTCCGCCGGCACAGCCGGATCGCCGACGGCGTCCCGACCACCCTCCACCAGGGCCGATTCACCGGCCGCCCCAGCCGCCTCACGGTCACCGCGCACGGCACACCGGCCGCGGTCCGCTCGGTACGGGTCGGCGGCCCGGTCACCCTGGTCGCCGAGGGACGGCTGTACGGGACACCACTCCAACGGCGCGAAGGCCCTCACGGCTGAGGTGTGGGCCGTCGGACTCATACTCACGCTCGTCAGCGGGCTGGTGCGTCGCTGCATACGTGCAGTGGAAGCAACCGTCGAAGGAGCCGGGCGCGTCGAGTGGGCGGAGGAGGTACGAGCGCTGTGCTTTTCGGTGGGAGGGCGTCCATGGCGGTGGCGGCGTGGGCGATGCTCGCCCGTACGCTCGCCGGGAGCGGGTGAGGAGGAGGGAGCGGAACACCTGGAGCCGCCCCCAGGACATCGCGTAGTCCCAGGTCTTGCTCGTACGATCCGGCCGTGTCGAAGATGTGCCGGCCGCGCTCGTCGAGGGTCAGGGCGGTGGTCCGGGCGCCGCGTACAGCGGCGGCGTGGGGCTTGCCGTGGACGGCGTTCAGCAGCCCGAGCGAGGGCCGGTCGGTGCAGAGGGCCAGTGCCTGGTCCGCGAGGACGTCCGCGACGCCGAGGGAGGCACCCTCGTATCCGCGTGCGATGACGGCCCGTCCCCGCACCCACACGCGCGCCGCAGGATCGGCGGACTGGTCGCCGGCGGTCGCGGCCATCCGGTACCGGAACCTCTGCTGCGCGTCGTGGAACGCGCTCGAGAGACCGTAGACCGGTACGCGCTGGTGATGGTCACGCTGCGGCAGGTGAAGGACCGCCTCGCCGCCGAGGGCGTGCTGCCTCGCGGGTGCCGCCGCTGAGGTACACACTGTCGATGCCCGCCCGTCCCGGGTGCGGACAGCCGCCTCGGGCGGTGCACGCCTCCTGCCGCCAGCCATTCCCGCGGACCGAACCCACGCCCTAGACTGCGACCGCTCCAAGACCTGGCGATCATCGGGAGGGCACGCGAGATGAACCGAGCACTGATCAGCGCATTCGGGGCCGTGGCGTTAGTCGTGGCCGGGGGGACTGTCGCCACCGCTTCCGACGGAGCTCCCCCGCGCACCACACACGGCCCTTGCCACTACACCCAGACCCCGGACGAGCCGCCGGCGCGCTCTGTCCCGCTGCCGCCTGACCCGCGGCGCACCCCCAGCCGCGGCACGGTCGATATGACGGTTCCGACCAGCCAGGGCCCGCTCCCGCTGCACTTGGACCGGGCCAAGGCGCCGTGCACGGTCCAGAGTTTCCTGCACCTGGCCCGGCACGGGTTCTACGACCGCACGGTGTGCCACCGTCTGACGGCGTATCCGACACTGAAGGTTCTGCAGTGCGGCGACCCGACCGGTACCGGCGAGGGTGGGCCCGGGTACAAGTACAAGGACGAGCTGCCGGTGGACCTGCCTCCGGCACCGACCGATCCGTCCGGCGCGCGCCGTCTCTACGGGCGCGGCCTGCTGGCGATGGCCAATGCCGGCCCGGACACGAACGGTTCTCAGTTCTTCGTCGTGTACGGCGACTCCGCGCTGCGACCGAACTACACGGTGTTCGGCACGGTCGGCGCCGACGGCCTGACGACACTCGACAAGGTCGCCGCCGGAGGCATCGAGCCGACCGCGGAGACCCCGGCACCGGTCGACGGCACACCCGTGTTGCGGACCGAGCTGTTCCGCGTCCGGCCGTCCTGACGGCATTGACGCACCGCGGAGTGGCCACGCCTTCGAGGAGCATGCCGTGCGCCTGTGGCCACCCCAGGCGGACTACGCCGCCCGGATGAAGCGTCTGGGTGCGGAAGCGCAGGACTCCGGACCTTGTGCCCGGACTGCGCCGAAGCACCCCAGGCCCAACCAGTGGACTCGCTACGGCCCCACCCATGGGCATGCGACCGGTACGGGGTGGGGTGCGAGCATGCCGCATGAGCAGCTTCCTCCCCACCCTCACCGAACGCCGATCGCCGTGGGTCACCTTCATCTCCGCTGCGGACCGCTGGGTGGCCGGTGCGAGGCCGAGCTGCGGGCCCAGGGCGGGATCGTTCGGCGGCTGGATGGTGCGGCGGCCCCGTCTGGCCGTCGGCTGGATACGGCTCCCGGACGCCCCGAGCGGATGCAGTGAAGTGCGCTGGCCAAGACCGGCGCGAGGGCCGGCACCGGGTGTCTTGTGCGCCGTCCACGCAGCCCCACCTCCCGCTGACGGTGCGGCTCGCGGACACCGGACGGATCGCCGACACCCGCGCATGCGAACGCCAGGTGATCGACGTCTCTCAGACAAACGGCACTCCTGGGGGTTGCGCAGCTGGGCGTCGAAGGGCAGCTGGTCGAGGTAAAACCTCACAGCCGACAGCCGACAGCCGACAGCCGTCGGACGGCACGCACGGCACGATCTGCGGCATCGCCGTCGGGAAGGCCGCCGAGCGACGGGAGAAGGCCGGCCGTCCGCCTCGGTCACGGACAGCGAGACCGGCGAGTTGCAGGCTCCTGAGCGGGGACGGGAACGGTGAGGAGCGACCCCACTGAGCGGCGCGGGCGTAGCCGCAGACGGCTGGCACACCGCGGTGAGGTCGGCCTGTGTGGCCCCGACGCCGCGTTCGGCCGCCGGAGGCCGTCAGCCGGCCGAGGGCGGGGTGGTGACGCGGCGCGGTCACATATTTTGCGGACGATGCGCAACCGATCCGCCATCCTGCATGTCACATCATGCAGGAGCGACCAACTCCAATGAGCCGCAGCCGCAGGGGGAAACACATGCGATTCACCCGTTCCGTCCTCACGACCTCCGCATGCGCCGCCCTGGCCCTGGGGGCCAGCACCGCCCTGGCGGCGCCCGCCACCGCCGCGCCCAACACCACGCCGCAGAAGGTATGCGGAAGCGCCTACAAGACAGTGAACTCGGCCGCCATCGGCTCGCTGGGCACCGTCTACCTGACCTACAACGCCTCGAACGGCAAGAACTGCGTCGCGACGATCCGCAACAACCCGGGCGCGGCCGTGGACATGGCCCTGTGGATCGAAGTCCCCGAGACCTGGGAGCGGGGCGAGGACTACGGTCGGTACACGTCGTACGCGGGCCCGGCCTACGTGTACGGCAAGGGCCACTGCGTCGACTGGGGCGGAGGCATCAGCAACGTGCACGTGCAGGTGTACAACTCCAACTGCGGCGCGCGCAAGGAGCACCGGGTCACCGAGGTCCGCTGACCCGACCCCCTGCTGACCGCCACGCTCCGTGTCATTGCGCGGTCGTCGGGGGGCAGGACCTACGACGCGACCACCACACGGAACCGCCGTGGTCCGGCTCGCCCTGGCAGACTTGCCCAGTTCTGCCGGGGCGAGGGCGGCCGGCCCCCGGTGGCCGGCCGCCCCGGGAGCCGAGCTTGCGGCGGTCGCGCCCGCTGGCCCTGCTGGTCCTCCCGGGCCAGTGGGGCAATGCACCACAGTCCACCGAAGCCCTCGCCCGGATCCGCGCCGCCGGCCCGGCGGACGCCCCGCACCAGGCCGGACCACGTCAGCGGCGACACCGCACAGGCTGGCCGCCTTGCCCTTGCCGGTCCGGCACGGGGAGCCCGCAGGGGCGGCGCAGGTGGATAGGGGGCATTCGTGCAGCCCTCCTTAGGATCGGGGCATGGCGATTGAAGAGCGCATACGGTGGGACGGCGTCACCAGCCGCGACGTGTACCCCGAGGACGTCCTGACCCGGCGGGACCTACTGGCCGACGCAGCCCGTGACGGCGACTGGCCGCAGGTGTTCGAGCAGTTGGCGCAGAATCCCGACTGGGTCAACGCGACCAGGGTGGGCGGCCCCAGCTGGTTCACCCCGCTGCACCAGGCGGCCTGGCACGGGGCAGAGGCCGCTGCCGCCGTGCTCGTCGGCTGCGGGGCCTGGCGTACTCTGCCGACCGCGGCGGGGGAGCGAGCCCTGGACATCGCCCTGGCCCGCGGCCACAAGAAGGTGGCGGGCCTGCTCCAGCCCGTGGTGCACCACCCCGTGCCGTCCGCGACGCTGAGCGTGCTGGAAGGCCGGCTGCACGCGCTCATCCGCGCGGACAGTCACGGCCTCGCGGACCAGTACCGCCTGAGGTTGCCGACGCTGGCCGTCCTGACCGAACTCGCCGAGCCGCAGATGTACTTCCCCGTTCCCGGCATGTACGGCGGCTTCCGCTACCGGCTGGACGGCGACAGCCTCGTCACCGAGAGTTCCAGCCGCGTCGCCGGCGGCTCGGGCCGACATCACCGCATCACCGTCCGGTCGACCGAGCTGGTCGCCGAGGGGGTCGACTGACCCGACCGGT
This sequence comes from Streptomyces sp. NPDC034085, assembly GCF_055575555.1. NCBI lineage: Bacteria > Bacillati > Actinomycetota > Actinomycetes > Kitasatosporales > Streptomycetaceae > Streptomyces > Streptomyces sp. NPDC034085. The sequence goes on along the minus strand of NZ_JBVISL010000003.1, from coordinate 101,790 downwards.
CCGTGCCCGCCCGTACCCACACGCCGGCGAGTCGGTGGCCCGACTCGGGGGCGCCACTCTATGAGCTCCGCCTGGTGGACATCACGTCCGCTGCACGTGCCCGACGGGTGAAAGTGAGACGTATCGGGCGCACGCGAAACTCACATCGTCGCCGGCACCCGGCCCGCACAAGCCCTCCGGACTCCGCATGCCTCGGCCGCTCAGCTCATTCGACCGGCCCCGGACCCTCACCGCGATGGCCCGCTCGGACGGCCGGCTGTGGGCACCTCCTACAACCGTGGACGGAGCGGCGGTCGCGGGTCCGTGGCCGGTTTGTGCTGCTGCCGTGGTTGTACGGACCGGCGGGGCGGCCTCATGCCTCGGTTGCACGGTCCGGCGGACCGGGGCGAAAGGTGGAGGCGGGGGATCAACCCGTCGGGCGACGAGCGGACGCCGGAACGACACGTAGCGTTCCTGCCTGTCGCCCCCGGCGCCCGGGACGGGAGCGGCACCTTCCTGCAAGGGAGGGACCCGCTCTGTCGTTGAGCGGGTCCCGGTCGATGTGCGTTGAAGGGGAGAATCATGATCAACACCAGGAAGTCCGCTGTGCTGCTGTCCGGTGGTGCTCTGGCCGCCGCCGTCCTGATGGGTACGGCCGGTGTCGCCTCGGCGGCCCCGGCGGGAGCCGGGGCGCCCGTGACGGCGGCCGCGACGGACTCCGGCTGGTACTGCGGCTGGGAGGAGGGCACGCCGTACACCGACCGGGGCGACCGCGGTGACAAGGTGCGCGAGGTGCAGTGCCTCCTGAGGGACGTCTGGCACTTCGACATCGGCAAGTACGGGGTCGACGGCGACTTCGGCAAGGCCACCGAGGACGCGGTAAAGGCGTTCCAGCGCAGCCGGGGGCTCGCCGCCGACGGCAAGGTCGGCCCCAACACCTGGCGCAAGCTCCGAGGTCAGTGACAGCGGCCTGTCGGTCGGTGAGCTGATACGACGGGGGATCACCGATCGGTGCCGGCCCGCCCAGGCGGGCCGGCACCACCGACGGCGGTGCCCGCCGGGCGGACGTCGCGCAGCGCGGCGGACGTCCCGGCCACGGCGCTAGGACGAGGACCGTTCCGTCTGCTCCCGGCCGGGGGACAGCAGGCCGCTCTCGTAGGCGACGACCACGGCCTGTGCGCGGCTCTGCAGGCCGACCGGGCTCGCGCCGCACACGCCGGAGTTTCGGGGCAGGTGGGCCTGCCTCCGAGGCCCGGACTGTCGACCCCAGGGGGGTGGCGGCGGTGCCGCCGGGCCCGATGAGCGCGGTGCCCCGCGCGGTGCAGGCGGCGCCGAGGACGCGACCGCCGCGATGACCGACCCGGTGCCGAACCGGCATCACCGCCGCGCGGGACATCACCTCTGACGCCGTCCGCCCCCGGCCTGCGGGCCCGGCCGTGATCCGCCGGGTACCCCTAGAGCCAGCCGCGCTTCGTGGCGTTCACGCCGGCCTGGAATCTGCTGGCGGCGTCCAGTCTCTCCATCAGGCTCGACATCATGCGGCTGACGGTGCGGGCCGAGATGCCGAGGTTGCGGGCCGCGGCCTCGTCGGTGTCGCCTGCGGCGACCATGGCCAGCAGGGCCTGTTCGATCGGGGTGCAGCCGTTGTCGTTGGCGGGGGGCTGTTCGCCGAAGGAGGTGCCCGCCGACCAGCACAGCTCGAACAGGGCGCACAGGGCGGTGATGACGCCGGTGCTGCGTACCTCGATGGCGCCCTTGCGGGGGTCCTGCGGGTCCAGGGGCAGGATCGCGGCCCGCCGGTCGACGATGATCATCTGGATGGGCACGGTGGGTACGGTGCGCATCTGGCCGCCGTGCTCGATGAGCCAGCGGGCGTAGGCGAGGGTGTCTGGGTCGTTGCGGAAGCTGTCGCGGCATACGGCCCGGATGCTCACGCCGCGTTGCAGGGCCGCTTCGTTGAGGGGGGTGGCGGCGTTGCGGGCGTCGGGGCGGTGGGCTCCGCCGGGGTTGAGGGACAGGCATTCGGTCTCGGTGGTCCGCTGGAGTTCCTCCAGCCGGATGCGGACGGCGTCGAGGCCTTCGAGTCGTGTGGCGCTGTCGGACGTGCGCGTGTCGAGGTGTTCGGCGGTGATCGCCGCGATCTCGGCGCGGGCGGTCTCCACTTGGGCCAGGCGGGTGGCGATGTCGGCTTCGGCGGAGGCCAGCAGGGTGGTGAGCCCGACTTCCGGGCTGACGGGGCGCAGTCTTCCTCCGCGCTGGTCGGAGGGCTTGAGCAGGGCGAGGGCGGCCAGTTCGTCGAAGGCGGCGCGGATCACCTTCTCCTGGAGTCCGGTGTCCGCCATCAGGTCGGTGATGCCGTGGTCGGGGTGGAGCAGGGTGGCCCTGTAGACGGTCTCGGCGTGGGGTGAGAGTCCGAGTAATTGCAGCATGCGGTCTGCCTTCGGTCAGTTCCTGGTCTGGGTGGGGGCGGAATCGGTCATGAGTGCAACCTCCCCCATGACCGGTCGGTGTTCAAGGCCGCGGGGGTGGAGGTGGCGTCTCCCCGCCTGGCGTATTGGCGCCCGTCTGCGGCTAGTGACACCGCCACGGTTGTGGGACAGGCTTATGCCATCGAACGCAACACCCCACAGAACGGGGTGATCGCGACAAGCAAGGCAGAGAAGCTGATTCTGAAGGGTGGAGCCTCCATGTCCCGGGTCGCCGCAGTCCTGCTCGCATCCGCCGCTCTCGTCGTGGCCGTCGGAACCTCCGCAGCCGTCTCCCAGGAGGCCCCGGCCGCCGGGCGGACCTCCGCCAGTGACGGGTTCGGCTGGGGCAAGGGGCGGCAGGTCGTGGCCGACGACGGGTTCGGCTGGGGCGGTCCGCGCAGCAGCGCCGGCCTGCCGGTCATCTGACACGGACCCCTACCGGAGGCCGACGGTGCCGGTTCACACGAGGGCTCCATGTACATGATCACCATGCGGCTGGTCGCTTCCCACGGGACGTGTGCGGCGCCCGGCGACCTCAGGGAGCTCCTCACCGCCCACTTCGATCCCGCGGACCGGATCGAGCACCTGTGGACACGCGCCGACGGGGACCGGATCGACCTGGTCCTGTTCGTCCTGGCCGCGTGCGAAGCCGAGGCCCTGCTCACCGCCCGCGCCGCGTGCCTGCGGGCCGTCGCCCACACGCCGCGGCTGGTGGCCTGGCGGCTGTCGGACACCGCGGACGCCGGTGACGCCGGTGGCGGCCGCGAGTACCGCTGACGGCACCGGACACCCGCCCGTCCGACGACCCGTCAGTGCGAGGGCCCGTCCGTGAGCGGCCCGCCCGCCGCTCTCCTCACACCCCGGCCCGCGCGTCGGCCACCACCACGAAGGCAAGAGAGAGGAATCCACCATGCTCGAAACCGCTGACGCAGGGCCGCGTACGGCGCTCGACCGCACCACCGAACGCCGCCACATCGGTACCTTCCAGGTGCCCGACGACGTCACCTCGATGGAGTTCTGCCTGCCGGGAGCGCGGCTGGAGACCACGAACGTGACCGAGAGCGACGGCACGAACGGTGTCGTGCGGGTGACCCGCATCTCCAACGGGCCGGGCATCACCGACTACGTCACCCACGAGAAGGACTTCGCCTACTCCGCCTACGGCATACACGTCGGCCAGGACGACCGGCTCACCTTCTTCGGCGAGGGCCAGCGCATCACCGTGCACCTGATCGACTGCCGTGAGGACTCGCCCCAACTCGGCGACGAGATCACCATCGAGATGGCCGTCTCGCCCTACCGGGTCCTGATCATCCCCAAGGGCGTCGCCCACACCCTCGACGGCCTGGGCGGAGTGGTGACCCGCGACGAGCCGGTCTGGTACGCAGACCAGAACCCCGACTGGGAACCGGACAACGACCTGGTCTCCTTCCTGCGCTCCTCGCAACAGGCTCCCGTGGTGCGCACCAACCGCCACGAACTGCCGGTCGCCGCGCACCTGCTGCTCTCCCGGATGTCGCAGCAGACCAACGCCCAGGACCACGGCGCCTACGCCGCCCGGTACCGCGTCTCCATCGGCGGCAGCACCACCTACGCGACGCTCAGGCCGGCGTGGCGGGCCACGGAGACCGGCGCGGACGCCCACCCGTGGTCCTCCCGCAACAACTTCGTGCTGACGGGCCCGGAGTCCTTCACCGTCGTGCCCTCCACCGACAGCTGCACCTCCGACGTCCTCGAAGTGGACCTCGACGGCAGCCGCGCGGAAGAACCCGACGGGGCCGACAGCGGCACCGGCCGGTTCGTCCGCCACGAATACTCCCGCCGCCGCCTGACGTGGCTGGCGGGCAGCACGGACGCGCAGATCGAGGTGGTGACCGCGGACGGCGAGCACTGCGTGATCCGCCTCGGTGACCCCACGATCGGGGTCCGCGTCCCCCCTGGTACCTGGTACCGGCTCACCGGAAGCGGCCGTGTCTGGCTCCGCTCCGAGATGGAACTCCTGGACCTCGAACCCTGGGCCCTGGACCACCCTCTCGGCCGCGACGTCACCACCTCCGCCCTCTCCGGGGCCGTCACCAGCAGGCCCGAGCAGGACGGCGACCGCTACCTGCCCGGACCGGCTCTCCACGCGCTGGCGCGCATGGAGGCCAAGGCAATATCGCTCACCCGCTGAATCCGACCGCAGAACCCACCGAAGGGAACTCATCATGTCGATCACCAGTGCCGAGACCGCCGCCTGGAAGACCGAGCTCGCCGCCATGTCCGGCGACGTCACCGACCCCGCCGCCCGCGCCGCCCTGGAGAGCCTGAGCTCCGCGCTGGAGCCGTACTTCGAGACCCCGGAGTACTTCCGCAGCATCCTCGGCAAGATCGCCTCGCGGATGATCGACGCCGACACCGAGGAGCAGATCACCTCGCGTTCCTTCGGTGACCTGGCGGAGTTCAAGGCGGCCCTGCCCGAGGGCGTCGTGGTCACCACCGTCTGATCGGCCGGCAGTCGTTGGGGGCGGGTGCACCGGTCCGGTGCACCCGCCCCAGGCACGTGCGACTGCTTCCCAACCCCGCTCCGCAGAGAGGAACGCCGTCCATGTCCGCCCTCCCCAAGCCGCACCTGATCATGACCAAGACCCGTACGACGGGTGAGGAATCCGGTCTCCCGGGAGCGCGGCACATCCGGTCCTCCCGCAACGACCGGCCGTACCACTACATGGTGCACAGCCCGCACTTCGCGTACGAGGAGTACGCGGTGCACCTCGGGCAGTACGACCGGCTGTCCTTCTACGGGCCGGCGGGCACCGGGCCCGTCACCGTCCACATGTACGACTGCCGGGAGGACTCGCCGGAGTACGACCGCAAACTGGTGATCGACGTCCCGGCGGACGGGTCGTGCGTGCTGGCCGTCCCGCCCGGCTACGCGCACTGGTTCGAACGGCTGGAGAACGTGACCACCCGCAACGACTACTCCCTGCACGCCCCGCAGGACCCCGCCTCGCAGTGGTCCCCGTTCGACGACAACGCCACGTACTCCGTCGCCGACATGGACCGTGCCCGGCCGCGGGCCGTCGCCAACACCGTCGAGCTGCCGACGGCCGCCCAGTTCCTGATCTCCAAGGTGGTCTCCCGCAGCTGGCTCGGCGGCGCGACCGAGCAGGGCGTCGTGGCCTCCGCGGAGATCGGCGGCGAGCTGCACCGCTACTTCATCGACCGGGACCTCGCCGGGCAGCAGCCCGCCCTGCCCGTGTCCGAACTCGCCACCGTCACCGCCGGGGTCGGCTCCTACCAGTCCATCCGCGACGACTCGTACGGCATCGGCTCCAACGTCGAGAACGGGCTCGCCGACACCATGGTCCACGACCTTTCGGACTCCTGGCCGGGGTATTTCAGCGCACATCCGCACCTGACGCTGAAGCTGTCCCCGCTGCTGTACGACAATCCCGACATGGAACTGCAACTCATCGACCGCCGCACGGACTCACCCACCTTCGGGGCCTGCCAGGTCCTCCCCTTCCCGCGGGACCCGCGGGTCGTCCTGACGATCGAGCCGGGTGTGCTCATGCGGGCCCGGGGCAGCGGGACCCTCCACTACCGGGTGGAGTACGAGGTCCACGACTCGCGCGGCGCGGACCTGCCCGAGCTGTTCGTGCCCGTGCCCGCCGACGGGTTACCGCCGGCCTTCGACGCACCCGGTTCCGCTCTCGCGGGCGATGTCGTGCGAGAGCTGGCATACCGGTGAGCGCGACCGAGGAGAAGCCGAGGACGGGCCGCGCCGTGCTGAACTCCGCGCCGCGGTGGCTGACGCTGCTCCTGGTGGTCTTCGCTGCGCTGGTGCTGTCGCGTTCCCTGAGCGAGGGCATCTACGACATCGCGTTCGCCAACCTTGCCCTGGACCTCTCCGGGCTGGTCAGCACGGTCGGCCTGGTCTACTGCGTGGGATACGGGGTGGAGGTTGTCGCCTCGATCGCGGCCGGACCGCTGCTGGACCGGGGCAACCCGAGGGCCGTCCTGGTCGCGGCGTACCTGGTCAAGATCGGTGTGTTCGTCCTCATCGGCATCGGCTCCTCGTTCCTGTCGTCGCACCTGTGGGCGATCGTCGTCGCGGCGGCCACGGTGGACCTCGTCCACCACATCGGGGAGATGGCGCTGTTCGTGCTCCTGCCGCGGATCCTCGACGCCCAGACCCTCGTACGGGTCCAGGGCATCGGCGGGACCATCCGCTCGGCCTGCGAGCTGCTCTCGCCCGTCGTCGCGGGCCTGGTCATCGCACTGATGCCCGGGTCCCGGGCCCTTCTGGTCGCCGCGGGGCTGCAGGTGATCGCCCTCGCCGTGTTCGCCGCGTTCGTCGCCGTCGTGGCCCGTCGGCCACGGTCCGCGGACCCGGCGTCCGCCCCGGACCGGGGCCCGGGTGAGGAGGCTTCCCGGGCCGCGGCGCCGGAGGAGCCGGCCGTCCTGCCGTCGCGTCGCGTGGTGGCCAGGACGCTGGCCACCAGTCCGGCCTGGCGCCGCTTCCTGATCTTCCACGCCCTGACCGTGCTCGCCCTCTCCACCGTCATCCTCTCCCTGCTGTCCCTGATGAGGGAGACCTTCGAGATGTCGCCGGCCCGCGCCGGCTCCTTCCTGGCCTTCTCCACCATCGGAGCCGTCATCGGCGGCCTGGTCGTAGCCAAAGCCGGCCCGGAGGGCATCTACTCCAGCCTGCGCTGGGCCACCGCCCTCGCGGGCGCCGGCACGCTGGCGGCGGCGCTGCTCGGCGGGACGCAGTGGATCCTCGCGGCCGCGCTGATCCTCTTCGGCCTGGGCTTCACCGTGTACCTCAGGTCCGCGGGCCTCCTGGTCCAGCTCCGGGCCCCCGCCGCGCTGCTCGGCACCTGGCACGGGCTCCTCGACGCCGTCATCCGCATCGTCAGCGCCGGGGCCATCCTCGCCACCGGGTTCCTCTTCGACCGCTTCGGGGGGAGGCCGGTCTACCTCTTCTTCGGTGCGCTCCTGCTGCTGACGGCGGCCCTGTGGTCCACCTTCGGCGCCCAGGACCGCCAGGCCCTCGGCAACACTGCCCTGCACCCCGCACCGGCCACCACGGCCCCCTGACAACCGCCGGGCCCGGCCCCGGGACGGGGCGCGGGCCCGGCGGTCCTCACGCGTCCGGTGCCGGGGCTTTCCCGCGCGCGGCGGCCAGGGCGAGGTCTCCCGGCTGATCGCGCCCGCTACCGCGGCATCCCTCTGCCGTGCCAATGCCCCGTGCGAGCCGCTCGCAGCGCAGGCGGCCGCCGCCGAGGCGGGGGTGAAGATCCCCTCCGGGCGGGTCGTGGTCGACCTGCCGCCCACCGAACTGCGCTCGGCGAGCAGGTCCTGGTATCCGAGAGGGATCTCACTCCTCGGCTACCCGGCCGGGTCTCACGAGCCCGGCGGGACCGCCACGTGCGCCGCGGTGACCGCAGCTTCGACGGCGGGGTTCCCGGCGGCTCCCTGGCGGTAAGCGACGATGGTGCGCCGCTCGGTGGGAAGCCGCGTCAGCGCCACGTTCGGCGGTGGGTCGACGATCCCCGGATGCGGCACGATCGCCACGCCCTGGCCGGCTGCCGCCAGGAGCAGCACGGTGGCGAACTCGTCGACGTGGTGGCGGATGCGGGGAGTGAATGCGGCGGCCTGGCACGCCCGGATGGTCATCGCGTAGCAAAGCGTCTCGGAGGTCGCGGTGATCCAGGAGGCGTGCCTCCAGCAGCTGATCGCGGGAGGGGCGTCCGGCGCCTCCCCCGGGTGACGGGGGAGGCCGGGTACATGGGCTCGGTGAGCAGGGGCTCGGAGCTCAGACCGGGCACTCGTGGAGCAGCGCGACATCCAGATCTCCTGCCCGCATGGCGTGGGCGACTCCGGCCGGGTCGATCTCGGAGATCAAGGGCTCCAGACCCGGGTGGTTGTCCGCGAGAGCGGTCAGGGCGGGGGGCAGCAGGGCTCTGACCGCGGTGGGGGCTCTGAGGATGTGGGGCCGGGAGCCGCGGACGCGGGAACCGGTGCGGCTCTCGGACGGCGGGCGAGGCTGTTCCCCCAGGGGGAGTGGTGCCCGCCCGCCCGGTGTAGCCGGCTGCTGTCAGCTGCTGGCCATGACGAAGTCGGCGAGCCGGCGGGTTTTTCCTCGGGACGTGAAACGCGGCCTTGAAAGTGGCGGTTCCCAGGGTCAGCCTGTGGCGCGGCGCAGGAGTGCTTCGGAGGCGTCCAGATAGCGGTCGCTGTAGGCCGTGTCGAGTCCGGCGCTTGGCCGGATGACCTGGGCTCTGTTGTTGAACATCAGGGCAGTGCGACCATTGAGGCCGTCGGTGAACAGCAGGGGGACGATCCTTGCCGCGTAGGTCTCCGGGGAGGGACCGGCCAGCCCGACCACGGCTTCGGCCAGACGGTGCAGGAGGCTGCCCTCCCCCAGGTAGTTGGAGCGGATGTCGGTCTTGATCAATCCAGGGTTCAGGCCGAAGTACGCCGGCCCGGGGAGTCTGCGGTCGCCCGCGAGTACGAGGACCTCGTTGCCGGCGACGGTGTTCATGTGCGCGGCCATCGGTTTGTAGCCGTGCTCGGAGTTCAGGTCCTCGAGCCGGCCGGTGTTGCCGGCCCCCGGTGCTCCCATGATGAACACGCGGGGCTGGGGCGCGCTGTCCGGGCGGCCGGTTCCCAGCCTGGGGCTGAGGCCCTGCAGGATCGCGAGGCGGCTGAGGTAGCTGACGGCCAGGTCCCGCTCGATGCCTTCGGCGGTTGCCTCGCGCGTCTTGGCGGCCATGATGCCCAGCGAGAAGAAGGCGACATCGTAGGTTTCAGCGGGAAGCTCCCTTCCCAGCCGGACCGCTTCGCGCATCGAGGACAGGTCCGCCTGGACGAAGGTGAGCCGGTCCGTGGCGTGGTCGCGGAAGGTCCGTCCCACCACGGTCACCTCGGCGCCGAGGGCCAGGGCCTGCTGGGCCACGGCCCGGCCCAGGCCGCCTGTCCCGCCGACGACGAGCACCCGCTTGGACGTGAGATCCAGCTGCTCGAGGGAGGGGGCGCCGATGGTGGTCGTGCGGTCGACGGTGCCGTTCAGCCGCGCTTTGGGCTTCTTCGGGGCTGCCGAACTGTTGGGGCCAGCGTTCATTGCGGGTGCCTTCGTTCGTTGTGCCGGTTGAGTGTGTCGGGTCAGGGCAGGGCGGGGTAGTCGGTGTAGCCGCGCTCGTCGCCGCCGTAGGTGGTAGCCCGGTCGGGGGTGTTGAAGGGGCCGCCGCGTTCGAGGCGCTCGGGCAGGTCGGGGTTGGCCAGGAACAGGGATCCGTACGCGATCAGGTCGGCGGTGCCGTCCTCGATCAGGTCCAGCTCCTGGGGGCCGGTGGGCTCGGCGCCGGTGAACGGGTTCAGGATGAAGGTGCCCGGCCACTGCCGACGCAGCCGGACCGTCAGCTCGCGGGCCCCGGCGGACTCCATCTGGTGCAGGTAGGCCAGGTTCAACGGGACCAGGGCCTCCACCAGGGCGGAGTAGGTGGCCTCCAGATCGTCCTGGTCGGTCTCGGCGATGTCGTTGAAGGGGTTGCCGGGCGACATGCGGAAGCCGACCTTCTCCGGACCGATCGCCTCGACGACTGCCTTCGCCGTTTCCACCGCGAACCGGATGCGGCGTTCCGGGGAGCCGCCCCACGCATCGGTGCGTGTATTGGAGTTCGGGGCGAGGAACTGGTGGATCAGGTAACCGTTGGCGCCGTGCAGCTCCACGCCGTCGAAGCCGGCCGCGACCGCGTTGCGCGCGGCGGCGGCGTAGTCGGCGATGGTCCGGGCGATCTCCGCCTCGGTCAGCTCGCGAGGAGTGACGAAGTCCTGCGGGCCCTGGTGGGTGTAGACCTGGCCGGCGGCCTTGACCGCAGAGGGTCCGACCGGTGTCAGGCCCATCAGGCTCGGGTGGCCGACCCGCCCGGTGTGCATCAGCTGCAGGAAGATCACCCCGCCGCGCTCGTGGACCGCGCCGGTGACCTTCTTCCACGCCTCGATCTGCTCGTCGGAGTGGATGCCGGGGGTGTCCGGGTAGCCCTGACCGACCGCCGACGGCTGGGTGCCCTCGGTGACGATCAGGCCCGCACCGGCGCGCTGACCGTAGTAGGCGGCCATGAGCTCCGTGGCGGACAGGCCGGGTCCGTAGGCCCGGCTGCGGGTCATCGGCGCCATCACGACGCGGTTGGCCAGGCGTGTGCCGGACAGGTCGTAGGAGGCGAAAGCCTTGTTCATGTGGTCGTTCCTCGTTCGTACGGGGCCCCTCGCAGGACCGCTGCAATTCTCACATTACCTGCTCGAACAAGTAAAGTCGCCTGGACATTCCGCCTCGCGTCACTCGAGGCAAGAATGGGTGGGTTTCGTCCTGAAACTCGCTCGATCTTGGCCGGTCTGGAGCGATAGACTCGGGATATAGGTGTTCGAGCAGTTACATGAAGGAGCGCAGCATCACATGATCGGCCCAGACCCCGAGGCTTCCACGCCTGACGCTGCCGAGGCGGCCGGCATGCCGATGCCACCCTCGGTCCAGGCCGGGCCGATGGCCCATGCGATCTTCCGGGTGGCCCGGCTGCATCGCATGCTCGCCGGGCAGCTCCTTCGCCGGGTCGGCCTTCACCCTGGCCAGGAACTGGTGATGATGCAGTTGTGGGACCTCGGGCCGCAGCGCCAGATCGACCTGGTCCGGCTGCTCGGTTCCGACGCGGCCACCATGACCCGCACCGTCAAGCGGCTCGAACACGCGGGCTTCGTTCGCCGCCGGCCCAGCCCCACCGACAAGCGGGCGACCATCATCGAGCCCACCGAGGCCAGCCTCGCCCTGCGCCACCAGGTCGACGAGGTCTGGGCGGAGCTGGAGGAATGTACCGCCGGGCAACTGTCCGAGGAGCGGCAGGCCGAGGCTGTCCAGATCCTGGAGCAGATCGAGTCGAGCCTGGCCGTCGCCGCGACCCGGCATGCGCAACAGGAGACCGGCGGCCAGGCGGCCTCACCGACGGGGGAGGCCGGTCAGGTGTAGCCGACGCTCGGGTGCAGGGGCGAGCGGTGCCTCGGCCCGCGTTCCGACAGCCCGTGCCCCTGTCGCGTCGCCGACGTCGTACCGGGGCCGGCCGCACGCGGCCGGGCCTACGGTCTCGCTGAGCCCGCAGACGGCCCGGCGGCGACACCTGGCGGCCGTCGGCCTCGGGGCTTCCCGGCCGGGAGTGCGGCTCGCTCCGGCGTAGGGGAGCGGTGACGTCTTGGACGTGGTGACCGGCGTCTCAGGTGGCGGGGTGGGTGAGGCGGCGGTCGATGTGTCGCCAGTGGTGGTCGAGGTGGTGGAGGGCTCGTGTGCGGTCGCCGGTGGCGCAGGCGGTCAGGAACGGGCCCCAGTCGGCGTCCCCGACATCTGATGGGGACAGGTGGACGCGGTGGGCTCGTTGCCATACGGGCTTGAGGTGGCTGACGGCGTCATGCAGGGGCGGGTTGGCGCAGGTATGGAGGACGGTGTCCCACAGCGCCAGTGCGCAGGCGAGGGCTTCGGCGCCATCGCCTGCGGAAGCGGCGCGGGTGTGCGCTGCGGCGCAGTTGCGCACGGCTTGGACGCGGTCGCCGGTGAGGGGCCAGGGGGCCGTGAGGAGGGCGGTGCGATAGAGGCCGTGCAGGACGGTCGCGGTGTGCCGGGCCTCGGCGGTGCTGGTGTGGGTGACGTGTGCACGGTCGGGGCCGCTGTACTCGATCAACCTCTGTGAGGCCAGAGTCAGCAGGGCTTCCCGCACGCGAACCTGGGGGACGTCCAGCCGCCGGGCGGTGTCCCCTTCGCCGAGCGGTGTGCCCGGCGGCAGCTCACCGCTGGTGATCTCCAGGAGCAGGGTCTCGTGAATGCGTTCGCGCAGTGCGTGGGGATCGTCGGTGCCGTAGTGGGCGTCGAGCGGTGTGCGGGCGTCTCGGGGCACGGCGTCCTCGCTGGTGGTGTCGGTCCGTTCGTTTCGGCAGCAGCCGCGGTTCCTCGGGGCGGCTGCCCTGGGCAGGGCGGGCGACGCCCCGCCCCCACCGGTGTCATGCGCTGCTCCTCTCCGTATGCATGGCGTCGTCGCGGTGGGCGGCGAGGCGCTCACCGAGCGGGATGTGCGCGCTGACGCGGTAGCCGCCGGTGCCATCGGGCCCGGCGGTGAGGTGGCCGCCGAGCATGGTGCTGCGCTCGCGCATGCCCAGGAGTCCGTGTCCGGAGCCGGGGGAGGGCGGAGCGGGTGTGGTGGGGGCGGTGTTGGTGATGGCGAGTTCGAGGGCGTCGTCGGTGTGGGCGAGGCGCAGGTGGACGTGGGCGCCCGGGGCGTGGCGCAGACAGTTGCTGAGGGCCTCTTGCGTGATGCGGTAGAGGGCCAGCTGCGCGCCGGGGTCGAGGAGTCGGACAGGACGGCCCGTGATCTCGGTGGTCACGTTCAAGCCGGCGCCGCGCACGTTGGCCACCAGCGCATCGAGGTCCTCGAGGGTGGGCTGAGGGCCGTGGGGGCTTTCGGCGTCGTCGGAGCGCAGGACTCCGAGCATGCGACGCAGTTCGGTCAGGGCGTCCAGTGCGTTCTGCCGGATGCCCGCCAGGTTCTCGGCCAGCTCGGTCGGATTTTCGGTGAGGTGGGGTGCGACCTGGGCCTGGATGGAGATCACCGACATGTGGTGGGCGACGACATCGTGCAGCTCGCGGGCGATTCGCCCGCGTTCCTCCAGCAGCGTGCGCTGTGCCCGTTCCACGGTGGCCAGCGCCGCCTGCTCGGCCAGCTGCGCCCGGGCTGCGCGCCGGCCGCGCAGGGTGGCACCGAGAGCGACAGCGAGCGAGAACAGCACCATCGTTAGGAAGGTGGTGCGCTGGTACCGGCCGGCGTCCGCAGCGAGTTCGATCAGGAAGGGCAGGAGGACGGAGGCGGCCAGGGTCGCGCACGCGGCGGGGGCGCGGACACGCAAGGACAGCAGCAGCAGGACCGCGGCATGTGCGCACAAGCCCGGGATGGTCCACGGCCAGGGCGTGTTTTCCAGGAGATGAGGGGTGCTGGCCGCGGCGGCGATGCCGGCCCCCGTCAGGGACAGCCACCAGGCGGGGGCGGGATGGGCGAGAGCGAGCAGGAGCGCGCCGCCCTGGAGCAGCGCGAGGAGGATGCCGTGGCCCAGGCCGAGCTGGTTGCGGTGGCCGAGCTGATCGCTGGTGGCGATCACCACGACGACAGCGGCCGCGGCAACGCATGCGTGGGGCAGCCGGCCGAGCCGACGGGGCCGACGCAGGGGCGGCAGCGGGTCGGACCTGAGCGTCAGCAGATCCTGCACCATGGAGCGCGCACCCGTTCGGAGGGCGTTCACTTCTCGGAGCCGGTCTGCGGGTGGCTCGTCGTTCACGTTCACCTCTATCGAGTGAGGCCGGCCGTCACCGGGGACGGCGGTGCCAGGCCGGGAGTGGCGTCCATGGTCTGAGTGGTCGGGAGGGAGACTCAACCGACGTTAGGGATGAGGGGCCGTGGTCGGCGTCACCCTGCAGAGCTGCTCTGCTGCGTAGCTCTGAAGTATGACGAGAACAGGGCCGCCCCCGCGCGTGCGCCGGGGCGGCTCTTCAGCCTCCCCGCGCGGATGCCGCCGGCGGGTACGACGGCTGGTCTCACGGGTCGGGCGTTGCCGTGGGACCGGCGGTGGGGGGCAGAGCGCCGGGGTTGAGATGGGTGACCAGACGGTGGAGGAGGTGATGCACCGAGGCCTGCTCCTGGGGCTCCAGAACCGCCAGTGCCTCTTCATTGACCCGGCGGACCACATCTCGTGCCTGCTCCAGGAGGCGGGAGCCGTCGGGAGTGCTGTGCAGGCACAGGATGCGGCGGTTGGTGGGGTGGGGTGAGCGCGTGAGCAGGCCGCGGTCGGTGAGGCTGGCCACGGCAGAGCCCATGGACTGGGCGGTGATGCCGGCGTGACGGGCGGCGTCGGCGCTGGAGATCCCCGGCTGGCGCTCGGCCCGCTGGAGGGCGTTGTACTGCGCGAGGTTCAGGTCGAGAGCGCGCAGTTCTCTCTCCAGGCGGGTGGCCATGGCCTGGGCGAAGTGCCAGGCCAGATAGCCGGTGTGGACGGGCTGCTCGCTCACAGGGACCCCACTTGTAAGGCAACTTATGTTTTACTGCTTCGGTTATCAGGCACCTTACAACTCGTGGACGGTTCTCTTCATGCCAGCCCCCACCTCCCTCCATCTCGCCGACGTCCTGCCGGCCACGCACGGGGACATACCCGACCCCGCCCCCGAACCGCATCCCCGCTCCGGCCTCAAGGGCGTCCTGCTGCCCGTCGCCGTGGTGCTCGCCATCGGGACGATCTTCGTGAGCGTCTACCTCGCCGCCTTCCACGCTCCCCGCCCGCATGACCTCCCCGTCGCAGCCGTCGGCACCGCCGCCGAGGTGCACCGCCTGGAAGCCGACCTGGAGCGGGCCCTGCCCGGCGGCTTCGACGTCCGGACCTACGGCGACGAAGCCGCGGCCCGCGAGGCGGTCGAGCACCGCGAGGTCTACGCCGCCCACCTCCCCGCCCACGGCCAGGGCAGCGGCAAGCTGCTCTACGCCGGCGCCAACGGCCCCTCCGTGACCGGCACCCTGACCGCCGCCTTCGCCCAAGCCGCAGCGCAGCACGGCCCGCCCCCGGCCGGCGAGGACATCCTGCCGGTGTCCGCCGGCGACACCCGAGGCCTGTCGGTCTTCTACGCCGCCTTCGGCCTGGTCCTGGCCGGCTACCTCTTCGGGATGATGACCTACCAGGCCGCGCCCGCTCTGCGCTTTCGCCAGCGCATCGCCAGCCTGACCCTCTTCGGCGCTCTCGGCGGCATCATCGTCGCCCTCCTCGCCGGCGACACCGGTTTCGGCGCCCTCCCCGGCTCCTTCGCCGGCACGGCCGCGGTCACCGCCCTGATGGCCATGGCAGCGGGAGGCGCGACCATGGCCATCGTGAAATGGACCGGATCCGCGGGCGCCGCCATCGCCTCGGTGATCCTGCTGATCTTCGGCAACGCCACCAGCGGCGGCGTCATGCCCCCCTTCTACCTGCCCGACTGGCTGCATCCGCTGTCCGGCGTGCTGCCCGTCGGCGCGGGGGTGCGCGCCCTCCAGGGGATGTCCTACTTCCACGATGACGGCCTGTGGTCCGGCCTCGCCGTGCTGACCGCGTGGATCACCGCCTGCGTGGCCCTGCTCTACCTGCGCGACACCCGCAGCACCCGCAAGGCCCGGCTGCGCACCGCCTGAGGGACGCCTGCCGTCTGACCTCGCCGGCCCCGCGATCTGCCGAAGCTCGCGGGGCTTGCGGGATCGTCCTCTAGACCGCAGGCAGAGCGAACTGCCTGCCCGGCAAGAAGAACACAACGCCTCCCACCGCAAGGTCCGTGCCGGCTCGACTGCGTGAGCCAGCCCTGTCCCGACCGCGCAGGCCGGGACAGGGCCCGCACAACCGGGCGACCGCAGTGCCGCCAAAGGGCGGCCGCCGGCTCCCGCGCACGGTCGGGCCGGCGGGTGACGCGGGCCCGGCGTGACCCCAGCGATCGGCATGAACGGTTCGAGACGCCGAACAGCGGGGCGAGCTGGCGCAGTGTCAGGTCGGTACGCCAGCACGCCACCAGGAGCAGCCGGGGCACCGCCGGGAGCAGTGGGACACCGCCGGGCCACTCCGCGCGTTCGCCATCCGGATGAGCGCCGACGGGGGGGGCTCGCGGACACGAGCGACTTGCGGTTCGCAGGAGAAGGTGGGTTCCCCCCGACAGTGCAGGGTCGCGCCGGGAATCGGGCGGGGTCCGTCTCCACGAGGCCGTCCTCAGCTCGCCTTCTCCACCGATCCAATCCAACCGATCTCCCTAGCAAGCAGTTCGCGCCGAGCCGCACGTCAGAGGACCTTTGCTTCCTCTCGGGGCACTGGTCTCCATCTGCTAGGGCGTGTATCGAAAGTGGATCTGGAGCGTGAGATGATCTTGGTTCGTGGCACGTGGAGATCTGACAGACGCGCAATGGGCGGTGCTGGAGCCGCTGTTGCCGAAGGGCAAGAAGCCCGGACGGCCGTCAACGTGGGCCAGGCGGCAGCTGATCAACGGCATACGGTTCCGGGTCCGCACCGGGACTCCGTGGCGGGACCTGCCCGCCGAGTACGGGCCGTGGGGCCGAGCGTACGACCTGTTCCGCCGCTGGCAGCGGGACGGCACCTGGCATCGGATTTTCACCGAACTCCAGGCCCGGGCTGACGCGAGAAAGCTGATCACCTGGGACATCAACGTCGACTCCACGGTGTGCCGGGCCCACCAGCACGCCGCCGGGGCGAGGAAAAAGGGGAGCTGCAGAAGGAGCCGCCCGGCGGCGTCTGCGTCGAGCCGGACGACCACTGGCTCGGGCGCTCGCGTGGCGGTCTGACCACCAAGTTGCACCTGGCCGTCGAACAGGGCCAGAAGCCCATGTCCATCGTGATCACGGCCGGGCAGCGGGGCGATTCCCCGCAGTTCGAGCCGGTCCTGAACAAGGTCCATGTCCCGCGTCTTGGGCCGGGCAGGCCGCGCACCCGACCCGATCGCGTACGTGCCGATAGGGCATACGCCTCCCGCAAGAACCGCGCTTACCTGCGGCGTCGCGGGATCCACTGCACCATCCCGGACAAGGCCGACCAGGCCCGCAACCGCAAGAAACGCGGCTCGCGCGGCGGCAGGCCGCCGAAGTTCGACCCGCAGGACTACAAGGCTCGGCACGCGGTCGAGTGCGGCATCAATCGCCTCAAGAGGCACCGGGCCGTGGCCACGCGATACGACAAACTTGCCGTCCGCTACGAAGCCACTGTCCTCATCACCGCAATCAACGAATGGCTGTGAACGCCCGTGTTGTGGAGGCGCATGGGCTACGTCGACGCGAAGCGTTCTGCTGTCAGCCAAGACTGTCGCGCCTCCGAAAGCATGGGCGACAGGATCGTCACATGCAGCCGATCTTCGTTCTCGTGCACAGTCCGTCCGTAGGCCCCTCGACCTGGCACCCTGTGGCCGAACACCTGACGGCGGCGGGATACCAGGTGCGGGTGCCGTCCCTGCTGCACATAGGCGCCGGTGCTCCGCCCTTCTGGCCCCACATCGTCGACGCCGTCCGCGACGATCTGCGGCAGGTCCCGGCCGGAAGCCCCGTCACATTGGTGGCACACAGCAACGCAGGATTGTTTCTCCCGACGATCCGCTCGGGCCTCGACCATCCGGTGGCCAGCTCGATCTTCGTCGATGCCGCGCTGCCGGCCCGGCCCGGACCGACCCCCGTCGCCACACCCGAACTGCTCGGGTTCCTACGCCCCATGGCTGTGAACGGCAGGCTGCCGCGCTGGACCGACTGGTGGGACGAGGCAGACGTCGCACCCATGTTCTCCGATCCGCTGGTGCGGCAGACAGTCGTTGAGGAGCAGCCCACCCTGCCGCTGTCCTACTACGAGCAGCACATCCCGGTCCCCGACGGCTGGGACGACCATCCCTGCTCCTACTTGCTGTTCGGTCCTCCGTATGACGACCTTGCCGCCGAGGCGCGCCAACGCAGCTGGGCCGTGGCACACCTGCCCGGCGCACACCTCCATCAGATCATCGATCCTGCTGGCACCGCCCAGCTCCTCGTCGAACTCGCCACTACGACTTGATCCACTTCCGATACACGCCCTAGAGATGCGTCGGAATCCAACCGGTGGGATTCTGCTTAGGCAAGTAGCTCCACTCAGTGGCACTGCAGCCTCTCCAGTGCGCATCGAGCTCTACCCTGATTCCGAAGAGGTGCGCGATGAAGCTTGGGCGTTGCTTGGTGGCTGCCACTCTCCTGGCTCCCTTTGCCCTTATGGGAACGACGGAGTCGGCCGAGGCGGCAACGATCCACCGCGTCACAGTCAAGGGATTTCTGCGCGTGCACGACGACTCTGCCGTCCTGGCGGCAGGCGAAACCAAGATCCGCAACTTCAGTAAAACATTCGAGCTCAAGCATTCCGCCCCTGCGACCTCATGGTTGATCCCTGTGTGCGCCGATGGAGAGACCCTGGGCGAACTGCGCATCCGGCTCCGACTCGAAGACGAACTGGTGACGTCCACCGTGAAGCTCTCCCTGTACGAGTGGGAGGAATGTGATCACACCGATCTCGAAGATGTAGCCACTCCCAACATCCGACAGCTCGGTAACGGGGGAGAAGTGCGATACGTTCTGACGGCGAAAAACAGGGAACCCAGTGACGACAACGCCCATGCGAATTTCTCCGTGACTCACACCTTCGGAGCGCCTACGGAGCCCACGAACGTGACTGTTACCAGGCAGGTGGACCGACTGAGCGGCCTGCGTAAGGTTCACATAACGTGGGGTGATACGAGTGCAGACGAAAAGGGGTACGAGATTCAGAACATCGCCACTCCCGAGCAGACCCGTCGTGTGGGACCGAACAGGGAATTCTACGACTGGGCCCTGCCGCCCCGCGAACTCCAATGCTTCCGAGTCCGTGCGCTCGCCGACCCGACGCCGTCGGACTGGTCGGCGCTGGTGTGCGCGTGAGCTGGTGATGACTCACCCCTGAGGGAACGTTCGCGAATGGGCTGGGCGCCGAGGTCCAAGATGCCCACCCCTCAACCGCCACCGGCAGAAGCCGGGCGGACTCTGAGCAGGCCCGGGAGGCGTGCGCGGGTGGGGACCTACTCGTGCGGAGCGACTGCCTTCAGCCGAGGGAAAGGACATCTCATGCGAAGGAAGACCCTCTCCACCGTGGTCGTGGCCGCTGTGGCGTTCAGCGGGTGGACCGGCGTCACCGCGATGACGGCCGACGCAGCGGTACACGCCGCACCCAGCGCCACCTGCTCCCTCTCGGAAGGCCCCAACAGCACGTTCGGCGTGTCGGGCGAAGGGTTCAGATCCGGCGAACGTGTCACCGTGAAGAACTCGCAGGGCACCACGGTGCGCACGACCACAGCCATCACAGGAGGCTTCTTCGAAGTCACCGGGCTGCCGAACGACACCTACAGCGCCGTGGGACGCCGGGCCAAGGCGATCTGCCCGAAGTGGGTGTCGGACGAGGAGGCCGCGATCAAGTGCACCGTGACCAAGGGCCCTGGAACGACCTACGGCGTGTCCGGCAGGGGATTCCCGGAGGCGGAGACGGTCACGTTGAAGAACTCCTCCGGCGCCGTCGTGAACACCACCCAAACCATCCAGGACGGATTCTTCGAGTTCACCGGCGTCCCCAATGACACATACACCGTCACATCGAAGTTCGCGAAGGTGACCTGTGTCAAGGCCGCCGAGTAGCGGCACCCGCCCGCTCGCGGTCGGCCGACCAGGGCTTGAGAGGGGCACCCCCGCCGAGACGGTCCTCGACGGGTGCCCCCGCGGACTCCTCCGTCGCCATCCCCGGCGACCCTCGTCGGGCAGGGTCGCCTCCTGCCAGGTGCCGCCTTTCCCTTCCGGCCCCGGCTTCTGCTGGGGCGGATCGGGCGGCGTGCGCGTTCATCGTGGTGCCGGATGGCGACGTGAGGTTCGTGTGGCGATGACGGTGGCGGCGGTCGGCGTGGCGCTGGCCGGGATGGTGTCGGCGGGTCCGGCGCAGGCAGCGGACGTGCCGGTCTACCGGGGGCAGGGCGCGAGTGCCTGCACGCCGGGCTACCTGTGCCTGTACGGGAACCGGGACTTCAACGCCCCCGGCCCGGCGCCGATCCTGCGCCTGGACGAGCTGCTGCGGGCGGCCGCGGACGGCTCCCAGGACCTTACAGGCCAGCCGCGGCCTTCTCCCGCAGTGACGCCCAGGCCCGCGCGCTCACCTCGGGGCGCAGCAGTACGTCCGCCGCTGTGCAGGCGAGCGCTTCCGCTGCCGCGAGCAGGACGTGGCGCCCGCGCGGCGACGCGGCCGCGGCGGCGAAGAGAGGCGTGTGGTCGGAGCCGTCGGTGGCGTCCATGATGGCGATGAACGGGTGGATGGCCGGTACGCGCGTGCTCACGTTGCCGATGTCGGACGACCCCAGGTACACGCCGGGCTCCGGTTCGGTCAGCTGGATCCCGACCCGCGCCAGGTGCCCGGCGAACCGGCCGGAGAGCTCGGGGTTGTCGCGGAAGTGCTCGTAGCGACCGCCCACCCGCTCCACGGTGACCTTGGCCCCGGTGGCCGTGGCCGTCCCCGCGGCGCACCGCTCCAGCTCGCCCGCGAGCTCCTCCAGTGCGGCCGTGGTCGCGCCGCGGAGCCCGAATAGCCCCTCGGCGTAGTCGGGCACGATGTTGGTGGCCCGTCCGCCGTCGGTGATGATGCCCTGGATGTGTGACCCGGACGGGAGCCGGCGGTGCAGCACACCGAGGGTGTTGAACAGCTGGATCAGGGCGCCCAGCGCGTCGATGCCCTCGGTCGGGTTGCCCGTGGGGTGCGCGGCGCGACCGTGGAAGCCCGCGCGCACCTGCGCGCTGGCCGTCAGCGGCGCCGAGGACCAGCTGTATACGCCGGGATGCACCATCAAGGCCGCGTCCACGCCGTCGAACACCCCGGCTTCCACCAGCGTGACCTTGCCGCCGCCCCGCTCCTCCGCCGGGGTGCCGACGGCCAGCAGGGAGCCCTGCGGCTCGCCGACAGCGGCCCGCAGGGCGAGGGCCGCCCCCAGGCCGGCGGCGGCGATCAGGTTGTGCCCGCAGGCGTGCCCGAGCCCCGGCAGCGCGTCGTACTCCATGAGCAGCGCCACCCGGGGTCCCGAGCCGCTGCCGGCGGACGCGGTGAAGGCGGTGGGCAGGCCGGCCGTCCCGCGGTCGACGCGGAAGCCCTCCCGTGCCAGCTCCGACGTGAGCAGCCCGGCCGCCCGGTGTTCCTCGTACGCCGGCTCGGGGTCGCGGTGGAGGGCCAGGGCGGTGTCCCACAGGCGGTCGGCACGGGCCGCGACCTCCTGGTGGATCCGGTCGTACACCGCGCCCAGGCCGTCGTCCTCCTGGTGGGCGACGGAGGACACCGGGCCGGGGTGGCCGGGGACGGAACGGTCGAGGTGGTCGGGCACGGAATGCCTCCCTGGGGGGTGCCGGTCGTTCTCCGTACGTGTTCCACGGCGGCGGCCCCCGATGCGCCGTTCCCCGGCTTCGTATCACTGCCGGTCGGCGCGGGGACTCAAAGCGCCCGGACAGAGTCCGTGTCGGCAAGACGTGCGGCTCCCCGAAGAACCGCGCCCTCAATCGCCTCAAGCACCACCGAGCCGTGGCCACGAGATACGACAAGCTCGCCGTCCGCTATGGAGCAACAGCGCTGGTCGCGGCCACCAACGAGTGGCTGTGGTCTAGCTACCCGGACCGTGAGCGTGTCAGCTTCGAGAAGACATCGCTGCGCGGTCGGCCTCGCTGCGGAGAACACAGAATTCATTGCCTTCAGGGTCCGCAAGGACGGCCCAGCCGGCACCATCGGGTTCCCGGCGATCGGCGACGAGGGTGGCCCCGAGGTCCAGCAGCCGCTCGACCTCCTCCTCGCGCGAGGTCTCGGGGCGCAGGCACAGGTGGATCCGGTTCTTGACCGTCTTCGGTTCTGGCACCTGATTGAAGTACAGCAGCGGGCCCTCCGGCAGCATCACCTCAGTCTCCAGGTCACCCGGTTTGCTCTCCGGATGCAGCGGACAGCCGAGCGCCTCGCTCCAGAACCGAGCCAGCTCATAGGCATCCACACAGTCAACCGCCACGTTCTGCACTACCGAAACCATGCACGAGATCCTGCCTGGAGCTCCGCCCGGTCAGCAAACTGCGGCCAGACCACACCAGCACTTTCGCAACAGGCCCTCAACTTGCCGTTTAACGTCTGAATGCGGGGCCGACATGTCAGGGGCTCGCGTTACCTTGCTCGGCTTGAGCCCTGTGGACGTCGTCGAGGTGCCTTGCTTGCCGCCTCACAAGCAACTCGTCGATAGGTTCGAGAACTCGATCCCATGCGGGCTCAGCGTTCCGTGACTGGTTGGGAGTCCGGGCATAGCCCTGAGCTGCGGTGATCGCCTTGTCGTAGAGGTCGTGATCCGTTGGGAGGGCGGTCGCCCGCTCACGTCGCAACCGCGCGATCAGCCACGGCATGTCACGGGACCAGCTCGGGTTCGCCAAGGAGCGCACGCGCAGATATCCCAGTTGATCCCACCATCGGCGGCTGTGCCACTTGCGTGAGTCTGCGGGCGGCAGACCGGGGGGTAGGTCCTTCATTGAACCCATGTTGCCTCGTGGCGGCACTTGTGACTACGGGGTTGCCGTTCAAGCAGTTCGTCTGGGTTTGGTGCCGGTCTTGTGGTGTGCGGGTCGGGTGTATGCCTCGCCGGTGGCGAGGACGCGTCCGACCTCGTAGCGGGCGGTGGGCAGCCGGTTCTTCGAGCCGAGCGGGCGGCCGGGGCCGGGGCGGGTGGGTTTCGGTGCACCGACTGGCGTGCCGGTCTTCGCCCGCAGGTTCCTGAACCCGCGACGGACCCGGGCAGGGGTGAGCCTGTTCGGTTCCGCTGGCCTCTCCCACGGCCTGCGGAGATCGCGCGCTAGGGGGCGGGCGAGTCGGAGCTGAGCGTGCGCGGCCAGGACAAGCCATGTCCAGCGGTCGGCGGCCTGCGAGTCCCGCAGCTTGGGCCGCTGGTGTTTGCCCAGGCACCGGCCGAAGGTATAGCAAAAGGAGCGGTTCGAGGAGGTGTCGGCGTCCGGCCGCAACCACGGCGAGACGTCCACCGCCAGCACCAGCCGACCATCGCCGGCTCGGGGGAGAGGGACACTGGTCAGTGCCCGCCTCAGCCTGGCGACGTCAATTCGACCGCGGTTGATCCCGGAGTACAAGGCCCCGTGCCCGCGCCGATGCTCGGGAGCGAGCGCCAGCGCCAGGTCCACGAGGGTGCGGACCGGACCGTCAGTGCACAGCAACGCGTCGCACAGCTCGAACAGGGCATCGCTCCGCGCGGTCAGGCACGCGTACAACTCCGACCGGAACTCCGCCACCACCGTCAACGCGTCTCGTTGAACCTCATGCTCGACCAGTCCCACGATCCCGGCCTCCGTACTGCGCTGTCGCTCAGCACAGAATCGGCCCGCGGAATCTCACACCGCTGGTGAACTGGGAAAACACAGAACAAGTTCGACCCTCGTTCGACACCGGACCATAAACGTCAAGCTCAAGGGTGTTGCAGAAGGCTCATCTCCGGGCATTTTTCCGATGGCGACGGTGCCCGGCCCGGGCTGGCTGCCAGGCTGGCTCCGTCTGACCTGTGGGTTGAAAAAGCCGCCCACCACACCGGCCGCTTCACCAAGGTGCCCTGGCTCGCGAAGCACCTGCGCGTGCCGACTCCGGCCGACCGGGGGCCGCGGGACAGCCGTCGCGGCCGGAACGCCGGCGCCCGTGCCCAGCGACCGGAGGCTGTCGAGCAGGCGCCCGCCGGCTTTGCCGCCCTCCAGAGCGCCAGGAGCATGCCGGGCCAGAGGGCGCAGATCATCAGTACATGATCTACGCAGCCCACAAAGCGGCGTCCGGCAGCACGAAGGCCCCGACCGCTCGGGGAGATCGGGACCTTCGCATGCCTCGGAGGAAGCTGACGCGGCCCCGACGCCAGAGCGCGGAATCGGGGGCCGCGGACTGCACCGGCCCGGCGTGGGGGTCCAAACCAGTGCACGCGTCGCAGGGCACAACGCACCGCCCACCCGCAAGGAAACGTTCCGCGTCAACGCAAAGCGCTTCCCGCCTCCTGGGAGGTGCTCCCACCGCCGTAGCAGTAGGCCGCGGGGTCCGAGGAGTTGAGGAATACCGCGGCCGGGTCGACGTCGATGCCCTGGTACGGCGCGCCGGAGAAGGCCTGCGCTCCGACGTTCAGGCTGTCGTAGGGGCAGCCGGCCGGGGTGCTGTAGCACGGTGCATCGGTGCCGTGGGGTTCGCCCCAGCGTGTGCCGTGTTGTACGCCACCGTCCAGATGACCCTCTCGGGCAGGGTGGTGCCGACCGGGAAGTCGAACTTCAGCCGGAACGCGAAACCGTTGTGGCAGGTGCCGGTGGCGGTGTTGAACCACCTGCCGCCCGTGCAGTTGGTGTTGTCAGCCGACGGGCGGAACGGGATGACGCTGTTCTCGGTCCTGGAGGCCAGCAGGGCACCCGGCACCGGAGTGGTGCCGGATTCGTCCACCGCATAGATGTTCGTCGTGACGGGGTGGGTGAACGTGGCACCCGGCGTGGTCGTGCAGGTGGTCATGCTGCCGCTCTCGCACGCCCAGCTCGACATCACGACCGCCCGGTCTGCACTGACCTCCGCCCCCCGTGGACCTCTGGAGCCATGAAACAGCGGCTCCCTGGTCCGTGCTGGCAAGAGGGATGAGGCCGTCACAGGAACCGAAGGTGATCTGCGGACGGTTGCAGATCACTCGGGGATCGGCATCGGTTCCAGGTTGTCGGACTCCCATGCCTGCCACTCACTGTTCTCGTCGAGCGCTCTCGTCCGGCCGACGAGTACAGCCGCGACGGGTGTCCTCTCCGCGGGCGGGCTCGGTGTTCGGCTCATGGGCCGCGGACTACACAGCCGGACGCCGGCCCGGCCCGCCCCGCCCGGGGGGATTCCCTGGTTCCGGGGTAGGGCTGGCCGCACCCCCGGCCGGGGGGCCGTCGGATGCCCCTGTGATCAACAGCTACGTAGCGTCGTCGTCATGACCCACACCACGACCCGCGCCCCCTTCCGACAGGCCGTGCATCGCAGGCGAGTGCGCCGGTCCCTGGCCGCCGCGACCGCCGTCGTCCTCACCGCCCTGGCAGCCACCCCGGCGGTCGCGGCGTCCGAACCCCGCCCAGCCCAGCAGAGCACCGGGCGCGGGGCCCTTCTCCGAGTCACTCCCGTCGCCGACCTGAGCCGGGCCGAGGTGGCCGCGTTCCTCAAGGGCGCCGACATCGACCCGGCGACTGTCCGCCACGGTGTGCGCGGATACCGGCTCAGCTACCGGACCCTGACACCTGGGGGCGAACCGACCACCGCCACCGGCCTGTTGGTGCTCCCCAAGGGCGGCGAGCACCGGCTCGACCTGGTGGCCGACACGCACGGCACCATGGTCCACCGCGACTACGCGCCGTCCGTCGCCGAGGACTTCGGTCTCTACGCGCCCTATCTGCACGCCGCCGCGGGACGCGCCGTCGCCGCCCCGGACTACCTCGGGCTCGGCAAGGGCCCCGGCCTGCACCCGTACATGGACACCGCCTCCTCCGTCTCCGCCTCGCTCGACATGCTGCGGGCCTCCCGCACCGCCACGCGTGCGCTCGGCAGGCCGCTCACCGGAGACGTGTACGGCACCGGGTTCTCACAGGGAGGCCAGGTCGCCATGGCGCTGGGCCGCGAGCTGGCGCGGGGAGCGGACGGGCACTTCCGGCTGCGGGCACTGGCGCCGGTCGCCGGACCGTACGACCTGCAGGGCACCGAGATCCCCGCCCTGCTCGACGGCCGTGTCAACGACATCAGCGGCGTCTTCTACATGTCGTACTTCCTCACCGCGCAGAACCGGCTACACCCCGTCTACGGCAACCCGGCCGACGTCTTCCGGCAGCCGTACGCGGGATACGTGGAGGAACTCTTCGACACCCGGCACACCGAGGAGGACATCGTGACGAAGCTGCCCGGGTCGGTGAAGGAACTGCTGACGGACGGCTTCCACGAGCGGCTGCGGCGCCCGGACGGCGGCCTGCTGACCGCGCTCAAGATGCAGGACGGGACCTGTGACTGGAAGCCCGACGTTCCCGTACGGCTGCACAGCG
Organism: Streptomyces sp. NPDC034085; assembly: GCF_055575555.1. NCBI lineage: Bacteria > Bacillati > Actinomycetota > Actinomycetes > Kitasatosporales > Streptomycetaceae > Streptomyces > Streptomyces sp. NPDC034085. Next base: position 75,653 of record NZ_JBVISL010000003.1, on the reverse strand, counting down.
CGGCCGGTGACACGGACGTGCCGATCGCCAACTCCCTCTCCTGCGCGGCCGATCTGGCACGCAACGGTGTGACAGCCCCCGTGGTCGACCACGGGAAGGCCGACCACAACGGGTCCTTCAAGCTGGCAGGGCCGCAGATCGTGCACTGGTTCGACACGCTCGCGCGCGGCTAGGCTCGTCCGGTCGATCACGTCCAAAGCCGGATGATGAGGGTTGCGGCGGTGGCCGGCGCCGAGGTAGACGTAGCTGCGCCTCTTCGCCGGCTCCCGGCTAAGAACTCCTAACGAAATGGTCCTTGAGGTGGTTAGATCGCTCGGGGACTAATTGTTCTGGGGGTGCGGGGTGGCGCGGCCGAAGCCGTGGGAAGTGGATGACGAGTTGTGGGCGGTGGTCGAGCCGCTGGTCCCAAGGGTCGAGCGTCGGTACCGACATCCGGGACGCAAACGGCATCCGGACCGACTGGTGTTCCAGGGCATCCTGTTCGTGCTGCACACCGGGATCGCCTGGGAGTACCTGCCATAGGAACTCGGCTTCGGGTCGGGCATGACCTGCTGGCGTCGTCTGGCGGAGTGGACCGAGGCCGGGGTATGGCACCGTCTGCATGAATTACTGCTCGCCAGGCTGCGCAGCGCGAACGCCTTGGACTTCTCCCGAGCGGTCGTCGACGGCTCCCACGTCAGGGCGTTGCAGGGGGAGCCAAGACAGGACGAAGCCCTGTTGACCGGGGCAGAACCGGCAGCAAACACCACCTGATCACCGATGCCACCGGCATCCCGCTCGCCGCTACCCTCACCGGTGGTAACCGCAACGACGTCACCCAGTTGATCCCACTGCTCCAAGCGGTGCCTCCCGTGCGCGGGAAGCACGGCCGGCCCCGGCGCCGTCCGGACGCAGTGCTAGGCGACCGCGGTTACGGCCACGACAAGTACCGTCGGCTGGTCTGGGGCCTCGGAGTGAAGCCACTGATCGCCCGCCGCGGCACTGAGCACGGCTCCGGCCTGGGCACCCAGCGCTGGGTCGTAGAGCGCGCGTTCGCCCACCTGCACTGGTTCCGCCGCCTGCGGATCCGTTGGGAGATCCGCGACGACATCCACGAAGCCTTCCTCGCCCTCGGGTGCGCACTCATCTGCTGGCGGCGGCTGAACTCGTCCCGTTAGGAGTCCTTACTACGTCACGACCGGGGGCAGCGGTTCACAGGCCGCGTGCCATGCGGGAGGGAGGGCGGCAACGCCGGTGCGGGCGGCGATGACCCCGCCCGCGATGGCGCAGGTGGTATCGATGTCGCCGCGCCCGGCGACCGTGACCCACAGGCCCTCGTGAAGGTCGTCGAGATGCCCCGCCGCACACCACAGGGCGTACGGGACGGTGTCGGGCCCTGACATCCGGTAGCCGGAGCCCAGGACCTCCGCGGCATGCCGAACAGAGGTGTGTTCCGGCATCCGGGCCGCGATCCGCACTCCCGACCGGACATCGCTGTCGGTAAGTCGTTCGGCGACTGCCTGAAGGAAGTCCGATCTGGCCGGGGCAGCCCCACCCCGGCTTCGGGTCGCCAGCGCCGTGGCCAGGGCAACTGCCACCGCTCCGGCGACCGCCTCCGGGTGGTGGTGCGAGACCGAACTCTGACGGGCGGCCTGCTCAGCGGCCACATCGAGATCGGCGCTGTGCCAGGCGCCGAGCGGGGCGGCTCGCATGGCCGCGCCGTTGCCCCAGGAGCCCTGGCCGCCGAACTGTCCGGCGACCACTTCCCGCCAGGGCTCGCCCGCGTCGATCCGGCGCAGCACGTCATGCATCGAGGCTCCATAGCCGCGGTGCGTGTCCTCGGTGTAGGCCGCCGCGAGGCGCAGGGCCAAGCGGTCCTGGTCGACGATGCCCCCGCCCTCGACGAGCTCCCGGACGAGAACCAGCGCTTGAGCGGTGTCGTCACTCCACTGCCACAGCGGTTCCGGGGGCAGCGTCCGCGCCTCCAGGGCTGCCGGACCATGCCTGCGCAGGATGCCGAACCAGCGGTCGCCGAAGGCGTCGCCGAACGCGAGGCCCTGCAACGAGTCCAGTACAGCGGTAGGCATGTTGATCATCAGCGCAGTATCGCAGCGCAGTGGCTCTCCCGCACTCCGATTCCGGAGCCGCCAGGCTTCTGCCTGCGGATCTGTTGGAGATCCACGAATCCTACCTCGCCCTCCGCTGCGCACTCGTCTGCTGGCCTTTCCGTTAGGAGCTCTAAGAGGCGCAGCGGGCACGGGGGTGCTGGGCCTTCTCCGCTGACGGCTGCCTGCCCTGTCCGTGACCACGCCCCCGCCGCGGCTGCGGTCGCGGCTCGAGGGCCTCCCAGGGTCGGGGCTCCAGCGCGCGGTGGGATTCCGGGCTCGGCACGCTGTCCTTGCACTGGCGCTGCATGAGCGTTGAAGGAGCGCTGAAAGGTAGCGGTCGGACGCCCGGGGCGTCCACGCCCTTCGCGATCCCATCTCGCCGGCCAGGCGGGGCTTGGTGGCGAAGGCCACCTCGTCGGGTATTCCGGCGCCCGGCGACGCTCGAGGTCGGTGCACCAGGAGTGCTCGGGCAGGTAGAGCCGACGGTCGATCAACGCCCTCCCCGCCGGGTGGCATAGGCGAGGCGTATTTCCGCTGCGCGCCCGCCGAGGCAGAACCCCAGGTACCTCCGGAGACGGGGTAGCGGGCGGCCAGGCGCGCCGAGGACATGGCATTGCAGCAGGCCACCACCGCTGCCGATGCCAGGCCGAGCAGCAGCCCCGACCCGGCCGCACCGGCCGCTGGAGGCAGGGCGGCGAAGATCCCCGCTCCGATCATCGACCCCAGGCCGATCACCACGGCATCGAACACACCCAGGTGCCGCTGCAACTCACTCGTGCTCGAAGGCCCCGACGCCGCGCCCATCACTCGCTCCCCAACCACACTCCGGCAGATGTACCGGCGCACCGTATGCGAACAAAGTGACGGAACAGGGACCACACCCGGATGAGCCAGAGACGGCAACGTGCTACCCAACCCTGCAGGAATAGCGCGGCCCACGAATCGATCAGCGGTTCGGCCTACCGGGCTGGGGCTGCCCGGCGGGTGGGGACGCTCGCACGGGCGAGGACGGACAACTCGAACGGGCGGAGCGCGTCGGTACGTTCCCACTCCGCAGGGGTGATCGTCTCGCGCTGCCGGGCGTACTCGATCGGCTGGAGCCGGTGCTCAAGCAGGAGGGCGTTCATCTGCTCGATGCTGAGGAACGTTTGCCAGGGCTCGCCCTGCTCGGCCGCCGCTGCCATGACCAGCTCTGCATAGGACTGGCCTGCCTCGTCGCGGAGTTCGGCCGGGAGGAGGTGCTCCACGATGAGCTCTGTGCCGGGTGCGAAGCCGCTGATGACGGCCAGGGTCTGCCTGATCGCCTCCGAGGTCAGGTACATCGTGACCCCCAGCCAGCTGACCAGCGCGGGTCGGCCCCGGTCAAAGCCGGCCCGCACGAGGTGATCGGTGAGTGACCGGGCCGACTCCTTCTCGAAGTCGACCGGGACGAGGAAGGCGGACGGTGGCACCGGTGTCCCCGTCTCAACCAGCAGCGCCCGCTTCCAGTGCTGGGTCGCCGGCTTGTCCACTTCGAACACCCGTACGCCGTCGGCAAGTTCCGACCGGTAAGCGAAGGAGTCCAGCCCCGCACCGAGGATCACGTACTGGTCGACGCCCCGGCCGGCCAGCTCGGCCAGTCGGTCCTCGGTGAAGCGGCTGCGGGTAACGGCCGTCGTCCGCGCGCCGGACAGGACCGGGTGCCCAGGATAGGACCGGTGGTAGCCGAGGAGTTCTTCAGCACGCTCACCCAGGAAGGTCTGTGCCAGGGTGTCGGCGAAGATCGAGGGAGTCTCGTCGACGAGGAGGTGTGCCGCGCGTGCTGCGGCCGACATGAGAGCTGTCTGGCTGGGCTGTCCCTTGTTCATCATGATGCCGGACACTAGTCCAGAAATCCCGTAGGATATCAAAAAAATAAAACTTTTGGAAGCGCTTCCGGGTTCTGTTTTGGTAACGAACGCGCTCCTTGTGATCCCCGGAACAACCTGCGGGTCAGCTCCGAGAAGTGACGACACCCTGCGTGTTTCATCCCTCGCGAGAACGGCCGACGGCCAATCGGTGCCGGCGTGGCCGCCGCACGGTCAACGGCAAGCCCAGATTCTGATCAAGAAGCTTGTAGGGCCGAACGGACCACGGCTAGCTTCTGGACATCGCTCCGCCACTGAGGGTGGTCGGGGTAGAGCTCTCGCAGACGGGGCGGTAGCAGCCAGGGCACGGCAGGCAGTCATCGACTTCGTCCGCCGGCGGCGCGTCCGGGCCGAGCAGCGGCACGATGCGCAGGAGAGCCGAAGCGGGAGAAGCGAAAAGGGCTGCACTGGTCGGCCGTCTTGCCCGGTGCCATGGTGGGAGGAGCCGCTGTGACCCGGCGCCGCCTCCAGCCCCGAGGGGGGCACCCTGGTGCGGTGTGTGCCGATCCAGGGGCGCATGTCGCAGGCCGTGATGAGAACCCCTTCCGAGCGGGCACTGACTACCGCGCCGTGTCGACCTCGGTAGCGCACAGGGAGGTGTCAGGTATGGCGCTCGACAACGGTGGCGCCCAGGCCAAGACCCTGGGACAGCGCGTGGCCGACAGCCATGCCATGGAGGTCGCATCCAGGGTCGGGCTCTGCGCCCGGGGAGTGATCTACGTCTTGGTAGGGCTCCTCGCCGTACGGATCGGATTCGGCGGTGACAGTGGGGGCAAGGAAGCTGACCGGTCCGGGGCCGTGCGGACCATCGGTGAGCAGTCGTACGGTCAGGTGCTGCTGTGGGCGCTGGTGGTGGGGCTGGCGGCGATGGCGTTGTGGCGCCTTTCCGAGGCCGCATTCGGGCAGGCGACGGAAGGCGGTGACAAGTGGACCCGGCGCCTGGGCTCCCTGGGGCTGGCCGTCTTCTACCTGGTGATCTGTATCGGCGTGGTGCAGACCGCGCTGGTCGGCGGGTCCGGCGGGCCCCGCGGCGGTGACGAGTCGTCGAAGGACTACACCGCCCGAGTGCTGGAACTGCCCTATGGCCGGGTCCTCGTCGGCGTGTTCGGTGCCGTGCTGGCCATCGTGGGCGTGGTGATCCTGGTGCGCAGCCTGCTGCGGAAGTTCGAGAAGAACCTCCGCACGGAGCGGATGAGCCAGCCGACGCGGCGTATCGTCGCGGCCCTGGGCATCATCGGCGGCGTGGCGTGCGGGGTGGTCGCGGTGGCGACCGGCCTGTTCAGCCTCCTGGCCGCGGTGCGCTTCGACGCCGGCCAGGCAAAGGGCCTGGACGAGACGCTGCGCTCGTTCGCTGACACGCCGGCCGGGCCCGTGCTGCTGATCGCCGCCGCGGTGGGCCTTCTGTTGTTCGGCCTCTACTCCTTCTGCGAAGCCCGCTGGCGCATAGCCCCGGAACACGACGCCCCGGCGGAGCAGCAGGTCAGGAGCCGCGGTGCAGGCTGACAGACCGGTGCGTGGCCATGGCGACGCTACGCGCATCGCCCTCGACGGAAGTGGCGCTCAGCTCGTGAACGCCGCCTCCCCCTGGCTGCGCCGGATGCGCAACGGCGCGGTCACCGCAGCCACCCCCAACCGCCGGTTCCGTCCGTGTGAGGCTGCCGGGGGGTGGGGGCTGGTGTCCGTGACACAGATTTCGAGGTGATGCCCGTGCAGTTCCAGGTGCAGGGTGCAGGGTCCGTCGGTATGCCGCATCGCGTTGGTGACGAGTTGGCCCCGACCAGGAGGACGCCGTCGGCTCGGGCTGAGTAGGAGGCCTCCTGGGTGGCGTGGTGGAGGAAGTCGCGGGTGGCGTCGCGTACTGCTGTTGCGGAGTGGCCGGTGCGGGGCACAGGCTGGTTGAGGACGGTTGTGACCATTGCGCCTCCTTGCGCCGGTGGACCCGCAAGGCTCCTGCCCTTTCATGGCCTGCTTGCCTTCTCTACGGCTGAAAGCCGCGTTCTGCCCCCAACCAGGGTTTTTGTATGCGAGCGTGCTGGGCCGACGATGACGGCGGCCGTTCGGCGCAGCCGGGATGGCGGAGCGTCCCGAGGAGGGCCAGGGTGGCTGCTGTGCCGGCACTGGCGCCTGCGCATTTCCTCGTTCTCCTCAGGAGCCCCCATGCCCGAGCGCAACACCGTCCTCCGCAGCATGCACGATGTGGGCCTGGCCGCGTGGTTCGGCGGGTCGCTGATGGGCGCGGTCGGCCTCAACGGCGCGGCCAAAGGCCACAGTGACAGCTGGCGTGACAACGCCCGGATCGCCAGCGTCGGCTGGGCGAAGTGGACGCCCGTCAACGCCGCGGCGATCGGCGCCCATCTCGTCGGCACCAGCGGACTGCTCGCCGCGAACGCTTCCCGGGTGGCGACCCAGCAGGGGGTGGCCGCCTCCACTCTGGCCAAGACCGTCCTGACCGGCGCCGCCCTGGCCGCCACGGCCTATGCCCGGATGCTGGGCAAGAAGATCGAGCTCGCCTCGTCGATGGACCCGCAGGACGCCGAGGAGGCGGCCGGCTCCTTCGACACCGGCAAGGCGGAACGGCGCCTGTCCTACGCGCAGTGGCTGGTACCGGCGGTGACCGGCGGCCTGCTGATCCTGGGCGCCCTGCACGGAGAGCAGCAGCGCCCGGCCGAACAGGCGCGGGGCATGTGGCAGCGTGCGCGCGACCTGTCGCCGCACATGCCGTCCGGCGACCACTGGTACTGGTACCACCCAGGCGCCTGAGGGCAGCTCCGCTGCGTCGCCGGCCTCCACGCTGTAGTTCAATCGTCCGGGAGCAGGCGGTGTTGTCCTTGACGGCTGTGAGGCGTCGGTGAGATCGGCGCCGTGGGCGGCGTCGCGCTCGGAGTTGGCGACGCCGTGCCAGTCCAGGCACATGACGGTCGCGTCGTCGTCGAGGTGGCCGTGGCCGGCGTCGACGGTCGCTTTGATGAGGGTGCGGGCGGCTTCGCGGGGGTGCAGTGCGCGGGTGCGGATGATCAAGTCCGAGAGGGCGAGGTTCTCGGCGTTGCGCTCGGGCATGCCGTCGGTCAGCATGACCAGCCGGTCACCCGGGCGGAGGTCCAGCGTCTGCACCCGGTAGGTGTTGGCCTGCGATGTCTGGGCACTGAGGCCGAAGGGGAGATCGGCTTTCGGGAGGATCTCCTGGACTGCCCCGTCGCGCATCCGCAGCGGCCAGGGATGCCCCGCGTCGACGAACTCCGTCTCGCCGTCGATCAGGCTGATGCGCAGCAGCTGGCCGGTGACGTAGCCACTGCGGCCGTGATCGCGTACGGCCAGGTCGGCCTGGCGGGCCTGTTCCGCGAGGTCGGCACCCGCCCGCCGCGCCCGCCGTAGGGCGCCCACCGCTGGCGTGGCCAGCAGCGCGGCGTCGACGTCGTGACCCATGGCGTCGGTCACGGAGAGCTGGACCGTATCCCGGTCGATCACGTAGTCGAAGGTGTCGCCCCCCACGTGGTCGGCGGGTTCCAGGGCCCCGGCGACCGCGAACTGTGCCGCCTCGCACGCCAGCGACGCCGGGAGCAGCCGGTGCTGGATCTCCGCGGCCAGACTCACCGGCTTGGTACGCCGGCCCCACTGGTACACATCGGTGTGGGACCGGTTCGCGATGACGATGTACGCCGACGCGTGCTCGGTCTCGCCGATCTCCCGCATGACCTGCGCGCTCGGTGCCGCGGGCAGGAACAGTTCGAGGAGCCCGACGGCATCCCCACGGTTGGTCACCGGGGCGACGACACGCACCAGCCCACTGCCGTCCACCCTCGGCCGCTGGCTGCGGATCACGTCGTCGTACAAGGTGCCCCGCAGCCGAATGCGCCGAGCCGGCTCGCCAGTCTCGACGCTGCCCGAAGCCCCCAGCCGCACGACCGAACTGTCGGAGAAGTCAGTGATCAGAAACGACACCGACGCGGCCCCGAGGTGCTCCTTGAGCAGGCGCGCGACCACGTCGGGTGACTCCACAGGTGCCGCGGCCTCGGCCGCTTCCAACGTCCCCGCCAAAGTCATTGCCCTGCCCCGCTGACTTCCCCCACGGGAGGGCGAGAGGCTTGCCCGTCGTCAGGCTCTCCTGCGGTCACAGCGACCCCTGGCTGCTTGCTGCCGGCCGGGACTCCGTCCCGGATAACGCGAAAATCCGCGCCGAGGCGGCACCGGACAGGTCGTATCGCACCACGAGCCCCCGGAGACCCAGCCTGCACAGCATCAGCCCAGGACAGGAGCCCGGTCAGGGGCGCGCGGGTTCGACGTGTACCGCGGGCGCGGCTCCGCACCACGACGGCGGGGGACTGCCGGCGCCGCATCAAGAGCCCGGGCCCGGCCAGGACCCCGTCAGCGCTGCGCGATCGGCACGCACTGGCCGGCGCCGGCGGACTGCTCGGCGCAACGCTGCCGGTGTCATCACCCAGCAAGGTGGCGCCGCCTCCACCCGGTCAAGACCGTCCTCACCGCAGCCGCTCTCGCCGTCACCGCGCCGGCCCGCTGGGCAAGAAGCTCGAGCTGGCCTCCGTCGGCCTTCCCCGAGCGCAGAAGAAGCCGAACGCCAGCTTTCCCACGCTCAGGGTGCGGCCCCGCTCCCAGGGCAGTCTGCTGGTCCTCATGGCAGAGGACGGTGGCGTCGTCTTTGGGCGGTCGGCTGTCGTAGGCGCGGTGACCGCGCCGACCAGGGTGCGTACGACCTCGCGCGGATGCTCGGCTGCGGTCTTGCGGAGCGGAGCGGGCAGGTCGACTATTTCAGCGTCGCGTCTTGCATGCCGTCGGTGCGGAGCAGGAGACGGTCACCGGGGCGCAAGTCGAGTTGTTGCATCCGGTACCCACCCTGCATGGCGACGCCGAAGGGCAGGTCCACGGCCAAGCGCAGAACGTCGACCCCCACGCCGTCGCGCAGCCGCAGCGGCCAGGGGTGGCCTGCGTTGACGAGCTGGGCGCCGGTCCCGTCCAAGGCGATGCGCAACAGCTGGCCGGTGGCGAAGGTCGGTCGACCTTGGGCGACGAGGGCCTGGTGGATCCGGCGGGCCTGTTCGACAAGGTCTGCCCCGGCGCGGCGGGTGCCGCGCGGGGCGTTGACCAGCAGGGTGGCCATGAGCCGGGCATCGACGTCGTGGCCCATGGCGTCGGTGACGGACAGGTGCAGGGTGCCGTTGTCGAGGCTGTGGTCGTAGGTGTCACCGGCGATCGCAGGCCGGGACCAGAGCGCCGGCGAGGGTCAGCCGGGCCGATCAAGTCTGCCGAACCGGGTCGGTCCTACGGGCGCGGGCGCTCAGACCGCCGGCGTAGGCGTCTACGGCTTCATACGGGTGGGAGTGGGGGTGAGACCGACTTGGGCGACCGCTGCAGCCTGCTCGCAGTGGCTTCGCCTCAGCGGCAACGCCGTGTCGGCCATGCCGCCGCCCGGTCGCCGGGGGAAACGGAACGGAAAGGGCGGACCGAGGCGTACGTCGATCCCGTTATCCCGGGTATGCGGTATGGGGAGCGCCACGCAGGTGTCAGGTGGAGCCTCGCGGATGGGACGGGCTCCGCCCGTGCCCTGGGCTGCTCCCCCTCAGACGGAACGGATAGTGACTTCTGATCATGAATTCCTCCCAGTCGGTGCGGCCTCCCATACGGGCGGATTCGGGGAGCGACTTCGCCCGGCTCTCCCGGAAGATCCAGGAGGCCGGACTCATGGCCAGGCGCCCCGGATACTACGCACTGCGCATTGCGGCCGTGACGGCCCTGTACGCCGCCGGGTGGACGGCGTTCGTCTTGATCGGCGACAGCTGGTGGACGCTGTGGGTGGCCGGTTTTCTGGCCTTTGTGTTCGGGCAGGTGGCGCTGCTCGCGCACGACGTCGCCCACCGGCAGGTCTTCCGGCTGCGCAAGGGCAGCGAGGTGTCCGGGCGCGTCGCCGGCAACCTCGGTATCGGCATGGGGTACGGCTGGTGGCAGGACAAGCACACCCGCCACCACGCCAATCCCAACCACGAGGACCTCGATCCCGACCTTGACCCGGACATCCTCGTCTGGACGCAGGACCAGGCCCGCGCGGCCAGGGGACTGCCGCGGCTGCTCGGCCGCTCGCAGGCGTTCCTCTTCTTCCCGCTGCTCACGCTGGAGGGGTTCAACCTGCACGTGGCCGGGATGCGGTCGCTGTTCGACCGCTCGCTCAAGCACCGCATGTGGGAAGGGGCCCTGCTCACTGCGCACCTCGCCGCCTACCTCGGCACGCTGTTCCTGGTGCTACCGCCCGGCATGGCAGTCGTCTTCCTCCTTGTCCACCAGTGCCTCTTCGGCATCTACCTCGGCTCGATCTTCGCCCCGAACCACAAGGGCATGCCGATCCTGCGAGGCGCCGACCGTCCCGACTTCCTGAGGCGCCAGGTCCTCACCTCCCGCAACGTGCGCGGAGGCCGGTTGACCGACATCGTCCTCGGCGGTCTCAACTACCAGATCGAGCACCACCTCTTCCCGAGCATGCCCAGCCCGCACCTGCGCAGGGCCCGCACCATCGTCCGCGGGTATTGCCAGGAGCTCGGGGTCAGCTACGCGGAGACCAGCCTGATCGACTCCTACCGGCAGACCCTCGCCAGCCTCCACGCGGCTGGAGCCCCGCTGAGAAGGCCGCGGACCACCTGACGCCGGCGCATCCAGCCGGCACGCGGGAGGCCAGCCGGTACGCGGGACACCGCCGGAGTCAGGGGTGCGGCCGAATCGCCCATGCCGACGCTGGAGCGCGCAAGAGGGCCGCGCATGGGCGGCAGCGTCATTGCCCACCTGTGTCCGCTGCGCCCGGTCCGACCGCTGAGTACCGCAGCGGGCCGGCCTGGCCTGGTTTGCTCTCTGGGCACCAGCATGGCGTGGGCAACGGGCCGATCCGAGTCCTCTTCGGCCGACTGGGCGTTCACTGTTCTTTCGGTCCTGGAGACCGACGCGAAGCCGCGGCCCGCCATCCGCTACGACGTCGGCCGAGTCCTGTCTGGCGGCGAGTCATCAACGGGGTTTGTGATGAGGCCCGTCACCGCGTTCGCGCGTTCTGGTGCGGTGCACGGTGGTGCGCATCGTGGTGCGGTTGCGATGCCGGCGGTGGTGCCCATCCGACGGGCGCGGTGCGCACCACCGCCGTCCACGATGCGCACTACACGATGAGAGGCGCACCGGGTGCGCACCGGACGGTGCGGGGTGGGCAGCGAGGGCCTGGCCCACTGCGACGGCCTCCAGCTGGCGCAGGCTTCGCGAGGGTGGCCGGGTCGGGCTGCTCGGCCGGCAGGTCGACTTCGTCTCGGAGGGGTGACGTGGAGGCTGGCGGATCGTTTCAGCGAATGTGAATGACAGATTCCGTTTGGTGGAGGGCTCCCGTGGTCCGGCCCGCGTCGGCCTGCTCGGCCCTGGCCTGCCGCCCCCGGCCCTCGCCTGGGTCCCGAGTCGGCGTGAGTGGGTGCTGTGATGGGCCGGTCCTTCTACTGGTGTCGCTCCTGCCTCCAGCCGCTCTACGCCACCAGTTCTCTCGCGATTCCGGCCGGGTGGGACTGGGAGATCGACCATCAGCAGCCGGGCGATTGCGCCAACGGGCACCTGATGCCCCTGGCCGGCACTGCCGCTGTCCCTGAAGACCTGCCCGACGCTCCGCGGGTGCTGCGCGTCTTCGGATCCTGAGCACTGGCCGATGCCGCCCGGGGGAGGCGCAGTCGCCGCTGGTTACGGCCCGCCACCGCGTCCGGTGTGGGGTCGTACCAGAGAAACGTTCCGGCGCTGAGAGGTTTCGCCGATACGGGGGCGGGCGCCGGTTGGGTTTCGGATTCGCCGATCTACGACGCCCTTGAGCGGCAGTGGCTACAGCAGGGCCGGGCGGTGGCAGGCATCGGGCGGGGGGTGGAGACCTGTTCCGTCGCGGCTGACCAAACGAGCGTCGAGATTCACCGCCGGCTTCGGAACGAACTCCCCCGCAGGACTGCCGGCAGAGGGCCTGCATCGTCCGGCCGCGCGTCCGGTCTCCAGCGCATGACGTCGAAAGCGCCGGAGCTCTGCGCACCCCAGGCGTGCCCTTACAGGTCGTCCGATCCGGACACAGGCGTCTTCCGCGCGTGACGGTGGCTTCCTGTCGTGGGGTCGCCGTTTTGCATGACCCATCAACGCGAGCTTGGGGCCCGCCCCAGGACCCGGCATCGTCGGTGGCAGCCGGCCCGGCCGGCCGCCTGTATCAGAGCGGGCGCCCCCGACGTCGGCCTAGAGCCATACGGCGTTCCGCTTCTGTAACTCCTTGTCGGCGCGGGGGCAGTCCCAGCGTGCGTACGACTCCAGGTCCCGCAGGACGTTCTCGGAGCGGTTCGGGTGGGCCACCGCGGTCACGTCGATACCTCTCTCACCCGTACCACTTCGCTGCGGCTGCTCTCCCTGGTGCGGTCGGCGCCGTCGACATCCGGAGGGGAAGCGGCCCGGGCGGTGGGGGCGGGCAAGGCGCCCACCGCCGGGGATCCGCCTCCGCCCCGGGGCCGCGCCCACCGGCGCCCCAGCGCGACCTTCGCCTCCGCGCTGGCCGCGGGCGGGCACCTGCACGGAGGCCCCGCCGGCGAGAACCTCACGCCCCGCGGAGTGGCGGAACTCCAGGCGGCCCTGAGGCCACCGCCGGCACCCGGGGACGGGCGTCGGCGCAGCAGTCCTGCGGGTTCACGACGTGTACGTCCTGCTGGACGGCCTGCTGAGCCTGGAGGGCAAGCTCGCCAAGGGCTCGCACACGAAGGTCGGGAACACCGCGCGGTCCAGGTCACCGCCGGCGGGGGCAGGGCGGCAAGCTCGCCGTTTCCCTGGAGGGCACCCCGTACCCGCTGCTCCTGGAGCGCGCCGGGGGCGCCGGCCGGGTCGAGCTGGCGGAGTGGGGCCAGGCCTTCGCGCTCGATCCGCGCGCCCAGGACCAGACCGTGGACTGCGGCTCCCAGCTGCCGGCGACGAGAGACAGCGAGACCAAGGGCGTCGGGCAGGGCTCGAACCCCGCCAAGCCGTAGCCCGGCCCGCCCGTCGCGCCTCGTCGGCGGCGACGCTCGCGCCTGGTCTGCTGGAGACCCCGGTCCGGCGAGCCGGCTTCCGCATACCGGCGGTGGGCAGGGGCAGGCGTTGACCGATTGGTGAACAGCACGACGAGGCGATGGGCTGCTGCATGCGAAGCGTGGGTGTGGAGGAAGAACTGCTGCTGGTGGACGCGGAGACGGGGGAGCCGCGAGCCGTGGCTGGAGCCGTTCTCGCCGCGGCCGACCGGGCCGGAGTCGGCCCGGACCGGGCCGCCGAGGAGGAGGAGCCGAGCCACACCTTCGAGGCGGAGCTCCAGGAAGAGCAGGTGGAGTTCGCCACGAAGCCGGTGGCGGAGATGGGCGAGCTCCACGAGGAGATCGTCCGGTGGCGCGCGGAGGCCGCCAGGCACGCGGCGACGGCCGGCGCGGTCGTGGCGGCGCTCGGCACCTCCCCGCTGGCCGTCCGGCCGTCGCTCTCCCCGGGCCACCGCTACGAATGGGTGTCGCGGCAGTTCGGCATGACCGCCCAGGAGCAGCTGACCTGCGGCTGCCACGTCCACGTGTCGGTGGAGTCGGACGAGGAGGGCGTCGCCGTACTGGACCGCATCCGCCCCTGGCTCGCCGTACTGACGGCGATGAGCGCGAATTCTCCCTTCTGGCAGGGCGAGGACACCCGCTACGGGAGCTACCGCAGCCGCGTGTGGAACAGGCTCCCCGCCGCCGGCCCCGTGGACGTCTTCGGTTCTGCGGACCGCTACCACGCGGAGGTGCAGGCCATGGTGGACTCCGGTGTCCTGCGCGACAAGGGCATGATCTGGTTCGACGCACGGCTCTCCGCCTCCTACCCCACGGTGGAGGTCAGGGTGGCGGACGTCTGCCTCGACGCGTCCACGCCGGTCCTGCTGGCGGCCCTCGTACGGGGCCTGGTGGAGACCGCGGCGAGGTCCTGGAAGGCAGGCGAGCCCGCGCCGCGGGTGAGTACGGGAATGCTTCGGCTCGCCTCCTGGCAGGCCGGCCGCTCGGGCCTCGACGGCCCGCTGCTGCACCCCGAGACCATGCGGGAGACCGCGCCCGCGACGGCCGTCGAGGCGCTGTACCGGCACGTCGCCGACGCGCTGGCCGACGCCGGCGACGAGGAGTTCGTACGGGCCGGCATCGCGGGCCTCCTGGAGCGCGGCAACGGAGCGCGCGTCCAGCGGGCCCTGCTCGCCTCGGAGGGGGACCTGGCCTCGGTCGTCCGGCACTGCGCAGGGCGGACCACGGAGGGGTGACCTGGGTCGGGCAGGATCGGAAGAAGACGCCCTGGCTGTGTTGTCCGGAGAGGCTGGTGCCGCGGCCGGCGGGTGTCTGGCCGCCGATGCCGGTGTGTGGTCGGTGGTAGTCGTACCAGTGGAGCCAGTCGGCAAACGCTTCACGACGCCACACACCCGCCCACCGCCGCTGCGCCTCGACCGCCCCCGGGCTGTCGCGCAGGTCGAGGTCCTCCATCCCGTGGTCGGCGCCCGCGTCCAGTTGCCACTGGTGGTGCCGTTCGCACACCCGCTTCCAAGGTTCGGCGTAGCGAACCGCACCCCCGGCTTGTCCGGCACGCCGTGCCGCGCACAGCCGGCAGCCGGACGCCACCGGGCCGACGAACGTGCTCGCGACGCGCCAGAGCACCGAGGGGGTCTCTGGCAGCTGCTCGCTGGCGAGCTGCTCAGGCCTGGAGATCCACATGCCTGCATCAGGCGAGATGCTCATAGGTGACACCCCAGCCCAGACCCTCCGTTTGGACGGGAACGGGGCGCGTCTTAGGCACCGCGATCGGTAACGCCACGACCATGGTCATCCCCCTCGGCCCCAAACACCCGCTGACTCTCGGGCGCGAAGAGGGCAGAGACGTTGTGAACAGGCTGCAGATCCTGGCCGCCACACGGGCATGTGTACTACCGCCTTCGTAGCGGGCCAGAACGCACTGTCCTCAATGCATTGGTCGACAGGGAAGTCATAAGGCGGAAGTGATCAGGAGGAACGGTCGGCTGTCGGGGCCGTCCAGCCCGAACCACGGCAAGCATATAACTGCGTAAGTCGGTTGAGATTGCTGCGCAGTTCCACTGATCTACGATCCGCGCCTCATTTCGAACCACCGACGTCACGAGGCGCGCGCGCCTGGTTGTTGTCGGCCGCACCAGCCGGGGGAGTGGAGTGGCTGGCCTGCGCGTCCGGGATGCCTGGTACGAGTTCATTATGAAGAATTGGGGGCAGTCGGATGACACTGGAGTATCCCCCTATGTGAGGAGTTGCCGTGACCAGCTTCGTCATCACGGTCCCCGGTACGTTCGTGTCAGACGTTGCCCATTCCGTTCCCCTTGCCGTCGAACGGAAGTTGGCCCCGCGGCACACGGAGGTCAGTGAGAACGAGGGACTGCGCCTCCTCACGCTGAACGAGGACGCCACCTTCTCCATCCGACTCGAGGTCGAGGCCCCGGACAAGTACGAGGCGGAGCTCGCCGCCATGCGGATCGTCACGGCGGCCCTGAAGGAGGCAGGCATCTCAGAGTCTGATGCCCCGCTCGGCCCGCCGGCAGTGACTGGTATCGACAGCGGCTTGTGATCTCTCTGTGGAGCGAAGCGAACTCCCGCCGAACCGTCCGGAGCGGGGCGCAGGACGTGGGCCGAAGGGCCGGAGAAGAGTGGATGGCTTGTAGCGTCGGGCGGGACGTAAGCGGTTGCCGTCCTTGAGGGGCTGACGGCGGTGGAGAGTGTGTGGCCGGAGCTGGTACGTGCCGCCGATGGTGCCGCGGGCGCCTTCCCAGACGCGGTGTCCGGCGTAGCGCTCGTAGTCCCAGACCTCCTTGGCGAGGCGGGCCTGGGGCGTGGTGCCGTTGTCGAGTTCGAAGAGGCGGACCTCGCTGGTGTTGGTGGGCACGGCGAGGACGGCGTCGGTGTTGGAGGACAGGCCGGTCTCCTTGATGGCGTGGTTGACTTGCACCTGCCAGTCGGTCAGGTACTCCCGGCGCCCACCGAGGACGGTGTCGGTGTAGGCGAGGATCGTGTCGGTGACCGCGACGGCGTGCGGGCCGAACCCGGCGTGTACGGCCTTCGCTCCGGTGTCGGCCTTCGGTCGTGGATACCGCATCATCGACGGTGACCCCTTCTACGTGAAGATCACCCCCTGACTTCCAACGGAGACTGCTGATGTCTCTCCATGCCGACTACAGCACCACCGCCAGGCCAGACCGCGGAATCGTTGAGGTGTACGACTCCGACGCCTACATCGGCGACGAGGAAGCCCTGAAGGAGTCGAGGACCCAGGTAGTCGCCGGAAACGGCTACCACCTGTACCTCCACAGTCTCCAGCCCGACATCCCGGTAGAGATCGTCATCAGGATCTGGGACACCCCACAGGAGCCATCCGCAGACGCCGAAGGCACGACCGCCGTCACCCTGGAAGCCGAGACAGGCCTGCTCGTCGTCAACCAGCTCACCTACGGGCCGGCCGGTGAACTGAGCCTGCCCCGCCCTGGGGTCTACGAGGGCCATGCCACATGGAACGGCCGGCACGAAACCGCCGCCTACCACGCATCAACGATCCGGCGTGGCGCCGAAGAACGATGGAGCCCAGAGCGGATCGGCCTGTCCTGGGAAGAATGTCCGGCTGCTGAGCGGTACACCCTCGACCTCTGGTTCGTCAGGGAATCCGAACCCGACGACGAGGATGACGAATAGCAGCTCCGGACTCTGCGCAGCATGAACTGCCCAGAAGGCCGAACCTGATAGCCGCCGTACGGTCCACGGCTGAGCGGGGCGTCCACGACAGCTTGGACGCCCCACCTCGCGACTCATGCTGTTGCCCCAGTGACGGAACGCGGGACGGCCAGCCGTGCGTCAGGGCAGCTGGTCGTCGAGGCATGTAGCGGCAGAAGCGATGCGTGTGGCGGACGCGGTGTTATGAGACCAACAGAGCCAGCGCTTCCTTCGCGTTGTGACCGGCGATTTCCTGCATCACTGTGCGGTGTGGGAAGTCGCCATCGAGCAGGCGAAGGGGGCCGGCCACCAGTGAGAGACGCATCGCAAGCATGTAGAGGTCGAGCCGTGCCGGATCGAGTCCGGGGCGGGACAAGGCTGCGTACTGGTCACCGAAACGAAGCTGCAGGAACACGTGCTCCCACTCGACATCGAAGAACATAAGGCCCTCGATGTCGATGAGGACGGGGTGTCCGGCGGCATCGACCAGGACATGGTCGGGCCCTAGTTCTCCGTGGATCAGTCCGTGTTGCGTGCGTGGAGCCACTCGTGTGGCCAGCTCCTGCAAGCGATCGTGCAAAGACGCTGCGGCTGATCCGATGCTGGGGTCGCGTTCGGCCGCCTCAGCGAGGTCCTCGATGGCACGTTCGAGCACCAGTTGCTCGCATGAATCGCCACTCGCTTTGTCGCCCCGTTCGAGCACATCCACTCTGCCGTAGTGCTGACTGTGCTGCTGGTGCATCACGTCGAGCATGGCGGCCAGCTCGCTCAAGGCATGTGATGCGCGTGCGGGATCTGTCTTCAGGAGCGCTTCCAGAGTGCCGCCGGCAACGTCCTCGACGACTGCCACGTCCGCCGGGTAGCCGCGTCGGCTGTCATCAGTGAGAAGCACCCCTGGAACCCGGACTCCAAGGCCGTCCAGTCTCCGCTGGGCCGCTAGGAAGGGGACCAGCCCGGAGGCAGGAGCGAAGGGGTGGGCTGGGTCGATGGCTATCGCAGCCGGCCAGAAGTTCTCGGCCTCCGCCCAGCTATAGACGATCACACTTGCTGCACGTGATCCGCTCGTGTGAACCCGGTAGACCCCCTTCTTGCTCCCGCCGCGCAACCGGTCAACTCCGACCACGCGGGCCTCCGCCCCCAGTGCCTCATGCACGATCTCTGACAAGGCTTCGCTATCCGTGAACCGACCCATCCGCCGACCCTATCCCCGGGCCGTTGGCCGAGTCGGCTTCCGGTGAATCAGCCGGCCTTGGCCGGTTCTTCGGCTCGGGCTCGGGAGAATGCACACACGCGTGGCCTACCGTCTCTGGCTGCCGGGACGGCCCGCCTGGCGGGCGCTGCGACAAAAACCTGCTGATGGCCTCCCGCCCGGCGGGAAAGGCCCCGGTTCACGCTTCTGCGCAGGTCATGGGCGGTTTCCATGACTTGGTGATCAGCAAAGAGGACTTCCGTCCGGGAGACGGGTGGCGCTATCTCTTCCGTGGCGTGATGGTCGGCGACGCCCGGCGCCCTGCGGGCAAGCCGCTGCGCGCCGCCCAGGAGGAGGCCGGTGTTCCGCCCGGTGTGTGGAAGGGCCGGGGACTGGCCGCGGTCGGCCTGGCGGCCGGGGACGTGGTGACCGAGCGGCAGGCCGAACTCCTTCTCGGCGAGGGCCGGCACCCGGACGCAGACCGGATCGAGCGGGCCCTCCTGGCGGAGGGCAAGAGCCCGGCGCAGGCCCGGCGGGCGACCGTGCTGGGCAGACCCATCAAGCACAACCAGTCGCCCGAGACTGAGCAGGCCAAGGAGCACACGCCCTGGCTGGGGAGGGGCCTGGCGGCCCGGGCTCAGTCGACGGCGCACATCGCGTGGGCGCTCATGGATGACGAGACCCGGCTGGCGCTGGAGCTGTGCCAGGACATCGCCCGGGACAAGACGCTGGCCTGGCTCGAGGACGCGTTCGCGGAGGTCCGCTGGAAGAGCGGCGGCAAGAACCGCGCCCGGAACCGCGACGGGTCTGATTGCCGCGGTGTTCCGGCACTACGAGTCCCGCGCCGTCGATTCGAGGCCGCTGCTCCACGATCACGCCTCGGGATGCCGATGGCCATGCCGACGGCCTCACTGGGCATAGTCGGCGCCGGGGGCAGTACGTCCCGGTTCAGGCTCGACGGTCCGTGGTTGGATCTGCCGACGATGCCGACGGGCAGGACGAGTTGTCGGGCTGGTCCACCGATGCGGACGCCGACGAGCTGGCCGCCCTGACGGCGGGGCGTTCGGGGCGTCGGTGGGCCGGCTGACGGCACCGGGAACGGTGCCGTTGGCGGTGCCGGGGGAGGTGCGGGTGGTCGAGCGGTTCCGGTCGGGATCGGGTGGCCTGCGGGTGACCCTGGGGTGGCCGACTGTCCTGCGCGGTTCTGCCGCGGAGGGGGAGGTGGGCGAGGTGGTCCGGCACAGGGTGCCGACGGCCGGCTCGGGGGAGGGGTGCGCGTGCCGCCGGTACGACTGCGGGGGGCTGGTCCCGGCGTCGTGGTGCGCCGAACAGGGGACGCAGCCGACCCGGTGATGGAGTGGCAACCCGGCGGCGGGATCCGGCTTGCTGACCGTTCCAGCGGCGGAGGCCTGGCCCGGCTCCCGCCTCGGATACCGTGTTGCTCTACGGGGCGCCATAACGGATGTGACGCCCCCCACCGGAGGTAGTCAGCGTATGAGTTCAAAGCGCAGCAAGAATCCCGCCCTGCCCGTACTTGACGACGCATTCCGACTCACGTCGGTCAAGGAAGCCGAAGAGTCCACCCGTGACTTGGCAGCGCGGCTGGCCACCACCGAGCTGCGCCGCGTTTCCCACCCGGGCCGGGTCACCTGGGAACCCACCGATCAGGCCGAGCCCGTACCGGTCCCGCCGACTGTGGTCGACGGTGACGGGGACCTGTGGCTGCGGGACCGGGGCACTGGCACCTGGACCATGCCCGAGTTCAACCCGAAGGAGTTCCCGGCCCGCTGTGGCGAGGTTCTGACGTGGAACCAGCTTGCCCGCGAGTTCGGCCCGCTGACCGCACTGGCCGACGACCGCCGCATCGGCGGCGGCCGGCGTCGCTGACCGCGCAGCCTTCTGGGATGACCGCTCCCCGAAGCGCCCGTTACGGGTAGCTGGGAGCTCCAGCTCACCGCCGAGCTCGACGATGGCGGCGAGCAGGTGAGCGTGGTGGTGGCGTGCGACAGCCTCGAGCAGCGCGGTGCGGGCCTGGCGCCACCCGATGTCCTCGGTGCTGCCGGCGTCGGTGGACCAGCCGGGTAGCACAGGGGGCCATCGGCGGCGCTGGCCAGCGTCCGCAGGCCAGCCGGGGAGGTGTGGGGGCCGCACCTGGTGGAGGCACCGATGCGCTGCAGCCATTTCGTCAAGGCCACGCTGGGCACCATGCTCGGCGAGATCAGGAACGCCCGGCACAAGTTCAGCAGCGTGAGGTCCACGCCCGCCGGCGGCGACCCCGTCGCGCCGATTGAGTCGATGATGCGGGCCTTGTGGGAGGGGCAGACCTCGCGGAACGGCGGTCAGGCGCCCACCCGGCCGGAGACCCTGGATGCCGCCCGCGCTGCCGCCCACCTCGCTGCCGCGGTCGTGCAGTGGTTCGTCTCCGGGGCCGTGACCCGCACCCGCTGACCTGCCGGATGGACCTTTAGCCGCCGGCTCTGCACGTGGCCGCCGCCCGGGGGTGACCTCGCCCGGGGCCCGGACATCGGGATCGTGCCCCGCCCGGACGGCACGGGGCTGGTTGGCATGCCGGTGTGGATGTGGAACAAGCCGGGCCCCACCCGCGCCGGGCCAGCGACCGCCTCGGCGTCGGCGGGGTCGGTGACCGTCACCGCGACCGCGACGGTCCGCTAGGGCCCTTCTTTCGGATCAGCGGGCGGACCGCCTACGCCCCGCCCTGCCCCTCGGCGGGTGCGCCCGGACCCCGGTCCGGGCGCACCCGCCCATGCATGTACCGGCCCGTGTCGCCCGACTATGCCGAAGCTTCGGTCCCGGCGCTGGGGGCGAACCCGCTCCCCTGCTCGGCGAACACCTTGATCGCGGCGCCCAGGAACTCCACCATCCCGGGGTGGTAGGAATCGTGGAACGCCCTCATGGCCTCGTCCTCGGCGTAGAAGAGGGACATGCCAACGTAAGCCTCCCTGGAGGGGGTGTAGAACCGGCAGACGATGTCGAAGTGCCTGCGGACGAGCTCCTGGATCTTCTGGTCTCCGGGCAGGGCGCCGCCGTCCAGGAGAGGCGTCATCTCCCGGTACAGGACGTCCCAGTCCTGGTGGACCCGCTCCCTGTCCACATGTTCCCAGTCGTTGGTCCCGGCAAGGCTCTTCGCCTGCTCCCGGGCCAACGACCGGCGACACTCGTCCTCGTAACTGTTTCCCACGGCACCGGTTCCCAACGTTTCGTCACCTCTCTGGTGGATCCCGAGAGGTCGCCGACATGTCGACATTGACCGGCCATCGATGATCAACTGCCGGTCCAGGCCGAACGGTGACACACAGCCACCGGGTCGGCAAACCATTTCTTGGACCCTCCGGCGATCCGTCCCGGTCTGCCGACGGCGGAAAGGCGCAGCTCGAACGGCGAGCCGTCGGAGCGGGGCGTCCAGCCGCTCGAGGCGAGAGGAACCGCTGGGAGTGGTCCGGCGACACCACTTGACCTCTAGGGCCTGTGAGATGTCGTGATCAGCCGGCGGTCTTCAGGAGGACGTCGATCCAGATCATTGTGGCGCGGAAGTCGAGGCCGACGGGCAGACAGGCCCGCACCGTTTTCTAGCCCCGCGGCCCCCGGGTCGCTTCAGCACGGCGGAAGGCCTCGTCACAGGTCCGGCCGGAGCGGGTGGCCACCAGCGAGAGGTTGTCGACGAGTCCGCCGTTGGTGAACTCCAGGCGCCAGGAGCCGCTCTTCAGCGCCACCGCCGGAACGGGCTCGCCATGGCGGGCCGTGACCTGCCAGCCGCGTTCCTCCAGGGCGGTTTCGAGGGCCGCCAGCCGGCCGTCGTCTGCTGGGCCGTCGCCCGTCCAGCCTGCGATGCAATCTGCGAGCTCCCCTTCCTCGGCGCTGGACGCAGCACCCGGGGCGAGCCCGGCGGCGGTGGCGGCAGCGGCGAGTTCGGCTGCGACCGTGTTGCGTGAGGGGTCTGCCCCGGCGCGGGCCGGGCCCTTGGTGCCCGCGGGCTCCCGGACCCAGCCGTCCTCGCTGTCTTCCTCGGCCGCAGCCAGGACGACCCCGCCGACGACGAGGGCGCCCGCGAGCGCCGCGCCCCCTACGGCAGCCGCCCACAGGGATCCGCCCCTGATCCTGCTCACGTTCGTCCCC
Source organism: Streptomyces sp. NPDC034085 (assembly GCF_055575555.1). Classification (NCBI taxonomy): domain Bacteria; kingdom Bacillati; phylum Actinomycetota; class Actinomycetes; order Kitasatosporales; family Streptomycetaceae; genus Streptomyces; species Streptomyces sp. NPDC034085. The sequence continues at coordinate 53,620 of NZ_JBVISL010000003.1, read as the reverse complement.
CGCACCCGCATGGCCTCACACCGGGGCGGCGTGCTCCGGCAGCAGGCCACAGGCTAAAGGGTGACCGGCCGAGCGAGCCCCGCCGGGTCGGCTCGATGACTACCGTGTCCCGTGTCTGATGGGGATGGGGTCGAGCGGCGGCCCGTACCTCTCGGGCGACCCTGCCGAGGGCAGCGTCGTCGCGGTGAACATCAGCAGTGACGCGGAAGCGAGCTACGGAACAGCGCTTGGCGCCTTCGCGCAACAGCTCTACCAGCAGTCCGAGCACGGCTAGCGACCGAAGCCAGAAGTTCACTGTCAGACAAGACGCTCGAACCCGGCGGGCCCTCGCCTGATCGCAGGGCACCCGAACGTAACGGCCGGAGATCCACTGGAGCACCTCTCACACGGGGGTGGCGGAACACCTTCGGACACTCACCATTGCAGTCACCTGGCGGACCCCGCGCTGAGTCGTCGTGACCGCACGGGCGTAGGAGACGGCGAAGGAAAGCAGTTGCCGCGCATGCTTCGTCGCCCGCAGGCATGTTGTCGGGTGGCCGTTGCGGCGCGGGGGCGTTGAGCGGGTGTGCCGTGGCCGTTGCCGTACCGCCAGGCGGTGTCCTTGCGTGTCTGTCCCGGCCGTCCGGGCCCAGGGCGCTGGGGGCCTGGGTATGCGTCGGCCCGCGGTGCCCGCCTCGTTATGTTCTGGTCTGGAGTTCTGTGTACTCACCCCCTGATGCCGCCGCCTCGTTCCAGCCGGCCCCCGCGCGCCGCTGGCATCCCCTGCTGGCGGTCCCTGCCTGATCGCCTTGACGCTCGCCGTTCCGCCGCTGGGTGTCGCGCTCGCGTTCGCGGCCCGCTGGGACAAGGCCGGCCAGGCCGTGACGGTGGTCCTGGCCTCGATCTGGTTCGAGGTCCTGGTCGTCGCCGATGCCAGCCCGAAGAACACGCAGGATGACGCGAGGATGCGCCCGCAGCCGGCCGCCACGGTCACCGTCACCGCACCAGCCCCAGCACCCCCGGCTTCCGCCCCTGCGCCGCCGGCCACCGCGGTGCCCGCATCCCCGACCCCGGCGGCTACTCCTTCGCCACGGTCTGCCCCGTCCGTTGCCGCTCCGGCGCAGCAACAAGCACCTGAGCCGCCGAGCCAACCGCGGCCCCCTGCGGTAGACGACAGCAAGACCGGCACCTCCGGAGACACACAGCCGGGCGGGGCGTCATCCGATGACAGCTCGAGCGCTGGGGACGGCGGTGGCAGCGTCTCCTACCGAAACTGCAGCGCCGTGAGGGCGGCGGGGGCGGCTCCGATCCGCCGCGGGGACCCGGGCTACGGCTCCCACGTGGACCGCGACGGCGACGGCGTCGCCTGCGAGTGACCAGGCTCCTCACCCGACACGACACGCATGCGGTCGGCTCTGCGCGGTCGGCTGAACCGTCCCGGCCGCCCGGGCGCCGCCCGTCAGACAGTCGAGCACCGGGCCGAGGCCACGGTGGCCGTGCGGTGGCGCTCGGGCACGGCGTCCAGGTTCATACCCGGAAGCGGGCGGCGCCGTCGGACGGTCTGGTCCTCGATGGCGAGCTCGTCATCCGGGATGCTGCAGCCGCTCGGCGGCGGTGCCGTGGTCGGCGCAGAGGTCCCCCTTCGGGGGCGGTTTCGTGACCGGGCCGTGTCGCCCCGGCGGTAGTGGCATTGAGCGGGCATGAACATCATCAAGCGCGTGGCGGTGGCCGCGGCGGCGGTGGCGGCGCCAGCCGCTCCCACCCCGCGGCTGTGCCGGCCTACCGGTGCGCGTCCAGCACGCAGGACATTGATGACAGCAGCTATGACGGGCCGTGGCCGGCAACGGCCACTACCGGACGCCGACGATCAGCCACCGGGCCGGCCCCCGGCGCCCTGGTTGATGCGGTGCTGTTCCTGGACTGGCACGGCTACGGCTGCGGCTACGGCCGCCATGACTACACCGCCTCACTCAACGTCTGACCTCGGGCAGCAGTACGGGCCGTTAACCCTGGCCGGGTGGCGGCCCACGCTGCTGCGCTCACTGTTCGCCGGAGTCGGGACTCCACACCGCGGGCCCGCCGCCGCGCCACTCGCGAGCCCGCGCACCCCCACCGCGGTCCGCGCCAGCTCCCTGACCGGCAGCGGCCCCCCCAGGCTGCCCGCCCCCCGGTAGCGCACCCGCCCGACCGTTTCCGCCGCCCCCCCAGCGCCTGCCACGCCTGGACCGTCCCACCGTCATGGCCCGTCATACCGTCATACTGACGGTTACTCACCCACCTCGGGGGTCCCGGCTGCGAGCACTGCGGCGCGCAGGCGTTCCAGCACGTCCGCCGGGGTGATCATGTACGCCTTGCCGGCGATCGACTTCTCAAACCCGGCGCGGGTCAGTCGCCACACCCCGCATGCCTCCCGGCCGGTGACGCCGAGGGAGTTCTGCACCCGGGGATTGAACAGGTCGAGGTGGTGGAGGGTCAGGCCCGGCTCCACCGAGTGCGCCGTACGGGCAGAGCCCGCCTGCTCGTGGTTGGCGAGGACGCTGATCACGTGCGCCACGTGGAGGGCGGGCAGCCGGCCCTGGGGGGCGTCGGGGTGCCGGAAGATGTGCTGGGAGCTGTACGAGTCGGTCTCCGGCCGGACCTCGAAGGGCGTGTCGACGAGGGTCCCGAGGAGGTCGAGGACGGATCCGCCGCCGGCGACTGCGCCGCCAAGGGCGTGCCGAACCCGGTCGACGACGCGCTCCTCGTCCTCGAACGCCTCGTACTCGGCCCGCGCCAGATCGACCGCGTGCTTCTGGTACCAGTCCGGGATCCACTCCGGCACGTCGTTGGCCTTGTCGACCGGGCGGGGCGTGACGCCGGCCATGTCCTCCGGGGCGTGCGCGTCGAGGCGGATCAGCGCTCGGCCGGGAAGGCGGGTGTACAGCGGGCTGTCCGGGACCAGGACCTGCGTGGCGTTCAACCACAGGCGCATGTCCGGGCCTTCGGCGCCGGCCAGACGCCAGATCGCCTCCAAGACCTCGTCGTCGTCCTCCGCGACGCGGACGGGAGCACCGAAGCGCTGTGCGACGGCGTCAACGTGTTCCCGCCACGCGGTGCGCGCGAGGGCGAGGACCTTCGGGTTCTCCTCGGCGTTCTCCGCCTCGATCACGCAGGGCACGTAGCGCGCCATCCGCACCGGGTTGAGGAAGTCGCTGCCCCGCCCGTACAGCTCAAAGGGGGTGCCGGAGCGGCTGTGCAGGGTGATGACGGAGTCGATCTCGATCCGGGTGAAGTACTTGACCTCGCCCATCCATCCGGCGAGGTCGCCCTCCCGGACCGGGGGCCCGGACCACAGCACGGGGTTCGGCAGACCTATGAAGGTGGCCGCGTCCCGAACCTGCCCCGGTGTGTCCTGCCAGGCAAATCTCATGAGTCTTCCCCCCGTTGAGTGATCATCAGTTGATCATCTTAAGGTCGCTTTTCGGCCATGGTCGCCATGCTTCCCGAAAACGCCGAGATCCCGTCCGGTCTTTCAATCGGACGGGACCTCGTGACGATTCTTGAGAGCTTCTCGCCGACAACGCCGGTTCAGTCGCCGGGGTTGGGCACGGTGTCCTGGCCGTGGCGGAGGATCGGCAGCGGGGTTTCGGTGGCGTCGCACCCGGTGCACGCCATGGTGCCGGGCCGGGTCAGGGCATCGAGCGCTGCCATCGTCTCTGGCGGGACTTAGGCTCCGCTCGTGGCTGATACCGAACTCGATGACGATGTGATCCGGGATCGGAAGTGTGCGGATACCGCGTGGGCGCGGCTGCGTGAGGTGCAGGAACGGCATGGCCGGCCGTCGGTAGGGGAGGGCTGGACGGCCGAGGCCTAGCAGGAGTGGGAGGCGGCGCGGTTTCGGTGCCGAGGCCGTGGACGTGGCCCAGGAGGCCATTGCGAAGTGGGCGAAGGACAGCGGGCAGCGCCGGATCGATGTCGAGGTCCGGCTCACAGGTGAAGTGCGGGGCGGCAAAGACCCCCAGGTGTGGCCGGAAGACGAGTAGCACTGCTTGGGTGGAGCGCGGGCCGTACCGGGCGCCGTCGCGGTGATCCACCGCTGGAGCGGCCCCGTCGTCTTGTCGGCCCGGTCAGGCTGTGCGGTGTCGGCGGTGCCGGGCCTGGGGGTCGCAGCCGAGCACGTCGCACAGCAGCTCCTGCTGGAGCGGCGACAGCGGCACCACGCGCACGAAGGCGTCCTCGACAGGGAGCAGGGTCCGCCCCCGGGTGTCCGGGTGGCGCTGTTGCCGACGGATATCGACATCGTGGGCGTCGATCAGGCGCAGCTCGATGTCCGCGAGGGCGAGGGTGTCGCCGTGGGCGGCGATGGCGTGGCATCCGGCGTCGTGCCGGGCCGCGTCCACGCTCGGGTGCACGCTGTGCCCCTGCTGCCAGCAGGTGCTGCACACCCACACGATGCCCACCGGCAGGGCCGTCATCCGGCGCAGTTCCTCGGCGGTCGGCGCGCGGCGGTCGGCGCGCCGGTGTTCTCCTCGGGCGTCGTCATGTCCGGGCAACGAGCGGGCGCCCGTCGGCGTAGCGCTGATGCGGGGCCGCCGGCGTGGGGGACGGCGGCGGGCCGTGCGCCGGGTGCCGATCGCGCCCTTGGTGGTACGCCGCCCGGTGCCCTCCGTCGCGCCGTTGACCGGTGCGGCGGTCAGGCTGGCCCTGGGTACGGCGCACCGGTGGAGGGAGGGCTTGGGGATGGTGCTGCGGCCGCCGGTGGAGCCGATGCTCGCGCAGGCTGCCGAGGCGCTCCCGGGTCCGGCCGTACTGCGTGCGGGGTGCCTATGAGCAGAAGTTCGACGGGCACCGCGCGATCTTGTTCACTCCGGCTGGCCCGGGTGGGCGGGTGCTGCTCCAGACCGGGCGCGGATCGCTGGTTCAGGACCGGTGGCCGGACCTGGTGGCGGCCGCCGAGGCGCAGCTCCCCGCCGGCTTGGTCCTGGACGGTGAGCTGCTGGTCTGACACGGAAGCGGGCTGGTTGTCATTCGAGGCGTTGCAGCACCGGGCCTCCGCCCGGGGCCGCGGCGCTCTGGCTTGGCCGCGAAGTGGCCGGCCTACTTCGTCGCCTTCGACGTCCTGCAACTGGACGGCGAGGAGCTGCTCACGCGTCCGTACGCCAAGCGCCGCGAGCACGGGCTGACGGCCCCCTGGACGCTCTGCCCGATGACCACCGACTTGGCCAGGGCCCGCGAATGGCTCCAGACCTGGACCGACGTGTCCGGGGTCGAGGGCATTGTCTGCAAGGCCCTGACGGGCAAGTATCTTCCCGCCTACCGGGGCTGGGCCAAGATCAGAAGACGCGATACGACGGAGGCGGTCATCGGCGCGGTCACAGGCACCCTGACCCGCCCGCAGCTCCTGGTCCTGGGCCGCCACGACGAGCACGGCCGGCTGCGCGCGGTCGGCCGTACGGTTGCACTGCGCCGCGATCAGGCCCGCTAGGTCGGCGAGCACCTGACCGCGGCCGGCCCCGGGCACCCCTGGACGGGGGTGCGGTTCGCGGCGGCGTGGGGGTACCGCGATGTTCTGGACGCGGTCTTGGTGCGGCCGGAGGTGGTGGCGGAGATCAGCGCCGACCGGGCCGTGGACCGGGGCGGCGTCTACCGGCACCCGTTCCGGTTCAAGCGGCTGCGCCTGGACCAGACGGCGGACGATGTCTCCGCTTTCGGGCAGGGCGGGGCTGTGGCCGCCAGCTGAGGGCGGTGCGCGGGCGTCCGGGGCCGGGTCTGCGGGCCCGGGCCGCCCTGCGGCGGCCGGTCGGCGTACGGGCTGCCGGGGGGCATGAGCACGGCGGTCGCGCGGACGCAGCGGCTGAGCGTGCCGAGGGGCTGTGCCGGGTTCGCCCGGGACGGCGCCGGCCGTATGACGAATGCGGCTGGGCCGCCGGTCGTCCCTCGTTGGGGGTCTGGGTCTGCCCTGTCCAGGCGCTCCGCGGCGCTCGGACAGGGCAGCGCGCATGAGACCGACTGGGTCGGCGGTGATTTCGCCGTGGGCGACGTCGTGACATTTCCCAGCCTCACGGTCCATCAGTCGTTGCCCGCGGTGGTCCGCGACGAGGTCCGCATCTCCATGGACGTCCGCTACCAGCGCGGTGACGACGTGATCGAAGCCCGCTCGCTGACGAACCATGCGGAGCGATCCTGGGACGAGATCTACGAGGGATGGTCGAACGAACACGCGGACTTGATGCACTACTGGAGCCCGGACCGGCTCTCGTACGCCCCGTGGGACGAATCACTCCTCCAGCCGGGCACCCGCAGGATTTGCTGACCAACAGCCCGGCCGCCGCGGGGACATCATCGCGTTGCCGTGATCTCACAGGTCACGCTCTGCAGGAGAGGGACCGCCATGTGCTGCGACGACGAGCTGCCCCCCGCGGTCGGCGAGGCCCTGGCGCGCTACCGCGCGCTGCTCGCCGAATCCCCGCTCGACTGGGGCGCCGAAGCGCCCGACGTCATGTTGGACGTCCTCGATCTGGCCCGCCGCTGGGGATTGCCGGCGCTCGGACCCGTCCTCGCCGCCATGGGGGAGGACCGGCGCATCGACCGCACCGCCGCTCTCCGGCTGCTGGTGACGGCGGACGCGCCGCTGCCCGCCGGTGTCGTCGTCATCGACGTCCTGACCGGGACCGTGCGGCACGGCGAGCCGCTGCACGTGCTGGACGGCTCCCGTGGTCCCGCGACCTGGTGTCCCGGAGGTGTGCTGGCGGTGGTGGTGAACGACACCGCCCATGCGGTCGATGTCAGGGGCGCGGCCGGTGCGTGGACGGTGGCGGCCGGTGCGGTCGGCCGGATGGGGCTGCAGCCGGATCCGTGGCTGGCGTCGCTGCGCGCCGGTACGGTGACGGTCGACCTGTCGGCCGCCGTGCGCCGCGTGCCTCCGGCCGTTCTGGAGCTCTCGGCCCCCACGCCCGTCCGATGGAGCGTCGTGGACGCGGGGGGTCAGCCGTGGGCGCCCACCGGGGGCCGACTGAAGTACGACGTCCACGACCGGCCGTTCTTCCACGCGCAGGAAGTGACGCTCGAGGTACCGGCAGGCATGGTGCGGGTGACGGCGGCGCGGGGTGCGCAGTACACCTCGGTCTCCGAGCGGGCCGAGCTGCGCGCCGGCGGCACGACACGGCTGCACCTCGAGCCGGAGCGCTGGTGGGACGGCGACGGCGGCGGCTGGACCGGCGCGGATCTGCACGTGCACGCGAACTACTCGGGTGACCAGGTCGTCTCGCTGCACGACGCGGTCCTCATGCAGCAGGGCGAGGGGCTGGACCTGATGGGACTGGTCGCCGGCAACTGGCACGGCGACGAGGTCTACGACCAGGCGCTCGTGGAGAGTCGGCTGGGCCGTCCGCTGCGGCACGAGCACGGCACGACAGCCTTCGGGGTCGAGTTCCGCAACGATCTGCTGGGCCACTTCCACGCCACGGGCGGACACACCTCACCGGCTCGCTGGGCGACGGGGCACGAGAGCAGCTCGCACCCGTGGGACTGGCCCGCTAACGCGGAGACGGCGGCCGAGCTGCGGGCGGGAGGCGCGGCCATCGGCTACTGCCACCCCGTGGTCCGCCCGTTTCCCCCGGGTGCCGAGTCGGCGCCGGACCACCTCTTCGACTGGGTCATCCGCTCGGTGGAGGCGCGGGAACTGGTGGTGGACGCCGCAGTCGGCCTGGTCGACAGCATCGACCTGCTGTTCTCGGTCGACCCCTCCGGGCCGGCCGAAATCTGGTACCGCCTGCTGGGCTGCGGGCTGCGGCTCGCGCCGACGGCCGGGACCGACGCCTTCCTGTCCTTCAGCCGGGCCGGTGCCTTCTCCGGCCCGCCGGGTCCGGACGGGTCTACGCGCGGACCGGGGGCGACCACGACCCGGAGGCGTTCAGCCGCGCTCTGCGCAGCGGGCCCGTCGTCGTCACGAACGGCCCCTGGGTCCGGCTGCGGGTGGACGGACAGGACGAGGGCAGCCGGATCGACGGGGCGGCCGGGCGGAGCGTCCACCTGTCGGCAGCCGCGTACGGGCCGCAGGCACGCCTGCTTGAAGTGGTCACGGCGGGCGGGCATGTGCTCGGTTCCGCCGAAGGTGACGGGCCACTCGCGGTGTCGCTCGACCTGGAGGTGCGCGAGCCGACCTGGGTGGCGGCACGCTGTACGGGCGGAGCGCACCCCGACGTGCTGGCCGAGCGGGCGTGGTCGCACACCGGTGCCACGTGGCTGGACGTGGACGGAGCCGGCGTACGGCGCGAGCCCGACCTGGCCTTCTGCCGTCGGTGGCTCGACCTGCTGGCGGACTTCGTGCAGAAGCACGGCCGGTTCCGCGACGCCCGGCAGCGGCTCGATGTGCTCGCCGCTGTCGACGCCGCCCGCCCCTTCTACGCCCCTGACCCCGTGGTGGCGAGCGAGGTGACCGCTGCGCCGCTGGACCTGCGCGACTGACCTTGACCGTAAACGCTCGGCGAAAGAAGGAGGCCGTGCCTTTGACATGTTCAGAAAAAGACTCCGGCGGGTCGGGCTCCCGAGTGGCCGACAGCTTCTCCGCACCCGATCACTGGCTCGTCGCTCAAGTACGACTCTGCTCGGCTCTCAGCCCCCTCAAAGGGACGCGGGCCGACTCGATCGAACGGCAGTCGCCGGTCCACCTGCCCCCGCCGCCGGCGCTGGAGCCACCGTCGCCCATGTGCCCACCCGCGCGCGATCACTGCCGCAGGCACGGCCACATTCCCGCCGTGCCCCCGTGAGGAGCGCAGCGAGGTGCGGTGCGGCCCGGGAGGCGACGGCGGGTTTGTCGGGCGGCCTCAGCAGCCGGTGGCGGGCGTGCCGCTGTACAGGTTGCTGTCGGCGACACCGTTGGTGACGCTCTTGAGGTAGAAGCCGCAGGTGGGACGGTTCTTGAAGTCGAAGGTCCGGCCTGAGGTCAGACGCCAGATCTTGAAGTCCGAGTAGGTGAGGGGCTGTCCGTAAGCGACCTTCTCGGGCTGGTGGTCTCCCAGGACGACGTAGGCGTCGGCCCCGGAGAGGGTGGCGAGGCCGTTCTTGTCGATGAAGAGGGAGCCACCCTCTTCGACGCCCACGCCCCAGGCCTTTCCGCCGGTGACCAGCCCGTCCTCCAGCGCCCGTGCGACGAAGGCCATGGTACGGCCCATGCGGTCGCGGGTGACGAAGTGGGAGTCGTTGATGGTGCCGGCGTAGTTCGGCCAGTCGAACATGCCCGTGGTGAACGTCGCATACGAATCGTAGGGGTTGGCCAGGGCCTCGTCGGAGGTGATGCTCCCCCGGCAGGCGTCGTACACGACGGAGCTGTTGATGTGGTGGCCGGCGCTGCCTCCGCCGGAGCCGCCGCCCTTGGCGACGACCGACTGGACGGAAGAGCGGAGGGAGGTGGATTTCCAGGCCGCGTACTTGCACTGGTCACCGCCGGCGAAGTAGACGAACTCCGCGTTCCGGATGTCGGTGTTGGCCTGGGCGTTGTTGCCGTCACTCGCCCTGGTCAGCGTCCATGTGGTGCAGGAGTTGATCCCGCTCAGGCGCATGACCGCATCGCACTCGGGCGTTCTGCTGCCGGAACCGGACGTGGACGCCGCCAGCACCACCACGTCGAGTGAGCCGGTTCCACCGCGGATGGCGTCGACGGCCTTGGTCATGGAGGCCGGGACGATGCCACCGGACCCGTTCATGGTGAAGGCGGGGCCCGACCAGGTGGCCCGGCTGGCGTCCGCGGAGCTGCCCAGGCGAATGCGGCTAGCGGAGGCCTCGGCCTGATCGGCCTGGACCCACCCGCCAACGATGACCGCCAGCGCGGCCGCCACGCAGGCGGTGACGCGGTGGATGGGCCGGCGCCGCGGGGATGAGGCAGCGGCGGACGCGGGGGAGGTGTTGCGGGGGAACGGACGCATGGGGTCCTCCGTGGGCAGCGGTGTGGGGGACCGCAGCGATGCGGCGAAGCAGGCGCTGCGGCTTGCAGCAACGGAAAGTACAGGTCGATAGTGAACTGCGGTAGATGTAACGCAGTACTTCGCCAAGGAGGCAGTCGATTGCCTCGTTTCTGGGCAGATAGACGGCCGCCCTCCTGCCTGCTCGGTTGTGGGCTGGTTCCGTTACCTCGCTGAAATGTGCGTTACATCTAGCCAATCGGAAGCCCAACATGTAATTTCCTGGCTGTCAGACGGTGGCGTACGCAGGCGCCGCCGACCGATCTTCCGAGAGGCTTACCCGTGATGCCAACCCCGCCCCTCCGTCGCGCGACGACGGCCGCCGCTCTGTCCGCGGCGATCCTCATGACGGTCTCGGCCTGCGGGGACGATGCTGCCTCTGGCGGTGCCGCCGAGCCGTCCGCCGCCGCCACGGTCGCGGGAGTCACGATCGCCAAGGACGCGGCGCTGCACTCCGCCCTGCCCGCGAAGATCAGGGAGTCGGGTGTCGTGCGAGTGGCGACCGACGTCCCGTACGCACCGTTCGAGATGTTCGTGACCGAGGGCAAGCCCGAACTGACCGGTCTGGACTACGACCTGGGCCAGGCGCTGGGCGCGAAGCTGGGAGTGAGGTTCGCCTTCACGCCGCAGAAGTTCGATGGCATCGTGCCCGCCGTCCAGGCGGGCAAGTTCGACGCGGCGATGTCGGCCATGACCGACAACAAGGAGCGGCAGGCGGTCGTCGACTTCGTCGACTACTCCGTCTCCGGCTCCGGGATCATGGTCGTCAAGGGCAACCCGGCGAAGATCGCGACCCTGGACGACCTCTGCGGCAAGAAGGCCGCGGTGCAGGCGGCGACCAACCAGCTCGCCCTGCTCCAGGCACACCAGGCCAAGTGCAAGACCGCGGGCAAGGCCGAGATCGACATCCAGACCTTCCCCAAGGACTCCGACGCCCAGCTCGCCCTGCGCTCCGACAAGGTGGTCGCCCAGGTCCAGACGAAGCCCGCCGCGGGCTGGACCGCCAAGACCGCCGACCAGGGCAACGCCTTCGAAGTCGTCGACGACCCGGCTGCCGCGGGTGGATACGGTGCCTCGCCCAACGGGATCGCCGTGTCCAAGAAGCTGCCCCAGCTCAGCGATGCCATCCAGAAGGCACTGCAGGCCCTGATCGACGACGGCACCGTCACCAAGATCTTCGAGAAGTACGGCGTCGCCTCCATCGCCGTCAAGGAGGCCACCAAGAACGCGGCGGTGGACTAGAGATGACCACCACCACCGCTCCCGCGGACCTCGACCGTGCGGCGCCCGAGGAGCTCACGATCGTTCCGCTGCGCCACTACGGCCGCTGGATCGCGGCCCTCGCGGCGGTCGCCGCCCTCGTCGGCACGGCCGGATCGCTGGCGAAGAACGACAACCTCCACTGGGAGGTCATCGGCCACTTCCTCTTCGCCGACCTCGTCTTCTCCGGGCTGGTCACCACGCTCTGGCTCACCGCGGCGGCGATGGCCCTCGGGCTCGTCCTGGGGACGCTGGTCGCGGTGATGCGCCTGTCGGCCAATCCCGTGCTGTACGGAATGTCCTCCCTCTTCGTCTGGTTCTTCCGCGGCACCCCCCTGCTGGTTCAGATCATCTTCTGGGGGTACGCCGCCGCTCTCTACCAGTACGTGATGATCGGCATCCCGTTCACCGACATCACCTTCATCCGGATCGAGACCAACTCCCTGCTCACCCCGGCCGTCGCCGCGCTGCTGGCCCTCGGCCTCAACGAGGCCGCGTACGCATCGGAGATCGTCCGCGCCGGCATCCAGTCAGTGGACACCGGTCAGGCCGAGGCGGCCCATTCCCTGGGGATGCGCCCCGCCCTGACGATGCGCCGGATCGTGCTGCCCCAGGCGATGCGGGTGATCATCCCGCCGATGGGCAACGAGACGATCAACATGCTCAAGATGACCGCCCTGGTGTCGATCATCTCGGCACACGACCTCATGTCCAACATCCAGGACGTCTACGCGCAGAACTACCAGGTCATCCCCATGCTCGTGGTCGCCAGCCTCTGGTACCTCGGGCTGGTCACCCTGCTCGGCGTTCCCCAGGCGTGGCTGGAGCGCCGCTACGGCCGCGGCGCGGGGCGCGGCGGCCACGTCTCGCCGCTGCGCCGCATGTTCGCCGGAGCCCTCACCCGGCCCGCTCGTGCCAAGAAGGACGTCAAGGAGGCGGTCCGGTGAACGTCCCCATGGTCCACGCCCAGGGCGTGCGCAAGCACTTCGGGAAGCTCGAAGTCCTCAAGGGCATCGACCTGACCGTCCAACGCGGGCAGGTGTGCTGTCTGCTGGGCCCGTCCGGCTCGGGAAAGTCCACCTTCCTGCGCTGCATCAACCACCTAGACCGGGTCGACGGCGGGAAGCTCGCGGTCGACGGCGAGCTGGTCGGCTACCGCCAGAGCGGCCCGCGGCTGCATGAACTGAAGGAGAAGGAAGTCGCCGCGCGACGCCGTGACATCGGCATGGTCTTCCAGCGGTTCAACCTCTTCCCCCATATGACCGCCCTCGAAAACGTCATGGAGGCCCCCGTCAACGTCCGCGGGGTCGACAAGACGCACGCCAAGGCCGCCGCCCACGACCTGCTGGAGCGGGTGGGCCTCGGCGATCGGGCCGGCCACTACCCCGCCCAGCTGTCCGGAGGACAGCAGCAGCGCGTGGCCATCGCCCGGGCCCTGGCCATGAAGCCCAAGCTCATGCTCTTCGACGAACCCACCTCGGCGCTCGACCCCGAGCTCGTCGGGGACGTGCTGGACGTGATGCGGCAGCTGGCCGCCGACGGCATGACGATGGTCGTCGTCACCCACGAGATCGGCTTCGCACGCGAGGTGGGGGACACCGCCGTCTTCATGGACGACGGCGTCGTCGTCGAATCCGGCGATCCCCGGCAGGTCCTCGTCGAACCTCGTCAGGAGCGCACCCGCGCGTTCCTCTCCAAGGTCCTGTGACCGCCCCCTTCCGGGAGCGGCTCCGCGCCACCGCGCTGCTCCCATACGCCGAGGCCCGCCTGAAGGGCTACCTGGCCGACCTGGCCGACCTGGTGGCCATCGACTCCGGCTCGTACAGCCCCGACGGCGTCAACCGGATGGCCGACTGGACCCGGGAACGGCTGCTGAGGCTCGGATTCGACGTGGAGCGCATCGCTCCGGCTCCCACCCACGGGCACCCGGTCGGCGACCTGATCGTCGCTCGCAAACGGGGCGACCTGCCCGTCGCCGAAGGCGGCCGGCGCGTCCTGCTCGTCGCTCACCTGGACACCGTGTTCGAGGAGGGCACCGCCGCCGCACGGCCCTTCGCCCTCGACGGCTGCATGGCGCGCGGCCCGGGCGTCAGCGACGACAAGGGCGGCCTGCTCGCAGGACTCAGCGCTCTCGAGATCCTCGAAGAGACCGGAGCCCGGCAGTACGCCGAACTCGTCTTCCTCGCCACCCCCGACGAGGAGATCGGCGGACCCGCGAGCCGCCCGGCCACGGAGGCGGCAGCGTGCGGAGCCCATTTCGCGCTCGCCCTGGAATGCGCGCGGGAGAACGGCGACCTGGTCATCGCCCGCAAGGGCGTCGCCGACTTCCGGGTGACGGTCACCGGCCGGGCCGCGCACGCCGGCATCGAACCGGAGCGCGGGGCGAACGCCGCCCTGGCGGCCGCCCACCTGGTCGTCGCCCTCCAAGCGCTCAACGGCCACTGGGACGACGTCACCGTCAACGTCGGCGTCGTACGCGCGGGGACCCGTGCCAACATCGTCTGCCCGGAAGCAGAACTGCGGGTCGAGGTGCGCTCGGCGACCGCCGCCGGTATCGCAGCGGCCAGGTCCGCGATCGAAGCCGCCGCCGCACGGCCCGCCGTACCCGGTACCACCGCCACGGTGGAACAGCTGGACCTGTGCCCGCCCATGGAGGACACACCGGCCTCACGCCGCATGTTCGACCTGGCCAGGAAGATCGCCGCGGAGCTCGGGCTACCGCTCGGCGGCGCGGCGACGGGCGGCGTGGGAGACGCCAACGTCATCGCGGGCACCGGCGTCCCCACCCTGGACGGCCTCGGCCCGGTCGGCGGCGCCGACCACACCCCCGAGGAATGGCTGGACACCACCACCGTCCCGCTCCGCGTCACGCTCCTCGCGTCGCTCGTCGCCGAACTCGGCGACGGCCGCATCGGCTGACACCCCCGATACGTCCCGTACCGGTTTGATCGCGCCATTGCCCGGTACGGGACCCGGCCCCCGGCAGCCCGGTCCACCACGCCCCCGGCTGCCGGCCCGCGCCGGGACCGCGGCACGCCCGTACCGCCGTGGTCCCGGCCACCACCGACCCCCATCCACAGGAGGCACCACATGCGTATCCCGACCGGACCCCGCCGCGGCACACTGGCGGGCGGCACCGCTCTCCTGCTCACCCTCGCCCTCGCCCCGACGGCCGGTGCCGCCCCCACCCCCCACGCCGGCGACCGGGGCTCCCTCGTCCTCGTCGGTGGCGCACTGAAGGCGGACAACACCCAGGTCTACGGTGAGATCATCAAAAGGGCCGGCGGAGCCTCGGCGAGGATCGGAGTGATCACCGCCTCCTCCGTTCCGGCCAGCCAGGACCCGTACGCCTCGGACCCGGACAAGTGCAGCAACTCCGAGTGCAACGGGGCCTACTACGCCGCCCTGTTCGAACGGCACGGAGCCGCCGGCGCCGAGTGGATCCCCGTAGACCTCGACCACATCGCCAACGCCGACTCCGACGAGGTCGTCCGGCAGGTCAACTCCATGACCGGCTTCTTCTTCGGCGGCGGCGACCAGTACCGCTACGTCACCACCCTGCTCCACGGCTCCGCCCACACCGATTCCAAGGTCCTCGCCGCGATCCGTGCCAAGCTCGCCACCGGTGCGGTCGTATCCGGCTCCAGCGCCGGGGCGCAAATCGCCGCCGGAGCCGACATGGTGACAGGAGGCGACTCCTACGAAGGACTGCGCGACGGCAGCAGCCCGGGCTACTTCGAAGACCCGTCCCGGCTCGGCCATCTGCCCGCCGGCGGGTTCGGCCTCCTGCACTCGGGACTCATCGACACCCACACCGGCGCCTACGGCCGGGAAGGCAGGGCGCTGCGCCTCGCCGCCGACACCGGACACGACCGCGTGTACGCGCTGGAGGAGGACACCGCCCTCATCGTGGAGGGACCCCGCACCCCGCACGAGCGCCTGCGCGTCCTTGGTCCGCGCGGAGTCGCCGTCCTGGACCTGCGCCAGGCCCGGACGGGGAAGACCACATCCGGGGCGTGGTCCCTCACCGGCGCCCGCTACACCTACCTGACCGACGGCGACCGCTACGACCCCCACCGCTGGCGCGTCCTGCCCGACGCCGGCAAGCGGCCCCTAATACCGGCCTCCGCCTCACCCGTCCCTGCCAACCCCGACGTGTTCCACTCCGCGGCGAACCCCGCAGGCGTTCCCTACTCCTTCCTGGACACCGCGCGCGCCCTCGCGGCCAGCGCTGTCCAGCGCACCGCGACGGCCGCCACGTTCGAGAGCGGGCCCCGGTTCACCGTCACGTTCGGCAAGCGACCCGGCTTCGCCGCCTGGACCAGTGACGGCGCCACCGCGCGCACGCTCACCAACTTGCAGGTGGCCGTCACTCCGGAGTGACGCCGCCCCGGCCCCGCTCCGGGCGACCGAACCGGCCGACTCGAAAGGGGATCCGGCCGGCGCCACCCCCAGACGAGCGGCAGTAAGCTCGACCAGCCACCAGTCACCCCTGTCCCACACCCGAAAGTAGATTCCGCATGGCCCCTGGCACGCTCGCCGACGAGATCCGCCGCAAGCTGGGCGACGTCAGCCCCGCCGAACGCAAGGTCGCGCGCGTGCTGCTGGCCGGCTACCCCTCAGCGGGCTTCGAGACCATGGCCGTCCTCGCGGAGCGGGCCGCCGTCAGCACCCCGACCGTACTGCGCTTCGTCAACCGGCTCGGCTACCGGGGCTTCCCCGACTTCCAGGCTGCGCTGCGAGCGGAGCTCGACGAACGCAACGCCTCCCCCCTCTCCCTCTACGAGACCACCGACTACGGCCGCAGCAAGGGCGGGCCGGACGAAGACCTCTCCCTCCTCCAACGGGGCAGCGACGTCTTCAGCGCCGCCGTGGCACAGACCCTCGCCGAACTGCCCCCGCACGACCTCGAACACGCCATCAGGCTGCTGTCCGACAGCAAACGCCGCATCACCCTCGCGGGAGGGCGCTTCACCCACCTGTTCGCCCAGTACCTGGGACTGCACCTCATGCAACTGCGCAACGACGTGCGGTTCCTGCCCGAGCGCAGCGTCGAACGCACCGCCGTGTTCGCGGCTCTCCACCGTCGTGACGTCCTCGTCCTCTTCGACTACCGGCGCTACGAGCAGGACAAGGTCGCGATGGCCGAACTCGTACAGGCCCAGGGCGGAAAGGTCATCCTCTTCACCGACATGTGGCTCTCGCCCGCTTCCGCCCACGCCGATGTGGTCCTGCCCAGCCAGGTCGCGGCCCCCTCCCCGTACGACAGTTTGGTCCCCACCCTCGCCGTCATCGAGACGGTCGTCGCCGGGGTGCTCACCGCCCTCGGGGAAGACGCCCACCAGCGGATGCGGCACGGAGAGGAAACCGCCCGCCGCATGGGCCTGTACTGACGGCGTTCCTCCGGGTCCGGGGCTCGGTGGGGCGACCGGACCGGTGAGAACCGCCCGTCCTGGCGGGGGGCCCGACGCGGCGCGTACGTCGCCGGCCGGCCCGTGTGGGGACGCGACCTGTCCTCCGGATCAGGACCAATGCGGCCTGTCTGCGCTCTGCTGCCGACAGCCCACCGCGCATGGGATGCGGGGCATGGGCATGCGGACGACCAACGAGGATCTGGCTGAGGAAGCCGAGCGGCAGATCCGTGATCAGGCGTGGGAGCTGTCGCCCACCGACCGTACCGTCGCCGCGAAAGCCGCCGCCGACCTCCACGCCGCCGTCGGCACCCCGCAGTCCCGGCAAGGCTTGCCCGAGGTCGACCGACTGGAACACCTGCGGGAAGCGCTCGCCGCGGTGGCCCTCGCCCTCGCCCACGTCCACGGACCCCTGGCCTGGTTCCTCGGCGCAGCCGCCATCGCGCTCACGCCGGTCCTGCACTGGCGGGCGTCCACTCAGCCACCCGTACAAGCGCCAAACACCCCCTGCGGGACAAAGCGCTCTTTTAGGCGTCGTTTCCTTTGGTTGAAGCCCGTGCTGTTGACCGGCTCAGATGGGTGTCAGTGCGGTGTGAGAGCCTCCGTGGCATGAGCTACGACCTGGCTGTCTGGGAAGGTGAGAGGCCGGCGGATGACAAGACCGCCGGCCGGGTCTTCAACGACCTGTACGACCGCTACATCGACTGCGAGGTGGAGGAGCCTCCGTCCGAACGCATAGCGGCCTACGTCACCAAGCTTCTTGAGCGGTGGTGCGATATCACCGAGGACGAGGAGGACACCTCGCCCTGGTCGACTGGCCCGTTGATCGGCGAGGCCAGTGGTCCTCTGATCTACTTCCCGATGCGGTGGAGCATGGCCGAGGAGGCGTCGGCCTACGCCGCAGCCGTGGCGGAGTCCATGGGGCTGGTCTGCTTCGACGTGCAGCAGCATCGGATCAGACCTTGAGAAGGGTCGCCAATCGGCGGTGGCAGATGAGGGCTGAGGCTATGCCGACGACGGCGAGAAAGTGTTCTGCCTTGCGTTCGTAGCGGCGGTGCGGGCGGCGGCAGCCGGCGAGCCAGGAGACGGTCTTCTCGACGACCCATCGGTGGCGGCCGAGCCGTTGTGAGGACTCGATGCCCTTGCGGGCGATGCGGTGGCGGATGCCGCGTTCGCGGAGCCATCGGCGCAGGTGATCGTAGTCGTAGCCCTTGTCGGCGTGCAGTTTCGCTGGCCGTCGCCTGCGGGGGCCGCGGCGGAAACGGACGGGCGGGGTCGCGCGCACGATCGGCTCCATACCAAGGTTGTCATGCATTGGGCACCGGAGATGCCTAGAGGCAGAGGCAGTCCGTTCCGGTCGGTGAGCAGGTGGATTGTCGATCCCAGCTCGCCGCGCTCGGCCGGATTCGGTCCCGTTAGCGACCCCCTTCTGCGGCCCTCATGCTGACGGAGTCGATCGCGCCCCGCGACCAGTCGAGCTCGCCGCGTGCGCCGAGTTCGTCGAGGATGACGCGGTGGAGTCGTGCCCAGACACGGGCCCGGCTCCATTGGGCGAAGCGCCGGTAGACCGTCTGCCAGCTCGGGCCGAACACCGGCGGAAGCTGTCTCCATGTGCAGCCCGAGGTCGCCACGAAGACGATCGCGGTCAGGGCTTCTCGGTCACCAGCACGCCGTCGGCCCCCACCTTCTGCACGTATCGCCTCCGTTGGCGGCACCACCTGCCGGAACAGCACCACAATCAGCAGGGCCCCGGACTCGGTGAGGGTGGTCTCCGCAATCTCTCGACCGTCCTACCCGGGCATCAAAAATCAGATATCAGTACAGAAATGAGGAACATCATGATGAACCCGCCCAAAAGCCCCGT
This sequence comes from Streptomyces sp. NPDC034085, assembly GCF_055575555.1. NCBI lineage: Bacteria > Bacillati > Actinomycetota > Actinomycetes > Kitasatosporales > Streptomycetaceae > Streptomyces > Streptomyces sp. NPDC034085. The sequence goes on along the minus strand of NZ_JBVISL010000003.1, from coordinate 35,168 downwards.
GGACGAGGGCTTCCTCCAGCGGGAGTTCGAGGCCTTGGGGCTGCCGAAGGGCGCCCTCGTCATGGTGCATGCCTCCCTGTCCGCCTTCGGATCCGTACAGGGCGGTGCGCAGGCGGTGGTGAACGCGCTGCGCTGGTGCGTGGGGGAGTCCGGCACGGTCGTCGTGCCGACCTTCACCCCGCAGATCAGCGACCCGCACCCGGGGCTGCGGCCTTTCGGGGACAGCGGGGCTGACGCGGACCGCCTCGGCGTTCCTCTGTTCCACGACGCCCTTCCCACCCCGATGGGAGCGATCCCGAACGCGGTGCTGGCGGTGCCCGGGCGCCTGCGCGGCCGGCATCCGCAAGCCTCGGTCGCCGCGATTGGTCCCCGTGCCGAGGAGATCACGGGGAACCAGCCCCTGAACTACGCGCTCGGCAAGGATTCCCCGTTCGACCGGATGTACGGCATGGGTGCCCATATCTTGTTGCTGGGTGTGGGCCACAACCGCAATTCCTTTCTCCACTATGCAGAGTCGCTCGTGCCCGAGCACCGCACGAAGCTGCGTCGCTTCCCCTATGGGCTGGAGGACGAGCGGGTCTGGGTGGAGGCCCCGGACGTTGGCGACGACAACGGCCGCTTCTTTCCGCGGCTGGGCGCCGAAGCCGACGCGGCGGGCCTGATCCGCCACCGCGGGATCGGCCTGGCTCCCTGTCAGCTGATGGACAGCGGCCCGTTCGTCGACTTCACCGCCGGCCGCTTGGCGGAGCTGCTCGCGCAGGGCCGGTAGGCGGGCGGCGGTAGCGGCTCAGTCCGGGGTGGACACCGGCCCGGAAGCGACTGCGCGCGTTCAAGTCGGAGAGCAGGACTCGTCCAGGTCGAAGGTGGTCAGCGTAATGACCTTCGGCGGATGGGGCAGGACGCGCAGCCGTGCACTGGCGGTGATGCCGTCCATGCGTGGCATGCGGACGTCGACCAGGGCGACGTCGACACGGTGTGCGGTGGCCTGTTCGATGGCGGCCGGACCGTCAGCGGCCTGGGCGACGACTTCGATGTCGTCGTCATGGTCGAGGAGTCTGTCAGTCCGAGACGGACGAGGGCGTCGTCATCGACGACCATGGCACGGATCACGTCTGGGAGCCGTGGTGTTCGGTGGTGGGGTGGGGGATGCGGGCGGCCAGTCACCTCCCAGCGCCGCCGGGCCCGGCGCTCAGGTGGCCGCCGAATGCTTAGGCACGTTCACGCAGGCCCACCCGACCGAACCTGGAGGGCACCGCCGGAGCATTGGGTGCGCCGGGTGTGCCGGGCGCGCCGGGAGGCTTGGCGACCTCGCACGCTGACAAGGGATACCCGCTGGGGCGGCGGCTTCGCGAACCGCCGGCTTGGGCGGTGAGTGGGCTGGTGTTCACCCCGGCCGGGTCGGGTGGGCGGGTGTTGCTCCAGACCCATCGCGGCGCCCTGCGCGGGTCGGTGACGAAGATCGGAGCCCCGGCGTCCAGGGTCGGTGCGTACACGGCACGGATCGCCTTTTCCCCCTCGGCGGTGGTGATCCCGGCGATGAGACGGTCGGGGCGCAGGGTGTCCTGCACCGCGTGTCCCTCGCGTAGGAACTCCGGGTTCCACACGACGTCGACGTCCTGGCCGGCTGGGGCCAGGCGCTGGGCGAGAGCTGTGACCTGAGCGGTGGTGCCGACGGTGACGGTGCTCTTGCCGACGATCGTGCACGGCCGCGTCAGCAGAGGGGCGAGCTGGCGGACGGCGCCGTAGACCTGTGCGGTGTCGTAGGAGCGGCCGTCGGCGTCGATGGGGGTGCCGACGCCGATGAAGTGCAGGTCGGCGAAGTCGGCGGCCTCGCGGATGTCGGTGGTGAAACGCAGGCGTCCGCTCGCGGTGTGGCGGGTGAGCAGCTCGGGAAGCCCGGTCTCGTAGATGGGGCAGTGGCCGGCGTTCAGGCTGTCGACTTTGGCCTGGTCGACGTCCACGCCGATGACCTCGTGGCCGAGCTCGGCCATGGCCGCAGCGTGCGGGATGCCGAGGTGGCCACAGCCGATCACGGAAACACGCATTGCAGATCCTTGTCTCGTCGGGGGGCACTTCGGGCATGGTGTGCCCCCCGGCGCTATCGGTGCCGAACTGGACCTGAAAGAAACGGAGTTCGCTCAGGCGTTCGCGTTGATGTTGAGCAGGCTCTCCAGGTGGCTGATCGCGGTCGCGGCCGTCTGCCGTACGACCACGTCACCGGTCTGCGGGGCTTCCAGCGGGTAGTCGAACCAGGTGCCGTCCGGACGGGGGAATCCCTCCGGGTCGACGAGGAACACCTTGAGTCCGGCCGCGCGGGCCCGCTTGGCCACCCACCGCCGGTCGGCGTGCAGCCCGATCACGACCAGGGCCTTCGCGTCGGGGTGGAAGGTGACCGGGGGGATGCGCTGGTCATAGCGGCGCATGAACTGCTCCTCGAAGCCGGCGCGCGCGCCCAGGCCGTCGAAGTTGTTCGTGATGAACGGGCCGACCAGGTGCCCGGCCTCCTCCATGCGCTTGAGCGCATGCAGGGCCGGGGTGACCTCGGCGTCGAAGCAGGCCCGGTACCTCTGCGACAGCTCGCTGACCGGACGGGAAACCCGGCAACGACGCATCTACCTTAGAGTGATCGCTTTCTGAGGGAATGAGGACGAGTTGAGGGCTATGCGTCTACACCGGGGCCTGGTGGCCGGTGTGGTCATGACGTTGGCGGCCGTGACGGCGGGGTGCTCGCAGACACCCGACCGTCTCGACGCGGCACCACCCGCGGAGAAGCAGCCCGTGGTGCCGCCGAGGGTCGCCCACGACCCGCCGACGACGTTCAGGCCGACGGGCGTTCTCATGCCGTGGGAGGCCTACTCCGGCCTGCTGAACGTCGCCGGCACCTGGATGTACGAGAGCGAACTCCCCGTCGTCCTGCACGGTGAGACGGCGTTCGTGGCCACCCCGGACCGCCTCCTGGTCTTCGACACCACCAACCAGGTGACCAGAGAGACCATCCGGCCGGAGGGCGGCGAGCCCGTCTCGCCCCTCACAAGGGACAACCACAATACGGCGGCTCCGCCAGTGATCACCGAAGGCGCCTCTCCGCTCGTCCTGGCCCCGTTCCTGGTCCGGCAGGCGGGCACCGGCACACAGACCGCACGCTCCTCGACGCAGTTCGTCGCCGCGGACGCGAAGTCCGGCAAGGTGGCCTGGCGGCTGTCGCTGCCCCTTCCGGAGTGGACCAAGGGCGTCTCGGACCCGCTGACGGCTGCGGTGGTCGGGGCCTCGGGGAACGTGGCCGTTGTCACGGTCTCCCACAAGGGACCGGCGCTGGTCAAGAACGCTTCGACTACCTACGCGATCGACCTCGCGAGCCACCGGGTGCTGTGGAGCCAGGAGACGTTCAGGGCCGCCACGGTCGCGGACGGCGTCGTGGTCGGGGAGAAGCGCAAGACGGACCTGGACGACTACAGCACCCCCGCCGGCTACGACCTGACCACGGGTGCCCAGCGGTGGCAGGGACAGGAGTACTACAACCTGGAGCTGCGTCCGGCCGGGCCGGGACTCCTCCACCTGTACGCCCGCGATCGGGCGGACTACCGGCACGTCTACCAGCAGTTCCTCGACCCACGGACCGGCGAGGTCCGGCAGACGGACGCGCCTACCGCCTCCAAGTGCCGACACGACGGCGCGAGCGCGGTCGTCTGCTGGGGCCGGGACAAGGTCGTGGGCGTCGACGCGACGACCGGAGCCGTCCTGTGGCAGCTGCCCGACGAGAAGGCCGGCCGCATCGCCCCCCGGGTGACCACGGTGTGGCACGGGCGTGTCTACGCCAAGACGGCTGACGGCACGGTGGCCCTGGACTCCCGTACCGGAGCGGACCTGCCCACGCCCCCGGGCATCGCCCCGGACCTCGTCAATGCCTTCACCGGCATCGCGATCTCCAAGTCCGGCGATGACGTGACGGCCTACCAGTCCGCCAGCTGACCGACGCCGCGTACCCGGCCCCGGCGTTTGACGCCAGGGCGACGGGCCAGCAGGATCTTCCTGCCATGCGGAAGATGCGCGAGGCGTGATGCCGACCAGCGGAATGCCCTCGTAGTGGAGCTGGGGTCCGGTACGGCCGTGCACGGTCACGGCGCTCGAAGTGGTCGGTGTGGAGGGACCACTGCCCGGACTCCTTCCAGAACCAGAACGGGAAAGCGCCCGTCCGTCCGGCCGGGATCTCGCCACCGAGGGCGGTGGCCACCTGGTGCGGGCTCATGCCGAACCGGAGCGGCCCCACCTACTCCAGCGGGTTCCACTCCCAGTGGGGGCGTTGGTGATCGGGCGTCACGGGCCAGGCTCCGGGTGAAAGATCAATACCCTGAGGATCGGCAGGCTACCCTCGGTGCTGGTCCTGGCGGCCTCGTGGATGGCGGTCGCCGCCCGGCCCCCGCCGACCTGCTCGCGGGCGGGGCCACGCACCATCTGCGATGCCCCATCGCGATCTTCCCTCCAGGGACCGACGTCACCGGCCGCCCGACCCACCTGATCGGACATCACGGCCCCCAACACGACTCCCACGAAGGTTTACCCCTCTACAACTAGGGGTGTAGACCACATTTACAACCCCCGTTGGAGTACAGACGACGGCGGCGGCCCCTAGGTTCGTGCCTGACCCCACAATGAACCCAACTCAGGGGGAGCACATGAGGAACACCCAGAAGGGCGCACTCGTCCTGGCTTCGGCGTTAGCCGCACTGACCGGCGTCCTCGCTCCGGCGGGCGCGGCCGCAGCCGCTCCGCAGGGCAACGGCACGGGGCAGACGGCCGCGGCATGGGCCGAGGCCGCGCGCTACACCGGCGAAGCCCGCGCAGCGGGGCTGGGCAATGCCCAGATCAGCACGCTCCAGCAGGACCTCGCCACCTACCTCGCCCAATACGGCGGCAAGGCGGTGGCAGCGAACAAGGTGGCCAACCGGGACGGCTCGACGACCCTGTTCCCGCTGCCGGGCGAAAAGTTCGCCCGCGACCTGAACAGCGGCGTCAACGGCAACGACGCGAAGGCGGCCGCCGCGGGCTGCCAGTACGGCGCCTTCTGTGCCTACAAGAGCGCCAACTACGCCGGCACGGTCAGGCAGTACATCCGGTGCGGCACCTACGAGATCCCCGACGGCTGGAACAGCGGCGGCTCCTGGATCAACAACCAGACGAGCAATCTCCAGGCCGTCATGAGGAACAAGCGCCACCAACCGGTGTACGTCACCCCTCCGGCGTACTCCAGCGACAGCAGCGGGGACTGGGGCCCGGTCTGGTTCATCACCAACTGCTGATCCGCCCCATCGCGCCCCGTCACCGCCACCGGTCTCAAGGGCCGGTGGCGGTCCGCGTTACCCGGGCCAGCGCCTCGCTGTAGCTCCTGGACCGCAGGATTCACGCTTCACTGCTCTGCTGCTCGCTAGTGACCCTGCTGACCACGGTGTCGTCGTGCACAAAAACCGCCGGGCCCAGGCCGCCGCCCAGCAGCTCGGCGGGGTGCCGTGCGTTCAGGGCGTGGAGGACGGCGGCGTGCGGGCTGGGGGAGCCGCGACCAAGCTGCGGGCCTCGATCCCCAGGGACGGGATCCGAGAGCCGCTCCTGTTGGGCGTCCGCGCAACCGACCGGCTCACCTTCGTCTTCGAGGGGCACCACCGGGCCGTCATCGCCCTCGAACTGGGGGTGCGCTCCTTCCCCTTCCGGTGGTTCTGGGACCCGGACGTCAAGGTCGTGGAACACGAGCCGTTCCCGCACCACGCTCTGGGACCGGACGGGCAGGCGTGGCTGTGCCACCAGGAGGCGCGCTCATGACCGCCCGCTTCCGCAGATGCGGACACGGCAGCGGCCCGATGCACCCCGGCGACCAGAAGGCCGTCGCGGAGTTCACCGCCATGCTCACCGGCCGCCAGCGGCCGGCCCCGTGGACCGGCCGCGGCGACGTCGCCGTACGGATCGGCGAGCGCGGCCTAGAGCGCGGCCGCCCGCTCCCCGATACCGACCCTCTCGCCCTGGTCCTCATCCACCCCGACACCGAGACCGCCCTCACCGGCACCCTTCACTGCGCCAGGGCGCGGATCCACGGCGCGTGGACCGGGCCCTGCCGAGGGTGTTGGAGTGGATCGAGGACGAGGTCGCGGTGATCCGGTACGGCAAGGACGGCATCTACCGGGTGAGGCCGCCCGGCGGTCTGGTCGCCGCGCGCTTCCGCCACTACGAAGCGCGTTCCGGCCGTCCCTTGCTTTTCTTGGGGCAGTTCAGACCTGTCTCATGAGGCGAGTGCACCCTCCTCAGTAAGCGTCTGGACGCAGCGGCCACAGCCATCGCCGCCCTCCACCACGACAACACCCAACTCCGCCAAGACCTCGCATCCGCCTCTGGTGGCCGCCTCATCCCACTCCGCTAACTCTCCGCGTCCGCCCGACGCCGAGAGAGTCTCATCGGGCCGTGCAGGGCCGGATCGCGACGAATTCGGCGTAGTGATCGCGGTAGGTCTCCGTGAAGGTGGACGGAGGGCACAGGCTGGCGCGGCGGCTCATGTCACGGGCGTCCTGCGGCAGGATGAAGCCGGCCTTTCGGTAGTCGCGGAGTTTGTTCTCGAAGGCCTTGGCGTAGGCCTGGTGGCTGCTGAAGCCGAGTTGCTGCACGGTGCGTACGTTGTCGTAGCTGCCGGTGAAGCCGGTGATGAAGCGGGCCTCGCCGAGCTCGACGAACGGCAGCCGGGGCACCAGCCGGCCGGTGCGGTCCTCGGTGATCGCGTTGCCGTTGGCGTCCCGGACGATGGTGTCGTCGCTCGCCGTGCGCAACTGCGTGCTCGTCGGCGGCGGTGACCCCTTGTGGACCCAGTTGTGCCCCTGCAGGAAGTGCGCGCGCAGCGCGGGCACGAAGCTCGCCGGGGTCGTCCCCCTCACCGGGAACGGCACGTCCAGCGGCGCGTCCAGCGGGTCCGGGATGTGCGGGCTTCCCGCGACGACGTAGAACCGGTACCGCTTGGTCACGACGCCCCGGTCGGTCAGATTCGTCGAATCGTCAAATTCTGAATTGACGATGAGGACCTTGCCCTTGTAGCGGCCGGCGGCGATGTCGGCCTGGGGGTCGAAGCCCTCCGTTGTGATGGGCAGGACCAGGTCGAGCGCGCCTGTGGCGTCGCCGGAATGGACCAGACGCAGGAGGGGGTACGAGCTGTCGGAGAAGCCCGTGCCGTACCGTCGGGGCAGCTTGCCGACCAGTGGACGCGCGCCGGAGGAGCGGGAGGCGAGTGCCTTGGCGAAGTCCGTGATGATCTCGTCGTCGACCCTGGCTCCGTCCTCTTCGACTCCGCCCTCGATGAAGGTGCCGGGCACCGACGGGTCGAGGATGCGGTTGCCGAGCGTGCTCCAGCCGACGCCGGCGTGCACGAACCCCTGGCGGAACAGGAAGTCCCTGCGCAGGTAGACGTTGAGGGCGCCGAGCCCCACCACGAAGTGTGGCGGCTCCACGACTGCGGTGCCGTTCGTGCGGTCCGGATCAGCAGGAGCGCTGATCCTGTAGGGGACGCGGAACCGCCCGGTCGACGTCTCGCCCTCGAACACGCCGTCGTACTGCACGTAGCGAATTCCGCCGAACGAACCGAGGGGCGTGACCACCGGATCGCCGAGTCGGTCTTCGGCCCCGCCCTTCGGAATGCTCACCGCATGGCCGGGAGCCTGGCCGGGATGGTGGTCGGGGGGAACGGCCTGGGCGGCCGAAGCCGGAAGGGCTGGCGTCAGCGCGGCCATCAGGAGCGCACCTACCCGGAGAAACGAAGCTCGCCGGAAGCGCGGAGCAGGATCTTTGCATCGGAAACTCAGCCAGAACATCGAAAGCCTCTCCTTCGGCGCCAGGGACACTCGTCCGGGGGCACTGGCGCTGAAGTCAGCCGAACACCCGATGCCCGCGTCGGCCTTCCGGCATGGCCGAAGGAGCGAGGCGTCTCACTCACCTAGCCGATGGATGGCCGGGCTGTCGCCCTCGCCCCGGCCAGAGTTCAACGACACCTCTCAGGCTCGGGCCGTACTGAACCTGCCTGATCGGCCCTCGGCGGACCTCACCCCCTGGGCCGTTCCCGGGGAATCTCAGTGAGCAGGTCTGTCCCGCCAGAGCATCGGGTGGAGCTATCCAGGAAGCGCATCACCGCCCCCGAAACGGGTGAACCGTATCGCCACACCACGAACAGGAGCGACGTCTCGTGAGACATGCGGACCGCGAAGAGCTTCTGCATGACCATCTGCTTTTGAGCGTGAAGGGGCAGCGCTTGGACGGGAAGTGGGGGTCGACCACACCACGGCCCTGCACGAGAACACGGTCGCGGCCTCCGCGCTCTAAAACGAGCTGGTGGCCGCTGAGGTCTGCGAGGCGCTGGGGGTGGCGACCGAGCCGCGCATCGTCACGCCGGGGCGCCGGCCTGTGATGGAGATGGCCGGGGTGCCGCACGAGCTGATCCGCTGGACTGCCCGGCGCAGTGACGAGATCGCCGCCTGCCTGGCCGAGCTGGAGCACGAGTACGTCACCGCCGTCGACGACGACGGCGAGCTGAAGTTCCTGCCCGTGGTCTCCGAGCGGGCCCGCGCCAAGATGAACCAGATCGCTGCCCGCAAGACCCGCCCGCCCAAGCAGAAGACCCAGCCGCTCGCGCAGCTGCGCGTCTGGTGGAAGGTGAGCGCGATCCTCACCTCCAAGGTCGCCGCCGATTTCATCCCCTCCCTCCTCGAGTACGCCCGCGCCGCAGCCGCGGCGATCCGGGTCCGGATCGCCGTCGTGGTCGACGTCGCCTTGGCGGCCGTCGACGTCACCGCGACGGTGTTCGTGATGAACGAGGGCGGCCGCTTCCATCGCCGGCACCTGCTCGCCGAAGCCCGCCGCCATCTCGCCCTGGTCCTGCGCGGCCGCCGCCGCGACCCCGGCCTGGACGAGGAGATCGTGGCCGCCGCCATCTCCACCCACTGCCTGGACATCAGCGAGCCGACAACCACGATCGGCCTGCTGGCGGACTACCGCCTCTACACCGCCCGGTGGGACCTGGCCGACCTCCCCGCCCGGCCCCGCCCACCCACTCCCGTGCCCGACCTGGACCGGCAGCCCCCGGCCGATCCCGGCGAGCCGGCTGCGCTCCGGCCGCCGGGACAGGATGCGGGGGAGTGGGAGATCCCCCGCATCCCGCTCCAGTACGACCGCGCCGCCCTCGCCGGTGCGGTGGTCCGCGAGAAGCTGCGCACCACCACGACCGCCACCGTGCGGGGCCGGGCGTACGACGTCGTCGCCCACCAGCAGGCGGCGATGCCCGAGCAGCTGCTCCCGCCCGAGCCGGCCGACCCCGAGCACGACGACCAGGAGCCGAAGGCCGGGCGCCCAGAGGCGATCGACATGACGGCGCTGCGGGCCCTGCGGGAATCCCGCACGGACGTGGAAGCCCTTGACCTCACCGCCGACCGGCTGCGCCGCCTCCAAGACGCGTTCGCCAAGTTGGGCGACGCCCCGCGTCCGCGCCGATCGCTACACCGGCCAGGACGACGACATCGGCGCGGTGCGCCCCGTGCGCCCGGACAACCAGCAGGCGCACCGCCCACAGCAACGCGGACCGCACCGCGGCCGGGAGGCCGGCCATTGAGTGGACTCGGTGGTGCGCGCGCGGTTCGGTGGTGCGCACCGACGATGCGGTGGAGGTACCACTTCACCGCCCGGCTCCGGGTGCGGTCGACAGCGACGATGGGGGTTGGCGGCGCACCTCTCGGTGCTTGGGCAGGTTCCGAGAGGTGCAGGGCAGGATCCTCCGCTACAGCCCGGGACGGGCGACGCGGAGGGGCCAGGTTCGTCCGGGTGCTGTGTGGCGGGCCGCCAGCTCGGCGAGGCGGTGGCGCCGGTTCTGAGGCTGCTTGGCGCGCTTCTCCAGGAGCCGGGCCATCTGCGACTCGACGATCTCCTCGTTGAAGGTAGTGGGGAAGGTGGTGAGCACGTCGTCCACCCGCGCGGGAACCTCGGGCGTCACCGGTGTCTGTTGTCTGGGCTCGGGGCCCTGGCTGTGCTCGCGTTCGGCGTGCTTCCACAGCTTCCTGAAGTAGGCGGCGTCGCCGCCGAGGAGGTCTACGACGCTCTTGAGGGTGTGCCAGCGGGGGATCTGGCTGCCTTGGGTGACGGTGGCGACCTCGCTGACGCTGAGGGTCCAGCGGCTGGCCCGTGCGATGTCCTGAGAGGTGGGTCGTCCTGCTTTGGCGTGGAGGGTGAGCACCGCTTGGTGCAGTCGGGTGGCTGCCGGCAGGGCCGGTTCCTCGTCGCCGGAGGGCTGCTCGTCGGCGCGCTCCTTCTCGGATGCCAGATGGTGTGCAGCACGTCGGGGTCGGCACCACAGGCGCGGGCGAAGCGCAGGGTGAGCGCCCAGGTGGGGACGCGTTCGCCGCTGAGGATGCGGGAGAGGTAGGAAGGCGAGACGCCGATCTTGCCGCTGACCTGTTTGTTGGTCTGCTGTGAGGTGCGGACGAGCATGGACAGGGGCCGGCGCCGGAGGGGTCCCGGGGTGTTGGTGCGGGGCCGGTGTCTGAGGGGGCGTCGCCCTTGTCGGGGCCGGCTGCCGTGGCGGGGGCGGGGGGTTTGGCTGCGGAGTACAGGGTGGTGAGCGAGGTGGTGGCGATCGCGCGCAGGGGGGCGAAGTGGGTGAGGCGGCGCCAGATGTTGTGGTTGGTGTAGCGGCGGCGGGCGGTGTCATCGTTGATGTCGAGGATCTTGCTGATGCGTACCCAGGTGACCCGGCGGCGGCGGGCGAGGCCGACGAAGCCGTAGGTGAGGCCGTCGAGCTGCTCCTGGAGGTCGTCATCGGCTGGACGCGGCGTGCCGAGCATCCCGGCGACCTCTTGCCGGTCCGTATCCCGCGGGCCGGCCGCCCGGCTGCGCTGCTGCCGGGTCTGCAGGTACGACGCGAGAGTGTCCAGCGCCATGCCAGTGCGCTGGCAGTACGCAGCGATCAACATGGACGCCATGTCCATCCTGTCGGAGGCGTCCGTAGCCGCAGCGCGGCCAGCAGCCGGACGGGCCCGCGATCTCGGCCTGGCGCCACAGCTCGGCGCCGGAGTGAGTGCCGTCCAGTCGGCGCGGCATGGAGGTCTGCACGCCGACCAGGGCGGCGGCCAGCTCCCACCACGGCGCGGTGCTCTCCTGCTCCCGGGCGGTGTCGGCGGCTACGTTCGTCTCGGCCGGTTCATGCTGGCGTGCGGTCTTGGCGCGGGCCTGTGTTGGCGCGACGGGGGGAATGGCGCCAAGGCGCTGCCCCCGGGCCACGCCGTCGCAGTCGGCGAGCACGCCTCGCTGCTGTAGCGTCCTTTCCTCGTACGGGGCCGGTATCCCGAAATACCTCAAAGCGGCCTGGATTCCCCGATACGCTGCCCTCCACCGGCAACCCGAGGAGCATGCCTTGACCCGACTTCGGCAACTTCTGACGGCCTCCACCGTGGTGGCCGCGTCCCTGCTCACCGCCGTCCTGGCCACCGCGCCGGCCGAAGCAGCCGGAAAGTCCTGGGGCAAGCTCTATGCCCGCGACGACTCCGGGAAGCTCGCCCGCGCCTACGGGGACTTCGCCAACAACGGCGGCGTCTACGCCACCGTCGGCGCCAACTGGGACGATCTGCGCCGCAGCGACCGCAACCCCGTCTACGTCGAAGCGGAGTTCTTCTTCCTCAAGAACGGGAAGTGGGAGAGCGCGGGGACGACCCAGACCCCGCGCACCGACACCTCCGCCAGCGGCTCCATGTCGCGCAAGCTGCGCCACGACGCCCACGCCGCACGCGCGGTCATCAAGGTGTGTGTCGACCGGGCGCACTGGTCCGACATCTGCTCGCCCCAAGCGGTCGTCTCGTTCAGCTACTGACACTCAGGGGATGACGGCGTTCGCGTCAGGGCCGCGCAGTCGTTGCAGCCGATGCCGCAGGGGCTCCATCCCCGAGGTGACGCCCGACGAACTCTCCTCCCCGACCACATGCGCGCCACCGGCGAGTACCCGCTCCACTTCTAGCGGACCCCTGGCGCGTGGCGCCTGGTAGGGGCGGGGCGTGCCCGCCGGGTGGCCATGGCATGCACGGGGGAAGCCGGGCCGCAGCACGCGTGGGGCGCTCGACTAGGACGGCGGTATCTGCACGTGCCACAGCCTGGACGACCGCGACCGCGACCACGACCACGACCACGACCGGGAGCCAGGCGGCGGTGCGGGACTCATTTCTGTCGTCCGGCCCTCGGTGGACTGGCGGGCGGTCTGCGCCGCCCCCGCGGGCCGCCGCTCGCCGCTCCCCGCTCGCCGCTCTCGACCCGGTTGTACCGGGCCGGGACACGGTGCTGCTGGCCGAGGTGGGACGGATGGCTCGAGTCGGCCGGGCCGCGGTGGTGCACTGGCGCCGCCGACACGCCGACTTCCCCGCCCTGGTCGGCGGCACGGAGGTGCATCCGCGGTTGGGCGGGGGTGGTCTGTCATGGGGTGCCGGTCTCGGCTAGGGGGAGGCGTGGGCGTGCCGCCGGTACGACCCTCACGAGGCGGAGGGCGCAGGCTCGTTCTTCGGTGAATCCGGTCATCCGGACAGGTGAGTTGTTTCTGAGGGTCTGTCAGGGCGGGTGTCGGGTCCGCTACACCCGCTTGTGTGATCAAGAAGCTGATGCTGCGCGGTGTGCCCGTGCTCGCACTGTGCTCCCTTTCCCTCCTCACGGCCCCGGCGGCCGCGCACTCCGGAGCGGATGCCGTGGTCGGCGGCGCGGCGGGAGGCGTACGCGAACGACCATGGGTCGCCGGAGAACCTGATCGCGGTGTCTGCCGCGTCGAACACGAGCAAGGCGGATAAGGATCCGGCCGAGGGGCTACCGTCGGACGGCTCCTACCGCTGCACCTGCGCCGCGACCTGGGTCGCCACGAAGCTGCGCTGGGACCTGGCCGTCGACGAGAACGAGCAGCAGGCCCTCCTCGGGCTCGCCGAGGACTGCCCCACGACCACCGTCGCTACGAGCCCGCTCAATAGCCGCGACCGTCTACTCCCCTCGCGTCCGGGACCTGCCTGCCGGCCGCGGGCCGGCTTCTCGCGCGCGGCACCGGCTACCGCCGCCATGCCCGCGAGGGCCACTTCTCAATAACCCGTCGGTTTCTGTCACCTTGCGGGGTGGTTTGGAAAGATTGAGGGGGCAGCGACAGCATGCGACTCGGCGCGGACGCCGCCGCGCATGCGGAAGCGGGGGTAACCGCTCCGGCGGTAAACAACGCGGTACCCAGGGGTGCCCCCGGCCAGCGAGGCGTCGGGATCGGCAACCACGTGGACGGTGGCAGACATGCCCGGTGACCGTCGCTGCCGACGGCCAGTCCGCCACCGGCCAGTTCCCGGCCAGCATGTGGCGATTCGACCGGCCGCTCCCAACCTGCGCGGCGGGGCGCGGCTGGGACGGTACGACCGGCATCGATCAAGGAGGGTTTATGGTCGGGAGGGCGTGGCGAGGCCTCGGCGTGGCTGTACCCGGTGAAGCGGATCGCGATCCCGGCGCGTTCGCCGGCTCAGTGCCTGTTTCTGACCTTGTTCCCCACCGCGTCCACGGGCGCCCACGCTCGTTGGGCAGGGCGGGCTCGATATAGACGGCCCTGCCTCGCGGGTCGGCGCCCGGGTTTGCCCGGCAGCATGGTTCGGCAGCGAGTCGTCGTCTCGCCGGTGTAATCCTCAGGAGCACAGGGTGTGCTCGGCAGTGCTGACCAAGGTCGCGGTGACGCGGTCGGATTGCAGCGCCCGGCCGGTGTAGAGCAGGTCGAAGCTGTCGAAGCTGGTCAGCAGCCACAGCACGTCGGCGGCCTGGGCGGTGGTGAGGCCGTCGCGGAGCACGCCTTGCTCGGCCAGTCGGCCGGCGAGGCCGGTCATGCCTTCGGCGCGTCCGTGTTCCAGGCGTTGGACCGCGCCGCCGACCGCTTCGGCGTCGAGTTGGGCCATCGAGAACAACGCGCGCAGCACGTCCCGGTGCGCCGCGTACATCAGCACGTTGCCGCGGATGCCGCCGCGCAGACCCTCTCGGGCATCCGGGTGGAGTACCGCGTGCACCATGTCGGTGAATCCGCCGCGCTCCAGCAGGTCCATGCCGAGCGCGTCGAACAAGCCCGCGCGGGAGCCGAAGACGGTGTAGACGGTGGAGCGCGACACCTCCGCGAGCTTGGCGACCTTGTCAACACTGACCGGTTCGGCCGGCGCCTCACGCAGGCGCTGGTAGACGGCGTCGAGTATGCGGCGCCTTGTCTCTTCCGCGGCCCGGGCGCGCAGACGCTGCTCGTACTTCCGAGTGGGGGGCATGGCTCAGCACCCTAGCATTCACTTGACAGTCTGCCTTTTGAAAGACAGGCTGTCCGACGAAACCTTGGGTCAGTCGATGTGTCGCAGGGAAAGGGACCGCATGCGCGTGATGATCCGGTACACAGTCAGGCCGGAACACGTGGAGCAAAGCGTGGCGTTGCTGCACGCCGTCTACGCAGACCTGGAACGGGTCCGCCCGTGCGGCCTGCGCTACGACACCTTTCGGCTCGACGGCAGCGACAGCTTTCTGGCCCTGATCGACTCCGAGGGCGACCCGGTAGCGGCCCCGCACCACCGGCTGGCCTCATTCCAGTGCTACCGCGCCGCCCTGAGCGAGATCTGCACGGAGCCGCCCGCCGTGACCTACCTGGATCAAGTCGGCTCCTACCGATCCGACTGACAACGGCCACGGCGGCCTCAAACACCCTTCAACCAAGGAGATAGACCCCGTGATCGGGATTGCCGTCATCACCGGCAGCACCCGTCCCGGACGCCGGGCCGAGGCCGTGGCCCGGTGGGTCACCGACACCTCCGCCCGCCATCTCGCCGTCGCCGCCGGCCAGGCGGCCGTCGAGGTGGTCGACATAGCCGCATACGGACTGCCGCTGCTGGACGAGCCGGTGCCCGCGGCATTCGGTCGCTACGCCAACGCACACACCCGCCGATGGGCGCAGACCATCGCCGCCTTCGACGGTTTCCGGTTCGTCACCCCGGAATGCAACCGCTCCGTCCCCGCCGCGCTGAAGAACGCGATCGACTTCCTCTACGCGGAGTGGCACCACAAGGCCGCGGGGTTCGTCGGCTACGGCGTGCAAGGCGGAATCCGCGCGGTGGAGCAGCTGCGGCAAGTGATGGCAGAGGTGAAGATCGCCGACGTGCAGACTCAGGTTGCCCTGGGGATGTTCACCGGCTTCACGTTCACCGGTCACACCGACCGGGCACCTGCACACCGAGCACCGGCCAGGAATCGACCCTCGCCGCCATGCTCGACGACACGCACTTCAGGGCGGCGGCCTTTGCTGGCCAAACCACTCAGGGCACCAGCGGCCAGACCCTCGCGGACCTCTTCGACCCGTCGGCCGTTCCCGTCCCGGGCCCTGCGCCTGCCGCGCCTGAAGCCGCCCCCCTGCTGACGAAGCAAGGAGGCGCCCCGAACGAGATGCTCCCCGAGGCGGAGAACCCGGTCCCGGCCCGCCTCCCGCCTGCAGCTCCTGTGCCGGTGCCTGCCCCGACTCGCGCCGCGGACGATGCCGACGGCCCCGTGGGCAGCGCGCCGATGGTGCTTCTGCTCGGGCGGGTGGTCATCGAGGGTGCGGCCGGCCGGATCGACTCCAACCGGCAGAGCGCCGCCGTCGAGCTCGTCTCCTACCTCGTGCTCAACCCCGGAGCCGACCAAAACGCGATCGACGACGCACTCTGGCCGGGCCGCCTGGTCAACAAGCAGATGCGCAGCGCCGTCATCTCCAGGACCCGCTCCTGGCTCGGGAAGGACGCCGACGGCGAGGCCTACTTCCCGCGGGTCCAGGACACCGGCGACAGCCGCTACCGCCTCGCCCAGTCGGTCACCTGCGACTGGAAGGTTTCCAGAACTTCGCGCGCACCGGCCTGGCCCGCCACGACGAGGACGGCGAGCTCGCCCTACGCCGGGCCCTCGCGCTCGTCCGCGGCCGACCCTTCGCCGCCATCGACCCCCAACGCTACGCCTGGGCCGAGCCGGCCATCCAGGAGATGGTCTCGGCGATCACCGACGTCGCTTACGAGCTGTCCACCCGCCGCCGGGAAGCCGCCGACTACGCCGGCGCGCTCTGGGCCGCGCACCAGGGCCTCCTCGCCGCCGAAGAGAACGAGCTTCTCCACCGGCAGGTCTTCCTGGCCCACCACGCCGCCGGAGACGTGGACGCCCTCCGCGAAGCAGCCGCGAGGCTGGCCCCAATCAACGAAGGCCTCGGTGGCGGAGTGGACATGGAAGCGGAGACGGCTCAGCTGCTGAGCACGCTGCTGCCGAAGACGGTCATCCGGCGCTGACAACAGCCAGACAGGTATCGCCATACAGGCTCAGCTTGGCTCCCCGCTGCGGCCTGAGGAATCCGGACCTGGAGGATCTCCAGCCGGGGCCTGCGGGGATCCCCGGGCGGACAGGGCGGACTCCGGCATCGGCGCGAAGGAGAAGTGGGCCGGGGGCTGATTTTTGGGTGCGCGGGGCGGACTTCGGCGGCGGCACTGCCTCCAGCGCGGCCATGGGCTGATCCCCGGGGCGCGCAGGACGGACCGGGTGTTCTGGCACGGGCTGATGCCGATCCTGGGCTGGTCCCCGGGCGCGCGGTGACCGCCGCGATCTGGCACAACGACCACACCGGACAGCCCGTCCTTAGCTCACTGACCACCTAAGACCACTGACGACAACGCCGGGCGGCGCGCTACGCGCGCCGCCCGGCGTTCGGATTACTCGTCTTGGTTGCCCCTTGTTGCATGGCGGATCGAACACCGGGGCGAACGGCTCGGGAGCGTACGACCCGCGCTCAGAACTCGACGACAACCCGGAAGAGTGCGGGGTCGGCGATGGCGAAGTCAGGGGAGGCGGACAGGCCCTGTTCGAAGCGGGGGTCGTTGTCTGCTGTGCGCCATACGTCGGGGCTGTCCCAGTGCGCGATGCTGACCAGCTGGAAGCGAGTGTCCGGGTCCACCGCACGGTGCAGCCGGTTGTCCCGGAAGCCAGACGCCTCGCTCATCAGCTCTGCGCGGCCGAGCCAGTGCGGCAGGAATTCATCAATCCGCTCGGCAGACAGCTCGAAGGCATGGACGATGGTGATTCCCGGCCCTTCGCCCGAACCGTTTCCACCCTGCGGAAATTCGGCCGCCACCTCATACCAGCCACCGTGCACGGTGGCATAGCTGGCCGCGGTGGCTGCCGACGCGGTGAAGCCGGGATTCGCCAGCGCCTCGTCCCGGGCCTCGACGCTGTCCCAGTGCGCCACGTTAACCAGGCCGAGCCGGGACTCGGGGAACAGTCTGCGGTGCAGCCGCGCATCCCGGAAACCGGGGGCGGCGTGGATGAGCCCGACGCGCTCTCGCCAGCGTGCGATGGACTCGTCGATTCGGTCCTCGGGCAGTTCCCACGCGTCGATCAGGGTGATTCCGTTGTCAGTCACCGCACCATCGTGAAACCTCAACCACACTTAAGGTCAAGATGACCGGCCACGCAACCCGGCGAGCGACGCAACTGTGTCCAGGACCTGCCTGCATGCCTGATTGCCGACCACTTGGAATCGATCATCTAGGGGCTGTACGCCTCCCTTAGCGCCCCACAGGACCCCGCAGCCCTCCCGTCCGCGCGGCAACATGAAAGGCACTCAGGGGGGCGGCCTGTGGTCTCGGGTTGCCGTGGGGCGCCACGGGACGGCCCGGGGGGCGCGCCAGGGACAGCTAGGTCGGGTGCAGCCCGCGCCGATATGGCGTTCGCGGGCGAGGCCCGGCGCCCGGCTTTCGCGGGGGCAGTACCGCCGGGCCGCCCCAAGCAGACAGCCAGTCCCGGCCGGTGACGAATGGTCAGTGCGCGGCCCCGTCCGGGCCTGTGCCGAGATGACGGCGGGGCGCCCCCGCGGACCTCCCCGACGGCCGCACCGTCCCGCTGCGCATGGAGGCGGCCCGCCTGATCGCGGAGTACCTGACGGCGGCCGAACCGGGACGTCCCTGGGAGGGCGTCGCGTTCGCCGTGGTCTGGGGGTCTCGTGACGTCCTGGACGTGCGTCTGGTCCGCCCCGACCTGGTGGCCGAGATCAGCGCCGACCGGGCCGTGGACCGGGGCGGCGTGTGGCGCCACCCGCTCCGTTTCCGGCGGCTGCTCCTGGACGTGGGTGTTGAGGATGTTCCCCGGTTCGGGAAGGGGTCGGACGCCGCAGTCGGCTGAGCGGTGCGGTGCCCGGTCACCTGCGGTGCGCACGCCAGTCATGCCGAACGTTCGGTGAAGTCGGTCACGAGCTTGACGAAGGCGTCTTCCTGCTCGAAGAACATGACGTGGCCCGCGTCGAGCTCGGCGTAGGAGCTGTCCGCGATCGCGGCGTGCAGCGCACGGCTGTGTTCGACCGGGACCGTGATGTCCTGGGTGCCCCCGATCACCAGGGTCGGGGCCTGGACGCGGGGGAGCAACGGGCGGATGTCCACCTGGAGGTCGTAGGCGATGTGCCGCAGGGTGCCGGGGGTGGGCGGCATGTTGGGGATGAGGGCTTCGAACGCCTCGCGGCCGATGGAGTTGAGGAAGGCGCGGCTGAAGCCGGTCATCGCCACGGCGCGGCCGAAGGCCGCGGGGTCGCTCGTACCGAGGCTCTGCCAGAGGGTGAAGAGGCTGCGCAGGTACTCGTCGCTGTCGGTGTGGGCCCAGCCGGCGACGAGGATCAGTCGCCGCACCAGGTCGGGCCGGAGAGCGGCGACGGTCGCGGTGACCGTGGAGCCCATGGAGAAGCCCAGCAGGTCGACCGGCCCGTCCGCCGCGTCCTCGATGACGGCGATGACCTGCGCGGCCAGGCCCTCGGCGGTCAGCGGGCCGCCGTCGTCGACGGTGGCGTCCGTGCCGGAAAGGTCGGGGGTGATCACGGTGCGGTTCGGGGTGAACCGGGGTGCGGTCTGACCCCAGTTGACGGCGCCGCCGGCCGATCCGGTGCCGTGGACCAGGAGCAGGGCGGGGCCCGAGCCGGTCTTCTCATAGTGGACCTTAGCGCCGTTGACGGTGATGGTGGCCATGGGATTCTCCGATCTGCTGTGTGTCGGCCGGGGCGTTCGTGCTCCGGCCAGACCAACAGTGCCGCCGTCCGGCAACGGCCGGCAGAGACCTCCTTACCCTGGGATCGGCAGTCCCTGGTTGGGGCCCGTAGCCCCTCCGGCAGGATGACCGTATGAAGATCGACCGTGAGGCACTCGCTGATTTCCTGCGCCGCTCGCGCGACCGGGTAAGGCCCCAGGACGCGGGTCTGCCGGTCGGCCCCCGGCGGCGCACACCCGGCCTGCGCCGCGAGGAGGTGGCCCAGCTCGCCGGCATGTCTGCCGACTACTACATCCGGCTCGAGCAAGCCCGTGGTCCGCAGCCCTCACCGGAGATGCTCGCGGCACTGGCACGCGCCCTGCGCCTGTCCGACGACGAACGCGACCACCTCCACCTTCTCGCCGGACGGCGCCCGCCGCTGGGACGGCCGGAGAACCACGTGAGCCCGGGACTGCTGCACATGCTGGATCAGATGCCGGCCACGCCGGTGCAGGTCATCAGCGATCTCGGTGACGTCCTGGCCCAGAACGCGATGGCCGAGGCCCTGCTGGGCGGGGTGTGCTCGGTGTCCGAGCACGGCCGCAACGTGGTCTGGCGCTGGTTCGCCGACCCGTCCCAGCGCGCCGCGTACCCAGTGGAGGAGCACGAGTACTACAGCCGGCTGCATGTGGCGGACCTGCGGGCGGCGGTGGGCCGACGCGCCGGCGACCCAGCCGCGACGCGCCTGGTGGAGCGGCTCCGGGGGCTCGGGCAGGAATTCACCGCCTTGTGGGAGCTGCACGAGGTCTCCGTACGCCGGGCCTCACGGATGCGCGTCCTGCACCCACTGATTGGCCCCGTCGACCTGGACTGCCAGGTCCTGCTCGCCCCCGAGGGGGACCAGCGCGTGGTCCTGTACACCCCGCCCGTCGGCAGCGACACCGCCGAACGCCTCGCCCTCCTCAAGGTCGTGGGCACCGGCCAGTTCACCGCGTCCCGCTGACGTCCACACGCCGGGACAGGTGGACCGCCGCCCGGGCGGCACAGCCATCAGGCTCCGGCGTCGGACTGGACCGGTGGGCCCTATCTCCGGTCAGGTTCCGGCACCTGTTG
Source organism: Streptomyces sp. NPDC034085 (assembly GCF_055575555.1). Classification (NCBI taxonomy): domain Bacteria; kingdom Bacillati; phylum Actinomycetota; class Actinomycetes; order Kitasatosporales; family Streptomycetaceae; genus Streptomyces; species Streptomyces sp. NPDC034085. Next base: position 15,017 of record NZ_JBVISL010000003.1, on the reverse strand, counting down.
GCGAGCCTCCGCCAGCAGAGCAAGCACCGCGCCTGTCTGCTCGCTGCGACACCGCGGGTGATTGTCACTGGGGCGCTGCGGGAGCTGTCTGGCTGGTCCACCGACGAGGACGCCGACGAACTGGCCGCGCTGACGGCGGGGGAGGCGGGGGCGGCGGTGGGCCGGCCGACGGTGCCGGGATCGGTGCCGTTGACGGTGTCCGGGCACGTGCGGGTGGTGGAGCGGTTCCGTTCGGGATCGGGCGGTCTGCGGGTGACGCTGGCCTGGCCCGCCGGCCTGCGGGGCACCCACCCGGTAGGGCCGCAGTGGCGTGCCGGCCGGACGCGAGCTCGGCGTGCTGGACTGACCGCACTCACGCAGGCTGGGGGCATGGCGGATCAGACGGAGATCGTCGTGCATCCCGTGTCGTCGAAGGGCAGCCGGAAGGTGACGGCCCATGTTCACGGCGTCGACGCGGACCTCGGTCGCGCGTTTTCGCCGCTGGACGTGGCGGAGTTCCTCCGGCGGGCTGACCTGGAGGACGTGGACCTGTCGGAGGACGGGCCGATCCGCTGGGAAGGCGGCGGGCCCGAGGTGTGGACGCCCGACATCTGAGGCGCCACGTCTGGGCGAGCCGTAGGGCATGAAGGCATCCTGACTCCCAGCCGCTGGCCGGATCACGAGAGGGCCCAGTGACGCCGTGCTACTGCGTCGCTACTGTGCTCGCATGATGGACATCCTTCCGTCGGCCAACTCCTCGGAGATGGTGGAGGCCCTCACCGCAGCTCTCGCCTCCCTCGGCATACTGACCCCGCCGCCGGCTCCGGGCCCCGAGACGGGCACCGCTCTCTTCGCGGACCCCCACGGCCAGTGGTGGCAGTGTGATGACGAGCCCGGCCACGCAGCCGAGTACCACGACGCCGGGGGCGAATAGGGCTGGCGCGACGACGACTCCTGCACCCTTCCCGCCAGCGTCCCCCAGTAGCGGCCAGCACCCGATCCCCACAACGGCAGACCCCTGCCGCCATACGCGCGGGGGTCTCGTCGTGTCCGCACCGTGCACGGTCACTCCCAGGCCGCCGCTCAGGGGGCCGCCTGCGACGGCCCGGTGGACTGTCTGTCGTACCCCGGTCCTGGAGTCCGGCGTATGAGCCGTCGCACCTTCGCCCGCCCGGCACGGCCTTGGGGATCACTGAACAGCCGTTGGTGCTGAGATGAATCACGGTGCCCAGCATGTCTTCCCGCCGCTGGGCTGACTGAGCATGCCCTGTCGGTCAAGGCCCGGGTCCGGCAGGGTGGGAGCGTCCGCGAAGTGGTCAACGGGAGGGGGCACGGCATGACGTGCGTGCCACGGCATTCCATTGTCATCTGAGCGGGTCGGTCGATGGCGAGTGCTTGATCCTTGGGCTGGCACGGCACCGACCTGGGTGGGCGCGTGAGGATCAGCACCGCACTTCACTGAGGCCGCTCAGGCTGAATCGTTCCCGGATCGACCGGGGCATCACGAGGGAAAGAGGCGATCATGGGGGAACTGGACGGCAGGACCGCACTGGTGACGGGCGGCTCGCGGGGGATCGGGCGCGCGGTCGCCCTGCGGCTCGCTGCCGAGGGAGCGCTCGTCGCGGTCCACTACGGCGGCAACGATGCGGCCGCCGCGGAGACCGTGGCGCGGGTCGCCGAAGTCGGTGGCCGGGCGTTCGCGGTGCGGGCCCGGTTCGGCGAGAGCGGTGCGGTGGACCGGCTGTTCAAGGAGCTCATCGCCGGGTTGGCGGACCACGGCGCGGAGGGCCTGGACATCCTGGTCAACAACGCGGGCATCCACTCGGTCAGTTCGATCGGGCAGCTCACCGAGGAGGAGTTCGGGCGGCTGCTGGCGGTCAACGTGAGCACGCCGGTCTTCGTGGTTCAGCGGGCGCTGCCACTGCTGCGGGACGGCGGACGGATCGTCAACATGGGCTCGGCGGCCACCCGGATCGCGGAGCCCGGCCAGATCGGTTACACCGTCACCAAGGCGGCCCTGGCGGCTCTCGGCCCGTCGCTCGCCAACGAGCTGGGCCGGCGTGGGATCACCGTGAACACGGTCGAACCCGGGGTGGTGCTGACCGACATGATCGCCCCCTACGCTGCGGTTCCCGAGGCGGTGGCCGCGCTTGAGTCGATCACCGCGCTCGGGCGGATCGGCCAGCCGGAGGACGTCGCCGACGTGGTGGGCTTCCTGGCGGGCCCGCAGGGGCGCTGGGTGACCGGCCAGACCATCGATGTCTCCGGCGGTACCTACCTCGGACCGATCGCGGCCGGGTGATCACCCGGGGGGCACCCTCAGGGACCGTTTCGAGGAATTGCTCGCCAAGACTGGGCTGCGCTACTCACGTCACCCGGAGAGTCCTTGCGGAGGAACAGCTGGGCGTCAAGCCGCTCGCGCACGCCACGATCGTCGGACTCGTCAAGGACGTGCTGCCCGAGACGCAGGTCGGTCTCCTGGTCGGCTCCCGCCCCTGGCCCCTGCTCGCGGCCCGCATGAACCAGATCCGCGACCAGGGCGGCCCCGCACTCCTCGGCGCGCACTTGGCCCGCCTGAAGGACGACACCTCCTTCAAGGAGGCTTCGGGTGCCGCCGCTGTCGGCCGTCTCGTGGACGCGACCCTGAACTCCCTGACGACACCGCCCTCGGAGCCGCCCGCGCCCGCCTCCCCGGTGCGGATCCGGGTCTCCCCGGTGGCGGCCCGCTCCCGCTCCGTCACGACACCCGCCGCCGCAGCTCCCGGACAGCAGGCCCCGACGGAGGCCGCGCTCCCCGCCCATCGGCAGCAGGCCGGACCGGCCAGGGGCGCGGGGCGTACGCGGTAGACGCAGTGCTCACGGACCGTCCTGTGCGGCGTCGCTGGCTTTCCCCGCCCGCCGCCAGGTCGCGCATACCCGCGTCCGTGAAGCCGGACCGGGGATACCCGCCGCTGCTCACGGCCCTCAGGTTTTCCTCTGGGACCGGGGTGGGCAGGGATGGGGCCGTTGATCATTCTCGAAGAGATCGGTGGAAGCGTGAGCAACCGGCAGAACGGCGTAGTGAAGTGGTTCAACGAGGAGAAGGGGTACGGGTTCATCACACCCCAGTCGGGCGATGATCTCTTCGTCCACTTCAAGGCCATTCAGGCCGACGGCTTCAAAACCCTCAAGGAAGGGCAGGCGGTCACCTTCGTCGCCACCCGGGGGCAGAAGGGCATGCAGGCCGAAGAGGTCCAGATCGCGTGACGCCGTAGCCCCCTTACCGAGGTCCGCTCGCCCACTCCACCCCCAGCTCAGCGAGTGCGGCGAGCTGGCCACCGTCGAGCCGGTCGCGGCGCGCCTTCATGTTCCCGATCCAGATCCCGGTGCGGTGCTCGGTCCCATCGGGCAGGACCTGGACGACGCCGCGCCCCGGCAGCCGGCCCTCCCTCGCGACGTACTGCGCGAGCGCCTCCACGCCCCTCTGGAACGCCCCGCCGCCCGCGTTCGGCCCGGACGTCACGGCGACCTTCGCAGGGGTCTTACGGGCCCGTACGGCCTTCTGCGGCTTCACGCCGAGCTCGCCGAGCCTGCGCTGCTGCTCGGCGTTCAGCTCACGCAGTGCCTCCCGTTCCCGGTGCCCGGCGAACGCGCCCACTACGTGGTCGGCCAGTACGCCGACGTGCACGACCTCGTTCAGGACCTGGTCGTGCCCGACGGCGTTCCCGAGGCCGCGGCGACCGTCCTGCGCGAGGCCCGCGAGTTGCTGCGCCCTGGGGTCGTCGGCGCACTCGATCTCATGTCGCCCCAGAGCCACGTGATCTGCAGCTTTGGCGCCCTGACGGCCGGTAATGCGTTCGACGTGGTGTGAGCCCGGTCAGGAGAATCGGCTCATGACTCTCCTCGTACACACCTTTGTCTACGACGCCGATGGCAGGTACGACTTCCTCGAAGACCCTGAGTACGGCGACACACTGGCGGGCTTCGAGAGCACTCGGACCCGACTGTGGGGATCCGCGGTGGTGCGGGACTTGGGATCCCGGTTCTTCCCGCGGCTCGACGGTGACGACCTTTACGTGGAGCGGGACGAGATCGACGACTTCCTCGCGGAGTGCGAGTCCATCCGTCCTCACCTCGACAACCTGGCCGGCCAGGGCGGTTATGACACCGACTATGTCGCCCAGCGATTCGACAACATCGTTGCCGCCGCGGTTCGCGCCAAGGCCGTAGGCGGTGGGATCGTCGTCTGGTAGTCGACCTGCCTCGATGGCAGGCGGCGAATGCTGTCACTAGCTGGTGAACGGGACGACGCCTTGGCCGTTGGTGGCCTGGGCGAGGCGGAGGCTGGTGCCCTCGGTCAGCACGATGTGCGAGTGGTGCCGGAGCCGGTCGACCGCCGCGGTGGCGACAGGAACGACCTCGTTCACGGTCGTCTCCGAGCTCTGCGCCGCACCCACCGAATGATCACGGCTCGATAACAGGCGTCACACCGTCGGCTTCTCCGGCACCTGTAGCAGGTGAATGCGGGGCTCTGCCCGGAGTCCCGCGCCCGCGTGAGGAGCCTCGACGATGACGTACGCCGGCAGCGCCCGGCAGCCCGATCCGGAGCCGCGCCCGACCTGGTCAAGGGGTGCCGAGCGCCCTGCAGACGGCCCGGAACCCAGTGCCGCGTCCAGTGCCGTGAACGACTCGAACGGCCTACCCATCACCGCAGCTCACACCGCCTGCCAGGGGGCTGCCCGGCACGCTGACACCTCTCTCCCTACCCCTGAGACACCAGCGAAGGGGAAGAAGTCCACTCCCACGGCCGGGAAGGTACGGGCCGATGTGCTGCGGATGCTCGGGTGCGTACGGATAGCCACGGTCCGGCAGATGGCCCAGGTGATCACGGAAGAGGGGTCGGACGGCCGGTCGTACGTACGCAGAGCCATGGTGGAACTGGCGAAGCTGGGGCTGGCGGAGACGAACGGCAAGGACGGCAAGCACCAGATCTGGAACCTCACCCCGGCCGGGCAGAAAGCTCTGGCCGACGGCAACGAACTCCCCGCACGACCGAAGGCCGGCACCGGAGCGAAGGCCGTACGCGCTGGGTTCGGCCCGCACGCCGTCGCGGTCACCGACACGATCCTCGCCTACACCGACACCGTCCTCGGTGGGCGCCGGGAGTACCTGACCGACTGGCAGGTAGAGGTCAACCACGCCATCAAGGAAACCGGCCTGTCCTTCAACACCGACGCCGAACTCGCCGTGCCCACCAACACCAGCGAGGTCCGCCTCTTCGAACTCGACAACGGCACCATGTCCCGGGCCCACCTCGCGAAGGAGGTCTGGCACTACGAGCGCTACGCCGGACACCGCGTCTGGGAAGGCGCCCGAGGCACCATCGGCGGCACGTACCCGTTCTAGCAGCGCCACCGCTACACCCGCTCCACCACCTTTCCGCGGCTGCACATCGTCCTGGCTGGCAAGGCCGAACACCTCCTCGACAACCGCCTCCAGGCGCTCACCGCCGCCGTGCAGGGCATCACCATCGCGGTGTGGGCCACCACCCTGCCCAGCCTCCAGCGCGGCGAGCCCTGGTACGAGATCGGCGTCGACGACCCGCACCGGCGCCGCTCCCGCTACCCCGAACCGGTCGGCCGCTGACCGGCACTGGGCAAGCCCAAGGGGAGCCTGCCGCAAGCCACCCCCATGCACCGGCTTGCCCACACCAGCCGGGGCTCGTCGGCAGGGCGGCATCGGTCACGGCCAGCGCCGGCCTTCACGGCCAGGACACGCTGACCGATGACGCGTGACCGATGACCGATCACCGCGCAGAGCGGGAGTTGGATGGACCGGTCACGCCGCTGATGTGCTGGTTGACCGACCGTGGGAGGCGGATCGGTCACGACCGGCCCGCCGACCGGTCACGCATTCTGCTGGGCAAGCCCTCCGCGCCGAGGGCTTGCCCAGCACCCGGATCACGCGGCGGGACGGCTCCCGAAGTCGCGGCGCCACTCTCCGGGACGCAGACCCTCGGGGCCGCCCGACGCCTCCTCGCCGGTCGTACACCGGAGCCATGAGACGAAACAAGCAGCACAGCCCCGGGCCCTTGCCCGGCGATGCGGGGGACATGTGGCACGCCCTCGCCGCTCTCCGCCACACCCACTCCGAACCCGTCGGGCGCCTCGCCCCCTTCGAGCGCGCCGGCGCGCTGCTCTCCCTCACCCGGCCCGGTGACATCGCCTTCACCGCGCGAGTGGAGCTGTCCGGCGGGGAGACGATGGGCCACGTCCACGATCTGATCGCCACGGTCACCCGCGGCATCACCTACGAACTGGGCGCCGCCGCGCCGGACACCGCGCTGGAGATCCTGCTCGGCAAGCGCCACCAGCTCGCCCTCCACACCGACCACGTGGACGGCCTCACCCACCTCCTGCGCGACGCCGTCACCACCATCGACGTGCACAGGACGCCCGGCGGCGGACTGTGCTCCCACTGCCACGGCACCGGCCGTGCGCACCCCCTATGGGCGCCGGCCGGGCAAGCCTGAGCACCTGGGCAAGCCCAAGGCGACCCTGGGCAAGCCCTCATCGAGGAGGGCTTGCCCAGGGGCCTGTGGCTACGGGGCTTCCCGTCCCGGGCGCAGGACGTCGGCGTAGACCCGGGCCCGGACGCCTGGCTCGCCGGGATCCCTGCGCCCCGGGCCGACGCCTGATGTGGCCCAGCGCTCTTCCAGCGCGGCCATGACGGCCCGGACGGTGTCATCGTCCCCGCCGGTGATGTCCAGGACCACCAGGCCGGGCTCCGCGATGTGCTGCTCGTCGATCGGCTTCATGAGCCCTGCGACGGCGCTGGGACCGGAACGGTTCGCCGCCGCCCCGGGTCCACCCGCACGAAGGAGCCAACTCAGGCCGCGGGCGTCGCACGGTCGGTTCTGTCGGGGTGCGGCCCCCGTCGCGGCCCTGGTGGCCAGGGCCGCACCCCGTACGCCCGAACGTACTCCGTCGCCGAGACCAACGGTCTGGCATTTTCGCTGGCGGCCGCGCTCTGCGGCCTCACCCGTTCGCGCCTGGCCGGGTGACGGTGGGGTGCGACGGGGACAGGCTGGGCGCATGGTCGCGAAGCTGATCGTCTACCCGCCCGACGAGCAGGGCTGGCGCCGGGTGCGCTACGACGGCGTTGCCATCGGGGTTGCGCACCGGCCGGCCGACATCCGGGTCTTCCTCGCGGCCGCCGGGCTCGAGAACGCTGACGACGTGGACCTCACCGACCCCGACTTCGTGGAGTGGCGAGGCGCCGGCCCGGAAGCCTGGGAGCCTCTCCGCTGATCCTTCGCGGGGGTTGCACCGGAGGGCGGCTGGAGAGTTGTCTGCACGGTTGTACTAGGCGGGGGACCGAAGGTGTGACCGGGAGTGGGACCCCCCGAATCTGGTGATCTTGCATTCGTGCAGGTCAGATGCCGTGGGCAAGCCCCCTTCGGAAAACGACACCTCTTTGTCCGCGATAGCCGGACGAAGAGGTCTGTCCCGTGTCCGGGGAGCCGGCGGCGCCGCAGGGGTACATGTACCGGTATGGCTCGTGAACGGATCCGGTGGCCCCTCGTCGTGGAACGGGCGCGGCAGATCGTGGACGGGTAGGCGCCCTTGAAGGTCACGCTGCGGCAGGTGATGTACCGCCTCGCTGCCGAGGGCGTGCTGCCGTACACGCCGCCGATGTATCGCCGGCTGTCCGCGCAGCTGGCTCAGGCCCGGCGCGAGGGCCGCTTCCCCGACTTGATCGACAGCGTCCGCGAAGTTCACGTCTCGCCGGCCTGGCCGAGCGCGGACGCCTTCGTGCGGGAGATGCCCGGCTGGTTCCGCCTGGACCGCACCGAGGGCCCGGGGTACGTCTTGTACGTCGCCGCCGGGCATGCGCGAAGGTCCCCGGACCGTACAGTCCGGTGCTTCCCCTCGCGTGTGCCCGTCGGGTTCCGACTCCGTGGAGCGGGTCTTGGGCAGCGGCATTAGCCCAGGGTGACGCCTTGGTTGACGTCGAATCCCCGGAGCTGGGCAGCCTCTGTGGAGTCGTGGCCGTATTTGATCGGCGCCTGCAGCACGTACCTGGTGCCCCCGGTGGATGACCCGTCCGGGTTCATCTCCTGGGGCGGTGGCGGGAACAGGATGTGGTTGGCGATCCACTTCCCCGGCTCAAGGGTCTCGTAGGAGAACGGGCCCTCGACGTCACCTGAGCGATCGAAGGTGAGGGCCATCGACTGGGTCCACGTCTCGACGAGACCGTCAGGGGTGAGTTGGAGGAGGCCGTCCGGGGAGGAGGCGATGTCCGGTAGCCGCAGGGTCACTTTCCCGAACAACGGGTGTAGCGCCTCCATCGCGAAGTCGACGGTTCGCAGGCGAACGAAGTCGGCGCCACCGACTTCGACCCTCACAACCCGGGAACCGATGAAGTTCAGTGTCGGCAGCGGCGGTGGGAGATCCACGACCAGTGTTGCCCCGAAGCCGATACAACTGAGGGTGAACTGCTGGCCGATCGCCGGCAGCACCGGAGGGGCCTGACCGGATGGCTTCGCGGCAGCGGCTGCACGGGTGGCTGCTGCGCCCGTCGCGAGCAGCCCCATGCCGGCAGCCGCCACAGCGTGGCTGAGCAGACGACGGCGACTGAGGGAGGATGTCATGCCGACGATCATCAACCTCACTGCCTCCCGCTGGGCCGGTTCGGGCCGCGATGTCCCTCCCAGGAGTGACGCAATGCAGCTGATCGTGCACCGGCCCGTCGAGCAGGGATGCTGGAATTCACCTGCGCGGAGCCCACTGGGCGGCGGTGGCAGTGCCCAGGCGGCAGGATGCCAGGAGGGCGGCAAGCGGGGTAGGCCGAGGCGGGGGCCTGGGCCACTCGCGTGGCGGGTTTGCCAGCAAAGCGCCGGCTTTGCTGGGGCGGGGGAGCTTGGTGTCGTGCGCTTGCCGGTGGGTGGTTGCGAGGTCAGGTGGTGGGCGGGGTGCATAGGGGGCGGACGGTCTCAGCGGCGTGAAGGATGCGGTCCACGTCATGGTCGGTGAGGTCGCAGTGCAGGGAGAGCCGTAGTGCGGTGCGGTTGTGGGGGGTGGCGGGGGGACAGAAGACGGATGCGAACACGTCGTGTTCTTCCATGATGTCGCGTACCCGGATGACTGTTTCGTCCCGGCCGGTGGGCAGCGACATGATGTGGGCGCCCGAACCCCGAAGGTCGTACCCGAGGCCGGTGAGCCCTTCCCGCAAGGTTGTGGCGACTTCCCGCAGGCGGGTGCGGCGCCACTCGTCGGCGCGGACGACGTCCAGGGTGGCGGCGATCTGCACCAGGTCGGACGGCACCAGGGTGGAGGCGAAGACCGCCGGCAGGGAGGTCATCTTGAAGTATTCGACGAAGTCCTCGTCCGGGCAGGTGATGTAGCCGGCGCGCTTCGCGAACGCCTTCGACAGGCTCATCGTGCGGAAATGCACCCGCCCGGCCAGTCCCGCCTCGGCGACCATGCCCGCACCGTCCGGGCCGTGGGTGCCTAGTGAGTGTGCCTCGTCGACGACCAGGACACAGCCGGTCTGCTCGGCCATCTCGCACAACGCGCCCAGCGGCGCAAGGCTGCCGCACACGCTGTACATCGAGTCGACCGCGATCACTCCGGGCCCGTGCTCTTCGATACGGCGCGCCAGGTGGTGGACATCGTTGTGGCGGAAGGGCCGCACGGGGGCGCCTGCAGCCTTCGCTCCAGCCCACAGCGACATGTGGGCCAGCATGTCCACGTACACCGGTACTTCAGGCCCGGCCAGGGTTTGCAGCAGACCGACGTTGGCGTCGAAACCCGACTGGCAGAAAACGCCCGCCCCTGAACCGAGGGACTGGGCCAGCTCTCGCTCCAGCACCGTTTGCGGGTGCTCTTCATACAGCAGCACCGCAGAGGCGAGCCGCGCTCCCCGCATGGCATGGAGTGACTCGGCTACGGCGTCCACCACGCGTTTGTCGCCGGCCAGGCGCAGGTAGTCGTTGCTGTCGACGACGGTGGAGTGCGGACCCGGCAGACGTCGGCCGCGCAGGATGTGTCGGCCTCCCCACCGGCCCCGAATCCCGTTGGCATGGAAAGCCTCCACCCGTTCCTGAACGAATGAGGGCAGCAAGGGGCTGACGGCGCAAGCATCGATCATGCAGCGCAATGTAGGCCCGCAGACCAGCCGAAAGACGCTGCCCGGCAAGCACGTTCGGGTGGTCCATTGCCCTTCTGTTCGGGTGCGAGTACACCGCGTCCCGAGAGCCATCCTCTACCTGGTCAACGACCTGCAGTGAACAAGCCCGGAACCGGCAGACAACACCCGGACCGTCTGCCAGCAGACTCATTCCTTCCGGCAGCGAAAGCCCGGCGAAGGAGGGGGAGCATGAGGCGTGCGAGGATCAGCAACGCCGCGCCCTGGGGGACTTCGTCGGCCGGTGGGGCGCGGAGGGCGGAGAGCAGTCCTAGGGCTTGCGCGGGTGGGGCGAGGCGTAGCAGGACGGCCTGGAAGGTCAGCGTCGTCCGATGGTGCCGCGGACGAGGGCGTAGGGCATGACGCAGAAGGCGCCGAGGTTGGTGGCGACGATCAGGGTGAGGAACAGCCAGTAGGAGAAGCCGTGGCCGTTGGAGGAAGCGAGGAGCCACCCGTAGGTGAGGGTGGCGAGGATGCCGGTGCTGGCGAGTCCGGCCGCCCAGCCCGTCTTGCTCAGCCCGATGCCGAGTCCGATGAAGGCCCAGAACAGGGCGGGGCCGGCCACAGCCGCGATGGCCAGGAACACCGGGAAGTCGATGTCCCGGCCGCCGATGTAGTCCGTGAGCTGAGGCACCGAGATGAAGGTCATTAAGCCGATGTAGGCGAAGCCGAGGGCGACGGCGACGCTGGTGAGCACGCGGGCGGCGCGGGTGGTGGGAGGGGTGTTCGCGGCGTCGGTCATGAGGCGGTGGACTCCTTCTCCTACGACGGGCAGGGCAGTCGGCCCCGCTCCGGTATAGCCGACGGAGACCACAGGGGTGCGTGCTTCCCGGCAAGGCTCCCCGCGGCCGGTGACGAACAAGCCACTCGAAGCGGTGACGCGACACAGGCGACTGCAACGCACCCGCTCGGGCCTGCAACACCGGCTCTGCAACGCGTGAGCACGTTGCACCTCTGACCTGCGAGAACACCGGCCGAAGGCCGGTCTGGGGGCCCGCGTTGCAGCTCCGTGTTGCACCGCCACCCGGTGCCAGGAGCGAGACGAAGGCCCTGGGGGTCACGACGCCCCGGGTCTCCACTTCGCTGACCTCTCCGCTCAACGACGGGCGAGGCGGCGTGTCAGGCCCAGTCGACGCCCAGCTGTGTGAGGGCGGCGAGCTGGTCGGCGGTGAGTTTGTGGCGTCGGGTTTTGGTGTTGGAGACCCATACGCCGAGCTTGACGATCACCGGCTCCGTTTCACCTTCGACTGTGATCTCCTCGCCGTGGGCCCTGGGGACGGGCCGGTCCGCGCCCTCCCGCTCCACCCACTGCGTGAGTGCCGCCAGGCCCCGCTGGAACGCCTGCTGCGTCTTGCTCGGCCCCTTCGCTCCGCGACTGGCCGCAGGAGCGGGAGGCGGCGCCTGGTCGGGTTGTACGCCCAGTGTGGTCAGCCGCTTCTGCTGTTCGGGCAGCAGCCGCGTCCAGGTGGCCGGCTGTTTCTGCTGCTGGAGCCAGCGTCCGATGTCGTCGCCGTCCCACAGCACGCCGGGGGCGATGTCGGGCAGCTGTCCGTCGGCGTCGACGAGGTCGGCCAGGACGCGGTAGTGGCGCTGCCAGTCGAGTGGCCAGGGGCAGTTCCAGTCTTTGTCGATCGAGGTGAGCTGCGCCGCGCGTTCCGCGGCGCGGTCTGGGTCCTTCCCGAGTCCGTTCTTGCTTCCCTTGCGGCGGAGGTTGGCCATGTACTGGCCGATGGGCACCATCTCGTCGTCTTCGCCCCACATGGCGTCTTGCCGGGGTGCGAGGTGTCCGGTGGCCTTCCGGTAGGACCGGAGTGCGGCGAGCTTGTTCTCCCACGCCTCCTCGCCGGGTTCCCAGACCATCCCGGCCTCCGGGGCGTCCAGCAGCGTCTTACGCCGCTCCTCCAGCTCACCGGCCCGCAGCGCCTTCCGCTGCTGATGCACCCACCGGCCAAGCGGGAAGTCCTTGGTGACGCCGACCTCGACCTCGACGTCATACGGAACGGCGTAGAGACCGGCGATCTCGTTCTCCCTGCGCCACCGCAGCAGGGCTTGATAACCCTCCAGCCACACCAGCGACTCGGGCCGGTAGACCCGGGTGCGCAGGAACGCCGCGATGGTCGCCGCGTCCCGGGGTGAGGAGAAGTGCAGCAGCGCCGACTCGGCCGCCGCGTCGGTGTCGTCCTCCGGGCCCTCGCCCTCTCCGCCGGCCCCGACGATCCGCCCGTCCTCATCCCGCCGGAGGTGGACCTTGCGCTGGCCGTGGGTGTGCGCGCGGGAGGCGAGCTGCTCGACGAGGCGGTCGTCATGGGAGCGCAGGCCCTGGAGGACGGCTACAAGAGGGTGGAAGCTGGCGCTGGCGACCATGTCGGTCGGGTCCTCGCCCGGCTCCAGGAACACGGGCACGATGATCCGCGCGATCTTCGTGGAGCCGTCCTTGTTGAGCCGCAGGGCCCGGCCGATGTTCTGGACGATCTCGACCTGGGAGCCGCGCGTGTCGGCGAAGCAGATCGCTTCCACGCCCCGCTCGCCCGTGATGTCGACGCCTTCCCCGAGGACACGGACGGAGGCGAGGAACGCGCGGTGCACGCGCCGGTTGTCGGCGTCGATGCCGTTGGCGAACTGGCGCAGGACCTCGCGGCGCTCGGTGACGAGGTGGTCCCCGCACAACCACGCCGACCACACCCGGTCCGGTGGGACGTGACGGCCGGCCTCCAGCTCGTAGAACTCCGCCTCGATCGACGACTTCGGCAGTTGCTCCGCGGCTGCCAGGTCGGCGTCGGAGGCGTCGGTGACGTACAGCTCGGCGGCCGTCGCGGGGAGCTTCTCCGCGAACGCGGCCGCCTCTTCCACCTTCTGGTGGAAGGTCATGACCGTACGCAGGTTGTACGCCGCCGCGTGCTCCAGGAGCGCGGTCTGCAGCAGTGCCAGGCGCCGTCCCCGCTGCGCTTCCTCGGACTCGCCGAGGACGGGGGAGGGGTCGCGGATCTCCAGGACGTCGATCTCGAACCCGGCGAGGATCCCCCGCTCGATCGCCTCCGACAACCCCAACTCGGCCAGCCACGCCCCGTAGGTGCCGTCCGGGTCATCGGCCATGCTCGCGATCTCCGGCTCCGGACCCCCCGCCTTCTGCGGCCGGGCCGCGGCCAGGATGCGCGGTGTCGCGGTCAGGTACAGCCGGAAGTCCGCCGGGATCCGGGTGTTGTCGTGGATGGCGGCCCAGGGGCGTCCGAGGTCACCGGCAGTGCCGTGGGCCTCGTCGACGATCGCGAGGTCGAAGCCCGCCATCTGCTGCCCGTACAGCCGTTCCCCGCCCGCCAGGGCGGCCTCCAGCGGCCCGCGGACCTTCCGCTGCCCCGCGGGTGCGTCGATGTCTTCGCGGTCCACCAGGGAGGCGTATGTAGCGAGCACGACTACGGGCCCGTGCCCGGCCCACAGGGCGAGCTGGATCGGGTTCGTGGTGGTGCGCACGCCGAGCTCGCCCAGGACCGGGTCGTTCTCCAGCGAGCAGACGGCGACCATCGGGGCCCGGTGGCCCACCAGTCGCCACGCCTGTGCGGTCTGCGCGAGCAGGTCCAGCGTGGGGACGGTGACGAGGATCCGGCCGCCCGGGAAGCACTCCAGCGCGCTCGCGGCGGCGGTGATCGTCTTGCCCGAGCCGGTCGCGGACACGATCGTCCCCCGGGCCTCCTGCGGGGGCACCGATGACCTTGCAGGAAATCCCACCCATTTGCGGAATGCCGATTTCTGATCAATCTGGTGCTCACGGAGCTGGAGCATCGAGATTCAACCTCACACGTATCTTTTGACAGATTCGAATATCGAGGGCACAGGTCACCAGCCGGTGAGCGACCTCAAAGGTCCGTGTTGTAAGGATAGTTGACCTATATGAGGTGGTCACGGAGGCATCGGGGCGAGAAAATGGGAGGCATGGACGAAGACTTCTGTGAAGTGATGTTCCTCCCCAGCTCCCAGTGTGACCACTGCCGAACAGCACGATCCGAGCTTCCCCGAAGGGTGTACGTCACCAAGGGCGGGAGCGTCTACCACAGGACGCCTAGCTGCGAAGGAATCAAAGACGGCCAGCGGTACGCTCGTTGGAGAGGGGATGAGATCCATGATGTTCAGTCCGTCCCACGCAGTGAAGTGCAGGCCCAGCGGGGCGCCTGTGAAATCTGCCGTCCAGACCTGATCCACAGATAACACCAGGGAGCCCCCTATTTCTGCCAATGGTACATGCTGCATCAGACCGATGCGGCATGTACCATTGGCGGGCGCGACACGAACGAGCGCCCCCGGCTCCTGCCCTCCTCCGCCCAAAAGGGACTGCCCGTGGAACCCACCCCCCAAGAACTCCTGGCCGACCTCTACGGATACGACCAGGACGCCCACTTCGACACCATCCAACTCCGAGAGGGCCTGGCTCATCAGATGTCCCCGGCCCAGCTCGACAAGCTCATCGCTGCCGTCGAGGCGACAGGGGACCCAGCAGTCGACCTCGAAACGGCCATGGCACTCCTAGACAGCAGCCGTTAACCTCCACGATCCCGCTTCCGCCAGCCAGGGCCCGTGTGCGGGCCCTTCGGACTGGAGGCGCAGCCGGAAGTTCGGGGGTGGGAGCGCAGCGGACACCCCTAACAGGCCGAAGGCTTGGACCCCGTGAAACGGGGTCACCTCCGGTGCGGAGCACCGGAGTCCTGGGCGCTGCGCAGCAGGCCCGCTCGGGTGGAGCGCAGCGGAGCCCGAGCAGTCCGAAGCGAAGCGGAGGACTCCGGCCCGAAGGGCCGGCCCTGGCTTGGCGAAGCCAAGCCCCGCCGAGCGCAGCGAGGCGGTTCGCTCCTGCGCGCGCAGCGCGCAGGGACCCGCTCCGCGGG
>NZ_JBVISL010000002.1:308411-1041621 GCF_055575555.1 Streptomyces sp. NPDC034085 | reverse complement strand
GTGCGCGTAGACGAAGACCGTCCGGCCCTCGACCGTTCCCCACCCGGTGATCACACCGTCCGTGTAGGGCTTCTTCGCCTCCAGCCCGAAACCGGCCGCCCGGTGCCGGCGCAGCTGCTCGACCTCCCGGAAGGAACCTTCGTCGAGCAGGAGCGCGATGCGCTCGCGCGCGGTCAGCTTGCCCTTGGCGTGCTGCGCTTCGGTCGCCCGGTCACTGGGGCCGCGCCGGGCCTCCTCGCGGAGGGAGTGAAGCTCGGCCACGCGCCCGCGGGCGTCCGTCGGCTCGCTCGGAGTCTGGTCCACAACGGTCATGTACCGACCTTACGAAGCGTGGCCATCAAAACCCTCCGTCGGTTCTACACAGTCTCCGGCCCCGTCCGCTGTCCGTCCCGGACAGAACCGGCGGAGCATGCATGGACTCCCCCAGTCCAAACCGGCGGCCTTTGTAGGGGTCCGACAAAAACGGGGATCCGAGCGCCACACACCGCAAGGAAGTTGAAATTTGAATGGAATGGGTCTAGCGTCTCCCTTGTTGAAAGTTCAACCAATTGCAGGACTCCCGAGGAGGAAGTCATGGGTCTCTTCACCCGCCGCACCCCGTCCGCCCCCGCCCCCGTCCAGGAGCAGGGCTCGGCCGTCGCCACGCTCGAGGTCGACCCGGCGCTCGCTGCGCTCACCGGTGACTACGTCATCGACCCCGCCCACAGCAGCATCGGCTTCACGGTGCGCCACGCCATGGTGACCAACGTCCGCGGCAGCTTCGCCGACCACGAGGGCACCCTCCGCCTCGACGGCTCCGACCCGTCCCGTTCGACGGCCGCCATCGACGTCAAGATCGCCTCGGTCACCACCGGCATCGCCGACCGTGACGCCCACCTGCTGGGCAGCGACTTCTTCGACGCCGAGCTCTTCCCCCTGATGACCTTCCGCTCCACCTCGGCGGCGCACCTCGGGGCGGACGCGTACCGCATCACCGGCGAGCTGACGATCAAGGACGTGACGCGTCCGCTCTCCATCGACCTGGAGTTCGCCGGTTCCGCCACGGACGTCTACGGCAGCGAGCGCGTCGGGTTCGAGGGCTCCGCCGAGATCCTGCGCTCCGACTGGGGTCTGACGTGGAACGCGGCCCTGGAGGCCGGCGGCGTGATGGTCAGCGACAAGGTGAAGCTGACCTTCGACATCTCGGCCGTCAAGCAGGCCTGATCCCCTCCGGCACGGGACCCCGGGGGCGGCTACCAGCCGCCCCCGCCGTCGAACCCGCCGCCGCCCCCGTCGAAGCCGCCCCCGCCGCCGAAGTCCCCGCCGCCGAAGTCGGACGGGTTGAAGTCGGCCCCCGAGACGTCCCCGCCCTCGTATCCGCCGTCGTACCCGTATCCGCCGCCGAAGTCCGAGGCGTAGGCAGGCCCGGCCATCATCGAACCGAGCATCGTGCCCATCAGCAGGCCCGGCAGGATCCCACCGCCGAAGTAGCCGCCCGCCCAGGGGCCGTACGCCGGACCGGCGTCGTAGTACGGGCGCCGGCCGAAGTCCGTGTCGACCGTGCGGACCGCCGGGTCCAGGCCGTCGCGCAGCCGGACCGCGTCGGCCGTGCAGACCGGTACGGTGCGGGCCGCCCCGCCCGCCGGGGCCCAGGCGGCGTCCTCGGTGCTCGGCCCGTGGCGCGGGTCGAAGAAGCAGGGCAGGCGGCGCTCGGGCAGCGGCCGTCCCCGGCGGCGGGCGTCGAGGCGGGCCAGTGCGTACCGGCCGTCCTCCAGGGCCTGGGTGACGCCCTGGACCTCGTGCGGCTCCCGCACCGAGGCCATGATCCGCTTGGCCCGCTCGTAGGAGTCCAGGCCCTGCTCGTAGTCCTTGCGCATGGCGTCGTCGGCGCCGGGCTCCCCGGGGTGGAAGTCGAGCCGGTCGAGCTCCTCGCCGAACGCGGTGATGTCCTCGTCCACGACCACCCCGAGCCGGGCGATCGCCTCCCGCCGGGCCTCCTTCTTCTTCTTCCGGTTCCGCTTGACCACGAGGTACGCGCCGCCCCCGCCGGCCAGCGCCACGGCGCCGAGGCCGATCAGGGCGCCGGCGGAGGACCCGCCGTCCGCGGCGGCGCCGTCCCAGGAGGCCGGGGCGCGGCCCCTCA
The DNA here is from genome assembly GCF_055575555.1 of Streptomyces sp. NPDC034085. NCBI lineage: Bacteria > Bacillati > Actinomycetota > Actinomycetes > Kitasatosporales > Streptomycetaceae > Streptomyces > Streptomyces sp. NPDC034085. The sequence continues at coordinate 1,039,499 of NZ_JBVISL010000002.1, read as the reverse complement.
TCTGCGGGAGGGCCTGGTCGACGAAGTCGTTCAGCTCGGTGGCGGCGTCCACCGGTCCGCCCGCCTTCACCGCCGCGCTGAGGTTGCGGACGGCGTTGGACGGCATGACGACCGGGTCGGCCCCGGCGTTGAACCCGTCGCCGAGCCGGATCGCGTAGAGGCCCGTGATCCCGGTCTCGGTGCGCACCGTTCGCAGCACGCCGGCGGCGGGGAAGGCGTCGGTGGCGGGCAGCACCGCGACGAACAGCGGCTTGTCCGCCGCCTCGATCTTCGCGGCCAGCGCGTCCGCCTGCGCCTGCGACAGCTGGGCCGCGGCCCCGGGATCGACGTAGACGGGGCCCTTCTTGAGCGCCTCCGCCACGGCGGCGGGTCCGCTCTCGGCCGCGGCCGCCTGGGGGGCGAGGCCGGCCGCGCCGGCGGACAGCGCCAGCAGCAGGCCGGACAGGATCGATCCACAGCGTATGGACATCAGCCTGGTCCTCATACTCCCGACGCTACCCGAACGGACGCTTTCCCGGGCGAGACGGACATACGGTCTTTCCGGCCGCCGGGCCGCGCGGGCCCTACTCGGCCGGTTCAACGCCCGCGTGCAGGAGGCCGAAGGTGTAGGCGTCCTCCAGGGCCTGCCAGGAGGCCGCGATGACGTTGGGGGCGACGCCCACGGTGTTCCACTCGCGGACGCCGTCCGTCGTGGCGATCAGCACGCGGGTCGTGGACTCCGTACCGTGCTTGCCCTCGAGGATGCGGACCTTGTAGTCCACCAGCTCGAACTTGGCCAGCTGCGGGTAGAACCGCTCCAGGGCCACCCGCAGGGCGCGGTCGAGGGCGTTGACCGGGCCGTTGCCCTCCGCCGTCGCGACGATCCGCTCGCCCTTGGCCCACAGCTTGACCGTGGCCTCGTTGGCGTGGGTGCCGTCGGGGCGGTCCTCGACGATGGCCCGCCAGGACTCCGTGCGGAAGTACCGGCGCGCCCGGCCCTCGGCCTCGGCGCGCAGCAGCAGCTCGAAGGAGGCGTCGGCGGCCTCGTAGGTGTAGCCCGCCAGCTCCCGCTCCTTGACCCGCTCGACGACGCGGGCGATCAGCGCGCGGTCCCCGCCAAGGTCGACGCCGAGCTCCTTGCCCTTGAGCTCGATGGAGGCGCGGCCGGCCATGTCGGAGACCAGCATGCGCATGGTGTTGCCGACGCGCTCGGGGTCGATGTGCTGGTACAGGTCGGGGTCGACCTTGATCGCCGAGGCGTGCAGGCCCGCCTTGTGCGCGAAGGCGGAGACGCCGACGTACGGCTGGTGCGTGGAGGGGGTGAGGTTGACGACCTCGGCGATGGCGTGGGAGATGCGGGTCATCTCGGCGAGCGCGCCCTCGGGCAGGACCGTGCGTCCGTACTTGATCTCCAGCGCGGCGACGACGGGGAAGAGGTTGGCATTGCCGACCCGCTCGCCGTAGCCGTTCGCGGTGCACTGGACGTGTGTGGCGCCCGCGTCGACGGCGGCCAGGGTGTTGGCGACGGCGCAGCCGGTGTCGTCCTGGGCGTGGATGCCGAGGCGCGCGCCGGTGTCGGCCAGCACGGTCGAGACGACCGCGGTGACCTGCGCGGGGAGCATGCCGCCGTTGGTGTCGCAGAGGATGACGACGTCGGCGCCCGCCTCGTGGGCGGTGCGGACGACGGCCTTGGCGTACTCGGCGTTGGCGCGGTAGCCGTCGAAGAAGTGCTCGCAGTCGACGAAGACCCGCCGGCCCTGCGCGACGAGGTGGGAGACGGTGTCCCGGACCATCTCCAGGTTCTCTTCGAGGGTGGTGCGCAGCGCGAGCTCGACGTGGCGGTCGTGGGACTTGGCGACGAGGGTGATGACCGGCGCGCCGGACTCCAGGAGGGCGCGGACCTGCGGGTCCTGGGCGGCGGAGCCGCCGGCCCGGCGGGTGGCCCCGAAGGCGACCAGCTGGGCGTGCCGGAAGTCGATCTCGGCCCGGGCGCGGGCGAAGAACTCGGTGTCGCGGGGGTTGGCGCCGGGCCAGCCGCCTTCGATGAAGCCGACTCCGAAGTCGTCCAGGTGCCGTGCGATGGTCAGCTTGTCCGCGACCGTGAGGTTGATGCCCTCGCGCTGGGCGCCGTCGCGCAGCGTGGTGTCGAAGACGTGGAAGGCGTCGTCGAGTGCCCCTGTCGGATGGGTCGCCTCTGTCGTCGTCATGCTGATCTGACTCCTGTCGGATGAGTGGTTCCGGAGACCGGGGATCCACTGCCCCCATCATCGCGCGCCGCCCGCTTCCGGCGTGGTTCTCGCCCTGGAAACGAAAAGACCCCTCGCGGGTGCGAGAGGTCTGCGCGCGGGTCTGAGGCACGGTGGCCGCTGCCGCGGAGGTCTTCCACGGTTTCAGCGGTCACAGAGGACCGGCGCGCTGCTGTCCATAATCATGAGCCGAGCAGACACGCCCGCAGTGTGCCACACGGTCCGTCGACGGTGGACGCCGGTCTCAGCATGCGGGCACCGCCGTCCGCCGGGCGGCGCACGCCCCCTCGTGCTACACGGCGAGGGTCTCGGCGAGGTACTCGCCGACGTGCTCCAGGATGTCCTCGCGCCCTATGCCGGGCAGGCCCACGGCGACCTGGATGCTGAATCCGTCGAGCAGGGCCCGCAGCCGGGCCGCGAACCGGTCGGCGTCCACGGCGCGGAACTCGCCGCGCGAGATGCCCTCGGCGAGCAGGGCGACCAGGTCGCGGTGCCAGGCGCCCTCGATGGCGGCCTGCCGTTCGCGCTCCTCCGGGCCCGCGTTCTGGGACCGGTTCCAGACCTCCAGCCACAGGGTCCAGTGCGGGTCCCGGGGGCCGTCGGGGACGTACAGGTCCACGTACGCCCGTACCCGCTCGCGGGCCGGGCCGCGGCGGGCGAGCAGCGCCCGCCGCTCGGTGCCGAGGGCCGCCTCGCTCCACTCCAGGGTCTGCAGCAGGAGCTCGTCCTTGCTGCCGAAGTAGTAGAGGAGGTGGCCGCTGCTCATGCCGACCTGGCGGCCCAGGCCGGCCATGGTGAGGCCCTCCAGCCCGCGCTCGGCGATCGTGGCCATGGCGGCGGCGAGCACGTCCTCGCGCGGGGGCGCGTTCTTGCGCGCCGCCCGTACCGGTACTCCACCCGCCGCCATGGCCCACTCCTTCGCGAGGTCCGCCTCGGGTCAGACCTTCGGCTGCTGCTGGGTGATGCAGTGGATACCGCCACCCCCGGCGAAAATCGTACGTGCGTCAACGAGCGTCACGGTGCGCTCGGGGAACAGTCCGCGGAAGATCTCGGCGGCCTCCTCGTCGCGCGGGTCGTCGAAGGCGCACAGCACCACGCCTCCGTTGCAGAGGTAGTGGTTGATGTACGAGTAGTCCACCCACTCGCCGTCCTCCTCGAGGACGGTCGGCGCGGGGACCTCCACGACCTCCAGCAGCCGGCCCTGCGCGTCGGTGGAGGCGCGCAGGATGGCGGCGATGGTCTTGCAGCGCTCGTGGTCCGGGTGGGCCGGGTCGGGCTGGGTGTGGACCATGACCACGCCGGGGCGGGCGAAGGCGGCGACGATGTCGACGTGGCCCTGGGTGCCGTAGGTGCCGTAGTCGCCGGCCAGGCCGTACGGCAGCCAGATCGCCTTGGTGGTGCCGAGGTGGGCGTGGATCTCCTCCTCCACCTCCCGGCGGCTCCAGCCGGGGTTGCGGCCCTCGCCGAGCTGCACGGTGTCGGTGAGGAGCACGGTGCCCTCGCCGTCGACGTGGATGGCGCCGCCCTCGTTCACCAGGCGGGTGCTGTAGGTGCGGGTGCCGACCAGGTCGGAGATGTGCCGGGCGATCTTCGAGTCGTGGTCCCAGCGGGCCCACTCCTGGGCGCCCCAGCCGTTGAAGGTCCAGTCGACGGCGGCCAGCTCGCCGGCGTCGTTGGTGACGAAGGTCGGGCCGATGTCGCGCATCCAGGCGTCGTCGAGCTCCTGCTCGACGAGCTCGACGTCGTCCCCGACGATCGCCCGGGCGCTCTCGGCGTCACCCGGGGAGACGACGAGGGTCACCGGCTCGTACGCGCGCACCGCGCGGGCCACCGCGCCCCAGGCCTCGCGGGCCTCGGCGAGCTCCTGGTCGTCGGTGAAGGTGGGGTTGGGGCTGGGCCAGGCCATCCAGGTGCGCTCGTGGGGGGTCCACTCGGCGGGCATCCGGAAGCCGTCGTTCACGGGCTGGGCGGGCTGGGCAGTCATGGTGGGGTGTCCTTATGGCGTGCGGGCTACAGGAAGTACAGGCGGTTGAGGGAGACCGAGTCGGCCGCTTCGGAGCGCAGCGGTTCCCCGTCGAGGGAGACCAGTCCGCTGCGCGCGTCGACGTCGACCGCGCCCACCCGGGAGTTGAGGAGCATGTCCCTGGGGCCGATCCCGCGGGTGCCCCGGACGGCCACCCGGCGGCGCCGGGTCGGCATCGCGTCGCTGCCCAGCGCCGCCGCGGCGGCGGAGACGAACGCGACGGAGATGTCGGCGGCGGTGGCCCCGTACGCGCCGAACTGCGGTCCGAGGACGAGCGGTTCGCAGGTGTCGGTGGCGGCGTTGGGGTCGCCGGTGACTCCGTAGGCGGGGAAGCCGGACTTGAGGACCAGCTGCGGCTTGGCGCCGAAGAACTGCGGGCGCCACAGGACGATGTCGGCGAGCTTGCCGATCTCGATGGAGCCGATCTCGTGGGCCAGGCCGTGGGCGATGGCCGGGTTGATGGTCAGCTTGGCCATGTAGCGCAGGACGCGGGCGTTGTCGTCGCCCTCGCCGTCGCCTTCGAGCGGGCCGAGCTCGCCCTTCATCTTGGCGGCCATGGCGAAGGTGCGGCGGATGGTCTCGCCGGCCCGGCCCATGCCCTGGGCGTCGGAGGAGGTGATGCCGATGGCGCCCAGGTCGTGCAGGACGTCCTCGGCGCCCATGGTGCCGGCGCGGATCCGGTCGCGGGCCATGGCGGCGTCGCCGGGCAGGTCGGGCTTGAGGTCGTGGACGGAGACGATCATGCCGTAGTGCTCGGCGACCGCGTCCCGGCCGAAGGGCAGGGTCGGGTTGGTGGAGGAGCCGATGACGTTCGGCACGCCCGCCATCTTGAGCACGTTGGGCACGTGTCCGCCGCCGCAGCCCTCGATGTGGAAGGCGTGGATGGTCCGGCCCTCCAGGACGCGCAGGGTGTCCTCGACTGAGAGGCACTCGTTGAGGCCGTCCGAGTGCAGGGCGACCTGGACGTCGTGCTCCTCGGCCACCCGCAGCGCGGTGTCCAGGGCGCGGGTGTGGGCGCCCATGTCCTCGTGGACCTTGAAGCCGGAGGCGCCGCCCTCGGCGAGGGCCTCCACCAGGGGCGCGGGGTCCGAGGAGGAGCCGCGGGCGAGGAAGCCGATGTTGACGGGCCAGGCGTCGAAGGCGTTGAAGGCGTGCTTCAGCGCCCAGGGGGAGTTGACGCCGACGCCCCAGACGGGGCCGAACTCCTGGCCGATGACCGTGGTGACACCGGCGGCGAGGGAGGCCTCCATGATGCGCGGGGAGAGCAGGTGGACGTGGGTGTCCACGGCTCCGGCGGTGGCGATCAGGCCCTCGCCGGAGACGATGCTCGTGCCGGTGCCGACGACGACGTCCACCCCGTCGAGGGTGTCCGGGTTGCCGGCGCGGCCGATCGCGTGGATGCGGCCCTCGCGGATGCCGATGGAGACCTTGCGGATGCCGAGGACGGCGTCGATCACCAGCACGTTGCTGATCACGACGTCGCAGGTGTCGCGGACCGCGGCGCCCTTGAGGTGCAGGCCGTCGCGGGCGGTCTTGCCGAAGCCGGCCAGGAACTCGTCGCCGGGCTTCTGGGCGTCGTGCTCCACCCGGACGGTCAGCCCCGAGTCGCCGAGCCGGACCCGGTCCCCGGCGCGGGGGCCGAAGACGGAGGCGTACTCGTGCGGGTCGATGTGCCGGCTGCCGGGGGCGCAGTGCGCGCTGTGGTCGCTGTGGGGGGTCTGACGGCTCATGCCGGGTTCCCTTCCGAGTCGTCGTCGGTGGCGGCCGCGCCCAGGTAGCCGCAGGCCGCGGCGCGGGCCAGGGCCTGCTCCTTGGCGCCGGGGGCGTCCAGCGGGCCGTCGACCAGGCCGGCGAAGCCGATCGCGATCCGGTCGCCGCCGATCGGGACCAGGCCCACCTCGCCCTCGCCGTGCGGGTCGAACCGCACCGAGGAGCCCGCGGGCACGCACAGCCGCATGCCGTAGGCGGCGGCGCGGTCGAAGTCGAGCCGCGGGTTGGCCTCGAAGAAGTGGAAGTGGGAGGTGACGCTGACCGGCACGGGGGCGGTGTTGCGCACCCGCAGGTGGAGCAGCGGTTCGGGCTGCGGCGCGCCGGGGCCGGGTACGACCGCGCCCGGGGCGTCGTCGCCGAGGGAAGCGGCGCCCCGGATGGGCGCGGAGACCACCGCGAGCCGGGATCCGTCGTCGAAGACGGCCTCGACGTGCACCTCGGTGACCACGTCGGCCACGCCGGGCAGCACGTCGTCGGGGCCCAGTACGCCGCGGGCCTCCTCGATGGCCTCCGCCAGGCGCTTGCCGTCACGAGCGGCCTCGCAGACCGTGTCCGCGATCAGCGCGGTGGCCTCGGGGACATTGAGCCTCAGGCCGCGGGCCCGCCGGGCCCTGGCCAGTTCCGCGGCGCTGCGCAGCAGCAGCCGGTCGCGCTCCGTAGGGGTCAGCCGCACGCCGATCCACCACCTTTTGAGTCGATGGGTTAGAGCATCACTCTAACTCTTGATTTCCGCGTCGTGAAGCATTGACCGCACCCCAAGGCGTGGGTCACATTGAATGCCGCTCTAAAGAACGCGCAACTATCCCCGCCCTGCCAAGGGAGTCCCCCATGCCCATCGAACAGCGCGGAGTCGACACCATTCCGGAGGAGGAGCGGACCAGCGGCCCCCGTGACCTGATCTCGATCCTCCTCGGCTCCAACCTCTGCCTCGGCGTGATCGTCTTCGGCTGGCTGCCCCCGTCCTTCGGACTCGGGCTGGTGCCCTCCGTCACCGCCATCGTGACCGGCACCCTGGCCGGCATCGCCTTCACCGCGCCGCTCGCCCTGGTGTCCCTGCGCACCGCGACCAACCTGTCCACCTCCAGCGGCGCGCAGTTCGGCGTACGGGGGCGGCTGGTCGGCTCGGTGGTCGGCCTGCTGCTCGCCCTCGGCTACACCGCGCTGACCCTGTGGATCGGCGGCGACGTGATGGCCGGCACCCTGTCCCGGCTCACCGGGCTGCCGGACACGGGCCTGACACGGGCCGTGATGTACGGCGGGCTCGCCGCGGGCACCGTCGTCGGAGCCGTCTTCGGCTACCGGCTGCTGCTGCGCATGAGCAAGGTGCTGTCCGTCGCCATGGTGGCCCTGCTGGCCCTCGGCGTCGTCGCCTACGCCCCCGACTTCACCGCCGCCGCCCCGCCGGACACCGGGTACCTGCTCGGCTCGTTCTGGCCGACCTGGCTGCTGGCCGCCGTCGCCGCCGGGCTGAGCGGTCCCGTCGCCTTCATCACCCTGCTCGGCGACTACACCCGCTACGTCTCCCCGCGCCGCCACGGCTCCCGCAAGGTGTTCTGGGCGACCTGCCTGGGCCTGCTGGTCGGCCTGCTGGTCCCGCAGCTCTTCGGCACCTACACCGCCCTCGCCGCCCGGGCCGGCGCCGACTACGCCGGACCGCTCGTCGAGGCCGCGCCCTTCTGGTACCTCGTCCCGCTGCTCGCCGCCGCGGCGGCCGGCTCGGTGGGCAACGCCGGGCTGATGCTCTACTCCATGGGCCTGGACCTGGACGCCATCGTGCCCAGGGCCACCCGTACGAAGGCCACCGTGATCGCCGCCGCCGTCGCGACCGCGTTCGTCTTCTTCGGCTCCTTCGAGTGGGACGTGCAGTCCGCGATGACCTCCTTCGTCCTGCTGCTCACCGCCATCGGCACCCCCTGGGCCGTGGTCACCCTGATCGGCTTCGTGCGCTGCCGCGGGATCTACGACCCCGACGCCCTCCAGGTGTTCAACCGTCGGGCCCGCGGCGGCGTCTACTGGTTCAGCGGAGGCTGGAACATCCGCGCCACCGCCTCCTGGGCGGCCGGCGCGGCCGTGGGACTGGCCGCCGTGTCGACCCCGGTGTACGAGGGCCCTCTGCTGGCCCTCACCGGCGGGGTGGACTGTAGTTTCATCCTGTCGGGGCTGGTCGGCGGCGCGGTGTACACCGCGCTGACGGTACGGCCGCAGGCGGCACCCGTCGCCGATCCGGCAGTGCAGGCACTGGTGGCCGCCGACTAGACCGCGCGGCCGCCGACGACACGGGGAGACGTCGTGGAGGAACTCGCAGAGGTGGCCGGCAAGGTCGTCAAGGGCATCGCCGGCCTGGCCTACGCGTTCGGAGACATCGTCACGGCGCTCGGCGGCTCGCAGGGGACGGGCAAGGAGCGCGAGGAGAAGAAGGACGGGGGCGCGGCGGACGAGGAGCGCTGACCCCGCCTCCTCCCCCGGACGCCACAAGGCCCCCCGCGCGGTGCGCGGGGGGCCTTCGGCGTCGGGGAACGCCTAGCCGAGCGGGTGCATCCAGCCATGGGTGTCGGCGGTGTGGCCCGTCTGGAGGTCCAGCAGCGCCTTGCGGAGCTTCATGGTGACCTCGCCGGGCTGCCCGTCGCCCTGGGTCCAGTTCGCGCGCTCGGACTTGACCGAGCCGACCGGGGTGATGACGGCGGCGGTGCCGCAGGCGAACACCTCGGTGAGGGTGCCGTTCTCGTTGTCGCGCTTCCAGTCCTCGGTGGTGATCCGGCCCTCCTCGGCGGTGTAGCCGAGGTCGCGGGCGATGGTGAGGAGGGAGTCGCGGGTGATGCCCGGCAGGAGCGAGCCGGTCAGCTCGGGGGTGACGATGCGGTCCCCGTACACGAAGTACAGGTTCATGCCGCCCATCTCCTCGATCCAGCGGTGCTCGACCGCGTCGAGCCAGACGACCTGGTCGCAGCCGTGCGAGGCGGCCTGGGCCTGGGCGACGAGGGAGGCCGCGTAGTTGCCGCCGGTCTTGGCGGCGCCGGTGCCGCCCTTGACGGCGCGCACGTACTCCTCGGAGAGCCAGACGGAGACGGGCTTGACGCCACCGGGGAAGTAGGCGCCGGCCGGCGAGGCGATGACCATGAAGAGGAACTCGTTGGCCGGGCGGACGCCCAGGCCGACCTCGGACGCGAACATGAACGGGCGCAGGTACAGCGAGGCCTCGCCCGAGTCCGGCACCCAGGCGCGGTCCTGCTTGATCAGGGCGTCGCAGGCCTCGATGAAGAGGTCGGCCGGCAGCTCGGGCATCGCCATGCGGCGGGCGGAGGCCTGGAAGCGCTCGGCGTTGGCGCGGGGGCGGAAGGTGGCGACGGTGCCGTCGGGCTGGCGGTAGGCCTTGAGGCCCTCGAAGATCGTCTGCGCGTAGTGCAGGGTCATGTTCGCCGGGTCGATCGCCAGCGGTGCGTACGGGACCAGCTCGGCGTCGTGCCAGCCGCGGCCCTCGGTCCACTTGATCGTCACCATGTGATCGGTGAAGTGGCGGCCGAAGCCGGGGCTGGCCAGGATCGCTTCGCGCTCCGCGTCGGACAGCGGGTTCGAGGAGGGCTTGAGCTCGATCGTGGGCGTCGTCATGAGTGCTTGTCCTTCACCGGTTGGGTTTGGCGGACCGCGCTCATGCGTACCAGGACGTCCGAGCTTCCCCGTATTCCGCGGCCTCGCGTTCGATTATCGCGCGGGGGCAGGCATCGGAGAAACGGGGGTTGAGCGGCCCAGGGGAGATGGTGACACCCGGGGGCCGCACAGGTGAAGCCGCCAGGTCCCTTTGTGACCTGGCGGCTTCCTGGGTGGAACGGCCGGGTCAGCCGGCTACTCGCGCGGCGAGGGCGTCGCCGATCGCGTCGGTGGAGCGGAAGGTGCCGTCCCGCTCCGCGAGGTCGGCGGAGACCGCGTCCTCGATGCGGACCGCCTGGTCCTCGTAGCCGAGGTGGCGCAGCAGGAGGGCGACCGAGAGGATCGTCGCGGTCGGGTCGGCCTTGCCGGTGCCCGCGATGTCGGGCGCCGAGCCGTGGACGGGCTCGAACATGGACGGGAACGCGCCGGTCGGGTTGATGTTCCCGGAGGCGGCCAGGCCGATTCCGCCGGTCACGGCCGCGGCCAGGTCGGTGAGGATGTCACCGAAGAGGTTGTCCGTGACGATGACGTCGAAGCGCTCGGGCTGGGTGACGAAGAAGATCGTCGCGGCGTCGACGTGCAGGTAGTCGGTGGTGACCTCGGGGTACTCCCGGCCGACCTTGTCGAAGGTGTTCTTCCACAGGTGGCCGGCGTACACGAGGACGTTGTTCTTGTGGACCAGCGTCAGCTTCTTGCGGGGGCGGGCGTTGGCCCGCTCGTACGCGTCGCGCACGACGCGCTCCACACCGTAGGCCGTGTTCACGCTGACCTCGGTGGCCACCTCGGCCGGGGTGCCGGTGCGCAGGCTGCCGCCGTTGCCGGTGTACGGGCCCTCGGTGCCCTCCCGGACCACCACGAAGTCGATCTCCGGACGGCCGGCGAGCGGGGTGGCCGTGTTGGGGAACAGCTTCGAGGGGCGCAGGTTGATGAAGTGGTCGAACGCGAAGCGGAGCTTCAGCAGCAGACCGCGCTCCAGTACGCCCGACGGGACCGACGGGTCGCCGATGGCGCCCAGCAGGATCGCGTCGTGGTGCTTGAGGGACTCGAGCTCCGCGTCCGGGAGGGTCTCACCGGTGCGGTGCCAGCGCTGCGCGCCGAGGTCGTACTCCTTGGTCTCCAGCTTCACATCCTGGGGCAGGACCGCGGTAAGGACCTTGAGGCCCTGAGCCACGACTTCCTGGCCGATGCCATCACCGGGGATCACTGCGAGATTGATGCTGGTCGCCATGTCGGAACCGTACTCCGTGTCCCAGCCCTCAGACATATCGCGTCCAGCATTCGGACCAGTCAGTGGCCGGTCGAGCCGCCGTTGTCACGGCGGTCCAGGGCGCGCTGGAGGGCCGCGGCGGCGTTCTTGCGGTCGGCGTCGGCCGGGGAGGTGTGGCGGACGCGGCGGGTTGCGGCGGTGGTGGGGGTCATGGTGATCGACTCCTTGGGATCACGGCGTGGCGGGGCCACGGATGAGGGGTGTTCCTTCAAGGCGCCGGAAGGGGCGGGGAGCTGTGCGCCGCAGGGGTTGCCTGCCAGTGGGCGCGCGCCCTCGACCGCCATTCGCAGGATCAGCGAGACGTTCGGCTCCTACAAAGCTAGGGCAGGTCCGGCTGTATGTCTCCGCAATTACTCGGACTTCCTAGTATCTGAGATGGGAAACCGCCCGGAGGGACCCTTCCGCCCCTTCCGGATTCAGCCCTTCTCGGCCCTGAGTTCCCTGATCAGAGCCCTGACGGCGAGGGTTGCCGCCGACTCCGGTGTGGTGACGTATCCCACCCGTCTCACCGGCCTCCGCGGCCCCAGAGGGGTGATGTCGACGGTGTCCGGTGCCTCGCGCAGCGACAGCTCCGGCATGATCGCCATGCCCAGCCCCCGGCCGACCATGGTCAGCACCATCGCGTCGTCCTCCGCCTTCACCGTGGCCCGGGGGATCCAGTCCTGGTCCCGCCACCACTGCCGGGTGTAGGAGCCGCAGTTCTCGTCCCAGTCCAGCAGCGGCAGCGCCTTCGGGTCCGGGTGTCCGGCGGGGTGCACCAGCGCGTAGGCCTCCTCGGTGAGCACCCCGGTCAGCAGCCCCGGCGGTACGTCCTCCCGCGCGCCCAGCGTCGCGATGCCCAGGTCGGCCCGGCCGGCGGCCACCTCCCCCGCCGTGCCGGCCCCCAGTTCGCGCACCACCCGGACCTCGGGACGGATCCCGGGGTGCAGCGCGGCGAGCCGCTCCAGCGCGGGCGGCAGCAGGTGCAGGGCCGCGCTGCGGAACGCCGCGACGCGCAGCACCCCCTCCACCGCGTCCCCGCCGGCGGGGGCCCGGCCGGCGCCGCGCGCCTCCGCGCCCAGCACCTCGTACAGCCGCAGGATGCGCCGGCCCAGTGCGACGGCCCGCTCCCCGGCCGGGGTGGGCGCGGCTCCGCCGCGTCCGCGCTCGAAGAGCACCGCGCCGACCTTGCCCTCGCTGCCGCGCACCGAGTGCGACACGGCCGACTGGCTGATCCCGAGCACGGCGGCCGCGGCGGAGAAGCCGCCCGTCTCGGCGACGGCGACCAGGACCCGGAGTTCCTGCGGGGCGAGTTCGGCCACGGGGTTCCCACCTCGGTGTATGAGCCGCGCTCATGGATGCGCGGCTTCCATGAGGGCAACCCCCTGCCCGCCTGCGGGATTCCTTCCTACGGTCGTGGCCATGACCGTGAACACCGCTCGTGCCGTCCACCAGATCGCCCGCCCCGCCGGCTTCCCCGCCGCCTCCGACTTCGCGTACGTCTCCTCGCCCGTCCCCGAACCCGCCCCCGGCACCGCCCTGGTGGAGAACCTCCTGCTGTCGGTGGACCCGTACCACCGCGGGCTCATGGACGGCGGCGCGGACGGCTTCGACCTGCACGCCCCGCTGGAGGGCCGGGCGGTGGGCCGGGTGACCGCCTCCCGCGACCCCGGCCTGGCGGAGGGGGACCTCGTCTTCCACCGCGCCGGCTGGCGCACCCACGCGCTGGTCACCCTGGGCGTGGACGGCACCCGCACGCTGCGCGGCCACGAGGGCGTCCCCCTGGATGCGTACCTCTCCGTCCTGGGCGGTACCGGCCTCACCGCCTACGCCGCCCTCACCCGGACCGCGGCCCTGCGCGAGGGCGAGGACCTCTTCGTCTCGGCCGCCGCCGGCGGGGTGGGCACGGCCACCGGGCGCATCGCCCGGCTGCTCGGCGCCCGCCGGATCATCGGCAGCGCCGGCTCGGCGGCGAAGGTGGCCCACCTCACCGGGACCCTCGGCTTCGACGCCGCCTTCGACTACCACGACGGGCCGGTCGCCGAGCAGCTGGAGCGGGCCGCGCCCGACGGCATCGACGTGTACGTGGACAACGTGGGCGGGGAGCACCTGGAGGGGGCGATCGGGTCCCTGCGCGAGTACGGCCGGATCGCCTGGGTCGGGGCGATCTCGACGTACAACGGGGACCGCTCCCCCGCCGCGCCCCGCAACCTGTTCGAGGTGGTGCACAAGTCGCTGCGCCTGGAAGGGGTATTGGTCCGCAACCACACCAATCTCCAGGACGAGCTGGAGGACTTCCTGGTCCCCCATCTGCGCAGCGGGCTCATCGGCACCGACACCACCGTTGTCCAGGGCTTCGACCGCACCGTGGAGGCCTTCCTGGGCATGCTCCGCGGGGACAACCTGGGCAAGATGCTCGTACGGACCGGCAGCTGATTCCGGCCATCCGGATGTTCACCGAGTTCTTACCGCACGCCTGTAGACCTTTGCGGCGGCTGCCGCCACGCTTGCCGTCAATGTGCCAGCGGGGCACTCGAGTTGGAGGCGAGCAGCCAGTGACACCCATCAGCCGCAGGGGTTTCGTGGGAATCGGCGCCGGGCTCGCGGCGGGGGCGGCCCTGCCCGCCGCGCTGCCCGCGACGGCTGCGGCCGCCGCCACGACGGGCACGATCACCGACGTGAAGCACGTGGTGGTCCTGATGCAGGAGAACCGCAGCTTCGACCACTACTTCGGCAGGCTGAAGGGCGTCCGCGGCTTCGGCGACCGCGCCGCCGGCAACATACCGGGCGGCTGGGGCACCTTCAACCAGCCGAACTGGGGCGGCCGCCAGTACCCGTGGAAGCTGTCCGCCACCCCGGCGGCGGGCGGGGCCGACAGCGAGACCCTGGCCCAGTGCACCGGCGACCTCCCGCACAGCTGGAGCTCGCAGCACGCCGCCTGGAACAAGGGCCGGATGGACAACTGGGTCGCCGGCGTCGGCAAGACCCACACCCTCGGCCACCTGGACCGGGGGGACATCCCCTTCCACTACGGTCTCGCCGACCACTACACGGTCTGCGACGCCTACTTCTCCTCCACCCTGAGCGCGACCGGCCCCAACCGCACCTTCCTGTGGAGCGGCAAGGTCGACGCGGGCAGCAAGGACGGCGGCGACGAGTCCGGGCTGACCTGGGAGACGTACGCGGAGGCCCTCCAGCGCGCCGGAATGAGCTGGAAGGTCTACCAGAACGCCCAGGACAACTACGGGGACAACGGGCTGGCCTACTTCAAGCGGTTCACCGACGCACGGCCCGGCGACCCGCTGTGGGACCGCGGCATGGCCTCCGTCCCCAAGGTGACCGGCTCCACCCCGGACGACATCGCGGCCGCGATCCGCGCGGACGTGGTCGCCGGGACCCTGCCCCAGGTGTCCTGGGTCGTGGCGAGCGAGGCCTTCTCGGAGCACCCGTACGCCCCGCCCGGCGACGGCGCGCACTTCGTGGACCTGGTCTACCGGGCGCTCGCCGCGAACCCGGAGGTCTTCGACTCCACCGTCCTGTTCCTCAACTACGACGAGAACGACGGCTTCTTCGACCACGTCGCCCCGCCCGTCGCCCCGCCCGGCACTCCCGGCGAGTACCTGGACGGCGTCCCGATCGGGCTCGGCTTCCGGGTGCCGATGCTGGTCATGTCCCCCTGGACGCGCGGCGGCTGGGTCAGCTCGGAGGTCTTCGACCACACCTCGGTGCTGCGCTTCATGGAGACCTGGTCGGCTGCCCTCGGCACCCCGGCCGCCTGCCCCCACATCAGCGCCTGGCGCCGCAAGGTCGTCGGCGACCTGACCGGCGTCTTCGACTTCGCCCATCCGGTCCACGGGGTCCCCGCGGGCCTGCCGTCCACCGCCAAGGTCATCGGGCAGTCGACCTGCGGCCCGCTCCCCAACCCGGTGCCCCAGGACAACGCCCTGCCGGCGCAGGAGCCCGGCACGCGTCCGGCGCGCGCCCTGCCGTACCAGGTCAACGGCAACCTGGACCGCTTCGAGTTCGGCGCGGCCGGGAAGATCCTGGCCTGGTTCTCGATGAGCAACCAGGGTGCGGAGGCCAAGCGGGCGGCGCACTTCTCGATCCACCCGCACCAGTACCGGGACACGGCCGCCTGGCAGTACACGGTGGACCCGGGCGCCACGTCCACGGACTACTTCAACATCGGGCTCGGCAGCGGGTCCGGCAAGTACGACATCTCGATGTACGGGCCGAACCGCTTCCTGCGCCGCTTCACCGGCGACGCGACGAAGCCGGGCAGGGCACTGGAGGTCGCGGCCCGCTTCGCCGTCGAGCCGGGCACCGGGAAGACGGCGATCTGGTTCAGGATGACCAACGCCTCCGCCGCCCCGGTCACCTTCACCATCCGCTCGAACGCCTACCGCACGGACGGTCCCTGGACCTACACCGTCCCGGCGAACTCCTCGCGCGAGGACCACTTCAACGCGGTGGCGTACCAGCAGGGCTGGTACGACTTCACGGTCCTGGCGGACGCCGACGGCACCTGGTCGCGCCGCTACACGGGACACATCGAGACGGGCGCGCCCAGCGTCTCGGGCTCCTAGGGGGTGTCCGCAAAGTCCCTCCCCGCCGGAGCCACTTCGGCGGCGCTCCCTCCCTAGAGCACGTCGCCGTCGCGCCAGTCGAAGTCGAGCCGCCCGGCGCCGTCCGGCGCGACCCCGCCGGGCGGCGTCCACACGTACGTCGAGCCCTCCTCCGCGGCCAGCCGCTCGGGGCCGGCCGGCCCGAGGACGCCGATCCGCCCGGGGTGGGGCTTCCAGCCCCGGCCCTCGTACAGGGCCGCGCCCTCGTCGGAGGCCGACAGGGCCCCCAGGACGTAGGCCCGGGCGATCACGCCCTCCAGCCCGGCCATCACCGCCCCGCCGATCCCGCGCCTGCGCCGGTCCGCGCGGACCGCCACGGCCTCCACGTACCCGGTCCGCAGGGAGCGGCCCTGGTGGAGCACGCGCCGCTGGACGACGCTGCCGTGCGCGACGAGCACGCCGTCCTCGTACACCAGCGCGTGCATCCCGCCGAGGGCGTGCTCGAAGTCCTCCTCGCCGAAGTCCCCCTCGAAGGCGCCGTCCAGCAGCGCCCGGATCCCGGCGAGGGTGGCAGGCCCGAGCTGCGAGGTGTGCGCGAGGCGGGTGTACCTGTCGTCGCTCATGCCCCCAGTCTGCCCCGGAGCCCGTCCAGCTCGGCCGCCGTCAGCCCGGCCCCGCGCAGGTAGGCGTCCGCATCCAGCCACTGCGCCGTGTCCCGGGCCAGGGCGTGGACGGTGGTGCCGAGACCGGCGACGTACGCCTGGATCCCGGCGTCGTCGTAGGACCTGCCAAGGGCGGCGTACCGGGCCCGGACCCGCGGCTCGCTCAGCGCGTGGTCGTCGGCGATCTCCTGCGGGCTCGCCCCGGCCAGCCGCAGCAGGACCAGCGCGATGATCCCCGTCCGGTCGCGGCCCAGACCGCAGTGGAAGGCGACCCCGCCCGGCGCGGCGCCGGCCACGGCCCGGGCGACGGCGGCCACGCGGTCGGGGAAGCGCTCCAGGAAAGGCCGGAAATACGCGGGGGTGCCAAATCCGGGGGTGCCCCACCACACGTCCCAGAAGTCCCGGTGCTCTATGCCGTCGAGCGGGATCCGCAGGGTCGTCACACCGGCCGGGCGCGGGGCGTGGTCCACCTCGGCCTCGCCGGCGTTGCGCAGGTCGATGACGGTTCGCACCCCGTCGGCGGCCAGCGTGGTCCAGCCCCGCGCGGTGAGCCCGTCGAGGCTGTCCGCCCGGATCAGCACCCCGGGGCGCAGCGCTCCGAGCCCGCCGAGGTCGCGGGCGTTGAAGCAGCCCTCCCAGTCGTTGAATCGACCGACGTTCGCCATGCGCATAGCCCCCCTGTCAGGACACAACGGACACCGTTCACTGACGCTGCCCTGGCCCCGGGGGTTGCACCGCGGGGAAGATCTGCGCATGTCGCCTGAGACCCAGCAGTGGACCCCCACCCATGGCCGGCCCTACCGGCCCGTCGCCTACCGTCCGGCGCGCATGCCCGGCTCCGAATCCCTCGCGCGCGCGGCGGAGTTGCGGGCCCGGATGGACGAGCGGCGGACCGTACGCCACTTCTCCCCCGATCCCGTCCCCGAGCAGGCCGTCCGCGACGCGATCGCCTGCGCCGCCACCGCCCCCTCCGGGGCGCACCAGCAGCCGTGGACCTTCGTCCTCGTCAAGGACCCGGTGATCCGGCAGCAGATCCGCGCCGCCGCCGAGCAGGAGGAGCAGATCTCCTACGACGGCCGCCTCGGCGACGAATGGCTGGCCGCGCTGCGCCCCATCGGCACCGACGCCGTGAAGACCCACCTCACCGACGCCCCGGCGCTGATCGTGGTCTTCCAGCAGCGCTACTGGCTCGGCCCGGACGGCACGAAGCGCAAGCACTACTACGTCGACGAGTCGGTCGGCATCGCGGTCGGCATGCTGCTGTCCGCCCTGCACCTGTCGGGCCTGGCCGCGCTCATCCACACCCCGAGTCCGATGCGCTTCCTCGGTCACGTCCTGAACCGCCCCGAGAACGAGAAGGCCTTCGCGGTCGTCCCGGTGGGCTACCCCGCCGACGACTGCGAGGTCCCGGACCTCCTGCGCAAGTCCCTGGCCCAGGTCCTGGTGGAGGTCTGAGGGCCGGTGGGCCCGGGAACTGGAACCGCCCCCGCTCCGGGCTTGGGGGTACCGGAGCGGGGGCGGGATTCAGGGGCCGGGCGGGGTCAGCCCATGTGGGGGTAGCCGTACTCGGTCGGCGGGACCAGGGTCTCCTTGATGGAGCGGGTCGAGGTCCAGCGCAGCAGGTTGGACGCCGCGCCCGCCTTGTCGTTCGTACCCGAGGCACGGCCGCCGCCGAAGGGCTGCTGGCCGACGACGGCGCCGGTCGACTTGTCGTTGATGTAGAAGTTGCCCGCCGCGAAGCGGAGCTTGTCCATCGTGTCGGCGGCCGCGTAGCGGTCCTGCGCGATGACCGAGCCGGTCAGGGCGTACGCCGAGACGTTCTCCATCTGCGCGAGCATCTCGTCGTACTTGTCGTCCTCGTAGACGTGGACGGCGAGGATCGGGCCGAAGTACTCGGTCGTGAAGACCTCGTTCTCCGGGTCGGTGCACTCGATGACGGTCGGGCGGACGAAGTAGCCCTCCGAGTCGTCGTACGTGCCGCCCGCGACGATCGTGCAGGTCGGGTCGGCCTTCGCACGGTCGATCGCGGCCTTGTTCTTCGCGAAGGAGCGCTCGTCGATGACCGCGCCGATGAAGTTGCCCAGGTCGCGGACGTCACCCATGGCGATGCCGTCGACCTCGGCCGCGAACTGCTCCTTGAAGCCGTCGTTCCAGATGGAGGCCGGGACGTAGGCGCGCGAGGACGCGGAGCACTTCTGGCCCTGGAACTCGAAGGAGCCGCGGGTCAGGGCGGTCTTCAGAATCGCGCGGTCCGCGGACGGGTGGGCGACGACGAAGTCCTTGCCGCCGGTCTCGCCGACCAGGCGCGGGTAGGAGCGGTACTTCTCGATGTTGTTGCCGACCGTCTTCCACAGGTACTGGAAGGTCTTGGTCGAGCCGGTGAAGTGGATGCCGGCCAGCTCGGGGTGGTTCAGGGCCACCTCGGAGACGGCGATGCCGTCGCCCGTCACCAGGTTGATGACGCCCTTGGGCAGGCCGGCCGCCTCCAGGAGCTCCATCAGGAGGACCGCGGAGTGGGTCTGCGTCGGGGACGGCTTCCAGACGACCACGTTGCCCATCAGGGCGGGGGCGGTCGGCAGGTTGCCGGCGATGGCGGTGAAGTTGAACGGGGTGATCGCGTAGACGAAGCCCTCGAGCGGGCGGTGGTCGCTGCGGTTCCACACGCCGGCGCTGTTCGCGGCGGGCTGCTCGGCCAGGATCTGGCGGGCGAAGTGGACGTTGAAGCGCCAGAAGTCGACGAGCTCGCACGGGGTGTCGATCTCGGCCTGCTGCACGGTCTTGGACTGGCCGAGCATCGTGGAGGCGGCCAGCTTCTCGCGCCACGGGCCGGCCAGCAGCTCGGCGGCGCGCAGGATGATCGCGGCGCGGTCGTCGAAGGACATCGCGCGCCAGGCCGGGGCGGCGGCCAGGGCCGCGTCGACGGCCTCCTGGGCGTCGGCCTCGGTGGCGTTGGCGTACGTACCGATGACCGACTTGTGGTCGTGGGGCTGGACGACGTCGAAGCGCTCGCCGCCACCCATCCGCTTGACGCCGTTGATCGTCATCGGGAGGTCGATCGGGTTCTCGGACAGCTGCTTGAGCTGGATCTCGAGGCGCGCGCGCTCCGGGCTGCCGGGGGCGTACGAGTGGACCGGCTCGTTGACCGGCGCGGGGACCTGGGTCACAGCATCCATGGGGCTGGTAACTCCTTGAGCTAGTGGGGTGCCTAGTTCTTGGTGATCATCGAGCGGAGGAAGAAGAGCAGGTTGGCCGGCTTCTCCGCGAGGCGGCGCATGAAGTAGCCGTACCAGTCGGTGCCGTAGGCCGTGTAGACGCGCATCCGGTGGCCCTCGGCCGCGAGCCGCAGGTGCTCCTCGCTGCGGATGCCGTAGAGCATCTGGAACTCGTACTCGTCCAGTTTGCGCCCGGCCTGGCGGGCGAGCTCCTGTGCAATGGCGATCAGGCGCGGGTCGTGCGACCCGATCATCGGGTACCCCTCGCCCTCCATCAGGATCTTCATGATCCGGACGTACGCCCGGTCGATCTCCGCCTTGTCCTGGTAGGCGACCTCGGCGGGCTCCTTGTAGGCGCCCTTCACGATCCGGACGCGGCTGCCGGCGGCGGCCAGGCGGCGGGCGTCGGCCTCGGTGCGGAAGAGGTAGGCCTGGATCACGCAGCCGGTCTGCGGGAAGTCCCGGCGCAGCTCCTCGTGGATGGCGAACATCGAGTCGAGGGTGGTGTGGTCCTCGGCGTCCAGGGTCACGGTGGTGCCGATGGCGGCGGCGGCCTCGACGACCGGGCGGACGTTGGCGAGGGCCAGCTCGTGGCCGCCCTCCAGGGCCTGGCCGAACATCGACAGCTTGACCGACATCTCGACGGTCTCGCCCAGCTCCAGGTCCCCCAGGCGCTGGATGAGCTCCAGGTAGGCGTCGCGGGCCGCGTACGACTGCTCGACGGCGGTGATGTCCTCGCCGACGACGTCGAGGGTGACCTCGAGCCCCTTGGCCGTCAGCTCCTCGACGATCGGGATGACCTGGTCGACCGTCTCGCCGGGGATGAAGCGGTTCACCACCGGCTTGGTCACCGGGGCGGCAGAGACGATTCGGCGCATCTTGTCGCTGCGCGAAGCGGCGAGGATCGCGGGACCCAGCACGGGGCACCTCCGACGGGTGGCAGGAGCGGACGGACGGACGCCGCGGGGGTGGGCTGCGGCCGTGGGGAAACGCAAGTGGAACCACCGTGAAACTTAAGGATCCCCACGATCCTCTGCCATCGACAGCTGTCACGCATCCGTGGCCCGGATCTCATACATCTGTCTGAAGACCCGGTCCTGGGGTGGGAGAATGGCCGCGTGAAGGGCGATTACCAGGACTTGGTGGACGAGATCTCGGCGCTGCTCGGCGCCCCGGCGACGCTGGAGAACCGGGACTTCCGCCTCATCGCCTTCGGCGCGCACGACAGCGAGGACGACCTCGTGATGGACCCCGTGCGCACCCGGTCGATCCTGACCCGGCAGTCGACGGCGGCCGTCCGGTCCTGGTTCGAGGGCTTCGGCATCGCCCGCGCCACCGGCCCGGTGCGGATCCCGGCGGCCCCGGACGCGGGGGTCTTCCTGGGGCGGATCTGCCTGCCCGTGCGGTACCGGGGCGTCGTGCAGGGCTACGTGTGGCTCCTCGACCAGGATCCGGGCCCCGGGCCGGCCGCGCTGGAGGCCGCCATGGAGGTCGCCCAGCGGATCGGGGTCCTGCTCGCCGAGGAGGCCAAGGCGGGCGCCGACCTCTCGCGGGAGTTCCTGGCGGTGCTCACGGCCGGCCCGGCCTGGCAGCAGGACATGGCGGTGGCCGCGCTGCGGGTGGCCCTGGGGGCGGCGGCGGAGGGGCTGCACGCCGCGGTGTGCGTGGCCCCGTGGTCCGGGGAGGCTCCGGCCTCGGTGCCGGGG
This sequence comes from Streptomyces sp. NPDC034085, assembly GCF_055575555.1. Taxonomy (NCBI): domain Bacteria; kingdom Bacillati; phylum Actinomycetota; class Actinomycetes; order Kitasatosporales; family Streptomycetaceae; genus Streptomyces; species Streptomyces sp. NPDC034085. The sequence goes on along the minus strand of NZ_JBVISL010000002.1, from coordinate 1,018,445 downwards.
GCGGCGGCGGTGTGCGTGGTCCCCGCCGGGGATCCGGGTGCGGACGGCCCGGGCGCCGGTACGGGGGCGGGCGCGCTCGCGGTGCTGGTGCGGCTGCGGTCCGGGGACGCGCTGGCTCCGGCCCTGGCGGCGGTGGGACGCCTGCTCCCGCGTGCCGCGGCGGGGGCGGGGGCCGGGGCGGTGGCCGGCGCGGGTGCCGGGTCCGGGGCCGGGGCGGGTGCCGGGTCGGTGGCCCGCGCGGGGTCCGGGTCCGGGGCTGGCGCGGGAGCGGGCGGCGGGACCCGGGCTGCCTCCGGGGGGAGCCACCCCGTCACCGCCGGGCTCTCCGACCCCGTCCGGGCGCTCGCGGAGCTGCCCGCCGCCTGGGCGCAGGCCACCGCCGCCGCCCGGGCGGCGGCCGCGCAGCCGCAGCTCGGGCCGGTGGCCCAGTGGGCCGGGATCGGCCCGTACCGGATGCTGGCCGCGCTGGCCGCCGGCCCGGGGGACGACCCGGCGACCCGGGCGCTGCTGAGCCCGGCCCACCGGGAACTGGCCCGTACCGCCGAGGTGTTCCTCGACTGCGCGGGGCAGGCCGGCCGCGCGGCCGCGCAGCTCGGCATCCACCGCCAGACCCTGTACTACCGGCTGGGCAGGGTGGAGCAGCTGACGGGGCTCGACCTGGACGCGGGCGAGGACCGGCTGCTGCTCCACATGGCGCTCAAGGCCGCCCGCCTGCGGGCCTGAACGCCCGTCTCGGCGGCGGCCGAGCAGCGGCGAACCACCGCCCGGCGCCCCGGCGCACGGGCGCCAACGGGCTCGGGCCCACCCCGGCGGACCAGCACCCAACGGGCGGCACCGGGCTCAGGCCCACCCCGGCGCACGGGCGCCAACGGGCTCGGGCCCACCCCGGCGGACGGGCGTCCGGGCGGTTACGCGCCCGCCTCGGCGACGGACCCGCCCCGGCCGGCCGCCGTCAACCCCTCGGCGATCCGGCGCAGCCCCTCCGTGAACTCCTCCGCCGAGGCCGCGCTGCCGGGGTCGAGCAGCCACTGGATCATCAGGCCGTTGAGCAGCGCCTGGCAGACGGCGCCGAGGGTGCGCTCGTCGCGTTCGGTGAGCTCCTCCTCCGGCGTGCCGGTCAGGAGCGAGATCAGGCCGCGGCGCCCCTCCGCCTGGGAGGCCGCGAGCATCCCCCGCAGCTGCGGCAGCCGCTCCCCGCTGAGCGCGACCTCCATGCTGGCCGCCCACACGGGCGCCGACGCCTCGTGTTTCGCGAGGACGCCCTCCCACAGCGCGCGGAAGCGTTCCAGGGAGCCCCCTTCCCCGGCCAGGCCGCCCTCGAAGGACTCGCCCCACTCCTGCATCAGGGCGATGAACGCCTGCGTGAGCAGCGCGTCCTTGGAGCCGTAGTGGTAGCCGATGGAGGCCAGGTTGGTACCGGAGGCGCCGACGATGTCGCGCGCGGTGGTGCGTACGAACCCCTTCTCGACCAGGCACTTCTTGGCGCCTTCGAGGAGGTCTTCTTTGTGTCCCATGGGCGCCACCGTAGCAAGACGGCCGTCCTAGACAAAGGTTCCACACACTCATCTCATACACATGTCATAGACAGTCGTTTATGACATGTGTACATTGCTGCTCATGACGAACCCCGCCGCCACGGCGCCCCTCGCCGGCCGCCGCGAATGGACCGCCTTCACCGTCCTGCTGCTGCCCCTGCTCCTGGTCTCCATGGACGTGTCCGTCCTGTACTTCGCCATCCCGGCCATCACCCGCGAGCTCGACCCGAGCGCCACCCAGCAGCTGTGGATCTTCGACAGCTACGCCTTCGCCCTCTCCGGGCTGCTGATCACGATGGGGTCGCTCGGCGACCGGATCGGCCGCCGCAAGCTGCTGCTGGCGGGCGCCGCCGCCTTCGGCCTGGCCTCCGTCGGCGCCGCCTGCGCCACCAGCGCCGAGATGCTCATCGCCGCCCGCGTCCTGCTCGGCATCGGCGGCGCCACCCTGATGCCGTCCACGCTGGCCCTCATCCGCAACCTCTTCCAGGACGCCGCGCAGCGCGGCAAGGCCATCGCCCTCTGGTCCGGCGCCATGACCGGCGGGATCGCCCTCGGATCGGTGCTGAGCGGGGTGCTGCTGAACCACTTCCACTGGGGCTCGGTCTTCCTGATCAACGTGCCCGCGATGCTGCTCCTGCTGGTCCTGGTCCCGGTGCTGGTCCCCGAGTTCAAGGACCCGGCGCCCGGCCGCTTCGACCTGCTGGGCGTCCCGCTGTCCATGGCCGCCGTGCTGCCGGTGGTCTACGGGCTGAAGGAGACCGCCGCCGAGGGCTTCGAACCCCTCCCCGCCGCCTGCGTCCTGGCCGGCCTCGCCTTCGGTTACGTCTTCGTGCGCCGCCAGCGCACCCGGGAGGACGCCATGGTCAGCCGGGCGCTGTTCCGGGACCGCCGCTTCGGGGCGGGCGTCGGCCTCAACACGGTCGCCGCCTTCGCCATGATGGGCTCGGCCTACTTCACCACCCAGTACCTGCAGTCCGTGCTCGGCATGGGCACCCTGGAGGCCGCTCTGTGGAGCCTGGCGCCCTCGCTCCTCATCGGAGCCGCAGCGCCCGTTTCCGCCGCCCTGGCCCGCACGACGGACCGCTCCCGCGTCATCGCCGGCGGGTTCGCCGTCGCCGCCGCCGGGTTCGCCCTCATCGCCCTGGTGGGCACCGACTCCCTGTGGCTGCTGCTGGCCGGCGCCGGGGTGCTGGCCTCGGGCATCGTCAGCGTGATGTCCCTGGTCTCCGACATGGCCCTCTCCTCGGCCCCCGCCGAGAAGGCCGGCTCGGCCGCCTCCCTGCTGGAAACGGGCCAGGAGTTCGGCGGGGCGCTCGGGATGGCCCTGCTGGGCAGCCTCGGCACCGCCGTCTACCGGGCCGACCTGGCCGGCGAGCCGCCCGCCGTACGGGAGACCCTGGGCGGCGCGGTGGCCGCGGCGCAGCACACCGGGGGCGAGGCCGGCGGGCAGTTGCTGGCCCTGGCCCGGGAGGCCTTCGTGCACGGCATGCAGTACGCGGCCTGGGGCGGTGCGGCGCTGCTCCTCGTGGCGGCGGGGCTCGCCGTGGCCCTGACGCGGGGCGCGCCGAGCCCGGCCCCCGCCGGGGCGGAGCCGGCCCGTGCGGAGGCGGCACCGGCGCGCTGAACCTCGTAAAAAAGAAAGGGCCCGGGGTTCGCCCCCGGGCCCTTCCGGCTGTGCGCGACGGTCAGCCGAGGTTGACCGAGCGGGCCGAAGCGGCGCCGATCTCCGCCGAGATGGCGGCGAGGACGTCCACCGGGACCTCCGCGTCGACGGTGAGGACGACGAGCGCCTCCCCGCCCTCCTCGGCGCGGGCGACCTGCATGCCCGCGATGTTCAGACCGGCCTCGCCGAGCAGCTGGCCGACCTTGCCGACGACGCCCGGGCGGTCGGTGTAGCGCAGCACGATCATGTAGTCGGCCAGGGCCAGGTCCACGTCGTACTCGCCCACGCCCACGATCTTCTGCAGGTGCTTCGGGCCGGCCAGGGTGCCGGACACCGACACCTCCTGACCGTCCGACAGGGTGCCGCGGACGGTCACCACGTTGCGGTGGTCCGGGGACTCCGAGCTGGTGGTCAGGCGGACCTCGACACCGCGCTCCTGCGCGAACAGCGGGGCGTTGACGTAGGAGACCGTCTCGTCGACGACGTCCTCGAAGACGCCCTTGAGGGCGGAGAGTTCCAGCACCTTGACGTCGTGCTGGGTGATCTCGCCGCAGACCTCCACGTCGAGGCGGACCGCGACCTCGCCCGCGAGGGCGGTGAAGATGCGGCCGAGCTTCTCGGCGAGCGGCAGGCCCGGACGGACGTCCTCGGCGATGACACCGCCCTGGACGTTGACCGCGTCCGGCACGAGCTCGCCGGCGAGCGCGAGGCGCACCGACTTGGCGACCGCGATGCCGGCCTTCTCCTGGGCCTCGTCCGTGGACGCGCCGAGGTGCGGGGTGCAGACGACCTGGTCGAGCTCGAAGAGCGGGGAGTCCGTGCAGGGCTCCTTCGCGTACACGTCGAGGCCGGCGCCGGCGACGCGGCCCTCCTTGATGGCCGAGTACAGCGCGGCCTCGTCCACGATCCCGCCGCGCGCGGCGTTGACGATGCGGACGGACGGCTTCACCTTGTGCAGGGCCTCGTCCCCGATGAGACCGAGGGTCTCGGGGGTCTTGGGCAGGTGCACGGTGATGAAGTCGGCGACCTCCAGCAGCTCGTCCAGCGTCAGCATCTTGACGCCCATCTGGGCGGCGCGCGCGGGCTGTACGTAGGGGTCGTACGCGACGACCTTCATGCCGAAGGCCGACATGCGCTGGGCGACCAGGACACCGATGCGGCCGAGGCCGACGACGCCGAGGGTCTTCTCGCTGAGCTCGACGCCCGTGTACTTGTTCCGCTTCCACTCGCCGTTCTTCAGGGCGGTGTTGGCCTGCGGGATGTTGCGGGCGGTGGCCACGAGCAGGCCGCAGGCGAGCTCGGCGGCGGTGACGATGTTGGAGGTCGGGGCGTTCACGACCATCACGCCGGCCTTCGTGGCGGCGGCGACGTCGACGTTGTCGAGGCCGACACCGGCGCGGGCGACGACCTTCAGCTTCCTGGCCGCGGCGATGGCCTCGGCGTCCACCTTGGTGGCGGAGCGGACGAGGATCGCGTCGACGTCCGCGATCGCGGGGAGCAGCTCGGCGCGGTCGGCGCCGTTGACGTGCCGGATCTCGAAGTCCGGACCGAGCGCGTCCACCGTTGCGGGCGACAGCTCTTCGGCGATGAGTACGACAGGTTTCGAGCTCACGTGGGTCCTCACAAGTCCAGTGCGGACGGCCGTCCCGACGGCCGCAGGCGGTGGAGGGGGTAGCCGCGTGGAAGACGCACGACACTGTGGGCCTGACGCGTTGTGTTCAGCAGTGTAGTAGCGGTTCGGGCGCGGAATTCCTCCTGTACGGAAGGATCACCCGTCCGAGATTGGCCGGGGTGGACAATCCGCGCTATCCGAGGGCTACATTCCGGTGATCTTCGACCGACCCCGGAGGCGGCGGGTGCGCGGCGGGGCCGGGACGCACCGTCCCGGCCCCGCCGTTCACGAGATCAGCTCTCGTCGCTGTCGACCCAGCTCATCAGCTTGCGCAGCTTCTTGCCGGTGGTCTCGAGCAGGTGCTCGGAGTCGGCCTTCTTGTACTCGTTGTACTTCGGCAGACCGGCCTTGTACTCGGCCATCCACTCCTCGGCGAACTTGCCGCTCTGGATCTCCTCCAGGACCTTCTTCATCTCGGCCTTGGTGGCGTCGGTGATGACGCGCGGGCCGGTGATGTAGTCGCCCCACTCGGCGGTCTCGGAGACCGACCAGCGCATCTTCTCCAGGCCGCCCTCGTACATGAGGTCGACAATGAGCTTCAGCTCGTGCAGGCACTCGAAGTAGGCGATCTCCGGCTGGTAGCCGGCCTCGGTCAGGGTCTCGAAACCGGCCTTGACCAGGGCGGAGGCGCCACCGCAGAGGACGGCCTGCTCACCGAACAGGTCGGTCTCGGTCTCCTCGGTGAAGGTGGTCTTGATGACGCCGGCGCGGGTGCCGCCGATGCCGGCCGCGTACGACAGGGCCAGGGCGAAGGCGTTGCCCGAGAAGTCCTGCTCGACGGCGGCGATGCACGGGACGCCGCGGCCCTCCTCGTACTGACGGCGGACCAGGTGGCCCGGGCCCTTCGGCGCGACCAGGGCGACGTCCACGTTGGCCGGGGGCTTGATGAAGCCGTAGCGGACGTTGAAGCCGTGACCGAAGAAGAGCGCGTCGCCCTCCTGGAGGTGGTCCTTGACGGACTCCTCGTAGATCTCGGCCTGGAGCGGGTCCGGGGTCAGGATCATGATGACGTTGGCCCACTCGGCGGCCTCCGCCACGGAGACGACCTTCAGGCCCTGCTCCTCGGCCTTGGCCTTGGACTTCGAGCCCTCCTTGAGGCCGACGACGACGTCGACGCCGGAGTCACGGAGCGACAGCGCGTGGGCGTGGCCCTGGCTGCCGTAACCGATGACCGCGACCTTGCGGCCCTGGATGATGGACAGGTCGGCGTCGTTCTCGTAGAACAGCTCGGCCACTGGGATATCTCCTTGGTGCGCTGATGTTGCTCCCACCGTACGGCGGGGAACGGAATAAGAGTTTGTGGGTCTCGCTATGCGGGCCGGCGTGTCAGCCGCCGTGTCCCGCTCGGGCGCCGCGGCTCAGGCGGTGCGGTCGAGCGAGCGCAGGCTGCGGTCCGTGATGGACCGTCCGCCGCGCCCTATGGCGATGGTGCCGGACTGCACGAGCTCCTTGATGCCGAAGGGCTCCAGCATCTTGAGCATGGCGCCGAGCTTGTCGCTGCCGCCGGTGGCCTCGATGGTGACGGCGTCCGGGGAGACGTCGACGGTCTTGGCGCGGAAGAGCTGGACGATCTCGACGATCTGCGAGCGGGTCTCGTTGTCGGCGCGGACCTTCACCAGGACGAGTTCGCGCTCGATGGCGTTGTGCGGCTCCAGCTCGACGATCTTGAGCACGTTGACCAGCTTGTTCAGCTGCTTGGTCACCTGCTCCAGCGGGAGGTCCTCGACGTTCACCACGATGGTGATGCGGGAGATGTCGGGGTGCTCGGTGACGCCGACCGCGAGGGAGTCGATGTTGAACCCGCGGCGGGAGAACAGCGCGGCAATCCGGGCGAGGATGCCGGGCGTGTTCTCGACCAGGACGGAGAGCGTGTGCTTGGACATGTGAGTCGTTCTCTCTCTCAGGCTCTCTCGGCTCAGTCGTCTTCGTTGTCGCCGAAGTCGGGGCGGACGCCCCGGGCTGCCATGACCTCGTCGTTGGAGGTGCCGGCGGCGACCATCGGCCACACCATGGCGTCCTCGTGGACGATGAAGTCGATCACGACGGTGCGGTCGTTGATCGCGTTGGCCTCGGCGATGACCTTGTCCAGGTCCGCCGGGTCCTCGCAGCGCAGCGCGACGCAGCCCATGGCCTCGGACAGCTTGACGAAGTCCGGGACGCGGGTGCCCTTGCGGGGCGCGATGGACTCGCCGAGCTGGGAGCCCACCGTGTCGTGGCCGGTCTCGTCCGCGTGCAGCACGGTGTTGGAGTACCGCTGGTTGTAGAACAGGGTCTGCCACTGGCGGACCATGCCCAGCGCACCGTTGTTGATGATCGCGACCTTGATCGGGATGTTGTTCAGCGCACAGGTGACCAGTTCCTGATTGGTCATCTGGAAGCAGCCGTCGCCGTCGATCGCCCAGACGGTGCGCTCCGGCATGCCGACCTTGGCGCCCATCGCGGCGGGGACCGCGTAGCCCATGGTTCCGGCGCCGCCGGAGTTCAGCCAGGTGCGCGGCTCCTCGTACTTGACGAAGTGCGAGGCCCACATCTGGTGCTGGCCGACGCCCGCCGCGAAGATCGTGCTCTTCGGCGCGAGCGCGCCGATCCGCTCGATGACCTGCTGCGGGGAGAGCATGCCGTCCTCGGGCAGGTCGTAGCCCAGCGGGTACGTCTCGCGCCAGCGGTTGAGGTCCTTCCACCAGGCGGTGTAGTCGCCCGCGTTGCCCTCGGTGTGCTCGGCCTGGACCGCCTGGATCAGGTCGGCGATGACCTCGCGGGCGTCGCCCACGATCGGGACGTCGACCTCGCGGTTCTTGCCGATCTCGGCCGGGTCGATGTCGGCGTGGATGACCTTGGCGAAGGGGGCGAAGCTGTCCAGCTTGCCGGTGACGCGGTCGTCGAAGCGGGTGCCGAGCGCGATCAGCAGGTCCGACTTCTGCAGCGCGGTGACGCCGGTGACGGAGCCGTGCATGCCGGGCATGCCGACGTGCAGCGGGTGGCTGTCGGGGAAGGAGCCGAGGGCCATCAGGGTGGTGCAGACCGGGACGCCGGTGAGCTCGGCGAGGACCTTCAGCTCGGCCGTCGCGCCGGACTTCATGACGCCGCCGCCGACGTACAGCACCGGGCGCTTGGCCTGGCAGATGAGCTTGGCGGCCTCGCGGATCTGCTTGGCGTGCGGCTTGGTGACCGGCCGGTAGCCCGGCAGGTCCATGGCGGGCGGCCAGGAGAAGGTGGTCCGCGCCTGGAGGGCGTCCTTGGCGATGTCGACCAGGACCGGGCCCGGGCGGCCGGTGGACGCGATGTGGAAGGCCTCGGCGATCGTCTTCGGGATGTCCTCGGCCCTGGTGACCAGGAAGTTGTGCTTGGTGATCGGCATCGTGATGCCGACGATGTCCGCCTCCTGGAAGGCGTCGGTGCCGATCGCCTTGGAGGAGACCTGGCCGGTGATCGCGACGAGCGGGACGGAGTCCATGTGGGCGTCGGCGATCGGGGTGACGAGGTTGGTGGCGCCCGGGCCGGAGGTGGCCATGCAGACGCCGACCTTGCCGGTGGCCTGCGCGTAGCCGGTGGCGGCGTGTCCGGCCCCCTGCTCGTGGCGGACCAGGATGTGACGGACCTTCTTGCTGTCCATCATCGGGTCGTAGGCCGGGAGGATGGCGCCGCCCGGGATACCGAAGACGGTGTCGCACCCCACCTCTTCGAGAGAGCGGATGAGGGACTGCGCACCCGTGACGTGCTCAACTGCGGCGGACTGCTGTCCGCCCGTACGGGGCCGCGGCTGCGGATGGTGGGCCCCGGAGGCCTGCTCGGTCATCGGCATTCTCTTCTCGAAGCTGAGGGTTTTACGAGGAGCGGGGGTGCTCCGGATCTGGTCCGGAGGCGTGTGCCAGTGCAACAAAAAACCCCTCGTGCCGGGTGGCAAGCGAGGGGAGCGCGTCGGTGGTGTCGAGCGGGGACATGCTGGCCCCAGCTTCAGCCGACGCGCTTTCCAAGTACGAGAATTCGGGTGCGCATGGCACTGACCCTCCCTCCGGCGGGAGGGGGATGTCAAGCGGGTGGGACGGGCGTCTCATTATGTGAGCCTCTACGGATGACCATCGGGCCGCCGGACGAGCCGCCGGCCAAGGCGGGCTGGGCCGTACCGCCCGGTACTGGGAACGTACCCCTCACGAGCGCGCGCCGCAGCCTGTATTCGTCGAGTGGTCCGGAGAAGGCCGCTCCCTGGCCGTGGGTGCACCCCATCGCGCGCAGCGCCAGTACCTGCTCGGGGAGGTCGACCCCGTCGGCCAGGGACTGCATGCCCAGGTCGTTTGCGATCCGCAAGAGACCAGCGGTGATCTTGTGCAGTCTGGCTGATTCCACCACCCCCTCGACGAGCCCGCGGTCCAGCTTGAGCAGGTCGACGGGCAGGCGGCGCAGGGCGCTGATGGCCGCGTACCCGCTGCCGAAGCCGTCCAGGGCGATCCGTACGCCGAGCCGGTGCAGGGCCGTCAGGCGCCGCTCCAGCTCGTCGAAGGCCACTCTGGGGTCGGAGGCGGCCAGCTCGAGCACGAGGGCGCCGGAGGGCAGCCCGTGGCGGTTCAGCAGGGCCTCCACTCCGCCCCGGGGCAGGGAGCGGTCCAGCAGCCGCTGGGCGGTCATCCGGATGGCCACTGGTACGTCGTGCCCGGCCCGGTGGCGCTCGGCGGCCCGCTCGACCGCTTCTTCGAAGAGCCATCGGCCCAGTTGGGCCGTCCGGGAGCCGTCAGGCCCGGCCGCCGGGCCGTCGCTGTGCTCGGCCACCCGGGAGAACTCGGCCGGAGTGAAGAGGATGCCCTGGGCGGAGCGCCAGCGGGCCTGGGCGGCGACGGCCGCCACCTCGCCGGTGGCCAGGCAGACCACGGGCTGGTGCAGCAGGGCGAACTCCCCCTCGTGGAGCGCGGTGCGCAGCCGCCCGGCGATTTCCGCCTTGCGCGCGATCTCGGCCTGCATCTGCGGCGCGTACAGCTCGACGCGGTCCTTGCCCGCCGCCTTGGCCCGGTACATCGCGAGATCCGCGTTGCGCATCAGGTCCGAAGGGGTGATGCCGGGGTCGGCGAAGGCGACGCCGATGCTGGCGGCCACCCGGACCTCGCTCCCGGCGATGCGGTAGGGCTGGGAGAGGGTGGCGCGCAGCCGGTCGGCGATCTCGCGGACCTGGTACTCGCGGGCGCCGCGGTCGCGGCTGCCGTCGCCGATGATCAGCGCGGCGAACTCGTCGCCGCCGAGCCGGGCGGCGGTGTCCCCGGCCCGGACGGCGTCCTGGAGGCGGTGGGCGGCCTCGACGAGCAGTTCGTCGCCGGCCTGGTGGCCGATGGTGTCGTTGACGGCCTTGAAGCCGTCGAGGTCGATGAAGAGCACGGCGGTGCTGTGGTCCCCGGCCCGGCGGCCGGTCAGCGCCTGGCGGACCCGGCGGGTGAACAGGGCCCGGTTGGGCAGGTCGGTCAGCGGGTCGTGCTCGGCGCTGTGCTGGAGCTGGGCCTGGAGGCGGACGCGCTCGGTGACGTCGCGGCTGTTGAGGATGAGGCCGCCCTGGTGGCGGTTGACGGTGGACTCCACGTTGAGCCACTCGCCGCCGCCCGACTTGAACCGGCACTCGATGCGGGTGGTGGGCTCCTCGGCGGGCGGGGCGGCCAGGAAGCGGCGTACCTCGTGGACCACCCGGCCGAGGTCGTCGGGGTGGATCAGGGAGGCGAGCTCCGTCCCGACCAGTTCCTCGGCCTCGCGGCCGTAGACCCCGGCGGCGGCGGGGCTGACGTAGCGCAGGGTCCCGGTGGGGGCGGCGATCATGATGACGTCGCTGGAGCCCTGGACCAGGGAGCGGAAGTGGTTTTCCTTCTGGGCCAGTTCCTGGGTCAGCGCGATGTTGTCGAGGAGCATGATGCCCTGCCGGATGACGAGGGCGAGCACGACGGTGCAGCCGGTGAAGACCACCATCCGGTCCACCTTCCGGCCGTCCACGACGTTGTACAGGATGCCCAGGGTGCAGACGGCGGCCGCGAGGTACGGGGTGAGGGCGGGCAGCGAGCCGGTGATGGGGCGGCTGTGCGGGCGGTCGGGGCGCGGGGGCCCCGGCCTCGGGGCGGGTTCGGTCCGGCGGGCCCCCCAGGGGGCGTAGGCGAGCAGGAGCGAGCCCGCGAACCAGCCGGCGTCGAGGATCTCCCCCGACTTGTAGGTGGTGTTCAGCAGCGGCGAGGTGAACAGGGCGTCGCTTACGACGGTCAGGGCGAGGGCCGCGATCGCGGTGTTGACCGCCGACCGGTTGTTCGCCGAGCGCCGGAAGTGCAGCACCAGGACCATCGAGACCAGCGCGATGTCGAGGAGCGGGTACGCGAGCGAGAGGGCGGCGCGCGGAACACTGCCGGGGGCGCCCGACTGGGCGGTGCGCGCGGCATTGGCCAGGGCGAGGCTCCAGGACAGGGTCAGCAGCGAGCCGCCGATGAGCCAGGAGTCGAGTCCGAGGCAGACCCACCCGGCCCGGGTGACCGGGCGTTTGGCGAGGACGAGCAGGCCCACGATGGCGGGCGGTGCGAAGCACAGGAAGGCGAAGTCGGCGAGCGAGGGCTCGGGGACCTTCTCGTCGAGGACGACCTCGTACCAGCCCCAGATGCCGTTCCCCAGGGCCCCCATGAGCGAGGAGAACGCGAACATCAGCCAGGCGGGGCGTTCACGCCTGCCGATCACGTGCGCGTAGTGGTAGCAGGACACCGCGGCCAGTAACGCGGCGGCGCTGAGACCGAAGTCGCCCATGACCTTGGCGAGCCGGTCCGACCCCCAGCCGAGGGCGGCTCCGGCGGCGTAGCCGCCGCTGACCAGGGCGAGGAGCAGTTGCGCCGCGAGGCCCCGGCCGCCGCCCGCCACCGGCGAGCGGGTCAGGAGCGCCGCCCCCGGGGCGCTCACCGGTGCTCCTCGCCGGCCGGTTCGGGCGCACCCCATCGTCGCCTCCGGCGGCCCTGCCGCGTCGGATCCTTCGTCCATTGGCCGTGCATCGCCCGTCGCCCCCCAAAGTGTCCGATCACTCCCCAGCGCCAGACGTACGTGGCGCAGCCCCTGGTTCCGGACGATACACCACTTTCGTCACTCAGCGACATAGCATCTCTACGCTCCGTTACCAAGCGAGGTGCCCTGGCCACTGTTCGTGTCCGGATGGTTGCCGACTGTGCGCAGCGGTGGCGCTCAGTCCTTGATCAGCACGGTGTTGCGGACCTCCTCGCCGGCGGCGAACCGGGTGAGCTGCCGGGCCACGAGCCGCTTCGCCCTCGGTTCGAACGCCGAACTGCTGCCGCCCACGTGAGGGGTGATCAGGACGTTCGGGGCGTGCCAGAGGGGGTGGCCGGCGGGCAGCGGTTCGGGGTCCGTGACGTCGAGGGCGGCGCGCAGCCGGCCGGACTCCAGCTCGGCCAGCAGGGCGCCGGTGTGGACCACGGGCCCGCGCGAGACGTTCACGAGCAGGGCGCCGTCCTTCATCCGCCGCAGGAAGGCCGCGTCCGCGAGGTGCCGGGTGTCCTCGGTCAGCGGGGTGGTCAGGACCACCACGTCCGCGTCCGGGAGGAGGCCGGGCAGGGCGGCGAGGGCGTGGACCGGTCCGTGCGGGGCGGTGCGGGCCGAGCGGGCGACGCGGGTGATCCGCGCGCACTCGAACGGCAGGAGGCGGTCCTCGACGGCCGCGCCGATCGCCCCGTACCCGACGATCAGGACGGACTTGTCGGCGAGGGCGTCGTAGAAGCCGCCCCGCCATTCCTCGCGGTCCTGGCCGCGCACCATGCCGGGGATGCCGCGCAGGGAGGCGAGCACCAGGGTGAGGGCGAGTTCGGCGGTGCTGGCCTCGTGGACGCCGCGGGCGTTGCACAGGCGTACACCGGGGCGGAGGTCCGCGAGGCCGGGCAGGACGTTGTCGATGCCGGCGGTGAGGGTCTGCACCACCCGCAGGGCGGGCATCGCCGCGAGCGGGCGCAGGGTCACCTCCTGGGACTTCATGTACGGGGTGACGTAGAAGACGCAGGCGGCAGGGTCGGCCGGAAAGGTGTCCTCCCCGTCCCACTGGCGGTAGCGGAAGGAGTCGGGGAGGCCGTCGATCTCCGCGGGCGGGAAGGGGAGCCAGACGTCCCCGGTCGGTGCAGTCATGATCACGAGGCTATGCGAAGGGATCTGGATCAAGCCGTTAGTTTGAAGGCCGGACCGGGACCGGGCCGGGAGGGGGACGCAGGCGTGGAGCGCAGGTCGATCGGGTCGGGACCGCTGACGGTGGGGGCCATAGGGCTCGGCTGCATGCCGATGAGCTGGGCCTACGCCCCTTCGCGCCGCCGGGGCGAGGATGCGCTGCGCACCGTGCACACGGCGCTGGACCTGGGGGCGAACCTGCTGGACACGGCCGACCTGTACGGGCCGTTCACCAACGAGCTGGTGCTGGGGCGGGTGCTGCGGGAGCGACGGGCCGAGGCCTTCGTGTCCGCCAAGGTGGGGCTGCGGGCGGGCGAGGGGCACGTGGTGGCCGACGGGCGGCCGGGGTACGTGCGGCGGGCCTGCGACGCCTCGCTGCGGCGGCTGCGGACCGACGTCATAGACCTGTACCAGCTGCACCGGGTGGACCCGGAGGTGCCGGTGGAGGAGACCTGGGGGGCCATGGCGGAGCTGGTGGGCGCGGGGAAGGTACGGGCGCTGGGGTTCTGCGCACTGGGCGCGGGGGCGGGGCCGGGTGCGGGGCGGCGCGGGGACCTGGGGTACCGCTCGACGCTGCGGCAGCTGGACCGGGTCCAGCAGGTGTTCCCCGTGACGGCGGTGCAGGCGGAGCTGTCGGTGTGGTCGCCGGAGGCGGCGTGGCAGCTGCTGCCGTGGTGTGCGGCGCGGGGGGTGGGGATGCTGGCGGCGATGCCGCTGGGCAGCGGGTTCCTGACCGGGACGCTGACGCCGGGGCAGGGCTTCGAGGAGGCGGACGTGCGGGCGCGGCACCCCCGGTTCACGGCGCACGCGATGGCCTCCAACCAGGTGCTGGTGGCGGAGCTGCGGCGGGTGGCCCGGCGGCACGGGCCCGACGTGACGGCGGCGCAGGTGGCGCTGGCCTGGGTGCTGGCGCAGGGGCCGCACGTGGTCCCGGTTCCGGGGGCGGAGCGGGCCCGGTGGGCGGCGGAGAACGCCCGGGCGGCGGAGGTGCGGCTCACGGCCGCGGAGCTGGCCGAGATCGCGGCGCTGCCGGCGGCGGTGGGAGCCTGGGACTGAGGTGCGGCCCCTTCCATCCCGACATCCACCCGATCGGGTGTACGAGGGGTGGAACTTCGGGACCGGTCGGGTCTGTTGAGTCATGTGAAGGGCAGGACTGGAGGGCACGGCGGAGGACGAACGGCCGGAGGGGAGCGGGACGATGCGGTACGGGCAGTTCCACAGGAGCGGGGCGGAGCGCCGCGAGGCGCCGGAGCGGTACGGGGGCGGCGGCGCGCGGCGGCCCGGCGTGCTGGCGGCGCTCGCGCTGGCGGGGTGCGGCGCGCTGCTGGCGGCGGGGTGTTCCCCGTCGGCCGGCGAGCGGGCCGGCCCGGGCGGCTCCCCACCGGGCTCACCGCCGGCGGGAGCGGCGTCCGCGGGGGCCTCGGGCCCGCCGGAGGCGTCCGGGCCGCCCGCCAAGGGATCGGTGACCGTCTCGGGCGAGGTGGCCAAGGGCCTGGAGTCCCCCTGGGGAGTGGCCCCGCTGCCCGGCGGTGACCTGCTGGTCGCCTCCCGCGACAAGGGCACCGTCAGCCGGGTGCGGACGGACACGGGCGCCGTGACCCCGATCGGCGAGGTCCCCGGGGTGGACCCGGGCGGCGAGGGCGGCCTGCTGGGTCTCGCGGTGTCGCCTTCCTTCGCCTCGGACCGGATGGTCTACGCGTACTTCACGACCGCGTCCGACAACCGCATCGCCCGGATGCGGTACGACGAGCACAGACCGGCCGGGCAGCAGCTGGGCGCGCCCGACACGGTGCTGCGGGGCATCCCCAAGGGGCTCATCCACAACGGCGGCCGGATCGCCTTCGGCCCGGACCGGATGCTCTACGCCGGCACCGGCGAGACCGGTGACACGGCCCTGGCGCAGGACAAGAAGTCGCTGGGCGGGAAGATCCTGCGGATGACCCCGGACGGGCAGCCGGTCCACGGCAATCCCGACGCCGGCTCCGTCGTCTACTCCTACGGCCACCGCAATGTGCAGGGCCTCGCCTGGGACAAGGACAAGCGGCTCTGGGCGGCCGAGTTCGGCCAGCACACCTGGGACGAGCTGAACCTCATCGAGCCGGGAGGCAATTACGGCTGGCCCGAGGCGGAGGGGAAGGCGGGCAGACCCGGATCGCGCGATCCGGTGGCCGTCTGGAAGCCGGCGGAAGCCTCGCCGAGCGGGATCGCCTGGGCCGAGGGCTCCCTGTGGATGGCCGGGCTGAAGGGCGAGCGGCTGTGGCGGATCCCGCTGAAGGGCAGCACCGTGGCGGCGGAGCCGGAGGCCTTCCTCCAGGGGAAGTACGGGCGGCTGCGTACGGTGGTGGCCCTGGGCGGTGACCGGTTGCTGCTGGTGACGAGCGAGACGGACGGGCGTGGCTCGCCGGAGGCGGGCGACGACAGGATCCTGACCCTGACGGTGAAGTGACCTGAGTGGCCCCCACGGGGGCGGAAGGCACGGTGGCACGGTGTTCAACATGATCGAGGAGCTGTTCAGCCCCGGACGCAAGCACACGGACGAGGAGAGCAAGCGGCTGGAGCTGTCCCGCACCGACGTGGGTGACGGCGATCCGGGGCGGGGCCCGATAGACCTCGACTCCGGCACGGTGCTCATACGCCCGGCCCCGCCGGAATGACGGTGGCCGATCCGCTCCACGGCTGAATCCGCGGCGGACGCGGCCCGGGGCGGTGGGCGTGGCGTCGGGATGTCTGCGGGTCGTCGGGTGATGATGGCGCCGTGCGCCTTGATCACGTGTCCTACGCGGTGGCCCGCGACAGCTTCGTCTCGACCGTCCAGTGGATCGGATCGGCCCTCGGCGCCGGGTTCGTCGACGGGGGCGTCCACCCGCGATTCGGCACCCGCAACTTCATCCTCCCGCTGAGCGGCGGGACATACGTCGAGGTCGTCACCACACTCGACCACCCCGCCGCCGACCGCGCACCCTTCGGCCAGGCCGTCGCGCGGCGCGCCGCCGAGGGCGGCGGCTGGCTCGGCTGGGTGGTCTCCGTCGACGACATCGCCCCGGTCGAGGCCCGCCTCGGCCGCACCTCGGCCGAGGGCCACCGTGTCCGCCCCGACGGGTTCGACCTGAGGTGGAAGCAGATCGGCCTGCTGGAGCTGCTGGAGGACCCGCAACTGCCGTACTTCCTCCAGTGGTTGGTCCCCGACGAAGAGCGCCCGAGC
Source organism: Streptomyces sp. NPDC034085 (assembly GCF_055575555.1). Classification (NCBI taxonomy): domain Bacteria; kingdom Bacillati; phylum Actinomycetota; class Actinomycetes; order Kitasatosporales; family Streptomycetaceae; genus Streptomyces; species Streptomyces sp. NPDC034085. The sequence continues at coordinate 1,002,213 of NZ_JBVISL010000002.1, read as the reverse complement.
GCCGGTCCGCGCACCTCCACCACCATCCACGGGCTCTCCATCGCCGGCGACGCCGCCTCCATCGCCGAGTTCCTCGGCGAACCGGCCGACCACCCCCTCGACCAGATCGACGTCACCTGGGTCGAGGATGAGGAACCGGGGCTGGTCTCGGTCGAGTTCGCCACCGCCCACGGGCCGGTCACGATCTGACGAGGTCCCGACTGCTCCGCGGGAGCGGCCGGCTGGGGGTCTCCCCTTCAGGAGCGCCCCGCCGGAGCGGTGGGGGCCGCCGGTGACCCCGGGCTGAGGGGGGTGGCGAAGAGGCGCAGCCGGTGGGCGAGCGCCGCGGCTTCTCCCCGGCTCGCGACGGCGAGCTTGGCCAGGATGTTCGAGACGTGCACGCTGGCCGTCTTCGGGGAGATGAAGAGTTCCTCCGCGATCTGCCGGTTGGTGCTGCCGGTCGCGACGAGGCGCAGGACGTCCCGTTCGCGGCTGGTGAGGCCCAGGGCCTCGATGGGGTCGGTGTCGGGGGCCGCTGCGGCCGCGTGGGTCTCCTCGGCGGTCAGCGGGAGCCGGGCGCGCTGCGCGAGCAGGGCCAGGTCCTCGCGCAGCCGCCGGGAGCCGAGCCGGTCGGCGGCGGCGTGGGCGTCGCGGAGCAGGTCGGCGGCCCTCTCGCGGTCCCCGCCCGAGACCAGCAGTGCCTCGGCGAGCCGGTGGCGGGCCCGGGCCAGCAGGTACGGGCGCTGGAGGGGGCGTACGGCGGCCTCGACGGCGGTCCAGTCGGCGACGGTGTCGCGGCCTTCGGCGCGCAGCAGCTCGGCCCGCAGGTACTCGGCGTGCGCGGCCCAGACGGGGGCCGGGGTGGCGAGGGAGCGGGCGGCGGTGCGCAGCACCTCCAGGGCGGCGGCGCGGCCTGCGTCGGCGGCCGGCAGGCCGCGGGCGTCGGCTTCGGCGGAGGCGGAGGCCAGCAGCAGGGGCCAGGCGTAGCGGTGGTGGCCGAGCGGGAACCCGTGGGCGACGGCGTCGGCGGTCTCGGTGCGGACGTCGGCGATGCGGCCCTCGCCGTCGGCCAGGCCGATGGCCAGCCGGTAGAGCGGGAGCCGGTGCTGGGGCTGGCTGTCGTGGGTGCCGAAGTGGGTGTGGGCGGCGGCGAGCTGCTGGGCGGCCTCGGTGAGTTCGCCGCGGGCCAGGGCCAGGTAGGCCAGGCGTGCGGAGGCGGAGCCGCGCGGGGCGGCGCTCTGGCCGACCTGCAGGGTGCGGCGGGCCGCCTCGGCGGCCTCGTCCCAGCGGCCCAGGCTGTACAGGCTCTCCGCCATGTTCCCGCGGACCCAGGCCTCGGTGTCCAGGAGCCGGGACCTGCTGACGAGCTCGACCCCTTGTTCGGCCAGTTCCACGGCTTCGCGGGACCGGCCCGCGGCTTCGAGTTGGGAGGTGAGGTTGACGTGAGCGCGACCCGCGACCACGGTGAGCCCGAGCTCGGTGGCCCGGTCCTTGACCGCGTGCAGCTCGGCGAGGCCGGTGGCGCCGTCACCGGAGTCGGTGAGCAGGCAGCCGTAGGTGATCCGGGCGTTGAGCTCGGTCTCCTCGGCGCCGATCATCCGGGCGTACTCCACGGCCCGTTCGGCGGCGGCGAGGTTGCCGGGGCCCGGGTTGTGGAGCATGCCCCAGCCGGCGGCCCGGACGAGGACGTCGGCGTGCACCTGGGACGGGGGCAGCCCCTTGACCAGTTCCTGCGCGGTGGCGATCTCCTGCCAGCCGTCGCCCCGGCCGAGGTTGGCGATGAGGCGGGAGCGCTCGGTCCAGAACCAGGCGGCGCGCAGCGGGTCGTCGCCGTCCTCTTCGAGGGTCCGCAGGGCCAGTTTGGTCAGCTTCAGGGCGCGTTCGCGCTCTCCGCCGAACCGGGCGGCGACGGTGGCCTCGGCGAGCAGGTCCAGGCGCTGGAGCGGGGTGGTGGCCGGGTCGCAGCCGCAGGGCGGGTACACCTCGGTGTAGTCGGCGGGGCGCAGGTCCGCGCGTATCTCGTCGGGGACGCTGTCCCACAGGTCCATGGCCCGCTCCAGCAGGCTGAGCTGCTCGGAGTAGGCGTGCCGGCGGCGGGCCGTGACGGAGGCGGCGAGGACGGCGGGCAGCGCCTTGGCCGGTTCGTTGGCGGCGTACCAGTAGTTGGCCAGCCGGATGACCCGCTCCTCGGCGCGGACGAGCGATTCGTCGGCTTCCATGGCTTCGGCGTAGCGGCGGTTGACGCGGGCGCGTTCGCCGGGCAGCAGGTCGTCGCTGACGGCCTCGCGGACCAGCGAGTGGCGGAAGCGGTAGCCGTCGCCGTCGGTGGTGGCCAGCAGGATGTTGGCGCCGACGGCGGCGCGCAGGGCCTCGATGAGTTCGTCCTCGCCGAGCCGGGCCACGGCGCGCAGCAGGGCGTACTCGACGGTGGAGCCGCCCTCGGCGACGATGCGCACCACCCGCTGGGCGGCGTCGGGCAGTACCTCGACGCGCACGAGCAGGAGGTCGCGCAGGGATTCGGTGAGCCCGGTGCGGCAGCCGCTCTCCCGGGAGGCGACGAGTTCCTCTACGAAGAAGGCGTTGCCGTCGGAGCGTTCGAAGACGGAGTCGACGAAGCTCTCGTCGGGCCGCGAGGCGAGGATGCCGGCGAGCTGACGGCGCACCTCGGCCCGGTTGAAGCGCGGCAGTTCGATGCGGTGGACGGTGCGGAGGCGGTCGAGTTCGGCGAGCAGCGGGCGCAGCGGGTGGCGCCGGTGGACGTCGTCGGCCCGGTAGGTGGCGACGACGACGAGCCGGCCGCGGCCGAGGGTGCGGAAGAGGTAGGCGAGCAGGTGCCGGGTGGAGGTGTCGGCCCAGTGCAGGTCCTCCAGGACGAGCACGACGGTGCGGTCGGCGGCGAGCCGTTCCAGCATCCGGGCGGTCAGCTCGAAGAGCCGGGCGGTGCTCTCCTCGTCGTGCGGGCCCCGGGGGGTCTCGCCGAGTTCGGGGAGGATGCGGGCGAGTTCGTCCTCCTGGCCCGCGGCGGCTTCCGCCAGCTCGTCGGGGAGCAGGCGCAGCAGGGTGCGCAGGGCGGTCGAGAAGGGGGCGAAGGGAAGTCCCTCCGCCCCTATCTCCACACAACCCCCGACGGCCACCACGGCTCCGCGGCGGGCGGCCTCCGCGAGGAACTCCTCGGTCAGGCGGGTCTTGCCGACTCCGGCCTCGCCGCCGATGAGCAGGGCCTGCGGCTCCTGGCCGGCGGCGCGCCCCAGGGCGTCCACGAGTGCGGCCAGTTCGTCGGCTCGGCCGACGAACACCGGGCTGACAGATCTGGTCTCCACGCCGCCGAGCATCGCACAGAGGTGCGGGTCGGTGGCACTCGTTATCGGTGCGCTCCTCATCACGCGTCAGTTCACGCGGTCCGCGGCGCGGTTCACGCGACGCGGGTGAAGAGGCCGCGGTGTCCCCTCACCGACCTCTCGGCTTCGTTGTTCCCGGAGGAGGCGCGGGAGGCCTTCTTGGCCTCCTGGGCGATCCGGTACCGGTCGGCCTCGCGGATGAGGTCGGCGCGGCGGGCGGTGGCGATCTCGTACTCGAACATCTCGTTCTCCCTGGTTGCTCTTCTCGGGCACCTCGTTCGGTGTGATCCGAGATTCGCGTCCCAGAGGGGTGCGGCACATGGGGCTCATGCCGCATCTGTGGGGTGCCGGGGTCCTTAGGGCCGGGCCGTCGGGGCCGGAGGCGCCCTGGTGCGGCCTAAGACCGGGCGGCGGATCCCGTAAGGCGGTGCCTACTCGGCGGCGGTGGGGAGGGGGAAGAGGAGGTCGAAGTACATGAGGCCGAAGAGCAGCACTCCGAGGAGGCCGAGGGCGACGGCGGCCCAGGAGACGGAGCGGACCCAGGCGGGGTGGAAGCGGCCGGGGGCGCCGAAGGCGGGGCGGGCGAGGACGAAGACGGCGAGGAGGAGGGCGAGGGTGGACAGGACGCCGTTGACGAGGGCGGTCATGTGCCAGGCGTCGCCGTACAGGGCGGCGATCTTCTCCTTGGCCGTGGTGGCGTCGACCGACCCGATCTGGCCGATGAGCGTCTGGCGTTCGGCGGCCACGCGGGAGACCCAGCTGCCGCTGAGGGCGACGAGGCCCAGACCCGCGGCGACGACGGCGCAGGCGGCGGCCCCCACGCCGGTGCTCTGCCCGGGGGCGTCCGCGTCCTCGGCGGCCGCGTCGTCCTCGGCCGCCGCGTCCTGGGCCGCCGCGTCGTCCTGGGCCGCCGCGTCGTCCTCCGCCGCGGCGGGCGCCCCGCCGTCGGGGTCGGCGGCGGCCGGCGCGGGGGTGGTGGCCCCGTGCGGGGCGGCCGCCTCGTCCTCGGCGGTGTCCGCGTCGGGGCCGGTGGGGGCGGGGGTCTTGATGGTGTCCATGCCGGGCACCGTAGGCGGCGTTTCTGAGAGGTTCCTGAGAGGGCCGGGGAACTCCTGCCGGCGGTGGGCCGCCGGGCTGTGGCGTTGCCTGCGGCGGCGGGGGTCAGGCCGGGCGGGCCGCGGCCCATTCGGGGGCGAGGACGGCCCAGATCTCGGTGTCCTGGCGGACGCCGCGGTGGAGGTGGTTCTGCCGCATGACGCCCTCACGGGTCAGGCCGAGGCGTTCGGCGACGGCGATGCTGCTCTTGTTGCCGGAGGCCGCGTGCCACTCCACGCGGTGCATGCCGCGCTGCTGGAAGGCCCAGTCGATCAGGATCCGGCAGGCCTTGGTGACCAGCCCGCGGCCGGCCGCGGCGGGTTCCAGCCAGCAGCCGACCTCGCAGTTGCCGGCGGCGGCGTCGAAGGTCCGGAAGAGGACCCCGCCGACGAGCGTGCCGTCGACGCGGATGCCGTAGAGCCGGGCGCCGTCCCTGGCGGCCTCCTCCGCCTTGGAGCCGAGCAGGTGCCGCGCCGATTCGAGGTCGGTGGCACGGTCCGGGAGGCCGATGAACCGTCCGATGAACTCCCGGCCCCGGTCCATGTGGGCCAGGAACTCCTCGGCGTGCCACACCTCCAGCGGGAACAGCTGGGCGTCCTCGGCCAGTTCTCTCGCGAACATGCGTGCTTCCTTACGGCTCGTGACCGGTCAGCGGGACAGGTGGGCCGGCTCGGGGTGGTCGGTGTCCGGCCGCTGCGACGGAAGTGTCGCACGGGGAGCACCGCGCTCCGGCGGCTCGATGCTGATCCGGGGCAGCCGGCGGTCGAGCCAGGCGGGGATCCACCAGTTCGCGCCGCCGAGCAGGTGCATGAGCGCCGGCACGAGCAGGGTGCGCAGGACGAAGGCGTCGAGCGCGACGGCGGCGGCGAGCGCGATGCCGAACATCGCGATGAGCCGGTCGCCGCTGAGCACGAAGGCCAGGAAGACGGAGATCATGATGACGGCCGCAGAGTTGATCACCCGGCTGGTCTCGGCGAGGCCCACGCGGACGGCCCGCCTGTTGTCGCCGGTCTCCAGCCACTCCTCGTACATCCGGCTGACCAGGAAGACCTGGTAGTCCATGGACAGTCCGAAGAGCACGGACACCATGATCACCGGCAGGAAGGGCTCGATCGGCCCGGCGCTGCCCAGGCCCAGCGGTTCGCTCCCCCATCCCCACTGGAACACCGCGACGACGACGCCGAAGGAGGAGGCGACGGCCGCGACGTTCATGGCGGCGGCCTTGAGGGGGATGCCGATGGACCGGAAGGCCAGCAGCAGCAGGACGCAGCCGAGGGCGATGACCACCCCGACGAAGAGCGGCAGCTTGCCGACGATCACCTCGGCGAAGTCGTCGTAGCCGGCCGTCACCCCGCCGACGTGGGCGTCCATCGAGCTGCCGTGCCCGGCGCGCGGGATGACGTCCCGGCGCAGGGTCTCGACCAGCTCGCTCGTGGCCCGTGCCTGGGGGGCGGACTCCGGTACGACCGTCAGGACGGCGGTGCCCCCGCTGCGGTTGAAGACGGCCGGGCCGGCCGAGGCGACGCCCTCGGTGGTGCGCAGGGCTTCCGTCAGCCGGCCGACGGCGACGCGGTCGCCGGCTCCGTCGAGGCGGGCCACCACGGTGAGCGGACCGTTCGTGCCGGGCCCGAAGCCGTCGGCCAGCAGGTCGTAGGCCTTGCGGGTGGTGGAGGCGGCCGGGTCGTTGCCCTGGTCGGAGGTGCCGAGGTGGAGCGAGAGGGCCGGCAGCGCCAGCCCCGCCATCAGCAGGACGGCGAGCAGTCCGAGCGGTTTGGGGTGCCGCTCCACGAAGGCGGACCAGCGGGCGGCGAATCCGGCGGGCGGCTGGGTCCGGGGGCCGTCGGCGGCGAGCCTGCGCCGTTCGCGGCGCGAGAGGGCCCGCATGCCGAGGTACGCCAGGAGGGCGGGCAGCAGGGTGACGGAGGCGGCCACGGTCAGGATCACCGTCAGGGAGGCGGCCAGCGCGACCCCGTCGAGGAAGTCCAGCCGCAGCACCAGCATGCCGAGCAGGGCGATGCAGACGGTGGCCCCCGCGAAGACGACGGCCCGGCCGGTGGTGGCGACGGCGCTCTCGGCGGCCTCCTCGACGGTGAGGCCGCGCGCCAGGCCCTTGCGGTGCCGGGTCACGATGAACAGGGCGTAGTCGATGCCGACCCCGAGCCCGACGAGGGTGCCCAGCATCGGGGCGAAGTCGGCGACGGGCATGGCGTGCCCGAGGAGGGTGATCCCGAAATAGGCGCTGCCGACGCTGACGAGGGCGGTGGCGATGGGCAGCAGGCTCGCGGCGAGGGAGCCGAAGGCGAGGAAGAGGACCACGGCGGCGATGGCGACGCCGATGACCTCGGCCAGGTGCCCGCTGGGTGTGCCGGTCAGGCCGACGGCGCGGCCGCCGAGTTCGACCTGGAGGCCCCCGGCCTCGGTGGTGGGGTTCTTCGCGGTGTCCACGACGGCCTTGGCCTGGGCCTTGGGTACCGAGTCGGCCTGCCGGTCGAAGGTCACCACCGCGTACGCGGTGCGTCCGTCGCGGCTGATCCGGGCGGCGCCCGCGGGACCCGGTGCGTAGGGGCTCGCGACCGACGCCACCCCGGGCAGGGCCGCGACGGCGTCCAGGGCCCGGGTCATGCGCTGCTCGATGTCCGGGGTCCGTGCCGTGCGGTGCTCCGGGGCCCGCCACACGATGGTGTCGGTGTCGCCGCCCTGCCCGTGGAAGCCCTCGCGCAGGAGGGCGTGGGCCTTGGCGGATTCCGTACCGGGGACCTCGTAGTCGTTGGAGAACGCGGTCCCGGCGGCTCCGGCCGCGGCGGCGGTCCCGCCGAGGGCGAGCAGCCAGATCAGGACGGTGACCAGTCGGTGCCGCAGGCACCACCGTGCGATTGCTGCCAACGGACGTGCTCCCTGGTGGTTCGGATCTTCAGCGGGAGGTAGCCCGGCGCAAAGAACTCATGAACGCGTGAACGTGTGCGGGTCGGCCGCGAGGTCCGCCGCGGCCAGGGGTCCACACCTCGATCGACACGATTCCAGCCATGTGTGATCGTTGGTTCGGTTCGTGTGCATCATCACAGATCTGTCGCGGAATGCGGGACCTTCGTCACTGGTGTCCGGTGGCGGACGGCTCGTCGGCCCGATAGCCGGGGACCGAGGGCCAGCGGACGGTGAGGACCACCGTGTCCTCCTCCGCGTACCAGGAGTGGTCGACTCCGCGTCCCCAGACCACGTAGTCCCCCTGCTCGGCGAGGACCACGGTCCGGCCGGGGAACTCCAGCCGGAACCGGCCGCTGATCAGCACCTGGAGCGCGGTGCGCCGCTCCCCGGTCACCCACTTCCGGCGTTCCTCCCCCTTGGGGTGGACGCCCCACTTGATTTCGACGTCCTCGCTGTGGCGGGGATCGCCGGGGCTCTTGAAGTGCCCGAGGAGCCAGCCCCGGTCGGCTGCGGCGTCCGGGGTGGCCTTGCCGGTGTAGATCGCGAGGTCGTCGTTCACGGGGTGAGGCTAATGCAGTTGTGGGACCGGCCGGACTCCTGGTCAGCTGACCGCATGACGACGACTGATCACGATGAACTGCTGAAGGTGCGCGACCGGTACGACGCGCAGATGCGGCGCGACGCGCAGCCCGACACCCCGCACGCGCGGGTCGAGCGGGTGGGCGGGGTGGTACGCCGGACGGAGCGCGGGCTCGGCTGGAACGGCGTGCTCTGGTCGGACCTGGACGAGGACACGGCGGACGCGGAGATCGCGGCGCAGGTGGCGTACTTCGGCGCGCGCGGACGGGAGGAGGGCGGGCCGGAGTTCGAGTGGAAGCTGTACGCACACGACCGCCCGGCCGACCTCGGGGACCGGCTGCTCGCGGCGGGCTTCGTACCGGAGGCTCCGGAGACCCTGCTGGTCGCACGGACGGAGGACCTCGCCTCGCTGCCGGTGGAGCCGCCGGAGGGGGTCACCCTGCGGGTGGTGACGGACGAGGCCGGGGTGGACCTGATGATGGAGGTCCACCGCCGGGCCTTCGGCACCGAGCGGCCGCGCATCCGGCAGCAGCTGCTCAGCCTGCTGCGGGAGGAGCCGGACACCATCGAGGCCGTCGTGGCGATGGCCGGGGACGCCCCGGTGAGCGCGGCCCGGATGGAGATGCGCCCGGGCAGCGCCTTCGCGGGCCTGTGGGGCGGCGGCACCGACCCGCAGTGGCGCGGCCGGGGCCTCTACCGCCTGCTGGTGGCCCACCGCGCCCGCGTGGCGGCGGCCCGCGGCATCCCCTACCTCCAGGTCGACGCCTCGGACGACAGCCGGCCCATCCTGGAGCGGCTGGGCTTCGCCGTGCTGGGCGTCACGACGCCGTACCTGTGGACGGGCGGCGGCGCCTGATCCGGCGGGCCGCCGCGCACCCGCAGGGGCCTTCCGCGGGGGCGGGCGACGGGGGAGGATCTTGGTCATGGAGAACACGGAACGCATCGGGCCGCCCCTGACCGGCGGGGAACGCGAAACCCTCCGGGCCTACCTCGACTACCACCGGGCGACGCTCGCCTGGAAGTGCGAGGGGCTCGGTGACGAGGAGCTGCGCCGGCGGGCCTCGCCGCCCTCCACCCTGTCGCTGCTGGGGCTGGTCCGGCACATGGCCGAGGTGGAGCGCCACTGGTTCCGCCGCACGATGGGCGGGCAGGACGTACCGCACCTGTGGTCCGACGACCACGACTTCCAGGCCGCGTACGACGCCTCCGGCGCCACCCGGGCCGAGGCGTTCGCGGCGTGGGAGGCGGAGGTGGAGCACGCCCGCGCCGTCGAGGCGGCCGCCGGCTCCCTGGAGGTGACGGCGTACGTCCCGAAGTGGGAACAGGAGGCCTCGCTGCGGCTGGTGATGCTGCACATGATCCACGAGTACGCCCGGCACAACGGCCACGCCGACTTCCTCCGCGAGGCCATCGATGGCACGGTCGGCGCCTAGGCAGGGCGCCGCCCCTTCCCCCACCCCCTATAGTTAGGGCAGCCTTACCTAACAAGCCCGGGGGAGAGTGTGAGCAGTGTGAGTACAGAGGCCTACGAGGTCTACCGCGACGACTGGGGCATTCCGCACCTGCGCGCCGACGACCCCCTGCGCCTCTCCTACGCCCAGGGCCGCGTCACCGCCCTCGACCGGGCCTGGCAGCTCGAGGTCGAGCGGCACCGCGCCCAGGGCTCCAGCGCCTCGTTCCTCGGCGCCGACTGCATCACCTGGGACCGCTTCGCCCGCCAGGCCCGCCTCGACGACACCGCCCGGCGCTGCCACGAGGCCCTCGACCCCGAGACCGCCGCCTGGCTGCGCGCCTACGTCGACGGGGTCAACTCCGGGCTCGCCGAGGGCGCCGCCCGGGACGAGCGCTTCGCGCGCACCGGTCACACCCCCGCCCCCTGGGAGCCCTGGGTCCCGCTGTCCGTCTGGACCGCCACGCACGTCCTCTTCGCGGGGTTCGCCACCAAGCTCTGGCGCCAGCGCGTCGCCCGCGTCCTCGGCGACGACGCCGCCACCCTCTTCGCGACCGACGGCCCCGGAACCGCCGGCAGCAACGGCTGGCTGGTCCCGGGCGACCGGACCGCCACCGGCGCGGCGATCATCGCGGGCGACCCGCACCGGTTCATCGAGGACCCGGGCGTCTACCAGCAGATCCGCCTCTCCTGCCCCGAGTACGACGTCCTCGGCCTGGCCGTCCCCGGCGTACCCGGGCTCGCCCACTTCGGCCACACCGGCAGCGCCGCCTGGGCCATCACCAACGCCATGGCCGACTACCAGGACCTCTACGCCGAGCGGCTGCGCCCCACCGCCGACGGCCTGGAGGCGCTGGGACCCGACGGCGCCTGGGAGCCGGTCGCCCGCCACACCGAGACCCTCTCCGTGGCCGGGGCCGCCGACGTCGAGGTGGAGGTGCTGGAGACCCGGCGCGGCCCGGTCGTCATCCGCACGGGCAGCGACGGCACCCGCCCCGACGACGGCCTCGTCCCCGACGGCGCCGACGCGCTCTCCCTGCGCTACCCCCCGCGCGTCCGCCGCGACCTCGGCTTCGCCGCGCTGCCCGCCCTGCTCCGCGCCCGCACGGTCGCCGACGTCGACCGCGCCCTCGACGGCTGGGCCGAGCCCGTCAACGTCGTCCACGCCGCCGACTCCCGAGGCGGCCTCCTGCACCGGGTCGCGGGGGCCGTGCCGCTGCGCGACGCCGCCAACCGGCTCCGGCCGGTGCCCGCCTGGGACGCCCGCCACGCCTGGCAGGGCTGGGCGGCGACCCCCGCCGAGCCGGTGCAGGGCTTCGCCGTCATGGCGAACGCGCGGGGGATCGCGTCCCCGCTCGGCGTGGAGTTCGCACCCCCGCACCGGGCCGACCGGATCCGCGAGCTGCTCAGCGGCTCGGCGGACTGGACCCCGCAGGCGATGGCCGGCGTACACGGCGACACGTACCTGGGCTCCGCCGGACCGCTGCTCGCGCTGCTGCCCGCCCTCCGGGACCTCTCCCCCGCCGCCGGCCGGCTCCGAGAGCGGCTCCTCGCCTGGGACCGGCGCATGGACGCCGACAGCACCGACGCCGCCGTCTTCGCGTCCTTCCGGAGCGCGACCGTACGCCGCCTCGCCGGCGACCGCGTCTTCGCGGACCTCGCTCCGGCCCCCGGCGGCCCGGAGGTCTTCCACCCCTGGCTGTACCTCCTGCCGCGGGTGGGCTACGCCCTCGAAGGCCTGCTGACCACCAGCCTCCTCCCCGGCCTCGACCGCGCCGCGCACGTCCGCGCCGCCCTGGAGGAGACGGCCGCGGCCGACGCCCCCGAGACCGCCTGGTCGCAGCTCCACGTCCTCACCCCCTGGTCGGCGCTGCCGGACCCGGAGGCCGGGTGGCCGGGCCTGGGCGGCGACCACGACTGCGTCAACGCCACCTCCTCCGTCCCCGGCGTCACCGACCGCGCCGCCCGCGCCTCCGCCGCCCGCTACGTGTGGGACCTGGGCCGCCGCGAGGACAGCCTCTGGGTGGTCCCGCTGGGCGCCGACGGCGTCGCCGGCTCCCCGCACCACCGCGACCAGCTCCCCCTGTGGGCGCGCTGCGAACTCGTACCCGTCGTCACCGACTGGGCCCGCCTCACCAAGGACCGCACATGATCCCCGCCCCCGGCTCCGCCCCCGCCCGCACGCCCGTCCACACCCGGCACGTCGAGGGCTTCGGCACCGTCACCATCACCCCCGTCGACCCCGCCGCCGACTCCGCGCTGATCCACAGCTGGGTCACCGAGGAGCGGGCGCGCTTCTGGGGCATGGGCGGCGCCGACCGCGCACTGGTCCAGGAGGTCTACGAGGACGTCGACCGCCGTACCACCCACCACGCGTTCATGGTCGCCCGCGACGGCGAGCGGGTCGCGCTGTTCCAGACGTACGACTGCGCCGAGGACCGGGTCGGCGCGTGCTATGAGGTCCGGCCCGGGGACGTCGGCGTGCACCTGCTGATCGGTCCGAGCCGCGGCGGGGTCCGGCACGGCTTCACCGGGGCATTGATGACGGTCTTCATCGGCTTCGTGTTCTCCGACCCGGCAGCCCGCCGCGTCGTCGCCGAGCCGGACGCCCGCAACGCCAAGGCCGTCGGCCTGCTGGAGCGGACCGGCTTCGTGCTCGGCCCGGAGGTCGAACTGCCGGAGATCGACCTGCCGGAGGTACAGCTCCCCGCGAAGCGGGCCCGCCTGGCCTTCCTCAGCGCGCCGGCGGCGGCCCGCTGACGGACGCGGTGATCGCTACCGGAGGGCGTCCGCGCCGGGCACGACGAGCCCGAACAGGTCGGTGACCGTGGTCAGCGCGGCGGCCTGGAGGGCCGCCGCGGGCACCACGGCGCCGTCCGGCGCGGCCAGGGCGCGGGTCGCGGTGGCCTCGGCCACCACGGTGGGCCGGTAGCCGAGGGTGAAGGCCCCCTCGGCGGTGGAGGCCACGCACATGTGCGTCATGAAGCCGGCCAGCACCAAGGCCCCGCCGCTGCCGGCCCCGAAGCCCAGCCCGGTCAGCGTCTTCTCCAGCTCGGTGGCGTGGAAGGCGTTCGGGAACCGCTTGACCACCACCGGCTCGCCCTCGGCCGGGGCGACCTCGTCGCTGATGGCGCCGATGCGGGCACGGATGTCGTACGGGGTGCCCTCGCCGCCGTCGTTGACGATGTGGACGACCGGGGCGCCGGCGGCGCGGGCGCGCTCCAGCAGCCCGGCACCGGCCGCGAGGGCCTCTTCGGCGCCGTCCAGGGCCATCACGCCGGTGCGGTACGTGTTCTGGAAGTCGATCATGATCAGGACGCAGTCGCCCAGCCGGGGCGGCCGGCTGTCCAGTCCGCTCAGGTCGCGCAGGGTCGTGGACGCGGTGTGCGTGCTCATGGAGGGGCCTTTCCTACGAGGAACAAAGAGGGATGAAGCGGGCGGCGGGAGGCCTTGGCGAAGCCGGCTCCCCCGCCAGGAAGGGTGCGGGTCAGCCGGTCTGCGTACGGAAACGGCGGCGGTAGGCCGCCGGAGTCGTGGCCAGCTGCCGGCGGAAGGCCCGGTGCAGGGTCTCCGCCGAGCCCAGCCCGGCGGCGGCCGCGACCTGCCCGAGCGGGCTGTCCGTGGTCTCCAGTACGCGCCGGGCCGCCTCGATGCGGGCCGCCTCGACGTAGGCGGCGGGACTGGTACCCGTCTCCTGGGTGAAGACGCGGGCGAAGTGCCGCTCGCTCAGGCACATCCGGGCCGCGAGGGCGGGTGCGGACAGGTCCGCGTCGAGGTGGTCGGCGATCCACAGCCGCAGGTCGTCGATGTCCCGCCGACCCGCCGCGGGCCGGCTCAGCGGCACCGAGAACTGGCTCTGGCCGCCCTGCCGCTTGAGGTACATCACCAGCTGCCGGGCCACCGCCAGCGCGGTCTGCTCGCCCAGGTCCTCCGCGACGAGGGCCAGCGCCAGGTCCAGGCAGGCGCTGATGCCGGCCCCGGTCCACAGCCGGCCGCGGTCGGTGCGCACGAAGATCGGATCGGGGTCGACCGTGACCTCCGGGTGGTCGGCCGCCAGCTGGCCGGCGGTCGACCAGTGGGTGGTCGCCGTCCGCCCGTCCAGCAGCCCCGCGGCCGCCAGCACGTGCGCCCCCACGCACACCGACGCCACCCGCCGGGCGTGCGGGGCGGTCTCGCGCACCCACGCCACGACGGTGTCGTCGATCCGGGCGACGGGGCCGGCGTCGGTCATGTCGACCGCGCCGGGCACCAGCAGGGTGTCCACCCGCTCGCGGACCTCGTCGAAGGTGACGTCCGCGAGCAGCCGCACTCCGGCCGACGTCCGCACCGGACCGGCGACGGGCCCCGCGAGGAGGACCTCGTAACCGGCCCGCCCGCCGGTCTCCCGGTTGGCCAGGGCGAAGACCTCGGCCGGACCGGTGACGTCGAGGAGGTCGACATCGGGGAAGACCGCGATGACGACCCGGTGCGAAGTGGGCATGACCCCATCCTCACGTGGCTCCGCCGTGGCCACCATGACGATTCCCCGTCACATCCGGACACGCCGCACCACCCGCGCCCCCACGGCCCCGCGGGACACGGCGAAGGCCCCGCACCGGGAGACGGTGCGGGGCCTTCGTCAGGAGCGGGGAGGGATCAGCCCTCGACGCCCAGGCGTTCCAGGATGAGCTCCTTGACGCGGGCCGCGTCGGCCTGGCCGCGGGTGGTCTTCATGACCGCGCCGACCAGGGCGCCGACAGCGGCGATCTTGCCGCCGCGGATCTTGTCGGCGATGGCCGCGTTGCCCGCGATGGCCTCGTCCACGGCCGCGCCGAGCGCGCCCTCGTCCGAGACCACCTTCAGGCCGCGCTTGTCGACGACCTCGTCCGGGGTGCCCTCGCCGGCGAGGACGCCCTCGATGACCTGGCGGGCCAGCTTGTCGTTGAGCGAGCCCTCCGCGACGAGCGCCGCGACCCGTGCCACCTGGGCCGGGGTGATCGGCAGCTCGTCGACCGAGACACCCTTCTCGTTGGCGTTGCGGGCCAGCTCGCCCATCCACCACTTGCGGGCGGCGGCCGAGTCGGCGCCCTCCTCGATGGTGGCGACGATGGAGTCCACGGCGCCGGCGTTGAGGATCGACTGCATGTCGTGCTCGGTGACGCCCCACTCCTCGCGGAGGCGGTTGCGGCGCACGCGCGGCATCTCGGGCAGACCGGCGCGCAGCTCCTCGACCCAGGCGCGGGCCGGGGCCACGGGCACCAGGTCCGGCTCCGGGAAGTAGCGGTAGTCCTCGGCGTTGTCCTTGATGCGGCCGGCCGTGGTGGAGCCGTCCTCCTCGTGGAAGTGCCGGGTCTCCTGCACGATCGAGCCGCCGGACGAGAGCACCGCCGCGTGGCGCTGGATCTCGAAGCGGGCCGCGCGCTCGACGGAGCGCAGCGAGTTGACGTTCTTCGTCTCGCTGCGGGTGCCGTACGGCGCCTCGGGCGAGGGGCGCAGCGACAGGTTGACGTCGCAGCGCATCTGGCCCTTGTCCATGCGGGCCTCGGAGACGCCGAGCGCCTTGATGACCTCGCGCAGCTCGGCGACGTACGCCTTGGCGACCTCGGGGGCCCGCTCGCCCGCGCCCTCGATGGGCTTGGTGACGATCTCGATGAGCGGGATGCCGGCGCGGTTGTAGTCCAGCAGGGAGTGGGACGCGCCGTGGATGCGGCCGGTGGCGCCGCCGACGTGCAGCGACTTGCCGGTGTCCTCCTCCATGTGGGCGCGCTCGATCTCCACGCGGAAGACCTCGCCGTCCTCCAGCTGGACGTCCAGGTAGCCGTTGAAGGCGATGGGCTCGTCGTACTGGGAGGTCTGGAAGTTCTTCGGCATGTCCGGATAGAAGTAGTTCTTCCGGGCGAAGCGGCACCACTCGGCGATCTCGCAGTTGAGAGCGAGGCCGATCTTGACGGCGGACTCGACGCCGATCGCGTTGACGACCGGGAGGGAGCCGGGCAGACCGAGGCAGGTCGGGCAGGTCTGCGAGTTGGGCTCGGCGCCCAGCTCGGTGGAACAGCCGCAGAACATCTTGGTCTTGGTGCCGAGCTCGACATGGACCTCGAGGCCCATGACGGGGTCGTACGACGCGAGGGCGTCCTCGTACGACAGCAGTTCGGTGAAGGTGGTCACGGTGAAACTTCCCTCTCAGCCCAGCAGGACGTCGTCGTCGCCGAGGCGCTTCAGCTCGCGGTACAGGATCGCGAGGCCGGTGACGATGGCGGCGGCGGACACAACGGCGTCGACCAGCTTCAGCGTGTCGTTCTCGGTGCGGGCCTTCCTGGCCTGCTTGATCACGCTGATGGCACCGAACGCGGTGGTGCCGATCGACAGGTACGTGCCGGACTTGGACTTCTTGAAGCCCTTGGCCTTGGACAGTGCACTGGAACTCACAGCGACGGAGCCTCCTCGAGCAGCGGGTGACCCCAGCGCGCGGTGAAGGCGGCCTCGACGGCGGCACCGACCTTGTACAGCCGGTCGTCCTTCATCGCCGGGGCGATGATCTGCAGTCCGACCGGCAGGCCGTCCTCCGGTGCCAGGCCGCACGGCAGCGACATGGCGGAGTTGCCGGCCAGGTTGGTCGGGATGGTGCACAGGTCCGCGAGGTACATCGCCAGCGGGTCGTCGGTGCGCTCACCGATCGCGAAGGCGGTGGTCGGGGTGGTCGGGGAGACGATCACGTCGACCTGCTCGAAGGACTTCTCGAAGTCCTTCCTGATGAGCGTGCGGACCTTCTGGGCGGAGCCGTAGTACGCGTCGTAGTAACCGGAGCTGAGCGCGTACGTGCCGAGGATGATGCGGCGCTTGACCTCGTCGCCGAAGCCCGCCTCGCGGGTCAGGGCGGTGACGTCCTCGGCGGACTTCGTGCCGTCGTCGCCGACGCGCAGGCCGTAGCGCATGGCGTCGAAGCGGGCCAGGTTCGAGGAGGCCTCGGACGGCGCGATCAGGTAGTAGGCGGCCATGGCGAGGTCGAAGGACGGGCAGTCCAGCTCGACGATCTCGGCGCCGAGCTCCTTGAGCAGCTCCACCGACTCGTTGAAGCGCTGGATGACACCGGCCTGGTAGCCCTCGCCGGCGAACTGCTTGACCACACCGACGCGCATGCCGGCCACGGAGCCGTTGCGGGCGGCCTCGACGACCGGCGGGACCGGGGCGTCGATGGATGTGGAGTCGAGCGGGTCGTGGCCGGCGATGACCTCGTGCAGGAGGGCCGCGTCCAGGACCGTACGGGCGCACGGGCCGCCCTGGTCCAGGGAGGAGGAGAAGGCCACCATGCCGTAGCGGGAGACACCGCCGTACGTGGGCTTCACGCCGACGGTGCCGGTGACGGCGGCGGGCTGGCGGATGGAGCCGCCGGTGTCGGTGCCGATGGCGAGCGGGGCCTGGAAGGCGGCCAGCGCGGCCGCGGAACCGCCGCCGGAGCCGCCGGGGATCCGGGTGAGGTCCCAGGGGTTGCCGGTGGGGCCGAAGGCGCTGTTCTCGGTGGAGGACCCCATGGCGAACTCGTCCATGTTGGTCTTGCCGAGGATGACGACGCCGGCTTCCTTGAGCTTGCGCGTCACGGTGGCGTCATAGGGCGGGATCCAGCCCTCGAGGATCTTCGAACCGACGGTGGTCGGGACCCCGGTGGTGGTGAAGATGTCCTTGAGGGCGAGCGGGACGCCGGCCAGCGGGCCGAGCTCCTCGCCGCGCTCGCGCTTGGCGTCCACGGCGCGGGCCTGCTCGAGTGCGCCCTCGCGGTCGACGTGCAGGAAGGCGTTGACCTTCTCGTCCGTCGCCTCGATGCGCGCGAGGTGGGCCTCGGTGACCTCGACGGCCGTGAGCTCGCCGGAGGCGATCTTCTCGGCGGTCTCGGCGGCCGTGAGCTTGATGATGTGGGTGTCGGCCATGGTGATTAGTCCTCCCCCAGGATCTGCGGCACCTTGAAACGCTGCTGCTCCTGGGCGGGAGCACCGGAAAGCGCCTGCTCGGGGGTGAGCGAGGGACGGACCTCGTCCGCGCGCATGACGTTCGTCAGCGGCAGCGGGTGGGAGGTCGGCGGGACGTCTTGGTCGGCGACCTCGGAAACGCGGGCGACCGCGCCGATGATGTCGTCGAGCTGTCCTGCGAAGTGGTCGAGCTCTTCGCTCTTCAGCTCCAGACGTGCCAGCCGAGCGAGGTGGGCGACCTCCTCGCGCGTGATGCCAGGCATGCAGCGATCCTCTGGGGGTGGTGAGTGTGTAGGTTTCGGCCCCAATCCTATGGGGCCGGGCCCCCGACCCGTTAAACGGTTTGCCGCCGCCCCCTTCCGCGGCCGGGCCGCACCACCGCGCGCCGGCCGCTTCCCGCCGCCCCGTCCGCCTACGGGGCCGGGGTGTCGGAGGTGGCGGCGGCGGTGGAGGAGGCCGCGGCGGCGAGTTCCGCCGTGATGTCGGCCGGTCGGCGCCAGCCGCGCTCGCCGCGGGCCAGGAGCCAGGCGGTGGCCTCCTGCGGGGGCATGGCGGCGGCGACCAGCCAGCCCTGCACGGCGTCGCAGCCGAGGTCGCGCAGGCGCTCCCAGGTCTCGTCGTCCTCGACGCCCTCGGCGACGACCAGCAGGCCCAGGGAGTGGGCGAGGTCGACCGTGCAGCGGACGATCTCCGCGTCCTGGGCGTCGACGGCCAGCCGCGCCACGAACGAGCGGTCGATCTTCAGCTCGCTCACCGGGAGCCGCCGCAGGTGCACCAGGGAGGAGTAGCCGGTGCCGAAGTCGTCCAGGGACATCTTGACTCCGTGGCCGGTCAGCCCGGCCATGGTGTCGGCCGCCCGCTGCGGGTCCTCCAGCAGGACGTGTTCCGTTATCTCCAACTGGAGGCCGCTCGCCGGGACGCCGTGCCGGGCGAGCCGCGCCGCGACGGCTCCGGCGAAGCCCGGGGTGTGGACGTCGCGCGGCGAGACGTTGACGGCGACGGGGACCTTCAGGCCCTGCGCCCGCCACCGGGCGACCTGGGCGAGGGCGGTCTCCAGGACGTACTCCGTCAGGTGCGGCATCAGCCCGGAGGTCTCGGCGATCGCGATGAACTCGTCCGGGGAGACCCGGCCCCGCTCGGGGTGCACCCAGCGGACCAGCGCCTCCAGGCCCGCGACCTGCCCGTCGAAGCGGACCTTGGGCTGGTAGTGGAGTTCCACCTCGCCGGCGTCCAGGGCCCGGCGCAGGTCGCCGAGGAGGCCGAGCCGGTCGGGGGTGTTGCTGTCGCGCTTGGACTCGTAGACCTCCACGCCCGTCCGGTCGCGCTTGGCCTGGTACATGGCCACGTCGGCCCGGCGCAGCAGCCCTTCGGCGTCCAGCGCGTGGTCGGGGAAGACGGCGAGCCCGGCGCTGGCCTCCAGGACCAGGGTGAGGCCGTCGAGGTCCAGCGGGGAGCTGAGCTCGGCGACCAGGTTGCGGGCCACCCGCTGGGCGCTGGTGGTGGAGTCGGTGGTGGGCAGCAGTACGGCGAACTCGTCGCCGCCGAGCCGGGCCGCCTCCGCCTCGGCCGGGAGCGCCTGGCGCAGCCGCTCGGCGATCTGGAGCAGCAGCCGGTCCCCGGCGAGGTGGCCCAGCGTGTCGTTGACGGCGCGGAAGCGGTCCAGGTCGATGAGCACGAGGGCCGACCGGGTGCCCAGGCGTTCGGCCTCGTCCAGCGCGGACCAGGCCCGCTCCAGCAGCCACTGCCGGTTCGGCAGCCCGGTCAGCGGGTCGCGCAGCTGCTCCTCGGCGCGGGCACGGGCGATCCACAGGGTCGAGTCGAGGGCGATGAGCGGTACGGCGAACAGCGGCAGCAGCACCGGCTGGGTGCTGGCCACCACGCAGATGAGCGGGGCGATGCCGAGCAGGGCCCCGGCGACCAGGGCCTGGCGCAGCAGGGCCGTACGGGCGACGGTGGGCAGCCCGCCGCCGCGCGGGGCGAGGGCGAACCACAACAGGATCCGGGTGACCAGCAGGTAGGAGAGGGCGACGAGGACCACCTCGGGGGCCGCCGCGAGGTCCCAGTCCATCGGCAGCCACGGCCTCTCGACGCTCGGCGCGTCACCGAAGGCGGCCAGGACGAGGGCCCCCGCGCCGATGCCGAGGATGTCGACGGAGCCGTGCAGCAGGCCCTGCCGCCAGCGCTGCCGGCGCGCGGCCCCGACGAGGGACACCACGGCCAGGGAGACGAGTCCGGCGGGGATCCATCCGTAGAGGATGAGCACCCCGAGGGTGAGCGCGGCACCGGATCCGGTGCCGCCCCACCAGCGGTCGCGGCCCAGGGCGACCAGGTGGCCGACGATGATGCCGGTGAGCAGGGCGAGCGCCCACCCCACCGGGCCGCCGGGGAACAGCGCCTGACGGTCGGTCAGCGCCGAGGCGATGCCGGCGGCGAGCACCACGGCGGAGAGGCACACGAGCGCGAGGGGCAGCACGGTGCGCCGTCCCTGCCGGCCCGGTCCGCCCGCTCCCTGCTCCAGGGCGCGGGTCTCCGGTGTCCTGGCACCCAGGACACCCAGCCGGCCCGCCCGTACGGGCGGGATCTCCCCGCCGAATTCAGGTGACGGGTCGGCGCTTTCGGTGGGTTTCATGCCCGTCCCTCTCACAGCCGGCGATGCCGATGTCGCGCGATGGCCCCGGTGTCACGCCATCACGGCTGAAAGCGCATCAGGCAGCCGCGCACGACAGGGGCACCCCACAACAGTAGGACGCGAGTGGCTCCCAGGGGCAGCGGTCGGCGGTGGTTGCCCGAATGCGGACCAGCCATCCTCATCAGTACGGTATCCGCCGAACGGGTGAGTTTGGACCAGGACCCCTCCGTCACCCGTCCGATGATCCGACAGCTCACCGCCCCTCGACCAGCCTTGTACCAGCCGTTCACCACCGGACACCGCGCCCGGCGTGCGCCCGCCCGTACGGCCGCACGCCACGCATCCGTTCCCCCGCGGAGCCGTACCCGGGGAGTTCCGGACGGGTCCGCTACTGCTCCTGCGCGGGGCCGCCCTCCAGCGGGAGCGCCGCCTCGCGCGCCGCGTCGGGCCCCTGCTCGAGCAGCACCGCGAAGCCGGCGTCGTCGAGGATCGACAGCTTCAGCTGCACGGCCTTGTCGTACTTGGAGCCGGGATTGTCGCCGACGACGACGAAGGAGGTCTTCTTCGACACCGAGCCGGTGACCTTGGCCCCGCGGCTCTGCAGGGCCTCCTTGGCCCCGTCCCGGGTGTGGTTCTGCAGGGTGCCGGTGACGACCACGGTCAGCCCTTCCAGCGGGCGCGGCCCCTCCTCCTCGGCGGAACCTTCCTCCTCCATCCGGACACCGGCCGCCCGCCACTTGCGCAGGATCTCCTGGTGCCAGTCGACGGCGAACCACTCCTTGAGGGAGGCGGCGATGATCGCGCCGACGCCCTCGGTGGCCGTCAGCTCCTCGAGGGTGGCCTGCTCGATGCGCTCGATCGAGCGGAACTCGCGGGCGAGCGCCTCCGCGGCGACCGGGCCGACGTGCCGGATCGACAGGCCGTTGATGATGCGGGCGAGCGGGCGGCTCTTGGCGGCCGCGATGTTCTCCAGCATGGCCAGGGCGTTCTTCTTCGGCTCGCCCTTCTGGTTGGCGAAGACCCTGACGATCTTCTCCTCGCCGGTCTTCGGGTCCCGCTTGGGCAGGCCGCTGTCCGCGTCCAGGACGTACGCCTTGATGGGCAGCAGCTGCTCGATGGTGAGGTCGAAGAGGTCGCCCTCGTCCAGCAGCGGCGGCTCGGCGGGCTCCAGCGGGCCGGTCAGCGCCGCCGCGGCCACGATGCCGAAGTTCTCGATGTCCAGGCTCTGGCGGCCGGCCAGGTAGTAGAGCCGCTCGCGCAGCTGGGCGGGACAGGTCTGCCCGTTGGGGCACCGGACGTCGATGTCCCCCTCCTTCATCGGGCGCAGCTCCGTCCCGCAGACGGGGCACTGGGCGGGCATGACGAACTCGCGCTCGGTGCCGTCCCGCAGGTCCACCACCGGGCCGAGGATCTCGGGGATGACGTCGCCCGCCTTGCGCAGGACGACGGTGTCCCCGATGAGCACGCCCTTGGCCTTGACGACCTCCTGGTTGTGCAGGGTCGCGAACTCGACCTCGGAGCCGGCCACCGTCACCGGCTCCACCTGGGCGTACGGGGTCACGCGCCCGGTGCGCCCGACGCCGACCTTGATGTCGATCAGCTTGGTGTTGACCTCTTCGGGTGCGTACTTCCATGCGATGGCCCAGCGCGGGGCGCGGGCCGTGGAGCCCAGGCGGCCCTGGAGGGCGATCTCGTCCAGCTTGACGACGACGCCGTCGATCTCGTGCTCCACCGAGTGGCGGTTCTCGCCGAAGTGGGCGATGAACTCGCGCACCTCGGCCAGCGAGGAGACGACCCTGTTGTGCCGGGCGGTGGGCAGGCCCCACTCGCGCAGCAGCTCGTACGCCTGCGACTGGCGCTCGATCTCGAGGCCCTGGCGGGCCCCGATGCCGTGCACCACCATGTGCAGCGGGCGGGTCGCGGTGACCTTCGGGTCCTTCTGGCGCAGCGATCCGGCCGCGGCGTTGCGCGGGTTGGCGAAGGGCTTGCCCTGGGCCTCCACGAGCCGGGCGTTGAGCTCCTCGAACTTCTCCATCGGGAAGTACACCTCGCCGCGGATCTCGACCAGGGCCGGGACCCGGTCGCCGCGCAGGCGGTCCGGGATCTCGGCGATGGTGCGGACGTTGGGCGTGATGTCCTCGCCGGTGCGGCCGTCGCCGCGGGTGGCGGCGCGGGTGAGGCGGCCGTTCTCGTAGGTGAGGTTGACGGCGAGGCCGTCCACCTTGAGCTCGCACAGGTAGTGGTAGTCCGGGGTGTTCACGTCCCGGGCCACCCGGTCGGCCCAGGCGGACAGCTCCTCGTCGTCGAAGGCGTTGTCGAGGGAGAGCATCCGCTCGCGGTGCTGGACGGAGGCGAAGTCGGTCTCGTACGCCCCGGCCACCTTCTGGGTGGGCGAATCGGGCGTGCGCAGCTCCGGGTACTGCTCCTCCAGGGCCTCCAGCGAGCGCAGCAGCTGGTCGAACTCGGCGTCGCTGACGACCGGCGCGTCGTTCACGTAGTACCGGAAGCGGTGCTCCTCGACCTGCTCGGCGAGCAGCTGGTGCTGCTCGCGCGCCGCCGTCGGTACTGCCGTGTCCTGCTGTTCGGCTGCCATGCCGTGTCCTCCCGTGGCCCGTCCTCGACCGTCACTCAGGGTTGTCGGCGAGCGACCTCGCCGCCCTGACGCAATGGGCCTGCACCGCGCGGGCGTACGCGGGCGAGGCGCCCGCCAGACCGCACGAGGGGGTGACCACGACGGACTCGGCGAGAGCCCCCGGAGCCAGCCCCAGCCTGCGCCAAAGCTTCCTGACACCCATGACGCTACCGCCCGGGTCCGACAACGGGACGTCGGTGCCCGGCACCACTCCGGCGAAGAGTTTCAGGCCGTCTTCGACGGCTTCGCCGATGGTGTCGTCCTCGCGCTCGGTGAGCAGGGAGAAATCGAACGAGACGCCCGTGGCGCCGGCCCGGCGCAGCAGCGCGAAGGGCACCTCGGGCGCGCAGGAGTGCACGACGACCTCCCCCTGGTGCACGGCGAACAGGTCGCGCAGGGTGCTCTCGACGACCTGCCGGTCGACGGCCCGGTAGGTGCGGTAGCCGCTGGCCGAGCGGACCCGGCCGAGCAGGACGGCGGTGAGCGAGGGCTCGTCGTACTGGAGGACGATCTCGGCGCCGGGGACGCGCTTGCGTACGTCGGCCAGGTGGTCGCGCAGGCCCTCCGCGAGGGATCCGGCCAGGTCGCGGCAGGCTCCGGGGTCCTGGAGCACGGCCTCGCCGCCGTGCAGTTCGAGCGCGGTGGCCAGCGTCCACGGGCCGACGGCCTGGACCTTCAGCTTGCCCGTGTAGCCCTGGGTGAACTCCTCCAGGGCGTCGAGGTCCTCCCCCAGCCAGGACCGGGCGCGCCGGGTGTCCCGGCCGGGCCGGTCGCTGATCCGCCAGCCGCTGGGCTCGACGTGGGCGTACAGGTCGACGAGCAGCCCCAGGGAGCGGCCGATCATGTCCGCGCCCGGCCCGCGGGCGGGCAGCTCGGGCAGGTACGGGAACTCCTCGAAGGAGCCGGTGACGGTCTTGGCGGCCTCGCGGGCGTCGCCGCCCGGCAGGGAGCCGACCCCGGTGGCGCCCGCGGTCATCGGCCGGGCCTGACGGACAGGTCGTTGACCTCGGCGTCGCGTGGCAGGTCGACGGCCATGACGATGGTCGTCGCCACGGACTCGGGGTCGATCCAGGCGGCGGGGTCGTACTCCTTGCCCTCCTGGGAGTGCACCTTGGCCTGCATGGGGCTGGCGGTGCGGCCCGGGTAGACGGAGGTCACGCGTACGCCGTTGCCCTTCTCCTCCTCGCGCAGCGAGTCGGCGAGGGCCTTGAGGCCGTGCTTGGAGGCGGCGTAGGCGCTCCACTCGGCGTGGGCGTGGAGCCCGGCGCCGGAGTTCACGAAGACGACGGTGGCCTTGGAGGCCCGCAGGGTGGGCAGCAGCAGCCGGGTGACCTCGGCGGGGGCGATGAGGTTGACGTTGAGCTGCTGGTGCCAGGTCTTGGGGCGGAGGTCGCCGACGGGTCCGAGGTCGACGATCCCGGCGATGTGCAGCAGGGAGTCGATCCGTTCGGGCACCGGCTGCTTGGAGAACGCCCACGACAGCCGGTCGGGGTCCGCGAGGTCGCCCACGAGCGTCCGCGCGCCCGGGTAGCGCTCCACGAGCTGCCGGGCGCGGGCGGCGTCGCGGGCGAGGAGGACGAGGTCGTCGCCGCGGGCGTGCAGGCGGGCGGCGACGGCGGCGCCGATGCCGGAGCCGGCGCCGGTGATCAGGTGAGTAGCCATACGGCCCATGCTCGCATCCGCTCCGGCCCCGCGGCCGCCACGGTCCGCGGCTCCCGGCGGGCGGTTCAGGCCCCGGCGGCCCCGCGCAGGGATCCGGCGGTCCCCCGGGCGTCGTAGTCGGCGGGGACGCCCTCGACCAGGAGGGTCTCGCCCGGGATGTGACGGGTGCGCAGCGGGAGGATGGCCTGGTAGGCGGGTGAGGCGTACCAGGCGCGGGCGCTCTCCATGTCGGGGAAGCCGATGACGACGACCGTGCCGGGGAAGGGGCCTTCGAGGACCTCGACCTCCTTGCCGTGGACGAGGAAGCGGCCGCCGAAGGGGTCCATGGTGGCCTGGATCTCCTCGATGTAACGGAGGACGTCCTCGTTGATCGTGGGCCGGCGCAGGTGGGCGATGGCGTACGCGGTCATGGTGGTCTCCCTGGTCGCGGGCCGGGTGGTTCCGGCTCCTGCACCCAGGCTGTCAGCGGGCGTCGGCGGTGGCGATTACCTCCGGGGTCATGGTGTGCGGGCCGAAGGTGCGGCGGTAGGCGATCGGGGAGACGCCGAAGGCGGTCCGCATGTGCTGGCGCAGGGAGTTGGCGGAGCCGAAGCCGGCGCGGTGCGCGACGAGGTCGACGGGCAGGTCGCTGGACTCCAACAGCTGGCGGGCGATTTCCAGGCGCTGCCCGGTGAGCCACTGCACGGGGGTCATGCCGACCTCGTCGCGGAAGCGCCGGGTGAAGGTGCGCTGGCTCATCCGGGCGTGCGCGGCGAGCTCGCCCAGGGTGATCGGCTCGGCGAGGCGTTCCAGGGCCCAGGCGCGGGTGGCGGTGGTGGTGGCGACGGTGGGGGCGGGGACGGGGCGGTCGATGTACTGGGCCTGCCCGCCGTCGCGCCAGGGCGGTACGACGCACATGCGGGCGGCCCGGTTGGCGACGGCCGTCCCGTGGTCGCGGCGGATCAGGTGCAGGCACAGGTCGACCCCGGCGGCGACGCCGGCGGAGGTCAGGACGTCGCCGTCGTCGACGAAGAGGACCTCCTCGTCGACCTGGACGCGGGGGTAGGCCCGGCGGAACTCGGGGGCCAGGTTCCAGTGGGTGGTGGCGGGGCGGCCGTCGAGGAGTCCGGCGGCGGCGAGCACGTAGGAGCCGGTGCAGATGGAGACGAGGCGGGTGCCGGGGCGGATCCCGGCGATGGCCGCGGTGACCTCGGGGGGCAGGGGCCCGCCGCGGGCCAGCTCGGGCATGGCGTGGGTGGGCGGGAGGATGACGGTGTCGGCGGCGGCCAGGGCCTCCGGCCCGGCGGCGGGCTGGACGGTGAAGCCGGCGTCGCTGAGGACGGGGCGGCCGTCGGCGGTGCAGACGGTGACCTCGTACAGGGGCTGCCCGGCCCCGTCCACTGCGCTGCCGAAGACGCGGGAGGGAATGCCCAGCTCGAAGGGGGGCACGCCCGGCAGTGCCAGCACCGCGACCCGGTGGGTCCGCCGGCCGGCCCCGGCCTCCGCCGTCGAATTCCGTGCGCTGTCCATGGCCAGATCCTGTCACACCCTGGCCATCCGGCCAATACCACGGCGTCCTGCGATGCCCGAGTGTGGGACGTGTCGCCGGGGAGGACCCGGTATCGGACGGAAATCCATGGAATGAGGAAGACAGACATGCGTGCGATCGTCGTGAACGGATGGGGCGGCCCCGAGACCCTGGTCGAGCGGGAGATCGAGCGGCCGGAGCCGGGCCTCAACGAGATCCTGGTACGCGTCCACGCGGCCGGCGTGAACCCCGTCGACTGGAAGACCCGGGCCAGCGGCGCCCTGATCGCCTGGGGCGAGACCCCGATCGTGGGCTGGGACGTCTCCGGCACCGTCGAGGCGGTCGGCCCGGGCGTGACCCTCTACGCCCCCGGCGACGAGGTGTACGGAATGCCGGGCTTCCCGCGGCAGGCGGGCGGCTACGCGGAGTACGTGGTGGGCGCGGCCCGGCACTTCGCCCGCAAGCCCGCCTCCCTCGACCACGTGCAGGCGGCCGCACTGCCGCTGGCGGCGCTGACCGCCTGGCAGGCGCTGGTGGACACGGCCGGTGTCACGCCCGGGCAGCGGGTGCTGATCCACGCGGCGGCGGGCGGCGTCG
This sequence comes from Streptomyces sp. NPDC034085, assembly GCF_055575555.1. Lineage (NCBI taxonomy): Bacteria > Bacillati > Actinomycetota > Actinomycetes > Kitasatosporales > Streptomycetaceae > Streptomyces > Streptomyces sp. NPDC034085. Next base: position 975,880 of record NZ_JBVISL010000002.1, on the reverse strand, counting down.
GCCACCTCGCGGTGCAGATCGCCAAGGCGCGCGGGGCGTACGTGATCGGCACGGCGAGCGCGGCCAAGCACGAGCTGCTGCGCGAACTGGGGGCGGACGAGCTGATCGACTACCGGTCGGCCGACTTCACCGAGGCGGTCTCGGACGTCGACGTGGTGATCGACTCCCTCGGCGGGGACAACGGGCAGCACTCGCTGAAGGTGCTCAAGCCCGGCGGGCACCTGGTGACGCTGCCCTCCCCGGACGACGTGCCGGCGGACGCGGAGGGCGTCCACACCGGCTGGACGCTGGTCGAGCCCGACTTCCGGGGCCTGGCGGAGATCGCGGCCCTGGTGGAGGAGGGCAGGCTGAGGCCCGTCATCGACACGGTCCTGCCGCTGGCGCAGGCCGCGCAGGCCCACGAGATCGGCGAGCGGGGCCGCACCACCGGCAAGATCGTGCTGACGGTCCGCTAGGCGGTGGCCGTGGCCGCCGCCCGGGTGGTGGTGGCGATGGTGGCGGAGCCGACCACGCGGGTGTCGTCGTAGAGGACGATCGCCTGGCCGGGCGCCACGCCGCGGACCGGCTCGGTGAAGGTGACGCGCAGCTCGCCGTCCACGACCTCGGCGAAGACCTCGGTCTCGCCGCCGTGGGCGCGCAGCTGCGCGGTGTAGGTGCCGGGGGCGGCGGGCGTGGAGCCGCACCAGCGGGGGCGGATCGCGGTGAGCGCGGTGACGTCGAGGGCCTCGACCGGGCCGACGGTGACGGTGTTGTCCACCGGGGAGATGTCGAGGACGTAGCGGGGCTTGCCGTCGGGGGCCGGGTGGCCGATGCGCAGGCCCTTGCGCTGGCCGATGGTGAACCCGTACGCACCCTCGTGGGTGCCGACCTTCTCACCGGTGGCCGCGTCGACGATGTCGCCCTCGGCCTTGCCGAGGCGCCGGGCGAGGAAGCCCTGGGTGTCGCCGTCGGCGATGAAGCAGATGTCGTGGCTGTCGGGCTTCTTCGCGACGGCCAGGCCCCGCCGCTCGGCCTCGGCGCGGATCTCGTCCTTGGTGGTGATCGTGTCGCCGAGCGGGAAGAGGGCGTGCGCGAGCTGCTTCTCGTCGAGGACGCCGAGGACGTAGGACTGGTCCTTGGCCATGTCGGAGGCGCGGTGCAGCTCGCGGGAGCCGTCGGCGTTCTCGACGATGGTGGCGTAGTGGCCGGTGCAGACGGCGTCGAAGCCGAGGGCGAGGGCCTTGTCGAGCAGCGCCGCGAACTTGATCTTCTCGTTGCAGCGCAGGCAGGGGTTCGGGGTGCGCCCGGCCTCGTACTCGGCGACGAAGTCCTCGACGACGTCCTCGCGGAAGCGGTCGGCGAGGTCCCAGCAGTAGAAGGGGATGCCGATGACGTCGGCCGCGCGGCGGGCGTCGCGGGAGTCCTCGATGGTGCAGCAGCCGCGGGCGCCGGTCCGGAAGGACTGGGGGTTCGCGGAGAGCGCCAGATGGACCCCGGTGACGTCGTGCCCGGCTTCGACCGCGCGGGCAGCGGCGACGGCGGAGTCCACACCGCCCGACATGGCGGCCAGGACGCGGAGGGGGCGGGCGGTGCGCGGCAGGTTCTCAGTCATAGCACCGTCCAGGGTACGGGGAACCGGGCGGGGTCACGGCGCGTTGTCGGCTGTGGGGGGTGGATCACATGGCGGAGCAGGTGGAGAAGGGGCGGCGCCGGACCCGGCGGGCGGTGCTGCTGGGCGGGCTGGGGCTCCTGGCGGCGGCGGGGGTCACGGCCCGGGAGGAGATCGGCCGGGCCTGGTGGCTGCTGCCCGGGGTGTCCAAGCCGCGTAAGGAGGGGGAGATCGACTACGCGGGCGCGGGCTGGACAGCGGCCTCGCCGGCGAACTGGCGGCTCGCGGACCGGCCCGACGACTACCGGGTGGACCGGATCGTGGTCCATGTCACGCAGGGCGGCTTCGCGTCCTCGGTGGACGCGTTCAAGAACCCGTGGCACAAGGCGTCGGCGCACTACATCGTGCGCCAGGACGGCCATGTGGAGCAGATGGTGCGCGAGCTGGACGTGGCCTTCCACGCGGCGAGCCGCTCGATGAACGAGCGCAGCGTCGGGATAGAGCACGAGGGCTTCGTCGACCGGCCCCGGGACTTCACGGACGCCATGTACGCGGCCTCGGCCCGGCTGGCCGCCGACGTCTGCCGGAGGTACGGCATACCGGTGGACCGCAAGCACATCCTCGGCCACAACGAGGTCCCGGGCGCCGACCACACGGACCCGGGCCCCCACTGGGACTGGGACCGCTACATCGCGCTGGTGCGGGCGCAGCTCCCCGGGTGAGGGGCTCCGGCGAGGCGGCACCGGCGTTCGTGCTGCCGCGGGGGGCGACGGGCTTCTTCCGGCCGGAGCACGGCCCGCTGCCCGAGACGGGCCTGCCTGCCTTCCGCGCCGCCCTGCACGCCGCAGCCCGGGCGGCCGGAGGCACGGTGGGCGGCGTGGAGGCGCGGGCGTACCCCCGGAGCTTTCACAGCGCGTCCGTGACGGGCGGGGCGGGGCCGAGCGTCGTCCTGTGCCACGCGCACCATCCCTGGATCGCCTTCGCGGCTCAGCTCCGGGACTGGTACCGGGACGAGTTCCTCACACCGCCGCCCTGGTCCCAGGCCTTCGTGCACGCGGGGTTCGCGGTCCTGGCCGCCGAGACGCTGACCGCGCCCCTGTCCGAAGTGGACACCTCGGTGCTCTCGCCGTCCGAGTGGCGCCAGGTCCGCGCCTACGGCATCGACACCCTGGGCGGTCTGCTGTTCAACTCCTGGGACTGAAGGGCCGCCTGCGGATCCCGTCAGGGGGACACCGCGGCCCGCCACGTCCAGGAGGTGCGGCGCGGCCGGCCGGCCAGCGCGCCCCGGCCCGTGCACCACAGGAGGACGCGGACCGGGTCGCCCGGCGGGGCGTCGGGGAAGAGGCGGCTGATCACCGCGGCGCACATCGGTGCCGGTGGCAGCCACCGCACCCCCAGCCCCTGCGTGATGTCATGGGTGTGCAGGAGGACCTCCGCGACACCCATCGCCGCGAACCCCGTCGCGTCGGTCGGCCCCCAGTGCCAGGCCCGTATGCCCGGCCCCGCCGTGGCCAGTGCGCTGCCGAGCAGGCCTCCTCCGGCCGTGACCACCTGGAGCACCTCGCGCGGTGCGGCGCCCGTCCGCACGACCAGGTCGAAGGGCAGGTAGGCATCGGTGGGGCGGGCGGCCACCTGCCCGGCGTAGGCCAGCAGGTCGTGCGCGACGTGGGCGGCCGTCGTCCAGCAGCTCCACTCCAGCGAACCCGCCGGCACGCTCCAGTCCTCGGTGGTGTGCGGGCCGAGGACCCGCGTCATCTCGGCGACGGCTGTCTCGACGTCCCGGTGGTCCATGCGGCGCATCCCGAGAGGGTACTGCCGGGACGTCGTGTCCGCCCGTGGCGGATCTGCCGGGGGCAGAGGAACGGCGTCCGGGGGGCTCCCGGGGTCAAGAGTGGAGTCGACGGCATCCCGCCCCGACAAGGAGAAGAGATGACTCCCCTCACCATGCTCGCGCCCCGCGCGGAGGAGGGCGGCACACCGCCCGGCCGCTTCGACGACCATCTCGCGGCACGGCTGCTCGACCAGCGGATCGTCGTCCTCGGCACCCAGGTCGACGAGGTGTCCGCCAACCGCGTGTGCGCGCAGCTGCTGCTGTTGTCGGCGGAGGACCCGCGCTCCGACATCGCCCTGTACGTCAACAGCCCCGGCGGATCGGTCACCGCAGGTCTCGCCATCTACGACACGATGCGGCTCATCCCCAACGACGTGTCGACGCTGGCGATGGGGTTCGCCGCCAGCATGGGCCAGTTCCTGCTCACCGTGGGGACGCCCGGCAAGCGGTACGCCCTGCCGAACGCGCGGATCATGATGCACCAGCCCTCGGCGGGCATCGGCGGCACCGCCGCGGACGTCGAGATCCAGGCGGAGAACCTGCGGTTCATCAAGAGGGCCGTCGAGCGGATCATCGCCGAGCACACCGGGCAGAGCGAGGAGACGATCGCGCGGGACGGCGACCGGGACCGCTGGTTCACGGCCGAACAGGCCAGGGAGTACGGGATGGTGGACCGGGTGGTGGAGTCGCTCGCCGACATCCGCCCGGCCACGCCGCGCCGACGGACGGGGCTGTGACATGGGGTCGTACACGGTTCCCTACGTGACCGAGCGCACCGCGCAGGGCGAGCGGTCCTACGACGTCTTCAGCCGGCTGCTGAACGAGCGGGTCATCTTCCTCGGCACCGAGATCGACGACGGGGTCGCCAACGTGGTCATCGCGCAGCTCCTGCACCTGGAGTCGGCGAACCCGGAGCAGGAGATCGCCATCTATCTCAACTCGCCCGGCGGATCGTTCACTTCGCTGATGGCGATCTACGACACGATGACCTTCATCCAGGCGCCCGTCTCCACCTTCTGCGTGGGTCAGGCGGCATCGACGGCGGCGGTGCTGCTGGCCGGCGGGGATCCCGGGCGACGGTTCGTGCTCCGGCACGCGCGGGTGCTGCTCGGCCAGCCGGCCAGCGGCGGCCGGCAGGGGACGGTCTCCGACCTCAGCCTCGCGGCCGAGGAGATGGTCCGCATCCGCTCACAGGTGGAGGAGGTCCTGTCCCGGCACACGCACCACGACGTGGTGACGCTGCGCGCGGACATGGACCGGGAGAAGGTGTTCACCGCCGAGGAGGCCGTTGCCTACGGGCTCGCCGACGAGGTGCTGAGCCGGCGGTTCGGGTTCGCCTGACCCGGCCCTGCCGTGGCCGGGGGCCGGCGAGCCGGCCGGTACGGCGGGGGCGCGCCCCGTCGTACCGGCCGTCGTCCCGGTCCGGTCCGTCCGGTCCGTCCGGTCAGGCGGCGAGGCAGAGGCCGTCGTACCGGGCCGCCGTGGGCGACGCGGGCGAGGTGCGGCCCCGGGCCATCCGGCTCCGGGCGTGCCGGGCCAGCTCGTCCCCGGCGAGCAGGAGCAGGTCGCCGAGGCCGAGCCCGAGGGCCGCGGCGGCGGCGGCGAGCACCTCGGAGGAGGCCTCCTTGCGTCCGCGCTCCACCTCCGACAGGTACGGCATGGAGATCCGGGCCGCCTCCGCAACGTCCTTCAGCGTGCGCTCCTGGGCGAGCCGCTCGCGCCGCAGCACGTCGCCGACGAGGTCGCGCCACAGGGGCTCCTTCGGCGCGGGTGGCCGCGGTGCTCCCTCCGGTCGCCGCGGGGCGACGGCCGCCCCGCCGGAACCGTGCGGCGGGGTCTGCGGGCGCAGGCGGATGACGCGGGGCTCGTTCGGCGTATGAGTGTTCACCCCTTCACCCTAGGGATCCGGGGTGCGGGGGGAAGGGAGCGCCGTTCTGCCCTGGGTGAAGCCGTCCGGGCCGGCCTCCCTAGGTGAGTCCGGCGGTGCGGGCGCGTTCGACGGCGGGGCCGATGGCGGCGGCGACCGCGGCGACGTCCTCCTTCGTGGAGGTGTGCCCCAGGGAGAACCGCAGGGTGCCGCGGGCCAGCTGCGGGTCGGTGCCCGCCGCCAGCAGGACGTGGCTCGGCTGGGCCACGCCCGCGGTGCAGGCGGAGCCGGTGGAGCATTCGATGCCCTGCGCGTCCAGCAGCAGGAGGAGCGAGTCCCCCTCGCACCCGGGGAAGCTGAAGTGGGCGTTGGCCGGGAGCCGGTCGACGGGGTCACCGCCGAGGACGGCGTCGGGGACGGCGGCCAACACGGCACCGATCAGCTCGTCGCGCAGGGCGCCGACCTCGGCGGCGAACCGCTCGCGCCGCTCGGCGGCGAGTACGGCCGCGACCGCGAAGGCGGCGACGGCCGGGACGTCGAGGGTGCCGGAGCGGACGTGCCGCTCCTGGCCGCCGCCGTGCAGGACGGGTACCGGGCTCTGGTCGCGCCCGAGGAGCAGGGCGCCGATCCCGTAGGGGCCGCCGATCTTGTGGCCGCTGACGGTCATGGCGGCGAGGCCGCTGTCCCCGAAGCGGACGTCGAGCTGCCCGACGGCCTGGACGGCGTCGGAGTGCAGGGGTACGGCGAACTCCCGCGCGATGGAGGCCAGTTCGCGGACCGGCATGACGGTGCCGATCTCGTTGTTGGCCCACATCACCGTGGCCAGGGCGATGTCGTCGGGGTTCCGCTCGATCGCGGCCCGGAAGGCCTCGGGGTGCACGCGGCCGTGACGGTCGACGGGGAGGTACTCGACCTCGGCCCCTTCGTGCTCGGCGAGCCAGTGCACGGCGTCGAGGACGGCGTGGTGCTCGACGGGGCTGGCGAGGACGCGGGTGCGGGCGGGGTCGGCGTCCCGGCGCGCCCAGAAGAGGCCCTTGACGGCGAGGTTGTCGGCCTCGGTGCCGCCGGCGGTGAAGACCACCTCGCTCGGTCGCGCGCCGAGGGCCTCGGCGAGGGACTCCCGGGCCTCCTCGACGGTACGGCGGGCCCGGCGCCCGGCGGCGTGCAGGGAGGACGCGTTGCCGGTGGCGGCGAACTGCGCGGTCATCGCCGCAGCGGCTTCCGGGAGCATCGGCGTGGTCGCGGCGTGGTCGAGGTAGGCCATGATTTTTCGATTCTACGAGCCGATCCCCCTCCCGGACCCCTCCCGGGGGTCCCCACCGCGACCCCGGCACCCCGCGGCCCCGGCGTAGCGGCGCGCGAAGCCGGTCAGGCACCCGCGCACCGCGCGAGCGGCGCGGCGCGGAGGGGCGGCGGGCCAGGGGGTGTCCGCACAGTAGCGCCGGCCGCCCGAAGGGCGGGCCCTGCGGCGTCCGGTGCCGTGCATCGCAAGGCGGAGGGCCGCCCGCGTACGGGACGTACTCGGGCCGGCCCGACAACGCGGCGAGGTGCGGTGCCAGGCGTCGCAGGGCAGGCGGGACTGTGCGGACACCCCCTAGCGGGGGGCGCGGGCCAGTTGGCGGGACTGGGCCACCAGGCGGTTCGCCGAGTCCCAGACCTCGGCGTCCTCCTCCAGGAAGCCCCCGGCGAGGTTGCGGGTGACGATGCCGACGCGGAGGGGGCCCGGGGCCGGGCGGTGGCGGATGTGGGTGGTGAGTTCCACGGTCGGGGCCCAGCCGAGGAGGCCGAGGTCGAAGGCGGTCGGCGGCAGCGCGTCCACCGCGAGCAGCAGCGACAGCGGGTCGGCGTCGCGGCCGTCGGCCAGCTCGAACCAGGCCCGCATCTCGCCCTTCCCCGACGGCGCCCCGACCGCCCAGCCCGCCGTCGCCGGGTCCAGGCGCAGCCGGAGCCGGTCCACGATGGCGTTGCTCCCCGGGATGGGGGCCGGGCCGGCCTCGGGGCCGAGGCAGTCCTCGTACGCGGGCATGACCGGCGGCTGCGCCACCGTGTGGACGGTGTCGGGGAGCGCGGCGAGGTCCCCGTACGAGGCGAGGACCCGGATGCGCTCGATCTCGGCGCCGCTCTCGTCGTACTGGAAGAGGGAGGCCTGGCCCGTGGAGAGGGTGCGGCCGACGCGGACCACCTCGGTGCGGATCACGGCGGGACCGGGCACGGACGAGGTGAGGTAGTGGGCGGAGACGGTGAAGGGGTCCGGGTGCGGCAGGGCCGCCGCGAGGGCCCGGCCGACCAGGGCCAGCAGATAGCCGCCGTTGACGGCGGTGATGATCGTCCAGCCGGCGGACAGCTCCGCGTCGTACACCCCGGGCTCGCCCGCGCGGGCGGTGATGGTGGTGTCGCGGTCGAATTCGCTGTCGCCGATGGAGGCCTGGGCCGCTGCGTAAGACATGGCGACGACGGTACACCGCGAAGCTACTAAGCGGTAGCTTTTGCCGGGCGGTGGGACCTACACCTCTTCGGCCACCGAGGAACGGCGGTTCCAGGCCAGCGGGGCACGCCAGTGGTAGCGCATCGCGAGCAGGCGCAGCACGAAGGTGGTGACGGTCGCCAGGGCGGTCGTGAAGGGGTTCAGCATCTCGAAGCTGATGAAGAGGGCCACCATGGCGGCGCCCACGACGGCGGGCACGGCGTACATCTCGCGGTCGCGCAGCAGCGAGGGCACCTCGTTGACCAGGACGTCGCGCAGCACGCCGCCGCCGACGGCGGTGGCCACGCCCAGGGCGGCGGAGGAGGTCAGGCCGAGGCCGTACTCGTAGGCCTTGGTCGTGCCCGACACGCAGAACAGGCCGAGGCCGGCGGCGTCGAAGACGTTGATGGCGCGGTTGATGCGCTGCACCTCGGGATGGAGGAAGAAGACGATCGCGGCCGCGATGAGAGGGGTCACGAAGAAGCTGAGCTCGCTGAACGCGGCGGGCGGGACGGCCCCGATGCAGAGGTCGCGCAGCAGGCCGCCGCCGAGGGCGGTGACGAGGGCGAGGACGGCGATGCCGAAGACGTCGAAGTTCTTGCGGACCGCGAGGAGGGCGCCGGCGGTGGCGAAGACGAAGATGCCCGCGAGGTCCAGGGCGTGCTGGATGCCGGGCGGGAAGAGATCGTGGAACACCCCGCCATTGTCGCCTGGCGGCGGGCCGGCGGTGTCCGCTGCGCGGGGCTGCTCCCCGCCCCACCCTTCGCCCGTTCCCCGGGGCTCCGCCCCGGCCCCCCCTCGGGGGCTCCGCCCCCAGCCCCCGCGCCTCAATCGCCGGCGAGGCTGAACCACCCAACGGAAAGCCCGCGAGCCGAAACCCCGAGGGGTTCGGCCCAACCGGCGGCCCGGCCCAGCCCGGGGTGCCGGGCACAGCCCGGATGCCGAGCACAGCCCGGGTTACCGGGCACAGCCCGGATGCCGAGCACAGCCCGGGTTACCGGGCACAGCCCGGGTCGCCCGACCCAGCCCGGGGGCCGGGCACAGCCCGGGTCGCCCGACCCAGCCCGGGGGCCGGGCACAGCCCGGGTTGCCGGGGCTGGGGCGGAGCCCCGGGGAACGGTGGAAGGGCGGGTCGGGGGCCGCTCCGCGCAGCGGCCCTAGACCCGCAGGCGACGGCCGGCCCCCGCGTGGGCCCACGACCCCGCCCGACGTCCGCCGGACGGAGTCCGGCGCAGCGGCGCGAAGCCGGGGAGGCGCCCCGGCGCCGAGCCGGGCTAGCCGCGCGTCAGGCCGACGGGGTCGGCGGGGTGTTCTCCGGGTGGTGGCAGGCCACCTCGTGGCCCGGCTTGAGGGCGACCAGCGGGGGGTCCTGCTTGCCGCACACCTCCGTCGCCTTCCAGCACCGCGTGTGGAAGCGGCAGCCCGCCGGCGGGGAGATCGGCGACGGGACGTCGCCCTTGAGCAGGATGCGGCCGCTCTTCGCCCCGCGCCGGCGCGGGTCCGGGACCGGGACGGCGGAGAGCAGGGCGTTGGTGTACGGGTGCATGGGCGACTCGTACAGCGACTTGCGGTCCGCGAGTTCCACGATCTTGCCGAGGTACATCACCGCGATGCGGTCCGAGACGTGCCGGATGACCGACAGGTCGTGCGCGATGATCACGTACGTCAGGCCGAGCTCCTCCTGGAGGTCGTCCAGCAGGTTGACCACCTGGGCCTGGATGGAGACGTCCAGCGCCGACACCGGCTCGTCCGCCACCACCAGCTTCGGCTTGAGCGCGAGCGCCCGGGCGATGCCGATGCGCTGGCGCTGGCCGCCCGAGAACTCGTGCGGGTAGCGGTTGTAGTGCTCCGGGTTCAGGCCCACCAGGGCCAGCAGCCGCTGCACCTCCGCCTTGATCCCGCCCTCCGGGGTGACTCCCTGGAGCTTGAAGGGGGCCGAGACGATCGCACCGACCGTGTGGCGGGGGTTCAGCGAGCCGTACGGGTCCTGGAAGATCATCTGGACGTCCCGGCGCAGCGGCCGCATGCCCGCCACGCCGAGGTGGGTGATGTCCTGGCCCTCGAACTCGATGCGCCCGCCGGTCGGTTCGAGCAGGCGCGTGATCAGCCGGCCCATGGTCGACTTGCCGCAGCCTGACTCGCCGACGATGCCGAGGGTCTCACCGCGCCGGACCTCGAAGTCGATCCCGTCGACGGCCTTGACGGCCCCGGCCTGGCGCCGCAGCATCCCCTTGCTGATGGGGAAGTGCTTGACCAGTCCGGTCACCTTCAGCAGCGGCTCCGCCCCGGTGTCCTGCACGGCGGTCTCCGCCGCGTCCTTCTTCATGTCCGTCACAGCTTCGGCGCAATCTCTTCGGTCCAGATCCGGGTCCGCTCCTCCTGCGACATGTGGCAGGCGGACCAGTGCCGGCTGTCGTCCTCGGTCAGCTCGGGGCGCTGGGTGCGGGTGATGCCCCCCTTGGGCACGTCGGCGTAGGGGCACCGGGGGTTGAAGGCGCAGCCGCTCGGGATGTTGATGAGGCTGGGCGGAGAGCCCTTGACCGGGATCAGGCGCTCGGTCTGGTCGCGGTCGATGCGCGGCATGGAGCCGAGCAGTCCCCAGGTGTACGGGTGGCGGGGGCCGTAGAAGACCTTCTCGGCGGTGCCGCGCTCGACGCAGCGGCCGCCGTACATCACCAGGATGTCGTCGGCCATCTCGGCGACCACGCCGAGGTCGTGCGTGATCATGATGACCGCGGAGCCGAACTCCTTCTGCAGGTCGCGGATCAGGTCGAGGATCTGCGCCTGGACGGTGACGTCCAGGGCCGTGGTCGGCTCGTCCGCGATGAGCAGCTCGGGGTTGTTGACCAGCGCCATCGCGATCATCGCGCGCTGGCGCATGCCGCCGGAGAACTCGTGGGGGTACGCGTCCACGCGCCGGTGGGGCTCCGGGATGCCGACGCGGTCGAGCATCTCGACGGCGCGGGTGCGGGCCTTCTTCTTGTCGACGTCGTGGTGGGTGCGGTACGCCTCGATGATCTGCTTGCCGACCGAGTAGTACGGGTGCATCGCGGACAGCGGGTCCTGGAAGACCATCGCCATCTTGCGGCCGCGCAGGCGCCGTACGCGGTCCGCGTCGGCCTGGACCAGGTCCTCGCCGTCGAGGAGCACCTCGCCCGAGATGGCGGGGCGGCTGCGCGCGTTGCCGGTGCGGTGCAGGCCCATGATGGCCAGCGAGGTCACCGACTTGCCGGAGCCGGACTCGCCGACGATGCCGAGGGTCTTGCCGCGCTCGAGGTCGAAGGAGAGCCCGTCGACGGACTTCACGAGGCCGTCGTCGGTCGGGAAGTGGACCTTGAGGTCGCGCACGGAGAGGAAGGGGGCCGCGTCGGGCGCGCCGCCCTGCTCGGGCACGAAGGCCGGCTGGTCGGGGTCGTTCTTGGTCACGTCAGCCTCACGCGCGGGTCGATGACGGCGTACAGCAGGTCCACGATCAGGTTGGCCATCACCACGAACAGTGCGGCGAGCAGGGTGACGCCCATGATCACGGGCAGGTCGCCCTGGCCGATGGCGGCGACGGCCGCCGTACCCAGGCCCTGGAAGTTGAAGGTCGTCTCGGTGAGCACCGCGCCGCCGAGGAGGCCGCCGAGGTCGAGGCCGAACATGGTGACGATCGGGGTGAGCGTGGAGCGCAGGGCGTGCTTGCGGATGACCACGCCCTCCTTGAGGCCCTTGGCCCGGGCGGTGCGGATGTAGTCCTCGCCGAGGACCTCCAGCATGGTCGCCCGGGTGATGCGGGCGTAGGTGGCGGCGAAGAGGAAGGCGAGGGTGATCCAGGGCAGGATGAGGCTGTTGAGCCAGGCCACCGGATCCTCGGTCAGGGGTTTGTAGTTGGAGACGTCGAGCCAGCCGAGGCTGTAGACGAAGATCGCGGGGGCCACCATGCCGGTGAAGAAGATCGGCAGGGAGACGCCGGCGAGGGCGCCGACCATGACCGTGCGGTCGATGGCGGTGCGGCGCTTGAGGGCGGAGACCACCCCCGTGGCCACGCCGGCGATCACCCAGATCACGGCCGCCCCGAGGGCGAGCGAGAGGGTGACCGGGATGCGGTCCATCATGGTCTCCCAGACGGGCGCCTCGGTCTTGAAGGAGTAGCCGAAGCAGGGAGCCGCACAGTGGGTGATCTCGGTGCCGCCGTCGTAGTCGCGGCCGGCGAAGACGCCCTTGACGAAGAGCAGGTACTGCTCGGATATGGGCTTGTCGAAGCCCATCTTCACGCGGATGCCCGCCAGGGCGGTCTCGTTGGTCTCCCGGCCGGCGTACATGAGCGCGGGATCGCTGCCGGTCAGCTTCGGGACCGCGAAGAAGATGCCGAAGGTGACCACGGAGACCACCAGCAGCGTGGCGGCGACGTTGAACAGCCGCCGTATGAGGTAGACGAGCACTGCAGTCGGCCGCCCGGGGTTGGCGGCCGCCGCCCCTCGTGGGGGCGGCGGCCACCGCCTGCGGCCTTCACCTGCCCTTCGGACTAGCGCATGTGCGGTGAAGGCACTTACTTACGTGCTGAGTTGCGGATGCCCGCCCGGCGGTCGGCCGGGCCGGCGGGCTGCACGGCGCTTGCCGTGCAGCCCGGACTGCTACTTCTGCGCGATGCCCACGGTGGCGAGGTCGATCTTGCCGAAGGACTCGTTGAAGAAGACGTTCGTCAGGCGCGGGTTGTGGTAGACGAGCGCCTTGTCGAAGTTGATCGGCAGGTAGAGCGCCTTGTCCATGACCTTCTTGTTGATCTCCGTGTAGAACGGAGCGGCGGCCTCCGGGGTGGCGGCGGCAGCGGCCTTGTCGAACAGCCCGTTGATCTCGCTGTCGTTGACCTCGGTGTAGTTGTTGTTGCCGTTCGGCAGGATGAACGATCCGTCGACCAGCGGCTGGAGGAAGCCCGCGCCGGAGTTGTAGTCGGCGCCCCAGCCCATGACGATGATGCCGTAGCCCTTCTTCTTCACGTTCTCGGGCGAACCGATCGTGGAGGAGGAGAGCTTGCCGTCGAACTGGTCGATCGTCGCCTTGATGCCGACCTTGGCGAGCGAGGCCTGGAGGGACTCGGCGGTCTTGACCTCGGGGGCGCGGTTGTTGCGCACCGCGATGGTGGTCTCGAAGCCGTCGGGCTTGCCACAGGCCTTCAGCGCGGCCTTGGCCTTGGCCTCCTGCGGCTTGCCCTTCGTCAGGCTGAAGGGGTCGTAGGCCTTGTCCGAACCGGGGACGCCGGCCGGGAGCATGTTCGCGCCCAGGTCACCGCTGGTCGGGCCGCCGCGGGCGGTCTGGAGGGACTTCGGGTCGGCCGCGTAGATGACGGCCTTGCGGCACTCGATGTTGTCGAACGGGGCGACCGTCTGCGGGAAGGCGAAGTAGCGGATGTAGCCGGTGAAGGGGTTGTCCGCGTTCTTCTTGAGGTTCGCGTCCTTGAGGATCTTGTTCTTCGCGGCCTGCTGGACACCGGTGCCGTCGACGGCCATGTCGATGTCGCCGGAGAGCAGGCGCTGGTCCATGTCGTCCGGGTTGGTGGTGACCGTGAAGGAGACCTTGTCCGGCAGACCCTTGCGGATCGGGTCCGTGTTCGGGTCCCAGTTCTCGTTGCGGACGAAGGTCGCGCCCTTGCCGGCGGTGAAGCTCTCCACCTTGTAGGGGCCGGTGGAGATGGGCTTGTTCGTGTACGTGGCGCCCGTGTCCTTCGCCGCCGGGACCGGCGAGGAGGACGGCATGGCCAGCAGGTAGCTGAAGTCCGAGTTCGCGCTCGCCAGGTTGAAGACGATGGTCTTGTCGTCCGGCGTCTCGACGGTCTTCAGACCCATCTTGTTCGGGTCGGTGTCCTTGTACGGGCCGGGGTACTTCTGGCCCTGGTCGAGGAGGTCGATCAGGTAGGTCGGGCCGCCGGAGAGGACGTCCTGCGCGAAGACGCGCTCGACGCCGTACTTGATGTCCTTCGAGGTGATCGGCGTACCGTCCTCGAACTTCACCCCGTCCTTGAGCTTCAGGGTGTACGTCTTGCCGTCGTTGCTGATGACCGGCAGGGCCTCGGCGAGGTCCGGGACCACCTTGGTGCCGTCCTTGCCGGGCTTGGCGTCGTAGGCGAGCAGGCTGCGCACGTAGAGCCGCTGCATGTTCCACACGAAGCCGTAGTAGGCGCGCGCCGGGTCGAGGTAGTCCACGTCCTGCGGGGACCAGAGCTTGAGCTCGCCGCCCTTGGCGTCGGAGGGGTTGATGACGGCGGTGGCGGCGCCGCTGTAGCCCTTGCCGCTGTCGCCGTCCGCCTTGTCGTCCTTCTTGGCCCCGTTGCCGCACGCGGCGGTCATCGAGAGGGCGGCGATCACGGCGGTGATCGCGAGAGCCTGGTTTCTGCGGATCACGGTTGTCCAACCTCCATAGGTGGTGAAGCGAAGAAGCGGTTCAGCTGCCCTTGGGGTCGAGTGCGTCACGCAGCCCGTCCCCGAAGAGGTTGAACGCCAGGACGGTGATGAAGATCGTCATGCCGGGGACCACCATGTACATGGGGTCGTCCTGGTAGATGGGGACGGCGTCGGAGAGCATCTTTCCCCAGGAAGCGGTGGGCGGTTTGACGCCGGCGCCCAGGAAGCTGAGGGCCGCTTCGGTCAGGATGTTGGTCGGGATGATCAGCGTGGCGTAGACGAGGATCGGCGCGACCAGGTTCGGCAGCAGCTCCTTGACCAGGATGTAGCCGCGGCCGGCACCGAGGCTGCGCGCGGCCTCGACGTACTCGCGTTCGCGCAGGGAGATCGTCTGGCCCCGGACGATGCGGCCGATGTACGGCCAGCCGAAGAAGCCGATGACGAGGATGAGCACGCCCATCCGTACGCCGGAACCCTCGAACCCCCACACGGAGTTGGGGACCACGGAGACCAGGGCGATGGTGAACAGCAGCTGCGGGAAGGCCAGCAGCAGGTCCATCAGGCGGCTGATGATCCCGTCCACCCAGCCGCCGAGGAAACCGGCGAGGGCGCCCAGGAGGCTGCCGAGGACGACCGAGACGAAGGCCGCCAGGAAGGCGACGACCAGGGAGATGCGGGCGCCGTAGACGATCCGGCTGAACACGTCGCGCCCGTTGGTCGGTTCGACGCCCAGCAGGAAGTCGGAGCTGATGCCGCCCAGGGAGCCGAGCGGCGTGCCCAGGTCCGGGTCGATCATGTCCTCGTGGAACTCGTTGGGGTCGTGGCCCAGCAGGTTCACGATCAGCGGCGCGAAGACCGCCACCAGGATCAGGAGGATCACGATCACGCCGCCGGTCAGCGCGACCTTGTCGCGCTTGAGCCGCATCCAGGCGATGCGGCCGGGCGAGCGGCCTTCGATGGCCTTGGCAGGGACGTCGGCTACGGACACGGGTGCGGGTGTTTCCGCGCTCGTGTCGTGCAGTGGTGCCGTCATCGTGGTGGGGACCCCTCTCGGCCGACGGGTGGGTCGGCCCATGCCCGCCGCTGTGGCGGCGTTGGTGCGGAGTGGCGCTCGAGTGCTCGGGGCACGTGAACGCGTACGAGGTGCGAGGTGCTGGCAGTGCTGGCAGTGCGGCCGTGCTGTGGGTGGAGCAGGGTGCGGTGCGTGCGGTGCGGTGCAGCTGAGGTGCGGGAAGTGCGGACGCGCCGGGTGGGACGAGCGGCGAAGTCCACGTGCAGAACCGCGTCTGGGAGGACTGACCGGCTCTTGGGTGGGGAGTCTTCATCGGGCGCTCGACCAGCCGCCAGACCCGCAGATGAATGGATGCGCAACCGTGATCTGAGCCTGTGGTTCCCGTTATCCGGACTCCGTTGACGGCTCAGCGGAGCAAGACCGTCCGTTCGGTACGCAAACGGACATCGCGGCCAACCCTGCGGAGGAGTACGCCAATTGGACGCCCAACAGCGGCGATATCCGGACAAGACGAAGGCCGCCGGGAACCGTGGTTCCCGGCGGCCCGTTGTCCGTCGGAGGGGTCCGTCTCAGGGGGCGGGCGCACGCCCCGAATCCCTGTAGGAGGCTCGGGGAACCGGCTCCGCCCACCGGTTCCGGCAGCCCCCGGCCTGCTCAGTAGGCGGCCGCCTGCCCCTCGCGGTCGTAGAAGGGACGGGTCTGCGCGCGCAGCCACATCGCCACCGGATCGTGCTCGTCCGCCAGCGCGACCGTGCACACCGGGACGCCCTCGGGCACGGCGCCGACGGACTGGCGCATCATCTCCCGTACGGATTCCAGCGCGGGCGCCGAGGCGTCGTAGAGGTCGAGCCCCACCGCGAGGTACGCCGAACCGAGCGAGGGCTGCACCCAGGCGCGGCGCAGCGACCTGACGGCCGGCGTGCGGTGCGCGTGCTGCGTCAGCAGCCCGTAGAACTGCGGCAGCTCCAGGGCCGGCTCGGACAGCCGCAGCGGCCCCGCCGGCATCCGGTCCAGGCCGGTGGCGACCCGGCGCAGGTCGGCCCACGGCACGCCGAGGCCGCCGCCCTGGGCGTGCGGGTTGACCCACAGCCCCCACCGGTCCGGGTAGAGGGCGCGGGCGATGTCCCGGCCGGTGACCACCTCGTAGCCGCGGTTCCAGCCGCTGGCGGCCAGTTCCTGCGGGGATGTCACGCAGGGGGCGTAGCCGAGCCCCTCCACCTCCATGCCGCCGTACTGGGCGTCCGGTGAGCCCGGCTGCCCCTGCCACAGCAGCATCCACAGCCTGCCCTCGGCGAGGGCGTGCAGGAATGACTCGTAGCCCTCATAGCGCCCGGGAGTCACCTGGCGCAGCATGTGCTCGACCTGCCCGGCCGCGGCCGTGCCTGACGCACTCACCCGGTACCCCTCTTCGTCTTCGTCCGCCCGTCGTCCACACGTATGAACCAGCTTAAGCGGCGCTACGGCAGGTAGAAGGGGCGTACGCGCTCACGAATCCAGTCCGTGACCGGGTCCTCGGCGGCGTCCAGCAGGATCAACTGCACCGGCCAGGGCGCCGGTACGCGGGCCAGGGCGCGGCCGAGCGCCTCCAGCGGGGCGTTTCGCGACTCGGGCTCCCATCCCACCAGCCGGACACCGATGTAGAGCTGGGGCTCGCCGCCCTCGACGCTGGCCAGGCACCGGTGGGCGGCGGCGACCGCCCCGGTGGCCCGGAACTCCTCTGCGGCGGCGGCGAGGAAGTCCACCGGGTCGTCCTGCCAGTCGGGCTCGAAGAGCCGGACGCGGCCGCCGGTGGCGGGGCCGTCGAGCGGGGTGCGGCCGGCCCGGCACAGCTCGGCGACGGCGGCCGGGGGCAGCGGCACCCCGACGGCGCCCTCGGGGTTCACGGCGATGCCGAGCTGCGGGGGCAGGCCCCGGGCGAACTCGGCGGCGGGGGCGACGGCGAAGTCCATGGCGGGCCCGGCGGCGAAGCGGAACTGGGCCTCCGAGCTGTAGACGGGGACGTACGCCTCGCCGCCGATCAGCATCGTGGGGAGGTCGAGGGCGGCGCTGTCGGGCCCGCCGCCCTGGGGCAGCGGCACCCAGACCTGGCTGCGGCCGAGCACCTCGAGGATCCGCGGGCCGGCGTCCGCCTGTCCGAGCGCCGCCCCGAGCACCTGCTCCAACTCGTTGGCCGGCCAGCCGTTGCCCTGCATGTGCGCCTGCTCTCCCTGTGTCCGCGCCGGTGTCGCCCCGAGGCTATCGCGGCGCCCGCCGCCACCCCGGCCCGGGCCGCCCGGCTCCGCGCAGCGGGACGGCTCGGCGGGGCGTCGTCGGGCTTCGGACGCCGGGCTTCGGGCTCAGGCGGCCGGCTTCAGGCGTCGAAGGCGATGTGGGTCAGGGATGCGGCCGCGGGGCGGTCCAGGAGGGTGGTCGTGGTGCAGCCGCGCGGGGGGCGGCCCGATTCGGCCGCGGCGAGGAGGCGGGCCACGGCACTCCGGTGGCGGGCGAAGGCGTACGACGACACCCGTCGGCCCCGGGCCGCCTGCCCGGACAGGGCCTCCTCGGCGGTGGTGTCCAGCAGCAGCAGGTGCAGCGCCCGGCCGCGCCGCCGGGCGACGGCCGCGAGGACACCCCGCACCCAGGACTGGGTGCCGCAGTCGTGGACCACCACAGAGGCGCCGGAGCGCAGCTCGCGCCACAGCCCCCGGTAGTGGGCGGCGCGCACCAGCGGCCGGTACACCGCGTAGGGCAGTGCGGCCGGCATGCGGCGCTCCCAGCGCTCACGGGTGTCCTGGGAGTCGATGCCGGCTTCGGCGGCCCGCTTGATCAGGGTGGTCTTGCCGCCGCCGGGCAGGCCGGACACCACCACGATGTCCCCGGCCGCGAAGCCGAGCCGGTGCGGCCGCGCGGCCTGTCCGCGCAGGTCGCGCACCGCGCCGCCGACGGCCCGGGGGCGGGCGGCGCTCCGCTGGGCCGGCACCGCCCCGACCGTGCCCGTACTGGTCACCACTCCGAATCTCCGCACAGTGATCGTCTCCCCCCGAATCGGGCCGCGAGGGCCCCGTGCCCACTGAATGTAAAGAGACGGTAATCCGGCAGTCGCGGTTCCGGTCGGGCGTTCCACTGCGCGGACGGCTCGTCCACGGATCACGCTCACCGCACGTTCTTCCGGGCCCCACTGCCCTCTCCCGCGCGTCCCGTGCAATGATGTGCGCCATCTGGACACCTAACTGCATACCGGCCGCTTGAATCCGCGCGGGAGAGTCCCGGCAGGCCGCGAGGCCGTGCCCGGGCGCCGAAGGAGCAAGAACCTCCCTTGAATCTCTCAGGCCCCGTACCGCGTGGATGAGGCAGATCTGAAAAGCGAGCCCGACCGCGGCCGTCCCCGACGGCCCGGTGCGTGCTCCACCCAAGGTGCAAGTCGGCGTTCCCCCGTGGGAACTCTCGGCGAACCTCTCAGGTTCCGATGACAGATGGGGAGGAACCTCCTCGTCATGTCATGCCCTGGGACCCGGGAGCCACACCCATGAGCACTGCCCCCCGCCTGACCGCGCTCGACGCGCTGCACCGCTCGCTCGGTGCGACCATGACCGACTTCGCGGGCTGGGACATGCCGCTGCGCTACGCCAGCGAGCGCGACGAGCACAACGCCGTGCGCACCAAGGCCGGCCTGTTCGACCTGTCCCACATGGGCGAGATCACCCTGACCGGCCCGGAGGCCGTGAAGGCCCTGGACTACGCGCTCGTCGGGAACATCTCCACCGTCGGCGTCGGCCGCGCCCGCTACACGCACATCTGCCAGGAGGACGGCGGGATCCTGGACGACCTGATCGTCTACCGCCTGGGCGAGACCGAGTACATGGTCGTCGCCAACGCCTCCAACGCCCAGGTCGTGCTGGACGCGCTCACCGAGCGCGCCGCCGGCTTCGACACCGAGGTCCGCGACGACCGCGACGCGTACGCGCTGATCGCCGTCCAGGGCCCGGAGTCCCCCGGCATCCTGAAGTCGCTCACGGACGCCGACCTGGACGGCCTGAAGTACTACGCCGGCCTGCCGGGCACCGTCGCGGGCGTGCCCGCGCTGATCGCCCGCACCGGCTACACGGGCGAGGACGGCTTCGAGCTGTTCGTCTCCCCCGGGCACGCCGTGGAGCTGTGGCAGGCGCTGACCGAGGCCGGCAAGGACGCCGGCCTGGTGCCGGCCGGCCTGTCCTGCCGCGACACGCTGCGCCTGGAGGCGGGCATGCCGCTGTACGGGCACGAGCTGACCACGGACCTCACCCCCTTCGACGCCGGGCTGGGCCGGGTCGTGAAGTTCGAGAAGGAGGGCGACTTCGTCGGCCGCGCCGCCCTGGAGGCCGCCGCCGAGGTCGCCGCCACCAAGCCGCCGCGCAAGCTGGTCGGCCTGGTCGCCGAGGGCCGCCGCGTCCCGCGCGCCGGCTTCCCCGTGGTCGCGGGCGGCGAGGTCATCGGCGAGGTGACCTCCGGCGCCCCCTCCCCGACGCTGGGCAAGCCGATCGCCATGGCGTACGTCGACGCGGAGCACGCCGCGCCCGGCACCTCCGGCGTCGGCGTGGACATTCGCGGTACGCATGAGCCGTACGAGGTCGTGGCCCTGCCCTTCTACAAGCGGCAGAAGTAACCCTCGGACCGGTTCCCACCGTCCGCTCCGTCTCAGCACGCAAGACCACCGTTCGTATCCACCTCCCCGCATCCAGGAGAATCAGGTCATGAGCAACCCCCAGCAGCTGCGTTACACCAAGGAGCACGAGTGGCTGTCGGACGCCGAGGGCGGCGTCGCGACGGTCGGCATCACGGAGTTCGCCGCCACCGCGCTCGGTGACGTCGTCTACGCCCAGCTCCCCGAGGTCGGCGACACCGTCACCGAGGGCGAGACCTGTGGCGAGCTGGAGTCGACCAAGTCGGTCAGCGACCTCTACTCCCCCGTCTCCGGTGAGATCGTCGAGTTCAACCAGGACGTCGTGGACGACCCGTCGCTGGTGAACTCCGCCCCGTTCGAGGGTGGCTGGCTGTTCAAGGTGCGCCTCTCGGAGGAGCCGAAGGACGCGCTCTCCTTCGAGGAGTACACCGCTCTCACCGCCGGCAACTGACCCCAGGGGATCCTGATGTCTGTTCTGAACACCCCCCTCCACGAGCTCGACCCGGACGTCGCCGCCGCCGTCGACGCCGAGCTCGCGCGCCAGCAGTCGACCCTGGAAATGATCGCGTCGGAGAACTTCGCTCCGGTCGCCGTCATGGAGGCCCAGGGCTCGGTCCTGACCAACAAGTACGCCGAGGGCTACCCGGGCCGCCGCTACTACGGCGGCTGCGAGCACGTCGACGTGGTCGAGCAGATCGCGATCGACCGCATCAAGGCGCTGTTCGGCGCCGAGGCCGCGAACGTCCAGCCGCACTCGGGTGCGCAGGCCAACGCCGCCGCGATGTTCGCGCTGCTGAAGCCGGGCGACACGATCATGGGCCTGAACCTGGCCCACGGCGGTCACCTGACCCACGGCATGAAGATCAACTTCTCCGGCAAGCTCTACAACGTGGTCCCGTACCACGTCGACGAGACCGGCCAGGTGGACATGGCCGAGGTCGAGCGCCTCGCCAAGGAGTCCAAGCCGCAGCTGATCGTCGCCGGCTGGTCCGCCTACCCGCGCCAGCTCGACTTCGCCGCGTTCCGCCGGATCGCGGACGAGGTCGGCGCGTACCTGATGGTCGACATGGCCCACTTCGCGGGCCTGGTCGCCGCGGGCCTGCACCCGAACCCGGTGCCCCACGCCCACGTCGTCACCACCACCACGCACAAGACCCTCGGCGGTCCGCGCGGCGGTGTCATCCTGTCGACGCAGGAGCTGGCCAAGAAGATCAACTCCGCGGTCTTCCCGGGCCAGCAGGGCGGCCCGCTGGAGCACGTGATCGCGGCCAAGGCCGTCTCCTTCAAGGTCGCGGCCTCGCCCGAGTTCAAGGAGCGCCAGGAGCGCACCCTGGAAGGCGCGAAGATCCTCGCCGAGCGCCTGGTGCAGGACGACGTGAAGGCCGTGGGCGTGGACGTCCTCACCGGCGGCACCGACGTGCACCTGGTCCTGGTCGACCTGCGCAACTCCGAGCTGGACGGCCAGCAGGCCGAGGACCGCCTCCACGAGGTCGGCATCACGGTCAACCGCAACGCCATCCCGAACGACCCGCGGCCCCCGATGGTCACCTCGGGCCTGCGGATCGGTACGCCGGCCCTGGCGACGCGCGGCTTCGACACGGAGGCCTTCACCGAGGTCGCCGAGATCATCGCGCAGGCGCTGAAGCCGGCCTACGACGCCGCGGCCCTCAAGGCGCGCGTCTCGGCGCTCGCCGCGAAGTTCCCGCTGTACCCGTCGCTCTAACGACGGCCCGGGGGGCCCGGCCTCGTCTCGTACGGGGCCGGGCCCTTCCCATGCCCGGGCGCACCTTGATCCAGTACACGCGCCCGCAGCCCTCCCGATCCGTCCGGCGGCCAAGCCGTTCATTTCGCCGCGTTAAGCTCGTCTGTCGGACAAAAACCGCACAATGCCCCCACCCGGCACGATCCGCCTCTCCTGCCCCCTCCCACCCCACGAGCAGACAAGGGAGTCCGCCAGTGGCCATCTCCGTCTTCGACCTCTTCTCCATCGGCATCGGCCCGTCCTCCTCCCACACGGTCGGCCCGATGCGCGCGGCGCGCATGTTCGTCACGCGGCTGAAGAAGGACGGCGTCCTCGCCCAGACCGCGTCCGTCCGCGCTGAGCTGTTCGGCTCCCTCGGCGCGACCGGCCACGGGCACGGCACCCCCAAGGCGGTCCTGCTCGGCCTGGAGGGCCACTCCCCTCGCACGGTGGACGTCGAGGGCGCCGACGACGAGGTCGAGCGCATCCGCCGGAGCGGGAAGCTGCGGCTGCTGGGCGCGGAGATAGGCGGCGCCCACGAGATCGACTTCGACGAGCCGACCCAGCTGATCCTGCACCGCCGCCGCTCGCTGCCCTACCACGCGAACGGCATGACGCTCTTCGCCTACGACGCTTCCGGCGCCCCGCTGCTGGAGAAGACGTACTACTCGGTCGGCGGCGGCTTCGTCGTGGACGAGGACGCGGTCGGCGAGGACCGGATCAAGCTCGACGACACCGTGCTGAAGTACCCCTTCCGCTCGGGTGACGAGATGCTGCGCCTGGCGAACGAGACCGGCCTGTCGATCTCCTCCCTGATGCTCGAGAACGAGAAGGCCTGGCGCACGGAGGAGGAGATCCGCGAGGGCCTCCTGGAGATCTGGCGGGTCATGCAGTCCTGCGTGTCGCGCGGCATGTCCCGCGAGGGCATCCTCCCGGGCGGGCTGCGCGTCAAGCGCCGGGCCGCCGCCACGGCGCGCCAGCTGCGCACCGAGGGCGACCCGATGATGCACCGCAGCGAGTGGACGACGATCTACGCGATGGCCGTCAACGAGGAGAACGCGGCGGGCGGGCGCGTGGTGACCGCCCCGACGAACGGCGCGGCGGGCGTGCTGCCGGCGGTCCTGCACTACTACGTGAACTTCGTGCCCGGCGCGGACGAGGACGGCGTGGTCCGCTTCCTCCTCGCCGCGGGCGCCATCGGCATGCTCTTCAAGGAGAACGCCTCGATCTCCGGCGCCGAGGTCGGCTGCCAGGGCGAGGTCGGCTCCGCCTGCTCCATGGCGGCGGGCGCGCTCGCCGAGGTCCTGGGCGGCACCCCCGAGCAGGTCGAGAACGCCGCCGAGATCGGCATGGAGCACAACCTCGGTCTGACCTGCGACCCGGTCGGCGGCCTGGTCCAGATCCCCTGCATCGAGCGCAACGGCATGGCCGCCGTCAAGGCCGTCACCGCCGCGAAGATGGCGATGCGCGGGGACGGCAGCCACAAGGTCTCCCTCGACAAGGTCATCAAGACCATGAAGGAGACCGGCGCCGACATGAAGGTCAAGTACAAGGAGACGGCGCGCGGCGGCCTCGCGGTCAACGTCATCGAGTGCTGAGCACCGGCGCCTGACACCGGCCCGCGGACCCGCGCCGCGAAGGGCCCGCCCTCGGGGGAGGGCGGGCCCTTCGCGGCGCTCGCGTACCGGGGGCACGGGGCGTGCAACCGTCCGCGGCCCCCGTGTGTCTTATGAGATGACAGCCCGTCCCCGTCTCACGGACACCGGGGAGACCTCATGCGTCACCTGCACCGCCGCCGGATCGTGGCCCTGGCCACGGGCGCCCTGCTCACAGCGGGGCTCGCGCTCTCCGCACCGGCCTCAGCCACCACCACCTCCACCACCACCACCCAGACCCCGCTCGTGGTCAATGCCCGCTGGGGCGGGCACTGCACGTACGACCGGATCGTGATCGACCTCCAGGGCTACGTGCCCCCGGTCACCGTCACTCCCGTCTCCCAGCTCGTCTACGACGGGTCCGGCAAGCCCGTCCCGCTGGCCGGGAAGTACTTCCTGGAGATCCGCCTGCACCCGGCCGCCGCGCACAACGACGCCGGACAGAACGTCTACCAGGGCCCGAAGCTCCAGCAGATCTACCTCAGCAAGCTCAAGGGCCTCGCCATGACCGGCGACTTCGAGGGGTACGTGACCTTCGGCGCCGCCTTCGACACGGCCCCGTCCTACACCACCTCCGTCCTGCACTCGCCCGAGCGGTTCGTGCTGGACGTGGCACACCCGAACACCTGCTGATCCCGCGGGTACGGACGGCGGGCCCGGGACGTGGGACGTCCCGGGCCCGCCGCCGTCCGGGCGGCCGCTACCGGTGTTCGGGGTTGGGGAAGTCGAAGCGGCAGCCCGCGTCCCACAGCGAGCGCTGGTTGCCGTGGGCCGGGACGCCCCCGGCGCGCTTGAGGAGCGCGGCCAGGTGCATCAGGTTCCAGGACATGAAGGTGGTGTTGCGGTTGGTGAAGTCGTTCTCGGGGCCGCCGGAGCCGGCGTCCAGGTACGAGGGGCCGGGTCCGGCCTCGCCGATCCAGCCGGCGTCGGCCTGCGGCGGGATGGCGTAGCCGAGGTGCTGGAGGCTGTAGAGGACGTTCATGGCGCAGTGTTTGACGCCGTCCTCGTTGCCGGTGATCAGCGCTCCGCCGACGCGCCCGTAGTACGCGTACTGGCCCCGGTCGTTCAGCAGGGAGGAGCAGGCGTAGAGCCGCTCGATGACCTGCTTCATGACGGAGCTGTTGTCGCCGAGCCAGATCGGGCCGCACAGCACGAGGATGTCGGCGTCCATGATCTGGCTGTAGAGGACCGGCCACTGGTCGCTGTCCCAGCCGTGCTCGGTCATGTCCGGCCAGACGCCGGTGGCGATGTCGTGGTCGACGGCGCGGATCAGCGAGGTCCGGGCGCCCGCGGACTCCATGACGGCGCGGCTCCTCGTGATCAGTCCCTCGGTGTTGCTGGTCTCGGGAGAGCGCTTGAGGGTGCAGTTGACGTAGACGGCGGAGAGGTCCTCGTACCGTGGGCTCTGGTCGTCGGCCATGCCCCCACCGTGCCCGCGGGAGCGCGGGGCGGCCAGCGGACGTGACCCGTCCGGGGCGGGTGACCGGGTGGCCGGATCGGTCCGGGTTGTGACGGTCCGTGCGGGCGACTAGGGTCGGGTGGCCTTGGTGTTCGGGAAACCGGTGGAAAACCGGTGCGGCCCTCGCCACTGTGATCGGGAAGTCCGGCTCCAATCCTGCGGGAAGCCACTGGGCCCGCGCGGGAGACCGCATGGGCCCGGGAAGGCGGAGCCAGGGCATCAGTACCCGTGAGCCAGGAGACCGGCCGGGGCGCGTCGTCCATCCACGAGGTGCTGGAGAGGTCTCCCCACACATGCATATAGCCGAGGGCTTCCTGCCCCCCTTGCACGCGGCCGCCTGGGGCGCCGCGTCCGCCCCGTTCGTCGTCCACGGGGTCCGCGCCCTGACCCGCGAGGTGAAGTCGAACCCGGAGAGCACGCTGCTGCTCGGGGCGTCCGGAGCGTTCACCTTCGTCCTGTCCGCCCTGAAGATCCCGTCGGTGACCGGAAGTTGTTCGCACCCGACGGGGACGGGGCTCGGGGCCATCCTCTTCCGGCCGCCGATCATGGCGGTGCTCGGCACGATCACCCTGCTGTTCCAGGCACTGCTGCTGGCCCACGGCGGGCTCACCACCCTCGGCGCCAACGTGTTCTCGATGGCCATCGCCGGGCCCTGGGCGGGCTACGGGGCCTACCGGCTGCTGCGCGCCTCCAACGTGCCGCTGATGGCGGCCGTGTTCTGCGGCGCGTTCTTCGCCGACCTGGTCACCTACTGCGTGACCTCCGTCCAGCTGGCGCTGGCCTTCCCCGACCCGGCGAGCGGCTTCCTGGGCTCGCTGGAGAAGTTCGCGGGCATCTTCGCGGTCACCCAGATCCCGCTCGCGGTGAGCGAGGGGCTGCTGACCGTCCTCGTGATGCGGCTGCTGATGCAGTCCAGCAAGGCGGACCTGGTCCGGCTCGGCGTCGCGAAGCTGACCGGCGGCGAGCGGACGAAGACGGAGGCGGCGCTCTGATGTCCAGGAACGCGAAGATCAACGGCCTGCTGCTGCTCCTGGTGGCGGCGCTCGCCGTGCTCCCGCTCGCGCTGGGGCTCGGCGACGGCAAGGAGGAGCCGTTCACCGGCGCCGACGCGCAGGCCGAGAGCGCCATCACCGAGCTGAAGCCCGACTACGAGCCCTGGTTCTCCCCGCTGTACGAGCCGCCGTCCGCGGAGATCGAGTCCGCGCTGTTCGCCCTCCAGGCGGCGCTCGGAGCCGGCGTGCTCGCCTACTACTTCGGCGTCCGCAAGGGCCGCCGCCAGGGTGCGGCGCACGCCCTGGCGCAGGCCGAGGCCGCCCGCTCCGCCCCGGAGTCGTAGGAGGTGCTGCCGATCGACGTCGCGGCCCACTCCAGCCGCTGGCGGGGCCGCCATCCGCTGGAGAAGGCCCTGCTGGGGTTCGGGCTCACCCTCACCGCCGTGAGCCTGCCGCCGTGGCCGGGCGGGCCGCTGGTCGCGGCGGCGACCCTGGCGGTGCTGCTGGGGCCCGCCGGGGTGGCCGGGCGGCAGCTGTGGCGGGCCTTCCGGGTGCCGCTCGGGTTCTGCGTGACCGGGGCGCTGCCGCTGCTGGTGTCGGTGGGCGGCCCGGACGGCTTCCTCGCCCTGGCCCCGGACGGGCCCCGGCACGCGGCGGAGCTGCTGCTGCGCACCTCGGCGGCCTCCCTCGGAGTGCTGCTGTTCGCCTTCACCACGCCGGTCTCGGACGTGCTGCCGCGGCTGGTGCGGGCCGGGGTGCCGGCGCCGGTGGTGGACGTCGCCCTGGTCATGTACCGGATCGGCTTCCTGCTGCTGGACTCGATGGCGCAGGTCCGCCGCGCCCAGGCGGCCCGGCTCGGGCAGACCAGCCGGGCGGCGGTGTGGCGTTCGCTGGCCGGGCTCGCGGCGACCTCGTTCGTCCGGGCCTTCGACCGCGCCGCCCGGCTCCAGGAGGGGCTGGCGGGGCGCGGTTACGACGGCGCGCTGCGGGTGCTCGTGCCCGGGGCGACGCTGTCCTGGCGGTTCCTGACGGGGTCCGCCGCCCTGCTGGCCGCCCTGGCCGCGGGGACCCTCGTACTCAAGGAGCTGTGGCTGTGACCGCGTTGGTGGAGCTGGTCGGCGCGGGATACGCCTACGAGGACGGCCCGGCCGTGCTGTCGGGGGTGGACTTCGCCATCGCCGAGGGCCGCGCGCTGGTGCTGCTGGGCCGCAACGGCAGCGGCAAGACCACGCTGATGCGGCTGCTGAGCGGGGGTCTGCGGCCGGGGCCGGGGTCGCTGCGCCTGGACGGCGCGGAGGTGGCGTACGACCGCAAGGGCCTGACCCGGCTGCGGACCTCGGTGCAGCTGGTGGTGCAGGACCCCGACGACCAGCTCTTCGCGGCCTCCGTCGAGCAGGACGTGTCCTTCGGCCCGATGAACCTGGGGCTGCCCGCCGGGGAGGTCCGCGAGCGGGTGGAGGCCGCCCTGGCCGCCCTGGACATCACCGCGCTGCGGGACCGCCCGACGCACCTGCTGTCGTACGGGCAGCGCAAGCGCGCGGCGATCGCCGGCGCGGTGGCGATGGCCCCGCGGGTGCTGATCCTGGACGAACCGACGGCCGGGCTCGACCCGGACGGCCAGGAACGCCTGCTGGACGCCCTCGCGGGCCTGCGCGCGGGCGGCACCACGGTCGTGATGGCCACCCACGACGTGGACCTCGCGGTCCGCTGGGCGGACGACGCGGCGGTGCTGACCCCGGCCGGCATCCGCACCGGCCCCGCCGGTGAGCTGCTCTCGGACCCGGAGCTGCTGGCCTCGGCGGGCCTTCGCCAGGCCTGGGCCCCGGCGGTGACGGCCTTCCTGCGCGCCCACGGCCTGCTGGCCGCGCACCTGCCGGGGCCGCGGGTCCCGCAGGCGCT
Organism: Streptomyces sp. NPDC034085; assembly: GCF_055575555.1. Lineage (NCBI taxonomy): Bacteria > Bacillati > Actinomycetota > Actinomycetes > Kitasatosporales > Streptomycetaceae > Streptomyces > Streptomyces sp. NPDC034085. The sequence goes on along the minus strand of NZ_JBVISL010000002.1, from coordinate 948,353 downwards.
GGCCGAGTGGCGGCCGGCGGTCTCGCCGGCCGGTCCGCAAACCTAGGATGGCGGCATGTCACTGCCGCACGCCATCCTCACCGCCCTGCTCGAGAAGCCCTCGTCGGGGCTGGAGCTGACCCGGCGGTTCGACAAGTCCATCGGCTACTTCTGGTCCTCGACGCACCAGCAGATCTACCGGGAGCTGGGCCGGCTGGAGGAGGCCGGGCTGATCCGGGAGCTGCCGAGCGAGGTGCCCGTGCGCGGGCAGAAGAAGGAGTACGAGGTACTGCCCGACGGGCGCGCGGAGCTGGCGCGGTGGGTGGACGAGAGCCAGGACCCCAAGCCGGTGCGGGACGCGCTGCTGCTGCGGCTCCGCGCGGCGGCGGTGGTCGGACCGCAGGGGCTCGGGGCGGAGCTGCGGCGCCATCTCGACCTGCACCGGGCGCAGTTGGCCACGTACGAGGGCATCGAGGCGAAGGACTTCCCGCCGGGGCGGGACACCGCCCCGGACCGGCTGCGCCGGCTCGTGCTGCACGGCGGCATCGCCCTGGAGGGGTTCTGGCTGAGCTGGCTGGAGGAGGCCCTCTCGGAGGTGGAGGAGCTGTCCTCGGCGCAGGACGCGGCGCCGCCGCGGGGCGGGACTCCGGCCTGACGCGCCCCCGCCCCTGCGGGCGGGGCGGAGGCGGGCGCGGCGCGCCTACTTGTTCAGGGAGGCCCAGAACTCGTCGAAGCTGAGCAGCTTGTCGCCGTCGGCGTCCTTGGCGGCGATCACGGAGTCCGCGATCGAGGCGGTGACGTAGTGGTCACCCATCTCCTTCATGGCCGCGCTGTACTCGTCGGCCGTGACGAAGCCGTCACCGTTCACGTCGAACTTGTCGAACGTCGCGCGTGCGCTCTCGATGTCAGCCACTGGGTCCACCCCTTCTCGGTGCTTGTTGACCGGCTCAGGGTAGCGGCAGCGGGCCCGCGGCCCCGCCGCGGGTCCCGGTCGGCCGGCAGATATGTATTTCCTCAACCGCGTACAAGCCCGTGGAACAGCCGGTGGAACGGCCCGGAAAACGCGCGGAGGCGATAATTCCGGCCAAGAAATCCGATTGCCCCTTGTCACGCTCCGGGATCACGGCATAACGTACCGGCATTGCCGCCACACCAGGAGCACGGGGCTCCCAGGGACATGCGGCACCAAGGGTTGCCGCCGGTGACGATCGCAGCTGACGCAGCATGAGAGCTCCGCCCCTCCCCCGTGCGTGCCGCCACTTCGCCGCAGGTCTCACGTCCGGCGCGCGCGGCTGTCCCGGCCCGCCGGGAGCGGGGTGGGAGCGCTTTCGGAATTCCGGATGAATTCCGCCTGCCGGCTACCGAACGGGACGGAGCGCATTTTCCGGCGGCCGACGGCGCATTCCGCAGGGACGCGGGCGAAAGGGGCCCCGTATTCCGCCGGGCGGAAAGCGCCCGGAGGCGAATGCAGCCGCGTACCGGCTGAGCGGGAGAGCCGGTACGCGGGGCGGGGCGGGCACGGTCGGCGCACGCGGCCGAGGAGCGTACGGGGCTCCTCGGCCCGGCCGCCGGCCGCGGCAGGCGTACGGCTTCACCGGGGGGCCGCCCGGGCGACGTCGGTCGCCCCGGAGCCGCCTGGTGGATGTCGGTGTCCCGGGAGCTGTGCGAGCTCCCGGGACACCGTCGCACACGGGGGCCGGCGGCGGGGCTACCGGAAGATGCCGGTGTGACCGAGGGAGTAGCGGCCCGGCTGCGGGTAGACGGCGAGGCCGTGGGGGCCGCCGCCGACGGGGATGCGCGCCAGCTGCTTGCCGCTGGTGGTGTCGATCGCGTAGACCTCCCCGTTGTAGCGGCCCGACAGCCACAGCACCTTGCCGTCGGCGGAGACCCCGCCCATGTCGGGGCTGCCGCCGTCCGGCAGCTCCCACTTCTTGGTGAGCCGGTTCTCCTTGAAGTCGAAGACCGAGATGCTGCCCTCGCCGCGGTTGGAGACGTACATCTGCCGGGAGTCGCGGCTGACGTACAGGCCGTGGCAGCCCTTGCCGGTGGGCAGCAGCTTGGGGACGTCGAACTTGTCGCCGCTGAGCACCCACATGCCGTGCGCCATCATGTCCGCGACGTAGAAGGTCTTCCCGTCGGGGGAGATCTTCACGTCCTGCGGCATCGCGCCCTCGAAGGGCAGCTTCTGCTGGCCGATCACCTCCATCTTCTCGGTGTCGACCTTGAGCAGTTCGCCGGAGAACTCGCAGCTGACGATGAAGTACCGGCCGTCCGCCGAGAAATCGGCGTGGTTGACGCCGAAGCAGGTCACGGGGACGGTCTTGACGCGGTCCATGGTGTGCGGGTCGCGGAAGACCAGCTCGCGGTCCATGGAGGCCATCACGACCGCGTACTTCCCGTTGGGCGTGAAGTACAGGTTGTACGGGTCGTGCACCTCGACGGCCTTGCCGGCCTCACCGGTGGCGGGGTTGATCGGGGTGAGGGTGTGGCCGCGGTTGTTGTTGACCCACAGGGTCTTCATGTCCCAGGAGGGCACCACGTGCTGCGGCTGGACGCCGACCGGGATGGTGTCGATGACCTTGTACGTGGCCGGGTCGATGACGGACACCGTGTTGGAGTTGGTGTTGGGGACGTAGACCCGGGACGGGAAGTTCTTGACCACCGGCGAGAGCCGGTTCGGCCGGTCGGCGGCGTACACGTCGTGCGGGTCGAGCAGCGGGGGCATCCCGGCCAGTCCCGGCGGCACGGCCGGGACGGCTTTGGCGGGCTTGGCCGGGCCCTTGGAGCCGAGCGCCCCGGCGGGGGCCTTGTCGGCCGATCCGCAGCCGGCCAGGGCGGCGAGGACCAGACCGGCCAGCAGCACGGTGGCCTTCCGGGGAAGGCGGGTGGTCTTCATGAGGTCAGCAGCTCCGTGGTGGTCACCGCGCGCAGTCGGCGGCGCGCGAGTTCTTCGAGGAGGGGCGGCATCGCGTCGACCGTGTCCGCGTAGCCGAAGTGCAGGCTCACCACCGATCCGCGCTGGATCGTCCCGGTGACGGTGCGGATGACGGCCGCGGCGCCGGGCGAGGTGAAGTCGAGGGAGTCCACGTCGTACGAGAGGACGTGGGGGTAGCCCGCCCGCTGGGCGAGCCTGCGCACGAGCGGGCTGGCGTGCTGGGTCTGGGAGGGGCGGAACCAGGTGCCGATCGAGCCGGTGAGGCGCTTGAGGCGCTGGGCGCAGCCGGTGATCTCGGCTTGGGCCTCCGCCTCGGACATGTCGTTGATCGCGAGGTGGCGCTGGGTGTGGTTGCCCAGTTCGTGGCCGCCGTCGAGGATCCGCCGGGCCATCTCGGGGTGGGCGTCGAGCCAGCTGCCGATGGCCAGTACGGTGACCCGCGCGCCGCCCTTCTCGGCCGCGGCCAGTACGGCGCGGGCGAGGGCGGGGTCCCCGTTGCCGTGGAAGGTGAGCGCGACCTGGGGGCGGTCGCGGGGGCCGTGCACGATCTCGACGGGCTGTCCGGGGAAGCGGCGGGGGGCCGGGGCCGCGGGGGCGGGCCCGGCGGGCCGGTCGGGTCGGGCGGGGGCGGGCCGGACGGGGCCCGGCGCCGCCGGACCGCCGCCCGTGCCGCAACCGGCGGTGAGGGCGCCGGCGGCGGCCACCGCGGTGGCGCGCAGGGCCGTACGGCGGTCTGGGTAACAGAGCACCCGCCCATTTAAGTGCCGCTTGACCCCGTAGGTAATGATTGACCCAATTTGGGACTTTCGCCGAACGAGTCCGCAGAGTCGACTGTCCGCTATGTGATCAAGGATTTACGCAGAGCGGTCGATATTTATTCGTTGATTGCGAGGTGGGTGGCTCATCTCACCTAGGATTTAGGTGCGAACTCATGAGATATGCACACTTATGTCCGAGTCGGGACTTTTGGCGTTCGGGCCCATGTCTGCCATAGTCGGAACCACGGCTTCCCTTTGACCCGAGCGAAGTCTCCCGCCGAGGATCACACACCCCACCGATCCTCGGCGCACCCATGGAACCCCCGCAGCGCCCCACCTCGGCGACAGGGGGTTTCTGGCGTTCCGGGCCCTCAGCGGTCGGCGACCCGCATCTCGAACCAGGTGATCTTGCCGCGCGGCAGCAGGTCGGCGCCCCAGCGGTCGGACAGCTTGTCGACGAGGTAGAGCCCCCGGCCGGTGGTGTCCAGTTCGTGGACCGGCATCAGGCAGGGCAGCCCGCGGGAGGGATCGCGCACCTCCACCCGGATCCAGCCGCGCCGGCGCAGCATCCGCAAGCCGAAGGAACGGGCCCCGGTGTGGCGCACGGCGTTGCCGACGAGTTCGGAGACCAGCAGGACGGCGTGCTCGGAGATCTGCGGCGACAGCCCCCAGAAGCGGATGACCACGCTCTGGGTCAGCCGGCGGGCCCTGCTCGCGGACTCCGGCATGGACGGCAGCGTCACCTCCGCCTCGGCCGGGTTGCCGTACAACTCCAGCGCCCGCAGGCCATCTTCGTCCTCGGCCGCCGCCGTGAGCCGTACGGCAGAAGCGCTGCTGCGCTGCCGCGGCTGTTCCACACCCTCCAGGCCCGCCATGCACCCATCATGGACGGCCCGCGCGCCCGTCCGGGCCGTTCCGTGGGAATACACCCCCCGGAATGATCGATTCCGAGGGGGTGCTCCGGCATATGCGACGGGCAACGGAAGGCCGCATGGACCACCCTGACCTGGGGTGACGTTCCGCTGATCGACGATCACGGTCAGTGGATCACGGTTCCCCCTTAAGGCTGCCTTAAGGCCTGGCTAATCCACCCCCACGGGTTTCGTGCAGCCGCGCTCATGCGCCCTTCGAGGGACGAGCCCGTAGAGCTGCGCTCATACGAACTTGGCCTTGCCCGGGCCCTCTTCGACGAAACTGCGCATGCCGCGCTCGCGGTCCTCGGTGGCGAACAGGCCGGCGAACCAGTTGCGTTCGATGGTCAGTCCGGTGTCGATGTCCGCCTCCAGCCCGGCGTCCACGCACTCCTTGGCGGCGCGCAGCGCGATCGCCGGCCCCTGCGCGAGCTTCGCGGCCCACGCGTGCGCCTGCCCGTACACCTCGGCGGCGGGCACGATCCGGTCCACCAGGCCGAGCGCCAGGGCCTCTTCGGCCTTGACCATGCGGCCGGTGAAGATGAGGTCCTTCGCCTTGGAGGGGCCGATCAGCCGCGAGAGCCGCTGGGTGCCGCCCGCGCCCGGGATCAGGCCGAGCAGGATCTCGGGCTGGCCGAGCTTCGCGTTGTCGGCGGCGATCCGGTAGTCGGCGCACAGGGCGAGCTCGCAGCCGCCCCCGAGGGCGTAGCCGGTGATCGCGGCGACGACGGGCTTGGGGATCCGGGCCACGGCGGTGAAGGCGTCCTGGAGCGCACGGGACCGGGCGACCATGGCCGCGTGGTCCATGTTCTGCATCTCCTTGATGTCCGCGCCGGCCGCGAACACCTTCTCCCCGCCGTAGAGCACGACCGCCCGCACGTCGGCGCGGTCGGTGGCCTCCGCCGCGAGCTCGCGCAGCCGGTCCTGGGTGGCGATGTCCAGGGCGTTCATGGGCGGGCGGTCCAGCAGGATGGTGCCGACGCCTTCGGAGACTTCGAGAGAGATGGTCATACGGGGAAGGTTAGCGCCGGTTAACCCGAGGTGGCCCGGTGCTGTGGGTCACAGCACCGGGCCACCGGACTACGGACGCGGGGGTGTTACTTGATCCACTCCGCCCAGTCCATGTTCCAGCCGTTGAGGCCGTTGTCCGGGGCGATCTGCTTGTCCTTGGAGTTCTTCACGATCACCACGTCGCCGATCAGCGACTCGTTGTAGAACCACGCCGCCGGGGTGTTGGGGTCGCCGGCGCCGCGCTCGTCCTCCAGGCCGACGCAGCCGTGGCTGACGTTCTCCGAGCCGAACGTGCTGGAGGAGGCCCAGTAGTTGCCGTGGACGAAGGTGCCGGAGGTCGACAGGCGCATCGCGTGCGGGACGTCGGAGATGTCGTACTCGCCGCCGAAGCCGACGGTGGCGCCGTTCATCCGGGTCACCTTGTACTTCTCGCTGATGACCATCTGCCCGTTGTAGGTGGTCGTCGCCGGGGCGCCCGCGGTGATCGGGATGGTCTTGAGGACCTGGCCGTCGCGGACGACCTCCATCTTCTTGGAGGTCGCGTCGACGGTGGTGACCTGGGAGCGGCCGACGGTGAAGGTGACCGTACGGGTCTGCTTGCCGTAGACGCCGGGACGGCCCTCGACGCCGTCGAGCGCGAGCTTGACCGTGACCTTGGTGCCCGCGGCCCAGTACTTCTCGGGGCGGAAGTCGAGGCGGTCGTTGCCGAACCAGTGGCCCTCGACCGGCACGGACGGCTCGGCCGTGACCGTGATGGCCTTCTCGACGGCCTCGGTGTTGGTGATGCCGCGGGTGAAGTTGATGGACACCGGCATGCCGACGCCGACGGTCGAGCCGTCCTCCGGCGTGTAGTGGCCCACGAAGGTGTTCTGCGGGGTCAGGGTGGTGAAGGTGGTGTCCTTGGCGGACTCCCGGCCCGCCTCGTCCTTGGCGACCGCGTGCACCTTGTACTCGGTGGCGGCGGCCAGGTTGCGGGCGGGCTCCCAGGTGGCGCCGTCGGCGGCCACCTTGCCCTCCACCGCGTTGCCCTTGGTGTCGGCGACCGTCACCGTGGTCAGCTTCCCCCCGGAGCTGGTGATCTTCAGGACGCCGCTGGTGGCGACCTCCTTGGACCCGTCGTCCGGCTTGACGTTGACCACGGCCTTGGACGCCTCGGTGCCGGTCTTCGCCCCGCCACCACCGGCCTTGCCGTTGTCCCCGCCGCTCCCGCCGCTGGTGCCGCCGCCGCTGCACGCGGTGGTCAGCAGCAGGGCCGCCCCCAGCAGGAGGGCCGGCAGGCCGGTGCGGACGCGGCCGCGTATCGGCTGCAGGTTCACTCGTGTTCTCCCCATGTCCCCCGCGCGCGGACAGTCGCGCGCTTGTCGACAGGAAATCACATGGGGAGACTACGAATAGGCACAGTCATGTCACCGTTCCGTCCCAAGTGCCGGGGCGAACGGGCCGTCAGCCCAGGGGCCGCCCGGCGGGAGCCAGAAGAGCGGGTTCGCCCCGGGGCCCTCGGGCCGGCCGTGGTCGGGGCGGTCGTGGTCGGGGCGGTCGTGGTCGGGGCGGTCGTGGTCGGGGCGGTCGTGGTCGGGGCGGTCGTGGTCGGGGCGGTCGTGGTCGTGGTCGGGCCGCGCGTGCTCGGGGCGGGCGTGCCCCGGACCGTCGTGGTCCGGCCGTCCGTGGTCGGGGCCTTCGTGGTCGGGCCGGCCGTGGCCCGGCTTGCCGTGGCCGTCCTCCTTGCAGTGGCAGCCGTCCTGGCCGTCGTGGGCGCGCCGGTTGAGGAGCGTGACGGCGATCCGGTGGCCCGGGGTCCGCCCGTTCAGCGTCAGCGGGCCGGTCACCGGGTCGCGCGGCAGGACGTAGCCGTCGGGGACGTCCGTCTCGACCACGTAGTACGCGCCGTCCGCGAGCCCCTCGAACGCGCAGACCCCGTCCCCGCCGGTGGTGCACTCGGCTCCGGCCCGCTCGTCGGCGTTGATGCCCCGCCGCTGGAGGCCCGCCGTGTGGTTGGTCTCCTTCCAGAGCTCGAACTCCGCGCCGCGCAGCGGACGCCTGGTCCCGGCGTCCTTCTTCAGGACCTCGATGGTGCCGGTCGCCTCCTGGCCCTCCTTCCGGTTCGGGACGGTGAGGACGACGACCTCCTCGGCGTCGTCCCGGGCCAGTTCGAACGAGGTGACCGGGTCGCCGGGCCGCTCGTAGCCCGGCGGGAGACCGGTCTCCCGCCAGTAGTAGCGCTCCCCGACCGGCAGCTCGACCGTGCAGGTGCCCCGCTCGTCGGTGACGCAGGCGCCGTCGAGCCGGGTGTCGGGGTCCTCCCGGGTCTGCAGGCCGGCGACGCCGTTGCTCTCGCGCCACAGTTCGAAGCGGGCGCCGGACAGCGGTTCGCCGTTCTCCTCGTCGACCTTGCGCAGCACGACCCCCGCGCTGCCGTCCGGGTCCGGGGACCTCCGGTTGACGGCCACCCACCGCACCCCCGCCGGGAGGTTCTCGGGCGTCAGGACCAGCTCGCGCACGGGGTCGGAGGGCAGGTCGTACCCGGGGGGTGCGGCCGTCTCGCGCCAGTAGAAGGTGCCGGGCTCCTCGGTGCGGGTACAGGTGCCGTCCGCCCCGGTGGTGCAGTCGCCGGCCCGGGTGTCGGCGTCCGGGCCCTCGGGCTGGAGCCCGTCGCGGCCGTTGGTCTCGCGCCACAGCTCGAACCTGGCCCCGGCCAGCGGGCGGCCGTTCTCGTCGTGCTTGACGACGGTCACCGCGCCCCTGTCCGGCGGGGCGGGCGCGCAGTCGGGCAGGTCGCCGTCGAAGGGGTAGGAGTGGAACTCCGCGCCCAGGCCCGTGGTCTCCGACGGGCTGGTGTGGGTGACGCTGCCGGCGGTGAAGAAGCGGCCGTTCACGCCGATCACGGAGACGGTGGCGACCGAGGCCTGCGGGCCGATCAGGACGCTGCCGCCGAGCTGCGCCGAACCGGCGACGGTGACCGCCCGGGCGTCGGGGAAGTTCCACAGCAGCCGCTCGCGCAGCCCGGCCGGCAGGAGGACGTTGTTGACGCGCAGGGCCGGGGATCCCCCGGTGACGTTCACCAGGACCGTGGCGCCGGCCGGGATCCCGGTGAAGCGCACCGTCTGCTGCGCGGTGCCGGGGCCGGAGAGGTCGAAGTCGACGTTGAAGACCTGGAGCGGGGAGCTGCCGTCGCCGGTGAAGACGGTCTCCTGGGCGCTCCACACGGCCCGGCCGGTCGGCGTGCGGGGGACCCCGCCGGGCAGGGCGTAGCAGGTGCTCGCCTTGGAGAGCCGGTCCCGCAGCGGGGCGTAGGGGCGGGCCGCGTCCTCGTCGTGGACGCGGGTGCCCGTCACGTTGCCGGTGAGGGTGCCGCCGTGGCGGACGACGCCGCCGTCCGCGAGGAGGGTCTGGCGCGGGGCGACGGTGACGTCCCCGCCGGTGGTCAGGAAGTCGGAGCCGTTCGGCGGGGGGACCCGGGAGCCGACGCCGGCGATGCCGACGTTGTAGACGGTGCCGCCGGCGGACTTGTTCATGTCGAAGCCGCCGAGGACGACGACGCGGCCCTCGGCCTCGGCGGCGCCCCGGCGGACGAGCATGTCCCCGCCGACGAAGACGTTGATGTTCGTGTCGCGTCCGGTGAAGGGGAGGTTGTTGGGTTCCGGCCACACGGACGGGCAGGCCTCGCCGGGGCCGGTCCCGGGGATGCAGGGGCCGAGTCCGCCGGGCAGCGGGGCCCGCAGGGCGCGTGCCGCCGCCGGCGGTTCGGCGCCGCCGGGGCCCGAGGCGAGGGCCGCGGGGGCCCCGGCGGCGAGTACGACGCCCACGGCCAACCCGAGGGTCCAGTTCCTTGCTGACATGGCTCTCCGTCCGCTGTATCGGCCACCTGCCCGCGCCGGTGGCCCTGACAGGCTGCGGGCGGGCTGTGGCGCGGCGGACGGAAGACACTCTGCGGGTACGGCATTCCGGTATGACGATCACTCGATTGCACCGCTTGCCCCGGGTGCGGGGCGGTCCGCGGCGTGTCAGGGGGGCGGCTGGTGGCGGGAGGGGTCAGCCGACGGCCGAGCCCGCCACCCAGTCCGCCCAGGACATGTTCCAGCCGCCCAGCCCGTTGTTGGGGGCGACGGTCTTGTCCTGCGAGTTCACGACCTCCACCACGTCCCCGACCAGGGTCCGGTCGAAGAACCAGCCCGCCGGGGTGTCCGAGCCGCCGCCCTTGTCGTCGCGCAGGCCCACGCAGCCGTGGCTGGTGTTGGTCGAGCCGAAGGTGTCGGGGCTGGCCCAGTAGTTGCCGTGCAGGAAGGTGCCGGAGGCGGTGAGGCGCATGGCGTGCGGGACGTCGGGGATGTCGTACTCGCCCTTGCCGTCCTCGCCGGTGAAGCCGACGGTGGCGCCGTTCATCCGGGTGACGTCGAACATCTCCATCACCACCATCTTGCCGTTGTAGGTGGTGTTCTTGGGTGCTCCGGCGGTCACGGGGATGGTGGACAGCAGCTCCCCGTCCCGCCGGACCTCCATGGTGTGCGCCGCCGCGTCGACGGTGGAGACCTGGGAGCGGCCGACGGTGAAGCGGATGGTCTTGTCCTGGATGCCGTACGAGCCGGGCGCGCCCTCGACGTCCCGCAGCGCCATCTTCACGGTGACCTCGGTGCCGGCCTTCCAGTACTGCTTGGGCCGGAAGTCGAGGCGCTCGTTGCCGAACCAGTGGCCCACGACCTCCACGGGGGGCGTGGAGGTGACGGTGATGGCCCGCTCCACCTCGGCGCGCTGCCTGACGGGCCGGCTGAAGCTGAAGGAGACGATCATGCCGGTGCCGACGGTGGAGCGGTTCTCGGGCTTGAAGTAGCCGATGAACCGTTCCTCGGGGACGTAGGTGGTGAAGGTGGTGTGCCGGGCCTGGCGGCGGTTGTGCCCGTCGAGGGCGACCGCGTCGACGGTGTACTTGGCGGCGAGCGAGAGCCGTCCGGCGTCGGCGTCGGGGCTCCAGCTGAGCCCGTCGGCGGCGATCTCGCCGGGGACCTCCTCCTCCTGGGCGTCCTCGACCTTGGTGACCTTCACCCGTTCGAGGCGGCCCTCGGGGACGTGCACCCGCAGCGGGCCCTCGGCCGGGACGTCCTTGGCGTTGTCGTCGGGGGTGATCCGGATGGCCTCGTCCGGGGAGCGTGGTTTGCCGGGCAGCTGGATCTCGACGGGGGACCCGCCGTCTTCGGTGCAGCCGGTCAGCCCGCCCAGCAGGGCCGCCCACGCCGCCACGGCGGCCAAGCCCGCCCCTGCCCGCCTCGTCAGAAGAGTCACGCCCCGTCCAACGACGGGGGCCCTCCGGGGGAAACGTGAGGGCCGGGCACGTTCCGGGCAGAACAGTCCGGGCAGAACAGTGTGAAGGACCAGACGGGGGCGGGCCCTGGCCGGGACGCCGCGGCCGCACTCCCCCTGCCGGTACCCAGGAGCCGTGGAGGCGGGCAGTGTCGAGCGCAGCCGAGCAAGAGGCGGTGGAAGCCGCCGCCAGTGGCGCCAGCAGGGGCGTCGCGGGCAGGGACGCCGTACGGGCGCGGATCCAGGCGAAGGTGTCACGGGCGGCCGCCCACCCGTCGCCACCGGTGTGGCCGGGTTCCTCGCACCCCCTGGGCGCCCGCTACCACGCGGGGCCGGGCGGGGTGGAGGGCACCAACTTCGCGCTCTGGGCGCAGGGCGCGGAGTCGGTGGAGCTGTGCCTGTTCGACGCGCTGGGGGCGGAGACCCGGTGCACCCTGGCCGAGCTCACGCACGAGATCTGGCACGGCTTCGTACCGGGCGTGCGGCCCGGGCAGCGGTACGGCTTCCGGGTGCACGGGCGCTGGGACCCGTGGACGGGTGCCCGGTACAACCCGGCGAAGCTGCTGCTGGACCCGTACGCCCGGGCCGTCGACGGGGACTTCTCGCTGCCGCCGGAGGTGTACGGGCACGTGCGGGACTGGCCGCAGCAGTACATCGCGGACACGGTGCGCGACGACCGCGACTCGGCCCCGTTCGTCCCGAAGGGGGTGGTCGTCCACGATGACGACGACTGGGCGGACGACGTCCGGCCGAAGACCCCCTGGGCCGATTCGGTGATCTACGAGCTGCACGTGCGCGGTTTCACGATGCGCCATCCGGGGGTTCCCGAGGAGCTGCGCGGCACGTACGCGGGGCTCGCGCACCCGGCGGCGTTGGAGCACCTGACGGCGCTGGGCGTGACGGCGGTGGAGCTGCTGCCGGTGCACCAGTTCGCGCACGAGGACCACCTGCTGCGCCGGGGACTGCGCAACTACTGGGGCTACAACTCGGTGGGCTACTTCGCCCCGCACGCCGGGTACTCGGCGAGCGGGACGGCCGGGCAGCAGGTCGGCGAGTTCAAGCGGATGGTGCGGGCCCTGCACGCGGCGGGGATCGAGGTCATCCTCGACGTGGTCTACAACCACACGGCGGAGGCCGGGGAGCTGGGCCCGACGCTGTCACTGCGCGGGATCGACAACCGGGGCTACTACCGGCTCCAGTCCGACCAGCGCCGCTACGCCGACTACACGGGCTGCGGGAACACCCTGCACGCCGGGCGTCCGCACGTGCTGCGCCTGATCACCGACTCCCTGCGCTACTGGGTCACGGAGATGGGGGTGGACGGCTTCCGCTTCGACCTGGCGGCGGCGCTGGCCCGCTCGATGCACGACGTGGACATGCTGTCGCCGTTCCTCGCGGTGATCGCCCAGGACCCGGTGCTGCGGCGGGTGAAGCTGATCGCGGAGCCGTGGGACGTGGGCTCGGGCGGCTACCAGGTGGGCGCGTTCCCGCCGCTGTGGACGGAGTGGAACGACCGCTACCGGGACGCCGTACGGGATTTCTGGCGCGGTGCGCTGCCCGACGTGCGGGACCTCGGGTACCGGCTGTCGGGGTCGAGCGACCTGTACGCGTGGGGCGGGCGGCGGCCGTACGCCTCGGTGAACTTCGTGACGGCGCACGACGGTTTCACCCTGCGGGACCTGGTCAGTTACGAGCGCAAGCACAACGAGGGCAACGGGGAGGCGAACCGGGACGGCACCAACGACAACCGGTCGTGGAACTGCGGCGCCGAGGGCGAGAGCGACGACCCGCGGATCGGGGCGCTGCGGCGGCGGCAGCTGCGCAACCTGCTGACGACGCTGCTGCTGTCGACGGGCGTGCCGATGCTGGTCGCGGGTGACGAGTTCGGGCGCACGCAGGGCGGCAACAACAACGCGTACTGCCAGGACAACGAGACGGGGTGGGTGGACTGGTCGCTGCTGTCGGACCCGGCGTGGAGCGAGCTGTTCGCGCTGACCCGGCGGCTGATCGCGCTGCGCCAGGCGCATCCCGTGCTGCGCCGGCGGGCGTTCTTCTCCGGGCGGGCGCAAGGCGCGGACGGGCTGCGGGACCTGGCCTGGTTCACCCCGGCGGGGGCGGAGATGACGGAGCGGGACTGGTACGCGCCGGCCGCGGCGGTGGGCCTCTACCTGTCGGGCCGCGACATCCCGGGCCGTGACGAGCGGGGCCGCCAGGTGACGGACGACAGCTTCCTCGCCCTGCTGCACGCCGGGGGCCGGCCGGTGGAGTGGGTGCTGCCGGGGGCGCCGTGGGGGGCGGCGTACGAGCTGGTGCTGGACACGTCGCGGGAGTCCCAGGCGGACGCGCCGGGGACGCGTCACGGGGGCGGGGAGCCGCTGACGGTGCCGGCCCGGTCGGTGCAGCTGCTGCGGGTGGTGAGCTGACCTGCTGCCCTGAGTTGGCCGATCCGGAGCGGAAGCCTTCGTTCCCCCTGCGATGATGTGCCCTTCCTGCGAACGAACACATGACCACACGAACAGGGGTACGCATGGGGAGGGCCGGGACCGCGCTGCGGGAACTGCGGGGGGCACAGAAGTCGGCCAAAGGGGTGTCGCTGTACTCGCGGTTCGTGAACCGGCCCGCCGGCCGCTACCTGGCCGCCGGCTCGTACGCGCTGGGGCTGACCCCCAACCAGGTGACGCTGGTCAGCGCGGCCTTCAGCTTCGCGGCCGTGGCGGCGGTCGCGCTCGCCGCGCCGTCGTGGGGGCTGGGCATCGCCGTCTGGGCCGCGCTCGCCGTCGGCTTCGCCTTCGACTCGGCCGACGGGCAGCTGGCCCGGCTGCGCGGCGGCGGGAGCGCGGCGGGCGAGTGGCTCGACCACGTCGTGGACGCCGCCAAGCTGACCGCGCTGCACTCCTGCGTGCTGATCGCCTTCCACCGCTTCCCCGAGGCGTACGGGACCGGCTCGGACGGCTGGCTCCTGGTGCCGCTGGGCTTCCAGTTCGCCGCGGTCGTCACCTTCTTCGGGGGGCTGCTGACCGAGAAGCTCAAGCCCCGGCCGGCCCCGGGCAGCCCGGCCGCGGAGCCGTCGGTCCTGCGCGCGGTGGCGCTGCTGCCGGTGGACTACGGGGTGTTCTGCCTGGTGTTCCTGCTGCTGGGCGGCGGGGCGCTGTTCCGCTGGGCGTACGCGGGCCTGGGGGCGGTGGCCGCCCTGTTCCTGGTGGCGTTCCTGGTGAAGTGGTTCCGGGAGCTCAGCGCCGTTCGGCGGTGAGCTGCTCCGGCAGCGGTGCGGCCGCCGGCTGGGCGAGGGCGTCCAGGGCGCGGCGCAGCTGGGTGCTGGAGGTGTGCACGGTGTAGGGGAAGTAGACGACGTCGACCCCGTGGGCGGCGAAGTCGCGCTCCAGCTTGGCGCCCTTGGGCGTGCCCCGCCAGTCGTCGCCCTTGAAGATGACGTCGAAGCGGACCTGCTTCCAGGTCTCGACCTTGTCCGGGACGGTCTCCACGAAGGCGGCGTCGACGTACTTGACGCTGCGGACGATCTCCAGCCGCTCCACGAGCGGGATCATCGGGCGGCGGCCCTTGGCCAGTTCGGCCATCTCGTCCGAGACCACCCCGGCCACCAGGTAGTCGCAGCGGCTGCGGGCGTGCCGGAGGATGTTGAGGTGTCCTATGTGGAACAGGTCGTAGGCGCCGGGCGCGTAGCCGACCCGGTAGGGCCGGCGCACCGACGGCGCGGCCTCGGACATGTGACGTTCCGTCATGGATTCCCCCCAGGCGGCCGCACCCCCCGGTGCGGCGGATGAGCAGACAATAGCGTGCACGTTCCCCACCCTGCCGGTGAACGAATAGGGTGACGTGCGCACCATTCAGGGGAGAAGGGGACGGTCAGTGTCCACATCCGGTCACCGGCGCCTGCTGCTGGTTTCCACCAACTACGCCCCCGAGCATGCGGGCATAGGCCCCTACGCCACGCAGATCGCGGAGCACTGGGCGGGTCTCGGCCATGACACGCACGTACTGGCGGGCATGCCCCACTACCCGGCCTGGTCGCTCGAGCCGGAGTACAAGGGGGCGCTGCGGCGCACGGAACGGCGCGCGGGAGTCACCGTGCACCGGCGCGCGCACACCGTGCCGCCGCGTCAGACCGCCGTCCGGCGGGCGCTGTTCGAAGGATCGATTCTGCTGCACGGGGCCGTGGCCCCGCCGCGGATGCCGCGGCCGGACGCGGTCATGGCGCAGATGCCGAGCCTGGCGGGCGGGGTGACGGCCGCCCGGCTCGCGGCGCGGTGGAAGGTGCCGTTCGTCCCCGTCGTCCAGGACCTGATGGGCGCCGCCGCGGCGCAGAGCGGCATCAGCGGCGGTGACAGGGCGGCCGCGCTCGCCGGGCGCGCGGAGGCGTACGCCCTCAGGCGGGCCGCCCTCGTCGGCGTCATCCACGAGACGTTCGTGGACCGGGTCGTGGGAATGGGCGTGGACCCCGGGAAGATACGCCTGGTCCCCAACTGGTCCCACGTGCCGAAGCCCACCAAGCCGCGCGGGGAGACCCGCCGCCACCTCGGCTGGGCACCCGGCCAGACCGTCGTCCTGCACTCCGGGAACATGGGCCTCAAGCAGGGACTGGAGGTCCTCGTCGGCGCGGCCCGGCTGGATCCGGACGTCCGCTTCGTCCTGATGGGCGACGGCAGCCAGCGGGCCGCGCTGGCCGGCCTCGCCGCCGACGTGCCGAACCTGGACATCATCCCGCCCGCCCCCGACGGCGAGTTCCCGGACGTCCTCGCCGCCGCGGACGTCCTCGCGGTCACCCAGCACGCGGCCGTGCTGGACATGAGCGTGCCGTCCAAGCTCACCTCCTACTTCCAGGCCGGCCGGCCCGTCGTCGCCTCCGTCGCGGCGCGGGGCGGGACCGCCCAGGAGGTGGAGCGTTCGGGCGCCGGAGTGCTCGTACCGCCGGAGGACCCCGCGGCGCTGCTGAAGGCCGTACGGGCCCTGGCCGAGGACCCCGAGGGCGCCGACGCGCTGGGCGCGGCCGGACCCGCCCACGTGGCGGCCCACCTGAGCCGGGAAGCGGGGCTGGCCCGCATCGACGCACTGATCGACGAAGCACTTGGGGGTCCCCAGTCGTGACCGAGACGAACCGCCCGGCAGCGGCCCCGGCCGAGGACGAACCCGATCTGCTGCGGGACCAGTTCAGGCAGCTCCTGCGCTACCGCCGGCTCCTCGGCGCGGGCGTGGCCGTCGGTCTGCTGGGCGGCGTCTACCTCGGCGTCTCCACGGCGGACACCTACGTGTCCGTCGCGGACGTGGTGCTGCGCGCCCCCACCGACGACCCGTTCAACCCGAGCCTGGCGCCCGACAAGGCCATCAACATCGGCTCCGAGCGCCAGGTCGCGCTCTCCAGCTCCACGGCCGAGCAGGCCGCGAAGAAGCTGGGCGTGGCCGGCAAGGACTTCTCCGCCTTCCGCGCCGGCCTCCAGGTGACCAACCCGCCGCAGACGATGGTGCTCCGGTTCACCTACACCGCGGCCTCCCCCCGGGAGGCCGCCCGGCGCGCCAACGGCATGGCCGCCGCCTACCTGCTCAAGCGGCAGGAGGCCCTCGACGTCACCCGCGACACCATGGTCAAGGGGTACGAGGCCCAGCGCGATCCGGTCGCCCGGCAGCTCGACGAGGTGGCCCGGCAGATCAACGCCATGCCGGCCGGCACCGCCCGCGACGCGGCCCTCTCCTCCCGGACCGACCTCCAGAACAAGGTCAACACGCTCAACGGCAACATCGCCAAGCTGGGGGCCCTGGACATGACCCCGGGCCGGGTCACCAGCGCGGCGACCCCGCCCGCCGGGGCCGACGGGCCGGGCCTGCCCATGTCGCTGGCGCTCGGCGGGGCCGTGGGGCTCGCGCTCGGCCTGCTCGCCGCGTGGGTCCGGCTGGTCTTCGACCCGGCGCCGCGCTCCGAGGGCGACGTGGCCCGGGCCCTGCGCGCGCCCGTCCTCGGCTACCTGCCCCGCGACAGGACCGGCGGCGGCCCGCTCCTCGCGGCCGGGGAGGCCGATCCGCGGCTCGCCGAGGAGTACCGCTCGGTGGCCTTCCGGCTCGCCTACGACGCCCGCTTCGCCGACCGGCGCCGGCTGCTGGTGGTCGCCCCGCGCGGCAGCAGCGAGACGGCCGCCGCCGTGGCCGTGAACCTGGCCGCCTCCTTCGCCGAGACCGGCAAGGACGTCCTGCTCATCGAGGCCGACCTGCGCACCCCGGTCCTGGCCAGCCAGCTGCCGACCGACGCGGGCGGGCGGCCGCGCTGGAGCGCCATGCCGGGCGGCTCCGGTACCGGCGACTGCGAATGGCCCGACGGGCGCCGGCTCGTCGTGGACGCCGCGGAGTCCGGCGACTTCGACCTGATCCCCGGCGACCGGGTGCGCAACGTGCCCCGTTCACTGACCGCCCCCCGCACCACCCGGCTGATCTCCGAGGCCGACTCCCCCAACTCCACCGTCGTGGTGCTCGCGCCGCCCGTGCTCTCGTACGCCGACGCGCTCGCCCTGGTCGACCGCGTCGACGGCGTCCTGGTGGTCTGCGACCCGCGCGCCGTGCACCGCGCCGACCTGGCCCGGATCCGCGAACTGATCAGCGGCGCGGGCGGGACCGTCCTTGGCGCGGTGCTGCACGCCCCGCCGCCCTCCGAGAAGCGCGGGGCCGGACGCGGGAGCGCCCGGGCGGCCGCCGCGCCCGCCCCCGGTGCGGTGGCGCCGCCGGCCGGCGGGGCGGACGGGACCGGCGAACAGGCCCCGGCCGAGGCCCCCGACACGGTGGCGCTGCGCACCGTCCGCACGGGCCGCAGGTGAGCCGGCGGGGTCTCGCCGCGCTCTCCTCGGTCCTGGACCAGGCCGCCTCCAGTGCCACGAACATCCTGGTGCTGGTGCTGGCCGCCCGGCTGTCACCGGCGTCGGGCTTCGCCGACTTCTCGATGGTGTACGTCGCCTTCAGCGTGCTCCTCGGGCTGAACATGGCCTACGTCGGGCAGAGCGTGGTGCTGGAGAAGGGCGAGGGGCTCGGGCGGGTCTGCCGCTCCTCCGTGCTGTTCACGGCCGCCGCCTCCGCGGTGGCCGCGCTGCTGCCCGCGCTGGCGGGCCTGGTGGTGCCCGGGGACGCCGGGCGGGCGTTCCTCGCGCTGGCCCTCGTCCTGCCGCTGGTGCTCGTGCAGGACGGGCTGCGGTACTGCTTCTCCGCCCTGCGCGTGCCCGAGCGGGCGCTGGCCGCGGACGCGCTGCGGCTGGCGTGCGTGGTCGCGGCGCTGGCAGTGCAGCCGTACGGGGCCTCCCCGGGCCGGCTCGTCCTGGTGTGGGGGCTGTCCGCGCTGCCCGCGCTGGGGCTGGGCCTGTGGCTGCTGCGGCCCTACGTGCGCGGGGTGCGCGGGGACCTGCGGCCCTATCTGCGGCGCGGGCACCTCGGCCTGCGGTTCGTCGTCGAGTTCGCCGTGGGCAACGGCTCCAGCCAGCTCGCCGTGCTCGGGCTCGGGGTGTTCGCGACGCCGCTCGCCGTCGGCGCGCTGCGCGGCGCCACCACCCTCTTCGGCCCGCTGAACGTGCTGTTCAACTCGGCGAACGCCTTCGGGCCGCCGGTGGTGGGGCGGGCTTCCGGCAAGCGGGGCGTGGTCCGGCTGACCGTGCTCATGGGGGCGGCGCTCGCGGTGCTGGGCGCCGGCTGGGCGGCGGTGCTGTACGCGCTGCCGGCCGGGCTGGGCCGCAGGCTGCTGGGCGACACCTGGGCGGCGGCCGCCGCGCTGCTCCCGGCCACGGGCGCGCAGTACGCGGTCATGGGCCTGGGCACCTGCGCCCTGCTGACCCTGCGCGTGCTCCGTCCCGAGGCCACCCTCTCGCTCCAGGTGGTGTTCTCGCTGCTGTCGGTGGGGCTGCTGCTGGGCGGGTACGCCGTGTGGGGGGTGGCGGGCGCCGCCTGGGGCCTGGCGCTGGGCTCCGCCGCGAAAGCGGCCGCCGGGTGGCTGCGGGTGGTCCGCCTGAGGGTGCCGGCGGAGGTGGCGGCCGCCGCGTGAGGCACGCGGGAGCGGGCCCGGGACGGTGTCGTCCCGGGCCCGCGGTGTGTCCGGATCAGTTGTAGGTGCCGGTGAGGGAGACGCCGGTCCGGGTGCCGCTCACGCCGGTCAGGTCGACCGGAGCGGCGGGCGACCAGGTGCCGTTGAAGGCGCGGATGGTGTGCAGGACCCGGCCGTCGGTGGTCACGAACGCCGCCTGGAGCTCGTTGTCGACCGCTGCCGCCGCGACGTCGGTGACCGTGACGCCCGCCGGGACGACCGCCGACAGGTCGTTCAGGACCCACTGGCCGCTCGCGAAGCGGGCGCCGTGGTAGCGCTTCGCGCCGCCCTCGGCCGTCACCACCAGCTGGAGGTCCCCGCCCGTGCCCGCCACAGCGACGTCGTCGACACCCGTCACACCGGTCTCGGCGGAGGCATCGCCCCAGCTGGTCCACGTCCCGTCGGCGTGCCGGACGGTGTGGAAGAGCGTGCCGTTCGACACCGCCACGATCTGCGTGTCACTGCCCACCTGGGACATGGCCACCTTCGTCACCGGAGCCGCGCCCGGGGCGCCGACCGCACCGAACGGCGCCCACGTCCCGTTCGCACGGCGGACCGTGTGGTAGACCTTCCCGTCCGCCACCACCACGACCTGGACCTCGGTGCCGGACGAGACCGCCGCCACCTGCGTGATGTTCGCCAGCGTTCCGGCCTCGCCTGCCACGTCCCCGAAGCCCGTCCAGGAGCGGTCGGCGAAGCGCAGCGCGTGGTAGAGCTTGCCCTCGTTGCTCACGGCCAGGACGTGCGTGTCGCCGTTGACGCCCGCCTCGGCGGTCGTGCGGACGCCCGTGGGGACCTCGCCCGTCACACCCAGGACGTCGCCGAAGCCGGTCCAGGTCCGATCCGCGTTGCGGACCGCGTGGTAGATCCCGCCGCCGGACTCCACCGCGACCTGCGCCCGCCACTGGCCCGCCGGCGCCGGCGGGGTGGTCGTGTCGTCGCAGTTCTTGCTGGTCAGCGTCGAACCCATGCTGAAAGGCGTGCCGTTGAAGACGGACTGCTTGACCACACCGTTGTACTGCTGCTCGTAGTGCAGGTGCGCACCGGTGGAGTTGCCGGTGCTGCCGACGATGCCGATCTTCTGGCCCCGCGCCACGTGTGACCCGACGCTGACGTCGTAGTCGTTGAGGTGGGCGTAGAGGGTCTTCCAGCCGCTGCCGTGGTCGACGACCACGTACTTGCCGTACGAACCGCTCAGGGTCTTGGCGACGCTGACGGTGCCCTCGGCGCTGGCGAGCACGGGCTGGTTGGCGGTGGT
Organism: Streptomyces sp. NPDC034085; assembly: GCF_055575555.1. NCBI lineage: Bacteria > Bacillati > Actinomycetota > Actinomycetes > Kitasatosporales > Streptomycetaceae > Streptomyces > Streptomyces sp. NPDC034085. Next base: position 928,147 of record NZ_JBVISL010000002.1, on the reverse strand, counting down.
GGACCCGTGCGTCCAGTCGATCGCCAGCGTGGACGGGCTGTGCCCGCTGTAGGTGTTGCCCGCCCAGGCCTGACCGCAGCTGAAGGGCATCTGGTACCCGGGCCCCGCGGCGTAGGAGGGGGACGCGGCGAAGGCGACGAGGCCGGAGGCGGCGAGGGCGAGACCGGTGGCGGAGGTCAGCGCACGACGGGTGAAGGTGGTGGACATGGTGGCTCCTCGGATGTGTCGCGGGTGTCGTGCGCTGGTCAGTTGAAGGTGGCGGTGATGGACACGCCGGTGTGGGTGCCGCCGACGCCTGTCAGGTCCATGGGGGCGGCGCCCGTCCAGGTCCCGTCGAAGTGGCGGATGGTGTGCAGAACCCGGCCGTCGGTCGTGACGAACGCCGCCTGGAGCTCGTTGTCCACTGCCGCCGCCGCGACGTCGGTGACCGTGACGCCCGCCGGGACGACCGCCGACAGGTCGTTCAGGACCCACTGGCCGCTCGCGAAGCGGGCGCCGTGGTAGCGCTTCGCGCCACCCTCGGCCGTCACCACCAGCTGGAGGTCACCGCCCGTCCCGGCCACGGCCACGTCGTCGACGCCCGTCACACCGGTCTCGGCGGAGGCATCGCCCCAGGAGGTCCACGTCCCGTCGGCGTGCCGCACCGTGTGGAAGAGCGACCCGTTCGAGACGGCCACCACCTGCGTGTCACTGCCGACCTGCGAGACCGCCACCTTCGCCACCGGAGCCGCGCCCGGGTTGCCGACCGCACCGAACGGCGCCCACGTCCCGTTCGCGCGGCGCACCGTGTGGAAGACCTTCCCGTCCGCCACCACCACGACCTGGAGCTCCGTACCCGACGAAACCGCCGCCAACTGCGTCACGTTCGGCAGCGCGCCGGCGACCGCGTGGACGTCCCCGAAGGTTCCCCAGGTGCGGTCCGCGTTGCGGATGGTGTGGTACAGCTTGCCCTCGTTGCTCACGGCCAGGACGTGCGTGTCGCCGTTGATGCCCGCCTCGGCGGTCGTGCGGACGCCGCCCGGGAGGGCCGCCGCCTCGCTGTCGACGTTGCCGAAGCGCGTCCAGGTGCCGTTGTCGAAGCGGGTGGCGTGGTAGATCCCGTTGCCGGAACCGATCAGCACCTGTGCCTTCCACGACTGGGCGGGGGCCGGCGGGGTCGGGGCGTCCGGGTACGGGTCGGCGTGGTCGCTGCCGAGTCCGGCCAGGCGGCCGCAGGAGGGCCAGGCGCCCGGGCCCTGGCCCGCGAGCACCTTCTCGCCTATCAGGATCTGCTGCTTCTTGGTGGCCTGGTGGGCGTAGGCCGCGTAGGCCGTGCCCCCGTAGGCCCGCCAGGTCGACGCCGAGAACTGCAGGCCGCCGTAGTAGCCGTTGCCCGTGTTGATGCTCCAGTTCCCGGAGCTCTCGCACTGGGCGACCTTGTCCCAGGTCGCCACGCTGGCGGCGGAGGCGGGGACCGCGCCGAGGGCCAGGAACGCGGACGAGGCGACGGCCACGGTGGCGGTGAGCGAGGCGAGCGTGGTCAGGCGACGGCGAGCAGACATGACAATCCCCCATAATCCGGACATGAATGAGCCACGTGTGTGCAGCGGTACGGACGCGCAGTGGTGCGGATGCGGGCGGGCGCTCAGCCGCGCCGGCCCGTTTCCCCCCGGCCCCTTGCCGCGGCCGTTGAGAGGATCATGTCCGTCGCGCCGGGGGCGTTCCAGGGGTTCGGGGTGGCCCGAAGGTGCCTGGCCCCATGCGGCCAGGGCCCCGCGTCAGCGCAGGGTGGTGCCCTTGTCCTGGCGGTACGTGGCCACGAGCGCGAGGCACATGGCGGCGATCGCGACCCGGCCGGAGGCCTGGAGCAGCGGACCGCGCAGCAGGATGAAGGAGTACCCGGCGACCAGCGGGACCACCACCGAGATCAGGCTCCCGGGCGCGGAGCGGCGCGTGGCCCGCTTGGCGTAGCGGCGGTCCACGCGGGCGGCCGCGTATCCGATGCCCAGCAGCCCGGCGCCCATGCCCACCGGGCCGAAGTCCAGCCACAGCTCGGCCCAGACGGGCGACGAGAGGTTGGTGTTGACCGTCCCCATCCACTGGCCGACCATCACGCCCGTGTCGCGCGGCTTGCCCGGCCACACCGAGCGGGGCACCGCGAAGAAGACGGATCCCGCGAGCTGGCGCCCGTAGAAGTGCCCTGGGCCGGAGCGGGAGAAGGTGATGGTGTTCGCGAACATGCCGATCTGGTCGTAGTCCTTGAGCGCCATCGGCTCCAGGAACGAGGTCGTCTCGACCGGCTTGTAGTTCTTCTCGTCGTAGCGGAAGCGGTCCGCGAACGGGAAGACGAGCAGGGCGACGACCACGGCCATCGACAGCGCCACCCGGTACATGGCGGCGCTCACCGGGAAGACGGTGAACAGCAGCGCGAACAGCACGGTCAGGAACCAGTAGCGCGGGTTCGAGACCGGGTTGTTGACGATCAGGTTCAGCACCGCCAGCGCCGACCAGGTGACGATGACGGACACCTTGCGGCGGGCGTACGTGGAGGTGATCAGCCAGCGCGTGTACAGGAGCAGCGCGAGCAGCGCGGGCACGGTGCCGAAGCCGCGCAGCAGGGCCTGCCCGGCCTGGCCGTCACCGTTGGAGACGCCCGCCTCCTGGATGCCGGCGATGATCTCCTGGCGGCTGGAGAAGAAGACGGCGGGCCCGCCGAGTTTGAGGATGAAGGCCGCGCTGCCCAGGAAGGCCAGCACGGTCAGCAGCTGGAGCCGGCGCCGGTGCGCCATGACCGGCCGGGCCTCCTTCGGGGAGCCGCCCGCGCGCCCGGCGGGCCGGTGGCGGGCGAGGAGCACGCCGACGTCGAAGGCCGTGCAGCCGAGCAGCACCAGCGCGATGGCGAGGGTGAGGTCGGAGCGGGGGCCGACGACGGGGGTCGGGACCCGGCCGAGGACGGCCTGGGCGAGCGGGGCCACGCCCATGGCCATGTAGACGAACAGCCAGAAGGAACCCTGGAGCAGCTTGCGCCGGCTGGTCAGCACCATGGCGGACAGCCGCGCGCCCGCGTACGCGGTCAGCAGCAGCTGGAGCCAGAAGGCGGCGTCGCGCTGGCCGTCGCCGGACTGGACGGCGACGAAGAGCGGGAGGAACACGGTGAATCCGAGGGCGAGCGGCACGGAGAGCGCCCGCGAGAGCAGGGTGCGCGGGGTGGTGACCCTGCCCCACCGGGACTCGTCCTCGAAGGACGGCGGCACCGGCCCGGCGGCGGGCGTGCGCATGTCCGTGGCCACTGTTGCCCCCACCCCTGTGCGTGATCCGCGCGCAGTCTAGTCTGACGTTCCGCGCCCGGGGAGGCGCGAGCGGGGTGGACGACGAGGGGCGACCGTTGCGGCATCTTCCTGCCTTCACGCTGGCCGGTTACGACAAGGGGCGGGGGCTGCTGACGCAGGCTCTGTGGTTCGCGGTGATGAACACCCTCTTCATGGCCTGGTTCTGTCCCGCGCGGCTGCGCGTGGCCCTGCTGCGCGCCTTCGGGGCGAAGATCGGCGAGGGGGTGCTGATCCGGCACCGGGTGCGCGTGCTGTGGCCGTGGAAGCTGGAGGTCGGCGACCACACCTGGATCGGCGAGGGCGCCTGGCTGCTCAACCTGGAGCCGGTGACCATCGGTTCGCACGTGTGCCTCTCCCAGGAGTCGGTGCTGTGCACCGGCTCGCACGACCACCGCGCCGCCGACTTCCGCTACCACAACGCCCCCATCACCGTCGAGGACGGCGCGTGGGTGGCCGTACGGGCGACCGTGCTGGCGGGCGTGACGGTCGGCCGGTGCGCGGTGGCGGGCGCGGGCGCGGTGGTCCACAAGGACCTCCCCGCGCTCACCCTGCAGACCCAGGACGGGCGGCGCCGCCCGGTGGAGGAGCCGAAGTGAGAGTCCTGCACGCCGTCACCCTCCACTCCCCCTCGCACGCCTTCGGCGGGCCGGTACGGGTGGCCCTCAACCTGGCCAAGGGCCTGCGGGCCCGGGGCCACGAGGCGCGCCTCCTGGCCCTGGGCGAGGGCTTCGACCCGTGGCCCACCTCGGTGGAGGGGGTTCCTGCGAAGCTGTTCCCGGCCCGGCGCCTGCTGCCGCTCGGCTTCAGCGGGATCACCTCGCCGGCCCTGCTGGCCTCGGCGACCCGGCTGGTGCGGGACGCGGACCTGGTCCACGTCCACCTGGCCCGTGACCTGGTCACCCTGCCCCTGGCCCTGGCGGCCCTGCGCTGCGGCAAGCCGCTGGTCCTGCAGACCCACGGCATGGTGGACCCGAGCGACAGGATCCTGGCCAAGGTCCTCGACGCGGTGGCGGTACGCCGCCTGCTGCGCGGCGCGGACACGGTGCTGTACCTGACCCCGCACGAGCGGGAGGGCCTGGACGCGGTGGCCGGCTCTCCGCTCGCGCGGGCCGTCCGGCTGGTCAACGGCACCCCCGCGCAGGAGGAGCGCCCGCCGCTGGGCGGGCCGCCCCGCATCCTGTACGCGGCCCGCCTCCAGGCCCGCAAGCGGCCGGTGGACTTCGTGGACGCGGCTCCGGCGGTGCTCGCCGTGCACCCGGACGCGGAGTTCGTGGTGGCCGGCCCGGACGAGGGGGAGCTGTCGGCGGTCCGGGCCCGTGTCGCGGCCCTGGGCCTGGGCGACCGGTTCACGGTCCCGGGCGCCCTGTCCGGTGCCGGGGTCCTCGCGGAGCTGCGCCGGGCGCACGTGTACGTACTGCCCTCGGTGGACGAGCCGTTCCCGATGTCGGTGCTCGAGGCCCTCGCCGTCGGCGTCCCGGCGGTGGTCACCCACTCCAACGGCCTCGCCCGCGACATCGCCGCGGCCGGCGCCGGCCGGGCGGTCGCCCCGGGGCCGCGGACGGTGGCGGAAGCCGTCCTCGACCTGCTGGACCCCGCCGTGAACACCCGGGCCTCCGCCGCCGCACGCGAGCTGGCCGCCAGCGCCTTCTCGATGGACGCGGTCCTCGACACCCTGACGGCCGTCTACGAGGGCGCCGGGCGGCGCTGACGCGGCCGGAGCCCTCAGATCTCGTCGCGGTGGTGGAGGTGTTCCTCCACCACCGGGAAGGCGGCCGTGGCGCGGCGGCGCCGCAGGACGCTCGCGTAGACGGCGAGGCCGACGCAGCCGGCCGCCATCATGATCAGGCCGACGAGGTCGAGGTTGACGCTCTCCAGCTCCCAGTCGCTCGCGAAGGTGAGGATGGCCCCCACCACGATGAGGGCGATGCAACCACCGATGCCCCGCATAGGATTCGCCTCCGCTGTGTCGTGTGACGGCGCGGGTACCCGCAAGGCGGAGGCGAAAACCCGGCCGGGCCGGGCGAGTTACGCGGGGATCCAGGCGTAGCAGCCGGTCGAGGTGAACTGGGCGGCGCCGGAGGGGAGGGTGGCGGTGATGCGGTCGCCCGGCTTGGGCGGGGCCTCCGGGCCCGAGGCGAGGACGGCGCCGTCCTTGGCCCTGGCCTCCCAGGTGCAGGTGGTGCTCTGGGTCAGGGCCCGGTAGGTGCCGGGGGCGGGGGCGGTGCGGGGGCCGTCGCCGAAGCCCTTCTCGGCGGCCGCCAGGACCGGCTTCTGCTCCGGGCACAGGAAGGTGATGGCGTCCTTCGCGCCGGTGACCTCCCCGGAGATGATCGACGCCGCCGCCGCGTCCTTGTCCCGCTTGGCGGTGCGTTCCACCCGCTGGCAGGTCTCCTGGCCGGTCTGGAGGACGGCCGCCGGGTCCGTCTTCTCCGGGACGCGGCCGCTGAGGTACTTCTTCTCGTTCTCCTTGAAGCTGCCCGTCTTCGGCGTGAGCTTCGCGTCCGGCAGGACCGGGCCCGGGGGTTTGGCCTGCGGCGCGGTCGCGGCGTCCGCGGGCGCGTCCGCCGGGTCGGGGGCCGAGGACGAGGCCGGCGGCTTGGGCTCGGCGGCCTTGGCGGTGTCTGCCGTGCCGTCGGCCTTCGAACTGCAGCCGGTCAGCGTCAGGGCGGCGGCCAGCAGGACAGCAGCCGCTGCGGAGCGTCGGTACATCGTGGGGCTCCCGTACGTACTGGGTGGAGAGGCGTACGGGGCCCGGCGGTCCGGCCGGCCGGGCCCCGTACGCCGTCAGGCGGTTACTTCTGGCCGAAGGTGAGGACCAGCTGCGGAGCGGCGTCCGTGGCGGTCGACTCCGAGGACCAGAGCCAGAGCGGGTCGGTGCCCGTGCTGGTCAGGCCGAGGCTGTAGCTGCTGCCCAGCACCGCGGAGACCGCGGCGGTGTCCAGTTCGACGTTCTGCACGGCCGAGCCGTCCGGCACGCCCGCGATGCTGCCGAGCGGGGTGGTGCCGAGGGTGGGCTTGGTGTTGTACGTCGTCCCGCCCCCGCTCCAGGTGCCGGTGACCGGGACCACGGAGACGGTGTCGGCGGTGCCCGCACCGCTCTGCGTGGAGGTCTTGAACTGGAGGGAGGCGGCCTTCAGGACCTGTCCGGCCGGGGCGGCCGGGAGGGTGAAGCGCAGGTACGTCTCGTACGCCGAGGTGCCGCGGACCGCGAGCGAGGCCGAGGTGCCGTAGGCCGTGCCCGGCGCGCCCTGGTTGATGTAGGTGTCCTCGGTCGCGGCGGCCTTGGCGACCGTGTCGACCGGCGCCTTGGCCAGGTCGTAGTGGGACTTGACCTGGGCCTGGGTGAGCGCCGACGGGTAGACGGCGGTCTCGTCGATCTGGCCGGCGAAGAAGTTGCTCGTCGGGCGGTTCGGCCAGCTGCTGAGGTTGTCGCCGCCGACGTGCCAGTAGCCGGCGTACGGGGTGGAGGTCGTGGCGCTGTTCGTGCCCTTGTTCTGGCCGTCCACGTAGAGGGTCATGCCGCCGGGGCCCTGCGTGCCGACGACGTGGTGCCACTTGTTGTCGTTGTACGTCTCGAACAGGCCGGTGCTGATGGTGCGGGCCGAGCCGTTGTAGACGCCGAAGACCAGGCGGCCGGTGTTGGTCATGTACAGCTGCTTGTCGTACGAGCCGCTGCTGTTGACCGTGTTGTTGCCGAAGCCGATGAGCTTGCCGCCGCGCGTGGTGTTCGTCCTGAACCACGTCTCGACCGTGAAGGAGCTGCCGACGGTCTGGCGGTGGTCGCTGTACACCTGCTGGCTGGTGCCGTTGAAGCCCATCGCCGTGCTGCTGCCGGTGACCGCGCCCGGGCTCTGGCGCAGCGCCGGGGCGCTGACCTGGATGCCGCTGGTGTTGCCGCCGTCGGAGGAGTCCGCGACGTACGGGCTGACCGTGTCGTCGTAGCGCCAGTACAGCTGGGCGCCGTCCGCGCGGACCTTCTCCGGGTACGCCGCGGCGGTCGTCGGGACGGTCACGGAGACGTTCGCCGACAGGGCGCTGGTGTTGCCGGCGGCGTCGGTGGCGGTCACCCGGTAGGTGTAGGACTGGCCTGCCTTCACGGTGGTGTCGTTCCAGGAGGCCTGCGGCCGCTCGAACTCCAGGGAGTCGGCGGTCATGGTGTGGATCGGGGTGGCCGAGCCGTTGCGGTAGATCCGGTAGGTCAGCTTGCTGTCGTCCTGGTCGTAGCTGGTGCGCCAGCGGACCTGGGCCTCACCGGGCCTGACGCTCGCGGCGGAGGCGGACGGGGTGGTGGGCGCGCCGGTGTCGCCGGTGTTCGCGAAGCGGGTCAGGCCCTGCTGCGGCTGGCCGTTGATGAGGGTGAACTCGCCGCCCGCCCACAGGTACTTGACGCCGTTCTTCTCGGCCACGGACATGACGCGCGGGCCGATGCCCTCGCCGATGCCGTCGTTGGCGGTGGGGTGCCAGCCGAGCTTGCGCGGACCGCGGACGAAGCCGTCCACGGGCGCGGGGGCGGCTCCGGTGTGGTCGGTGGGCTGGGCCAGGAAGAAGTTGCGCTTGCCGTCGGGGAACTCCAGCTCGGTGGAGCAGTCGTGCGCGTGGGAGGAGCTGTAGAGCACTCCGTCGTACGGCAGCACGTACTGGGTCGCGCCGAGGCAGCGGTCGCGCCACTTCTCGTTGAAGTCGAGGTTCAGGCCGAGGCGGCCGTCGAAGACGCCGCCGCCGGAGCCCTCGTTGGCGGCGTAGTAGCCCGTCGCGTCGGCCGAGATGTGCTTGACGACCGAGTTGGAGGGGATGGTGGAGTAGGTCTTGGCGACCGCGCCCGTGGTGGCGTCGACGACGGCCAGAGCGTGGGAGTTGGTGCCGTTGACCGTGAAGAAGTCGCCGCCGAGCAGGACGTGCTTGCCGTCGTTGCTGACCTTGACCGCCCGGGCGGGCTCGTCCGCGTTGGCGGTGAAGGGCCTCAGGGCACCGGAGGCGGCGTCGACCGCGGCGAACCGCTCGCGGATCTGGCCCTCGACGGTGGTGAAGTCGCCGGCCACGTACAGGGTGTCGTCGGTGACGTCGAGCGCGCGCACGGTGGCGGGTACGCCCGGGTGGAAGGAGGCCCTGGGGGTGCAGGTCTCGATGTCGATCGCCGCGAGGCTGGAGACGGGGGTGCCGTTGACGGCGCCGAAGTAGCCGCCCGCGTACAGGGTCTTCTTGTCCTTGGAGACGGCCAGCGCCCGGACGGTCGCGCTGCCGTCGCCGACGGTGAAGGCCAGCTTGCAGGAGGTGGGGGCGCCCGTCGCGGCGTCGAGCGCGACGAAGTTCACGGCCTCCTGCTCGGTGCCGCCGACGGCGTCCGGCGGGCGGACCGCCGAGAAGGTGCCGCCGGCGAAGACGGTGCCGTTCGCCTGGTCCATCGCGAAGACGACGCCGTTCGGCTGCCAGGTGGGCAGCTCGTCGGCGGTGAACGCCACCGGCGGGGTGATGGCGGACGCCTGCGGCATCAGCACCAGGCCGAGACCGGTGCCGGCGCCGGCGAGTGACAGGGCGAGGGCAGCAGTCAGCCCTCTGGATCTACGCATGAGCCCCCCAGGGCTAGTGCCCGGTTTGATGGCTGGAACTATCCGAACAGCCATATGTACTGGCGCAGACTAGGGCTCACGCGAGAGCCCGGTCACCTCACTTGACCCGTTGCATACCAACTTGGAATCAACGGAGTTCAGCGTGGCAGGCGCACGAGGGACATATGGCGGGTGTGGTCCCGTCCACACCCCGCACGAAGCCCTGGGCCGGGCGTGCGGAGGTGGCCGGAACGCGTCAAATCCTAGGTCAGGACGAGGGGTTCAGCGGTCGATGCGGACCGTCGCGCCCGCCAGCTGGTCCTCGACCTGCCGGACGTCGGCATCGACCATGATCCGGGCGAGTTCGGGCACCAGGACCGACGGCTTCCAGCCGAGGATCTCCCGCGCCTTGGAGGCGTCCCCGATGAGGGCGTCGACCTCGCTGGGACGCTCGTACTTGGCGTCGTACCGCACGTGCTCGGTCCAGTCGAGGCCCGCGTGGGCGAAGGAGGACTCGACGAACTCCCTCACGGTGGCGGCGACTCCGGTGGCGACCACGTAGTCGGTCGGCTCGTCCTGCTGGAGCATCCGCCACATCGCGTCGACGTACTCGGGGGCGTAGCCCCAGTCGCGGACGGCGTCGAGGTTGCCGAGGTACAGGTGCTCCTGGAGCCCGGCCTTGATGCGGGCCACCGCGCGGGTGATCTTGCGGGTCACGAAGGTCTCGCCGCGGCGGGGGGACTCGTGGTTGAAGAGGATCCCGTTGACGGCGAACATGTCGTACGCCTCGCGGTAGTTGACCGTGGTCCAGTACCCGAAGACCTTGGCCGCCCCGTACGGGCTGCGCGGGTGGAAGGGGGTGTCCTCGTTCTGCGGGGGCGGGGTGGCGCCGTACATCTCGGACGACGAGGCCTGGTAGATCCGGGTGTCCACGCCGCTGGCCCGGATGGCCTCCAGCAGGCGCAGCGCGCCGAGGCCGGTGACGTCGCCCGTGTAGAGGGGGGCGTCGAAGGAGACGCGGACGTGCGACTGGGCGCCCAGGTTGTAGACCTCGTCGGGGCGTATGTCGCGCAGCAGGTTCACCAGGGCGACGCCGTCGGAGAGGTCGGCGTGGTGCAGGAAGAAGGACCGGTCCGCGGTGTGGGGGTCCTGGTAGACGTGGTCGATCCGCTCCGTGTTGAAGCTGGAGGACCGCCGCACGAGCCCGTGCACCGTGTAGCCCTTGGAGAGCAGGAGCTCGGCGAGGTACGAGCCGTCCTGCCCGGTGACGCCGGTGATCAGTGCGGTCTTGCCCATGTGGTGTCCCCCTGGAAGTGGTTGCTGTTCCGATGCGGTCCGGATGGTCCGTCCGGTGTGCCGGCGCTCCTGGTCGAGCCCGGCCGTGGCCGGTGGTCGCCGGCCGGTTGACGATCGCCGCCCCTGGCCGGGCGGCCGCCCGTCGGGCGTCGGGGCGCAGGGCCCCCGACGGCCCCTGCGGCACGGCCCTCGGCCGGCGGCGGGCCGGGCGGCCCGCCCCTGGTCCGCGGCTGGATGCGTACCGTACACGCCCGGCCCCGCGCGCCTCGGCGCGGGATGGTGCCGCACGCACCGGCGCCGTCGATCTGTGGGCGGCAACCGCCGTTCGGGCAAAGGCACTTGCGGCCCGGACCCTCGGCGGGCAGCGCCTCGGACGCCGACGGGGCCCGGCGCTCCGGATCATGCCCCGGCAACGGCGGCGCGCCCGTGCGAGGCGCCCCGGGCGGACGGCCCGGTGCACCCGGAGACGGCGCGCACGGGCCCCGGCCTCCCCGGGAAGCCCGCGGCAGCGGACTGGCATCATCGGCGGTATGACAAGTTCGCAGCCCCTGCTGCCCCCGCACGCCCGCGTCTTCGTCGCCGGACACCGCGGCCTCGTGGGGTCCGCCGTCGCCCGCCGCCTGACCGCCGACGGCCACGAGGTGCTCACCCGCGGCCGCGCCGACCTCGACCTGCGCGACGCCGCCGCGACCGGCGCGTACCTGCGGGACGTCCGCCCGGACGCGGTCGTCCTGGCCGCCGCCAAGGTCGGCGGGATCATGGCCAACAGCACGTACCCGGTGCAGTTTCTGGAGGACAACCTCCGCATCCAGCTGAGCGTCGTCTCCGGGTCGTACGCCGCCGGCGTGGGCCGGCTGCTGTTCCTCGGCTCCTCCTGCATCTACCCGAAGCTGGCCCCGCAGCCCATCAGCGAGGACGCCCTGCTGACCGGCCCGCTGGAGCCCACCAACGAGGCGTACGCCCTCGCGAAGATCGCCGGCATCGTGCAGGTCCAGTCGTACCGCAGGCAGTACGGGGCCTCGTACATCTCGGCCATGCCCACGAACCTCTACGGCCCGGGCGACAACTTCGACCTGGAGTCCTCGCACGTGCTGCCGGCCCTCATCCGCCGCTTCCACGAGGCCGCCGTCGAAGGCCGCGAGGAGGTCACCCTGTGGGGATCGGGCACGCCCCGGCGGGAGTTCCTCCACGTGGACGACCTCGCGGCCGCCTGCGCGGTGCTGCTGGAGCGCTACGACGGGGACGAGCCCGTCAACATCGGCTGCGGCGAGGACCTGACCATCAGGGCGCTGGCCGAGACCGTCGCCGAGGTGACCGGCTTCGAGGGCCGGCTGGCCTGGGACACCACGAAGCCGGACGGGACGCCCCGCAAGCTGCTCGACGTCTCCCGCCTGACCTCGCTGGGCTGGAAGCCGGGCATCGCGCTGCGCGACGGCATCGACGCCACCTACCGCTGGTGGCTCGACCAGGGCTGACCTCACGCGCCGGCCCCTCAGTACGCTCCGCGGCCGTCGACGACGGCGCGGAGGGTACGGCCCATGACGTCGACGTCACTGGTGAAGGACCAGTTGTCGACGTACTGGAGATCAAGCTGAATCGTTTCGTCCCAGGACAGGTCCGACCGTCCGCTGATCTGCCACAGCCCCGTCATCCCGGGCCGCACGCTGAGCCGGCGCAGCTCGACCTCGTCGTACTCCGCCACCTCCTCCGGCAGCGGCGGGCGCGGCCCGACCAGCGACATGCTGCCCGTCAGTACGTTGACCAGCTGGGGCAGTTCGTCCAGGGAGGTCCGGCGCAGCAGCCGGCCCACCCGGGTGACCCGGGGATCGCGGCGCATCTTGAACATCGGGCCGTCGTTCTCGTTGGCCACCACCAGGTCGGCCTTCCGCCGGTCGGCGTCCACCACCATCGTGCGGAACTTCCACATGACGAAGGGGACCCCGTCACGCCCGATCCGCCGCTGGCTGTAGAAGGCCGGGCCGGGCGAGCCGAGCCGGACGGCCAGCACCAGCCCGAGGAACAGCGGCGCCAGCACGAGCAGTCCGACGGCGGCCCCCGCCCGGTCGAGCACCGACTTGAGCAGGGGCTGCACCCCCCGCCGCACGGGCGGCGCGACCCGCAGGACGGCGAGCCCGCCGGCCGACAGGGTCTCCAGCCGCTTGACGGAGACCTCCACCAGCCCGGGGAAGACGGCCAGGTCGAGGCCTTCGTCGTGCAGGGCCCAGGCCACCCGGCGCAGCCGCTCCCCCGCGATCCGCGCCCCGGGCGCGACCAGCACCAGGTCGGCGTGGTGGCTGCGGACGGCGGCCAGCACGGCGGCCGAGTCCCCGTTCGGCGCCCCGGGCATCGAGGCGTCCAGCCGGGCCGCGACGGGCATCCCGCCGACGAGGGGCCCCTCGCCGACCGGGACCACGCCGACGACGACGTACGGGTGGTCGGTGCGCGCGGCCAGGTGCGCGATGACGTGCTCGGCCGCGGCGGGCTCCCCCACCACCAGCACCCGGCTGACGGCCTGCGCCTCGCGCCGGGCCGCCGACAGGTGGTGGTACGTCAGTTTGTGGCAGGCGACGGTGACGAGCAGCGCGGGCAGCAGTGCCCCCAGGGCCGCGAGCCGGGGGGTCTCCTCCCCCGTCACCACGCGGACGACGGCCAGGACACCGATCAGAATGAGCCAGTCGTGCACGACGGGCAGCACCCCGCGGGATTCGCCGAGCGCGCGGGCCGCGTAGCGTCGGCGCAGGGCCTGTACGCCGGTCCAGGCGAGGGCCGCGCCGAGGGCGCAGTACTCCGGCCTCGCCTGCTGGGCGGCCCCGAACACCAGGCCGACGGGCACGGCGGCGCCGGCGAGGTCGGCGGTCACGGCCGCGGGCAGGTACCACCGGGCCTTGTCGCCGAGCCGTCGGACCGGGGCCGCCGCGGGCCCCTCGGACCCGGCGGCCTCCGGGGCCACCCTTTGCGCAGGAAAACGGACATGCCTCATGGGCCCCCCTGGCACGTGGTCTATGTCGGTGGCGCCTGCCCACCGCTTCCCCTGGCGGCGGGCGTCTGTCGCACCGGCAAACAGTACGACAAACACCCGTACGGTAGGTGCCGTTCGTGTGAACGAGACCTCTCGTTGCCCAGGCGTTGACACCCGGCGGCAGCCGCACCGGCCGCCACCGGCCCCCTTCCCACACGAAGGTGAATGGTCCGGATACCGGATACGCATCTTCGGACAACGAACTGTTTCCAGCCAACCTTTTGATGTGGCCCTGACATCACAGCCCGCAGCTGGCACTCTTCGATCCGTTCATCGCACCAGCCCTGATCTGCCCGGAGGCCCACCCAGCCATCCGGAACCCCCCCTTGCAGAAGGAGTCTGCGTTGAGTCCCACCCCCCAGAGGCGTGCCACCGCGGCCGGCGCGCTCGTAGCCGCGGCGGCCCTGCTCGCCGTAGGCATACAGTCCGGCACCGCCACCGCCGACGCCACCGCGTCGCAGGCCCGCACGGCGGCCCAGCCCAACCCGGGCGCGGCCAACCTCGTACTCAGCGCTTCGGAGCGTGCGACGCTCCTCGCCGAGGCCAACTCCACCTCCGCCCAGGCCGCCAAGGCGCTCGGTCTCGGCGGCGGCGAGAAGCTGATCGTCCGCGATGTGGTCAAGGACGCGGACGGCACCACCCACACGACGTACGAGCGGACCTACGACGGTCTGCCCGTGCTCGGCGGTGACCTCACCGTCCACGCCAAGAGCGGCGTCACCAAGAGCGTCACCAAGGCGACCCAGCACGAGATCAAGGTCTCGGACACCGACGCCACGGTCACCCCGTCCGCTGCGGAGGGCCAGGCCGTCGCCGCCGCGAACGCCGAGGGCTCCAAGGAGTCGAAGGCCGACAAGGGCGCCCGCAAGGTCGTCTGGGCCGCGGACGGCGTTCCGGTCCTGGCCTACGAGACCATCGTCGGCGGCCTCCAGGACGACGGCACCCCGAGCCGGCTGCACGTGATCACCAACGCCAAGACCGGCGCGAAGATCACCCAGTGGCAGGCCATCGAGACCGGCACCGGCAACACCCAGTACAGCGGCCAGGTCACCCTCGGCACCTCGCAGTCGGGCAGCAGCTACACGCTGACCGACGCCGGCCGCGGCAGCCACAAGACCTACAACCTGAACCGGGGCACCTCCGGCACCGGCACGCTGTTCTCCGGCCCGGACGACATCTGGGGCAACGGCGCCGCCTCCAACGCGGAGACCGCCGGCGCGGACGCCCACTACGGCGCCCAGGTCACGTGGGACTACTACAAGAACGTCCACGGCCGCAACGGCCTGCGCAACGACGGCGTCGCCCCGTACAGCCGGGTCCACTACGGCAACGCGTACGTGAACGCCTTCTGGGACGACAGCTGCTTCTGCATGACCTACGGCGACGGCGACGGCAACACCAAGCCGCTCACCTCGATCGACGTGGCTGCGCACGAGATGACCCACGGTCTGACCTCGGTCACCGGCAACATGACCTACAGCGGTGAGCCCGGCGGTCTGAACGAGGCCACCTCCGACATCATGGCGGCGGCGGTCGAGTTCAACGCCAACAACCCGCAGGACGTCGGCGACTACCTGGTCGGCGAGAAGATCGACATCCGGGGCAACGGCACCCCGCTGCGCTACATGGACAAGCCGAGCAAGGACGGCTCCTCCAAGGACGCCTGGTACTCGGGCATCGGCGGCGTCGACGTCCACTACTCCTCGGGCCCGGCCAACCACTGGTTCTACCTGGCCTCCGAGGGCTCCGGCGCCAAGGTCATCAACGGCGTGAGCTACGACTCGCCGACCTCCGACGGCCTCCCGGTCACCGCGATCGGCCGCGAGGCCGCCGCGAAGATCTGGTTCCGCGCGCTGACGGTGGGCTACTTCAAGTCGACCACCAACTACGCCGACGCCCGCGTCCAGACGCTGAGGGCCGCCGCCGACCTGTACGGCCAGGGCTCGGCCACGTACAACAACGTCGCCAACGCCTGGGCCGCCATCAACGTCGGCGCGCGCGTCACCAGCGGCGTGACGGTCAGCCCGATCGCCAACCAGACCACCCAGGTCAACACCGCCGTGAGCCTCCAGGTCCAGGCGACCAGCACCAACCCGGGTGCGCTGAGCTACGCGGCGACCGGCCTGCCGGCCGGCCTGTCGATCAACTCCTCGACCGGTCTGATCTCGGGTACGGCCACCACCGCGGGCACGTCCAACGTGACCGTCACGGTGACCGACTCCGCGGCCAAGACGGGTACGGCGTCCTTCACCTGGACCGTCGGCACCTCCCAGCAGAACGTGTTCGAGAACACCGCCGACTACGCGATCGCCGACAACGCGACCGTCGAGTCCCCGATCACGGTGACCCGTACCGGCAACGCCCCGAGCACGCTCAAGGTGGACATCAACATCGTCCACACCTACATCGGTGACCTGAAGGTCGACCTGGTCGCGCCCGACGGCAGCGTCTACAACCTGCACAACCGCTCCGGCGGCAGTGCGGACAACATCGTCAAGAGCTACACGGTGGACGCCTCCACCGAGGTCGCCCAGGGCGTGTGGAAGCTCCGGGTCAACGACAACGCGAGCCTGGACACCGGCAAGATCGACAGCTGGAAGCTCACCTTCTGACCCCGCCGGGGCCGGATGTGAACCACCGCTGAACCGCCAGACCACGGGGCCGCCCGGGAGAAGACCTCCCCGGGCGGCCCTGTTCCACGAGGAGGGCCCGCCACCCCGCACGGGGTGGCGGGCCCTTCCGTTCGCCCCGCGCCGCTCAGCCCACGCGGCGCAGGACGTTCCGGACGTAGTCGCCCCCGACGGGGCCGCGGCCCTGCCCGGGGCGGGCGATGCCGCGGTCCTCGTCGTCCGACCAGTCGTCCGACCAGTCGTCACGGCCGTCGTGGTTGCCGTGGTGGTGTCCGCTCGGCTTGAAGAGCACCGACCGCACCGACAGGTCGCGCGCCCGCTCCCCGGGTTCGAGGACCTCCTGGGCCTCACCGCCGCAGGTGCTGTCCCGGAAGAGGACGGCGATGGACTCCGTGTCGTTCTCCACCCAGAAGGCGGACCGGTTCGACGAGGTGTGCGTCAGCCGGTAGCAGGTGTCGTTGTCGGCGGGCTCGATCGACGCGCGGCGCACGTCGCCGTTGCCGTCCGTGAACCGGTAGCGCAGCTCGCCGAGGGTGTCGCGGTCGTGGTCGTTGGCGAGGGACTGGCCGGCGGCGGGCAGGACGAGCGCGAGGGAGGCGAGGAGGGCGGCCGCGGCGGTGGAGCGAAGACGCATGTGAAGGTCCGTTTCTCGGGTGCGGGGAGACCTGTTCCGGTGGACGTCCCGGGGCAGCCTAGGAGCGGACCGGGCGGCCGCGGCGGCCGCCATGCACAGCGCGTTCGAAGGTTCACCCTCCCGGCGCGCGGCCGCCCCGGTGCCCGTACGGACGTACGGGCACCGGGGCGGCGGACGCCGGCCGGCCGCGGCCGGCCGGGCGCCTTCAGCGCAGCAGGACCCCGCCGCGCTCCCCGGTGTCCACCGGGGCGGCGACCAGGCCCAGTTCGGCCGGGGTCGCCAGCAGCGGGTGCGCCGGCAGGACCCGCACGGTGTACCCGAAGGGCCCGGTGCGGTCGAGGGCGAGCGGGCCCTCGTACACCCAGCGGCCGTCCAGGTCGGGCCCGGCGGCGGGCTTGAGCGGGAAGACCCGCCCGTCCCGGATCACGTCCTGGGCGTCGACCCGGCCCGCGACGGCCTGCACCTCCACGTCCTCCGCCACGAGCGTGTCCAGCGCCACCCGCACCCGCAGGGTGAGGGTGGCCCCCAGTTCGGCCGTACCGCCCACGGGCGTGGCGGCGACGGCCTCCACGTGCTCGACGGCGACCTGCGGCCAGGACGCCCGGACGCGCCCCTTCCACCAGGCGAGGTCCCGGGCGGCGGGCGGGGTCAGGGCCCGGTGGGAGAGCGCGGCGGGGGCGTAGAGCCGCTCCACGTACTCCCGCACCATCCGCCCCGCGAGCACCTTCGGGCCCAGGGAGACCAGGGTGCGCCGGACCATCTCGATCCACCGCACGGGCAGGCCGGCCCGCCCGTCCCGGTCGTAGAAGCGGGGCGCGACCCGCTCCTCGATCAGCTCGTAGAGGGCGGCCGCCTCCAGGTCGTCGCGGCGGTCCTCGTCCGTCCCGAGCCCGTCGGCGGTGGGGATGGCCCAGCCGAAGTCGGGCTCGAACCACTCGTCCCACCAGCCGTCCAGGACCGACAGGTTCAGGCAGCCGTTCAGGGCGGCCTTCATCCCACTGGTGCCGCAGGCCTCCAGGGGCCGCAGCGGGTTGTTCAGCCAGACGTCGCAGCCCGGGTAGAGCTTCTGCGCCATGGCCATGCCGTAGTCCGGCAGAAAGACGATGCGGTGGCGCACGCGCGGGTCGTCGGAGAAGCGCACCAGCTCCTGCACGAGCCGCTTGCCGCCGTCGTCGGCCGGGTGCGCCTTGCCCGCGACGACGATCTGCACCGGGCGGTCCGGGTCCAGCAGCAGCCGGCGCAGCCGCTCCGGGTCGCGCAGCATCAGCGTCAGCCGCTTGTACGAGGGCACGCGCCGGGCGAAGCCGATGGTGAGCACGTCCGGGTCGAGGACGGAGTCCACCCAGCCCAGTTCGGTGTCGGCGGCCCCGCGCTGCTTCCACGAGGCGCGCAGCCGGTCGCGCACCTCCTGGACCAGCTGCTCGCGCAGGGCACGGCGTACGTCCCACACGTCCTGGTCGGCGATCTGCGCGACGGCGTCCCAGCGGGCGGAGGCGCCCACCGCGAGGGCGTCCTCGGTCCGCCCGGCCCCGATCTGCCGGGCGCCGAGCCGCATGACCTCGGGGGCGACCCAGGTCGGGGCGTGCACCCCGTTGGTCACGGAGGCGATGGGCACGTCGGCGGCGTCGAAGCCCGGCCAGAGCCCGGCGAACATGCCCCGGCTGACCGCGCCGTGCAGGGTGGAGACCCCGTTGGCGCGCTGGGCGAGGCGCAGGCCCATGACGGCCATGTTGAACACGCCGGGGTCGCCGCCGGGGTACGACTCGGCGCCCAGCTCCAGGATCCGCTCGACCGGTACGCCGGGGAGCTCGCCGCCCTCGCCGAAGTGCCGGGCGACGAGCGAGCGCTCGAAGCGGTCGATGCCGGCGGGGACGGGGGTGTGCGTGGTGAACACGGTTCCGGCGCGGACGGCTTCGAGCGCGGCGTCGAAGCCGAGGTCGTGCTCGCCCTCCAGTTCCCTCATGCGTTCCAGGCCGAGGAAGCCGGCGTGTCCCTCGTTCGTGTGAAATACCTCGGGGTCGGCGTGGCCGGTGATCCGGCAGTACGTCCGCACGGCGCGGACCCCGCCGATGCCCAGCAGCATCTCCTGGAGCAGCCGGTGGTCGCTGCCGCCGCCGTAGAGGCGGTCGGTCACGTCGCGGGCGGCGGGGTCGTTGTCCTCGACGTCGGAGTCGAGCAGGAGCAGCGGTACGCGTCCCACCCGGGCCTGCCAGATGTGCGCGTGCAACGACCGCCCGCCGGGCAGGGTCAGCGACACCCGGGCGGGGGCGCCGTCCTCCTGCCGCAGCAGGGACAGGGGCAGCTCGTGGGGGTCCAGCACCGGGTAGTGCTCCTGCTGCCAGCCTTCGCGGGAGAGCGACTGGCGGAAGTAGCCGTGCCGGTAGAGCAGGCCGACGCCGATGACCGGGACACCGAGGTCGCTGGCGGCCTTGAGGTGGTCCCCGGCGAGGATCCCCAGACCGCCGGAGTACTGGGGCAGGGCGGCGGTGATGCCGAACTCGGGGGAGAAGTAGGCGATGGCGGCGGGGAGCTCGGCGTGGTTCTCGGCGGTCTGGTACCACCTCCCGCCGTGGAGGTAGTCCTCGAGGTCGGCGGCGGCGACGGCGAGCCGCCGCAGGAACCGCCGGTCGCCGGCGAGTTCCTCGAGCCGGGAGGCGGGCACGGCGCCGAGCAGCCGGACGGGGTCGCCGCCGGCGGCCTGCCAGCCTTCGGGGTCGACGGAATGGAAGAGTTCACGGGTTTCCGTATGCCAAGACCAGCGCAGGTTGCGCGCGAGGTCGGAGAGCGGCATCAGGGGGTCGGGGAGGACGGGGCGCACGGTGAATCGACGGATGGCCTTCACACGCTCCACCTTGGCAGGGGATGACGGATCGGAGCGACCGCACCACGCTGTGTGCCCGCGCGTCGCCCCCCGGAAGGTTAGGCCGTCTCCCGCTCCCCGGCCATCCCGCCTCCTGCCGGCCAGGCGTCGCGGACGGGTCGTCAGGCGTCGGTCGCCAGGCGGGCGTGCAGGTGCTCGTCGTGCCAGCCGTCGGCGTGTCGCAGGGCGCCGCGCATCGTGCCCTCCAGGGGGAAGCCGGCCTTCAGGGCGACGGCGCAGGAGGCCGGGTTGGCCACCGAATGGCAGATCCGCAGGCGGTGCAGGCCGGCCGTGCGGAAGGCCCACTCGGACACCGCGGCCACCGCCTGCGGCATGACACCGCGGCCGCGTCCGGCCGGCAGCAACCAGTACACGAATTCCGCGCTGCCGCCCGCCGCGTCGACGTCGGCGAGGCCGGTCAGGCCCACGGCCGGGGCGCCGGGTGACGCGGCCACCGCCCAGACGGCCGCCCGCTGCTCGGTCCACCGCCGGTTCCAGCGGGCGATCCGGGCGGCCGCCGAGGCGGGGGTCTCGGGCTCCGGCCGGTTCCAGTGCCGGATGTCAGGGTCTTCGTACGCGGCAGCCGGCACGGGGGCGTCCGCCTCCCGCCAGGGCCTCAGCACCATCCCGCAGGGCAGCGCGAACATGGGCTGGGCGGCCGTGCCCCAGGGGGCGGAAGCGGTCGGAGAAACTCGGGGGGCGGGCGGGGTTCCGGTGTCCACCGGTACATTCTCGCCGACTTGACGGAGCCTCGGCGCACGCCGAGCCGCTCGCCGACGGGTCGCTTCCGGCTACGTACGAGTAGTTGGCCGAGAGCTCGGATTGGGCGGGTCGTGAATGGGAAGGGCTGAGCGGGTACACGCGATACACGCACGGCGCACCCGCCCACAACCTTTCCCCGCCACCCGAGTGAACGCGGACAGGAGCGGCCATGCCCGCAGCCCAGCCGTCTTCCGAGCGGCTAGAAACAGAGCGAACAGAGCGTGCACTACCAGCCGCGATTCCGGCTGGCCCGTCACCGAGCCCTGCGAACTGCCCCCAGGTGATCCCATCATGATCGGTCGCATTCCCGTGCTGGACGTCCGCCCCGCCGTCGACTGCGGCGCCAGACCCGCCAAGGCGGTCGTCGACGAGGTCTTCGAGATCTCCGCCACCGTGTTCCGCGAGGGCCACGACGCCGTCTCCGCCCATGTCGTCCTGCGGGACCCGAGCGGGCGGCTGCGCCCACCGGTCCCGATGCGCGAACTCGCCCCCGGCACCGACCGGTGGGGGGCGCGGGTGTCCGCCGAGGTCGAGGGGAGGTGGACGTACACCGTCGAGGCGTGGAGCGATCCGGTCGCCACCTGGCGGGCCCATGCCGCGGTGAAGATCCCGGCGGACCTCGACACCGGGCTGACCCTCCTGGAGGGCGCGGAGCTCTACGAGCGCGCGGCCGCCAGGATTCCCAAGCGGGACGGCCGCGAAGCCGTGCTGGCCGCCGCCGACGCGATGCGCGACGAGGACCGCCCGGCCGCGCAGCGGTACGCGGCCGCGCTCGCGCCCGCGGTGGACGCGGCGCTCGCCCGGCGCCCGTACCGGGAGCTGGTCACGGCCGCCAAGCCGCTGGCCCTGATGATCGAACGCAAGCGGGCCCTCTTCGGTTCCTGGTACGAGATGTTCCCCCGCTCCGAGGGAGCGGTGCTGGAGCCCGGCAAGCCCCCGGTCAGCGGGACCTTCCGCACCGCCGCCGAGCGGCTGCCGGCCATCGCCGCCATGGGTTTCGACGTGGTCTACCTGCCGCCGATCCACCCGATCGGGTCGACCTTCCGCAAGGGCCCCAACAACACGCTTTCCGCGGGGAGTTGGGATCCGGGCGTGCCCTGGGCGATCGGGTCGACGGAGGGCGGCCACGACGCCGTCCACCCCGACCTCGGCACCCTGGAGGACTTCGACGCCTTCGTCGCGCGCGCCCGTGACCTGCGCATGGAGATCGCCCTCGACTTCGCCCTCCAGTGCTCCCCCGACCACCCGTGGGTGGAGAAGCACCCGGAGTGGTTCCGCCACCGGGCCGACGGGACCATCGCGTACGCGGAGAACCCGCCGAAGAAGTACCAGGACATCTTCCCGATCCACTTCGACGCGGACATGGCCGGCATCGTCCAGGAGACGGTCCGGATCCTGCGCCACTGGATGGACCACGGCGTGCGGATCTTCCGCGTCGACAATCCGCACACCAAGCCGGTCGTGTTCTGGCAGAAGGTGATCGCGGAGATCAACAAGTCCGACCCCGACGTGATCTTCCTGGCGGAAGCCTTCACCCGGCCCGCCATGATGCGCGCGCTCGCCTCGGTCGGCTTCCAGCAGTCGTACACCTATTTCACCTGGCGCAACACCAAGGCCGAGCTGACCGAATACCTGACCGAGCTGTCGGGCACCCACTCGGCCTCCGTGATGCGGCCGAACTTCTTCGTCAACACGCCCGACATCCTCCACGAGTACCTCCAGAAGGGCGGCCGGGCCGCCTTCGAGGTCCGGGCGGTCCTCGCCGCCACCCTCTCCCCCACCTGGGGCGTCTACGCGGGCTACGAGCTCTGCGAGAACGAGCCGGTCCGGGAGGGCAGCGAGGAGTACCTGGACTCCGAGAAGTACGAGCTGCGGCCGCGCGACTGGGCCGCCGCCGACCGCGAGGGCCGCTCCATCGCCCCGCTGATCACCACGCTGAATCGGGTGCGCCGGCGCAATCCCGCCCTCCAGCAGCTGCGCGACATCCACTTCCACCCGACCGACAACGAACAGGTGATCGCCTATTCGAAGCACTCCGGAGGCAATTCCGTACTGGTGGTCGTCAACCTCGATCCGCACCACACCCAGGAGGCGACCGTCTCGTTGGACATGCCGGTACTCGGCCTCGACTGGCACGGGTCCCTCGCGGTGCGCGACGAGCTCACCGGCGACACCTACCACTGGGGCAGGGCGAACTACGTGCGCCTGGAACCGGGCCGCAGCCCCGCGCACGTCCTGGCCGCCCTGCGACCGTCCCCGCCCACCGGAGGGTCACCCACCACATGATCATCAACGATCCCGTCCACGACACCTTCGAGGACACCCCCGCCAAGGACCGCGATCCCGACTGGTTCAAGCGGGCGGTCTTCTACGAGGTCCTCGTCCGCTCCTTCCACGACAGCAACGGCGACGGCGTCGGGGACCTCCAGGGGCTCACCGCGAAGCTGGACTACCTCCAGTGGCTCGGCGTCGACTGCCTTTGGCTGCCGCCGTTCTTCGCCTCACCGCTGCGAGACGGCGGCTACGACGTCTCCGACTACACCTCCGTGCTCCCCGAGTTCGGCGACCTCGCCGACTTCGTGGAGTTCGTGGACGCCGCGCACACCCGCGGCATGCGCGTGATCATCGACTTCGTCATGAACCACACCAGCGACCAGCACGAGTGGTTCCAGCAGTCGCGCAAGGACCCGGACGGACCGTACGGGGACTACTACATGTGGGCCGACAACGACAAGCAGTATCAGGACGCCCGCATCATCTTCATCGACACCGAGACCTCGAACTGGACGTACGACCCCCTGCGCAAGCAGTACTACTGGCACCGCTTCTTCTCGCACCAGCCGGACCTCAACTTCGAGAACCCGGCCGTCCAGGAGGAGATCATCTCGGCGCTGCGCTTCTGGCTGGACCTCGGCATCGACGGCTTCCGCCTCGACGCCGTGCCCTACCTCTACGCCGAGGAGGGCACCAACTGCGAGAACCTGCCCCGCACCCACGCGCTGCTCAAGCGCGTCCGGGCGGAGATCGACGCGCACTACCCCGACACCGTGCTGCTCGCCGAGGCGAACCAGTGGCCCGAGGACGTCGTCGACTACTTCGGCGACTTCGCGAAGGGCGGGGACGAGTGCCACATGGCCTTCCACTTCCCGGTCATGCCGCGCATCTTCATGGCCGTACGAAGAGAGTCGCGCTACCCCGTCTCCGAGATCCTGGCCAAGACCCCGGCGATCCCGGACCGCTGCCAGTGGGGCATCTTCCTGCGCAACCACGACGAGCTCACCCTCGAGATGGTCACGGACGAAGAGCGCGACTACATGTACGCCGAGTACGCC
This sequence comes from Streptomyces sp. NPDC034085, assembly GCF_055575555.1. Classification (NCBI taxonomy): domain Bacteria; kingdom Bacillati; phylum Actinomycetota; class Actinomycetes; order Kitasatosporales; family Streptomycetaceae; genus Streptomyces; species Streptomyces sp. NPDC034085. Next base: position 904,760 of record NZ_JBVISL010000002.1, on the reverse strand, counting down.
AAGGACCCGCGGATGCGGGCCAACATCGGCATCCGGCGCCGGCTCGCCCCGCTCCTGGACAACGACCGCAACCAGATGGAGCTGTTCACCGCCCTGCTGCTGTCGCTGCCCGGCTCGCCGGTGCTCTACTACGGCGACGAGATCGGCATGGGCGACAACATCTGGCTCGGCGACCGCGACGGCGTGCGCACGCCCATGCAGTGGACTCCCGACCGCAACGCCGGTTTCTCCTCCTGCGATCCGGGCAGGCTGAACCTGCCGGTCATCATGGACCCGGTCTACGGGTACCAGGTCACCAATGTCGAGGCGGCCATGGCATCGCCCTCGTCACTGCTGCACTGGACCCGCAGGCTGATCGAGATCCGCAAGGCGAACCCCGCCTTCGGGCTCGGTTCGTACACCGAACTGCCCTCGTCCAACCCGGCGGTGCTCGCGTTCCTGCGCGAGTTCGGGGACGACCTGGTGCTGTGCGTGCACAACTTCTCGCGCTTCGCGCAGCCCACCGAGCTGGACCTGCGGTCGTTCAACGGGCGGGTTCCGGTGGAGCTCACGGGTGACGTGCGCTTCCCGCCGATCGGCGAGTGGCCGTACCTGCTGACCCTGGCGGGCCACGGCTTCTACTGGTTCCGGCTCCGCAGCGACCAGCGCGCCGACTGAGGGACCGGGTACGGGGCGGGCACTCCTTTGGGTCAACGGCCCGCCCCCTGTACGGATCATCCTGACCCGACACTCGCACATACCGGAGTAGCAACTGCCGCACATCCGGGACACTCTGCGCATTCTGTGACGGCCCGGGGAAAGGACGCGACGCCATGTCGGAGGCTGCATCCGCCCGGAGCCGGCTCACGGCCGACCGGGCCGCCGGTATCACGGGAAGAGCCGCGACCGCCGTACTCGAACCGATGCTGCGGGACTGGCTGCCCGCACAGCGCTGGTTCGCCGGCAAGGGACGCCGGATCGACAGGATCGAGGCCGTCTCGGCGGCCGAACTGCTGCCGCCGGGCACCACCCCCCAACTGCTGCACCTGCTCCTGGACGTGGACGGGGACTGCTACCAGCTCCTGCTGGGCATCCGCCCCTCCCCGCTCCCGCCCGCCCTCGCGCCCGCGCTGATCGGACACGCCCCGGACGGCCCGTACGCGGGCCGGGCCGTGTACGAGGCGCTGGGCGACCCCAGGCTGGCCGCCCTGCTGCTGGAACGGTTGCGCGCCCCCGGGGCGCTGGGCCCGCTCCGCTTCGACCGGGACCCGGACGCGCCCGTCGCGGCCGGACTGGCCCCCCGGCCGCTGTCCGGGGAGCAGACCAACTCCTCGCTGATCTACGGGGACGCGTACATCCTCAAGGTGTTCCGCCGGGTCGGTCCCGGCGTCAACCCGGACCTGGAGCTGCCGAGGGCCCTGGCCGCCGCCGGCTGCACCCGCGTACCCGCCCCGGTCGCCTGGTACGAGGCCCAGCCGGCCAGTGGAGAACCGTTGACCCTGGGCGTGCTCCAGCCCTACCTGCGCGGCTCCGACGACGGCTGGCAGCTGGCCCTGCGCAGACTCCGGGCGGGCGCGGACTTCACCGCCGAGGCGCACGCGCTGGGGCGGGCCACCGCCGAGGTGCACAGCGCGCTCGCGGCCGCCCTGCCCACCGTCGCCCTGGGCCCCGAGCAGACCGCGCGGCTCGCCGCGGGGATGACCGCCCGGCTGGCCGCCACCTGCCGCGAGGTGCCCGCGCTGCGGCCGTACGAGGCCGGGCTGCGCGGCGCCTTCGACGCGCTGGCCGCCTCCCGGGGCACCGGGGTCCACGCCCAGCGCATCCACGGCGACCTGCACCTGGGCCAGACCCTGCGCACCGCCGACGGCGGCTGGGCGCTGATCGACTTCGAGGGGGAGCCGGCCCGGCCGCTGGCCGACCGCCGCCGCCCCGAGCCGGCGGTCCGCGACGTCGCCGGGATACTGCGCTCCTTCGACTACGCCGCCCGCTCGCACCGGCCCTTCGCCCCGGCCTGGGCGGACGCCTGCCGGACCGCGTTCTGCGAGGGCTACGCCCGCACCACCGGGCGCGACCCGCGCGAGGACCCGGTCCTGCTGCGGGCGTACGAGACCGACAAGGCGGTGTACGAGGCCCGCTACGAGTCCCGGCACCGCCCCGACTGGCTGCACGTCCCGATGGCGGCGATCCGCCGGCTGTCGGAGCCGCAGCGGCCCGCACACCGCATGCCCCCGCCGGTTCCCGGCACCGCCCCCGCCCCGCATCCGAAGCCCCCGAGGAGGCCGCTCGCGTGAGCGCCGCACGACAGCCGTCACCGACCGTCCGCGAGGAAGCCGCAGCCGAACCCGCAGCCGAGCCCGAGGCCGTAGCGGCAGCCGATCCCGCAGCCGAGCCCGAGGCCGTGGCGGCAAGCGATCCCGGGGCCGGACCCGCCAAGCGCCCCCGGGCCCCGCGGGCCCGCCGCGCCGCCCCGCCGCACGGGGTCCGGCCGGCGCCCCCGCTGGGCGGGGAGGAGCGGGCCCGGCTGCTGGAGGGCCGCCACCACGACCCGCACGGGGTGCTGGGTGCCCGTGCGCAGCGCGGCGGGGTCGTCTTCCGCGTGCTGCGCCCGTTCGCGAAGACCGTCACCGTCGTGGCCAAGGGGCTGCGGGCCGAGCTCTTCGACGAGGGCGACGGGCTGTTCTCCGGGCTGCTGCCGCTGACCGGGGTGCCGGACTACCGGCTGCTGGTGGCGTACGACAGCGTCGAGATCGAGGTCGACGACCCCTACCGGTTCCTGCCCGCCCTGGGGGAGCTGGACCTGCACCTGATCGGCGAGGGCCGCCACGAGGAGCTGTGGACGGCGCTCGGCGCCCGGCCGATGGAGCACCAGGGCGTGGCCGGCACCCGCTTCACGGTGTGGGCGCCCAACGCCCAGGGGGTGCGGGTCACCGGGGACTTCTCGTACTGGGACTCGCTCGCCCACCCGATGCGCTCGCTCGGCTCCAGCGGGGTGTGGGAGCTGTTCCTGCCCGGTGTCGGCGAGGGCACCCTGTACAAGTACGACATCACGCGCCCGGACGGCAGCCACACGCTGCGCGCCGACCCGATGGCGCAGTACGCCGAGGTGCCGCCGGCCACCGCCTCGGTGGTCACCGCCTCGCGGTTCGTGTGGCAGGACGCCGAGTGGATGGCCACGCGCGCCGCCCGCCCGGCGCACCAGGCGCCGTTCTCGGTGTACGAGCTGCACCTGGCGTCCTGGCGGCCGGGGCTGAGCTACCGGCAGCTGGCCGACCAGCTCCCCGCGTACGTCAAGGAGCTCGGCTTCACGCACGTGGAGTTCATGCCGGTCGCCGAGCACCCCTTCGGCGGCTCCTGGGGCTACCAGGTCACCGGTTTCTACGCGCCGACCTCGCGGATGGGCACCCCGGACGACTTCCGCCTGCTGGTGGACGCGCTGCACCGGGCCGGGATCGGGGTGATCGTCGACTGGGTGCCCGCGCACTTCCCGCGCGACGAGTGGGCGCTCGCGGAGTTCGACGGCCGGCCGCTGTACGAGCACCAGGACCCGCGCCGGGCCGCGCACCCGGACTGGGGGACGCTGGAGTTCGACTACGGGCGCAAGGAGGTCCGCAACTTCCTCGTCGCCAACGCCGTCTACTGGTGCCAGGAGTTCCACGTGGACGGGCTGCGCGTGGACGCGGTGGCCTCGATGCTGTACCTGGACTACTCGCGCGACGAGGGCGACTGGTCGCCGAACGAGCACGGCGGCCGGGAGGACCTGGACGCGGTGGCGCTGCTCCAGGAGATGAACGCGACGGTCTACCGGCGCTGCCCGGGAGTGGTGACCATCGCGGAGGAGTCCACGGCCTGGGACGGGGTCACGCGGCCGACGGACTCGGGCGGCCTGGGCTTCGGCCTGAAGTGGAACATGGGCTGGATGCACGACACCCTGCGGTACGTGTCGAAGGAGCCGGTGCACCGCAAGTACCACCACCACGACATGACCTTCGCGATGGTGTACGCCTTCAGCGAGAACTACGTCCTGCCGATCTCGCACGACGAGGTGGTGCACGGCAAGCGCGCGCTGGTGTCGAAGATGCCGGGGGACTGGTGGCAGCAGCGGGCCACGCACCGCGCCTACCTGGGCTTCATGTGGGCCCATCCGGGCAAGCAACTGCTGTTCATGGGACAGGAGTTCGCGCAGGGTTCGGAATGGTCGGAGGCCTACGGACCGGACTGGTGGGTGCTGGACCCGGCGTATCCGGCGGCCGGCGACCACCGGGGGGTGCGCGACCTGGTGCGCGACCTGAACCGGGCGTACGGAGCGGCTCCGGCGCTGTGGGAGCGGGACTCGGTGCCGGAGGGCTTCGCGTGGGTCGAGGCGGACGCCTCGGACGACAACGTGTTCGCCTTCCTGCGGTACGCGCAGGACGGTTCGCAGCTGCTGTGCGTGTCGAACTTCTCCCCCGTGGTCCGGCACGGCTACCGGATCGGGGTCCCGGAGGAGGTGCCGCAGTGGCGGGAGGTCCTCAACACGGACATGGAGGCGTACGGCGGGAGCGGCGTCCACCACGCCCGGCCGCTGCGCCCCGAGCCGGTGCCGGCCCAGGGGCGTGCGGTGAGCCTGCGGATGACGCTCCCGCCGATGGCGACGGTCTGGCTCAGGCCGTGAGCCACACCTCGTCGAGCTCCTGAAGCAGCCGGCGCTTGGCGCGGGCTCCGACCACCTGCTTGACGGGTTCGCCGTCGCGGAAGACGAGCATGGTCGGCATGGACAGCACCCCGTAGCGCGTGACGGCGCCGGGGTTGCTGTCCGCGTCGATCTGGACGACCTTGAGGCGGGCCGCCTCCTCGGCGGCGATGGCGGAGAGCACGGGGGCGAGCTGGCGGCAGGGGCCGCACCAGTCCGCGGTGAACTCCACCAGTACGGGCCGGCCCCGTTCGGCCAGCACCTCCGCCGCGAAGTCCTCGTCGGTCACTTCTGCCACACCCTTGGCGTGGATCATGTCGTTCCCCTCTCACGTCCGATGTCTGGTGACGCGGCGGCCCGCCGCGTCCGGTCGCGGGCGGACGCCCGCGGCCGGCGGGTCAGCCGGTCATCTCACAGCGCGGTACGGCTTCCGCGGCGGCCTCCTCGGCCGCGGACAGCTGGCGGGCGACCTGCTCGCGGACGTCGGCCAGCTGGCCGATCAGGCCGTCCAGCTCGGCCAGCTTGCGGCGGTACACCGCGAGCGAGGCCGGGCAGGAGTCGCCGGCCGGGTGGCCGGCGCGCAGGCACTCGACGAACGGCCGGGTCTCCTCCAGCTCGAAGCCGAAGTCCTGGAGGGTGCGGATCTGCCGCAGCAGGCGCAGGTCGTCCTCGTCGTAGTCGCGGTAGCCGTTGCCGGTGCGGCGGGCCGCGAGCAGCCCGCGTGATTCGTAGTACCTGAGCGTCCGGGTGCTGGTCCCGGCCCGCTTCGCCAGTTCGCCGATGCGCATGGCCCGACCGTATTCCCTGACGCCGACGTCAAGGAAAGGGGAGCGGGCGCGGAAGAGGGGCGCGGGAGGCGTTCCCGCGGTGCCGGGGCCCCGGCCTGGGGGGCCCTCGCCACCCCCGTATGCGAGGGCCCCGATATGGATCACGGACGGGAGGGACGGCCGGTTCAGGTGCTGTGACCGGGATCACTCGACGGGCTTGCCGGGTCACCTGAAATGGAGTGGCTGAATCCGTACGCTGTAAATGGATCTTCCCATGATCCGATTACCGGACAGTCGCCGGGAAAACCGCCCAAAGTCATGAACTCCATAGGACTTTCCTACGAGTTATCGGCTTGTTTGAATAGTCTGTAGCCGTCACTCCTTGGCCACTCCTACCGTGTGCCCTGTGCACTCCAGCCCCCCTTTCAACGCCCCCGCCGCACGCCGCCTGCGCGCGGCCCTGGGCATGGCTCCCGGCCATGTCGCCTACGGCCTGCGGGCCCAGTACGGACTGCTCGTCGCACCGGAGACCGTGATGGCCTGGGAGCGGGGCGAGCAGTCGCCCACCTCCACCGAGCTCACGGCCCTGGCCGGCGTGCTCTGGTGCTCCCCCGCGGAGCTGCTGGCCGAGCCCGTCACCCTGCGGGAACACCGCATCGCCCGCGGCCTGGACCCAGAGGACCTGGCCCGCCGCGTCGGGCTGGAGGCGAACGCGTACCGGAAGATGGAGGACACCGGGCGCTGGAAGGGCAACGAGCGGCAGTCCGCCGCCCTCGCCTCGGTGCTCGGACTGACGCTGGCCCAGTTCGTGACGGCGACCGGCAAGCACGACGAGCTCGCCGAGCTGCTGCGCAGCGCGGTCACCACCCGCTGGCAGGCCTACGTGAAGCCGCTGGGCAAGCTGCTGCCGGTGCCCAAGGCCCACCTGGAGCACGTCCTCGGGCTCCTCCACGACGACTACCAGTCGCGGATGCTGGCCACCCTCAACTGGGGCGGCGCGGGCGGCTCGGCCAGTACCGGCGACGCGGGCCGGCAGTTCCTCGCGGAGATCACGGACCGCTTCTGGGCCCTGGCCGGCGGCGCGGGGTAGGACGTCGCGCGCGAGCGGCACCCGGCCGGTCAGAAGACCGACTCGGCCTCGTACATGCGGTGGTCGGGGACGGTCTTCAGCTCGGTGACGGCCGCGGCCAGCGGGGCCATCACGATGTCGGTGCCGCACAGGGCGGTCATGTTGCCGAAGTCCCCGCGGTGCACGGCCTCGACGGCGTGCCAGCCGAACCGGGTGGCCAGGACACGGTCGTACGCGGTCGGCACACCGCCGCGCTGGACGTGGCCGAGGATGACCGGGCGGGCCTCCTTGCCGAGCCGGTGCTCCAGCTCGATGGCCAGGCGGTTGCCGATGCCGGCGAAGCGCTCGTGGCCGTACTGGTCGATGGCGCCCTTCTCGTACGGCATGGAGCCCGCGGCCGGGTGCGCGCCCTCGGCGACGCAGACGACGGCGAACTTCTTCCCCCGGGCGAAGCGTTCCTCCACCATCTTCACCAGGGCGTCCACCTCGAAGGGGCGCTCGGGCAGGCAGATGCCGTGGGCGCCGCCGGCCATGCCGGACTCCAGGGCGATCCAGCCGGCGTGGCGGCCCATGACCTCGACGACCATCACGCGCTGGTGCGACTCGGCGGTGGTCTTGAGGCGGTCTATGGCCTCGGTGGCGACGGTGACGGCGGTGTCGAAGCCGAAGGTGCGGTCGGTGGAGGAGATGTCGTTGTCGATGGTCTTCGGCACGCCGACGACCGGCATCCCGGCGTCCGCGAGCATCCGGGCGGCCGTCAGGGTGCCCTCGCCGCCGATCGGGATGAGCGCGTCGATGCCGTAACGCCTCGCCAGTTCGTGGGCGTTCTCCGCGGCTTCGTGCAGCCGGGCGCGCTCCATGCGCGCCGAGCCGAGGATCGTGCCGCCGCGGGCCAGGATGCCGCTGACGGCGTTGATGTCCAGGGGGCGGTAGTGGCCGTCGAGGAGGCCCTTGAAGCCGTCCTCGAAGCCGATGACCTCGTCCCCGTGTCCGACCAGGGCACGGTGTACGACCGACCGGATGACGGCGTTCAGGCCCGGGCAGTCGCCGCCTGCGGTGAGAACTCCGATACGCATCGTCCTGTGTCTCCTGCTCCCGGTCGGCTCCGGCCGTACGCGGGGGTGCGCGCGGCCGGCCGGCCGTACATATCTAAGGCGTATTGATGTCGCCTGTCCGATTGTTCCACGTTCAGGGAGGGGTGCGCCGTCCGGCGCCACCGCCCCGCGCGCTCTTTCGCCCCTCCCGGCCGGACCTATTCCCAGGGGCGCCCTATCCACTGACAGAGGTATTGTCAAGAGGTCGAGCCACATCAATGAGACATCCACGGCATGGGACGGAGAGCACGCGTGACGCGCAGCGTGTACGTGACCGGTATCGAGCGGGGAGACGGCCGGCAGGTCGTCGAGCTGGGGATCATGGAACTCCTGACGCGCCAGACGGGCCGGGTGGGCGTGTACCGCCCCCTGCTGCACGACGCGCCGGACCGGCTCTTCGAGCTGCTCAGGGCCCGGTACCGGATCGAGCAGGACGCCGCCACGGCCTACGGGATGGAGTACCAGGAGGCCGCCGCCGTCCTGGCCGAGAAGGGCGCCGACGAGCTGGTCTCCCGGCTGGTCGACCGCTACCACCGGGTGGCCCGTGACTACGAGGTCATGCTCGTGCTCGGCACCGACTACGCCGACACCAATCTGCCCGACGAGCTGGCGCTGAACGCCCGCCTCGCCAACGAGCTCGGCGCGGTCGTCGTGCCCGTCGTCGGCGGCACCAGGCACCCCGCCGAGGCCGTGCGCGCCGAGGCCCAGAGCGCCCACCGGGCCTACGAGAGCCTGGGCTGCCACGTCGTGGCCATGGTCGTGAACCGGGTGGCCCCCGAGGACCGCGACGTCATAGCCGAGCGGCTCGCCGCCCGCCTCCCCGTGCCCTGCTACGTGCTGCCGGACGACAAGTCCCTCTCCGCCCCGACCGTCGCCCAGATCACCCGGGCGCTCGGCGGCGAGGTGCTGCTGGGCGACGACGCGGGGCTCGCCCGCGACGCCGTGGACTTCGTCTTCGGCGGCGCGATGCTGCCGAACTTCCTGAACGCCCTGACCCCCGGCTGCCTGGTCGTCACGCCCGGCGACCGCGCCGACCTGGTCGTGGGGGCGCTCGCCGCGCACGCTTCGGGCACCCCGCCGATCGCCGGGGTGCTGCTGACCCTGAACGAGCGCCCGTCCGAGGACGTCCTCACCCTGGCCTCGAAGCTCGCCCCCGGCACCCCGGTGGTCTCGGTGGCCGGCAACAGCTTCCCGACCGCCACCGAACTCTTCTCGCTGCAGAGCCGGTTGAACTCCGCGACCCCGCGCAAGCTGGAGACCGCGCTCGGCCTCTTCGAGCGGCACGTGGACACCGCCGAACTGCGCGGGCTGCTGTCGGTGGCCCGCTCGGAGCGCGTCACCCCGATGATGTTCGAGCACGAGCTGCTGGAGCGGGCCCGCTCCGAGCGGCGCCGCGTGGTGCTGCCCGAGGGCACCGAGGAGCGCGTGCTGCGCGCCGCGGACGTGGTGCTGCGCAGGGGTGTCTGCGACCTGACGCTGCTGGGCGAGGAGCAGGCGATCCTGAAGAAGGCCGGCGACCTGGGCGTCGACATCTCGGCCGCGCAGCTGATCGACCCGGCGACGTCGCCGCTGCGGGAACGTTTCGCCGAGTACTACGCCAAGGCCCGCGCGCACAAGGGCATGTCCGTCGAGCTGGCCCACGACGTGGTCACCGACGTCAACTACTTCGGCACCCTGATGGTCCAGGAGGGCCTGGCCGACGGCATGGTCTCCGGCTCGGTGCACTCCACCGCCGCCACCATCCGCCCGGCCTTCGAGATCATCAAGACCAAGCCGGAGGCCTCCATCGTCTCCTCGGTCTTCTTCATGTGCCTGGCCGACCGGGTCCTGGTCTACGGCGACTGCGCGGTCAACCCGGATCCCGACGCCGAGCAGCTCGCCGACATCGCCGTCCAGTCGGCGGCCACCGCGGCGGCCTTCGGGGTCGAGCCGCGGATCGCGATGCTCTCGTACTCGACGGGCACCTCGGGCTCCGGAGCGGACGTGGAGAAGGTCCGCAAGGCCACCGAGACCGTCCGCGCGCAGCGCCCCGACCTGGCCGTCGAGGGCCCGATCCAGTACGACGCCGCCGTGGAGCCCTCGGTGGCCGCGACCAAGCTGCCGGGCTCCGAGGTGGCCGGGCGGGCGAGCGTGCTGATCTTCCCCGACCTGAACACGGGCAACAACACGTACAAGGCCGTGCAGCGTTCGGCGGGCGCCGTCGCGGTCGGCCCGGTGCTCCAGGGCCTGCGCAAGCCGGTCAACGACCTCTCGCGCGGCGCGCTGGTCCAGGACATCGTCACCACCGTGGCGATCACCGCGATCCAGGCGCAGTCGCAGCCGCAGTCCCCCTCCCGGTAAACCCCTCCACCCGAAGGAAAGATCCCCCATCGTGACCGCAACGCGCGTACTCGTCCTCAACTCCGGGTCCTCGTCGGTGAAGTACCAGCTGCTGGACATGGCGGACCGCTCCCGCCTCGCCGTCGGCCTGGTGGAGCGCATCGGCGAGGAGACCTCCCGCCTGGTGCACGAGCCGCTCACCGGAGCCGGCGCCGGGGGCGGCAGGCGCGAGCGGCTCGGCCCGATCCCGGACCACGGGGCCGCCCTGCGGGCGGTCGCGGCGGAGCTGGCGGCCGACGGCCTCGGCCTGGACTCCCCCGACCTCGCGGCCGTGGGCCACCGGGTGGTGCACGGCGGGACGCGGTTCACGCAGCCGACGGTGGTGGACGAGGAGGTACTGGCGGAGATCCGCAGCCTGATCCCGCTGGCCCCGCTGCACAACCCGGCGAACGTGACCGGCATCGAGGTGGCGCGCGAGCTGCGCGCGGACCTGCCGCAGGTGGCCGTCTTCGACACCGCCTTCCACTCCACGATGCCGGAGCACGTGGCGCGGTACGCGATCGACGCGGCGACGGCCGAGAAGTACGCCATCCGGCGGTACGGCTTCCACGGCACGTCCCACGCCTACGTCTCACGGGCGACGGCCGCCCTGCTGGGCAGGGCGGTGGAGGACGTGAACGTGATCGTGCTGCACCTGGGCAACGGCGCCTCGGCCTCGGCGGTGCGGGGCGGGGTCTGCGTGGAGACCTCGATGGGCCTGACCCCGCTGGAGGGCCTGGTCATGGGGACCCGCTCGGGCGACCTGGACCCGGCGGTCATCTTCCACCTGGCCCGGGTGGCCGGGCTGTCCGTCGACGAGATCGACTCGCTCCTCAACAAGAAGAGCGGTCTGCTGGGTCTGTGCGGCGACAACGACATGCGCGAGGTGACGCGGCGCGCGGGCGAGGGCGACGAGGCGGCCGGCCTCGCGCTGGCGTCCTACGTCCACCGGCTGAAGAAGTACATCGGTGCCTACACGGCGGTGCTGGGGCGGGTGGACGCGGTGGTGTTCACGGCGGGCGTCGGCGAGAACGCCTCCGCCGTGCGGGAGGCGGCGATCAGCGGCCTGGAGCAGCTCGGCCTCGCGCTGGACCCGGAGGCGAACGCCGTCCGCTCCCCGGAGCCCCGGCTGATCTCCCCGGACCACGCGCGGGTGGCCGTGGCCGTGGTGCCGACCGATGAGGAACTGGAGATCGCCTCCCAGGCGTACGCGTTGGTTACCCAGTAGTCACTTGGACTTTCCGCCAGACGGAATATTCCGCTACGAAACAAACGGATAGGATCCGGTCATGCGCCGTTCCAAAATCGTCTGCACGCTGGGCCCCGCCGTCGACTCGTATGAGCAGCTGAAAGCGCTCATCGAGGCAGGTATGAACGTGGCCCGATTCAACTTCAGCCACGGGTCCCAGGCAGAACACCAGGAGCGGTACGACCGCGTCCGGAAGGTCTCCGAGGACACCGGGCGCGCGGTCGGCGTCCTCGCCGACCTCCAGGGCCCCAAGATCCGTCTCGAGACCTTCGCCGAGGGCCCCGTCGAGCTGGTGCGCGGGGACGAGTTCACCATCACCACCGAGGACGTCCCGGGCGACAAGTCCATCTGCGGCACCACCTACAAGGGCCTCCCGGGCGACGTCGCCAAGGGTGACCAGATCCTGATCAACGACGGCAACGTCGAACTGCGGGTGACCGAGGTCGAAGGCCCGCGGGTCAGGACCATCGTCATCGAGGGCGGTGTGATCTCCGACCACAAGGGCATCAACCTGCCCGGTGCCGCCGTCAACGTCCCCGCCCTCTCCGAGAAGGACGTCGACGACCTGCGCTTCGCCCTGCGGATGGGCTGCGACATGGTCGCCCTCTCCTTCGTCCGCGACGCCAGCGACGTCAAGGACGTCCACCGCGTCATGGACGAGGAGGGCCGCCGGGTCCCCGTCATCGCCAAGGTGGAGAAGCCCCAGGCCGTCGAGAACATGGAGGCCGTCGTCGCGGCCTTCGACGCGGTCATGGTGGCCCGCGGCGACCTGGCCGTCGAGTACCCGCTCGAAAAGGTCCCGATGGTCCAGAAGCGGCTCATCGAGATGTGCCGCCGCAACGCCAAGCCGGTGATCGTCGCGACCCAGATGATGGAGTCGATGATCACCAACTCCCGCCCGACCCGCGCGGAGGCCTCCGACGTCGCCAACGCCATCCTCGACGGCGCCGACGCGGTCATGCTGTCCGCCGAGTCCTCGGTGGGCGCCTACCCGATCGAGACCGTCAAGACGATGTCGAAGATCGTCACGGCGGCCGAGGAGGAGCTCCTCGCCAAGGGCCTCCAGCCGCTGGTCCCGGGCAAGAAGCCGCGTACCCAGGGCGGCTCCGTCGCCCGCGCGGCCTGCGAGATCGCGGACTTCCTGGACGGCAAGGCCCTGGTCGCCTTCACCCAGTCCGGTGACACGGCCCGCCGCCTGTCGCGCTACCGCGCCCAGCAGCCGATCCTGGCCTTCACCACGGACGTCAACACCCGCAACCAGCTCACGCTGAGCTGGGGCGTCGAGTCGGCGATCGTCCCGCACGTGGACACCACCGACGCGATGGTCGACCTGGTGGACGGCGAGGTGCTCAAGCTCCAGCGCTTCAACCCGGGCGACACCATGGTCATCACGGCCGGCTCGCCCCCCGGCGTCCCGGGCACGACCAACATGGTCCGCGTCCACCACCTCGGCGACACGGCCGCGGGCGCCTGAGCCCCCACGCCGACCGCCTGACTCTGCCGCACAGAGACCGAGGGCGGCACCCCGGACCCCCGGGGTGCCGCCCTCGGTGCTTTGCCTGCCACCCGGTGGCTCCGACCAAAACTCACTACCGACGGCCGCCCGGCCGTGAAACCCTCGGGGGGAGCGACCGGGGGTGCGCACCCGGCCGTGGACTGGTCGGCCGGCCCGCCGGACGCGGCACACTCCCCGAATCCTGCGAGCCCCCTACGAAGCGAGCGAGGAATCCCGGTGCAGGACCTGATCACACTCGGGCGCGCGGTCGTCCCGGAGAACCGGGTGGACGCGACGCCGGAGCAGTTCGGCCTCGCCGAGTTCGAGTACGTGGAAACGATCATCTACGCGGATCCGGATGAGATCCTCTCGATGCTGCGCACGCTGAAGGCCGAGAACTTCATCGGCCTGCCGCCGTGGGCCCGCAACCTGGCCTACCGGATCGTCTGTCTGCAGCGTCCGGACGACGCGGCGGTGCTGCGCGAAGCCGCCGACGACCTCCTCGCCTTCGGCCCCGACTGGGACGACATCGCCGAGGAGCTCCAGGAGAAGGCAGACCTCCTGGACCCGCCCGCCGGACCGGCGGCGGCTTCCTAGCCCTGCGCAGAACGCACGGTGGCCCGCACCCCTGAGGGGGTGCGGGCCACCGGCACGTCCGGGTCGGCTGCTACTCCGCCGGGCCGATGTAGTTCTTCAGGCCCGGGACCGTGAGGTTGCCGCCGAACTGGCCGGCCTGGACGACCTTGACGTTCGTGAAGAACGCGAAGGGGACGTTCAGGGGCGGCGGGGTGTTCGGGGTGAACTCGATCGGGATGAGCCCGAAGAGGTTGCCCTTGAGGCTCTCCGTGTACATCGTCACCTTGGCGTCGCGGATCTTGGACGTGGAGCCCGGGCGCGACTTGAGGTGGGCGATGTTGGGGCCCTTGCCGACGGTCTGGTAGAGGTCCTTGATGTCCAGCGAGTCCGCCGTGAACTTCAGGACCTTCTTGACCTTGCCGCCCGCCGTCTTCACCTCGACGATGCCCTCGTAGTCGAGGCCGTAGAGGGTCAGCAGCGAGCTGTCCAGGTACCAGGGCTCGTCCGGCAGGAGCGGGATGCCGGGCTCCAGCTTGGCGTTGGCGAAGGCCTCGGCGTCGAAGGTCGGGCAGGGGAAGGGCTGCTTCCCGTCCGGGTCCGTCGTCGCCGACGTCGAGGGGGAAGGGCTGGGCGAGGCGCCGTCCTTCTCCCCGTCCTTGACCGCCTTACCCGTCTCGTCCTTCGGCTTGGTGACCGTGTCCTTGACGCTCTGCGGTAGCTCCTCGACCTTCACGCCGGCCTTCTTCGCCGCGTCGCGGATGGCGTCGGCGGCAGGGTCCTTGGCCGGGGTGGGCTTGGCGGACGTGGTGGGCGCGGGCGCCGGGGTGGCCGGCTTCTGCGCTTCCTGGAGGGGCCTGCCGAGGCTGTCCACGAGGCCCTGGAGGGCGTCGCCGACACCCAGCGGGTCCAGCGGGTTGGCCGGCTTGGCGGGCGTGGCCGACGTGGACGGCGCGGTCGGGGTCGGGCTCGTCGACGGCTGCTTCGGCGTCTTCGGGACCTCGGGCTGCTTGGCCGACGGGCTCGCCGACGGCTTCGGGGCCTTGCTCGCACCCGGGGAAGGGCTCGCACCGGGCGAGGCGGAGGCCGACGGCGAGGGCGACGCGGACGTGGACGTGGACGGCGACGGTGAGGCCGACTGGGTGGGCTCGTCGGACCGGGTCACGCACGGGCCGGGAGCGAAGGGGATGTCCTTGTCGTCGGCGAGCGCCATCTTCGGGGCGATGCCCATCCCGACGAAGACCGCCGTCGGCATCGCCGCGAGCGCCATCGTCTTGCCGACGGGTATCTGGAGCTTGTTCAGCAGTGATTTCCTGGGCGCCGCATGGCGCGGGCCCCTTCTCTCACGGGGCTCCGCGCCGGGGGCCACGCCCCGGTGCGTCTCGTCACCCGGCACTGTTCCTCCCGCCATCGGCGTGGGCATTCGTCTCGGTCGCGTACGCCGCTTCCGTCTCACGGGGTCCGGGGATGCCGTAGAACGGGTCCACGGGCTGCGCCCTCTCCGCCTCCGCCGGCTCTTCCTCGTCCGGGGCTCCCGGCGCCCAGGCCAGGGCGAGGCATCCGCCGACCATGGCGGTGAGGAAGCCGATGAAGAAGCCGCCGAGGTTGGACTTCGGGATCGACACCAGGGCCAGGAGGATCGCGGCGACGCCCGCGAAGACGCGGATGCCCTGCTGGAACCAGAGGGTGATGCCCAGGGTGATCAGCAGGACGCCGAGGATCAGGGAGACGGAGCCGGACGTCGTCGCCATCGCGAGGGAGACGTTGGCCAGCCGGATGTCCGCGAACGGGAAGTAGATGATCGGCACTCCGCCGAGGAGCGTGAACAGACCTGCCCAGAAAGGACGGGCCCCACGCCAGGCACGGAAGCGGAGGCGCATGACAGTGAGCCAGTGATCGTCCGCGGCGTGGACCGGGGCCTCGGGGTTCATGGACAACAGCTCCCTGGAAACGGTGGTACGGAGAACTCTGTGGAGCCCGGACGGGCGTCCGGCTGCTGTGCCGCCCGCCCGCCCGGTCAGTCACACACGGGACGGAATCACTTCTCGTCCTGGTAGCACGGCTGGTCGCCGCTGAGCAGGCGCAGCTTGAGGTCCGGCAGCGTGAAGGTGCCCGCCGTCGTCGCCCACGCCTTCTGGCGGACGTTCGTCAGCGTCGCCTTCTTGGCCCGCTGCGAGAAGAGACCGCCGTCCGCCACCGTGCCCGGAACCGGCTTGGTGGCGTGGCTGCCGTCGCCCACCGCGACACCGATGTCGAGCTGCTCGAACTTGGCGTCCGCGTCGAGCTCGGCAACGTCGAGGTAGATGTTCTCCGCGACGGCCGGCTTGCCCTTGTTGCCCGTGTGCAGCTGCAGGGTGATGGCGCCGAGACCGGGCACCGGGGTCACCAGCGACTGGCACATGTTGGTGATCTCGGCGCGGCTGAAGCCGGAGATCGTGACCGGGTGCTTGGTCTTCTTGTCGCTACCCAGCGTCGCGCCTTCGGCGATGCTGCCGTACTGGATCAGATTGTCACCGACGAGCGAGTCGGCCGACACCTTGAAGTCCTGGCCCGACACGCTGAAGGACGCCGCCAGGGCACCCTGCGCCAGACCCACACCGACCGC
This sequence comes from Streptomyces sp. NPDC034085, assembly GCF_055575555.1. NCBI lineage: Bacteria > Bacillati > Actinomycetota > Actinomycetes > Kitasatosporales > Streptomycetaceae > Streptomyces > Streptomyces sp. NPDC034085. Next base: position 888,902 of record NZ_JBVISL010000002.1, on the reverse strand, counting down.
GGCGGTGGCCGCGATGCTCGGCACCATGACGAGCGCGAAGCGCTTCCATCTGGTTCCGCCACGAACCTGAGAACTCATCTTGTTCCTCCTTCTCGGACGTACATCTCCGGTCCGGGCCGTGCCCGTCCTGGGATGGGAGAAGTGCTACGTCCTCGGGAAGAAGCGCAGGCGGCCGAGCCGCGGCGCGGCCGCGTCCGATACACCGGCGTTCACCCCCGAGCGACAACCACTGGGCCACGCGTTCGCGCAACCTGGAGGACAGGCCCTGCCGGTGTGGCAGAGACCCCCCTGTCCACGGCCGGTGCCACTGTCACCGGCCGGCCCGGTGGGGACCCTCCGCCGCGGTTCCGGGTGAGCGGCTCTGCGGGAAGGACCGAGCGTCGCCGATCGTGGTCCATTCCCGGCCGGGGCACAAGGGGGGTCGTTACTGGCGGGTAACGGCTGGATAACCGGTACCTTGCCGGCTGCCGTCGCGCGGCCACACAGGGTGTGACCCTGGGCCACGACAGAAGGGATGAGAGCGAACCAACCGGACAGTTCACGGGGTTCGATTTACTCGGAGTAACAGCGGCCGCGATTGCCAAGTTTTGGCAAAGCGCGGCCGCTGTTTATCTCCGTGTCAACAAATCGCCGGTACGCCGCGACCGGCAGGGGCTTCCGGCTAGAAGAGCACCCGCGCCAGCGCCGTACGCGCCGCCGAGACGCGGGGGTCGTCCGCCCCGATCACCTCGAACAGCTCCAGCAGCCGGACCCGTACGGAGTCCCGCTCCTCACCGAAGGTCACCCGTACGGTGTCCACCAGGCGCGCGAAGGCGTCGGCGACGTGGCCGCCGGCCAGGTCCAGGTCGGCCGCGGCCATCTGCGCCGCCGGGTCCTTCGGGTTCGCGGCGGCCTCGGCGCGCACCGCCTGCGGGTCCAGGTGCTGCACCCGGCTGAGCAGCTCGGCCTGGGCCAGGCCCAGCTTGGCCTCGCTGTTGGCCGGGTCGTCCGCCAGTACGTTCTTGTACGCCTGCACGGCGCCGCCCAGGTCACCCGCGTCCAGCGCGACGACCGCCGCCTCCAGCAGTGCGTCGTACGGACCGGCCGGCACCTCGGCGGGGGCCGCCGGGGCGCCCGCGGCGGCGGGGTCGACCTGGAGGCCGGTGAGGCCGAAGCGCTCCTCGGCGACCTGGACCAGCTGGGCGAGGGTCTCGCGGATCTGCTGCTCGGGCGCCACGCCCTGGAACAGGGGCAGTACCTGGCCGGCGACCACGGCGAAGACGGCCGGGATGCCCTGGATGCCGAACTGCTGCATCAGCATCTGGTTGGCGTCGACGTCGATCTTCGCCAGCACGAAGCGGCCGTTCGCCTCGACGGCGAGGCGCTCCAGCAGCGGGCCGAGCTGCTTGCAGGGCTCGCACCACTCGGCCCAGAAGTCGAGGACGACCGGGACCTCGTTGGACAGGTGGATCACATCGCGCTCGAAGCCGGCCTCGGCTACGTCGAAGACGAGGGCGGAGGGCGCCACGGCGCCGCCGGGCGCGCTGCCCGCGCCGCCGTCGGCCTGCCGGGCCGCGTCCCTGCGCGCCTGCTCCGCCTTGGCCTTGGCCTCGCCGGCCGCCTTCACAGCGGCGAGGTCGACCACGCCGCTCATGGACATGTTTCTGGGCTGCATGCGTACATCCTCCCCCGTGTGCGCGCGCCGGCGAAAAGGATCCCGAAAGATCGTCCTGCGTTGTGCGTCGTTCGGCGCCGGGTCCCCACCTGGCGCCAGTAGCTTCGCGTGGTTGTCGCTCTTACGCTACGAGCCGTAGCGTAACTCGCCCGGAGCCCGGGTGCCTCGTGATCTGAACCACAGTGGACGGCCCCCCGGCATTTCCCCTACCGGCGGGTATGGTCTCGGCCATGCGCAACCCCAGCCCCGGAACCAGCTCCCCGACCGGCCGCACCGGCCGCCCCCGCAGCGCGGCTGCGGACGCCGCGATCCTCGCGGCGACCCGGGACGCGCTGGTGGAGCTGGGCTGGTCGAAGCTGACGATGGGGGACGTCTCGGCGCGGGCCGGGGTCGCGAAGACCACCCTCTACCGGCGCTGGGCGGGGAAGAACGAGCTCGTCGTGGACGCCGTCGCGGAGCTGTTCGACGAGCTGGAACTCCCGGACCGGGGCTCGCTGGAAGCCGACGTCGAGGACGTGGTGCTCCAGTTCGCGCAGCTGCTGCGGCGGCCCGAGGCCCGTACCGCCCTGATGGCGGTGGTGGCGGAATCCACCCGGGACGAGGCGCTGCGCGACCGGATCCGGTCGGCGATCGTGGACCGGCAGAAACGTCTCGTCGTACTGGGGCGCGAGCGGGCCCAGGCCCGGGGCGAACTCCCGGACGAGGAGGACGCGTCCCTGGCCGGCCGCACCACGGACCTCATCTTCGACGTGATCGCGGGGACGGTGGTGCACCGGGCGCTGGTGAGCTGCGAGCCGGTGGACGAACCGTGGGCGGCCGCCTTCACCGCCCTGCTGATGCACGGCCTCCAGGGCGTGGCCCGTACCTGACGGGCCCTCGGCAAGGCTTGGGGTACGGCTTGCGGATACGGATCGGCCGGTCGCGCCCCCCGGTTGGACGGGGAGCACGACCGGCCGTTCCATACCTCCGGCCGGGCTAGAAGCCGGCGGGCTCGGTGTAGACGCCCCACTCGTCGCGCAGGACGTTGCAGATCTCGCCGAGCGTGGCCTCGGCCCGTACCGCGTCCAGCATGGCCGGGATCATGTTCGACCCGTCCCGGGCGGCCTCCAGCATCGACTTCAGCGCGGCCGTCACCTTGGCGTCGTCGCGGCGCTCCTTGCGCGCGGCGAGGGCGCGGACCTGCTCGCGCTCCACCTCGTGGCTGACCCGCAGGATCTCCAGGTCGCCGGTGACGGAGCCGTGGTGGACGTTGACGCCGACGACCCGCTTGTCGCCCTTCTCCAGGGAGCGCTGGTACTGGAAGGCCGACTCGGCGATCTCCCCGGTGAACCAGCCGTCCTCGATGCCGCGCAGGATGCCGGACGTGATCGGCCCGATGGGGTGCTGACCGTCCGGGTGGGCGCGCAGGCCGCGCTCCCTGATCTGCTCGAAGATCTTCTCGGCGTCGGCCTCGATGCGGTCGGTGAGCTGCTCGACGTACCAGGAACCGCCCAGCGGGTCGGCCACGTTGGCCACGCCGGTCTCCTCCATCAGCACCTGCTGCGTGCGCAGCGCGATCTCGGCGGCCTGCTCGCTGGGCAGCGCGAGGGTCTCGTCGAGGGCGTTGGTGTGCAGGGAGTTGGTGCCGCCGAGGACGGCCGCGAGGGCCTCCACGGCGGTGCGCACGACGTTGTTGTAGGGCTGCTGCGCGGTGAGGGAGACACCGGCGGTCTGGGTGTGGAAGCGCAGCCACATGGCCTTGTCCGACGTGGCCCCGTAGACCTCCTTCATCCAGCGGGCCCAGATGCGGCGGGCGGCGCGGAACTTGGCGATCTCCTCGAAGAAGTCGAGGTGCGCGTCGAAGAAGAAGGAGAGGCCGGAGGCGAAGTGGTCCACGTCCAGGCCGCGGGAGAGTCCGAGTTCCACGTAGCCGAAGCCGTCGGCGAGGGTGTAGGCGAGCTCCTGCGCGGCCGTCGCCCCGGCCTCGCGGATGTGGTAGCCGGAGACGGAGAGCGGCTTGTAGGCGGGGATGCCGTTCGCGCAGTACTCCATGAGGTCGCCGATGAGGCGCAGGTGCGGCTCGGGTTCGAAGAGCCACTCCTTCTGGGCGATGTACTCCTTGAAGATGTCGGTCTGGAGCGTGCCGTTGAGCACGGCCGGGTCGACACCCTGGCGCTCGGCGGCGACCAGGTACATGCAGAAGGCGGGTACGGCGGGCCCGCTGATGGTCATCGAGGTCGTGACGTCGCCCAGCGGGATGTCCTTGAAGAGGACCTCCATGTCGGCGGCGGAGTCTATGGCGACGCCGCAGTGGCCGACCTCGCCGAGCGAGCGCGGGTCGTCGGAGTCGCGGCCCATCAGGGTCGGCATGTCGAAGGCGACGGAGAGCCCGCCGCCGCCGGCGGCCAGGATCATCTTGTAGCGCTCGTTGGTCTGCTCGGCGTTGCCGAAGCCGGCGAACTGCCGGATGGTCCAGGTCCGGCCGCGGTAGCCGGTGGCGTGCAGACCGCGGGTGAAGGGGTACTCCCCGGGCCAGCCGATGCGCTCGAACCCCTCGTACGAGTCACCGGGCCGGGGCCCGTAGACGGGGTCGACGTCATCTCCGGAGAGCGTCGTGAAATCGGCCTCGCGCTTGCGGGCCTTGTCATACCGGGCCTGCCAGCGGCGGCGGCCCTCCTCGATGGCGTCAGCGTCCATACCCATGAATTTACTAGGACGTCCTAGTAAATGTCGATGGCAAACCCCCGGAGAGTCTCTCCGGGGGTTTGACGGCAACGACCCGGGGGCCGCCTCAGGCCTTCGCGGTCGCCAGACCGTCGGCGACGAGGGGCTCGACCTCGGCGCGGACACCGCGCTCGACGAAGAAGGCGGCCAGCGGGATGGTGCCCGACACCAGCACCCACAGCAGCTTGCCGAAGGGCCACTTGGCCTTGGAGCCCAGGTCGAAGGCGAAGACCAGGTAGATCATGAAGAGCACGCCGTGGACCTGCGAGACCGCGAGGGTCAGGCCGGCGCCGGTGTCGAAGCCGTACTTCGCCACCATGCAGGCGCAGAGGATCAGGAGCATGACCGCGGTCACGTAGGCCATGACGCGGTAGCGGGTCAGCACGCTTCGTTTCATGGCGTCGAGCCTAACCGTCCGTTTTGCGCGATCTTGACGCGGCCCCGGCTCGCGGGCGGCTCAGCCCTCCTGGAAGTCGGCCGCCGCCACCCGCAGCGGGCGCAGCAGCGCGAAGATCTCCGCGCACTCCTCGGCGTCGTACACCCCGAGGCCGAAGTCGACCGCCATCAGGTCCTTCGTTGCCGCCTCGACGACCTCGCGGCCCTTCGCCGTGATGGACGCGAGCGTGCCGCGGCCGTCCTGCGGGTTGGGGCGCTTGTCCACGAGGCCTGACTTCACCAGCCGGTCCACGGTGTTCGTCACCGAGGTCGGGTGCACCATCAGGCGCTCGCCGATCTTCGACATCGGCAGCTCGCCCGCCTGGGAGAAGGTGAGCAGCACCAGCGCCTCGTAGCGCGCGAAGGTCAGCCCGTACGGCTTGACCACCGCGTCGACCCCCGCCAGCAGGATCTGGTGCGCGCGCATGATGGAGGTGATCGCCGCCATGGACGGCACCGGGCCCCAGCGCTGCCGCCAGAGTTCGTCGGCGCGGGCGATGGGGTCGAAGGGGAGGCTGAGCGGTTTGGGCACCCACCAGACCCTACCGGGCGGTCATTTGGCCGCGAGCCCCGTCTCATCCCTCGGCCGCCGGACCCCGGCGAGGAGCAGCGCGACCACCGCCGCGCCGAGCGCGCCGGCGCCGGCGATCACGGTGTGCGCCGGCAGGAACTCGGCGGCGGCCCCGGCCAGGGCCATGCCGATGCCCTGGAAGGTCATCAGTCCGGTGCTCAGCAGGGTCATCGCCCGTCCGCGCAGCTCATCGGGGACGGCGTCCAGGTACATCCGGTCGAGGCCGAGGGTGTAGGCGTGCGCCAGCCCGGCCGCCAGCAGCGCCGCCAGGGCGACGGCCGGTCCGGGGCGGACGGCGAACAGCAGCAGCGGGAGCGGGGAGGCCACCGCCAGGGGGGCCGTGATCCGCGCACGCGTTCGCGCGGTGAGCGCCGAGCCGGCCCAGAGTTCACCCGCGACGGTGCCCACGGGCAGCGCGCACATCAGCACCCCGAGCGTGACCGTCCCGGCCCCCGTGCCCGCGGTGTACGGGGCGAGCAGCGCCTCGGGCACGACGGCGAAGGCGGGCGGCAGCCAGCACAGCAGGGTGAGCGCCCGCAGCCGCCGCCCGCCGAGGACGGCGCGCAGCCCGGCGAGCGGGGACTCGCGGGCGGCGACGGCCCGGGCGGGCCGGGCCCGGGTGCCCACGCGCAGCAGCAGCGCGGACGCCAGGAACCCGGCGGCCGTCAGCGCGATCGCCCCGCGCGGGGCGATGAAGGCCAGCAGCACTCCGCCGAGCCCGAAGCCGGCGAGCTGGGCGCTCTGCGCGACCATGCGCAGCAGCGAGCGGCCGAGTACGAACTCCTCCCCCGTCCCGAGGATGTCGGCGAGGGAGGCGCTGCGGGCGCCCTGGAAGAGGGGCGCGACGAAGGCCATGGCGCAGCGCAGGACGAGGATCCCCGCGACGGGCGTCCCCGGCCAGACCATCGCCGCCGCGCAGGCGGCGCAGAGCAGGTCGCACGCGACGAGCACCCGCCGGGCCGGGTACCGGTCCGCCAGCGGGGCGAGCAGGGTGCCGCCGAGGGCGTGGGGCAGGAAGCCGAGGGCGAAGGTGAGCGCGCTCATCAGCGGGGAGCCGGTGGCGCGGTAGACGAGCACGGTGAGGGAGATCTCGGCGACGACGACGCCGAGCAGGGACAGCAGGTGCGCGGCGAAGACGGCGCGGAACTCGCGGACCCGGAACACGGGGCGGTAGCCCGTCCCGGGGGCGGCGGAACGGGCCCGGCCGCGGGCGCGGGCGGCAACCGCCCCGGCCGCGAGGTCCGCAGGCCCCGGATCCGCGGGCGGCGGGTCCGCGGCGGGCGGGGCGGGGGCGGCCGGGGCGGGGGCGGCCGGTGCGGGGGCGGCCGGTGCGGGCCGTGGTGCGCCCCGGTCGGCGGGGGCGGGGGTTCCGTGGTCGGTCGGCATGGGCGGCAGCCTCTCGGTGGCCAGGGGCGTCTTGGGGACCGGGCCGGACCAGGGAGCGTCGCGGTCCCGGCCCGGTCCACAGGACACCCCCTAGGCTGGCCGGCCGAGAGATTCGCTCCCGCCCGAATCCGCAGCCCCGCCGGAGGCGACCGCATGGGGTTCCACTACCGCTTCGCGCCTGCCGACCTGCTCCGCTGCCGGTTCGCGATCTCCCCGCGCTGGGAGACGGCGGAGGCCGTACGGGTCCTGCTGCTGCCGCGCCGGCACGCGTACCACCTGCCCTGGCTCAGCCGGATCCGCTCCGCCGCGGCCGGCCTGGACCTGCGGCCGCTGTGGCTGCTGATGCCGGCGAAGGGGCACAACCCGGACCTGCTGAGCCCTCCCCCGTCCGGCCCGTCCGTCACCATCGAGGAGGAGCTGGCCCGGGTGCGTGCGGCGGCCGGTGATCCGGAGGCCGCCCGCGAGGACCTGCGGCGGTCCCTGGCCTGCACCCCGGGGGCGCTGGAGAGCGCGATCGGGGCCAGGATGCTGGAGGATCCCGCGCGGGCGGTGCGGGAGCTGGCGGATCTGTACGAGCGGGCCTGGGAGGCCCTGGTCGCCCCGCACTGGCCCCGGCTGCGGGCCCTGCTGGAGGCCGACATCCTGTTCCACTCGCGCCGGCTGGCGGCGGGCGGGCTCGAGGCGCTGTTCGAGGGGCTCCACCCGGACCTGCGGTGGCACGGCGGGAGCCAGACGCTGACCATCGAGCGCCCGTCCCACCACGACCGGGAGCTGGGCGGGCAGGGGCTGCTGCTGATGCCCAGCGCCTTCGTCTGGCCGGAGGTGGTCGGCGGGTACGACCCGCCGTGGCAGCCGACGCTGGTGTACCCGGCCCGGGGCATCGGCGCGCTGTGGACCGCCGCGGCCGGCCCGGCCCCGCAGGCCCTGGCGGGGCTGCTGGGGCGGGGCCGGGCGGAGGTCCTGTGCGCCCTGCACGAGCCCGCCTCGACGACGGCCCTGGCCCGCCGCCTGGGTCTGGCCCCCTCGACGGTCTCGGCGCACCTGAAGGCCCTGCGCGCGGCCGGGCTGCTGCTGGCGTTCCGCCAGGGCCACCAGGTCCTGTACGAGCGCACCCCGCTGGGCATCGCCCTCACCTCGTCCGCCCCGCAGGCCTGACCCACCCGGCCCCGGGCCGGAGGGCCGTGCCGTCCCGGTCCCGGGGGCCGCTGCGCGGAGCGGTCCCCTACCCGCCCTGCCACCGTTCCCTGGGCTCCGCCCAGACCCGCGCCCCAACCGCCGGCGGGGCTGATTTCAGCCCGCCGGCGTGTGAGGCGCGGGCGGCGGTAGCGCCGTGTCTTGAGCCGCGCCCGGCGACCAAGGGCGAGAACGGTTGAAGGGCGGGGAGGGGCAAGCCCCGCGCGGCGGCGGGGCCTGGCGGGCTGCGACCCGGGGCGGGGGCGGTCGGCCCCGGCGGAGTCGGGGGTCAGTCCCGGGTTCCCCGCCGGAGGCCGTGGCGGACGGCCCGCTGCGTGAACGGCCCCAGCCCCTCCAGGACGGCGGCCAGCGCGGCCAGCTGCTCCAGCGCGTCCAGCGCCCGCCCGGCTCCCTCCGGGTCCACCCCCTCGTACAGCTCGATGCCGACGAACGAGGCCGCCGTGGCCCGCGCCAGCCCCGCCGGATCGGCGAAGCCGGCCAGCGGGGTCGCCGCCAGCAGCCGCCCCAGCACCGCCTCCAGCTCCTCGATCCACAGCCCCAGCCCGGCCCCGGTCGCCGCCGCCAGGGAGGGCGAGTTCTGCCCTGCCGCGAGCAGCTGCCCGAGCACGGCGACGTACCCGGCGGCCCGTTCCTCTGCGTGCATCTGCCGGGCGAACTCGAGCAGCTCGGGCAGGCTGCCCAGCGCGGCGAGCCGGTCGCGGTAGCGGTCCACCCGCTGCTCGGCCCCGTACCGGCAGGCGGCGGCGAGCAGTTCGTCGACGGAGCCGAAGTGGTAGAAGATCAGCCCCTGCCCCACCCCGGCGGTGGCCGCGATGGTCCGGGCCGAGGCCTTGGCGATGCCCTGCTCGACCAACGTGCGCAGGGCGCCTTCGAGGAGCTTCTCCTTCGTGCCCGCGCTCATGCCCGGGCCTCCTCGCGGACGGGCCGCAGGCCCTCGCGGACCCCGTGCGCGCGGACGTCGGCGTACTCGGCGGTGAAGGAGCCCTCGTACCCGAAGAGCGGTCCGAACCGGCGGTTGACCACCCGCACCCGGATCCGGAACCGGCCGGTGGCGTCGTCGAAGGACTCGCGCACCTCCGCGTCACCGCCGATCAGCTCGGGCACGCGGACGTCGACCGGGCCCTCGCGGAAACGGTGCTCGCCGGAGCGGATGAGCAGCGAGCCGTCGGGCTCGGCGCTCATGTGCAGGTCGCTGGCGAGGTGCTGGTGGGTGCCCAGGTAGTCGAGGACGCAGTCGCGCTCGGGGCTGTGGACCATCGTGGCGTCGAACCGGCGCGGCCCGTCCGGGAGCTGGAAGGTGCGGACGAAGGTGACGGTCTCCCGGCCGAAGGAGTCGGTGTAGGGCATGTTCTCGATGGCGAAGGGGACGTTCCGCCCTTCGCGCGGGACCAGGATGTTGCGGGTCCCGCCGAGCCGGAGGAAGGGCTTGACGAAGCCGTGGCCGTGCCAGATCCGCTCCATGGTGCCGCGGCCGACGCAGCCCTCCCCGCTGTCCAGGCCGACGGAGAAGCGGCGCTGGATCTGCGGGTGCAGACGGTCGAAATCGGCGCCCATGTGGGTCCGGAAGATCGAGGTCACGACGGCTCCAGGGTGGTCAGCAGACGGGGTGCGGGGGCGGCGTCGCGGCCGGGCGGGGTGCGCAGGCAGCGTCGGGCGGCCGGGGTGCCGGGCAGCGGCGGCAGCAGCAGCGCGGCGGCGAGCACCGGCAGGGCGGCGGCGAGCGGGGCGTACGCCAGGGCGGCGGCGCAGAGCAGCGCCCGCAGGACGGTCTCGGCGAGGGCCCGGGCCAGCGCGCGGCCGGGCGGGGTGCCGCGTTCGCACCACAGCCGCAGCCGGTCGAAGGACCAGGCGGTCCCCAGCCCATGAGGGGGCGGAACACCAGCCGGTCGGCGAGGGCGCCGAAGCGGCCCCACCGCGGCCGGTAGTCGTAGCCGGTGAGGAAGCGGATCCCGTCGGGGCCGGGGACGTAGCGCCAGTACCCGCTGCCCTCGGCGAGCAGCGACAGCGGATGGCCCGAGGCGAAGCGCAGGGCCGAGACCCGGGATCCGTCGGGGCGGTGGCGTTCACCGGCAGAGATCCCGGTGCCGGCGACGGAGACGAAGGGCAGGAGGCGGGTGGCGTAGCGGAAGCGCTGGGGCTCGCCCTCTGCGCCCGGGAGGTGGTCGATGGAGGTGAACCTCAGGTCCCACCGCCGGTGCTGGGCCGGGTCCTGGCTGCGCTCCCACAGCTCGTCCATTCCGGTGCGGATCACCGTCTCGACGTACAGCCCCACGCGGCCACCTCCCCGTGCGCCGTTTTGAGCGGTCGCTCAAAACGAAAGGTAGGCGCTTTTGAGCGGTCGCTCAATGACGCGGGCGACCACCCGACGGTGAGCCCGGTCACATTCGCGCGGCTCCCGGGCATGCGAAAAGCGCCCCCCGCCGGCGGGCGGGGGGCGCTTTTCGGAAACGGCGCGGCCGGGCGGTTCAGCCCTCGGCGAGGTGGCGTTCGACCGTCTCGACCTTCGAGGTGATGCCGTCGGTGACGCCGGGGCGGACATCGGCCTTGAGGATGAAGGACACCCGGGGAGCCCGTGCCTCCACGGCGGCCACCGCGCGCCGCACCACGTCCATCACCTCGTCCCACTCGCCCTCGATGGTCGTGAACATGGCGTCGGTGCGGTTCGGCAGCCCGGACTCGCGCACGACGCGGACCGCGTCGGCCACGTATGCACCGACCTCCTCGCCGACCCCCAGCGGGGTGACCGAGAACGCGACGATCACGCGTCCGCCGCCTGGCGCGCGCGGGCGGCGATGACGCTGTCGGTCTCGTCGCGCTTGAGGAGCTTGTCGCCGTACAGGCCGCCGAAGGGCAGCAGTGCCAGCACGAAGAACAGGGCGACCTTCTTGACCGGCCACTTCGCCTTGTTCCAGACGTCCAGCAGGAAGACCGCGTAGATGACGAACAGGATCCCGTGCAGGATGCCCAGCGGCATCATCAGGTAGTCGATGTCCGAGATCCGGCTCAGCAGCGAGCCGAAGATCAGCAGGGCCGGGAACGACAGCGCCTCCGGAACGGAGATGAGGCGCAGCCGGTGCAGGGCGGAAGCGGTCTTGATGTCCACGTGGAACCTTCGGGGCTGGAGGCCGGGGGTCCCCGCCAGTGTCTCAGCCGCCGTCCGCGATCTTCCGGCGGGGTCCCGGATCCACCGAAGAACGGTGATTGTGGCGTATACCGGCCACGGGGCCCTGTTCGTCCCCGCCCGCTGCCGATACCTTCGTCTCCGTGGCTCAGTTCCGACTCCAAGGCAGCAAGGTGCTCGCCGTCGACCTGACCGGTGACGCCGTGAAAGCGAAGAACGGCGCCATGGTCGCGTACGACGGCCAGATGGCCTTCAAGAAGATGACCGGCGGCGGCGAAGGCCTCCGCGGGATGGTGACCCGCCGGCTGACCGGCGAACAGATGACCGTGATGGAGGTGCAGGGGCACGGCACCTGCTACTTCGCCGACCGCGCGAGCGAGATCAACCTCGTCAGCCTCCGCGGCGAGAAGCTCTACGTGGAGTCCAGCAACCTGCTGTGCACCGACGCCGCCCTGCGCACCGGGACGACCTTCACCGGTCTGCGCGGCGCCACCACGGGCAACGGGCTCTTCACGACGACCGTCGAGGGGTCCGGCCAGGCGGCGATCATGTCCGACGGCCCGGCGGTGGTGCTGCGCGTCAGCGCCCAGTACCCGCTGTCGGTCGACCCGGGCGCGTACATCGCCCACACCGGCAACCTCCAGCAGTCCTTCCAGTCGGGGATCACCTTCCGCACCCTGATCGGCGAGGGCTCCGGCGAGGCGTTCCAGATCCGCTTCGAGGGTGAGGGCCTGGTGTACGTCCAGCCCAGCGAGCGCAACACCGTCGGGGGTGACGTCTGATGCCGTTCCGCGAGGTCAACTCGAAGATGGTCGAGGCCCAGGTGGTCCCCGGCCAGAAGATGTACAGCCAGCGCGGCGCGATGCTCGCCTACCGCGGCGAGGTCTCCTTCACCCCGAGCATCACCGGCGGCCAGGGCGGCGTCATGGGCATGATCGGCCGCCGGGTGGCGAACGAGCAGACCCCGCTGATGACGGTCGAGGGCAGCGGCACCGTGATGTTCGGCCACGGCGGCCACCATATCCAGGTGATCAGCCTGACCGGCGAGACCCTCTACGTGGAGGCCGACCGGCTGCTCGCCTTCGACGGCACCCTCCAGCAGGGCACGATGTTCATGGGATCACAGGGCGGGGTCATGGGCATGGTGCGCGGCCAGGTGACCGGACAGGGACTGTTCACCACCACCCTCAAGGGCCACGGCTCCGTCGCCGTGATGGCCCACGGCGGAGTCATCGAGCTCCCCATCACCCCGAACCGGCCCGTCCACGTCGACCCGCAGGCGTACGTGGCGCACCACGGGGACGTCAGGAACAAGCTCTCCACCGCGCTCGGCTGGCGGGACATGGTGGGGCGCGGTTCGGGCGAGGCGTTCCAGCTGGAGCTGTCCGGCCAGGGCGCCGTGTTCGTACAGGCCTCGGAGGAGAAGCTGTGAACTTTGGCCCCGTGACCCCGGGCCCGGGCGGCCCGACGGTGTTCGACCCGCACAGCCTGCCCTCCGACGACAACGTGAACGCGTACACCTTCTGCGTGGAGCTCAAGGGGAGCCAGTGGTTCCTGCAGAAGGGCAAGATGATCGCCTACTACGGGCGGATCGAGTTCAACGGCATCGGCAACGGCCGCTTCGACCGCCTGCTGCGCACGAGCTTCCACTCGCCGCTGCACGCGAGCGACTGGGTGGTGGCGGAGGGCCAGGGCAAGATGCTGCTGGCCGACCGCGCCTTCGACGTGAACTCGTACGACCTGGACAACGGCAACCTGACCATCCGGTCGGGGAACCTGCTGGCGTACGAGCCCTCGCTGGCCCTCAAGCAGTCGATCGTCCCGGGGTTCCTGACCTTGATCGGAACCGGGAAGTTCGTGGCGGCGTCCAACGGACCGGTGGTGTTCATGGAGCCGCCGCTGCGCGTGGACCCGCAGGCGCTGGTGGGCTGGGCGGACTGCCCCTCCCCCTGCCACCACTACGACCACGGCTACATGTCCGGCGTGATGGGCGGGCTGCGCTCGCTGACCGGCATCGGCGGCACCTCGGGCGAGGAGCACCAGTTCGAGTTCGTCGGCGCGGGCACGGTGCTGCTGCAGTCGACGGAGCTGCTGATGGCCGAGCAGGCGGTCGGCGCGGTGGGCGCCGGGGCGGCCACGGGCAACGCCCAGGGCGTCCCGGGGGCGGGCCAGGGTCCGCTGGGGCAGCTGGGCGTGCCGCGGATGCCCGGGCAGCTGGGTGATCTCCAGCGGCGCTTCGGACTGTGAGGCACCCCGGCCGGTCCCGCCCGGACCGATCTTCCTATTTTTGTACGTAATTCAACTTCTTAGGTAGAGTTCTTTCATGGAGACGATGGAGACCGAGACGGCCACCCGCTGGCTAACCGACGCCGAACAGTGCGCCTGGCGCACCCACCTGGACGTCAGCAGACTGCTGATGCACCAGTTGGAAAAGGATCTCCAGCCCTTCGGACTCACCAACAACGACTACGAGATCCTCGTGAACCTCTCGGAGTCGGAAGGCCTGCGGATGCGCATGAGCGACCTGGCCACCGCCACGCTCCAGTCCAAGAGCCGGCTCTCCCACCAGATCACCCGCATGGAGAGCGCGGGCCTGGTCCGCCGGGTGAACTGCGAGTCCGACCGCCGCGGCCTGTACGCGGTCCTCACGGACGAGGGCATGGAGACCATGCGCAAGGTCGCCCCGCACCACGTGGCGTCCGTGCGCGAGCACTTCATCGACCTGCTGCCCCCGGAGGCCCTGCAGGCGCTGCGGGAGTCGCTGCGCCCCGTCGCGGAGCACCTGCGCGGCAACCGCGGCAAGATCTGAGCGCACCGCGACGACGAGGAAAGGGCGGGGAGCCGAGGCTCCCCGCCCTTTCCCGTGTCCGGCCGGCCGTCGGGGCCGGGCCGCCGGTCAGCCCTCCGTCAGGCTCTCCAGCAGCGCGTCCGCGGCCGCGTACGGGTCCAGCTCACCGGCGGCCACCCGGGCCGCCAGCGCGCCCAGGTGCGCGTCCCCGCGGAGGTCGGCCAGGCGCCCCCGCAGCTCGGTGATCGCGATGGTCTCCACCTCCCGGGCCGCCCGCGCGGCCCGGCGCTCGGCCAGCACCCCGCGCTCGTCCATCCACGCCCGGTGCTTCTCCAGCGCCTCGACGAGCTCGTCGATGCCCTGCCCGCGGGCCGCGACCGTCTTGACGATCGGCGGCCGCCAGTCGCCGGGGCCCCGGCTCTCGCCCAGGCCCAGCATGTGGTTCAGCTCCCGGGCGGTGGCGTCCGCACCGTCCCGGTCGGCCTTGTTCACCACGTACACGTCGCCGATCTCGAGGATCCCGGCCTTCGCGGCCTGGATCCCGTCGCCCATGCCCGGAGCCAGCAGCACCACCGAGGTGTCCGCCTGCGAGGCGATCTCCACCTCGGACTGCCCGACCCCGACCGTCTCGACCAGGATCACGTCGCAGCCGGCCGCGTCCAGCACCCGGATCGCCTGCGGCGCCGCCCAGGCGAGCCCGCCCAGGTGCCCTCGGGTGGCCATGGAGCGGATGTAGACCCCGGGATCGGAGGCGTGGTCCGACATCCGGACCCGGTCGCCGAGCAGCGCCCCGCCCGAGAAGGGCGAGGACGGGTCCACCGCGAGCACGCCGACGCGCTTGCCGGCGCTGCGGTAGGCGGAGACCAGGGCCGAGGTCGAGGTCGACTTGCCGACCCCCGGGGAGCCGGTCAGCCCGACCACGTACGCGCCGCCGGTCAGCGGGGCCAGGGCGGCCATCACCTCGCGCAGGTGCGGGGACGCCCCCTCGACCAGTGAGATCAGCCGGGCCACGGCCCGCGGCCGGCCCTCGCGGGCCTGTGCCACCAGCGTGGGGACGTCCACCGTCGCCATGCGCGCGCCTACGCCTTCGGGACGCGGATCACGAGGGCGTCGCCCTGGCCGCCGCCGCCGCACAGGGCCGCCGCACCGGTCCCGCCGCCGCGGCGCTTGAGCTCAAGCGCCAGGTGCAGCACCACGCGGGCGCCGGACATGCCGATGGGGTGGCCCAGGGCGATCGCGCCGCCGTTGACGTTCACCTTTTCCGGGGTCACGCCGAGGTCCTTCATTGACTGCACGGCGACCGCCGCGAAGGCCTCGTTGATCTCGATGAGGTCCAGGTCGGAGACCTCCAGGCCGTCCTTCTTCAGGGCGTGCAGGATGGCGTTCGAAGGCTGCGACTGGAGCGAGTTGTCGGGGCCGGCCACGTTGCCGTGGGCGCCGATCTCGGCCAGCCACTCCAGGCCCAGCTCCTCGGCCTTCGCCTTGCTCATCACGACGACGGCGGCGGCGCCGTCGGAGATCTGCGAGGAGGTGCCGGCGGTGATGGTGCCGTCCTTGGCGAACGCCGGACGCAGCTTGCCCAGCGACTCGGCCGTGGTCTCGGGGCGGATGCCCTCGTCGGCGGCGAAGACCACCGGCTCGCCCTTGCGCTGCGGGATCTCGACCGGGGTGATCTCGGCCTCGAAGACGCCGTTCTTCTGCGCGGCGGCGGCCCGCTGGTGGGAGGCGGCGGCGAACTCGTCCTGCGGGGCGCGCTCGATGCCCAGGCGGGTGTTGTGCTTCTCCGTGGACTCGCCCATCGCGATGTTCTCGAAGGCGTCGGTGAGGCCGTCGTAGGCCATCGCGTCGAGCATCTCGATCGCGCCGTACTTGTAGCCCTCACGGGACTTCGGCAGCAGGTGCGGGGCGTTCGTCATCGACTCCTGGCCGCCCGCGACCACGATGTCGAACTCGCCGGCGCGGATGAGCTGGTCGGCCAGCGCGATCGCGTCGAGGCCGGACAGGCACACCTTGTTGATGGTCAGCGCCGGCACGTTCATGGGGATGCCGGCCTTGACGGCCGCCTGGCGGGCGGGGATCTGGCCCGCGCCGGCCTGGAGCACCTGGCCCATGATCACGTACTGGACCTGGTCGCCGGAGATCCCGGCCCGCTCCAGGGCGGACTTGATGGCGAAGCCGCCGAGGTCGGCGCCCGAGAAGGACTTCAGCGAGCCGAGCAGCCGCCCCATGGGCGTGCGGGCCCCGGCGACGATCACTGAGGTGGTGTTGTTCGTTCCGGACATGAGGCACAGCCCCTTGAGGATGAGGAGTGAACGAGGGTTTACCCGAATGTACTGAGCGGTACCCGCCCAGTCACCGGGCAGTCGGTGTGATCGCTGGCACGTTGCGTGACGACCCTCCTCGGCGGTGCACTGGTCCCATGCTGACAAGAATCGACCACATCGGGATCGCCTGCTTCGACCTGGACAAGACCGTCGAGTTCTACCGTGCCACGTACGGGTTCGAGGTCTTCCACTCCGAGGTCAACGAGGAGCAGGGTGTCCGCGAGGCCATGCTCAAGATCAACGAGACCTCCGACGGCGGCGCCTCCTACCTCCAGCTCCTGGAGCCCACCCGCGAGGACTCCGCGGTGGGCAAGTGGCTGGCCAAGAACGGCGAGGGCGTGCACCACATCGCCTTCGGCACGGCGGACGTCGACGGCGACGCCGAGGCCATCCGCGGCAAGGGCGTCCGCGTCCTCTACGACGAGCCCCGCATCGGCTCCATGGGCTCCCGGATCACCTTCCTGCACCCCAAGGACTGCCACGGGGTCCTCACCGAGCTGGTCACGAGCAACCCCGAGCAGTCGACCGCCGCCCACTGACGCGCCCGGGGATTGGGGGCACGGCGCACCGCCGGCCGGAGTGCGCCGTGCCCGTCCAGCCGCCCGGACGGAGGCGGCCCGACAACAGCGCACTGATGTCCCCATTCCCCGGCCGGTAGAGTGGCCATGGCTCGGCCGGGGTTCGGTGCGGAACGGGGTCGGGGCCTGCAAGCCCTGCCCCGACATCTGACACCATTCCCCGGGGGCGTCGTTCAGCGGGCGAGCGATGCTCATTTGGGAGTGAGCTTGCGACCAGGGGACGGATGGGACCGCGCTGTGCGGGGCTACGAAAGCCAGGAGAGCCATCAGGCCGAAGCCGACCATCTCTCGCGCTTCGAAGCCGAGATGGAGCGGCTGAAGAAGGAGCGCGGGAAGGCCGTCCAGCACGCCGAGGACCTCGGGTACCAGGTCGAGGTGCTGCGCGCCAAACTGCATGAGGTGCGCCGCGCGCTCGCCTCCCGGCCCGCCTACGACGGCGCGGACATGGGATATCAGGCGGAGCAGCTGCTGCGCAACGCCCAGGTGCAGGCCGACCAGATGCGGTCCGACGCCGAGCGCGAGCTGCGCGACGCCCGGGCGCAGACCCAGCGGATCCTCCAGGAGCACGCCGAGCACCAGGCGCGGCTCCAGGCCGAGCTGCACGCCGAGGCCGTCAACCGCCGCCAGCGCCTGGACCAGGAGCTCAACGAGCGCCGCCAGACGGTCGAGGCGCACGTCAACGAGAACGTCGCCTGGGCCGAGCAGCTGCGCGCCCGTACGGAGGCCCAGGCCCGCCGGCTCCTGGAGGAGTCCCGCGCCGAGGCCGAGCAGGCGCTGAACGCCGCCCGCGCCGAGGCCGCCCGGACCGCCGAGGAGGCCCGCCGCCGGCTCGCCGCCGACGCCGAGGCCGCGCGCGCCGAGGCCGAGCAGGCGCTGCTGCGCGCCCGCAAGGAGGCCGAACGGCTGCTGGCCGCCGCGTCCGCGCAGGCCCAGGAGGCCACCGAGCACGCCGAGCGGCTGCGCACCACCACCACCGCCGAGGCCGAGCAGACCCGGCAGCAGACCATGGACCTCGGCCGGGTGGCCGAGGCGCGGGTGCAGGAGGCCGACGGGGCCCTGCGCGCGGCCCGCGCGGAGGCGGAGAAGCTGCTCGCGGAGGCCAAGGAGAGCGCCGCCCGGCAGCTCGCCTCGGCGGAGTCCGTCAACGACCAGCGCACCCGCACCGCGAAGGAGCAGGTCGCCCGGCTGGTCGGCGAGGCCACGAAGGAGGCCGAGGCCCTCAAGGCCGAGGCCGAGCACGCGCTGGCCGATGCCCGCGCCGAGGCGGAGCGGCTGCGTACGGAAGCCGGCGAGCAGGCCCGTACGGCCGCCGCCGAGGACACGGCGGCGCAGCTGGCGAAGGCGGCCCGCACCGCCGAGGACGTGCTGAACAAGGCTTCGGAGGACGCCCGGGCGACGACCCGCGCCGCCTCCGAGGAGGCCGAGCGGATCCGCCGCGAGGCGGAGGCCGAGGCCGAGCGGCTGCGCGCCCAGGCGGCGGCCACGGCCGCCGAGCTCAAGGGCGCCGCGAAGGACGACACCGAGGAGTACCGGGCCCGCACCGTCGAACTCCAGGAGGAGGCGCGGCGGCTGCGCGGCGAGGCCGAGCAGCTGCGCGCGGAGGCCGTCGCCGAGGGCGAGCGGATCCGCGGGGAGGCCCGCCGCGAGGCGGTGCAGCAGATCGAGGAGGCGGCCCGCACCGCCGAGGAGCTGCTGGGCAAGGCCAAGTCGGACGCGGACGAACTGCGCGCCGGGGCCGGCGCGGAGAGCGAGCGGGTCCGCGCCGAGGCCGTCGAGCGGGCCACCACCCTGCGCCGGCAGGCCGAGGAGACCCTGGAGCGCACCCGCGCGGAGGCCGAACGGCTGCGGGCGGAGGCGCAGGAGCAGGCCGAGGCCCTGACCGCCGAGACGGACGCCGCCGTACGGGCGCGCCGCGAGGAGACCGAGCAGGCCCTGGCGGCCAGGCGTGCGGAGGCCGAAGCCGAGCTGGCCCGGCTGCAGTCGGACGCCGAGGCCCGGCTGGCGTCGGCCGAGCAGACGCTGCGCGAGTCCCGCCTGGCGGCGGAGAACATCCGCAAGGAGACCACCGAGGAGAACGACCGGCTGCGCGCCGAGTCGGCGGAGCGGATCCGCACCCTCCAGGCCCAGTCCGAGGCGGAGGCCGAGCAGCTGCGCTCCGAGGCCGCGCAGGACGCGGGCCGGGTCCGCGCGGAGGCCGAGCTGGTCTCCGTACGGATGCGCGCCGAGGCGGAGGCCGAGTCGGAGCGGGTGCGCACCGAGGCGCAGGAGACCGCGGACCGGCTGCGCGCCGAGGCGAAGGCGGCGGCCGAACGGGTCGCCGCGGAGGCCGCGGAGGCGCTGGCCGCCGCCCAGGAGGAGGCCGCGCGGCGCCGCCGGGAGGCCGAGGAGACCCTGTCGGCGGCCCGGACGGAGGCCGGCAACGAGCGGGCGCAGGCCCGTGAGCAGAACGAGGAGCTGCTGGCGCAGGCCCGCAAGCGCTCGGAGGAGGCGCAGGCCGAGGCGGCCCGCCTCACCGAGGAGGCGGAGCGCCGGGCGGCGGAGCTGGTCGCGGCGGCGGAGGCCACCGCCCAGCAGGTGCGGGACGCCGTGGCCGGGCTGCACGAGCAGGCCGAGGAGGAGATCGCCGGGCTGCGCAGCGCGGCCGAGCACGCGGCGGAGCGTACGCGCACCGAGGCGGAGGAGGAGGCGGATCGGGTCCGCGCCGACGCCCACGCGGAGCGCGACCGCGCGGCCGAGGACGCGGCACGCGTGCGCAGCGAGGCCCGCGTCGAGACGGACGCGGCGAAGGAACTCGCGGCACGGACCGTCGGCGACGCGATCGCCGAGGCCGAGCAGCTGCGGGCCGACACGGCCGAGTACGCGCAGCGGGTGCGCACGGAGGCGACGGACGCCCTGGCGGCGTCCGAGCGCGACGCGGCGCGGACCCGGGCGGACGCCCGGGAGGACGCGAACCGGATCCGCGGCGAGGCGGCGGAGTCCCTGGAGGCCTCGCGCGCCGAGGGCTCCCGGATCGTGGCCGAGGCGCAGGCGGAGGCCGAGCGGCTCACCGAGGAGACCCTGGCCGCGAACGCCGCCACCGTCGGCGACGCCCAGGCGGAGGCCGAGCGGCTCACCGCGGAGGCCGCCGAGGCGGCGGAAGCCGCCCGGGCCGAGGCCGCGGGCACCCTGGACGAGGCGCGCGCGGAGGCCAACCGGCTGCGCAGCGAGGCCGCGGAGCAGGCGGACCGGCTCATCACCGAGGCGGCGTCCGAGGCGGAGCGCCTCACCGAGGAGACCCGTGCGGCGAACGCCGCCATGGTCGGCGAGGCGGTGGCGGAGGCCGAGCGGCTGACGGCCGAGGCGGCGCGGGTCCTGGAGGAGGGCCGGGCGCGTGCGGAGGCCCTGAAGGCGCAGGCGGCCGACACCCTGGCCGCCGCCGAGCGGGACTCGGCGCGGATCCTGGTGGACTCCCGCGCGGAGGGCGACCGGCTCATCGAGGAGACCCGCGCGGCCAACGAGCGTACGGTCGGCGAGGCCGCGGCCGAGGCCGACCGGCTCGTCGCGGAGGCGGCGCGGACCCTGGACGAGGCCCGTGCGGAGGGCGGCCGGATCATCGGCGAGGCGACCGCCGAGGCGGAGCGCGTCACGGCCGCGGCGAACGAGACGCTGGCCACGGCCGAGCGGGACGCCGAGCAGACGCTGGACGAGGCGCGCGCCGAGGGCAACCGGCTGCGCACCGAGGCCGCGGAGCAGGCGGACCGGCTCATCACCGAGGCGGCGTCCGAGGCGGACAAGCTCACCGAGCAGACCCGCCGGGACAACGAGCGCACGGTCGGCGAGGCGGCCGCCGAGGCGGAGCGGCTGCGCGCGGAGGCGGCCGAGGCGCTGGCCTCGGCGCAGGAGCACGCGACGCGCACCCGGTCCGAGGCGGAACGGGTCAAGGCGGAGGCGGCCACCGAGGCGGAGCGCACCCGCACGGAGGCCCGTACGGAGTCCGAGCGGCTGCTGGACGAGGCCCGCGAGGAGGCCAACAAGCGCCGTACCGAGGCCGCGGAACAGGTGGACCGGCTCATCACGGAGGCCGCGGCCGAGGCCGACAAGCTCACGTCGGAGGCGGCCCGGCAGGCGCTGGCCGCCACCACGGCGGCCGAGGAGCAGGCCGACGCGATGGTCGACGCCGCCCGCAAGGAGGCGGCGCGCATCACGTCGGAGGCGACCGTCGAGGGCAACTCCACGGTGGAGAAGGCCCGTACGGACGCGGACGAGCTGCTGGTGGGGGCGCGTACGGACGCGGCCGCCATAAGGGAGCGGGCGGAGGAGCTGCGGGCCCGCGTCGAGTCCGAGGTGGAGGAGCTGCACGAGCGCGCCCGCCGGGAGTCGGCCGAGCAGATGAAGTCGGCCGGCGAGCGCGTGGACAAGCTGGTCCGCGCGGCGACCGAGCAGAGCGCGGAGGCGGAGGCGAAGGCCAAGGCGCTGGTGTCGGACGCGAGCAGCGAGGCGAGCAAGGTCCGCATCGCGGCCGTGCGCAAGGCCGAGACGCTGCTGAAGGAGGCCGAGCAGAAGAAGGCGGAGCTGGCCCGGCAGGCCGAGAGCGCCCTCGCGGAGGCGAAGGCGGAGGCGGAGCGGCTGGTCGAGGAGGGCCGTCGTGAGCTCGAGGTGCTGGTGCGCAGGCGCGAGGACATTCAGGCGGAGATCTCCCGTGTCCAGGACGTTCTTGAGGCGTTGGAATCATTCGAGGCACCTTCGGGTGGCGGAAAGCCCGTTGTGGGTGGTCAGGGCGCGGGGGGCGTGAAGGCCGGCGCAACAGCGGGTTCCACTCGTTCGGGTGGTAAGGCGTCAGAGGGGTAGTCAGAACACAGGATGTGTGCTTCTGAGGGAGGTCAGGCGAAGGAGTGACAAGCATTCCGTCGCCTTGCCACTCAAAAGGGGTGTCATTGTCCAGGGCAAACCCGGATTGACTCGATGACACGCCGCCCGGGCGCCTAGGATTCCCCTTAACACCTCACGTAGCACCTCATCGGTCTCATTCGACAGGAACCCCATGAGCGACACTTCCTCCCCCTTCGGCTTCGAGCTCGTGCGGCGTGGTTACGACCGCGGTCAGGTGGACGACCGCATTACCAAGCTGGTCTCCGACCGCGACAGCGCCCTTGGACGTATCAACTCTCTGGAAAAGCGGATCGAGGAGCTGCACCTCGAGACGCAGAACGCCCAGGCCCAGGTGAGCGACGCGGAGCCGTCGTACGCCGGTCTCGGCGCCCGGGTCGAGAAGATCCTGCGGCTGGCCGAGGAGGAGGCGAAGGACCTGCGCGAGGAGGCCCGTCGCGCGGCCGAGCAGCACCGTGAGCTGGCCGAGTCCGCTGCCCAGCAGGTCCGCAACGACGCCGAGTCGTTCGCGGCCGACCGCAAGTCGAAGGCGGAGGACGAGGGCGTCCGCATCGTCGAGAAGGCCAAGGGCGACGCCGCCACCCTGCGCGCCGAGGCCCAGAAGGACGCGGCCTCCAAGCGCGAGGAGGCCGACGCCCTGTTCGAGGAGACCCGCGCCAAGGCCGCCCAGGCCGCCGCGGACTTCGAGACCAACCTGGCCAAGCGCCGCGAGCAGTCCGAGCGCGACCTGGCCTCGCGTCAGCAGAAGGCGGAGAAGCGCCTCGCCGAGATCGAGCACCGCGCCGAACAGCTGCGCCTGGAGGCCGAGAAGCTCCGTACGGACGCCGAGCGCCGCGCCCGCCAGACGGTGGAGACCGCGCAGCGTCAGGCCGAGGACATCGTCGCCGACGCCAACGCCAAGGCGGACCGCATCCGCAGCGAGTCCGAGCGCGAGCTGGCGGCGCTGACCAACCGCCGCGACTCCATCAACGCCCAGCTGACGAACGTCCGCGAGATGCTGGCGACGCTGACGGGCGCGGCCGTGGCGGCCGCCGGCTCCCCGATCGACGACGAGCCGGTGAGCCGGGGCGTCCCGGCGCAGCAGAGCCGCTAGTACGCCCACGCGTACGCCGCGGTCCGCGCACGGGCAGCGGATCCGGCACATCAGGGGCCGTACACCGCCTTCTTGAGGTGGCGTACGGCCCCTGGCCGTTCTAGCGTGGCCGCATGATCGAGCTCGAGGGCCTCACGAAACGATTCGGCGCGAAGACCGCAGTGGACCATCTCGACTTCCGGGTCAGACCGGGGATGGTGACCGGCTTCCTCGGCCCCAACGGGGCGGGCAAGTCGACGACCATGCGCATGATGCTCGACCTCGACAGGCCCACCAGCGGGACGGTCCGCATCAACGGGAAGCACTACCGGGAGATGCCGGAACCGCTGAAGCACATCGGGGCGCTGCTCGACGCGAAGGCGATGCACGGCGGGAGAAGCGCCTACAACAACCTTCTCTGCCTGGCCCAGTCGAACCGGATCCCGCGGCGGCGGGTGGACGAAGTGCTGGATCTGGTCGGCCTGACGGCGGTGGCGGGGAAGAAGTCGAAAGGATTTTCGCTCGGAATGGGCCAGCGGCTGGGAATCGCCGCCGCGCTGCTGGGTGATCCGGAGATCCTGATGTTCGACGAACCGGTCAATGGTCTGGACCCGGAGGGAATTCTCTGGATCCGCAATCTCATGAAGGGCCTGGCCTCGGAAGGAAGAACGATCTTCGTGTCCTCCCACTTGATGAGCGAAATGGCCCTGACCGCGGACCATTTGATCGTCATCGGACGGGGAAAGCTCCTCGCCGACTTGTCGATGGCCGATTTCATCCAACAGAACTCCCGCAGTTACGTACGGCTGCGCTCACCGCAGCAGGAACGGCTCAAGGACGTGCTGCACGAGGCCGGGATCGACGCGATCAGCGTGCCCGCCACCGGCGTACTGGAGATCGACGGGGTCGGGCCCGAGCGGCTCGGCGAACTGGCCGCGCAGCACCGGATCGTGCTGCACGAACTCAGCCCGCAACGGGCGTCACTGGAGGAAGCGTTCATGCGCATGACGGCGGACTCAGTCGAGTACCACGCCCACGCGCCCGGCGCCCCCGTACCCGCGCCGGCGGGTCCCGCGTGGGGCACGGGCGTCGAGACCGGCCGCAAGGGCGGCGAGTGACCATGGCCTACGCCGCAGTCCTCCGGTCCGAGTGGACCAAGATCCGTACCGTCGCCTCCACCAGCTGGACCCTCGCCACCGCCCTGCTGGTCACCGTCGCCATCGGCGCCGGGCTGTGCGCGGTCGTCAACGCGACCTTCGACGACATGCCGGAGACGGCACGGGTCACCTTCGACGCCACGCAGATGAGCTTCTCCGGCATGCTCCTGGGCCAGCTGGCGGTGCTCGTCTTCGGCGCGATGGTGGTCGGCAGCGAGTACGGCACCGGCATGATCCGCACCTCCCTCGCGGCCGTGCCCCGCCGCGGCGCCCTGCTGCTGGGCAAGCTGACCGTGGCGACCGCCCTGGCCCTGGTGGTCGGCCTGGCCACCGGCTTCCTGTCCTTCTTCCTCGGCCAGGCCCTCCTCGGCGACCACGGCACCGGACTGGGCGGGGAGAACGTCCTGCGCGCGGTGACCGGCGTCGGCCTGTACCTGGCACTGCTCGCCGCGTTCGCCATCGGCGCGTCGATGATGCTGCGGAACTCGGCCGCCTCGATCTCGCTCCTGATCACGTTCGTCCTGATCCTGCCCATCGTCCTCAGCGTGGTCGACGCGACCCGCAAGATCGCCTCCTACCTGCCCAGCCAGGCCGGATCCGCGATCATGCAGACCGTGTCCGCCTCCGCGGACGGCCAGGACGTGCCCTACGGCCCGTGGGGCGGACTCGGGATCATGGCGCTGTGGTCGCTGGCCGCGGTGGCCGGCGGATACCTCACGCTGGTGAAGCGGGACGCCTGACAGGTCCGTCGTGAGACGGACGTCCCGCGTACTACGGGACATCCCCGGGTCGGATCTCAGGGGCAGCTCAGGGATCCGGCCCGGGAGGGAACCACGGGGGCCTCGATATCCTCTTAAGGCGTACGCGGGCGAGAGCCGTCCCGGCGGGCAAGGGGCAGAAGGATGATCGAGGCAGTCGGCCTGACCAAGCGCTTCGGCGCCAAGACCGCCGTCGACCGGTTGTCCTTCCAGGTCAAGCCGGGTCACGTCACGGGCTTCCTGGGGCCCAACGGCTCCGGCAAGTCCACCACCATGCGCATGATCCTCGGCCTGGACCGGCCCACCTCGGGCCGCGTCACCATCAACGGCCTCCCCTTCCGGGAGCTGCCGAACGCCCAGCGGCACGTCGGCGCCCTGCTCGACGCCAAGGCCGTGCACGGCGGCCGCAAGGCCCGTACGCACCTGCTGGCCATCGCCCAGCTCTCGGGGATCCCCGAGAAGCGGGTGGACGAGGTCCTCGGCGTGGTCGGCCTCAAGGACGCCGCCCGCCAGCGTGCGAAGGGCTTCTCGCTCGGCATGGGCCAGCGGCTCGGCATCGCGGCCGCCCTGCTCGGCGACCCGCAGGTGCTGCTCTTCGACGAGCCGGTCAACGGCCTCGACCCCGAGGGCATCCTCTGGGTCCGCAACCTCATGCGGCGGCTGGCCTCCGAGGGCCGCACCGTCTTCGTCTCCTCGCACCTGATGAGCGAGATGGCGCTGACCGCCGACCACCTGATCGTGATCGGCCGGGGCCGGCTGCTGGCCGACATGAGCACCCAGGACTTCATCACGCACAATTCGGCCGGATTCGCGCGGGTGCGCGCCGCCGGCGGGGACCCCGCGGGGCGCCGGACCCTGGGCGCCGCGCTGACGAAGGCCGGCGGCCGGGTCCTCCAGGAGCCGGACGGGGCGCTGCGCGTCACCGGGCTGGAGCTGCCCCGCGTCAGCGACGTCGCGCATGAGGCCGGCGTGCGGCTGTGGGAGCTGTCCCCGCACCGGGCCTCGCTGGAGGAGGCCTACATGCGGATGACCCAGTCGTCCGTCGAGTACACCTCCACCGAGGACCCCCGCGCCGAGCTGTGGGAGCCCGAGCCGCTGACCGTGCCGGAGTGGGAGGAGGCGGAGGAGGCTGCCGCCGTCCCCGCCGAGGCCGCCGCGAGTTTCTACGCCCCTCCGCCGCCCGGGTCCGGGAGGCCCTTCCTGATGCCGGGGAGCGCGGCGGACCTCGCCCGGGCCACCCCCGACGACAGCTCCGACACCGCGCCGGCCGACCTCGCGGGCGCGGCCACGACCATCCCCGAGGACCCCCGATGACCCCCACCCCCGCCGGCCCGCCCGCGGTGAGCGCGGAGCAGCCGGGGACGTACAGCTCGCCGCTGCCCACGCCGCGGCCGCACCTGGGCCACGCCGTGGCCTCGGAGTGGACCAAGCTGACCTCGGTGCGCTCCACCCTGTGGACGCTGGGCTCCCTCGTGGTCCTGGTCGTCGGCGTCGGCATGGTCGCCGTCCTGCAGACCTCGGCCCGCGACTACGAGAACATCCCCTTCACCGGTCCCGCCCTCTTCGGCCTGATGGCCGGCCAGGTGAGCGTGATCGTGCTCGGCGTGCTGACGATCTCCTCCGAGTACGGCACCGGCCTGATCCGCACCACCTTCACCGCCGCGCCCGAGCGGCTGCGCGTGCTCACCGCGAAGTACCTGGTGTTCGGCGCGGTCGCGTTCGCCGTCACGCTGTGCTCGGTGGCGTTCGTCGGCCTCTGGGCCGCCCTGCTGCACGGCGGGCCCGCCGCCGGGGCGCACGGCTCGCGCGAGTGGGCGGGCGCGCTGGCCGGCTCCCTGTACGTGACCCTGCTGGGCCTCCTCGCCCTCGCGGTCGGTGCGCTCGTACGGCACTCGGCGGGCGGGATCGCGGTCATGCTCGGCGTGGTGACCATGCCGCCGGTGCTCGGGGCGATACTGACCGCCTGGCCGGCCACCTCGGGTGTCGGCGGGCTGGTGCTGCGCTACAACGCCCCGGTGGGCCTGATCCAGCTCTTCGGGCTGCAGGGCGTCGACATGGAGGGGCAGGCAGCCCCCAGCGCGACGGCCCAGCTGCTGCTGCTGGTCGCGCTCACGGCGGGAGCGGTGGCCGCCTCGTACGCCGTGGTCCGCCGCCGCGACGTCTGACTTCCCACAGCCGCCTAGTAGCGGGGCGCGTTGCGGGACCGCTGCACCTTGGAGGTGCGGCGGTCCTTCGCGTTCCAGCAGGCCTTGTGCCAGTGCCGCCGGTCGTCCACTCCGCCGTACTCGGGCCACGCCACCACGTGCGGGGTACCCGAGGGGATCTCCTGGTCGCAGCCCGGGCAGCGGTAGCGCTTGCCCGCCGCGGCGGCCCCCGCGACCTGCCGGACCTTCCACTCTTCGCCCAGGTACTCCTCGGTGCGCTCCAGCCCGAACCGGTCGAAGCCGGCGCCGGGTCGTTCGTCCGGAGTCTCGCCGCCCCGGGGGCGGTTGTGGCGCGGTGACACGTATACCTCACGAAGGGGCGGGGGACGGTGACTTTCTCCCAGACTACGCGCAGCGAACCCGGGTACCCGCAGGGTGGCTGGTGGAGGCCCGCCTCCCGTGGGAACTGGCCCGACAATCTCAATAACTTTCCTGTCAGGCCGTGCCTTTGGCACGTGTCAGACGTTGTTGCCAGCAGACGTTGATGCCATCAACGAGTCGGTCCACCTGGGGGAGGCCGCGTCAGCCGCGAGGAGGCTAAGGGCGATGATGCGCGTAGGAGCGTTTGTACTGGCGGCCCAGTTCCCGGGCCAGGGGCAGGGGGAGGCGCTGCACCGGGCGGTGCGGACCGCCGAGGTGGCCGAGGAGGCGGGGCTGGACTCCGTCTGGCTCGCCGAGCACCACTTCGTCCCGTACGGGGTCTGCCCGTCGGCGGTGACCCTGGCGGCCCTGCTGCTCGGCCGGACCCGGCGGCTGCGCGTGGGCACGGCGGTCAGCGTGCTGCCGAACACGCATCCGGTGGCCCTCGGGGAGCAGGCGGCCCTGCTGCACGTCACCTCCGGCGGCCGGTTCACCCTCGGGGTGGGGCGCGGCGGGCCGTGGGTCGACCTGGAGGTGTTCGGGGCCGGGCTGGAGGCGTACGAGGAGGGCTTCCCCGAGGACCTGGACCTGCTCCGGCGCTGGCTGGCCGAGCCCCGGGTGGGGGCGGCCAGCGCGCGGCACGCCTTCCGGGAGGTGCCCGTCGTACCGAGCCCGGCCCACGCGCTGGACGGCGACGGGACAGGGCCGGAAGTGATCGTCGCCTGCACCTCCCCGGCGTCGGTGCGGCTGGCCGCGGAGCGCGGACTGCCGATGCTGCTGGGCATGCACTGCGGGGACGAGGAGAAGGCCGAGCAGGTCGCGCTGTGGCGGCGTACCGCGCTGGAGCACGGCCACCCGCCCGAGCTGGTGCGTGCGGCGGGGCACGTGTCGGCCGGGGTCTGCCAGCTGGCCGACCGCACGGCCGACGCCCGCGAGACCCTGCTGAAGGCGATGCCGGGCTGGTTCCGCCAGGGCCTGGACGCCCACGTGACGGTGGACGGCCGACGGCGCACGATGCGCGACCCGCACGCCTACACGGAACTGCTGTGCTCGCTGCACCCGGTGGGGAGCCCCGCAGTGGCCGCGGACAGGCTGGCGGCGACCGCGGAGCGGACGGGCATCACCCGCTTCGCCCTGCTGACGGAGGGCTCGGGCGACCTCGCCGCCACGGAGGACAACGTCAAACGCCTCGGCGCGGAGGTCCTTCCCCTGCTGGTGTGACCCCGGACGGGGCCTGGGGCTGCCGCTCCTGTGTCAGTCGCACCTCCCGCGACACGGAGCGGCAGCGCAGTACCGGTCCTGCTAGCAGTCCCGAAGTTCCGGGGACTGGTTGAGCAGCTGGCCGCGGATCGACGTGAACTTGGCCAGCCGGTCGTCCACCGAGGAATCCAGCGGGAACACCGCCAGCCGGTGACAGTTCTGGAATGCCAGGCGCACCCCGAAGTGCCGCTGCAGCGCACCGCGTATCGCGTCACTCGCGAGCGCGCGCAGCAGCTGCCCGCGCGCCTGCTCGTCCGGCGGCGGCGTCTGGTTGTCGGCGAACTCTCCGCCCTCAACCTCCAGCTGGGCCACCAACGAGCTGATCATCTCCCATGCGAAGGGCAGGGAGGTCCGGACGCAGTCGACGAAGGCGGCTTCGTCGACCTCGCCTCGCTCGGCCTGTTCGAGTAGGGCCGGTGAGACGTCGAGCGACATGGGTTCTCCTCTCGTGACCCCGGCAGTTTGGGCTGGCGGAGTCCTACGGGCAGGGAGGGAGGCGGCGACGCAGCGTGCACGCTCGACAACCTCCCGCTCACCACGGTAGGCGCCCACCGGGTGCCGCACCAGGAGAATGCGCATACAACGCGCCATCGGCGAACGGGGCTTTCAGGGGCGAATCGCGTGGAGGCCCGTCGGTCGAGTAGCGTTGCCGACCATGCGTCTCGTCATTGCCCGCTGCTCCGTCGACTACGCGGGCCGGCTCACCGCCCATCTGCCCTCGGCACCCCGTCTGATCCTCGTGAAGGCCGACGGCAGTGTCTCGATCCACGCGGACGACCGGGCGTACAAACCGCTCAACTGGATGTCGCCTCCGTGCACCCTCAAGGAGGGGAGCGGGGACGAGGCGAACGTCTGGACCGTGGTCAACAAGGCGGGCGAGAAGCTCATCATCACCATGGAGGAAGTCCTCCACGACTCCTCCCACGAGCTGGGCACCGACCCGGGCCTCATCAAGGACGGCGTCGAGGCGCACCTCCAGGAGCTGCTCGCCGACCGCATCGACACGCTGGGCGAGGGCTACACGCTGATCCGGCGCGAGTACATGACGGCGATCGGGCCGGTCGACATCCTGTGCCGGGACGCCTCCGGCGCGACGGTGGCGGTGGAGATCAAGCGGCGCGGGGAGATCGACGGCGTCGAGCAGCTGACCCGGTACCTGGAGCTGCTGAACCGCGACCCGCACCTGTCGCCGGTGCGGGGCGTGTTCGCGGCGCAGGAGATCAAGCCGCAGGCGCGGGTGCTGGCGCACGACCGGGGGATGGACTGCGTGGTCCTCGACTACGACGCCCTGCGCGGCATCGAGGACGACAAGCTCCGCCTGTTCTGATCCCTTCGAACGGCTCGTCGCCGCCCCGGTCCCCCGAACTCCGGCTCGGGGGACCGTTGTCGTACGCGTCCGCTGCGCGGGGCCTGCCCCTCCCCGCGGGGACGGCCGGCCGTGGGCGTCGGAGCGGCGTCAGATCGTCGTCGGGGACTGGGCCGCCGTCGGGGACTGGGCCTGCGACGAGGTCGTCGGGGTGGTCGGCACCGACGCGCTCGGCTCCGGGCTCGGCGAGGCCGGCGGTGACGTGACCGGGGGCTCCGGATCGGGTTCCGGCTTCGGGGTCGGCGGGGTCGGCTGCGGCGCCGGCGGGGTCGGGTGCGGCTGGTGCGGGCCCGGTGTGCGGGCCGGCGGGGGCGTCGGGTGGGTTGCGGTCCCACCCCCGCCCCCGCCCCGGGCCGGGTCGGCGGGAGCCGCCGGCGCGGCCGGATCGGGCGCCGGATCGTCTCCGCCGCTCCCCGGCACCTGCGGCGGGGCCACCGCCGGCGCGTCCGGGGTCGAGGACACGGCGGGCGCCGCCGGCTGCTCCGCCTCGTCCCCCGCGGTCAGCGCCAGGCCGACGACCGTGCCGAGCGCCACCACCGTCAGCGCCCCGGCGGCGGCCAGCAGCACCGTCTTGCGCCGCTGGGCCGGACCGGGCCCCGGACGGCCGGCCAGGGGCAGGGGCGCGGGCCCCGGAGCCGGCCGGAACGCGTCCGCGTACATCTGGGAGAGGGACGCCGGCGGCCCGGCCGCCGGCTTCCCGATCACCGGGGTCACCTGGGTGACGGCCTCCGACCCCCCGCGAGCCGGAGTCGGAGCCGCAGCCACAGCCGCAGCCGCGGCCGGCAGGGCCGGCGGGGGCTCCAGCCGCAGCGGCGGCGAGGTCTCCGCCCCCAGCGCCTCCCGGTCGGTGACGAGCGCCAGCGCCCGCCGCCCGGCGACGGTCCCCCGCTTGTCGGCGAGCGCCCCCCGCAGCCCGATCGAGGCCTCCAGCTCGGCCCGTGCCCGCTCCAGGCGCCCCTCGCACAGCGCGAGCACGCCCAGCTCGTGGTGGAAGTACGCCTGCTCGGCGACCTCCCCCGCCTTCCGCGCGGCCTCCGCACCCGAGCGCAGCACCCGCTCCCACGCCTCCCAGTACGGCGCCGCCGCGAGGGCCGGGGCGGCCGTGCGGGCCAGGAGTACGGCGGCCACCACGTCGGCGCCGGCCAGCGCGGCCAGCACCGCGTCCGCCTCCGCCGCGACCCGCTCCGGGGTCACCGAGGCGTGCCCGGTCCACCAGGCGTAGTGCCGGGCGGCGGTCCGGGCCTCCTCGGCGGCGCTCTCCCCGTACCCGGCCTCCTCCAGCTGCCGCGCGACCCCCTCCGCGAGCCGGTAGCGCGGCCCGACGGGGGTGATCAGCCCGCAGCCCAGCAGTTCCGCGACGGCGGCGTCGGCGTGCGTGTCCCCGACCAGCGCGGGCAGGTGGGCGTGGTGCGGGAGTTCCCCGCCGAGCGCGCAGGCGATGCGCAGGGCGGCCCGGGCCGACTCGCTCATGCGGGAGGCCAGCAGCTCGGCGGGGGCCGCGGCCTGCGCCAGGGTGGGCAGCGGCACGTGGGCCGGGTCGCGGGGGCGCTCCTCGAAGACCCCGGGCTCCTCGTCCTCGTCGTCGGCCGCGGTGCGGTTCAGCTCGTCGCGCTGGCGCAGCAGCGCGGCGGCCTGGACGAAGCGCAGCGGCAGGCCCTCGGAGGCGAACCGCAGGTCCTCCGCCCAGGCCGTCTCCTCGTCGGTCAGCGTCCTGCCGACACCGGCTTCGAGCAGCCGTACGCAGCCGGCCCGCCCGAGCCCGCCGAGGCGGACCTCCTCCAGGTGGGGGTCGTCGGACGCGGCCGCGGCGTCGGGGGTGGCGGCGAACAGGTAGGCGCATTCGGGGGTGGCGCGCAGCAGCTCGTCCAGGGCCGCGCCGCCCAGTTCCAGGTCGTCGAGGATGACGATCGCGCCGATCTCCGCCACCGACTCGAGGAGCCGCGTGCGGTCGGGGCGCTCGTCGCGGGTCTCGTACACGGTGGCGTAGAGGGTGTGGAGCAGCTCGGCGGGCTGCTGCTGACCGTGGCCGTTGAGCCGTACGACGCCGTCGGGCGCGAGGTCGGCGCAGGCGGCGGCGACCGCGTCGAGGAGGGCGGAGCGGCCGGATCCGGCGGGTCCGGTCAGCCGTACGGAGCGGCCGCGCCCCAGCAGCCGTACCAGCCGCTCCCGCTCCTCGGCGCGCTCCAGGAGCGGCAGGGCGGGAACGGGCGGCCCCGGCAGTGCGGGCGGACGCGCGGCGGCGGCACGGTCGGCCCGCGCGGCGGCGTCGCGCTTGGCGGGGCGGCGTGCCGCGTCCTCGCGGGCGCCGGGCCGCAGGGTCTCGATCTCGCTGCCGTCGACGGGGTTGACGGTGAGGGTGAACTCGCCGGTGGTCAGGGTCACCACGCGGGCCGGTGCCGGGGGCTGGGCCGCCGGCGCCCCGGCCGGGGACCGGCCCGCGGCCTGTTCGTCCTGGCCGGGCTGCCCCTGTGTACGGTCCATGACCAAGTCCCCCGATCGCGTCGCGCGCCGCCGCCGTCTTCGCCGTCTTCGTTGTGCCCGGCGCCCGCTCACGTCGTTGTCGCCACCGGTCCGGTTTCCGCCCGAACTTTAGATCGTGGCAGGTCCGGCCGGAACCGCAGGGGTGCCTTCACCACCGGACCGTTACGATTCCTGCCGATCCCCCGGCCGACCCTAATCCTTGCGGCCGGTCACGGCCACGGTCACACCGAGGCCGATCATCGCGAGCCCGCCGGCCCCGCCGACGAGGGAGAGCCTGGGCGGCGATCCGGCGAACCAGTCGCGGGTGGTGGCGGCGGCGAGTCCCCACGCGCTGTCGGACACGACGGCGATGAGGTTGAAGACCAGGCCGAGCAGGAGCATCTGGAGCACGACGTGCCCCCGCTCCCGGTCGGCGAACTGGGGCAGCACCGCGGCGAAGAAGACGAGGGTCTTGGGGTTGGCCACGCCGACCACGAAGCCCTCCCCCAGGGTCCGCAGGCCGCCGTGCGCCCGGGGGGCCGCCTCCGCGACGGCGGCATGCAGGGATCCGCGGCCGCGGAGGGCCTTGACGCCCAGGTACACGAGGTAGGCGGCGCCGGCCAGCTTCAGGGTGGTGAAGACGAGGACGGAGCGCTCGACGACGGTCCCGACGCCCAGGGCCACGGCCGCGACCAGTACGTAGCCTCCGAGGGTGTTCCCGGCCACGGTGGTCAGTGCGGCCCGGCGGCCCTGTGCGAGCGCCCGGCCGACGACGAAGAGCACGCTGGGGCCGGGGATCACGATCAGCAGGAAGGACATGGCCGCGAAGGCGAGCAGTCTGTCGGTGGACACCATGGGCCCATGTAAGCGGAGGGTGCACGGGGCCGCAGTCCCTTTTCGCCGGCCCCGCTCACACCCGGGGCAGGGTCTCCGCTTCCAGTCCGCCCTCGATCGCGAGGATGCGGTGCAGCCGGGTCGCGACGAGCAGCCGCTGCATCCGGTCGGGCACCCCGCGCAGGACCAGGCGCCGCCCGGTGCGGCCGGCCCGCCGGTGCGCGCCCATGATGACGCCGAGTCCCGTCGCGTCCCAGGAGTCGAGTCCGGTCAGGTCGAGCACGAGGTCGCCGTGGCCGTCGTCGAGGGCGGTGTGCAGGACCGTACGGGCGTCCGCCGCGCTGCGCACGTCGAGGCGGCCCCCGACAGCGAGTTCGGCGTGGTCGCCCCTGATGTGCATGTCTGCTCCCCGGCTTTACTGCGTACGTGTGGTCCGATTGGTCCGTGGTCGGCAACTCTCACTGCAACTGACTGCCGCGCGGGCGGTGAAGTTGCCGACCGTGAGCGAACCGATACCTAATTCACCCCGTAGGGTGCGGGGATTCGAACGGTCGTGCTCAGTGCTTGTAGAACCCCTGGCCGCTCTTGCGGCCGATGTCGCCGGCGTCGACCATGCGGCGCATCAGCTCCGGCGGCGCGAACTTCTCGTCCTGGCACTCGGTGTAGATGTTGCTGGTGGCGTGCAGCAGGATGTCGACGCCGGTCAGGTCGGCGGTGGCCAGCGGGCCCATGGCGTGGCCGAAGCCCAGCTTGCAGGCGGTGTCGATGTCCTCGGCGGTGGCCACGCCCGATTCGTACAGCTTCGCGGCTTCCACGACCAGCGCGGAGATCAGGCGCGTGGTGACGAAGCCGGCGACGTCGCGGTTGACGACGATGCAGGTCTTGCCGACGGACTCGGCGAAGGCGCGGGTGGTGGCGAGGGTTTCGTCGCTCGTCTTGTAACCGCGGACCAGCTCGCAGAGCTGCATCATCGGGACGGGCGAGAAGAAGTGGGCGCCGACGACGCGCTCGGGGTGCTCCGTCACGGCCGCGATCTTGGTGATCGGGATGGCGGAGGTGTTGGAGGCCAGGACGGCGTCCTCGCGCACGATCTTGTCGAGGGCGCGGAAGATCTCGTGCTTGACCTCGAGCTTCTCGAAGACGGCCTCGACGACGATGTCCACGTCGGCGACCGCGTCGAGGTCGGTGGTCGTGGTGATCCGGGCCAGGGCCGCCTCGGCGTCCTCGGCGGTCATCCTGCCCTTGGAGACGAACTTGTCGTACGAGGCCTTGATGCCGTCGGTGCCCCGGGTCAGCGCGGCGTCCGTGACGTCCCGCAGGACGACGTCCCAACCCGCCTGAGCGGAGACCTGAGCGATCCCGGAACCCATCAGTCCCGCGCCGATGACGGCGAGCTTCCCAGCCACTGCACACCCCTCGTTGTTCTCAGTACGACCCGGCCTCGTAGCCTCTCCGGCGGAGACTAGCGTCGTTGAGCGGCCGAGTGACCGCGAAGTAACACGCGTCACGTCTCAGATGACGGACATCACACCGGTACGGCCCACCAGGCGTGCGCAGCCTCACAGTTCACCCGCCGCCGGCCTCCCGTGGCGCTCCGCGGACTGCCGGGAAGCGGGCGGCTCCGCCCGGAACTCCCGGGGCGGGCCCGTCTACGCTGGCGGCATGGTGAACCTGACGCGCATCTACACCCGTACCGGCGACAAGGGCACGACCGCCCTGGGCGACATGAGCCGTACGCAGAAGACGGACCTGCGGATCTCCGCGTACGCGGACGCCAACGAGGCCAACGCCGCCATCGGGACGGCGATCGCGCTGGGCGCGCTGCCGGAGGAGGTCGTGAAGGTCCTGGTCCGCGTGCAGAACGACCTCTTCGACGTCGGAGCGGACCTGTGCACCCCGGTCGTCGCGGATCCCGAGTACCCGCCGCTGCGTGTGGAGCAGTTCTACGTGGACCGGCTGGAGGCGGACTGCGACGTCTTCAACGAGCGGCTGGAGAAGCTCCGCAGCTTCATCCTCCCGGGCGGCACCCCCGGCGCGGCCCTGCTGCACCAGGCCTGCACGGTGGTCCGCCGGGCGGAGCGCTCCACGTGGGCGGCGCTGGAGGTGCACGGCGAGGTGATGAACCCGCTGACGGCCACCTACCTGAACCGTCTCTCGGACCTCCTGTTCATCCTGGCCAGGACGGCCAACAAGGAGGTCGGCGACGTGCTCTGGGTGCCGGGCGGGGAGCGCTAGCGGACCCCTCTAGCGCCCGCTGCCGGCGGGTTCGGCGTCCTTGCCCGCCGGGGCCTTGCGCGGCCAGATCGAGTAGGTCGCGGCGATCAGGGCGTGGATGCCGAGCACCCGCAGGGCGGCGGACTGCCACGCCTGGAGCCCGCTGGTGTCGGCGGCAACGCCGACGTACCAGATGCCGGCCTGGAGCAGTCCGATCGCCACCAGGACGCCGGCCAGGGTCCGGGCCCACAGCTTCCACTCGTGGACCGCGCGGGCCTTGCCGTACCCGGCTCCGGGCGGCTTCGGGCCGCCGGCGAACCGGTGGGCGGCGTGCCGGTCGAGCCACTTCACGGTGTAGTGCCCGTAGCCGGCGGTGTAGCCGATGTAGAACGCCGCGAGGCCGTGCCTCCAGCCGGGCTCGCCGCCGTTCTTCAGGTCGACGAACGACACGACCAGCAGCACCAGCTCCAGCAGCGGCTCGCACAGCAGCACGGCGGCTCCCAGCCTGGGCATCCCGGCGAGGTAGCGCAGCGCCAGGCCGCCCGCCAGCAGAACCCAGAAGCCGACCTCGCAGGTGATGATCAGCCCGACGAGCATGACCCCTCCCCCTTTCCTCGCGCGGATTGCCTCCAGCCTTCCGGCCGCGGCGCCCCGCCGCGTCGTCTGCGGTGACGAGAGCGGGCTGCATCCTTCGATGTAGCGCCGTGTCCGCCCCCGTGGCGACGCCGCGCCGCCGCCGAGCGTGTTGGATGGGGGCGTGCTCCCGAAGATCCCCCGCCCGCACCGCGACGACGTCCTGCTCGCCGTGACCAGCGTGCTCGCCGGCCTGCTGCTGTGGGCGCTCGGCGTGCACAGCACGCCCGGCCGGCACGTGCTGCCCGACTGGGCGGTGCTGGTCCCGCTGCTGGTGCTCGGCTCCCTGGAGCTGCTGCGCCGCTCCATGCCGAACGTCACCCTGTCCGTCGGCACCGCCGCCGTGGTCGCGGACCAGTTCACCCTGGGCAGCATCGCCTCCGTCATCATCTTCACCGACCTGATGTACGCGGCCGTGGTCTACGGCAAGCCCGCGATGGCCCGGCGGCTGCCGGTCAGCACCGGTCTGATCACCGTGGCCGTCACCATCGGGTCCCTGGTGTGGCTGCGCACCCCGCAGGCCCTGCTCATCGGCGTGATCACCGGCATCGTGAGCTTCGGCCCGGCCCTGACCGGCGCCACCCTGCGCAACCACCGGGAGGCCGCCGAGGCCGCCCGGCTGCGCGCCGAGCAGACGGCGCTGCTGGCCGAGATGGACCGTACGCAGGCGGTGGCCGCCGAGCGCGCCCGGATGGCGCGGGAGCTGCACGACATGGTGGCCAACCACCTGTCGGCGATCGCCATCCACTCCACCGCCGCGCTGTCCATCGACGCGCCCGCCACCAGCCGCGAGGCGCTCGGGGTGATCCGGGAGAACAGCGTGCAGGGGCTGGCGGAGATGCGGCGGCTGATCGGGCTGCTGCGCGCTGCCGGGGCGGAGCAGGAAGCCGTCGCGGTGCCCTCCCTGGACGGCCTGGACGCCCTGCTGGGGCAGGCCCGCGCCAATGGTTCGGCGAGCGGGCTGGACTTCGTCCTGGCGGACGAGAGGGCTCCGGGGCCGCCGCTGCCGGCGCCGGTGGAGCTGGCGGCGTACCGGATCGTGCAGGAGTCGCTGACCAACGCCCTCAAGCACGCGGCCCCGGGCACGGTCCGGGTCCGGGTGGGGCACGGCGGCGGGCAGCTGCGGGTGGCGGTGGACTCCCCGTACGGGGAGCGGCCGGGCCCGCGCGCCCCGGGTTCCGGGGCGGGGCTGATCGGCATGCGGGAGCGCACGGAGCTGCTGGGCGGGACGTTCGCGGCGGGCGCGTCGGGCGCGGTGTGGCAGGTGCGGGCGGCTCTGCCCGCCGAGGAGAGGGCGGTGCGGTCGTGACCTTCAGGGTCGTCGTGGCGGAGGACCAGCGGGCGGTGCGGGCCGGCCTGGTTCTGATCCTGCGCAGTGCGGGTGACATCGAGGTGGTGGGCGAGGCCGCCGACGGCGAGGAGGCGGTACGGCTCGCGGAGGAGCTGCGGCCGGATCTCGTCCTCATGGACGTGCAGATGCCACGCCTGGACGGGGTGTCGGCGACCCGCCAGGTGGTGGAGCGGGGGCTCGCCGACGTGCTGGTGCTGACCACCTTCGACCTCGACGAGTACGTCTTCGGGGCGCTGCGGGCGGGGGCAGCGGGGTTCCTGCTGAAGGACGCGGAGGCCTCGGAGCTGATCGCGGCGGTGCGGACGGTGGGGCGCGGGGAGGGGTTGATCGCCCCGGCGGTGACCCGCCGTCTGATCGCCGAGTTCGCGGCTCCGAAGGCCGTGCGCGCCGCCCCGGTGCGGCCGGAGGCGGCCGCGGCGGTGGAGTCGCTGACGCGGCGCGAGCGGGAGGTGCTGGGGGCACTGGGCGAGGGGCTGTCGAACGCGGAGATCGCCGTACGGCTGGAGATGGCGGAGGCCACGGCGAAGACCCACGTCAGCAGGTTGCTGGGGAAGCTGGAGCTGCGCAGCCGGGTGCAAGCGGCCGTGCTGGCCCAGGAGTTGGGGATCCGGTCGGGCGGCGGAGGTGAGGTCTGGACCTCTTGACGCTTGGTCCAGACCTTTCTAGTCTCACGGCATCACTGTGGTGAGCGTGCCATGACAAAAGATCGCGCGAGGCGTGCTCACGGGCGGCGCAGGTCCCACCCCCATGTGCCAGGTCGGCCCCACGACCGGCACGGACCTACGGAGGAGCACCCTTGAGCACAGCACCCCCACGACGCAACCGTCTGTTCCGAAGGCTGGCCGCCACCGT
Organism: Streptomyces sp. NPDC034085; assembly: GCF_055575555.1. Taxonomy (NCBI): domain Bacteria; kingdom Bacillati; phylum Actinomycetota; class Actinomycetes; order Kitasatosporales; family Streptomycetaceae; genus Streptomyces; species Streptomyces sp. NPDC034085. Next base: position 850,761 of record NZ_JBVISL010000002.1, on the reverse strand, counting down.
GGCGGCCCTCGCCCTGCCCGTCGCCGGCCTCGTCGGCCTGGCCGGCCCGGCGCAGGCCGCCGCCTCGGCGACCGCGACCTTCACCAAGGTCTCCGACTGGGGTTCCGGCTTCGAGGGCAAGTGGACGGTGAAGAACACCGGCACCACCACCCTCAGCAGCTGGACCGTGGAGTGGGACTACCCGGCCGGCACCCGGGTCACCTCGGCCTGGGACGCCACCGTCACCAGCTCGGGCAACCACTGGACGGCCAAGAACGTCGGCTGGAACGGCACCCTCTCCCCCGGCGCCACCGTCAGCTTCGGCTTCAACGGAACCGGCTCCGGCGCCCCGGCCGGCTGCAAGGTCAACGGCGGATCCTGCGAGGGCGGCACCACCCCCGCCGACAACCCGCCCTCGGCCCCCGGCACCCCCACCGCGACCGGCGTCACCGAGAACGCGCTGACCCTGTCCTGGGCGGCGGCCACCGACGACAAGGGCGTCAAGAACTACGACGTCTACCGCAACGGCAGCAGGCTCACCACCGTCACCGGCACGACCTTCGCCGACAGCGGCCTGACCAAGGGCACCGCGTACACCTACGCGGTCACCGCCCGCGACACCGCCGACCAGACCGGCCCTTCCTCCGGCGAGCTGTCGGTGACCACCCCGGGCGGCACCACCGAGCCCCCGGACCCGGGCCCGGGCTCCAAGGTCAAGCTCGGCTACTTCACCGACTGGGGCGTCTACCAGCGCAACTACCACGTGAAGAACCTGGTGACCTCCGGCTCCGCGGCCAAGATCACCCACATCAACTACGCCTTCGGCAACGTGCAGAACGGCAAGTGCACCATCGGCGACGCCTACGCCGACTACGACAAGGCCTACACCGCCGACCAGAGCGTCGACGGGGTCGCCGACACCTGGGACCAGCCCCTGCGCGGCAACTTCAACCAGCTGCGCAAGCTGAAGGCCAAGTACCCCCACATCAAGATCCTCTACTCCTTCGGCGGCTGGACCTGGTCCGGCGGCTTCGGCCAGGCCGCGGCCAACCCCGCCGCCTTCGCCCAGTCCTGCCACGACCTGGTCGAGGACCCGCGCTGGGCGGACGTCTTCGACGGCATCGACATCGACTGGGAGTACCCGAACGCCTGCGGGCTGTCCTGCGACACCAGCGGGGCCGCCGCCTTCAAGAACCTGATGTCGGCCCTGCGCGCCAAGTTCGGCGGGTCCGCCCTGGTCACCGCGGCGATCTCGGCCGACGGCTCCAACGGCGGCAAGCTCGACCTCGCCGACTACGCGGGCGCCGCCCCGTACGTCGACTTCTACAACGTCATGACGTACGACTTCTTCGGCGCGTGGGACGCCAAGGGCCCGACCGCCCCGCACTCCCCGCTGACCTCCTACGCCGGCATCCCGATCGCCGGCTTCAACTCCGAGGCCGCCATCACCAAGCTCAAGGGCAAGGGCATCCCCGGATCCAAGCTCAACCTCGGCATCGGCTTCTACGGCCGCGGCTGGACCGGCGTCACCCAGGACGCACCCGGCGGCACCGCCACCGGACCGGCCCCCGGCGCCTACGAGCAGGGCATCGAGGACTACAAGGTGCTCAAGAGCAGCTGCCCGGCCACCGGCACCGTCGCCGGCACGGCCTACGCCAGGTGCGGCAGCAACTGGTGGAGCTACGACACCCCCGCCACCATCGCCGGCAAGATGACCTGGCTGAAGAACCAGGGCCTCAGGGGCGCCTTCTTCTGGGAGTTCAGCGGCGACACCGCGAACGGCGAACTGGCCGACGCCATCCACACCGGGCTGCGGTGACCGCGCGCGACCGGTCACAGACCTCCCGGTGAACACGGAAGCCGGGGAGGCGGGTCCGTCCCCCGCCTCCCCGGCTTCTCCCGTGCGCGACGCCCGGGGTCAGGCCACGTTCGCCCCCCCCGGACTTCGTCCGGGGGGGACGCCCGTCCAACGGGGTGAGGAATTTCAGGCGACATTCACCCTCCCCCAGACTTCGTCCGGGGGGACCCCCATCCAACGGGGTAAGGAATCTCAGGCGACATTCACCCGTTGGCCGGGCGGCGCGGCCTCCAGCCACGCCAGGAACCCGGTCAGCGCGTCCTCGCTCATCGCCAGCTCCAGGCGGGTCCCCCGGTGGGAACAGCCGAGCACGACGGCGTCGGACAGCAGGGCCAGCTCCTCCTCACCCTCGGGCGCGCGGCGCGCGAGGACCTCGATGGAGGAGCGCTCCAGCAGCCGGCGCGGCCGCGGGGAGTACGAGAACACCCGGAACCACTCGATCCGGTCACCGCTGTAGCGGGCGACCCCGTACACCCAGCCCTTGCCGGAGACGTCGGGCTCCTCGGCCACGCCCCAGCGCAGGCTGCAGTCGAAGGTCCCGCCGGACCGCTGGATGAGTCTGCGGCGCAGCCCGAACACGAAAAGGCCGATCACCACCAAGGCTACGACCAGGCCGCTCACAAGCAGAGCGAGGAGCATCTTCACCGACCTCCTCGCTCATCGAAGTACCGCACACGACCGTGCCCATCCCCGGACGGGTCCGAGGGCGGACCTACATCGCCTCAGCCGCGACCCGGTCCGGAAAATTCCGGACCCGACCGCGGCTGAGGTATCAAACTATTCGGTACGGGGCTCAGTGCCCCGCCACCGCGCGCAGCCGGACATCGGCGCGACGTTCGGCGGCCGCGTCGGCCTCCGACTTCGCGCGCTCCAGTGCCCGCTCCGCCCGCTGGACGTCGATCTCGTCCGCGAGCTCGGCGATCTCGGCCAGCAGGGACAGCTTGTTGTCCGCGAACGAGATGAATCCGCCGTGCACCGCGGCGACGACAGTGCCGCCCTCGCTGGTACGGATGGTCACCGGGCCCGATTCCAGCACACCGAGAAGCGGCTGGTGACCGGGCATGACGCCGATGTCGCCGGACGTGGTGCGGGCGACGACCAGGGTGGCCTCGCCGGACCATACATTGCGGTCCGCCGCGACCAGCTCGACGTGCAGCTCAGCAGCCAAGGTGGCTCCTCGGGTCACCACCCGGCGGGTCAGCCGGGTGTTGGGTCAAATTCTAATGGGCGTACGGAGAGGGACGGGACGCACCCGCCCCTCTCCGTCTAAAACGACGAACCGGGAGCGCTCCTCGCGGAGCGCTCCGGATCAGGAGACGCCCAGCTCCTTGGCGTTGGCCTTCAGGTCCTCGATGCCACCGCACATGAAGAACGCCTGCTCGGGGAAGTGGTCGTAGTCACCGTCGCAGATCGCGTTGAACGCGGTGATCGACTCGTCGAGCGGAACGTCCGAACCGTCCACACCGGTGAACTGCTTCGCCACGTGGGTGTTCTGCGACAGGAAGCGCTCGACGCGACGGGCACGGTGGACGACGAGCTTGTCCTCCTCGCCCAGCTCGTCGATACCGAGGATCGCGATGATGTCCTGGAGGTCCTTGTACTTCTGCAGGATCCCCTTGACGCGCATCGCGGCCGCGTAGTGGTCCGCCGCGATGTAGCGGGGGTCCAGGATGCGGGACGTGGAGTCCAGCGGGTCGACGGCCGGGTAGATGCCCTTCTCGGAGATCGGACGGGAGAGAACCGTCGTCGCGTCGAGGTGGGCGAAGGTGGTCGCCGGCGCCGGGTCGGTCAGGTCGTCCGCGGGGACGTAGATCGCCTGCATCGAGGTGATCGAGTGACCGCGGGTCGAGGTGATGCGCTCCTGGAGGAGACCCATCTCGTCGGCCAGGTTCGGCTGGTAGCCCACCGCGGAGGGCATGCGGCCGAGCAGGGTCGACACCTCGGAACCGGCCTGGGTGTACCGGAAGATGTTGTCGATGAAGAAGAGCACGTCCTGCTTCTGCACATCGCGGAAGTACTCCGCCATGGTCAGACCGGCCAGGGCGACGCGCAGACGGGTGCCCGGGGGCTCGTCCATCTGGCCGAAGACGAGCGCCGTCTTGTCGATGACGCCGGAGTCGCCCATCTCCTCGATGAGGTCGTTGCCCTCACGGGTACGCTCACCGACACCCGCGAACACCGACACACCGTCGTGGTTGTTGGCGACGCGGTAGATCATTTCCTGGATCAGAACGGTCTTGCCGACACCGGCACCACCGAACAGACCGATCTTTCCACCCTTGACGTACGGGGTGAGGAGGTCGATGACCTTGACGCCGGTCTCGAACATCTCGGTCTTCGACTCGAGCTCGTCGAAGCTCGGGGCCTTGCGGTGGATCGGCCAGCGCTCGGTCACCTCGGCGTTGGCCTCGGGGTAGTTGAGCACCTCACCCAGGGTGTTGAACACCTTGCCCTTGGTGAAGTCGCCGACGGGGACGGTGATGCCCTCGCCCGTGTCGGTCACCGGGGCCTGGCGGACCAGGCCGTCGGTGGGCTGCATCGAGATGGTGCGGACCATGCCGTCACCCAGGTGCTGGGCGACTTCCAGGGTCAGCGTCTTGAGCGCGCCGTCCTCGGCCGGGTCGGCGACCTGGACCTTCAGCGCGTTGTAGATGTCGGGCATCGCGTCGACGGGGAACTCCACGTCGACGACCGGGCCGATGACCCGGGCGACGCGGCCCGTGGCGGCGGCCGTCTCAACAGAGGTCGTCATTACTTGTCACTCCCCGCGGTCGCGTCGGCCATGGCGCTGGCGCCACCGACGATCTCGCTGATTTCCTGGGTGATTTCGGCCTGGCGGGCCGCGTTGGCAAGCCGGGAGAGGCTCTTGATGAGGTCCCCGGCGTTGTCGGTGGCCGACTTCATCGCGCGGCGGCGGGCGGCGTGCTCGGAAGCGGCCGACTGCAGCAGCGCGTTGTAGATCCGGCTCTCGACGTAGCGCGGCAGAAGGGCGTCGAGGACGTCCTCAGCCGACGGCTCGAACTCGAACAGCGGAAGGATCTCGCCCTTCGCACCGTCCTCCTCCGCAGCCTGGTCGAGGCTGAGCGGCAGCATCCGGCCGTCGACCGCGTTCTGCGTCATCATCGACACGAATTCCGTGTAGACGATGTGCAGCTCGTCGACGCCGCCCTCGGCCGTGTCCAGCTGGATGGCCTCGATCAGCGGCGCCGCGACGCGCTTGGCGTCGGCGTAGGCCGGGCTGTCGGTGAAGCCGGTCCACGAGTCCGTGACCTTGCGCTCACGGAAGCCGTAGTAGGCGACACCCTTGCGGCCGACGATGTAGCTGTCGACCTCCTTGCCCTCAGCGCGCAGCCGCTCGGTGAGCCGGTCGGCCTGCTTGATGGCGTTCGAGGAGTAGCCGCCGGCCAGACCGCGGTCGCTCGTGATGAGCACGATCGCGGCGCGGGTCGGCGCCTCGACCTCGGTGGTCAGGGCGTGCTTGGTGTTCGAACCGGTCGCCACCGCGGTCACCGCACGGGTGAGCTCGGTCGCGTACGGCATCGACGCCGCCACCTTGCGCTGCGCCTTGACGATGCGCGAGGCGGCGATCATCTCCATCGCCTTGGTGATCTTCTTGGTCGCCGTGATGGCACGGATGCGACGCTTGTAGACCCGGAGCTGCGCTCCCATGAGTCAGGTCCCTTCCGTCGTCACTTGGAGACGTTGACGGCCGGAACGTCCTCGCCCAGGAGCTTTCCGTCCGAGGTCTCGAACTGGCGCTTGAAGGCGGCGATCGCGTCGGCGATCGAGCCCAGCGTGTCGTCCGACATCTTGCCGCCGTCGGCGATGGAGGTCAGGAGGTCCTTGCGCTCGCGGCGCAGGTGCTCCAGCAGCTCCGACTCGAAGCGGCGGATGTCCTCGACCGGGACGTCGTCCATCTTGCCGGTGGTGCCGGCCCAGACGGAGACGACCTGCTCCTCGACGGGCATCGGCTGGTACTGGCCCTGCTTGAGCAGCTCGACCATGCGCTTGCCGCGCTCCAGCGAAGCCTTCGACGCGGCGTCCAGGTCGGAACCGAAGGCGGCGAACGCCTCCAGCTCGCGGTACTGGGCGAGGTCCACGCGCAGACGGCCGGAAACCTGCTTCATGGCCTTGTGCTGGGCGGAGCCACCGACGCGGGAGACCGAGATACCGACGTTCAGCGCCGGGCGCTGGCCCGCGTTGAACAGGTCGGACTCCAGGAAGCACTGGCCGTCGGTGATGGAGATGACGTTGGTCGGGATGAACGCCGAGACGTCGTTGGCCTTGGTCTCGACGATCGGCAGACCGGTCATCGAGCCGGCACCCATGTCGTCGGAGAGCTTCGCGCAGCGCTCCAGCAGGCGGGAGTGCAGGTAGAAGACGTCACCCGGGTAGGCCTCGCGGCCCGGCGGGCGGCGCAGCAGCAGCGACACGGCGCGGTAGGCGTCGGCCTGCTTCGACAGGTCGTCGAAGATGATCAGGACGTGCTTGCCGGCGTACATCCAGTGCTGGCCGATGGCGGAACCGGTGTACGGCGCCAGGTACTTGAAGCCGGCCGGGTCGGACGCCGGGGCGGCGACGATCGTCGTGTACTCGAGCGCGCCGGCCTCTTCCAGGGCGCCGCGAACGGACGCGATGGTCGAGCCCTTCTGGCCGATGGCGACGTAGATGCAGCGGACCTGCTTGTTCACGTCGCCCGAGCGCCAGTTGTCGCGCTGGTTGATGATCGTGTCGACGGCCAGAGCGGTCTTGCCGGTCTGACGGTCACCGATGATCAGCTGACGCTGGCCGCGGCCGATCGGCACCATCGCGTCGACGGCCTTGTAGCCGGTCTGCATGGGCTCGTGCACCGACTTGCGGACCATGACGCCCGGGGCCTGCAGCTCGAGGGCGCGGCGGCCTTCGGTCGCGATCTCGCCGAGGCCGTCGATCGGGTTGCCGAGCGGGTCGACAACGCGGCCGAGGTAGCCCTCGCCGACGCCTACGGAGAGGACCTCACCGGTGCGCTGCACCGGCTGACCCTCCTCGATACCGCTGAACTCGCCGAGGACGATCGCACCGATCTCGCGCTCCTCGAGGTTGAGGGCGAGACCGAGGGTGCCGTCCTCGAACTTCAGCAGCTCGTTCGCCATGGCGGAGGGCAGACCCTCCACCTTCGCGATGCCGTCGCCGGCAACGCTGACCGTTCCGACCTCCTCGCGCGAGGCCGCGTCCGGCTGGTACGACTGGACAAAAGTCTCCAGTGCGTCCCGGATCTCCTCCGGCCGGATCGTGAGCTCCGCCATCTGGGTTCCCTGCTCTCCTTGTTGGGCCTGAAGCTTCTTAGGGGTCTGGGGGTGACCCCCAGGAATCTTCTGCAAGTTCTGCACGGCCCAACCGGGCCGCTAGGAATGCTTTGTATCTGTTGGTGGCGGCTGGTCAGCCGGCCATGCGGCGCGACGCCTCGGCAAGGCGGTCCGCGATGGTGCCGTCGATGACCTCGTCGCCGACCCGCACCGAGATCCCGCCGAGGACCGCGGGGTCCACGTCGAGGTTCAGGTGCATCTGGCGGCCGTACAGCTTGGCCAGCACCGCGCCGAGACGCTGCTTCTGCACGTCGCTGAGCGGGACCGCGCTGGTCACGGTGGCGACCATGCGGTCACGGCGCTCGGCGGCGAGCTTGGAGAGGGACTCGAGTCCCGCCTCCAGGCTACGTCCACGCGGGTGCGTGACGAGACGGATCACCAGGCGCTCGGTGACGGCGTTCACCTTGCCGCCGAGCAGGCTGCGCAGCAGCTCGCTCTTGGCGGTGGCGGTGGCGGCCCGGTCGGTCAGCGCGGAACGCAGCCCGGTGCTCGAGGCGACGATCCGGCCGAAGCGGAACACCTCGTCCTCGACGTTGTCGAGCGCGTCACCCTGCTGGGCCGCCGTGAGGTCGGCGGTGGCCGCCAGCTCCTCCAGCGCGTCCACCAGGTCGCGGGACTGCGACCAGCGGGAGCGCACCATGCCGGACACCAGGTCGAGGGTCTCCCCGCCCACCTGGCCGGACAGCAGCCGGCCGACCAGCTCGGCCTTGGCCTCGCCGGACTGCGCCGGGTCCGTGATGACCCGACGCAGCGAGACCTCACGGTCGAGCAGCGCGGTGACGGCTGCCAGCTCACCGGCGAGCTTCGCCGCGTCGACGGACGTGTTGTCCGTCAGCGCGTCGAGACGCTCGCGCGCGGAGGCCAGCGCCTCGCGGCTCGCTCCGTTCATCGGGCCGCCTCGGCCTTCTCCTCAAGCTCGCTGAGGAAGCGGTCGATCGTGCGGCTCTGACGGGCGACGTCCTCGAGGGACTCGCCGACGAGCTTGCCGGCCAGGTCGGTGGCGAGCTTGCCCACGTCCTGACGCAGCGCCTGAGCGGCGGCCTTGCGGTCTGCCGCGATCTGGGCGTGACCGGCAGCGATGATCTCCTCACGCTGCCGCTGGCCCTCTGCGCGCAGTTCTTCCTTGAGCGCAGTGCCCTGCTCCAGCGCGTCCTGGCGCAGGCGCGCGGCCTCGTGCCGGGCCTCGGCGAGCTGGGCCTTGTACTGCTCCAGCACGCTCTGGGCCTCGGTCTGAGCGGCTTCGGCCTTCTCGATACCGCCCTCGATCTGCTCGCGGCGCTCGTCCAGAACCTTGTTGATGTTCGGGAGGAGCTTCTTCGCGAGGAAGCCGAAGACGATGACGAAGGCGATCAGACCGATGACGAGCTCGGGGATCGGCGGGATGAGAGGGTTTTCCATCTCAGCCGCGAGAACCATGAGGTTCACATCAGTGCCTTTCGTCTAGTGGGCTGTTCGTCGAGACCGAGGATCAGGAGCTCGGGTAGACGAACGGCATGACCAGACCGATCAGGGCGAGCGCCTCACAGAAGGCGAAGCCGAGGATCTGGTTGGCGCGGATCAGGCCGGCAGCCTCGGGCTGGCGGGCGAGGGCCTGGGTGCCGTTACCGAAGATGATGCCGACGCCGACGCCGGGGCCGATGGCCGCGAGACCGTAACCAACGGAGCTGAGGGAGCCGGTGACGGCGGCAAGGGTCTGGGACATGCCAGTTCTTCCTTCTCTTTCACGGACCGGTGGGGGTTGGCCACCGGACGAATACGGGGGGCTGAGCGGAGCGGGCCTGGCTCAGTGGTGCTCGGCGAGCGCGCCCTGGATGAAGCTGCAGGCCAGGAGGACGAAGACGTACGCCTGGACAGCCTGGATGAAGAGCTCGAAGGCGGTCATCACGATCACCATCACGAACGACACACCGGCGTAGGCGATGCCGATGCCGTTCAGCAGGTACCAGCTGGCGATCGTGAAGAGCAGCAGCAGGGTGTGACCGGCGAACATGTTCGCGAAGAGTCGGACCGCGTGGGTGAACGGGCGCACCAGGACGTTCGAGAAGAACTCGATGACCATGATGAGCGGCAGGACACCGCCGAGGCTCTTGTCGTAGCCCGTGAGGTTCTTCAGGCCGCCGACGAAGCCGTGGCGCTTGAAGGTGACCGACATCCAGACCAGGTAGACCATGATGGCCAGCACGGCCGGGTACGCGATGATCGAGGTCACGGGGAACTGCGCCACCGGGACGATCGACCAGACGTTCAGGATCCAGACGAAGAAGAACAGCGAGACCATGAAGGGGACGTACTTCTCGCCCTCCTTCTTGCCCAGCGTCTCGTAGACGATGCCGCGGCGCACGAAGTCGTAGCCGGCCTCGCCCACCATCTGGAGCTTGCCGGGGACGATCTTCGCCTTGCCGAAGGCGGCCCAGAAGAAGGCCACGATGATGATCGAGCCCAGGAGGGCCAGCAGCATCGGCTTGTTGAAGTAGGCATTGCTGCCGGCTTCGCCCCACAGCGGCTCGAAGAGGAACGAGTGCAGGCCCGGGCCGGGGAAGCCACATCCGCTGAAGATGTGACAGTCGGTCTCGAAGGCGAGGACCTGCGTCGGGTCAGCACTCACCGCGGGCTCCTTCAGCGTGGCGCATAGGTACGGCAACCTCGTTGTGTCGGCGCGGCGCGAAGCCGCGGTTCGGCACTGGACTGGTGTAACGGATGTGGGGGCGGCAGTCAGGCATCGAGCCTCGCGATGGAACAGGCGTCAGCTCAGATGCCCGCGCCCGCAGTGCCGCAGTTTGAACCGGACGATAGCAGCATCTCGAACGCACACTTATCCCGGCCCTACCCCTCACGACTTCGGCCCCGGGTTTTCGGGCTTTCGACCCTTGGTCGAGTCCGGCTCGACGTAGAGGATCTTCGCCTTCATGTGAGCACGCGTCTGTGCGCCGATCCACACCAGGGTGGCGACGATGAGCGTGATGGCGAACGCCCGGGGGTGGAACAGCGTCGTGTTCTTGAACACGGCGAGAAAGACGAAGAGCAGCAGGATCTGCGCGGCGTAGAGCATGAGGCCCATGGCCTGGAACAGATGCGGCAGGGATTTCGCCGTGCGCTGCAGGGCGATGAATCCGAGGCCCATGAACAGGATCACGACCGCGGTGGCGACGACGGATCCGACGGCACCCTTGCCACCGACGACCAGACCGCTGACGACGGCCGCGACGGCGCCGGCAACAGCGGTGGGTACGGCGGTTTGCAGCAGGGATCGGACGTCATCTGACCGCATGGCGGTTTGCTCCGCGTGGTGGTGGGGGCACGGACTCGTACGGGAACTCGTACGGGGACGAGCGTAAGCCCGGTCCGAGAGAGAGCCTCGGGCCAATGGACCGTCGCACTACGGTCCTTCGGCTCTGTCGCCGGGTTTAGTGAACGGTATCACAAACTATTTGATGAGAGCTTTACCTGTCCGGTGTGCTGACTGTCACACATGAGGGCTAACGCGCCCGTGTGTGCAGGACAAGCCCTCCCATTGTCTGGTAAAGGGCGCTGATGTCGGAATTGCGCTCGGGCCGTCAGCGGGACGATCCGGCCTTACGCCGGTCGGGGAGGCGCGAACGGGGGCCTACCGCGGTCGCGCCGTTGACGCCGGACACCCCGGCGGCCACGGGCCGCGCCGGCTCCGGCTCCGTACCGGCGTCCTCCCGCACGGCCGCCTCGGCCGCCCGCTCGGCGTGCCGGTAGCGCGGCGGGACCAGTCCCTCGGCCCAGCGCGGCGCCCGCGGGGTGAAGCGGGGTACGAGGAGCAGGACGAGGCCCAGCGCGCTCAGCGCGGCGATGGCGAGCACGATCCACATCGAGGCCGAATGCACCGAATAGGCCACCGTGCCGAATGCGATCAGGCCTGACCAGAAATACATGATGAGTACGGCGCGACTGTGGGAATGCCCGAGTTCCAGGAGCCGGTGGTGCAGGTGGCCGCGGTCCGCGGCGAAGGGCGACTGGCCGTTCCAGGTGCGCCGCACGATCGCCAGGACCAGGTCGGCCATGGGAATGGCGATGATGGTCAACGGCAGCAGCAGCGGAATGAAGACCGGCAGCATCGCGTGGGTCGCGTTGCGCTCGCCGCCGACGAAAAGGGCCATCGTGTCGGGATCGACCTGACCCGTGATCGAGATGGCCGACGCCGCGAGCACCAGGCCGATCAGCATGGAGCCGGAATCCCCCATGAAGATCCGGGCGGGGTGCATGTTGTGCGGCAGGAAGCCCAGGCACATGCCCATCAGGATCGCCGCGAAGAGGGTGGCCGGGGCCGCCGGCTCGATGCCGTAGCCGAACCAGATCCGGTAGGCGTAGAGGAAGAACGCGCCGGTGGCGATGCAGACCATGCCCGCCGCCAGGCCGTCGAGGCCGTCGACGAAGTTCACCGCGTTGATGGTGATCACCACGAGTGCGACGGTGAGCAGCGTGCCCTGCCACTGGGTGAGCGCAACCGTCCCGATGCCGGGAACCGGAATCCACAGGATGGTCAGACCCTGCATCACCATCACGCCCGCGGCGATCATCTGGGCGCCCAGCTTGATCAGTGCGTCGAGCTCGAACTTGTCGTCGAGGACGCCGACCAGCCAGATCAGGGCCGCCCCCGACAGCAGGGCGCGCGGCTCGTTCGACCGCTCGAAGACGCCGTTGAGGTTCTGCAGGTGGTCGGCGATCAGCAGCCCCGCGCACATGCCGCCGAACATCGCGATGCCGCCGAGCCGCGGAGTCGGCTCGCGGTGCACGTCGCGCGCACGGATCTCCGGCATCGCGCCGGCCGCGATCGCGAACTTCCGCACGGGCCCGGTCAGCAGGTAGGTCACCGCGACCGTGACGCAAAGCGTCAGCAGATATTCACGCACGGGCTGCCCCAGATGTATCGCCGGCCATCTCAGCCCCACACATTAGCCGCGATGTCACCGTGGACGAGGACGCACGGAGGCCCCGTTCCGGTTGCACTACGCCATGCTCGTCCCGGTTACGCCCCGTACGGGGGAAATCCACTGGTCAGGTCGGCCACGTCCGTACGCGTTCCCGCCGCCTCCCCGCGCAGCGCGGCGGCGAACAGGTCCGCGATCACGGCCATCTCCCGCTCCCCCATCCCCTGCGTGGTCACCGCCGCGGTGCCCAGGCGGATCCCGCGCTGGTCCCCGTACGGCAGCGCGCAGGTGTCGAGGACGATGCCCGCGGCGGCGAGCCGGCCGCGCGCCGTCGGGCCGTCGACGCCCAGCGGGGCGGGGTCGGCGCTGATGAGGTGGGTGTCGGTGCCGCCGGTCGTCACGGCGAACCCGCGCTGCTCCAGGGCCGCGGCCAGGGCGCGGGCGTTGGCGACGACCCGGTGGGCGTACCGGGCGAAGTCCGGGCCGGCCGCCTCCCCGAAGGCCACCGCCTTCGCGGCGATGGTGTGCATCTGGGCGCCGCCCTGGGTGAAGGGGAACACCGCCCGGTCGACCCGCTCCGCGAACTCGGCGCCGCACAGCAGCATGCCGCCGCGCGGGCCGCGCAGCACCTTGTGCGTGGTCGCGCAGACCACGTCCGCGTAGGGCACCGGGCTGGGCGCCGCCCCGCCCGCGACGAGGCCGATCGGATGCGCGGCGTCCGCGATGAGGCAGGCCCCGACCTCGTCGGCGATCTCGCGGAACGCCGAGTACTCCAGGTGGCGCGGGTAGGAGATCGACCCGCACACGATGGCCTTGGGGCGGTGCGTACGGGCGAGCTGCTGCACCTGCTCGTAGTCGACGAGCCCGCTCTCGGCGTCGACCCCGTAGCCGACGAAGTCGAACCAGCGGCCGGAGAAGTTGGCCGGTGAGCCGTGGGTGAGGTGTCCGCCGTGCGTCAGTCCCATGGCCAGGACGGTGTCCCCGGGCCGCAGCAGGGCCGCGTAGGCGGCCAGGACGGCGGAGGAACCGGAATGGGGCTGCACGTTGGCGTGCTCGACGCCGAAGAGCGCCTTGGCCCGCTCCACGGCGGTCCGCTCGGCGAGGTCCGCGTACTCGCACCCGCCGTGGTAGCGGGCGCCGGGGTACCCCTCGGCGTACTTGTTGGAGAGTACGGAGCCCAGGGCCGCGCGTACGGCGGGCGAGCTGAAGTTCTCGGCGGCGCTCATCTGCAAGGTGGCCGCCTGCCGCTGCCGCTCCCCTTCGAGGATGTCGGCCATCCGCGGGTCCTGCTGCCGCAGCAGCTCCGCCGCCCGCTCGGTGGTGACAGTCATGGCACGACTCCCGCGCAGTGGGTGTACCGGTACAGCCACTGTAGGCCGCGGCCGCCCGACACGCCCGGTACCCGGCCCCGGAGCCCGGGAGCGCGCCCGCACCGCGCGGTGCGCGGGGGCGTCGAAGAGGGGTCAGCGGGGGGCGGTGACGCCCGTCAGGGCCGTGACCACCGGGTCGAGCGCCTGGTTGATCTCGTCGCCGACCGACCGGAAGAAGGTGATCGGCGCGCCGTACGGGTCGTACACCTCGTCGGCGTCGGCGGACGGCGCCAGCAGCCATCCCCGCAGCGCCGCCGCGGCCCGGACCAGCGCCCGCGCCCGCTCCGCCATGCCGTCGTCCAGCGGCGGCAGCGTGGCCGGGTCTATGGCCCGTACGAGCCGGGTGAACTCCTTCAGCGTGAAGGTGCGCAGCCCCGCCGAGTGCCCCATGGAGATGACCTGCGCCCGGTGGTCCCGCGTGGCGGTGAGCACCAGGTCCGCGCGTATGACGTGCTCGTCCAGCAGCTCCCGCCCGGTGAAACCGGACGCGTCCGCCCCGAAGTCGGCGAGGACGGCTGCCGCGTTGGCCTCCATCGGAGCGCCCTCGTGGCCCCAGGTGCCCGCGCTCTCCACGATCAGTTCCGCGGCCGGGAGGCCCAGGGCGCCCAGGCGGTCGGACAGCGCGTGCCGCGTCAGCCGCTCGGTGATGGGCGAGCGGCACACATTGCCGGTGCTGACGTGGAGTATGCGGAACGACTGACTCGCTATGCCACGCCCCTCAGGGCTCACGGAGCCACCTCGAGGTCGGGTACGACCTCCCGCAGCTGTTCGGCGGTCAGGGCCCCCGCGCGCAGCAGGACGGGAACCTTCCCGGTGACGTCGACGATCGACGACGGCTCGGTGCTCGGCGTCGGACCGCCGTCCAGGTACACGGAGACGGAGTCGCCCAGCATCTCGCGCGCCGCGTCGCAGTCCGCCGGCGCCGGATGCCCCGACAGGTTCGCGGAGGAGACGGCCATCGGGCCGACCTCGGTCAGCAGCTCGATCGCGACCGGGTGCAGGGGCATCCGTACGGCGACCGTCCCCCGGGTCTCCCCCAGGTCCCACGCCAGCGACGGCTGGTGCTTGGCGACGAGCGTGAGGCCGCCCGGCCAGAAGGCGTCGACGAGCTCCCACGCCTGCTCCGAGAAGTCCGTGACCAGGCCGTGCAGGGTGTTCGGGGAGCCGATGAGGACGGGGGTGGGCATGTTGCGGCCGCGCCCCTTGGCGGCGAGCAGGTCGCCCACGGCCTCCGGGCTGAAGGCGTCCGCGCCGATCCCGTACAGGGTGTCGGTGGGCAGCACGACGAGCTCTCCGCGGCGTACGGCGGATGCCGCTTCGCGCAGACCCGTCTTACGGTCCGTCGCGTCGTTGCAGTCGTATCGCCGGGCCATCAGCGGATCTCCTCGTGCAGCGGGGTGGTGGCGGTGGGGGCGCTCGCGCGGCTCACGGCATGGCCTTGCGGGCGGTCGCGAAGCGCGGACGGTTGTTCAGGTCGGGGTGGTCGGCCGCGTCGGCCCAGCCCCGTTCGTCGGCGAAGATCCACGGCACCTGGCCGCCCTGGGTGTCGGCGTGCTCGATGACGACGATGCCGCCGGGCCGCAGCAGCCGGTGGGCGGTGCGCTCGATGCCGCGAATGGTGTCGAGGCCGTCCTCCCCGGAGAACAGCGCCATCTCGGGGTCGTGGTCGCGGGCCTCGGGGGCCACGTACTCCCACTCGGTGAGCGGGATGTAGGGCGGGTTGGAGATGACCAGGTCGACCTGTCCGTCCAGCTCGGGCAGCGCGCTGAGCGCGTCGCCCTGGTGGACGGTGACCCGGGAGCCCTCGGCGTTCTTACGGGTCCACCGCAGCGCGTCCTCGGACAGCTCCACGGCGTGCACGCGCGAGCGCGGCACCTCCTGCGCCATGGCCAGGGCGATGGCGCCGGACCCGGTGCACAGGTCCACGATCAGCGGCTCGACCACGTCCATGGCCCGGACGGCGTGTATGGCCCAGTCCACGACCGACTCGGTCTCGGGCCGGGGCACGAACACCCCGGGGCCGACCTGGAGCTCCAGGTACCGGAAGAAGGCCCGGCCGGTGATGTGCTGGAGCGGCTCGCGCGCCTCGCGGCGGGCGACGGCCTCCCAGTAGCGGGCGTCGAAGTCCGCGTCCTTGACGTGGTGCAGTTCCCCCCGCTTGACGCCGTGCACGAAGGCCGCGAGCTCCTCCGCGTCGAAACGCGGTGAGGGCACGCCGGCGGCGGCCAGCCGCTGGGTGGCCTGGGCCACCTCGGCAAGCAGCAAGTTCACGCTGGTCCTCCGGGCTGCTGTCGTACGGGGGGAATGCGAGGGTCAGTGCGCGGCCGCGAGCTTCGCCGCGGAGTCGGTGTCGACGCAGGCCTGGATGACCGCGTCGAGGTCGCCGTCGAGCACCTGGTCCAAGTTGTACGCCTTGAAACCGGTCCGGTGGTCCGAGATCCGGTTTTCCGGGTAGTTGTACGTACGGATCTTCTCGGAGCGGTCCACGGAGCGCACCTGGCTGCGGCGCACGTCGGAGGCCTCCTGCTCGGCGGCTTCCTGGGCGGCGGCCAGCAGGCGCGAGCGCAGGATGCGCATGGCCTGCTCCTTGTTCTGGAGCTGGCTCTTCTCGTTCTGGCAGGAGGCGACCACACCGGTCGGCAGGTGCGTGATGCGCACGGCCGAGTCGGTGGTGTTGACGGACTGGCCGCCGGGGCCCGAGGAGCGGTACACGTCGATGCGGAGGTCGTTCATGTTGATCTCGACCTCGACCTCCTCGGCCTCCGGGGTCACGAGCACGCCGGCGGCGGAGGTGTGGATGCGGCCCTGGGACTCGGTGGCCGGCACGCGCTGGACGCGGTGCACGCCGCCCTCGTACTTCAGGCGGGCCCACACGCCCTGGCCGGGCTCGGTGGCGCCGTTGCCGCCCTTGGTGCGGACGGAGACCTGGACGTCCTTGTAGCCGCCGAGCTCGGACTCGGTGGAGTCGATGATCTCGGTCTTCCAGCCCACGCGCTCGGCGTAGCGCAGGTACATGCGCAGCAGGTCACCGGCGAACAGGGCGGACTCGTCGCCGCCGGCGCCCGCCTTGATCTCCAGGAGCACGTCCTTGTCGTCGCTGGGGTCGCGCGGGACGAGCAGCAGGCGGAGCTTCTCGGTGAGCTCTTCGCGCTGGGCGCTCATCTCCTTGACCTCGGCGGCGAAGTCGGGGTCGTCGGCCGCCAGCTCCTTGGCCGTCTCGATGTCCTCGGCCGACTGCTTCCACGCACGGAAGGTCGCGACGATCGGGGTCAGCTCCGCGTAGCGCTTGTTCAGCTTGCGGGCGTTGGCCTGATCGGAGTGGACCGAAGGGTCGGCGAGCTTCTTCTCGAGGTCGGCGTGTTCGCCGACCAGATCCTCGACCGCTTCGAACATCGGGTGCTCCTGTGGTGAAAGTCAAAAATGGGCTGGGCTGGCGACACGACGACAAAGGCGCCGGTCCGGCCGCCCCCGCGTGGTCAGGGGGCGGCCGGTGACCGGCGCCTGGGTCGCGCTACTTCTTGGCCGCACCCTTGCCGAAGCGGGCCTCGAAGCGGGCCACGCGGCCACCGGTGTCGAGGATCTTCTGCTTGCCCGTGTAGAACGGGTGGCACTCGGAGCAGACCTCGGCACGGATGGTGCCCTCGGTCAGGGTGCTGCGGGTGGTGAACGACGCGCCACAGGTGCAGCTGACCTGGGTCTCGACGTACTCGGGGTGAACATCGCGCTTCAAGGTGTCTCCTAGTTTCGGGAGGGCGCCGGGTCGCAGGAGCCGAATTGCGCACTGCGTGAACCGGGGCCGACAGACCAGTCTGCCAGGACCGGGCCGCCTGTCAAAATTCCGGGAACGCTCCCCTCAACGGAGGGGGGCGCCCGTCTATTCCTGCGGGGTCCCGCCCGGCCCGGGCGGCCGGGTCACTGGACGATGGAGCCCGCGCTGCTCTTGTCACCGGCCGACTTCTCGGTGGCCTCGGCCGGGATCGGCCGGTCGGCCAGCAGGGAGTCCCAGACCAGCTTCGACCCGTTGGCCAGCGGGACCACCCGGTCCTTGTCCTCTGGGTCCGGCCCCACGGGCAGGGTGATCATGTGCATGTTCTCGGCGCTGATCCCCTGGAGGCCCTGGGCGAAGCCCATCAGGGACTTCACGTCGCCGAGGGCCTTGTCGGTGGTGATCGCCTTGGTGGCCGAGTCGGCGAGGCCGAACAGCTTCTTCGGGTTGTCGAACACCCCGATCCCCTTGACCTGCTTGATCAGCGCCTTGATGAAGGCCTGCTGGAGCTGGATCCGGCCCAGGTCGCCGCCGTCGCCGACGCTCTTGCGGGTGCGGACGAGGCCCAGGGACTGCTCGCCGTTCAGCTTGTGCGGGCCGGCCGGCAGGTCCAGGTGGCTGCCGTCGTCCTTGATCGGCTTGGTGGTCGTGAGCTGGACCCCGCCGAGGTTGTCGACGATCTTCTTGAAGCCGGTGAAGTCGACCTCGATGTAGTGGTCCATGCGGATCCCCGCCAGCTGCTCCACGGTCTTGACCGCGCAGGCGGGGCCGCCGACCGTGAAGGCCTCGTTGAACTGCGCCTTCCGCCGGCCGGGGTCGGTCTTGCCCTTGCCGGTGGCGCAGGCGGGCCGCGGGACCATCGCGTCGCGCGGGATCGAGACGATGGCGGCCTTCTGGTGGCCCTCGTAGAGGTGCACGATCATCGCGGTGTCGGAGCGGGCCGAGCCGCCGTCGTCCTGGCCGTACTCGCTGTTGGCGCCGTCGCGGGAGTCGGAGCCGAGGACGAGGATGTCCATGGAGCCGTTGTCGACGTCGGCCGGGCGGTCCTTGCCGAGGGCCTGGTCGATGTCGACGCTGTGCAGGTTGCCGTTGAGCTTGAAGTAGAACCAGCCGAGGCCGCCTCCGCCCAGCAGGACCACGCCGGCGGCGGTCCACGCGGCAAGGGTGAGGGCCTTGCGGCGCTGGCGGGGTTTCCGTCGGCGCCTGCCCGCGGCACGTCGGCCGCGGCCCCTGCTGTCCTCGCTCATGCTCTCCTCAGTCCTGGCTCCGTTGCCCGTCTTCCCTCACTCAGACGGACGAGCGCGTTCCAGGGTTCCACGCCCCCCGGTGCCGCTCGTACGCCGGGGGTGGACCGGCCCGGGTGGCGTGGAAGCGGTGCGACCCCTGGTGGGCCTGGGGTTCGAGAGCCGGAACCGGAGCCGCGTAGGGAGGGGTGCGGGTGGCGGGAGTGTGGCGAAGGTCGCACCACACAGCCGCGCCACACAGCCGCACAACGCAGCCGCCCCCGCCGCGGATGCGGCGGGGGCGGCTGCGTCAGGCGACCCGGTCAGTCGTCGTTCTTGCCGGCCGGGGTCGTCTTGGCGATCTGCATCAGGAACTCGGCGTTCGACTTCGTCTGCTTCATCTTGTCGAGCAGCAGCTCGATCGCCTGCTGCGAGTCGAGCGCGTGCAGCACCCGGCGCAGCTTCCAGACGATGGCGAGCTCCTCGCTGTTGAGGAGGATCTCCTCCTTGCGGGTGCCCGAGGGGTCGACGTCGACGGCCGGGAAGATGCGCTTGTCGGCGAGCTTGCGGTCGAGCTTGAGCTCCATGTTGCCGGTGCCCTTGAACTCCTCGAAGATCACCTCGTCCATGCGCGAGCCGGTGTCGACCAGCGCGGTGGCCAGGATGGTCAGCGAGCCGCCGTCCTCGATGTTGCGCGCGGCACCGAAGAAGCGCTTCGGCGGGTACAGCGCGGTCGAGTCGACACCACCGGACAGGATGCGGCCGGAGGCGGGGGCGGCGAGGTTGTACGCGCGTCCCAGACGGGTGATGGAGTCCAGCAGGACGACCACGTCGTGACCCAGCTCGACGAGGCGCTTGGCGCGCTCGATGGCCAGCTCGGCGACGGTGGTGTGGTCCTCGGCCGGGCGGTCGAAGGTCGAGGAGATGACCTCGCCCTTGACCGACCGCTGCATGTCGGTGACCTCTTCCGGACGCTCGTCGACCAGGACGACCATCAGGTGGCACTCGGGGTTGTTGGTGGTGATCGCGTTGGCGATCGCCTGCATGATCATGGTCTTGCCGGTCTTCGGCGGGGCCACGATCAGGCCTCGCTGACCCTTTCCGATCGGCGACACGAGGTCGATGATGCGGGTGGTCAGCACGCCCGGGTCGGTCTCCAGACGGAGCCGGTCCTGCGGGTAGAGCGGGGTCAGCTTCTGGAACTCCGGGCGGCCGCGGCCGGATTCGGGCGCCATGCCGTTGACGGAGTCCAGGCGCACGAGCGCGTTGAACTTCTCGCGGCGCTCGCCGTCCTTGGGCTGGCGGACCGCACCGGTGGTGTGGTCGCCCTTGCGCAGGCCGGCCTTGCGGACCTGGGCGAGGGAGACGTACACGTCGTTCGGGCCGGGCAGGTAGCCGGAGGTCCGGATGAACGCGTAGTTGTCGAGGATGTCGAGGATGCCCGCGACGGGGATCAGCACGTCGTCGTCGGCGACCTGCGGCTCGTTCGGCGCGAACTCGTCACGGCCGCGACGGCCACGGCGGTCGCGGTAGCGGCCGCGACGGCCGCGACGGCCGTCCTCGCCGTCGAAGTCGTCCTGCGGGCCGTTGTCCTGACGGTCCTGACGGCCCTGGCCGCGGCCGCCCTGCTGCTGGCGGTCGGCGCGGTCCTGGCGGTCGGCGCGGTCCTGGCGGTCGGCGCGGTCCTGGCGGCCGCCGCCCTGCTGCTGGCCCTGGCCGCCCTGGCCGCCCTGCTGCTGGCCCTGCTCGTCGGCCTTGGCGCCGCGGTCGCGACGGCCCTGCTGACGGTCACCGCGCTCGCCGCGCTCGCCGCGCTCGCCGCGCTCGCCGCGCTCACCCCGCTCGCCGCGGTCACGGCGGTCGCGGCGGGTACGGCCCTCGGCCTCCTGCACCTGGCCCTGGGGCTGTGCGGAGACGGCGGTGGCGGCCTCGGCCTTGGCCTCGGGCTGCGCGGCCGGGGCGGTCTCGGTCTTCTGCTCGACCTGCACGGCGGCGGTGGCCGAGGACTCGGGGCTGCCGGTGGGGGCGGTGGCCCGGCGGCGGCGGCGCTCGCCGATCGGGGCGTCATCGCTGGCCGGCTGGCCCGGGATCTCGATCTGCGCCTGCACGGCGGGCTTCTCCGCGGGCGCCGCGGCGGCGGCCTCACCCGTGCGGGCCTTGCTGGTGGCGCGGCGCTTCGGCTTGGCCTCGGCGGCGTCGGCGGCGGGGGCCGCGGCGGCGGCCTTGGGGGCGCTGCCGCCCTGCGCCTCCTTGATGACCTCGATCAGCTGGCTCTTGCGCATCCGCGCGGTGCCCCTGATTCCGAGGCCCGACGCGACCTGCTGCAGCTCGGCCAGGACCATGCCCTCGAGGCCGGTACCGGAGCGGCGGCGCTTGGGGGCGGCGCCCGCGGCGGGGGCACTGGTGTCGACGTTGGTGTCGGCAGCGCCCATCAGATCGGTGGTGTCGCTCACGAAGGGTCCTTCCCTGGAGCGGACGTCGGCCTGTCTGGCTCGGCGACCGGTTGTGCTGTCCGACAACGGCCCTAGGTGTGGACCGTGCCGGGGCGGTGGTCCGCCGGTAGAGATACGGCGGAGAGAAACGTGCATGGTTCCGGCGAGAAGCCCCCGAGCTGGAAGCGTGGGAATGTCACGCCGATTCCGGAGCGTGCCCGAAACTGCTGCCAGTGATCAAAGCAGTCGGGGAGGCTCCCGGAAGAAATGTGGTCCCGAATGGGGACACTGAGCACCGAGCCATGGCGGCTTCGGATGCGCACTTGAGATTAACACTACCGGATCCAACAGACATTCCCCCTCTCAATCACCGGCAATCGCCCCGCCCGGGGCGGACGGCCTGCCCGGCCGCCCGTCCCGGAGGGGCCGTGTCGCTAGGACACGGGCTGACCGCCCTGGGCGCCCAGCGGAAGGACGCTCGCGCCCGCGGCGTCGAGGGCGAGCCGGTTGGCCGCCCATCCCTCGCCCGCGAGCTGCGCGACCTTGTCGGCCGCGCCGTTGTCGACCAGCGCGAGGACCGTGGGGCCCGCGCCGGAGATGACCGCGGGGAAGCCGTCCGCCCGCAGTCGGTTGACGAGTGCCACGCTCTCCGGCATCGCCGGGGCCCGGTACTCCTGGTGCAGCCGGTCCTCGGTGGCGGGCAGCAGGAACTCGGGACGCCTGGTCAGGGCCTCCACGAGCAGGCCCGCGCGGCCCGCGTTCACGGCCGCGTCCACGTGCGGGACGGTGCGCGGCAGCAGCCCCCGGGCGGTCTCGGTCAGGACCGGCTTCGAGGGGACGAAGACCACCGGAACGATGGAATCCGCCGGGTCCATCCGGATCGCCTTGGCGCTGCCCCCCTCCATCCAGGCCAGGGTGAAGCCGCCGAGCAGGCAGGCGGCGACGTTGTCGGGGTGGCCCTCGATCTCGGTGGCGAGCTCCAGCAGCGCCGAGTCGTCGAGCTTGGCCTCACCGCCTATGGTCACGGCGCGGGCGGCGACGATGCCCGCGCAGATCGCGGCGGAGGAGGAGCCGAGGCCCCGGCCGTGCGGGATGCGGTTGGCGCAGACGACCTCGAGGCCGCGCGGCTGCCCGCCCAGCAGGTCGAAGGCGGTGCGCATGGAGCGTACGAGGAGGTGGCTCTCGTCCCGCGGCAGGGTGTCGGCGCCCTCGCCCGCGATGTCGATGTCCAGGCCGGAGTCGGCTACGCGGACGACGACGTCGTCATAGAGCCCCAGGGCCAGGCCGAAGGCGTCGAAGCCGGGGCCGAGGTTGGCGCTGCTGGCGGGGACGCGCACCCGTACGGCGGCGGCGCGGAACGCTGGACCTGCCATCGGTCGATGACACTCCTTGTGACTGTGCGGGATCCGGCTGCTGTGCGGGATCTTCGCTGCGAATGTACTGGAGAACGTACGACACCCGAAGGCCCTTGGGGCAGCACCGCGGTCATATGCGCGGTGGCGGATGTAAGTACAGCGTATCGAAGGAAGGTTCTCCCGCGACATAGGGCGCACAGGAGGCGCACGATGCGTGTCGCGTCCGTCGCCCGGATCGCGGGCCTTCCGGTGCCGTACGGCCCGGTTGCCGGATTCCGGATACCTGCGGAATCCGGCAACGGGGCGGGGGGCCCCGGGCCGGAGCCCGGGGGCCCTGAGGCCCTGGGGCCCCTGGGGCCCTGGGGTCAGACCAGGCCGAGGCGGACGGCCGCGGCCTCGGCGTCCACCGGGACGGTGACCGGCTGCGGAGCGCCGGCGACGGCCCAGTCCGGGTCCTTGAGGCCGTTGCCCGTGACGGTGCACACGATCGTCTGGCCCGGGTCGACCAGGCCGGCGTCCGCGGCCTTCAGCAGACCGGCGACCGACGCGGCCGAGGCGGGCTCGACGAACACGCCCTCCTGCGCCGCCAACAGGCGGTAGGCGGCCAGGATCTGGCGGTCCGTCACCTCGTCGATCAGGCCGCCCGACTCCTCGCGCGCGGCGAGCGCGTAGTCCCAGGAAGCCGGGTTGCCGATGCGGATCGCGGTGGCGATGGTGTGCGGCTCCTTGACGACCTCGCCGCGCACGATCGGCGCGGCGCCGGAAGCCTGGAAACCCCACACCCGCGGCGTACGGGAGGCCAGGCCGTCGGCCTTGTACTCCTTGAAGCCCTTCCAGTACGCCGTGATGTTGCCGGCGTTGCCGACGGGCAGCACGTGGATGTCGGGGGCGTCGCCGAGCGCGTCGACGATCTCGAACGCGGCCGTCTTCTGGCCCTCGATGCGCACCGGGTTGACCGAATTGACCAGGGCCACCGGGTAGTTGTCGGACAGCGCGCGGGCCAGGTCCAGGCAGTCGTCGAAGTTGCCGTCGACCTGGAGGATCTTGGCGCCGTGCACGAGGGCCTGGCCCATCTTGCCGAGCGCGATCTTGCCCCGCGGCACGAGGACGGCGGACACCATGCCGGCGCGCACCGCGTAGGCGGCGGCGGAGGCCGAGGTGTTGCCGGTGGAGGCGCAGATGACGGCCTTGGCGCCCTCCTCCTTGGCCTTGGTGATGGCCATGGTCATGCCCCGGTCCTTGAAGGAGCCGGTGGGGTTCGCGCCCTCGACCTTCAGGTGCACCTCGCAGCCGGTGCGCTCGGAGAGCACCTGCGCGGGGACGAGGGGAGTGCCGCCCTCGCGGAGCGTGACGACCGGCGTGGTGTCCGTCACCGGAAGCCGGTCGCGGTACTCCTCGATGATGCCGCGCCACTGGTGGGTGCGATTGCTGCTCATGGGTCCTTACTCCCCTTCAACACGCATGATGCTGGCCACACCGCGGACGGTGTCCAGCTTCCGCAGCGCCTCGACGGTCCCGGAGAGGGCGGCGTCGGGTGCGCGGTGGGTGACGACGACGAGGGAGGCCCCATTGCCGGCCCCGTCCTGGTGTCCTTGCTGGCGGACGGTGTCGATGGAGACCCCGTGCTCCGCGAAGGTCGTCGCCACCTGGGCGAGGACACCCGGCTTGTCCGCCACATCGAGGCTGATGTGGTAGCGCGTGACGACGTCCCCCATGGGGCTGACCGGCAGCTGGGTGTACGCCGACTCGCCGGGCCCCGTTGCCTCGGCGAGCTTGTTGCGGCAGACGGCGACGAGGTCGCCGAGGACCGCGGAGGCGGTCGGAGAGCCGCCCGCGCCGGGCCCGTAGAACATGAGCCGCCCGGCGGCCTCTGCTTCCACGAAGACGGCGTTGTATGCCTCGCGGACGGAGGCGAGCGGGTGGCTGAGCGGGATCATCGCCGGGTGCACGCGGGCGGTGACGGACTCGCCGTCCGCGGCGCGCTCCAGGATCGCCAGGAGCTTGATGGTGCAGCCCATGCGCTTGGCGGAGGCGAAGTCCGCGGCGCTGACCTCGGTCATGCCCTCGCGGTAGACGTCGTCGAAGCGGACCCGGGTGTGGAAGGCGATGCCGGCCAGGATCGCGGCCTTGGCGGCGGCGTCGTAGCCCTCGACGTCGGCGGTGGGGTCGGCTTCCGCGTACCCGAGGGCGGTGGCCTCGTCGAGCGCCTCCTGGTAGCCGGCGCCGGTCGAGTCCATCTTGTCGAGGATGAAGTTCGTGGTGCCGTTGACGATGCCCATCACCCGGTTGATCTTGTCGCCCGCGAGGGACTCGCGCATCGGGCGGACCAGCGGGATGGCGCCGGCGACGGCGGCCTCGTAGTACAGGTCCAGCCCGTGCTGCTCGGCCGCGGCGTGCAGGGCGGCGCCGTCCTGCGCGACCAGCGCCTTGTTGGCGGAGACGACGGAGATGCCGTGCTCGAAGGCGGTGGTGATCAGGGTGCGGGCGGGCTCGATCCCGCCGATGACCTCGATGGCCACGTCGATGTCGCCCCGTTTGAGGAGGGCGGTCGCGTCCGTGGTGACCAGCGAGGGGTCGATGCCCTCGCGCACCTTGGAGGGACGGCGCACGGCCACGCCGGCGAGTTCGACGGGCGCGCCGATCCTGGCTGCCAGATCGTCGGCGTGCGTCGTCATGATGCGCGCCACCTCTGAGCCGACCACTCCACAGCCCAGCAGCGCCACCTTCAGCGGACGCGTACGCATCATTCGACCTACGCCTTTCGATCTTTCTTCGCTCCCCGGCGCGCGGTTTGCGCGTCAGGTATGACCCAGTCTCACTCAATGGACAGAAGTTTCCATCCTCGGTCCATTGAGTGAGACGTGCACTGAGACGTCTATTTTGGGGGCTCGGGGGCCTTCCCCAGAAACATGGGGA
Organism: Streptomyces sp. NPDC034085; assembly: GCF_055575555.1. Classification (NCBI taxonomy): domain Bacteria; kingdom Bacillati; phylum Actinomycetota; class Actinomycetes; order Kitasatosporales; family Streptomycetaceae; genus Streptomyces; species Streptomyces sp. NPDC034085. The sequence goes on along the minus strand of NZ_JBVISL010000002.1, from coordinate 825,622 downwards.
TCATCCGAGGTCGAGGGACAGGAGATCTTCTTCCGTCTCGCGCCGGACGATCACCCGTGCCTGCCCGTCGCGCACGGCGACGACGGGCGGGCGCAGGGCGTGGTTGTAGTTGCTGGCCATGGAGCGGCAGTACGCGCCCGTGGCCGGCACGGCGAGGAGGTCGCCCGGCGCCAGGTCGGCGGGCAGGAAGGCGTCCTTCACGACGATGTCACCGCTCTCGCAGTGCTTGCCGACGACGCGGACGAGCATCGGCTCGGCGTCGGATACGCGGGAGACCAGCGTGACCGAGTACTCGGCGTCGTACAGGGCCGTCCGGATGTTGTCGGACATGCCGCCGTCGACGGAGACGTACGTCCGCAGCCCCTCCAGCGGCTTGATGGTGCCGACCTCGTAGAGGGTGAAGGCGGTCGGGCCGACGATGGCCCGGCCGGGCTCGACGGAGATCCGCGGCGGGCGCAGGCCCGCGCTCTCGCACTCCCGCGCCACGATCTCGGTGAGCGCCTTGGCGATCTCGTGGGGCTCGCGCGGGTCGTCGGACGAGGTGTAGGCGATGCCGAGCCCGCCGCCGAGGTCGATCTCGGGGAGCTCGACGCCGTGCTCGTCGCGTACGGCGGCCAGCAGCCGGACCACCCGCTTGGCGGACACCTCGAAGCCGGCCATGTCGAAGATCTGGGAGCCGATGTGGGAGTGGACGCCGAGCAGCTCCAGGCTGTCGTGCCCGAGCACCCGCCGCACGGCCTCGGCGGCGGAGCCGTCGGCGACCGCGATCCCGAACTTCTGGTCCTCGTGCGCCGTGGCGATGAACTCGTGGGTGTGCGCCTCGACGCCGACCGTCACGCGGATCTGCACGGGCTGGCGCACGCCCAGCTCACGGGCGATGTGCGCGACGCGGGCGATCTCCTGGTAGGAGTCGAGCACGATGCGGCCCACGCCCGCCTGGACGGCGCGGCGGATCTCGGCCTCGGACTTGTTGTTGCCGTGGAAGGCGATCCGCGCGGGGGGCATCCCGGCGGCGAGGGCGGTCGCCAGCTCCCCGCCGGAGCAGACGTCGAGATTCAGCCCTTCTTCCTTCAGCCACTTCACGACGGCCTTGGAGAGGAACGCCTTCCCCGCGTAGAACACGTCGGCGTCCTTGCCGAAGGCGTGCGCCCAGGCGCGGCAGCGGGCCCGGAAGTCCGCTTCGTCGAGGAAGTAGGCGGGGGTCCCGAACTCCTCGGCGAGCCGCGTCACTTCGATGCCGCCGACGCACACCACACCGTCGTCGTCGCGCGTGACGGTCCGGGACCACACCTTCTCGTCGAGCGCGTTGAGGTCAGCGGGCGGCGGGGCGTAGTGGCCCTCGGGCAGGACGTCGGCGTGGCGGGGCCCGGCGGGGTGCGCGGAACGGCTCATCGGAATCTCTCTTCGGGGGTCTCAGTCACAGGAAGTCGGGGGCGTCCATGCCGAGCAGGGCCAGGCCGCCTGCCAGCACCGTTCCGGCGGCTTCGGCGAGGGCCAGCCGGGCGCGGTGGGCGGCCGAGGGTTTCTCGTCCCCCTGGGGCAGGACCAGGTGCTGGAAGTCGAGGAGCGCGTCGGCGACGGCGACGAGGTGCCGGGTGAGCCGCTCGGGCGCCTGGTGGTGCGCGGCAGCCTCCAGGACGAGGGGGTACTCGGCGAGCACGCGCAGCAGGGCGCGCCCGTCCGCGGCGTCCCCTGGCTCCGCCCGGAACCCGAGCCCGGCGGCGTTGGTCCTGAGGGCCCGGGCGCGGGCGTGGGCGTACCGCACCCGGAAGAACTCGCTGGACTCGTCCTGGACGAGCAGGCCGGGCGTGAAGGAGGGGGTCTCGCGGGCGGGTACGCAGAGCATGGCCCAGGCGGCGGCGTCCGCCCCGTACGCCGCGACGACGTCGCCGTCGCGGCGGGCGACGGGCGCGACGCGGGGCGCGGGTGCGCCCGCGATCCCCTGGCTCTCCTCGATCCTGCGCACGGCCGGCCGGACGACGCTCCCGCGGAGGTCGGCGCCGGGTGCGTACCCGTACCTGTCGCCGCGCGCCCGGATCTCGCGTACGAGCGCGGCGGCGGAGACGGGAGCGAGGGTGAAGTTCAGGAACCCGGGCCCGGTGATCTCCACGCTCTCGATCCCGGACTCGTCGGCGAGCAGCCTGCCCGCGAGCACCCGGGCGACCTCACGGGGCTCCCGCCGGGCGCTCTTCGCCACCTGGAGGGCGACGGGGCTGGCGTACTCCCCCGCTCCCCCGGGGCGGGTCCGCTCGACCACCACCCGCTCGGGCACGTCCCCGGCCAGCTCCCCGTCCTCGACGGCGCGGCGCACGGCACGTACGACGGCGTGAGAGAGGTCGGCGGGGATCACGGAACCCAGCCTAGGGGAGAAGCCCCTTCCCCATGCATCGGGTTTCGCCATGTGAACAGGGAGGCGCTCAGGCCCCCCTCCCGGCCCTCCCGGCCCGTCCTGCGGGGGCGCCCTTGCGCTCGACGAGGCGGCGTACGACGCGGACCAGCTCGGCGGGCTCGAACGGCTTGGCGACGAACGCGTCCACGCCGGCGGCGATCGCCGTCTCGACCTCGTGCTGCGTGCAGGCGCTGACGATGGCGACGGGCACGTGCCGCGTCCGCGGATCGGCCCGCAACCGCGCGGCGGCCCCGAACCCGTCCAGCCGGGGCATGACCACATCAAGAGTGATGGCATCGGGAGACACGCGATGCACGACGTCCAGACACTCGGCACCATCGCTCGCGGTCACGACCTCGAAGCCCTCCAGCTCGAGATTGACCTTGATCAGCTGCCGGATGACCTTGTTGTCGTCGACAACAAGCACCCGGCCCGAGGCGCCTGGCACAACTCGAGAGTAGGTCGCCCTAAGCCCCCGCGTCCGGGTTTTTGCCACTTCCACCCCCTCCGGGCGACCGACCTCCCCCTCCCGCCCAAATCCGTTCCTGATCACCCCGCGGGAGCTGGTAGTGTTCAACCCGTCGCCGCAACGCGAACGACACGCCCCCGTAGCTCAGGGGATAGAGCAACGGCCTCCGGAGCCGTGTGCGCAGGTTCGAATCCTGCCGGGGGCACTTCGCAGGAAGTGCCCAAAGACCCCGCCATCAGCGCCTCAGCTGAGACGGGGTCTTCGCGTATGCGCAGCCAACTGCCGTGCGGCGGCGGCGAGCCTTTCGGCAGCTTGCGTGTCCGCCCTGCCGTTCGGTACACAGGCGGCAGGGTCAAGCAGCCGCCGCCCGACTGGGATTGATCGGACGTCCAGCGGGGCCGCCGGGCGACCGCGGCCGGTCAGGCCGGGGGCTTGTCGCTGGGCGCGTCGCTGCCGGCCCAGACGTGCGGGGAGGCCGAGGTGGGTGAAGCCGTCGCTGCGGGTGTAGCCCGTGGCTTCGGGGTGCCGGTTCGCAACCATCCGAGTGCCCTCACGCCGAAGCGGCCGCAGGAAGCGGTCCGCCTCCGGCGTCGTCACGGTGAAGGCCAGCAGCACGGCGTCGTACTGCGCGTTCGAGTGGAGCCCGGCCCGCCGGTCGGTGGCCCGTTCCGGTACCCGCAGGCCCAGCACGCCCGCGGTCCACTCGGGGGTGGCGTTCTCTTCCCAGCAGCACGTCCGCCCTTCGGCTCTGCTCTTGGCGGGCTGCTGCAACCCGTACATGACCCACAGGAGCACGCCGAGAACGCAGAGGCCGGAGAAGTTCCTGGGGGTCAGGGGTGGGGGGTTTCCACGGGGTGGGGGGTCCTGGTGCGGGGGGTTGTCGTCAGGGTGAGGGCTGTGGCCGTGAGGGAGATGAGGCCGCCTGTGGTGAGGGACCAGCGGGGGCCCCAGTGTTCGGCCAGCCAGCCCGTCAGGAGGGCGCCCAGGGGGGTCGTGCCCTGGAAGATCAGCATGTAGAGGGCCATCACCCGGCCCCGGTAGGCGGGGTCCGAGCCGAGCTGGATGCGGTGGTTGGCCGCCTGGGCGAAGTACATCATCGCGAAGCCCGTCAGGGTCAGGAGCAGGCAGGCCGTCGGCAGGGTCGGGGCCAGGCCCGTGAGGGTTTCCGTGGCGCCGAAGGCCAGGGCGGAGCCCGTGACGACGGCGGTCGTGGGACGGGCGCGGCGGGACGAGGTGGCGAACGCCGCCAGCAGGGAGCCCGCCGCCAGGGAGCTGCTCAGCACTCCGAAGGCGGCGGAGCCGGTGTGGAACTCGGTCTTCGCCAGGAGGGGCAGCGTCAGCTGGAAGTTGAAGCCGGCCAGGCCCAGTGCGCCGATCAGGGCCAGGGGGAGGACCAGGTCCGGGCGCCGGGTCACGTAGCGGATGCCGTCCGCGATGCGGGGGTTCGCCGGGCGGGAGGGCGGGCCGTGGAGTTCCGCCGGCCGCATCAGCGCGAGGCCCGCCACCGCGCCGAGGTAGCTGCACGCGTTGATCAGGATCACCGGCCCGACGCCGAGGCGGGCGATGAGGAGGCCGGCGGCCGCGGGGCCCGCGACCCGCGCCGCGTTGAAGTATGCCCCGCTCAGCGCCGACGCGTTGGGCAGCAGCTCGCTGCCCACCATCTCCCCCACGAAGGCGATGCGGGTGGGCGCCTCCACGGAGTTGACCACGCCGAGGGCGAAGGCGAAGAGCCAGATGTGCCCCAGGCGGACCTCGCCGAGGAGCACCCACAGTCCCAGTACCAGGGCGAGGACCCCCGACGCCAGGTTGGCGAGCACCAGGATGCGGCGTTTGCTGTGGCGGTCGGCCAGCCTGCCCCCGTACAGGGTGAGCAGGAGCACCGGCGTGAACTGGAGGGCCGTCACGACGCCCAGGGCCGTGCCCGAGTTCCCGGACAGCTCCAGCACCAGCCAGTCCTGCGCGATCACCATCATCCAGGTGCAGGTCACCGAGAGCAGCTGGCCGAGGAAGAACAGCCGGAAGTTGCGCACGGAGAGGGAGTCGAAGGTGCGTTTCAGGGTGTGCACGGTCGGTCGTTTCCCTTCACCCCGTTCCCTCGATTCTCCTTGGCACCGCCGGACCGGCCACTCGTGGAGCGGTTCCGGTGGTCCGTACGAGGGGGACCGGCCGGGGTTGGTGGGTTCGGGGGGTGGGTGGCGGGTCGGGGGCGTGCGTAGGGTGGTTGCCGAGGCCGCTTCGTGCCGTTGACCAGGCGCTTTGCGGCGAGGGAGCGCAAGAGGATGGGGCGACGAGGATGCGTGAGCTTGCGGAGACGGCGCGGCAGTGGGCGGCCGAGGGGCGGGTGGCGTACCTGGCCCGGCCGGTGACCGAGCAGGGGTTCGGACCGCGGGACCCGGCCGGGGCGGTGCTCGTGGACGCCCGCGGGGAGTGCGTGGGGGCCCTGTACCGCGGGGTGTTCGACGCCGAGCTGGTCGCGGAGGCCGCCGCCCTGGGGGCCGGGGAGACCGCGCGGGTGTGCGAGGTGTCGGTCGGGGCCGGCGAGGCCGTGGACGCGAAGCTGACCTGCGGCGGGCAGGCCGAGGTGTTGCTCCAGCCCCTCGCGACGGTTCCGGCCGCGTGGTGGGAGCTGCTCGCCACCGGCGCCGGAGTGGCGCTCGTGACCCGGCTCAGCGAGGGGGCGGACGGCGCCGTCAGCGAGGTCGTACGGGCCGGGGAGGAGCCGTCCGACGACGCCCGGCGGCGGGCCGGGGAGCTACTGGGGACCCGGCGGCCCGGGCGGGACGCCCTGTACGGGGGCTCCGGGCTGGTGCTCGTCGAGGCGTACCCGTCGGCCCCGTACGTGGTGATCGGCGGGGCCGGGGAGCTGGCCGGGGTGATCGGCGCGCAGTCGGCGCTGCTCGGCTGGGAGTCGGTCACGGTGGAGACCGCGGCGCAGGCCGAGAAGGAACTGACCGCGCACAGGGACGCCGCCTGCCTGGTGATGCTGAGCCACGAGCCGGACTTCGACGTGCCGACCCTGCGGAGCGCCCTGTCCCTGGAGATCCCGTACGTCGGCGCGCTCGGCTCGCGGCGGACCACGGCGCGGCGCCGGGAGGGCCTGGTGGCCGCCGGGGTGGGAGAGAGCCGGCTGGCGCGGGTGCACGGGCCGATCGGGCTGGACCTGGGCGCGAAGACCCCGGCGGAGACGGCGCTGGCCATCTGCGCGGAGATCCTCGGGGTGCTCGGCGGCCGGGACGCCCGAGGACTGCGGGACTCCGACGGTCCGCTGCGCTGAGGAACCCGGCGGGCGAGGGTCCGGTCCCGTCGGGGCTCACCGCCCCGACGGGGAAGCCGGCGCACACCACCCGCTCCCGCCAGGGGAGCCGGTGCGCCATCGCCCGGCCCCTCGGGGGAGGCGGCGGCAGCAGGGCGCTCATTCGTTCGGCGTAGGGGTGGTGCGCGGGGTGCGGGTGGCGGAGGGGGGCCGTGGGGCGGGGGCGGAGGGCGGCGATTCGCGCGGATTCTTTCCGCTGCGCGGCGTGAAAAGGCAGCCAAAGCGGGAAAATGGGACCTATGGACATGATCCTGAGCGTGGACGCGATCCTGACCGACATCGCGTGGTTCTTCCTCGTCGGCATCGTCATCGCCGGCTTCGTGCTCGCCGGCTTCAAGCTGGGCCAGCGGGTGCGGGCGCAGGAGCCCCCGCCGCCCGAGCCCGAGAGCCAGCCGCACCTGCCCGCCGGTGGAGCGGTCCACGAGGTCCGCGAGGAGCGGGACCCGGTGGAGTTCCCCGACGGCGGGCTCAGGCCGCACGAGATGCAGGGCTACGGGAACTTCGGCTCCACCACCTCCAGCCATGCGGAGGAGGTCCGGGCCGAGCGCGAATCGGGCTACAAGCGCCCGGAGGGCCCGGGGCCGCACCCGCAGCCCGGCGCTCCCCCCGACGCGGGACGCGGCGCGCACTCCTGACCCGGCGCCGCGAGACCGGACGCCGGCCTCCGACCCGCGCCGCGCAGGCGCGGGTCGGAGGCCGGTCCGCGTGCCGACCGCGCCCGCACCGCGGGCCCGCCCGCGGCGTCACAGGTCGGTCCGCAGCCGCAGCACCTCCGGCGGGGGGTGCCGTAGCGCCGTGTGCCGGACCTCGGCCGCCAGCGGCGGGTCCAGCAGGGTGAACGGCACCTCGCCGAGCCCGATCGCGGTGACCGTACCCCCGGCGGGGGCGGCGCCCCCGCGCCCGGCGACGGCCGCCGCGAGCTCCGTACGCAGCACCGCCGGGAGCGGGCTCGACACCAGCGGGGCCTCGTCCTCCTCCCCCGGCAGGACCAGCACGAGCGCCAGCGGGCGGCGCGGGGTGCCGGTGTAGCCGATCACGGCGGCGTCGCGCACGTCCGTGTGCCGGAGCTTGCGCCAGGCGCGCCGGCCGGCCGGGTAGGGCTGGTCCAGGCGCTTCACGACCAGCCCCTCGATGCCGCTGGCGGGCAGGGTCTCGTACCAGGTCTCGGCCAGCTCCGGGTCCGTCGTCATCGGCACCGGCTGGAGCGGCGGGCCGAGCGGCAGCAGCAGGTCGACCAGGAGGGCCCGGCGCCGTTCGTAGGGCCGGCCGCGCACGTCCACCCCGGCCAGCTCCAGTACGTCGAACGCCGCGTACGACGCCGGCAGGCTCTGCGCGAGCGCGGCGGCCCGGGCCGCGCTGGCCGCCGCCGCCCGGCGCTGGACCAGGGCGAAGTCGGTGCGGCCCGCGTGCCAGACGACCACCTCCCCGTCCAGGACGGTCCCGGCGGGCAACTGCCGGGCAGCCGCCGCCAGATCCGGGAACGCACGGGTGACGGTCCGCCCGGAGCGGGCCTGGAGCACCACGTCCTCCTCGGTGCGCAGGACGACCATGCGGTGGCCGTCGAACTTCGGCTCGTACGCCAGGCCCGGCGCGCGCGGCAGGGTCCGTACGGCGGCGGCGAGCGCGACCCGCACGCGCGGGGTCACGGCAGGCTCCCGGCCCGTTCCGGGTCGGTGAGCGGGGCGAGGAGGTCGCCGTCGCGGGCCAGCCGGGGCGGGATGTCGTCGGCGAGGAACACCAGGTCGGAGGGGTCTCGGCAGGCTTCGACCTCTGCCCAGGAGACGGGCGCGGAGACGGTCGGCAGGGCCCGCGCGCGCAGCGTGTAGGGGGCGGCGGTGGTCTTGGCGGCGGCGTTCTGGCTGTGGTCGACGAAGACCTTGCCGGGGCGCAGCGCCTTGGCCATGCGGTGCACGACGAGGTCGGCGAGGTCGGCTTCGGCCTCCCGGGCGAGGGCCTTGGCGTACGCGGACGCGCGCGCGGAGGGCACCGGCTCCAGCGCCACGGCCAGGTGCAGGCCCTTGGAGCCGGAGGTCTTGGCGTAGGCGGTCAGCCCGTCGGCGGCAAGGCGTTCGCGCAGCCACAGGGCGGCGGCGCAGCACTCGACGACGGTGGCGGGCGGGCCGGGGTCGAGGTCGAGGACGAGCCGGTCGGCGACGGCGGGGGCGCCGGCCCGCCACTGGGGGGTGTGGAACTCCACGACGAGGTTGGCCGCCCACATCAGGGACGCCAGGTCGGACACGACCACCTGTTCGGCCCGCTCGTCCTCGGAGCGGGGTACGGGGGTGGTCCTCACCCAGTCGGGTGTGCCGGGCGGCGGATTCTTCGTGAAGAAGAGCTGGCCGTCCGGGCCGTCCGGGTAGCGCAGGAAGGACAGCGGGCGGTCGTGGACGTGCGCGAGGAGGGCGTCCGCGACGGTGGCGTAGTAGTGCAGCACCTCGCCCTTGGTGAAACCGGTGCTCGGATAGAGGACCTTCTCCAGGTTGCTGAGCGCGATGCGACGCCCCTCCACCATCGTGATCGGCGACATACGATGAGATTGCCACGAATCGGGAGGAACCGTGCGATCCATTTGGAACGGGGCGATTTCCTTCGGCCTGGTCAGCATTCCGATCAAGCTCGTGAACGCCACCGAGAGCCACTCGATCTCCTTCCGTCAGATCCACGTGACGGACGGCGGCCGGGTGCGCTACCGCAAGGTGTGCGAACTCGACGGGGAGGAAGTGTCCACCGCCGAGATCGGCAAGGGGTACGAGGAGGCGGACGGGTCGATCATCCCCATCACGGAGCAGGACCTGGCGCAGCTGCCGATCCCCACCGCGAAGACGATCGAGATCGTGTCGTTCGTGCCGTCCGACGAGATCGATCCGCTCCAGCTGGACGCCGCGTACTACCTCGCGGCCAACGGGGCCACGGCGGCCAAGCCGTACACCCTGCTGCGGGAGGCGCTCAAGCGCAGCCGCAGGGTGGCGATCGCCAAGTACGCGCTGCGCGGGCGTGAACGGCTGGGCATGCTGCGGGTCGTCGACGACGTGATCGCCATGCACGGGCTGTTGTGGCCGGACGAGATCAGGGCGCCGGAGGGGGTGGCCCCGGAGGCGTCGGTGTCCGTACGGGAGGCCGAACTGGATCTGGCCGACGCGCTGATGGCGACGCTGGGGGAAGTGGAGATGTCCTCCCTGCACGACGACTACCGCGAGGCCGTGGAGTCGATGATCGCGGCGAAGGCGGGCGGGGCGTTCGAGCCGACGGAGGCGGTGGTGGAGCCGGCCGGCGGTCAGGTGATCGACCTGATGGCGGCGCTGGAGAACAGCGTCCGGGCCGCCAAGGCCTCGCGGGGCGGCGGGGATGCCGGGGCTGCGGATGCGGGCGGTGCCGGGGGGCCTGCGGCGCAGGGTTCGGGGGCGGAGGTGACGCCGATCCGGCGGAAGGCGGCGGCCGCCGCGCCGAAGGCGGTGGGCGGGAAGAAGTCGACGGCGTCGGGAGCCCGGAAGACGGCGGCGGCCGCGAAGAAGACGGCCACGAAGTCCACGTCGACGGCTGCGACGGGCAAGGCGCGTTCCACCAAGTCGGCGTCGGGCGCCACGAAGTCCACCTCGGCGGCGACGAAGTCCGCGTCGGCCGGTACGAAGTCCACGTCGGCCGCCGCGAAGAAGACGGCGTCCGCCGGCACGGCGAAGAAGCCGGCACCGCGCAAGCGGAGCTCTGCCTGAGGGGGCTGGGGGCTGGCCGGGCGGGGGGTCAGGTCCATTCCGGGGTGGAGCGGGCCTGGGCGAAGAGGGCTTCCACGTCCGGGGGTTTGAGGGTCGCCGGTGTGGCCCGCAGGGTGGTGGCCAGGGTCGGGGGCTGGAGGACCAGGACGTCGCGCAGCGTCGGGGCCACCTCCACGCGGGAGGCGTCGGCGAGGACGAGGGCCGCGGTGACCGGCGCGGCCAGGACCCGGGCCGCGTGGGCGGCGGCGCGGCGGATCCAGCGGGGGTCGGGGCGGGGTTCGGCGCGGCCCACCGTGAGCAGCAGCTCCCCCACCTGGACGCGCTGGCGGCGGCCGGGGACCGTACGGAGGGCGAAGACGCCCGGCGGGCCGATGAGCAGGTGGTCCAGCAGCCCGAGGCCCGGCAGGGGGACGTCGTGCAGGGCCCGCCAGTCGGCCGCCTCCAGCAGGTCGAGCTCCGCGCCGGTGCGCTGCCGCGCCTGCAGTTCCTGCCGCATCCGGTGCCGGGCCCGGCTGCCGGGTGAGCCGTACGCCAGCTCGCCGAGCAGGGTCTCGCCGGGCCGGTTCGGGGCCAGGTCCCGGTCGGGCGGCAGGCTCAGGCGGCGCAGCTCGGCGGCGGTGGGCACCGGGGGCGGGCCGATGGTCCAGTCGCGGGTCAGGTACGGGCGCAGGGCCGCCAGTACCGCGTCGCGCTGGTCGTCCGCCAGGACGCTGATCCGGTTGGCCTGCCGGTCGTACCAGGCCACCGCCCGGCCGTCGGGCCGGTTGACGTAGAGCTGGCCGCGGCCGGCCCGGCCGCTCGGAAGGACCTTGAGTCCGTGCATCGGCCTCACCCCCGCCGTCCATGGGAGCAGGCGGCGCGGCCCCGGGCAATCCCTCGGTTGTGTAACAGCTCCGACGGGTCGCTGCTGCCTTCCTGTTACAAGGTCATCGCCCTACCGCAACGGCCGGGGCCTAGTTTTGTGCCGTCCGGCGCAGCGGGGCGCGGCCCGTGCCGCGTGCCGGTGTCCGTACCCGGGGCGCTGGTTCCGTGCCGGCCGGCGCCCGGACGCGATGCCGGGCCCCGTGCCGTGGGCCCCTGACCTGGCCCCGTGCCGTGGGCCCCTGACCTGGCCCCGTGCCCCGTGCCCCGTACCGAGGGAATGCCGTGAACACCGCCCGCCGCCGCACCATCGTTCGCGCCACCGCCGTGACCGCATGCGCCGGGGGCCTGCTGGCGCTGCCCACCGCCGCCGCGCTCGCCGAGGGGGCGCCGGCCGCCGCCGGGGCGCAGCGGACCCTGGTCAGCAGCATCTCCCTGGCGGACGGCCGGTCGACCGCGAAGGTGTACCGCCTCGCGAAGGACGCGTACCAGGCGGAGATCCTGCGCGCCGGTGCCACGGTGGCGACGCTGACCAGCAGGGACGGCGCGACGGGCACCGGTGCGGCCGGTGAGCTGCACGCCGCGCTGCGGCCCGACGGGCGGCTGTCCTCCTGGGTCGGTGACACCCGTCCCGAGGGCGGCTCCCACGCGGTGGCCGGCGCCGGCCACAAGACCGGGACGCGGCACGGCGGCGGGCAGGCCGGGACGGCGTCGGCGAACGGCGCCGCCGGCACGGTGGAGGCGCTGCGGCTGGGCACGGTGGCCGACGGGGCGGGCGACGGGGTGCTGCTGCTCGCTGCGGGCGGCGGGATCGCGGCGATCGGCGCCGCGGGGCTGGGCTTCGCGATGCTGCGGCGGGGGCGTACGGACTGCTGAGCCGGTGCCCTGGCCGGGCGGGGGGTGGGTGGCGGTGCCCTGGCCGGGCGGGGGATGCGGTGGGCCGCGGGGGCGGTCCGGGTGCCGGTGTCCTGGCGGGAGCCGGTGCCCTGGCCGGGCGGGGGGTGGGTGGCGGGGTGTCGTGGGCCGGGGTCGGGGGCGGGGTGGGGTGTCGTCCGGGACGGGCTTCGATGTTCGGCGCCTGTTCCGGGTCCGGTTGGTGTGCGGTGCCTCGCGCCGAATTCATCTCGTTTTAGTCCCGGACGACACCCCACCCCGCCCCCGCCCCCTCCGTGCGCAGCCACCTTCCTCCTAGCGGTACCCCCAGCCCCGCCTGTGTTTGAGGCGCGGGGCCGGGCAGCGCCCGGGGAACGGGGCCGTGAGGGGGTTACGTGCGGCGGCGTTTGGGCCAGGGCCAGTTGGGGCGGGGCTTCTCGCCCGTCGGGGAGAAGGTGTACTTCCACCCCTTCTGGAGTCCCAGCCGCTTCGTGTACCCCGACGGCACCCGCTCGTACAGCAGTACCGTCGGCGGCCCGCCGTCCGGCGCCGGGACCGGGATCTCGTACCACTTCGGCGGGTGCCCCGTCGGGCCGACGAGGATCGGGAGGATCCGGCCGTCCATGGGTCCGCCCTCGAAGGGGGTCGGTTCGCTTCTCACCCCACCAGTGTCACAGCAGGTGGGCCGCCTCGGAGACCACGGGGATCACGCGCCGCGCGAGGACGCCGACCGGGCCGTCCGCCGGCTCCAGGGCGAGGGCCGCGCGCGCGGCGCCGGCCGTTTCGGGGTCGGTGGCCGCCGTGGCCGTCAGGAGGGCGATGAACTGGTCCACCAGCCAGCCCCGCAGGGTGGCGGCCTCCGGCTGCTTGCCCTCGTCGATCCAGATCAGCGAGGCCGCCTCCACCGCCGTGATCCAGGTGCGGACCATCATCCGCAGCCGCGGGCCCGGGGACGGGACGTCCAGGTGGAGGAGGATCTGTTCGGCGGCCGCGCGGCGGATGCCGTCCACCGTGGCGGTGGTGCGGGAGGTCTCCACGACGCTGCCGCCCTGCAGGAGGGCGGCGAAGCCGGCGTCGTGTTCGTCGACGAACGCCAGGTACCGGTCCAGGACCCGGGACAGCCGCTGGGTCAGCGGGCCGGCCTGGGGTTCGGCGAAGCAGAGTTCGAGGACGTCCGCCGCCGAGCGCAGGGCGGCTTCGTACAGCTGCTGCTTGCCGCCCGGGAAGTAGCGGTAGACCAGCGGGCGCGAGACGCCCGCGGCCTCCGCGACGTCGTCGAGGGAGATCTCCTCCGGGGCACGGTGCGCGAACAGCGACAGCGCGGCGTCGAGGAGCTGGGCTCGCCGCTCCTCGACGCTCAGTCTGCGGTAGGCCCGTACGGTCATGCCCGCAGACTAGACGACCCGCCTACGCGAGGAGGCCGGAGCTGCGCCAGAGCCTGCGGCCGACTCCGCTCAGGACGCCGATGTCGTCGAGGAAGTCGGTGAGCCGCTTCGCGCCGCTCTGCATCACCTCGCGCCGGTGGCCGCTCGCCTTGACCTGGGCGACGGCTTCGCGCCGGTCGAGGCCGACGTTCTCGTACACGGTGGGGTTGACGAAGGCGACGGAGAAGACGCGGGCGGCCTCGCCGCAGCTGATCCGGGTGAGTTCGCGCTCCCAGCGGGGGGCCGTCAGCATCTGGCGGCGCAGTTCCTCGCGGGCGTACCGGACGTGCCGGGCCTCCTCGACGACGTGGATCCTGGTGACGCCGCGGACCAGGGGCTGGATGCGCTCGTCCGGGAAGGTCAGGCGCTGCATCCAGTCGAGGATCTCCTCGCCGAGGAGGGTGCAGGCGAAGGAACCGGGGGTGGTGGAGACCGTCTTGAGGATGCGGGCGAGGTTGTGGTTGAGCCGGGAGACGGGGTAGCCGGGGGCGCCCGCCTTCTGGATCATGCGGGCGAACATCATCGAGTGGCGGCACTCGTCGGCGATCTCGGTGAGCGCGTACCGGACGTGGTTGCTGGTCAGCGGCTTGTCGTAGATGTGCCGGACCAGGAGCTGCATGAGGATGATCTCGAACCAGATGCCCAGGGAGGCCAGGGACGCCGCCTCGTGGCGGGACAGGTCGATGCGCTGCTCCTCGCCCATCTTCTTCCACATCGGGGTGTCGTAGAGGGAGAGCAGCTCGGGCGGCCAGTAGTACTTCCCGTCGATCGGCGGGGCGTCCCAGTCGAGTTCCCGGTCCGGGTCGAAGGAGTGCTTGGCGGAGGATTCGAGGAGTCGCTGGGCGATCTGCTCGCGGTCCTTGAGGAGGCCGAGGGCGTCCCTCAGCGCGGCTCGTTCCGTCACGGTCGTCATGGCTTCGGGCACCTCGCGATCGGGTCACCTGCGGTCACCTCTTATAAGACTGCCTGTCAGCAAGGCCGTCAATCCCCCGGGCACGACTTGTTGACCCCGTGTCTACCAACGTGTGACGCTGCCAACTAACCGCTCCCGCACGGCAGTACGTGAGACGAGGAGGCGTCAGTGTCGACGCACGAGCTCTACACCCATGCCCCGGACGAGGGCGTCTGGCCGGTCCCCGCCGCCGGCGCGGCCCGCTTCAGCTGGGAGTACGACGGCGGCCGCGACCGCCTCCTCGCGCTGTACCAGAAGGGCAAGGACAAGCAGTGGGACGGCGCCAAGCGCATCGACTGGGACATCGAGGTGGACCCGTACGACCCGCTCGGCACCCCCGACGAGATGCTGACGCTCCACGGCACCCGGCACTGGGCCAGGATGAGCGAACGGGACAAGGGCGAGCTGCGCCGGCACTACAGCGCCTGGAACTTCAGCCAGTTCCTGCACGGCGAACAGGGCGCGATGGTGTGCGCGGCGCGCATCGTGGAATCCGTGCCCGACCTCGACGCGAAGTTCTACTCCGCCACCCAGACCATGGACGAGGCACGGCACGCCGAGATCTTCGGGCGCTTCCTGCACGAGAAGGTCGGGATGCTCTACCCGATCAACGACAGCCTCCAGGGGCTGCTGGGCGACACCCTGCGCGACTCCCGCTGGGACATGCCCTACCTCGGCATGCAGGTGCTCATCGAGGGGCTGGCGCTGGCCGCCTTCGGGATGATCCGCGACACCACCGACAAGCCGCTGCCGCAGCAGATCCTCGCGTACGTGATGCAGGACGAGGCCCGCCACGTGGCCTTCGGGCGGATGGCCCTGCGCGACTACTACAAGCAGCTGACGGACGCCGAACTGCGCGAGCGCGAGGAGTTCGTGATCGAGGGCTGCCACCTGATGCGCGACCGGCTGCGCGGAGTGGAGGTGCTGGAGAACTTCGGCGTCCCGAAGCGGGAGGCGGAGGAGTACACCGAGCAGTCGGAGTTCCTGCACCTGTTCCGCAAGCTGCTGTTCAGCCGGATCGTGCCGTGCGTCAAGGACATCGGGCTCTGGGGCGACCGGCTGCAGAAGGCGTACCTGGAGATGGGGGTCTTCGAGATGGGCGACTCCAACCTCGACCTGCTGATGACCCGGGACGAGGAGATCGCCGAGGCCCTCGACCGCGAGCGCTTCGCGGCCGAGGAGCGGGACCGGGCGGCGGAGGTGGAGGCCGCCGTCCAGGAGGGCGCGCAGGGCTAAGGGCCGTCAGGGGCCGCACGCGCGAGGTCAGCGCCCCGCCAGGGCCGCCTGCATCACCGCCCGCGCGATCGGGGCCGCGGCGCCGTTGCCGCTGATGTCCCCGCGCACCGCCGCCGCGTCCTCGACCACCACGGCGACCGCCACCGCCGGCTCCGGCGCGTCCTGCGCGCGGGCCCAGGCGATGAACCAGGCGTACGGGGTGCCGGCGTTGCCGACGCCGTGCTGCGCGGTACCGGTCTTGCCGCCGACCCGCGCCCCGGGGATCGCCGCGTTGCGGCCCGTACCGTCCTCCACCACCTTCACCATCAGCTCCTGCATGCGCAGCGCCGTGGCGGGGCTCATCGCCCGGCCCAGGGTCCGCCGGCTGGTCTGCCGCACCGGGGAACCGTCGTCCTGGGTCGTGCGCTCCACCAGGTAGGGGGCCTTCAGCTCGCCTCCGTTGGCCACGGCCGCCGCCACCATCGCCATCTGCAGCGGCGTGGCCTTGGTGTTGAACTGCCCGATCGAGGAGAGCGCCAGCTGGTCCGGGCTCATGTCGGTGTCGAAGTCCGACCGCGACACCCACGACGGCACCCGCAGCCCCTCGTCGTTGAACCCGAACCGGGTGGCCGCCTCCACCATCGCCCGCAGCCCGACCCGCACGCCGATCCTCGCCATCACCGTGTTGCAGGACCACTGCACCGCCTCCGCCATCGAGGCGTCCTCGCAGCCGGTCGCCGCGTTCGGCAGCAGGGTGCTGGTGCCGGGCAGCGGGTACGGGTCGGGCGTGCGGGTGGGCGCGTCCACGTCGGTGACCACCCCCGCGTCGAGGGCGGCCGCCGCCGTCACGATCTTGAAGGTGGAGCCGGGCGGATAGGTCTCGCGCAGCGCCCGGTTGAGCATCGGCTTGGCGGGGTCCGCGTTCAGCCGCTCCCAGGCCGCCTTGACCTTCGCACCGGTCCCGGAGAGCAGGCCCGGGTCGTACGAGGGGCTGCTGACCAGGGCCAGGATCCTGCCCGTGGCCGGCTCCAGGGCGGCGACCGCGCCCCGCTTGCCGCCGAGCCCCCGGTACGCGGCCTGCTGGACGGCGGCGCGCACGGTGGTCACGGCGTTGCCGCCGCCGGGGCGGCCGCGCGAGAGGTCGTACCAGAGCGGGAACGCGGAGAGCCCCGGGTCGGTGCCGGCGAGGACCGCGTCCTCGGCGCGCTCCACGAAGCTCGTCCCGTACGTCTGGGAGGAGAAGCCGGTGACGGGCGCGTAGAGCGGGCCGTCGGTGTAGGTCCGCTCGTAGCGCAACAGCTGGCCGCTGTCGCGCGAGCCGGTGACGGGCCTGCCGTCGACCAGGACGTCCCCGCGCGGTTCGGCGTAGCGCTCGATGGCGGGGCGCTTGTTGGCCGGGTTCGCCCCGTAGGCGGCCGACTCCCAGACCTGCACCCGGGCCACGTTGGCCAGCAGGGCGGCGAGCAGCAGCGCGCAGAAGTACGCGCACCAGCGGATGTAGCGGATCACGTGGCGAACTCCCCCGCTTCCGGTCGGGGTCTGCGGGCACTGTCGCTGAGCCGCACCAGCAGGGCGACGATGATCCAGTTGGTGACCACGGAGGAGCCGCCCTGCGCGAGGAAGGGCATGGCCATGCCGGTGAGCGGGATCAGGCCGGTGACGCCGCCCGCGATGACGAAGACCTGGAGGGCGACGATCGAGGCGAGCCCGGTGGCGAGCAGCCGCCCGAA
Organism: Streptomyces sp. NPDC034085; assembly: GCF_055575555.1. NCBI lineage: Bacteria > Bacillati > Actinomycetota > Actinomycetes > Kitasatosporales > Streptomycetaceae > Streptomyces > Streptomyces sp. NPDC034085. The sequence continues at coordinate 808,686 of NZ_JBVISL010000002.1, read as the reverse complement.
GGGGTCGCGCAGCGCGAGTCCGGCGCGGAAGCCCCGGGAGACGAGGAGCCCGTAGAGCAGCAGGATCGCGGTGAGGCCGACGAGGCCGAGCTCCTCGCCGGCGGTGGCGAGCACGAAGTCCGACTTGGCGGCGAAGCCGATGAGGAAGGAATGGCCGTGCCCGAGGCCGGCGCCGAGCAGGCCGCCGGCGGCGAAGGCGAAGAGGGACTGGGCGAGCTGGCCGGGTCCGTCGCCGCGCTCGATGGAGGCGAAAGGATTCAGCCAGTCGTCCACGCGGCTGTGGACGTGCGGCTCGAAGGTCCCGACGGCGTACGCGCCGAGGGCGGCGAGCACCAGCCCGATGGCGATCCAGCCGATCCGCCCGGTGGCGGTGAACAGCATGATGACGAAGAGCCCGAAGAAGAGCAGCGAGGTCCCGAGGTCCCGCTCCAGGACGAGGACACCGACGCTGAGCAGCCAGATGGCCAGGATCGGCCCGAGTACCCGGCCGGGCAGGAGGCGCAGCTTCCAGAACAGCCGGCGGCCGGTGAGGGCGAGGGCGGTGCGGTTCGCGGCGAGGTAGGCGGCGAAGAAGAGCGCGAGCAGGATCTTGGCGAACTCCCCCGGCTGGAAGGAGAGCCCGGCGAAGCGGATCCAGATGTGGGCGCCGTTGACGGCCGGGAAGAAGACGGGGACGAGCATCAGCGCGAGGGCCGTGGTGACGGCCAGGTAGGCGTACCGCTGGAGCACCCGGTGGTCGCGCAGGAGGGTGAGGACGAGGACGAAGAGCACCACGCCGAGGGCCGACCACCGCAGCTGGTCCCCCGCCCCGGGCTCGCCCGGGGTGGCGAGATCGAGGCGCTGGATGAGGACCAGGCCGAGCCCGTTGAGCAGGACGGCGATCGGCAGCAGGAGCGGATCGGCGTACGGGGCCCTGAGCCGGACGGCGAGGTGCGCGAGCAGCGCGGCCCCGCCGAGGCCGGCGGCGTAGGTGGTGGCGGGGAGGGGGGTGGCGGCGCGCGTCGGGGTGGCGGTGGGGGCGTTCGCGGCGAGGTCGACGTAGAGGTGGCCCAGTACGGAGATCAGGACCGCGCCTGCGAGCAGGGTCAGCTCGATGCCGCGGCGCCGGGGCGCGCCGGAGTCGGGGGGCGGCGGCGGAGCGGGCTCCGTCACCTTCGCCGTCAGAGCGGTCATACGGGGAAACGTAGCAAGGTCGCGGCTGGTATGTCCGCTTATGTCATAGGGTGCCGAAGAGTCGTCAGAAACGGTCAGGAGCGACAGGAGTGAGGAGCCCCGGCGCATGGGACCTGTGGAATTCATCGTCCTCGCCTTCCCGGAGGAACAGCTGCGGGTCCCGGCGGTCGAGGCCGTGATGGGGCTGCGGAAGACGGGGGTGGTCCGGCTGATCGACGGGCTCGTCACGACGAAGACGGCGTCGGGGGAAGTACTGGCGGCGGAGTTCGACGAGTTCGTGGAGCTACGGGGCATCCTGGCCGGCCGCGACGTGGCGCGGCTGATCGGCCCGGAGGACGTGCACGAGGCGGCGGAGCTGCTGGACCGGGGCAGCTGCGCGCTGCTGCTGGTGGTCGAACACGTCTGGGCGCAGGACGCGGCGGTCTCCGTACGGGCGGCGGGCGGGCGCATCGTCGGCTCGGTCCGGATCCCGGCGGAGCGGGTGGGGGTGGCGTGATGTTCATCCGGCCGGTGGGCGTGACGGTCAGGGCGGCGAACCGCCCCTCGGGGCGCCCCCTCCTGCGGGGCCTGCTCAGGCGGGCGGCGGGCGCGGCGGAGTGGGCCCAGGCGGAGGACAGCGGCGAGGCGGTGGTGGAGGGGTTCGGGGACGAGTACGGGGACGAGTTCGGGGAGGGAGTCGGGGAGGAGGGGGTCGGGGAGGAGGGGGTCGGGGAGGAGCGTGGTCCGGACGCCTGGGGTGGGGAGGAGCCGGGTCCGGCGGCCACCGGCGGGGAGGAGCCCGCGCCGGCGGGAACCCCGCCCGGCACACCACCCCCGCCCGGCGGCCTGGTGGCGGAGCTGACCCAACTGGCCGACCTGACCCGGGAGGGCCTCCTGACGCGGGACGAGTTCACGCGGGCGAAGGCCCTGCTGCTGGGAAGCGGGGGACCGGGGGCGGAGTCCTAGCGGGGCCGGATCAGGGAGGGTGTGGGGGTTTCCCGTCAGTCCCATCGTCATTCCGTGTCGGGCCGGTCCCTCAAGGGCGCTCCCTTCGGTCGCGTCGCTTCGCGATGGCCTTCGGCCACCCTTGACCGACCGACCCGCCCCGGAAAGCCGAAAGACTGCCGGGAAGCCCCCGGAAGAACGGTCACCAGGGACACGCCCGAGGAGCGGGTCTCTCAGGGACGAGGCGAGGGGTCAGGGCTCATGCCCCCGGGCATCCGGGCCCGTTTTCCCATGCCCAGGACTGGAGCCCGGCCCAACCCGCACCAAACAGCGATCAGAGCAGCCCGGCAAGCACCCAGACGCACCAGATCGCTACGCGCTCCTCCCGTCTCAGCGACTGGCGGCCGTCGGGGGCTGATACCTGCACCTGACGTTGATCAGGAGCTCGATCCGGGCCGCCAGGCGCGACAGATCGCTGCCCACTCCTCATGGTGCGGCGACCGGCGGTCGGTTCGCCTACGGGCAGACATGCGTGGACCACCGAATACGGCTCGGATCTAGGATGGCCGCAGACGGACAACCGGGGGGAAGCATGCGTGTAGGGGTGTATCTCGCTCATCCGAGGCCGGGGAGCTTCAACCATGCGCTGTTCGAGGCCGTGGTGGAGGAGCTGAGCGGTCGTGGGGCCGAGGTCGTGGCGCACGACCTCTGTGCTGAGGGTTTCGACCCATGCCTGTCCGACGGGGAGACGGGGACGGTCGAGTCGGCCGATGCCAAGGACGGTCAGCTGGCCCGGCACCGGGCCGAGGTGGCCGGACTGGATGCCCTGGTGTTCGTCCACCCGAACTGGTGGGGCATGCCGCCCGCCGTCCTCACGGGCTGGGTGCAAAGGGTCCTCGCGCCCGGCGTCGCCTACAAGCTCGACACCGCGGACGGCGAACCCGCCGGTCTCCTGAAAGCGGGCAAGGCCCTCGTGCTGAACACCTCCGACACCCCGGCGGACCGGGAAGAGAGCGAGTTCGGCGATCCCCTGCACAACATCTGGTCGGCATGCGTCCTGCCGTACGTGGGGGCCACGGACGTCCGCCGCGTCGTCTTTCGGACCGTCACCGACTCATCCGACGAGGAGCGCACCGCCTGGCTCACCGAAGCCCGCCGACAGGCAGCCGCCCTCTTGACCTCCGCCTGACGCTGCTCGGACCGCCATGGGGAACGGGTACCAGCCCCAGACGGCCGCCGGACGCCGAACAAGGAGAAGCGCGTAGCGATCTGACGCGCCCATGCGCTGCCGTCGCTGCTCTGGTCGTCGTGCGGTGCGGGCATGGCCCGGCCCCTCGCCTCGTCCCTGACGGGCCCGCTCCTGGGACCTCTCCCCAGTGACCGTTCTTTTGGGGGGTTCCCGGCAGTCTTTCGGCTTTCCGGGGCGGGGCGGCCTGTCAAGGGTGGCCGAAGGCCATCGCGAAGCGACGCGAGCGCAGCGAGCGCCCTTGACGGGCCGGCACGTCACGGAACGACGATGGGACTGACGGGAACCCCCCAAACCCTCTCTGAGGCGGCCCAGGGGGATACCGCTCCGCCCCCGCCCCACTCCCCCACCCCCCAACCAGGTGACCTCCCCCGACCCACCACGGTCGGTCGAAGGTCCGGGTGGGTGGGCGTGGCAGCATCGGGCGGCGGAGGTGATTACATGACAAAACGACTGCTGCGGATCGCCTGTCTGGCCGCCGTCTTCGTCGCCGCGGGCTCCCCGCCCACCGCCCAGGCCGACCCCGCCCCCCGCACCGGCCCCGCCGCCGGCCCCGCCGCCGAAGTCCCCCGCACCGCGTCCGCCCCCCAACTCGGGGATCTGCTCACCCGTTTGCAGCGCCTCTACCAGGGGGCCGAGGAAGCCACCGAGGCCTACAACGCCGCCGAGGTCGCCCTCAAGGCGCGGCAGGACGAGGAGCAGCGGCTCGCCGCCCGGCTCGGCAAGGCGCGCTCCGCGCTCGACTCCGAGCGGGCCACCGCCGGGCGGCTCGCCCGGGAGCAGTACCAGGGGGCCCGCGGCGGCTCCCTCTCCCCGTACCTGCGGTTGCTGCTCTCCGGCGACCCCCAGCAGGCCGTCGACCAGCGCCGGCTGGCCGCCCGCGAGGGTGCCCGGCGGGCCGCGGTCGTGGCGCGGCTGGAGCGGAGCCGGGCGCAGGCGGGGGCGCTGGCCGGTGCGGCCCGCAAGGCCCTGGACGACCAGGCGGCCCTCGCCGCGGAGCAGCGGCGGGCCCAGCGGGAGGTCACGGGCCGGCTCAAGGAGGTGGAGCGGCTGCTGGCGGCGCTCACCCCCGAGGAGCTGGCCGGGCTCGGGGCCCGCGAGGCGGCCGTGACCGCGGGGGCGCAGCGCACCCTGGTGGACTCCGGGCGGCTGCCCGCCCGTACGGGTACGCCCACCGCCGCCGGCGGGGCCGCCCTGCGGTACGCGGCGGCGCAGATCGGCAAGCCGTACGTGTGGGGCGCGGAGGGCCCGGGCTCCTTCGACTGCTCGGGGCTGACCTCGCGGGCCTGGGAGCACGCCGGGCGGTCCATCCCGCGGACCAGCCAGGAGCAGTGGGCGCAGCTGACCCGGGTACCGCTGGACCAGTTGCGCCCGGGCGATCTGGTGGTCTACTTCCCGAAGGCCACCCACGTGGCCCTGTACCTCGGGGACGGCAAGGTGATCCAGGCGCCCCGCCCGGGGGCCACCGTGAAGGTCTCGCCGATCGCGGCGAACCCGCTCCTCGGGGCGGTCCGCCCGGATCCGGACGCGAAACCGCTCGCGGAGTTCACCCCGCCGCCGCTGCCCGAGGCCGCGGCGGCGGGGGACGACACGGGCTACTCGTCGGAGGATGCGCCGGACGGGGCACCCACGGCCGACGACACCTCCGCCAGGTAGTCGGCGGTGTCCTCGGGGTCGTAGAAGTACGCGTCGAAGTCGGCCGGGTTGTCGAAGCCGTTGGCGAACCGGTCCGCCACGGGCTGGAGCTGCCCGGCCGCGCCGATCAGGTTCAGCACGTGCTCCGGCGGGACGCCCAGCATGGCGTTCGTCCACTGGGTCACCGGCTTGCCGGTGGTGAACCAGTACTTGTCGAAGGTGGCCTTCATCCACGCCTCGTCGAACGGCTTGTCCCCGTGCATGAGGATCGAGGAGAGGTACGAGGCCGCGCACTTGGCCGCGGAGTTGGAGCCCTGCCCGGTGATCGGGTCGTTCGCGACGACCACGTCCGCGACGCCCAGGACCAGGCCGCCGCCGGGCAGGCGGCCGATCGGGTTGCGGACCACCGGTGCGTAGCGGCCGGCGAGGGTGCCGCCCGCGTCCGTGAGCTCGACCTTCGTCGCCCGCGCGTACTCCCAGGGCGTGTACTCCTCCATGAGCGACAGGGTCAGCGCCAGGTGCTCGCCGGGGTCGTTGACGCCCTTGAAGACGTCCAGCGGGCCGCCCGGCAGGCCCTCCCAGAACAGGATGTCGGCGCGCCCGGACGTCGTCAGGGTCGGCATGACGAACAGCTCGCCGACGCCCGGGACCAGGTTGCAGCGCACGGCCTCGGTCTGCGGGTGCTCGGGGCGCGGCCCGAGCCCGTGCACGTACGAGACGGCCAGCGCGCGCTGCGGGGCGTCGTACGGGGAGCGTGCCGCGTCCCGCTCGAACATCGACACCAGTTCGCCCTTGCCGGCGGCGACGAGCACGAGGTCGTACGTACGGGCGAAGAAGTCGAGGTCGGCGACGGACGCGCCGTGGATGACCAGCTGGCCGCCGCGCTGGGTGAAGGTGTCGAGCCAGCCCGCCATCTTCACCCGCTGGTCCACGGACTGCGCGTACGCCTTGAGGCGGCCGAGCCAGTCGACGGCGCGGGAGCCGTCGGGTGCGGCCACGGAGACGCCCAGGCCCTGGATCTTGGGAGCCTGCTGCTCCCAGAAGTCCAGCTGGAGGTCCCGCTCGTGCCGGAGCGCCGTGTCGAACATGCACTGCGTGGACATGACCCGTCCGGTGCGGATCTCGTCCGCGGTCCGGTTGGACATGAGGGTGATCTCGTACCCCTTCGCCTGGAGGCCGAGGGCGAGCTGGAGACCGGACTGGCCGGCCCCGACGACGAGTATCTTGCGCATCTCACGTTCTCGATTCGGGGAGGGTTCTTCGGGACGTGCGGAGGCCGCGCGCGGGGCCCGTGCGGGGGCGCCGTGCGTGCGTGCGGAGGGCGCACCCGTGCGGGCGTGCCTTCGCGGGCGGGCCTAGGCGGGCGTGGCGTCCAGGGCGTGGCCCACCAGGGTCAGCAGGGATTCCACGACCGTGGCCCGGCGCCGTGCGTCCATGATCACGACGGGGACGTGCGGCGGGATCGTGAGCGCCTCCCGCACGTCCTCCGCGTCGTAGGAGCGCGAGCCCTCGAAGTGGTTGACGGCGACCGCGTAGGGGAGCCCGCAGCTCTCGAAGTAGTCGAGCGCGGGGAAGCAGTCGCGCAGCCGGCGCGTGTCGGCCAGGACGAGACCGCCGATGGCACCGCGCACGAGGTCGTCCCACATGAACCAGAACCGCTCCTGGCCGGGGGTCCCGTACACGTAGAGCACGAGGTCGTCGTCGAGGGTGATGCGGCCGAAGTCCATGGCGACGGTGGTCGTGTTCTTGTCCGGGGTCCCGGTCAGGTCGTCGGTGGGGACGCTGGCCTGGGTCATCACCGCTTCGGTGCGCAGCGGGGCGATCTCGGAGAGGGAGGACACGAAGGTGGTCTTGCCGACGCCGAAGCCCCCGGCGACCAGCACCTTCACGGCGACGGGCGCGCGCGAGCGGTCGTACTGCCAGGGCTGGACGGGCTCGTCGTCCACGATCCCGGCGACGTCGGCGTCGTAGTCAGAGACGGCGGAGGCCACTGAGCACCCTTTCCAGCAGCGCGCGGTCGGGCCGGCCGGTGCCGTGGCCCGTGCCGTAGACGCGGATCCGGCCCTGGTCGGCGAGGTCGCTGACGAGGACCCGGACCACGCCGAGCGGCAGCTTCAGCAGTGCGGATATCTCGGCGATGGTGCGCATCCGGCGGCACACCTCGACTATGGCGCGCATCTCGGGCATGCGGTCGGGCGTCTTGGCCGGGCCGCTGTCGAGGGTGGCGACGAACGTCTCCACCAGCAGGACCTGCGGGAAGCGGGTGCGGCCGCCCGTGAGGGAGTACGGGCGGACGCGGGCGGGGCGGCGGTCGGCGCCGCGTATCGGCAGCCGGTCGGAGGCCGTACTCCTCACGGGGTTTTCTCCATCGACTGGCGCAGCTCACTGCGGACTTCGGGGGTCAGGACGTGGCCGGCGCGGCCGACGAACAGGGCCATGTGGTAGGCGACGACGCTCATGTCGCAGTCGGGCGTGGCGTGCACGCCGAGCAGGGAGCCGTCGCTGATGGACATGACGAAGACGGAGCCGTTCTCCATGGCCACCATCGTCTGCTTGACGGTGCCGAACTCCATGAGGGCGGCCGCACCGGTGGTGAGGCTGCCGAGGCCGGACACGATGGTGGCGAGGTCGGCCGAGGCGCCGCGGGGGCCCCGGGGCCGGTGTTCCCGCGCGGATTCCGCGGCCGGCTCGGAGGACAGCAGCAGCAGCCCGTCCGAGGACACGACGGCCACGGAGTTGACCCCGGGCACCTCCTCGACCAGGTCGGTCAGCAGCCACTGCAGGTTGCGGGCCTGGGTGCTCAGTCCGTACGTACTGGGCGCGGTCATGTGCGTGCCTCCTGTGCGGTGTCCCCCTGGTCGGTGTGCCCCTGCCCCCGGCCCTGCGGGTCCTGGTGGTCCTGGGCGAGTTCCGCCGCGACGACCCGGCGCCCGTCCTGGGCGCCCTGGTAGAACCCGCCGAGGCGGCGGCGCAGTTCCTCGGCGTCGACCTTGCGCGGCTCGGGGCGGGCCGCGGTGGGGCTTGCGATGCCGGGGGCCGCCACGGAGCGCGGGGTCCGCTTGGGGAGGCCCTTGGCGGTGACGGTTCCGGTGGCGGGCTCGGCCATGGGCTCGGGGTGGCTGCCCTGGCGGGGGACGAAGCCGTCCCCCGCGTCGGCGGCCCGCCGGTGGCCGGACTGGTCGGCGTCGAGTGCCGCGTCCGGGTGTCCTTCGTGGTGTACGGGTGCACCGGCTGCGGTGTCGTGTTCGCCGGCGGCGTCTCCCGGGGCGGGGTCGGCCGCCGTGAAGGCCTCCGCGTCGGCTTCGGCCACGACCCGGGCGAGGAGCTCCTCCTCGGGACCGGCCCCGGCCGGCGTCGCCCCGGCTGCGGGGGCCTCCTCGGAGGCGGCGGTGAAGACCTGGTCGGCCGGGGGCGGCTGCGCGTCGTCGAAGGCCTCGGCCAGGGTGACCACCTTGGCGGGCTCCGCGTCGGCGTCCTCGGACTCCGGCGGGGCCGCGGCGGGCGCGGCTCCGAAGGCCTCCGCCACCAGGGAGCCGGCGTCGAAGGACTCGTACGCCTCGGACTCGAAGGAGTCGGAGTCGTCCGCGGAGTCGTCCGCGCCGGAAGGCACGGAGGAGCCGGCGGACCCGGAGCCGTGCGCCTCGGGCGCCTCGGCGCCCTGCGCCCCGCCCGCGGCCGCCTCGTCCGGCTCGGCGTCGAAGGCCTCGGCGAGCGTGACCACCTTGGCCGGCTCGGCCTCCGCGGCGGCCGGTTCGGCCGCGGCAGCCGGCTGCGCCTGCGCGTCCTGCTCGGCCACGGGCGTCCGCAGCCGCGGCGGGAGGGTGTTCTCGTTGGCCTCGGCGATCACTCCGGGCAGCTGGATCGCGGTGGCGCCCGGCGTGGCCAGGGTGTGGACCGGCGAGGCCGGCGGGCCGTCCGGCAGCAGCGCCCCGGGGATGACGACCAGGGCCTCCAGGCCGCCGTGCCGGCCGGCGCGCAGCTCGGCGCTCACCCCGTGGCGTGCGGCGAGCCGCCCGGCGACGTAGAGGCCGAGTCCCAGGCCGTGTTCGGCCTCGGGTTCCTCGTCGTAGGCGTCGGGGGTGGACAGGCGGGTGTTCAGGGAGGCGAGCCGGTCCTCGGTGACGCCGATGCCCTCGTCCATGACGGACAGGACGACGTCGCCGGAGTCGCTCAGCCGGCCGGACACCTTCACCTTGGCGTCGGGCGGGGAGAAGGTCGTGGCGTTCTCGAGGAGTTCCGCGAGGACGTGCGAGATGTCGTCGGCGGCGTGTCCGGCGACCTGGGTGTAGGAGGGCATGGCGGCGAGGTCGACGCGCTCGTAGCGCTCGATCTCGCTGACGGCGGCCCGCATGACGTCGACCAGGGGCACGGGCAGGCTCTGGCCGTGGCCGTGTTCCTGCCCGGCGAGGACCAGCAGGTTCTCGTTGTGGCGGCGCATGACCGTCGCCAGGTGGTCCAGCTTGAAGAGGGTGGCGAGCCGGTCGGGGTCGCCTTCCCTGGACTCCAGCTCCTCGATGACGGCGAGCTGGCGCTCGACGAGGCCGAGGGTGCGCAGGGAGAGCGAGACGGAGGTCGTGGACATGATGCGGCGGTGCTCCTCCAGCCCCGCGCGCAGCTGTGCCAGCTCCTGTTCCAGGGCCTCGCGGCCGGAGGAGAGGGCCTCGTTGCGGCCGATGAGGCGGCGCCGGTCGGCGTCGAGCCCGGCGACCCTGGTGTGCAGGGCGACCGTCTGGTCCCGTACCGCGTTGAGGTGGCGTACGACCTCGGCGAACTCGTCGTTGCGGCCGGTGAAGCGGACCGGGTCCTGCGAGCCCTCGGGGGTGGCGAGCCGCTCCGCGCCGCGGCGCAGCACCGACAGCGGCCGGGTGAGGGAGCGGGCGACGGCGGTGGAGAAGCCGATGACGAAGAGGAAGAGGACGCCGAGTGCGGCGACCAGCAGTTCCAGCCGGGTGACGTCGTCGTCGCGCAGGGTGGTGAAGGCGGTGGCCCGCTCGCCGGCGAGGGTGGACTCCACCGAGCGCATCCGGTCGATGCGGGCGGTGAGGGCGGTGCCCAGGGCGCCCGCGTCGGTGGCCCTGCGGTCGGCCGGGGTCAGCGTGGGCCGCTCGGTGAGCCGCTTGAGGTGGTCGTCGGCCGCCTTGACCTCGGGGCCGGTGACGGTGGCGGCGAGGGTCTGGCGTACGGCGGGCCGGGCGGCGCGCGCGAAGTCGTCGAGGGCGGCCTGTTCGCGGACGCGGGAGCGCTGCGCGGCGCTGGTGAGCTCGTCGGCGACGGCGGCGTTCGGGGGCTGCTCACCGCGGGGGACGGCCAGGGCGGCGAGCAGCAGTCCGCGGGTGGCGGAGGCCTGGTCCACGGCCTGGCCCAGGGGGGCCATGGGCCGGGTGACGGCCAGGGCGGCCTCGGCGCGGGGCGGGGTGAGCTCGGCGAGGCGGTCGCCGGGCGCGAGGAGTTCGGTGAGGAGTCCCGCGTAGGCCTGGTGGGCGGCGAGGGCGCTGCCCTTGCCGTCGACGGCTTCCGCGCGGACGGCCTTGACCTTGCCGAGCGCGCGGGCGAGTTCCTCGTCGGCCTCCGGCTGGAGTTCGGTGATCTGCCGGTCGGTGCGCGCGGTGCGCTCGTCGACGGCGGCCTTGGCGTTGCCCGGCCGGCCCTTGGCCGCGTACTCGACGACGGCGTCGCGCTCGTCGCCGAGGAGGTGGGCGAGGGTGAGGGCGTGCCGGGTCTGTTCCGCGAGGGTGACCAGGCGCTGGGAGTCGTTCAGTTCCCTCGTGGCGGAAACGACGGCGGGGGTGCCTGCCGCGAGGACGGTGAGTCCGGCGACTGCTACTCCGATGACCAGCCTGCTGCGGACGCGTACGCGCCGTCCTGCGTTGGCGGGTCCGTCGGCGCTGGCGGTGCCGTTCTTCCGAGACCGCTTCTTCTGCACCGGTGCTCGCAATCCTGTACGTGTGCTCGTGCTCGTCTACTCGTGTGGCCGAGGTAACGGCCGGTCAACAAGTAAACGCCCCCTGCCCCCTCGTACCGCCTCAGACCTTCGCAGTGTGTTGGGAGGAGAGCCGCACATCGCCCACCCGGCCACTCGAAGGAGTGAACATCACGGAGGAGTGGCCGACCAACTCGGGCACCGCGTGTCAGGGGCCCGCCGTGGACGGGTGGTTGAAAGAACGCGGCGGGCTTTGGCAGTATGCCCGCCCACATCTCGCGGGGAGCGGGTGGGCGGGGGCGTCCGGCGGTCCGCCCCACCCCACCGGTATTGGTATGGACCTTCCGGGCTTTCCGGGGCCCCGCCGGGCAGAATGCCCGCATGCGCATCGACCTGGCCTCGGAACCCGGCAACCCGGAACACCCCAATGAAGACTGGGTGTCGGCGTCGGCACCTGCGTCGGGAGGCGGCGTCGTGGTCGTCCTGGACGGGGTCACCCCGCCGCGCGGGGACGACGGATGCGTGCACGGAGTGCCGTGGTTCTCCACCCGGCTCGGCGGCCGATTGACCGAACTGTCCGGATCGCGGCGGGACATGCCCCTGGAGGGGGTGCTGGCCCGGGCGATCGCGGAGACCGCCGACGCGCACCGCGGGACCTGTGACCTTTCTCACGTCCGCACGCCGCAGGCGACGGTCGTCATGGTCCGGTGGGACGAGGCGTACGTGGAGCACCTCGTGCTCTCCGACTCCGTGCTCCTGCTCCGCGGACCCGGGGGCGCGGTCACCCCGGTGCTCGACGACCGGCTGGACCGGGTGCCGGGCGAGGTGCGCGGCTCGGTGGCGGCGACCGACGCGCTGCGCAACGCGGACGGGGGCTTCTTCACGGCGGCCGCCGACCCGGCGGTCGCGGCCCGGGCCGTGACCGGACGCACCCCGCGCTCCGAGGTGCGGGCGGTGGCCGCGCTGACGGACGGGGCGAGCCGCTGGACGGACACGTTCGGGGAGGGCGACTGGGCGGCCTGCCTGGACGTGCTGCGCAAGGAGGGCGCGCAGGGGCTGATCGGGCGGGTCCGGGCCGCCGAGTCGGATCCGCTGCGCCGGCCGGGCCGGTACAAGCGGCACGACGACGCCTCGGCGGTGTACGCCGAGCTCTGAGCGGCGTCCGGGTGGCCGTCGGCCCGGCTACTCCTCGCCGGAGTTCAGCTGGTTGAGCAGTCTGGCCAGTTCGGCCACCTCGCCCCGGTCCCAGTCGGCCAGCTTGCGCATGTACTGCTCGCGCCGGGCTCCCCGTACGCGCAGGAAGCGGGTGCGGCCCTCCTCCGTCAGTCCGACGAGGAAGGCGCGGCCGTCGGCGGGGTCCGGCTCGCGGGCCACCAGGCCGAGGACCTCCAGGGCGCGCAGCTGGCGGCTCATGGTGGCCTTGCCGACGCCGAAGTAGGCGGCCAGCTCGGTGGCCCGCTGGCGGCCGGCGGCCTCCAGCCGGACCAGCAGCCCGTACGCGGCGGGCTCCAGCTCGGGGTGCAGGGCGCGGGCCATCTCGCCGGAGGAGGCGCGGGCGCGCCGCAGGAAGACGGACAGCTCCCGCTCCAGGGCGAGGAACTCCTGGTCTTCACTGCCGTGCACGTGCCGCTCCCATCGGTGGCGGGGCGCCCCGGGGCACCCCTGTTCGGGACCAGTATTTCGCAGCGCGCACGCCGAAGGCCCGGGGCCCCGCCGACAGGGGCCCCGGGCTGCCGGCGAACCGGTGTGTGCGCCGGTCAGGCGGCTTCGGTGTAGGACACCACCGCGGGGGCGAGGGCCAGCTCCAGCACCTGGCGCACGTCCGTCACCGGGTGCACCTCCAGCCCCTCCAGCACCTCGGCCGGGACGTCGTCCAGGTCGGCCTCGTTGCGCTTCGGGATGATCACGGTGGTCAGCCCGGCGCGGTGCGCGGCGAGCAGCTTCTGCTTGACGCCGCCGATCGGCAGCACCCGCCCGGTCAGCGAGACCTCGCCCGTCATCGCCACGTCCGTGCGGACCTGGCGGCCGGACAGCAGGGACGCCAGCGCGGTGGTCATGGTGATGCCGGCGCTCGGCCCGTCCTTGGGGACGGCGCCGGCCGGGAAGTGGATGTGCACGCCCCGGTCCTTCAGGTCGGCGACCGGCAGCTCCAGCTCCGCGCCGTGCGAGCGCAGGAAGCTGAGGGCGATCTGCGCCGACTCCTTCATCACGTCGCCCAGCTGGCCGGTGAGGGTGAGCCCGGCGGCGCCGGTCTCCGGGTCGGCGAGGGACGCCTCGACGTACAGGACGTCGCCGCCGGCCCCGGTCACGGCGAGGCCGGTGGCCACGCCGGGCACCGCGGTGCGCCGCTCCGCCGGGTCCTGCGCGGACTCCGGGACGTGGTGCGGCCGGCCGATGAGGCCGCGCAGCTCGCCCGCGCCGATGGTGAAGGGGAACGCGCGCTCGCCCAGCTCGTGCTGGGCGGCCACCTTGCGCAGGAGCCGGGCGATGGACCGCTCCAGGGTGCGCACGCCCGCCTCGCGGGTGTACTCGCCGGCGAGCCTGCGCAGCGCCTCGTCCTCCAGGACCACTTCCCCGGTGGTCAGCCCGGCGCGCTCCAGCTGGCGGGGCAGGAGGTGGTCGCGGGCGATGACGATCTTCTCGTCCTCGGTGTACCCGTCGAGGCGCACGATGTCCATGCGGTCGGCCAGGGCCTCGGGGATGGCCTCCAGGACGTTGGCCGTGGCGAGGAAGACCACGTCGCTGAGGTCCAGCTCCACCTCCAGGTAGTGGTCCCGGAAGGTGTGGTTCTGCGCGGGGTCCAGGACCTCCAGCAGGGCGGCCGCGGGGTCGCCGCGGAAGTCGGAGCCGACCTTGTCGATCTCGTCGAGGAGCACGACCGGGTTCATGGACCCGGCCTCCTTGATCGCCCGGACGATCCGGCCGGGCAGCGCGCCGACGTACGTGCGCCGGTGGCCGCGGATCTCGGCCTCGTCGCGGACGCCGCCGAGGGCGACGCGGACGAACGTGCGGCCCATGGCGTGGGCCACGCTCTCGCCCAGCGAGGTCTTGCCGACGCCGGGCGGCCCCACGAGGGCGAGCACGGCCCCGCCGCGCCGCCCGCCGATGACGCCCATCCCCCGTTCGCCGCGCCGCTTGCGCACGGCGAGGTACTCGGTGATGCGGTCCTTCACGTCGCTCAGCCCGGCGTGCTCGGCGTCGAGCACGGCCCGCGCGCCCCGGATGTCGTACGCGTCCTCGGTGCGCTCGTTCCAGGGCAGCTCCAGCACGGTGTCCAGCCAGGTGCGGATCCAGGAGCCCTCGGGGCTCTGGTCGCTGGCCCGCTCCAGCTTGTCGACCTCCTTGAGCGCGGCTTCCCGCACCTTCTCGGGCAGGTCGGCCGCCTCGACGCGGGCGCGGTAGTCGTCGGACTCCTCGCCCTCCTTCTCCCCGCCCAGTTCGCGCAGCTCCTTGCGGACGGCCTCCAGCTGGCGGCGGAGCAGGAACTCCCGCTGCTGCTTGTCGACGCCGTCCTGGACGTCCTTGGCGATGGCCTCGGCGACGTCCTGCTCGGCGAGGTGGTCGCTGAGCGCCTTGACGGCGAGCCGGAGCCGGGCGACGGGGTCGATGGCCTCCAGCAGCTCCACCTTCTGAGCCACGGTCAGGAAGGGCGAGTAGCCGGAGTTGTCGGCGAGGGCGGAGACCCCCTCGATCTGCTGCACCCGGTCCACGACCTGCCAGGCGCCGCGCTTCTTGAGCCAGCTGGTGGCGAGCGCCTTGTACTCCTTGACGAGCTCGGCGACCGACCCGGGCAGCGGGTCGGGCACCTGTTCGTCGACGGTCTCCCCCTCCACCCAGAGCGCGGCCCCGGGCCCGGTGGTGCCGGCGCCGATCCGGACGCGGCCGCGGCCGCGGATCAGCGCCCCGGGATCCCCGTCGGAGAGCCGCCCGACCTGCTCGACGGTCCCGAGCACGCCGATGCCGGCGTACGTCCCGTCGACCCGCGGCACGAGCAGCACCTGGGGCTTCCCGCTCCCGGCCGCCGCCTGCGCCGCCTCGACGGCTGCGCGCACCTCGGCGTCGGACAGGTCCAGGGGAACGACCATCCCGGGCAGCACGACCTCATCGTCGAGCGGCAGTACGGGCAGGGTGAGCGTTACGGACGTCGAAGCCATGATCTTCCCTCCGGCAGTGAAGTTGAGCTATGCCGACTCAATGCATCTGCGCCACCCTGTGTTCCCCGACGCCCGTTCGCCGGGGGCGAACATCACGGATGGCCCTCTGCCCCACCCGCACCATGACGCCATGACAGACACACGACACACCGTCAGCTCGGGCTCCCCCCTGGAACCCCGGATCGGCTTCTCGCGCGCGGTGCGGGCGGGACAGTACGTGGCGGTGGCGGGCACGGCGCCGATCGGGGACGACGGGGGCACCGTCGGCCCGGGCGACGTCCACGCCCAGACGGTGCGCTGCCTGGACATCGCCGAGCGGGCCCTGAAGGAGGCCGGCGCCTCGCTGGCCGACGTCGTACGGACCCGGATCCTGCTGACCGACATCACCCGGTGGGAGGAGGCGGCCCGGGCCCACGGCGAGCGCTTCGCCGGCATCCGCCCGGTGACGACCTTCATGGAGGTGTCCCGCTTCATCGACCCGGCCTGGCTGGTGGAGGTCGAGGTCGACGCCGTGACCGCCGCCTAGGAAGCGGCGAGCCGGATGTCCCCGGAGCTGGTGCGCACCGCGATGCGGGAGGGGGCGTCCGGGGAGTCGCCGAGGGTGACGTCCCGTTCGCCCGAGCCGGTGCTGACCGACAGCCGGTACGGGGCCTGCGGCGCCGTCAGGGTGACGTCGCCCGAGCTGGTGGTGAAGGACACCGAGGCCGGGGCCTTCGCGAAGCCGACCGTCGAGTCCCCCGAGCTCGAACGGAACTCGAACTCCGGGCCGGACAGGTCGGCGGCCCTGAGGTCTCCGGAGGAGGTACGGACCCTCAGCGGGCCCGTGATCCGCTCCGCCCGCACGTCGCCGGAGGAGGAGTCCAGCTCGGCGGCCGCCACACCCGTCACCGTGATGTCGCCGCTGCTGCTGCCGGCCTTGACCTTCACCGCAGCCGGCACCTCCAGCCGGTAGTCGACCCAGCAGGAGTCCCCGTCGCCCCCGCAGCCGTCGGTGAAGCTGAGCACGCCGCCCGAGACCCGCTGCTCCGGCACGGGCGCCGTGTCGCCCCGGTAGTGCGCGACGCGGCGGACGGTGACCCCGGGGCCGCTGCCCGCGGTGATCTCGACGGAGCCCCGGCGAAGGCCCGTCAGCTCCACGGCCGTGACCGCTTCCGTCACCGTCGTGTCGGCCCCGGCGGTCTTCAGCCTCGCGTCCTCCACCAGGGAGCAGCCGGACAGGAGCAGGGCCGCGGCGGTGGCGGCGAGGGCGGTGCGGGTGAGGTGAGGTGCCATGCCGCCGAGTCTGCCGACCCCGGGGCGGGCCGCGCGCTGGTGCAGGTATCCGAAAGGGGGGTGGGGCTAGCCCCACCCCACCTTCAGGGACCGGCCACCACGGGCCGCAGCTCCGAGGGCAGGCCCCACTCGCTCCACGAGCCGTCGTACACCGACAGTCCCTCGTACCCGGCGAGGGTCGCCCCCAGCGCGAGCACGCAGGCCGTCACCCCCGAGCCGCAGCTGAAGCAGAGCCGCTCGCGTTCCCCGGCCAACGCCTCGAAGGCCGCGCGGAGTTCCCGGGCGGGCCGCATCCGCCCGTCCGGCCCCTGGAGTTCGCCGAACGGCAGGTTCAGCGCGCCCGGCATGTGCCCGCTGCGCAGCCCCGGCCGGGGCTCGGGGGCGGTGCCGGCGAAGCGCTCGCGGGTGCGGGCGTCGAGCACGGCGGCGGCCGGATCGGCCAGGGCCGCCGAGACGGCGGCGGAGTCCACCAGCAGCCCCGCGCGGGGCCGGGCGGTGAAGGACCCGCGGGGGCCGTCGTACGCCGCCGGCCGCGCCTCGACGGGCAGCCCGGCGGCGGCCCACGCGGGCAGGCCCCCGTCCAGCACGGCCGCCCGGTCGAACCCCGCCGCGCGCAGCATCCACCAGGCGCGGGCGCTGGAGTAGACCCCGGCGGCGTCGTACACGACCACGGTGTCCCCGTCGCCGACCCCGAGGGCCCGCAGCGCCTCGGTGAAGTCCTCCGGGGAGGGCATCGTGTGCGGGGACGCCGCCGCGTGGTCGGAGAGGGCTCCGTCGAGGTCGAAGGGGCGTGCGGCGGGGATCCTCGCGGGGGCTCCGCGGTGGGCCCCGACGGAGGCGTCGAAGACCACGACGTCTCCGAGCCGGGCGGCCAGCCAGTGCGCCCCGACGAGGGGGCCGGGTATGTCGGTTGCGGGCACGGGGACCTCCGGGGGGGGCGGGACGGAACGACCCCCCCATGGTGCCCCTCCTCCTGCCTTCGGGCCCGGGGTGAGCTCGCGACGCCGCTGCGCGGAACGGTCCCCGACCCGCCCTTCGCCCGTTCCCCGGGCCCTGCCCGGACCCGCGCCTCAAACGCCGGCGAGGCTGGTTGTGCCGACGCCGGTCATGCGCCTGCGGACCGTTTCCCGGGGGCCGGCCCCCGGACCCCCGCGCCTCAAACGCCGGCGAGGCTGGATTGGGCTGCGACACGGAGCCCCCGCCCAACGGGCCAACCCCGGCGGATGGCACAGCGGTCAGTCGCAGGAGCCTCCGCGGGCGTACAGCGCCACGCGGGCGCCGTGGGTCTGCGTCACCCAGCAGCGCTCGAACGCTCCCGCCGCCAGCGCCTCCCGCTTCGCCGCCTCCGCCGGGTACGGGTCCAGCGGCTGGTCCGCCGGGTCCATCAGGGCGATCACCCTCGGGGAGGCCAGCACCGCCTCCCGGATGCCCTCCGGCGGCAGCTCGGTGCCCTGGAGGGTGCGGGAGTCCCCCGGGGAGCGGGCCAGCGCCACGTCCCGCAGGGCCCCGTACACCGCCGGCGAGGACAGCAGCCACTCCCGCCGCCGTGAGGGCATGAACAGCACCGCGTCCCCCGCCCGCCCCCGCTCCCGCACCACCGCGGCCACCGCCAGCGCGTCGTCCTTGCGCGCCTCCGGGGTCCGCAGCCACGCCGACCACACCCCGAGCGGCACCACCAGCACCCCCGCCAGCACCCACGGCCACCACCCCCGCGCCCGCGCCCGCGCGAACCGCGCCCCCGCGAGCACCGCCAAGCCGGCCAGGGCGTACAGGACGTACCGGTCGACGTACCACGGGTGCACCAGCGAGACCACCATCAGCACCCCCGGCGGCAGCAGGGCGAGCGGCACGGCGAGCGGCACGGCGGCCCGGACCGGCTCCCGGTCCGCGGCGCCCCGCACCAGCAGCCCGACCCCCGCCACCAGCACCCCGTACGCCGCCCAGTCCTGCCACGACGGCCGCCCGAGCCAGCCCAGCTGCGCCTGCGCCTGCCGGGCGCTCACCCAGGCCAGCGGCAGCAGCCCGACGGCGACCGCCCCGGCCGCCCACCGCCAGCCCCGCGCCCTCCACGCGGCGAACGCGTGCGCCGGCAGGGCGAGTACGGCGAACTCGTGCAGCCAGCAGCCCAGCAGGAGCACCCCCGCGTAGGCCGCCCACCGCTCGCGCAGCATCAGGTACGTCGCCCACACCACGGCCGCCGCGACCAGTGCGTACGAGCGCCCCTCCTGGGCGTACATCTGCACGGGCGGGAGCACGGCGTAGGCGGTGCCGGCGATCAGTGCGGCCCGCTCGCCCGCCAGCCGGTGGGCCACCGCGGCCACGCCGGCGGCGGCGAGGGCCGTGCCGGCGACGGACGGCAGCCGCAGCGCCCACAGGCCGCCGTCCCACACGGCGAAGACGCCGTGCATCAGCAGGTAGTAGAGCCCGTGGACGGCGTCGACCCGGCCGAGCAGTTCCGCCAGGCCGCCGAGGGGCCGGTGCGCGACCTGCCAGGTGGTGGACTCGTCGCGCCACATGCTGCCGCCACCGCCGCCGCGCGGCAGCCCCCACAGCCCGAGGAGCAGGGCGGTCAGCGGGGGCAGCACGCGCCAGGGGGTGATGCGGCGGATGACGGCCTCCGGGGTGCTTTCCGTTGCGGTGCGGGCACTCCATACTCGGGGTTCGGCCGGAGTACCTGCGGAGGTGGGTGTGCGAGCGATCCGAGCGGGCGGTGTCGCGGCGGCGGTGCTGCTGGGCGTGGTGCTGGCCGGGTGCGGTGGCGGCGGCTCCGGCGGGACGCCCGAGGCGACGGCGGCGCCGACGGCCACGGCCTCCGCGTCCGCATCCCCCTCCGCCTCGGCCCCGCCACCGCCGGCGACCACGGCACCCCCGGCGCCCGACCCCGACGCGACCCCCGCTCCCGATGCCCGGACCCTGGTCCGCGTCACCCGCAGCGGCGGGTTCGCCGGTCAGACCCGCACCGTCGTCGTCAACGGCGCCGGCTCCTGGACCCTTCTGGACGGCCGGGCCCGTGACCTGCGGTCCGGGCGGCTCTCCCCCGCCGCCCTGGAGGCCCTGCGCACCGCCCTGCGGGAGGCGGACTTCGCGCACCTGCCCCGCGTGGCGACGGCCGATCCGCCGGTCTACGACGGGTTCACGTACGCCTTCGTGCACGGCGGTTTCGAGGTGTCCGCCGACCAGACGGCGCTGGCGCCGGGGCTCCGGAAGGTGCTGGAGGCGCTTCCGGGATTCGACGCGACGGGATGAATCTATGATTCCGGTTAACCTCCGGTCCTGTCCGAACCCCGCATAGCCGCAGGCCGGTGCCTCCTCTACGCTGCACCCCATCACGCGGGATCTTCAGGGGCGGGACATGGAACTGACACACAGCACCCACAACGGCGCCGCGGCCACACCAGGTGCCCAGCGGCGCGTGCTCGTGGTCGAGGACGACCGCACCATCGCCGACGCCATCGCGGCCCGGCTGCGGGCCGAGGGCTTCCAGGTGCAGACGGCGTACGACGGGCCGGCCGCGGTCGCGGCCGCCGAGAGCTGGCAGCCCGAGCTGCTGGTGCTGGACGTCATGCTGCCCGGCTTCGACGGGCTGGAGGTCTGCCGCCGGGTCCAGGCGCAGCGCCCGGTCCCGGTGCTGATGCTCACGGCCCGGGACGACGAGACCGACATGCTGGTCGGCCTCGGGGTCGGGGCCGACGACTACATGACGAAGCCGTTCTCCATGCGCGAGCTGGCCGCGCGGGTCCACGTACTGCTGCGCCGGGTCGAGCGGGCCACGTTGGCCGCGACCGCTCCGCGCGGGGCGACACTGCGGCTGGGCGACCTGGAGATCGACCACGCGCAGCGCAGGGTGCGGGTGCAGGCGGAGGACGTGCACCTGACGCCGACCGAGTTCGACCTGCTGGTGTGCCTGGCGGGGACGCCGCGGGCGGTGCTGTCGCGCGAGCAGCTGCTGGCGGAGGTGTGGGACTGGGCCGACGCGTCCGGGACCCGTACGGTCGACAGCCACATCAAGGCCCTGCGCCGGAAGATCGGCGCGGACCGGATCCGTACCGTCCACGGCGTCGGGTACGCCCTGGAGACCCCGGCGCAGGCGTGAGCGGGCCGCAGCGCGGGCCCGGGCTGCGGCCCTACTCGCCGTTCTCGATCAAGACGAAGCTGGGCATGCTCGTCGTGGTCTCGGTGTTCATCACGACGGGGCTGCTGATGGTGGCCCTGCGCACGGCCACGGAGCTGCGGTTCATCACCGTCTTCTCCGTGATCGCCTCGATGCTGATCACGCAGTTCGTGGCGCACGGTCTGACGGCCCCGCTGGACGAGATGACGACGGTGGCCCGGGCGATCTCCCACGGCGACTACACGCGCCGGGTACGCGGCGCGGGCCGCCGCGACGAGCTCGGCGATCTGGCGTCGACGATCAACCGGATGGCCGACGATCTGGAGGCCGAGGACAGGCACCGTCGAGAACTGGTCGCGAACGTCTCGCACGAGCTGCGCACGCCGATCGCGGCGCTGCGGGCGGTGCTGGAGAACGTGGTGGACGGGGTCTCGCAGGCCGATCCGGAGACCATGCGGACCATGCTGAAGCAGGCCGAGCGGCTGGGCCGGCTGGTGGACACGCTGCTGGACCTGTCCCGGGTGGACAACGGGGTGGTGCCGCTGAAGGCGCGCCGTTTCGAGGTGTGGCCGTACCTGTCGGGGGTGCTGAAGGAGTCGGGGCTGGCGGCCGCGGGGCGGCCGGGGCTGGCGTCCGGTTCGGGCGGGCACACCCGCAACGACGTCCACCTGCACCTGGACGTGCACCCGCCGGAGCTCACCGCGTACGCGGATGCGGAGCGGCTGCACCAGGTGGTGGCGAACCTGATCGACAACGCGGTCAAGCACAGCCCGGCACACGGCCGGGTGACGGTTCGCGCCCGGGTCGGGGAGGCGCCGGGGAGCCTGGCGCTGGAGGTGGTCGACGAGGGTCCGGGGATCCCGGAGTCCGAGCGCCACCGGGTCTTCGAGCGGTTCAACCGGGGTTCCGCCGGAGGCGGGGACGGGGGCGGCGACGGGGGCACCGGGCTGGGCCTGGCGATCGCCCGCTGGGCCGTCGGCCTGCACGGGGGGCACATCGGCGTGGCCGAATCGTCACGGGGCTGCCGGATCCTCGTCACCCTTCCGGGCAGCTCGCAGGTGCCGTCTTGACGTAGGGTTCGAGTGGGAAGGACATGATCTCGGCCACACGTGCCCGGGGTCGTCAGGGGTGCGAGGCCTAGGGGGTCGCAACCTGGCTGTCCCCTACCCGAACCACGCTTGTTTCCCGCCATTCCGATGGGTGAAACCCGCCGTTCGGTGTGACCTGCGCGACGGAAGTCCCGCCCGGCCTGCATCCCACGCCCTGGGAGGCGTAGCCTTTATCCCCGCTGTCCATACCTTGTGAAGCGGAAGAGGGCGGTTGCCGCCGTGTCGCCACAGTCCCCCAGTAACCCGAGCACCACGACCGACGCAGCAGAGGGCGGGAAGAACCCCGCCTCAGGCTTCGGCGCGAATGAGTGGCTCGTCGACGAGATCTATCAGCAGTACCTCCAGGACCCGAATTCGGTCGACCGGGCCTGGTGGGACTTCTTCGCCGACTACAAGCCGGGGGGCGCTGCCGCTCCGGTGAAGGCCGATGAACCCAGCAGGACCCCGACGACGGACGGCGCCTCCGCACAGGCCGCCACCGCCACCGCCGGGGTCCCGAAGGCCGTGGACGCCGCCGCGGGGGCGGCGCCCTCCGCCGCGGGCGTCGGCTCCACCGGAGCCGCTGCCGCCGCGCCGAACGCCGCCGCCGCGCCCACACCTGTGTCAGCTCCTGCCCCTGCTCCTGCCACCCCCTCTGGTGCCCCTGCTGTGACTGTCACCTCCCAGGCCCCGGCCGCCGCACCGGCCGCGCCCGCCCCCTCCGCTCCCGCAGCCCCCAAGCAGGCCGCGCCCGCCACCGAGGCCCCCGCGGGCCCCGAGCTGGTGACGCTCCGCGGCCCGGCTGCCGCCGTGGCGAAGAACATGAACGCCTCCCTCGATGTGCCGACGGCCACGTCCGTCCGCGCCGTCCCGGTGAAGCTGCTGTTCGACAACCGCATCGTCATCAACAACCACCTCAAGCGCGCCCGGGGCGGGAAGATCTCCTTCACCCACCTCATCGGCTACGCGATGGTGCAGGCCATCAAGGCCATGCCGTCCATGAACTACTCCTTCGCGGAGAAGGACGGCAAGCCGACCCTGGTCAAGCCGGAGCACGTGAACTTCGGCCTCGCGATCGACCTGGTGAAGGCCAACGGCGACCGCCAGCTCGTCGTCGCCGGCATCAAGAAGGCCGAGACCCTCAACTTCTTCGAGTTCTGGCAGGCCTACGAGGACATCGTGCGCCGCGCCCGCGTCGGCAAGCTGACGATGGACGACTTCACCGGCGTCACCGTCTCGCTGACCAACCCCGGCGGCCTGGGCACCGTCCACTCCGTGCCCCGCCTGATGCCCGGACAGTCGGTCATCATGGGCGTCGGCTCCATGGACTACCCCGCCGAGTTCCAGGGCACCTCGCAGGACACCCTGAACAAGCTGGGCATCTCCAAGGTCATGACCCTGACGTCGACCTACGACCACCGGGTCATCCAGGGCGCGGCCTCCGGCGAGTTCCTGCGCATCGTCGCGAACCTGCTCCTCGGCGAGGACGGCTTCTACGACTCCGTCTTCGAGTCGCTGCGGATCCCGTACGAGCCGGTCCGCTGGAACCGCGACATCGACGCCTCGCACGACGACGACGTCACCAAGGCCGCCCGCGTCTTCGAGCTGATCCACTCCTACCGGGTCCGCGGCCACGTCATGGCCGACACCGACCCGCTGGAGTACAAGCAGCGCAAGCACCCCGACCTCGACATCACCGAGCACGGGCTCACCCTGTGGGACCTGGAGCGCGAGTTCGCGGTCGGCGGCTTCTCCGGCAAGTCGATGATGAAGCTGCGCGACATCCTCGGCGTGCTGCGCGACTCGTACTGCCGCACCACCGGCGTCGAGTTCATGCACATCCAGGACCCGAAGCAGCGCCGCTGGATCCAGGACCGCATCGAGCGCCCGCACACCAAGCCGGAGCGCGAGGAGCAGCTGCGCATCCTGCGCCGCCTGAACGCCGCCGAGGCGTTCGAGACCTTCCTGCAGACGAAGTACGTCGGCCAGAAGCGGTTCTCGCTGGAGGGCGGCGAGTCCGTCATCCCGCTGCTCGACGCCGTCATCGACTCGGCCGCCGAGGCCCGCCTCGAAGAGGTCGTCATCGGCATGGCCCACCGCGGCCGCCTGAACGTCCTGGCGAACATCGTCGGCAAGTCGTACGCGCAGATCTTCCGCGAGTTCGAGGGCAACCTCGACCCGAAGTCCATGCACGGCTCCGGCGACGTCAAGTACCACCTGGGCGCCGAGGGCACCTTCACCGGCCTGGACGGCGAGCAGATCAAGGTCTCGCTCGTCGCCAACCCCTCCCACCTGGAGGCGGTCGACCCGGTCCTGGAGGGTGTCGCCCGCGCCAAGCAGGACGTCATCAACAAGGGCGGCACGGACTTCACGGTCCTTCCGCTGGCCCTGCACGGTGACGCGGCCTTCGCCGGCCAGGGCGTGGTCGCCGAGACGCTGAACATGTCGCAGCTGCGCGGCTACCGCACCGGCGGCACCGTCCACGTCGTGATCAACAACCAGGTCGGCTTCACCGCCGCCCCGGAGTCCTCGCGTTCCTCGATGTACGCGACCGACGTGGCCCGCATGATCGAGGCGCCGATCTTCCACGTGAACGGCGACGACCCGGAGGCCGTGGTCCGCGTCGCGCGGCTCGCCTTCGAGTTCCGCCAGGCGTTCAACAAGGACGTGGTCATCGACCTCATCTGCTACCGCCGCCGCGGCCACAACGAGTCCGACAACCCGGCGTTCACGCAGCCGCTGATGTACGACCTGATCGACAAGAAGCGCTCGGTGCGCAAGCTGTACACCGAGTCCCTCATCGGTCGCGGCGACATCACGCTGGAAGAGGCCGAGCAGGCGCTCCAGGACTTCCAGGGCCAGCTGGAGAAGGTCTTCGCGGAGGTCCGCGAGGCCGCCACGCAGCCCGCGGTCTCCGCTCCGGCCCCGGCCGCGCAGGGCGAGTTCCCGGTCGCCGTGAACACGGCGATCTCGCAGGACGTCGTCAAGCGCATCGCCGAGTCCCAGGTCAACATCCCCGAGGGCGTCACCGTCCACCCGCGTCTGCTGCCCCAGCTGCAGCGCCGCGCGGCGATGATCGACGACGGCACCATCGACTGGGGCATGGGCGAGACCCTGGCCTTCGGCTCGCTGCTGATGGAGGGCACCCCGGTCCGGCTGTCCGGCCAGGACTCCCGCCGCGGCACGTTCGGCCAGCGCCACGCGGTCCTCATCGACCGGGAGACCGGCGAGGACTACACCCCGCTGCTGTACCTGTCGGACGACCAGGCCCGCTACAACGTCTACGACTCGCTGCTCTCGGAGTACGCGGCCATGGGCTTCGAGTACGGCTACTCGCTGGCCCGTCCGGACGCGCTGGTGCTGTGGGAGGCCCAGTTCGGTGACTTCGTCAACGGCGCGCAGACCGTCGTCGACGAGTTCATCTCCTCGGCCGAGCAGAAGTGGGGCCAGACCTCCGGCGTCACGCTGCTGCTGCCGCACGGCTACGAGGGCCAGGGCCCGGACCACTCGTCCGCGCGCCCCGAGCGCTTCCTGCAGATGTGCGCGCAGGACAACATGACGGTCGCGATGCCGACCCTGCCGTCGAACTACTTCCACCTGCTGCGCTGGCAGGTCCACAACCCGCACCACAAGCCGCTGATCGTCTTCACCCC
This sequence comes from Streptomyces sp. NPDC034085, assembly GCF_055575555.1. Taxonomy (NCBI): domain Bacteria; kingdom Bacillati; phylum Actinomycetota; class Actinomycetes; order Kitasatosporales; family Streptomycetaceae; genus Streptomyces; species Streptomyces sp. NPDC034085. The sequence goes on along the minus strand of NZ_JBVISL010000002.1, from coordinate 783,510 downwards.
GAAGTCGATGCTGCGCCTGAAGGCGGCGGCGTCGAAGGCGGAGGAGTTCACGAGCGGTTCCTTCCGTCCGGTCATCGGCGACAGCACGGTGGACCCGAACGCGGTCCGCAAGGTCGTCTTCTGCGCGGGCAAGGTCTACTACGACCTGGAGGCCGAGCGGGAGAAGCGCGGCATCACGGACACCGCGATCATCCGCATCGAGCGGCTGTACCCGCTGCCGGGCGCCGAACTCCAGGCGGAGATCGCCAAGTTCCCGAACGCGGCGAAGTACATCTGGGCGCAGGAGGAGCCGGCGAACCAGGGTGCGTGGCCGTTCATCGCGCTGAACCTGATCGACCACCTCGACCTGGCGGTCGGCGCCGACATCCCGGCGGGCGAGCGGCTGCGCCGCGTCTCGCGCCCGCACGGCTCGTCGCCGGCGGTGGGTTCCGCCAAGCGGCACCAGGCGGAGCAGCAGCTGCTGATGGACGAGGTCTTCGAGGCCTAGTCGCCAACGCGACCTGCACATGACGGAAGGCCCGGCCCCCACCTGGGGGCCGGGCCTTCCTGCGTGGCGCAGCAAAACCCGGCCTCGCCGGCGGGGCTGAAGTGTCGCGGGGTGCCCGGCCAGGGCTACGGCTGGGGTTCGAAGTCCCAGTAGGGGCGGGTCTGCTGGCGGGCGGAGACCGTGTGGACGTGCTGCGGGCCCAGGGTGCGGGTGAGGGCCTTCAGGCCGGCCTCCTCGTGCCGGGAGGCCTCCGCGTCCTCGCGGACCGCGCGGAGGTCCGCCGCCAGGGCGATCCGGGCGCTCAGCGTCATCGGGTGGTCCGGGCCCAGGACGTGCGCGCAGCCGCGCAGGTTCTCCCGGCTGAGGTCCAGCGCCGCTTCCAGGCGGCCGGTGATGTTGCGGTGGCCGGTGGCGTTGAGGGCGCAGCCCAGGGTCCAGGGGTGCCGGTCGCCCAGGGCGCCCCGCATGCCGACCAGGGCCTGTTCGGCCAGGTTCAGGGCCTCCGTCCGCTCGCCCTGGGCGCGCAGCACCAGGGCCAGGTTGCCGACCGTGCCGATGCTGTACGGGTGGGCGAGGCCGAGCTGCGACTGGTAGCCGCGTACGACCTCCTCGGAGATCCGGCGGGCCTCCTCGATGTCCCCGTACTCGCGCAGGTAGGTCGCGTAGTCGGAGGCGACCATCAGGGTCCAGGGGAACTCCGCGCCGAACACCCGGGTGGAGCGCTCCAGGACGCTGCGCAGCCGGGATCCGGCGCCGGGGATGTCGCCGGTGCGGCGCAGGCACTGGCCGAGGTTGTGTTCGGCGCGCAGGGTCTGGGGGTGGTTGGTGCCGAGGACCTGCACGTGCAGTTTGAGGCCCTGCTCCTGGCGGGCCAGGGCCTCGCGGTAGCGGCCCATCAGGCGCAGGCCCATGGCGCAGCCGATGCCGGAGGAGAGGGTGGCGATGTGCCGGACCCGCAGGACGCGTTCGCGGCGGCGCAGGGTGTCCAGGTCGGTGTCGTAGGCCTCCTGGTAGCGGCCGAGGAGGCGCAGGACGACGGCGACGTTGTTCTGGGCGCCGAGGGTGGTGGAGTCGTCCTCGCCGAGGAGTTCGCGGTAGGTGGCGAAGGCGTGCTCCAGCAGTTCCCGGGCCCGGTCGAACTTGGCCGTGCTGAGCAGGACCCCGGCGTAGGTGCTGGTGGCGCGCAGGGTCTCCAGGTCGCGGTCGCCGCGTTCGGCGAGGAGGCGGTCGGCGACGGAGCGGGCGAGGGTCTCGGCCCGGCGGAAGTGGCCGAGCATGCGCAGGGCGCCGCCGTAGTGGTAGCTGAGCTCGCGGACCTGGTCGTGGTCGTCGCCGAGCATGGCGCGCCAGATGGCGTCGGTCTGTTCGGACAGCCGCAGGCAGGTGCGGTACTCGCCGGCGAGGATCAGGTAGCGCAGGCAGTGCAGCAGGAAGTTCTGGATGCGCGGGTTGCTGCTGGTGAGCACCCCGGCGTGGTCGAGGTGCGGGATGAGTTCGGCGTAGCGGGGCCAGAGGCGGGAGTCGGCGGGGCGGCCCGGGTCGGCGGCGGCGAGGACGCGGCGGACGGCGCGGGAGAGCCGGCCGGCTTCGTCCTCGGCGAGGTTCTCGCGGACGATGTTGTGGACCATGCGGTGCAGTTGGACGGTCTCCAGGCCGCCGCCCTCCTCGACGGAGAGGTCGGAGTACTCCAGGCGGACCACGGAGAACTGGACGAGCTTGTTGAGGGCCGCGTTCCAGCGGATCTGGTCGCCCAGGATCCCGGCGAGGTGCTCGGGGACGCCTTCGGCGGGGAACTCGCGCAGCAGGCGCAGCGGGACCCGCCCCGGGGCGAAGAAGACGAACAGCCGCAGCAGCGCGAGGGCGTCGGGGAAGTTGTCCCGTACGTTGTTGAGGAGTATCGCCAGCGCGGTCGGGAAGGGCAGCGGGTAGTCGTCGGAGAGGGTGACGGCCTCGTGGGAGTCGAGCCGGTGCTGGAGCAGGTCGAGGTACTCGCCGACGCCGAGGGGTGAGTCGGCGAGCCAGCCGGCCGTCTGGTCGAGGGCGAGGGGGTAGTCCTCCAGCGCTTCGGCGAGCTGGTCGGCCTCGTCCCGGGTCAGGCGCTGGGCGCGGCGGCGGATGAAGGTGACGGACTCGGGGCGGGCGTAGAGGGGGACTTCCACGAGGCTGGTGTGCCGGGCGGCCCATTCGCGGTTGCGGGAGGTGATGATGACGTCGCCGGCGCCCGAGGGCAGCAGGTCGGTGAGGTCGTCGGGGTGGTCGCAGCCGTCGAAGACCAGCAGCCAGCGGTGGTACGGGGATCCGCGCCGCAGCGCCTCCAGCACGGCCCGGATCTGCTCGCCGTAGCTGCCCGATCCGAGCGGCAGGCCGAGCTCGGGGGCCAGGTCGGCGAGCCGCTCGCGCAGGGTGGGCCGGTCCTCGGCGGGCACCCACCACACCACGTCGTACTCGGAGGCGAAGCGGTACGCGTACTCGGTGGCGACCTGCGTCTTGCCGACTCCGGAGAGCCCCAGCAGGGTGACGGTGGAGGCGCCGGGCGGGGCCTCGGTGAGGGCGTCGCGGAGCCGGCCGATGACGTCGTTGCGGCCGGTGAAGCGGGGGTTGCGGCGCGGGACGCGGCCCCAGACCTCGGGCGGGTCGTTGGGGAAGCGGGGGCCGCGGCGGCCGCTCTCGGTGCCGATCCGGTCGGTGGGCAGCTCCAGCCGGCGCAGGACGCGGTACTCCGCCTCGTAGGCGTCCAGGCCCCACAGGTCGGTCTTCTCCAGCGCGGCCACGGCACTGGGCAGCGGCGCGTCGGTGAGGCAGACCGCGGCGAACCGGTCGGGGTGGGCCTCGGTGACGGTGCGCAGGGCCGCGTTCCACTCCTCGTCGGTGTAGGTGCCGGCGGAGAAGTAGCGCTCGCTGAGCACCACGAGGACCTTGCCGCCCGCCCGGGCCAGGTCGTCGAGGGCCGCGGTGAGGCCGGGGCCGGTCTGCGGGTCCCAGCGCTGGAGGGCGACGCGGTGCCCGTGCTCCTCCAGCCGGTGGGCGATCCACACCGCCCAGGGCCGGTTGAAGCCCGCGAAGCTGATGACGAAGCGCTGCGCCGGGGCGGCTCCGTCGCGGTCGTGACGCATGGCGGTACCGGTCATGCGGCCGTCTCCCTGGGGTCCGTGCGGTGGACGGGGTGCGGTGCGGTGCGCTTGAAGGTACCGCAGCGGACGGGGCGTCATACCCCCACGAACGGGGCGAGTTCGGGGTGCGCCTCGCACCAGGCGCGGCGTTCGCGCTCCAGGGTGCGGCGGGCGGTGGCGTGCTGGTCGCCGGGCGGTGGGGTGGCGTCCATGGCCCGCTCGGCGGCGGCCATGCCGTCGACGAACTCCCGCCCGGTGACGGTGAGCGCGGGGTGCGCCCGCAGGGCGGGCAGGACGGCGGCGACCTGGGCGCGGACCCGGGCGTGCTGGGCCCAGGCGCCGCGGGCCCCGTACAGGGCGGCGTGCTGCCAGTACCCGGCGAGGGCCAGGTGGGCGTAGGCCCCGTGCAGCAGCCCCTCCAGCGGGCGGGGGTCCCGGCGCCAGGGCGCCCAGTGGCGGGGGGTGCGGTCGGCGGTGTGCAGGGTGAGGACGTCGGTGAGGGCGGTGAGCTTGCCGTGCTGCACCTCGTGGACCAGGGTCGCGGCCAGGGCGGGCGGGGCCTGCGCGCGGGCCAGTACGGAGCCGGCGGCGGCGGGCAGGGTGGCGCCGCTGGAGCGGGCGCCGCCGGCCAGCGGGACCACGGAGCGCAGCAGCTGGCCGATCTCCTCGGCGCGCGCGGAGTCGTAGCGGCCCAGCAGGGTGAGGGCGCCGGACCACTGGATGTCCCAGCGCTTGTGGCCCTTGGGGGTGAGCCGGCGGGCCGCCCGGACGGGGAGGGCGCCGGTGGCGGGGTCCGGCGGCGCGACCCGGTAGGGGTCGAGGTCGTCGAGGGCCGTCGGGCCGCCGCCGGGCAGGGCGTGCAGCGGGACGACGTCGGCGGTGGCCCAGGAGCGTTCGGTCAGGGCGAGCCGGCCGGGCCGCTGGGGGCGCAGCAGGCCCAGGGTGGGCAGGACGAGGCGGCCGTTGACGGGGCGCAGGGTGGCCTTGAAGCCGATCCCGGCGCGCAGCGCGGCCGCGACGGCGAGCGTCCCGAGGTGGCCGAGGTCGGGCGGCGGGCCCTCGGGGGCGTGCAGGCGGCGCAGGGTCTCCTCGGCCCAGACGCCGGTGGCGGGGTAGTGCAGTACGTCGTGCACGGCGTCCGGGTCCTGGCGTTCGGCCTCTTCGAGCAGCGCCCAGTACTCGGCGGCCTCCGGGCCGGGGGCGGCGTCGAGTACGGCCCGCAGCAGGAGCAGCCGCTTGGAGCGGCGCACGTCGCGCACGAGGCGGCTGCCCTCGGCGGAGGGCTCGGTGGAGGCGAGGGCGCGCAGGGTGTGGGAGCTGACGGAGAACGGGGTGAGGTCGGCGGGAGCGGCCGGCGGCGGGGAGGCGTCGGGACCGGTGCGGGGGGCGGGGAGGCCGGTGGTGGTGCCGGAGCCGGGGCCTGTGCCGGTGGTGGTGCCGGGGCCTGTGCCGGTGGTGGCGCCCGTCGGGGCGCCGGTCGTGCCGGTGCTGGTGCCGTCGGTCATGATGCGGCCCGCCCGGTGGTGGTGGCGGCCTCGTGCAGGGCGCGGGCGATGTGCCGGATGACGGCCTGGAGGTCGGCGCAGTACACCGACGGCTGGCGGAAGCCCTCCCCCGCCCGGTAGCGGTGCGGGTAGTGCCCGCCGCCGCACACCTCGACCAGCTCGCATGCCCGGCAGCCGGCCGCGAGGGCGTCCCGGCCGAGCTGGCGGGCGGCGAAGCCGGGGTGGTCGAGCAGCTCGTCGAAGCTGTGGCCCTCCAGGGTCATCCCGGTCGCGGCGGCCCCTTCGTAGGCGGACTTCAGCGAATCGGCCTGTTCGATGCTGCCGTCGGTCTCGATGACGGCGGTGGTGACGGGCGCCAGGCCCAGGGTCTCGGTGGCGGCGGGCAGTCCGAGCAGCAGTGCGATGACCTCCTCGAAGATGCGGATCCGGGTGCGCCGCACCCCGTCGTGCCACCAGCGTTCGAAGACGGCGAGGAGCCAGTCCCCGTACGGGGTCCCGTGCCCGGGCCGGCCCGGCGGCGGGGTGCTCCAGTTGGCCAGCGGCAGCAGCAGGCCGATGCTCGGCGGGGCGAAGGCGAGCAGGGACTCGTACGTCTCCACCGGGTCCTGGGCGATGTCCACCACGCACAGCACCCCCGCGTAGCTCTCGGGATGCCGGGCCAGGAGCCGCAGCCCGCGGGCGGCGGCGTCGAAGCCGGGCCGGCCGGCGTGGTCGACGCGGCGCCCGTTGTGGGCGGGCAGGCCGCCGTCGAGGCTGACGCCGACCCGGATCCCGGCCGTGGCCAGCTCGGCGAGCCGGGCGGAGGTCAGCAGGGTGCCGTTGGTCTGGACGCCGGCGGTGACCCGCGTGCGGGGCGCGCGCCGGGCCACGGCGGCGCGTACCGCCTCGACGGGGGCGGCCAGGGCGGAGGGCGCCGCGAGGAGGGGTTCGCCGCCGTGCAGGACGAGGTCGACGCGGGACAGGTCGTGGGCGGCGGCGTGCTCCGCGATCCGCTCGGCGGCGCGCAGGGCGGTGGCGGGGGCCATGGCGGCGGGGCGGGTGCGCCAGCTCCGGTCGGCCATCTCGTAGACGTAGCAGTAGGTGCAGGCGAGGTTGCAGCGGCTGTGCGTCTTGAGCACGAACTGGCGGATCGGCTGCGGCCGGTGGCCGGCGGCGCGCAGGCCGGCGACGTCGAGCCGGGCGTACGGCCAGCGGGCGTGGCGTGCGTGACCTGCGAGGGTCCGGTGCGCGGGCAGCGTGGGACCGCTCGTGATCGCTTGGCTCATCGCCTGTACCTCTCGCTGCGGACGGTCCATCCCTGCCCTCCGCGCGGGCCCGGCTAACGGCGGAAAGTGGTCAACTCCGACACGCGGCGGGGCCGTCAGGCGACCCCCGAGTCGAACGCGTTGAGGATTTCCGCGGGGTGCGTGACCCGGTCCACCAGGCCGGCGATGACCTCGGCGAGCACGGGGTGGTCGATGCCGCGCAGCGCGGCCAGGTCGATTCCGGAGAGGTCCGGGAGCCCGGGCCGCGGCCCGGGGCACGGGCCGGTCGGTGGCGCTGCCGTTTCCTGACGTCCGGTCACCATGGGCTGCCCGTCCCCTTGTCGTGTGCGGTGTGCTCTGCCGGTGTGCGGTGTGCGGTGTGCTTCGCCGGTGTGCGGTGTGTGCGTGTGCCGGGCCCGGGGGTGGTGGTCCTGCGGTCCACCACCCTTTCCCTGCGCCCGGCGGGGGGAAACGGCTCAGGGACCCGCCTCCAGGGCCCGCATGCGGTCCAGGACGGCCCGGGCCCGCTCGCCGTCCGGCAGGCCCTGGCGCTGCCAGAGCTCCAGGGCCGCGCGGTACGCGTCCAGGGCGGCGCGGGGGCGGGCGAGCCGCTCCAGCACCTCGCCGCGCAACTCCTGGACCCGGGCGGCGAGCTGGAGCGCCGGGCGGGCGTCGCGGGCGGCCCGGTCGGCGTCACGGGGGGCCTGGTCGGCCTCCAACGCGGCGCGCCAGGCCCGGCGGTAGGAGTCCGCCGCCCGGTCGAGGCGGTCGGCGGTGCGGGTGTGGGCGTGGATCTCCTGCTGCACGTCGCCGTGCTCCCGCCAGGCACGGGCCCGCTCCAGCGGGAGGTGGCCCTGCCGCCCGGCCAGCTCCAGCAGGTACTCCGCCTCCCGGAGGTCGACCAGGTCGCCCTCGTAGGCGTGCCGCAGCCGCAGCCCGGTGGCCAGCCGCATCAGCCGGTACGCCGCCCCGGGGTCGGACTGGGGCACCGCGGCGCGGCTCTCGCGCAGCACCCGTACGGCGGTGGAGGCGAAGGGACGCCCGTCCGCGGCCCGCGCCCGGTCCAGGAGTACGTCGCCCCACTCGGGCAGCAGCTCCCGGAAGGCCTCCCCGTCCCGGGGGATCAGCCGCCGGGCCCGGCCGTACGCCTCGGCCGCCTCCTCCAGGGCCGCCGGGTCCGCGTCGCGCGCGTACCGCGCCCGGTGCACCCGGGCCAGGCCCAGCAGAGCGGCCAGCCGCAGCCCGGACTCCCCGGTGGCCTCCTCCAGGGCCCGCGCCAGCTGCCCGGCCGCCTCATCCAGCCGGGCGGGCAGGTACCGCAGCGCCCCGGCCAGCTCCACCCGGACCCGCACGACGAGCCGCCGCCGCGCCGCGCCGGCCGGCCGCACCGGGCCCCACGCGGGCCCGCCGAAGCCGCCCCCGGGCGCGGCCCCCGCCCCGGATCCGGCGGCGGAACCGGACCCCGGGCCCGCGCCGGCTGCCGACCCCGCCCGCGCACCCGGGCCGGAACCCGTTTCCGGTCCTGCGGCGAAACCCGACACCGCCCCCGGGCCGGGTCCGGCGGTGGGCCCGGAACCGTGGTCGGGAGGAGGCGTGGCCGGGGCTTCGGCTCCGGGTACGCCGGCCCCGGGGCCGGAGCCGGAAGCCCGATCCGAAGCCCCCTCAGCCCCCGGGCCGGAAGCCGGAGCGGGGCCGTGCCCGGAGCCGGCCCAAGCACCCGGACCCGCACCCGACCCGGAAGCCTGGTCGGGGACCGGGTCCGACGCCCCGGAGGCCCGACCCGCGGCGGCAGCCGGCCCGGACCTGGATCCCGGACCAGCGTCGGAGCCGGAAGCCAGACCTGCCGGTGCAGTCGGGCCGGAGCCGGAAGCCCGGCCGGGGAACCCCTCCGCCCCTGGGCCGGAGGCCGGAGCGGGGTCGTGCCCGGAGCCGGCCCGGCCGGCCGAAGCACCCGGACCGGCATCCGACCCGGGAGCCTCGTCGGGGGCGCGGCCCGACACCGCCCCGGAGGCCCGGCCCGCGGCGGCAGCCGGCCCGGACCCGGACCCCGGACGCGCGTCGGAGCCGGAAGCCGGACCCGCGGGCGCAGCCGGGCCGGGGCTGGGATCGGAGCCGGAGCCCGAAACGGCCGTTCCCGCCGCGGGGTGCGGGTCGCCCGGACCCGCTGCCCCGTCGGTGTCCGACCCGGGGTCGGCACCCGAGGCCGAGCCGGAGTCGGCGGCCGGACCCGGGCCGACACCGCCCCCGGGGACCGGCTGAACGGCGGAGTCCGGTCCGGAACGGTCCGCCCCTGCGGCAGGGCCCGGTTCCGCCGGGCCGGACTCCGGCCCCGGAGCAGGGCCCCCGCCCCCACCCGCGACCGGGGCGGAGCCCCCGGCGGGGTCGCGCCCCGGGCCGGGGCTCGGCGGCGGGGGGAGGAGGGTCGTCAGGGCCGTTGTCAGGGTGGTGGCCGCCTGTTCCGCCAGGGCGGTGCGTTCGGCCGGGTCCGGGGTGCGCGGGAGCAGGGCCACCAGTACGCGCCCCAGGGCCAGCAGCAGTTCGGGGTCCGCCGCCCCGCTCCCGGAGGCCAGCGGCTCCAGCGCCGCCCGCGCCTCGCGCAGCGGGCCGGCGTCGTCGCGCAGCGCGCTCAGCCGGATCAGGGTCCGGGCCCGGTGCACGCCGCAGTCGCGGCGCAGCTCCGGTCCGGCGGCCGCCGCGCCCGCGGCCGCGAACTCCCGGTCGGCGGCGGTCAGCAGCTCCGGCGCGGGGCCCGCGGCCACCGCCCGCTCGTACAGCACCCGCCCCATCGCGGCCCGGCCGGCGGCGGTGCGCAGCCCGGTGGCGGCCCGTTCGGCCTCGTCGAGGAGTTCGGGGTCGCGTTGGACGGCCCACAGCCCCAGCAGCACCCCGGCGAGTTCGGTCTCGGCCTCCTCGGGCGGGTCTCCCGCTCCGGGCGGGGCGGCCACGGCCCGGCGCAGCAGGGCGGCGGCCTCGTACAGGGGCCCGGCGTCCGCGTCGGCCGTGCGCGCCGCGAGCCGTTCCCGGGCCGCGCGGAGCGCCCGGGCACGGCCGGCCGGCGGGTCGGCGACCGCCACCGGTGCCGGCGGGGGCGCCGGGATCTCCTCGGGCGGGCCCGGCAGGTAGCGGCGTACGACCTTCGCCGAGACCTGCGCGAAGGCCTGCGGGAGCCGCCCCGGCGGCACCCGGCCCCCCTCCGGCGCGGCGTCCGGCCCGGTCGCCGGCGCGGTGGCCGGGTCCGGGTCCGCGTCCGAGTCCAGGTCCGCGTCCGGGCCGGCGTCCGCCGGCTCCCCGGTGAGCTGTGCGACGGCCAGCGCGGGGAAGTTGCGCACGCCCCGGCCGAAGTGCGCCTGTACGTACTCCGAGCAGTGCTTGAGGACCAGCGCGGCCTCGTCCCGCCCCAGCGGCCCCAGCAGCACCTCCTGCACCCCCGGCACGAACTCGTACCACTGCCCGGGGGTTTCCCCGCTGCGCCGCAGCAGCCCGCCGAGCAGGACCTCCGCCAGGTCGGAGGGCTCCGAGTCGGGCAGCATCGTGCGCTGCACCAGCCGCATCACGGGCAGGGTCAGCGGCGCCGCCGACAGGTACACGGCGAGCTGGACGGCGCCGGGCGCGGCCGAGGAGCGGAAGCGGCGCACCAGTTCGTGCGGCGGCCGGCCGGTGGGCGGCAGCGGGACGGGGGCGGCGGGGTGGCGGGCGAGCACCCGGCCCACCTCGGCGGGGACGGGCCCGGTGCCGAGCCCGGCGACGAGCCGTGCCCAGGCCCCGAGGGCGGTGGCGTTCGGCGGGAGCACGGGCACGGTGAGGCCGCCGGTGGGCCGGCCGGGCCGGGGCGGCCGCTCGGGCCGGAAACGCAGCCGCGGCCCGCCGCCCGGGCCGGCGCCGCCCGCGCCCGGGCCCCCGGCGGTGGCGGCCCGTTCCAGCACTCCGCGTTCCGTCGGCAGCCAGCTGCGGCTCCACAGCCGCTGCGGCAGGGGCTGGACGACCGCGCACGGCGCGCACTCGGCCCACCGGTGCAGCAGCCGCTGCGCTTCGCCCTCCCGCCACACCGGCCCGGCGCAGTCGGAGACGACGATGGTCAGGGCCCGCCCGGTGGGGTCGCGGAGCTGGTCCCCGGAGCGCAGGCCGGGGCCGGGCGCGGGGCCGCGGCCGACGGCGGCGGTGCCGTCCGCGAGCCGGTGCAGGTGGTGGGCCTGGACGTCGCGGAAGGCGCCGAGGCGTTCGCAGACCGCCCGGAGTTCCTCGAACATCTCCTGCCAGACCGCCATGGAGGGGGAGGCGTCCATCACCAGCCGTACGGTCGCCTCGCGGCGGCTCTCCGGCCGGAACACCGGGATGACCAGTCCGAGGGCGCGGGCACTGGCCTCGACGGTGGCGGCCTCGTCGAGCACGGTACGGGTGGGGCGGCCGGGGGGCCGGTGCCGCTGGAGGGCGCGCAGGGCCCGCTGGATCTCCAGGATCCGGGGCAGCGCGGCCGCCCCGGGCACCCGTACGGGGACGGCGCCCGCGACCGGGATCCCGGCGGCCGCGCCGGTGTCGGGGGCGGGCCGCTGCCCGGCGGGGTAGAGCCGGACCGGGTCCTCGACCTCCGGTTCCTCCCGCTCCGGCTCCGCCGGCGGTTCCGCGGCGGGCTCGGCGGCACTCGACGGCCCGGGCGGACCCGGCGGTTCCTCCGGCGCGGCGGAGCCGGACGCCGGGCCGGCGCCCGCTGCCCCGGCGGCGGCGATGCGGGTGCGCCCGGCCAGCCACAGCGCGTCGGCCAGCTCCTCGGCGGACGGATCGAGCCCGGCGGCGCGCAGCAGCCCGGCCAGGGCGCGGAGCTCGGCGGCTCCTTCCGGCGCGGCGGGCCCGGCGGCACCGCCCGGGCCGGCACCGCCGGGGTCGACGGGTTCCTGGGGCACTCCGGCTCACCTCGGGCGGTCGAGGCGCTGGATGAGCAGGTCCGCGAGGTCGTCCCGGCTCGGCGGGGCGGCGTAGTGGGTGAGGTAGATGGCGTTCAGCAGCTGGTCGGCGGCCACCAGCTCCGAGCGGGAGCGGCTGAGGAACTCCCGGATCAGGTCCGCGCCCAGCCGGGCGGCCTCCTCGCCGAGGTGGGCGCGGACCATGGTGGCGAGCCGCTTCTCCCCGGGCTGCCCGAGCCGCAGCTGGATGCAGCGGCGCAGCAGGGCGGCGGGAAAGTCCCGTTCGCCGTTGCTGGTCAGGATGATGAACGGGAAGGCCCGGCAGCGCACCCGGCCGTCCCGGACGGTGACCTTCGCCCCGTCGTCGGTGAGCACCTGCACCTCGGGCTCGGAGTCGGCGACCCGTTCCAGCTCGGGCAGGGTGAACTCGCCTTCCTCCAGGACGTTCAGCAGGTCGTTGGGCAGGTCGATGTCGCTCTTGTCGAGCTCGTCGACGAGCAGGACCCGCGGGCGTGCGGCGGGCAGCAGCGCGGTGCCCAGCGGGCCGAGCCGGATGTACCTGCCGATGCCGGGCACGCCGCCGCTCCCCGCCCCGCCGGCCCCCGTCCCGCCCGCGCCGGCGGCGATCTGGACGTCCTGGAGCCGGGCGAGGGCGTCGTAACGGTAGAGGCCCTCCTGGAGCACGGTCCGCGACACCACCGGCCAGCGCAGCACCCGGCCGAGTTTCAGCTCGTGGGCGACGGCGTGCGCGAGGGTGGACTTGCCGGTGCCGGGGTAGCCGGTGACCAGCAGCGGCCTGCGCAGGTAGAGGGCGGCGTTGACGGCCTCCAGTTCCTCGGGCTCGGGCCGGTGCAGCTCGGCGGCCTGCCGGTGGGCGCCGAGGCGGCGCGCCACGTTCCCGTCGGCGGCCGCGGCGGGCCCGCCGGGCTCCACGACGGGACCGCCGTCGAAGTCCCGCCACGGGGGCGGGTCGGGCAGGGCCGCGATTCCGTCGTGGGGGTCGCCCACGCCCCGGTAGATGAGCCATTCCTCGTTCACGGCCGCTCCCTCCCACGAAGCCCGCAACGCCCGTACCATCCGTACCGCCCGGGCCCCGCTCCACCGGCGACGCCCGTACCGCCCGCACCACCCGGGCCCCGCTCTACCGGCTTCCCCGCCCGGCCCCCGCCCGGCCCGGGCCCCCGCCTCACAGGTCCCCTTGCAGCGGCTCGTCCTCGGGCAGCGCCCGCGCCGGGTCGTCCCAGACGAGGACCAGCCCGGCCGCCCAGTAGGCGTCGGGATCCGCCCCGTACGCCCGCTGGCGCAGGGCCTGGAGGCGCCGCGGCAGCACCGCGCCCCGGCCCGCCTCGGCCAGCTCCTCGCGCAGCCCCCGGTGGAAGGGGGCGCAGGACACCGCCGGGTCCGCCGGGGGCCTGCGGCACAGCACCACCCCGTAGCCGGCGTCCCGTACGGCGTGCAGCGCGCCCCGCGTCGGTTCGGTGCCCGCCGCCCGGCAGAGGACCGGCACGGCGGTGTCCACCAGCCCCTCCAGCCACCCCGGCGAGGGGCTGCGCGGCCGGCCCCGCAGGCAGTCGGCGCGCTGGGCCAGCAGCGGGCCCGCCTGCACGCGTTCCCACCGCCCGGCCGAGACGGCGTCCCCGCCGAAACGGAACACCACCGGCCGCTGCACCCCGACCGGCGTCCCGCCCGACACCGCCCACTCGTCCACCGCGAGCCCGAACAGCTCGGGAGCGACGGCGACTTCGAGGAGCGCGGCGCTCTCGTGCGTGTCGCACCGCCGGAACCCCTCGGCGAGCGGGGCGCGCAGTGCCTCGGGCAGGGCCGGCGCGGTGGCCCGTACGCCCGCGGCCACGGGGGTGACCCGGCCGGGCCGGGCCGGGCCGGCCAGGACGGACACCCGCCAGTCGTAGACGTCCTCCCAGCCGTGCGCCCAGGCCTCCAGCAGCACCGAGGGCCCGTCGGGGAGCACGTGGGCCCGTCGGGCGGGGCCGTGCGCCTCCCGGCCGGCGGCGGCGCGCCGGCGCCGGTCCCGTTCGGCCAGGCCCCGCTCGTGCCGCTCGCCCAGTTCCCGGCGCAGCGGACGCCACAGCCGCTCCGCGGTGGCCCGTACCCAGTCCCACAGCTCCTCGTCCGCGCCCGGGGCCGGCGGCTCGCGGTAGTCGGCGACGCTCACGGCGGTCGCGTACCGGAGCATCGCGGCGGCCTCGCCGCCCGCGCCCGGCGGGTCGTGCAGGAGCCCGAGGCCGTCGCGCCAGCTGAGCGGGGCGGGCAGGGTCGTGTCGGGCTCCTCGCCGCGGGCCTGTTCGGCGAGTTCCCGCACGGCCTCGGAGGAGGTGGGCGGCGGGAGTTCGGCGAGCAGCCCGCACAGGGTGGTGCGTTCGCCGGGGGTGAGCCGGCCGCGGCCGCCGTAGGGGTCCGCTTCCCCGGCGGGCAGCTCGTCGTGCACGTCGGTCCAGGTGCGGCGGCTGTCGAGGTCGCTCAGGTGGCGGTCGTAGTGGTAGAGGTCATGGGCCTGCATGACCCTGTGGTAGAGCCCGGGCTGGCCGGCCGCCCCCACGGGCAGGGTCCGCAGCTGGGCCACGGACACGGCGAGTCCGCCGCCGCCCGCGTGGCGGCGGGCCTTGACGATCCCGACGACCTCCCCGCGCGCCAGGTCGACCACGGGCCCGCCGGACATGCCGGCCTCGATCTCGTCGTCGTCGCCGAGGCGGATCGCGGCTCCGCCGGCGGCGATGCCGCGCAGCCGGGTGGTGCGGCCGGTGATCTCGCGGATGCCGAGTTCCTCGGTGCAGCCGAAGTACGCGGCCTCGTCGAGGCGGGGCCGGGCCCGGTCGGTCAGCCACACGCAGGCGTGGGTGACGGGCGCGAGCACCCGGACCAGCGCCAGGTCGGGCAGGTCCCACAGGGCGCGCCGCCCGGGCCGGCGCTCGTCGAGCCGTTCGGGCAGTACGCACTCGACACGGCCGGCGACCGTGCCGGTGGCGCCGTCCCCGCCGGAGGAGAAGGTGATGCCGACCTCGCGTCCGGCCAGCCGCACGGCAGCACCCCCTTCGCCGACCACGTGCGCGCACGTCAGGACCCAGCCGGGGGCGATGAAGAACCCGCTCCCCCAGGTCGGCCCCGTCCCAGGGCTCTCATACCCGTCCGCAGGCGCGTGGACGCGTACGGTGGCGGCACGGACCAGGGGCTCCAGGAGCTCGAAGGCGCGCGCGGAGCCGGCCGTGCGCCCTTCCGGCATCCCCAGACCCCCGTCGCCCGCTCGCCCCGTGAGAGGGCGTCCACCGTAGCGCCGGCGGCCCCGCGGGCGGGAGGGTCTCGCGGGTAAGCCGATTATCCTGGCGGGAAACACCCCCATCACCACACGGCACGGAGCCCGACTTGTACTTCACCGATCGCGGCATCGAGGAGCTGGAGAAGCGGCGCGGCGAGGAGGAGGTCACCTTCGAGTGGCTCGCCGAGCAGCTCCGCACGTTCGTGGACCTCAACCCGGACTTCGAGGTCCCGGTGGAACGCCTGGCGACCTGGCTGGCCCGCCTGGACGACGACGAGGACGAGGACGAGTAGTCCCGGCAGCGCCCACACGGCCCGAGGGCCGGACGGAACACGGCCGAGGGGCCCGACCGCACGCGGTCGGGCCCCTCGGCGCACACGGCCCGCACGCCTGGCCGGAACGTCCCACCGCGAGACCGAACTCCTGAAAGACGGGCCCGGGATCGGCTGTACATGTCACTGTTTCCGCACACAGGACCGTACGCAGTACCAGTTGTCCTCTTCCCGAGGTGCAACGGATCCGGAGAGGCACCCATGAACCACGCGGCAGACGAGCTCGAACCGTCCCGGCTCCAGAAGGCGGTCGAGACGATCGCCATCACGCCGGAGGCGGCCACCAAGCTCGTGGACGGTTACCGTGCGACCTTCCGGAAGAAGTTCGAGCGGGAGCCCGAGAGCCTCGAGGACAAGCGCAGGATCGCGGCCAAGATCACCGGCCGGTACTCCAAACTCGCGGCGGCCGCCGGAGCGGTCACCGCGGCCCCGAGCGTGATTCCGGGGGTCGGGACGGCGGTCGCGGTCCTGGGGGGCGGTGTCACCGACGCCGCCATGGTCCTGAAGCTCCAGGTCGACATGTGCATGTGCCTGGTCGAGGTGTACGAGACCGAGCTGAGCGGCGAGGACAAGAAGCACCTCGCCTTCTTGCTCGCGTTGGCGGGCTCGGCCGAACAGATGGCGGCGAAGGGCGGCAAGGCGGCGGTCCAGAAGGTCGCCGAGAAGCTGGTGTACCAGTACCTGCGGGGCCCCGCTCTGATCACGATCAAGCAATTGTTCAAGCGGGTGTCCATCACCTTCACCCAGAAGGCGATGGCGAAGGCGATACCGGCCGGCGTGGGTGTCGCTTTCAGCAGCTCGACGAACTACGTCCTGACGACGGTGGTGGGCAAGGCCGCCGTGGCCGTGCTGGCCAAGGACGTGAAGTAGCACCGCCGTACCGCATCCGACCCTCCCGCCTGCCGCCCGGCGAGAGCCCAACGGCCCGGCCGCGGGGAGCGGTCGGGCCGTTGTGGTGTGCGCTCTGATCAGCAGCGCAGCAGATTCCTCGGGCGCCCAAGATCAGGCGGCCTTGGTCTCCCAGAAGATGCGGTCGATCTCGGCGATGAGGTCGAGGGCCTTCTGGCCGGTCGCCGGGTCGTTCGACGCCTTGGCGGCCGAGAGGGCCTTCAGGGTGTCGTTGACCAGGGTGTGGAGCTGCGGGTACTTCTCGAAGTGCGGCGGCTTGAAGTAGTCGCTCCACAGCACGGAGACGTGGTGCTTCGCGAGCTCGGCGCGCTGCTCCTTGATGGTGATGGCGCGCGCGCGGAAGTCCGCGTCGTCGTTGGCCTGGTACTTCTCCTGGACTGCCTTGACGGACTCGGCCTCGATACGGGCCTGGGCCGGGTCGTACACGCCGCAGGGCAGGTCGCAGTGGGCGGAGACCTTCACCTTGGGGGCGAAGAAGCGGGAAAGCATGGAGTGGGTCCTCCTCGTGATCGTCTTCTCAAGGGTGGAGATTACTCGCTGAGAATCCGGAAATCGCGGGCGCCCCCATGGGCTTAGGACAAAAGTCCAGTGACGGCCGGGTAGCGGTGAGCGAACGTACGGCGGCATACGGCAGCATGCGGGGAGGACGAGGAGGCCGGAGATGGCGGAGAGCGGGCGGGCGCGGGTGCGCGTCGGGATCAGCGAGGTGACGGGGCCGTCGATGGTGCCGACGCTGCTGCACGGGGACAGGCTGGTGGTGCGGTACGGGGCGCCGGTCCGGCCGGGTGGCGTGGTGGTGTTCCGGCATCCGCTCCAGCAGGACCTGCTGGTGGTCAAACGGGCGGCCGAGCGCCGCCCGGGCGGCTGGTGGATGCTCGGGGACAACCCGTTCAACGAGACGGGGGACAGCACGGACTACGGCGCGGTCCCCGATGAGCTGGTGCTGGCGGTGGCCGTGCTGCGGCTGCGGCCGCGCCCGGCGGGTCAGCGCTCGCTGAGGGCGCGGCTGTCCTGGGCCGTGTCGGCGGTGCGGCTGCTGCGCGCGGACGCCTCGGCCTCCAGCCGCTTGCGGGCGCGGTAGGCGGCGACGTTGGCCCGGGTGGCGCACCGGTCGGAGCAGTAGCGCCGGGAGCGGTTGGTGGAGGTGTCGAGGTAGGCGTTGCGGCAGGGCGGCGCCTGGCACAGGCCGAGGCGGTCGGGACCGTGCTCGGTGAGGGCGAAGGCGAGCCCCATCGAGGCCATGGCGGCGTAGCCTGCGGAGGCGTTGGAGGGGTGCTCGGCCAGGTGGATGTGCCAGTCGGGGCTGCCGTCGTCGCGGACGGTGTCGTGGCCGGTGACCTGGGGGCTGACCGGGAACTCCATGAGGAGGGAGTTCAGCAGGTCGACGGCGAGGACGTGGTCGCCGCCGTCGGCGGCCTCGAAGACGGCGCGCAGCCGGCCGCGGACGTTGCGGAAGCGGGTGACGTCGGTGTCGGTGACCCGGCGGGCCATCTGCACGCTGGCCCCGAAGAGGGCGCGGACGTCGTCCACGGAGGTGAGGGCGTCCTTGTTGCGGGCCGGCTCCTCGGTGTTGACCAGGCGCACGGCGAAGTCCGAGTAATGGGCCAGTTCCACGTGGAGTCCTTATGGCTGCGGAGGAGTGTCTGCACGGGCCGCGTAACGGCTGTTATCGCTTCGAGGGTATTACGCGTGGAGGGGTTCCGGAGAGCCGACGCTACAACTGGCCCGTTCCGTACGACGGACCGGCCCGGCGACCGGGGGCTGCGGGTGGAACGTGTCCGGGTACGCCGCAGGGGCGGTACGGAAACCCGTACCGCCCCTGCGCCGGCGCACCGCGCTACAGCACCTTGGACAGGAACGCCTTCGTCCGGTCGTGCTGCGGGTTGCCCAGCACCTCGCGCGGGTGGCCGGACTCGACCACCACGCCGCCGTCCATGAAGACGAGGTTGTCGCCGACCTCGCGGGCGAAGCCCATCTCGTGGGTCACCACGATCATGGTCATGCCCGACTCGGCCAGGTCCCGCATGACGTCGAGGACGTCACCGACCAGCTCCGGGTCCAGGGCCGAGGTGGGCTCGTCGAAGAGCATCAGCTTCGGCTCCATGGCCAGCGCGCGGGCGATCGCCACGCGCTGCTGCTGGCCGCCGGAGAGCTGGGTGGGGTAGTTCCCGCCCTTGTCGCCGAGGCCGACGCGGTCGAGGAGGCGTACGGCGCGCTCGCGGGCCACCGCCTTGCTCTCGCCCTTGACCATGACCGGGGCTTCCATGACGTTCTCTATGGCGGTCATGTGCGGGAAGAGGTTGAAGCGCTGGAAGACCATGCCGATGTCCCGGCGCTGGGCCGCGACCTCGCTGTCCCTCAGCTCGTAGAGCTTGTCGCCCTTCTGCTTGTAGCCCACCAGCTGGCCGTCGACCGAGAGCCGGCCGGCGTTGATGCGCTCCAGGTGGTTGATGCAGCGCAGGAAGGTGGACTTGCCGGAGCCGGACGGGCCGACCAGGCAGAAGACCTCGCGGGGGGCGACCTCGAGGTCGATCCCGCGCAGGATGTGGGCGGCGCCGTACGACTTGTGGACGCCTTCGGCCTTGACCATCGGCTGGGCGGTCACTTCGCCACCTCCGTACGGCGGAACATGTTCAGGTTTGCCTTGAGCCGTTCGAAGGGGGTCGGCGGCAGGCTCCGCAGCGAGCCGCGTGCGTAGCGGCGCTCCAGGTAGTACTGGCCGACGCTGAAGACGCTGGTCAGCGCCAGGTACCAGATGGAGGCCACGAAGTACATCTCGATGACCGCGCCGGCGGTGCTGCCGATGTTGGAGCTGGCCCGCAGGAGTTCGGTGTACTGCACCGCCGAGACCAGGGAGGAGGTCTTCAGCATGTTGATGAACTCGTTGCCGGTCGGCGGGATGATCACGCGCATGGCCTGCGGGAGCACGACGCGGCGCATGGTCTGCGTCTGGGTCATGCCGAGCGCGTGCGAGGCCTCGCTCTGGCCCTCGTCGACGGACTGGATGCCCGCGCGGACGATCTCCGCCATGTAGGCGCCCTCGTTCAGGCCGAGGCCCAGCAGGGCGACCATGAACGGCGTCATGACGTCGACGGTCTCGTTCTTGTAGATCGGGCCCAGGTTGATGTACTGGAAGATCAGCGGGAGGCTGAACCAGACCAGCAGCTGCACGTAGACCGGGGTGCCGCGGAAGAACCAGATGTAGAGCCAGGACACGAAGCTCGTGACCGGGTTCTTCGACAGCCGCATCACGGCGAAGAGGATGCCGAGCGCCAGGCCGAGCGCCATGGCCGAGATGCTGATGATGACGGTGTTGCCGAGGCCGGTGAGGACCGCGGGGTCGAACAGCTTGTCGCCGACCGTCCCCCAGATGATCTTGCCCTGGGAGAAGGCGTAGACGAGCCACGCGAGCAGTACGGCGACGACCACGGCGCTGATCCAGCGACCGTAGTGCCGTACGGGGATGGCCTTGATCGCCTCGTAGGGGGTGCCCGAGGCGCCGGGGCCGGCCGGAGTTGCGGCCGGACCCTTGTCGATCTTGTCAGTCACAATGACTGCCCTTCAGTGGAGCGCTCGGTCTTACTTTCCTGCGTTGACCGTGGCGGACTGCACGGCGCTGTCCTTCACGTTCCACTTCTCCAGGACCTTGGCGTAGGAGCCGTCCTTGATGATGGCGTCGAGGGCTTCCTTGAGGGCGTCGCGCAGCTGGGTGTTCTCCTTGGAGACCGCGATGCCGAAGAGGCCGACGTCGGCCTGCTGGCCGCCGACCTCGAAGTCGTTGCCGCCGCCCGAGGTCTTCGCCGTGTAGGCGGTGACCGGGAAGTCGTTCAGGTCGGCGACGGCGCCGCCGGCCTTGACGCGGGTCTGGGCCTCGGCGTCGGTGTCGAAGGCCTCGATGGTGAGCTTCTTGTCACCGCACTTCTCGGCCTGCGCCTTGAAGGTGTCCTCGTACGTGGTGCCGCGCTGGACGGCGACCGTCTTGCCGCACAGGTCGTCGAGGGACTTGATGTTGTCCGGGTTGCCCTTCTTGACCAGGAGCGAGACGCCGGAGGAGAAGTAGTCGACGAAGTCGACGCCCTTGCCGATCTTCTGGCCCTTGTCGTCGAGGCCTTCCTGGCGCTTCTTGTTGTCCGTGATCGAGGACATCGCGATGTCCTGGCGGCCGGTCTCCAGGGAGGTGATCAGGCCGTCGAAGGTGCCGGAGGTGAACTGGAACTTCACACCGAGCTGCTTGCCGAGCGCCTCGGCGATGTCGGGGTCGACACCGACGATCTTCCCGCCGTCGACGAACTCCATCGGCGCGTAGGCCGTGTCCGAACCGACCTTGACGACACCGGCGTCCTGGATCTTCTTCGGGAGCTTCGAGAACAGCGGGGCGCTGTTGTCGGTCTTGCCCGACGGGGTCGAGGAGCCGTTGCCCTCGGTCTGGTCGCCACATCCGGTGAGAATCAGGGCGCCGGCGACCGCGATCGCGCCGACCGCGGCGATCCGGGACCGGGCGGCGGTCGTACGACGGGTGGTGCTTGCGGTCATGAGCTGGTTCCTCCGACAGGGGTGGAAAAGCATCCGAGAGAAGGCCGGGCACGCACCATCGAGTGTCGCGACCTTGTGTGATTACGGCATCTTGCCATTCGGACTGACGCATTCAGGCTGCTCGTCAGGTCAAAATCAGATAACGGGCGCGGCCGACTAGCCAACAGGACTGCGGGCAAGGCCTCCCGGAGCCGCACAAACCCCCGTGACCTGCCGTTTTCGCCTCACTATTTGCGGGACGTCTCGCCTGCTGGACAGAGAGCTTTGGACTTTTAGCCAAAACCGGGACAAGGGGCCTACGATCAGTCCGGAATCGACTCGTCTGGCCGAGTGTTCTTCGGGTAGAACAGATCCTTACACCCCTCATCCGGGGCTCAGGGCGCGCGTGCGGCGCGCCCGCGCGTACGAACCTCCCCTCCGCGGAGACGGTCCAACCGTCGATGCGGAGTACGGACGCGGTGCCCGCCCACCCCTTAACCAGGAGTGGCCACCCTCAACGATTCAAAGGACTTAAGGGGTCACACGAAGTGGCAGCGGAGATCGTCAACCCTCGCAGCGACAGTGCGACGGACAACAACCCCGATGCGGTGTTCGCGCTGCACCGGGGCGGCAAGATGGCCATCCAGGCCACGGTCCCGGTGAACGACAAGGACGACCTGTCCCTGGCGTACACCCCCGGCGTGGCGAAGGTGTGCACCGCCATCGCCGAGCAGCCGGAGCTCGTGAACGAGTACACCTGGAAGTCGAACGTGGTCGCCGTCGTCACCGACGGTACGGCCGTGCTCGGCCTCGGTGACATCGGTCCCGAGGCCTCCCTCCCCGTCATGGAGGGCAAGGCGATTCTTTTCAAGCAGTTCGGCGGCGTGGACGCGGTTCCGATCGCGCTCGCGACCAAGGACACGGACGAGATCATCGAGACGGTCATCCGTCTCGCGCCGTCCTTCGGCGGGGTGAACCTGGAGGACATCTCCGCTCCCCGCTGCTTCGAGATCGAGCGCCGCCTCCAGGAGGCGCTGGACATCCCGATCTTCCACGACGACCAGCACGGCACGGCCATCGTGACGCTGGCCGCCCTGCGCAACGCCGCGAAGCTCACCGGTCGCACCCTCGGCGACCTGCGGGCCGTCATCGCGGGCGCCGGCGCGGCGGGCATCGCGATCGCCAAGATCCTGGTCGACGCGGGCATCGGCGACGTCTGCGTCGCCGACCGCAAGGGCGTCGTCTCCTCGGAGCGCACCGACCTGACGGACGTCAAGGCGGAGATCGCGGGCCTGACCAACAAGAGCGGCCTGAACGGCACGCTCGAAGAGGCCCTCGCGGGCGCGGACGTCTTCATCGGCGTCTCCGGCGGCACGGTGGGCGAGGAGGCGGTGGCCTCGATGGCGAAGGACTCCTTCGTCTTCGCCATGGCCAACCCGAACCCGGAGGTGCACCCCGACATCGCGCACAAGTACGCGGCTGTCGTGGCCACCGGCCGCTCGGACTTCCCGAACCAGATCAACAACGTGCTGGCCTTCCCGGGCATCTTCGCGGGCGCCCTCAAGGTGCGCGCGACCCGGATCACCGAGGGCATGAAGATCGCCGCCGCCGACGCCATCGCCGGTGTCGTGGGTGACGAGCTCGCCGCCGACTACGTGATCCCCTCGCCGTTCGACGAGCGCGTCGCCGAGGCCGTCACGGCCGCGGTCGCCGCGGCGGCGAAGGCCGACGGGGTGGCCCGCCTGGCCTGAGCGCCATGCTGAGCTGTACGGGTGAGGCCCGGCCGGATCGATTCCGGCCGGGCCTCTTCGCGTGCGCGTCGTCCTCTCGCAGGAACGCACCCTCCCCGCCCCCGAACCGGGAGGGGTCGTTCCGCCCCCCTTGCCGGGCGCGCGAGAGAACGCGGGAACGCAAAGCGAGAACGCGACGAGAATGACAGGCTCATGGCGAGCGCGCCGCATGGCTTGAATCCTACCCTCATCCTCGGTCGCTCTTGACGTTCCGGTTAGTCCCATGCGCGCGGCAAACCACCTGGTACGGGCGGTAGTTGAGGATCGAACCAGTGGTTCCATTCCGGCTCGCCGGTGATCAAGCACCTCTGGTCAGACCGGCCTACCGACCGGTAGCCTCTGGCGCCATGTTCGCTGCCTATGCCGCCCGAATCGACCGTGACCAGCCGCTGAACGGCCTCGTGCTGGGTGAACGCCCGGCACCCGGGGCCCGCCCCGGCTGGGTGACCGTCAACGTCCGAGCCGCCTCGCTCAACCACCACGACCTGTGGTCGCTGCGCGGAGTCGGCCTCGGCGAGGACAAACTGCCCATGATCCTCGGCTGCGACGCCGCCGGGACCGACCAGGACGGCAACGAGGTCGTCCTGCACTCCGTGATCGGCCAGAGCGGGCACGGGGTCGGCCCGGACGAGCCCCGCTCCATCCTGACCGAGCGCTACCAGGGCACCTTCGCCGAGCAGGTGACCGTCCCGGCCTGGAACGTGCTGCGCAAGCCCGCCGAGCTCTCCTTCGAGGAGGCCGCCTGCCTGCCGACGGCCTGGCTGACGGCGTACCGGATGCTGTTCACCAACGCCGGGGTCCGTCCCGGCGACTCGGTCCTCGTGCAGGGCGCGGGCGGCGGCGTCGCCACCGCCGCGATCGTCCTCGGCAAGGCGGCCGGCCTGCGGATGTTCGCCACCAGCCGCGACGAGGCCAAGCGCAAGCGGGCCGTGGAGCTCGGGGCGGTGGAGGCGTACGAGCCGGGCGCGCGGCTCCCGCTCCGGGTGGACGCCGTCATCGAGACGGTGGGCGCGGCCACCTGGTCGCACTCGGTCAAGTGCCTGCGCCCCGGCGGCACCCTCGTGATCTCCGGCGCGACCAGCGGCGGCAACCCGCCGCAGGGCGAGCTGCACCGGATCTTCTTCCTGGAGCTGAAGGTGGTCGGCTCGACCATGGGCACCAAGGACGAGCTGGAGGACCTGCTGTCCTTCTGCGCCGCCACCGGCGTGCGGCCGGTCATCGACCAGGTGCTGCCGCTGGACCGGGCGCGCGAGGGCTTCGAGAAGCTGGAGTCGGGCGACCTCTTCGGAAAGGTCGTGCTCACGGTCTGACCTCCGCGCTCGTCAACCAGGGTTGACACCCCTCCCGTGTCAACCTACATTGACGTGCATGACCGAAGCGACCGACCTCGCCGAACGGGCAGGTGACCGGGATCCGCGCGTGGGCCTGCGCGCCGTGGCCGCCCTCCGCAGGCTGCTGGAGCAGCTGGAGGCCGTACAGGTGCGCAGCGCCCGCGCGCAGGGCTGGTCCTGGCAGGAGATCGCGGCCGAGCTGGGCGTCAGCCGGCAGGCCGTGCACAAGAAACACGGGAGGCTGTGATGTTCGAACGATTCACCCTCGACGCGCGCCACGCGGTGACGGGCGCGGTCGACCGGGCCCGGGCGGCCGGCGCCGCCACCGTCACCGAGGAGCACCTGCTGCTGTCCCTGCTGGCCGGGGGCGCCCTGGACCGCCTGGACGTGGACGGCGCGGCCGTCACCGCCGCCCTGGAGGCGGCCCGCCGCCGGGGCGGGATGTCCCGGGCGGACGAGGAGGCCCTCGCGGGGCTGGGCATCGACCTCGCGCAGATCGTCTCCCGGATCGAGGAGAGCCACGGCGCGGGCGTCCTCGCGGCCCCCGCACCCCGCAGGCGCACCCTGACGGCGACCCTGCGCACCGCCCTGGGCCGCCCCGGCCCGGACCGGCGCCACGTCCCCCTCACCCAGGGCGCGAAGAAGACCCTGGAGCAGTCCCTGCGCATCGCCCTGGGCCGGGGCGACCGCCACATCGGCACCCCGCACCTGCTGCTGGCCCTGATCTCCCGCCCCGGCACGGTCTCGGAGGTCCTGGCGGACCACGGCGTCACCTACGCCTCGGCGGAGACGGCCCTCGCGGCCTAGATTCCCGGGCGCAGTCCGGCGGCGATGCGGGCGGCGGCCGCCGCCAGGTGGGCGCGGGCCTCGGCGAGCTGCGCGGGAGTCACGCCGTGGTCGCGGGCCGCGTCGCGGACGTCGTCGCGGAAACGGTCCAGCAGCCGGTCCAGGTCCCGCGCCGGGTCGGAGGTGGGCGCCAGGTCCTCCGCCCACGCCGAGCCCGAGGGCCCGGGGGCGCTCGGCGCCTCGGCGGCGGGGCCGGCACCGGCCGCGTTCCCGCCCAGCCAGGCTCCGGCCAGGCTGCCCAGCACCCCGCTGGACCTGGCGAACTGCTCCTGGAGCTGCGCGGCGATGCGCTGCACCTCCTCACGGGCCCGCTCCTGGGCCTCCTTGGCCTGGCGGCGGGCCTGCTGGGCCTCCTCGCGGGCCCGGCGGCTCTCGTCCTTCGCGCGGCGCGCCTGCTCCTTCCACTCCTGCTTCGCCTTGCGGAGCTCCTCCTTGGCGGCCTTCCAGGACTCGTCCTCGACGTGCGTCGCCGTCGCGGAGGCCGCGGCCCGCATCTCGCGGCGCAGGTCGCCCGCGGCGCCGCGTACGTCGTCGCGCATCTCCGCGGCCAGTTCGGAGACGGAGTCGCGGATCTCCAGCTCCAGGTCGGCCAGCTCCCCGACCCGGTCGGCCAGCTCGGCACGACCCGCCTCGGTGATGGAGTACACCTTGCGCCCGCCCTCGGTGGCGTACGTGACCAGCCCCTCGGCCTCCAGCTTGGCGAGCCGCGGGTACACGGTGCCCGCGGACGGCGCGTACAGCCCCTGGAAGCGCTCCTCCAGCAGCCGGATCACCTCGTACCCGTGGCGGGGCGCCTCGTCCAGCAGCTTGAGGAGGTAGAGGCGGAGGCGTCCGTGGGCGAAGACGGGCGGCATGTCAGAGCACCTTCTTGTCGAGCTGGAGGGGAGCGGCGTCGGCCTGCGGGCGGCTCAGCAGGGCGATGGCCCCGGAGACGGTGGTGGCGCGCAGGGTGCCGGTGCCGGCGCCGAGGGTGCCGGTGATCCGCTTGGCCCCGAACTGGCCGGTGACGCGCAGGTCCCCGAAGCCGTTGGAGACGCTGCCGGTGGCGGTGTTGGCCTCGACCCTGGCGTCGGCGGGGTGCGGAAGGCGGATCGCCACCTGGCCGGATACGGAGTTGAGCAGGATGTCCACCGGCGTGGGGGCGGCCGGGTCGGGGACGAGGTCGATGAGCATGTCGCCGCTGACCGAGTCGGCCCGTACGCTGCCGGCCGCGCCGTCGACCACCGTCAGACCGCCGGAGACGGAGTGGAAGCCGAGCTCACCGGTGACGGACTGGACCTCGACGCTGCCCGAGACGGTGTTCGCCCGGACCCGGCCGGAGAGCCCCACCAGGGTGGCGTCGCCGGAGACCCCGTGGACCTCGGTGCCGCCGGCGATCCCGGAGACGAACGCGACGGCGCTGACGGTGCCGAGCTGGACGCGGGTGGCGGCGGGAACGGTGAGCGTGACGGTGACGCTGCGCTCCCAGGCCTTGCGGCCGTCCTTGGAAGCCCCCGACCAGGCCTTCCAGGGCTTGCCCTCGAACCACTTCTTGAAGCCCTGGGAACCGTTCCAGGGGAGGTCCTCGTACGAGAGGGTGAGCGTGCCGCCCTCCTGGACCACGTGCAGCGGCGGCCCGTCGACCTCGGCGACCTCCAGCCGGGCCGGGCCCTCCTCGGCGGCGACCACGTTCACCGTGCCGCCGACGACGCGCACGCGCAGGTCGTGCACCGGCTGCTCGAAGGTGAGCTTCTGCGGTGCGGCGACGGACCAGGTCATCTGCTCTGCCATGGTGCTGCTCCTCCTCGGGGGCTGGTGCACGCAACATATCGCGTCTCACAACACGATATATCGCGGCCCCCGTAAGTCAAGCACCTCAGGGGCCTGTGGCGTGCCGCTGCACGAAGCCTCCCCGGGCTCTGCCCGGACCCGCGCCGGCGGGGCTGGGTTGGGCACTCAACGGAGGGGTCGGGGGCGGGGTGGGGTGTCGTCCGGGACTAAAACGAGATGAATTCGGCGCGCGGTACCGCTCCCCTACGGGATCCGGAACAGGCGCCGAACATCGAAGCCCGTCCCGGACGACACCCCACCCCGCCCCCGACCCCGGCCCACGACACCCCCGCACCAGGGCACCCACACCCCGCCCAACAGGCCAACACCGGCACCCACACCCCGCCCGGCAAGGGCAAGGGCAAGGGCAAGGGCCAGGACTACGCCACCAGCAGCGAGCTCCCCCGCCGCCGCAGCCACGCGCGGTACGGCGGGGTGCGCAGGGCCGCCTCGCGGTACGCGTCGCGGAGGTCGGCGAAGACCTCCTCGTGCTCCCCCGGCCGGGTCGCCAGCAGCAGCCGTACCGCCAGCGGGTCCCCCGACAGCGGCCGGATGGCCATGTCGTCCCGCGGCCCGGACGTCGGCTGGCACGGCGCCACCGCCTCACCGGAGACGATCAGCGAGGTCGCCGTGTGGTAGTCGGCGTGCAGCACGGGCGGATCGACCCCCGCTCCCGCGAACACCCTCCGCAACCCGTCCCACTCCCCGTCGACGGAGGGGTCGACGGTCCACCGGTCCCGGGCCAGGTCCTGTAACGCCACCACCGGTGAGCGCGCGGCCGGATGGTCCCGGGACATGGAGACGAACTGCGGTTCGCGCTCCATGAGCACCCGCAGTTCCAGCCCGGCCGGCACCCGCAGCGGACTGCCCTCCACCTCGTGCACGAACGCCACGTCCAGCTGCCCGGCGGCCGTCATCCGCAGCAGCGCGTTGGCCGAGACGTCGACCACCAGCGACGTCTCCGTCTCCGGTGCGCGCAGGTGCAGCCGCCGCAGCCACCCCGGCAGGGCCCGGCTCGCCGTGGAGCCGATCCGCAGCCGCGGCCCTTGCGCCGCTGCCCGCGCCTCGGCGACCAGCGCGGCCATGTCCGCGAGCAGCGGCCGCGCCCGCCCGAGCACGGTGCGCCCGAAAGGCGTCGGCCGGCAGCCGGTCCGCTCGCGCAGGAACAGCTCGCCCTCCAGGGCCCGTTCGATCCGCCGCAGTTGCGTCGTCAGGGAGGGCTGGCTCACGCCGAGTTCCCGGGCGGCCTTGTGCAGGCTGCCGGCGTCCGCGATGGCACACAGCGCGCGCAGGTGCCTCACCTCGAGCTCCATGACCCGAGGGTAGGCGGGCCCGGGGGGCCCGCACCAGCCGCCGATAGCCGCCCGAATCCCGCCATTCTCCCGCTAGTTGACCAAGGTCTGTCCTGGCGCAACCCGCCCGATAACCCGGCGCTATCGGGTTCTGACATCATCCCCCGGCCCCTTCGGCTCCCGCAGACTCCGGTACCGGACGACCCATCCACCCCCCACCGCACCGGCTGAGTAGGAGCCCCCCACATGCGCCACTCCCGCAGGACCATGCTGTCCGCCGCCACCGTCGGCCTCGGCGTCGCCGCCGCCCTCGGCGGTGTCGTCCCCAGCGCCGGAGCCGCGACCACCGCCGCGGCCGGCACTCCGGCGAGCTACGCCGCGTACGAGCGCTCCCAGGAGAACGACGCCGCCACCCGGGCCTTCTTCGAGGCCGTGAAGCGCTCGGTCGCCGAGCAGAAGGCCGCGAACCCGGGCCTGCTCTCCGTCACCGTCACGTACAACACCCGCAGCGCGCCGAGCTTCCGTACGCAGATAGCCAACTCCACCCGCATCTGGAACAGCTCGGTCAACAACGTCAAGCTCCAGGAGGTGTCCTCCGGCGGGAACTTCTCCTACCGCGAGGGCAACGACTCACGGGGTTCGTACGCGAGCACGGACGGGCACGGCCGGGGTTACATCTTCCTGGACTACCGGCAGAACCAGCAGTACAACTCCACCCGCGTGACGGCGCACGAGACCGGGCACGTGCTGGGCCTGCCGGACCACTACTCGGGCCCGTGCAGCGAGCTGATGTCGGGCGGCGGCCCGGGCACCTCGTGCCAGAACGCCACCCCGAACAGCACCGAGCGGGCGCGCGTCGACCAGCTGTGGGCCAACGGCCTGGCCTCGGGCCTGGACGCCAAGAACTAAGACCCCGCGGGTACGCAGAGGACGCAGTCCGGGTTCCGGCAGGGACCCGGACTCCACTCGGGCACGAAGATCCCGAGGGACTTGCGCCTTCTGACCACCGTCTCCACGGGACGTCCGCAGGCCGGGCACACGTGCTGCTCGTGCCCGGCCCGCGGGGCGACCGTCTCGTGCTCCTCGTTCTGCTGCTCTTCACCGGCCATACCTCCACGGTAGGCCGGTTCTCCGCGTTCTGACGGGGGAAGAGCCGCCGGGCGGGTCAGCGCTTGACGTCGTACGAGGTGATGACCTGGCCGCCGCCGAGGGCGGTGCAGCCCGTCAGCACCAGGTCACGTACCCCGAAGCCGGCCCGGGACATCGGCATGCCGGTCCCGACGACGACCGGGTAGGTCTTGACGATGTACTCGTCGATCTCGTCCACCAGCTGGGCCGCGAGGTCGGCGCCGCCGCACAGCCAGATGCCGAGGCCGTCCCGCGCCTTCAGCTCGCGCACCTGGGCGGCGAGGTCGCCGCTGATCAGCCGCACCTGCGGGTCCGGCGACTCCGTGAGGCTGCGCGAGACGACGTACTGCTCGCGCATGTGCCCGTAGGGGCTGGTCATGCCCACCTCGAGGCCGGGCTCGTAGGTGTTGCGGCCCATGATCACCGTGTCGAAGCGCTTGGGCGCGGCGTCCTCGACGCCGAACTGCTTGCGGCCGGGGCCCGCGATCGTCTCCGGGTACTCGGCAGCCAGGTGCCCGATGAACTCCGGGTCCAGGTAGGCGTAGATGAAATCGGCATCGCCGTCCGGGGCCCCGATGAAGCCGTCGACGGTGGTGGCGATGAAGTACGTCAGCTTGCGCAAGCGATTCTCTTCCGTCCGGGAGTGCCGCCGCTCCGGGGCACGTCGATGAAAGTACTTCACTTGCAGTACTTTGCCAACCCCCCTTTGCTCGGAGCCGGCCCTCACCCCTGCGGCTTGCGCCACATCGGCCACATCAGGGGCCCCTCCGGAAGCCGCACCGCCTCGCCCGTGAACGCGAAGCCCAGCCGTTCGTACAGTCCCCTGCTGCGCTCGCTGCTCGCCTCCAGGTACGCGGGGACGCCGTCCCGGTCGCAGCGCTCCAGCACCGGACGGATCAGTTCGGTGCCCAGCCCCTCGCCCTGCCGGCCGGGCGCGACCGCGATCATCAGCAGGTACTCGTGCTCCTCGGCGGTGGGGTGTACCTCCCCCGTCAGCCGCCCGACCAGTTCGCACCGCTCGTTGTCCGGGTCGGCCACCGCGCGCATCTTCGCCGGCACGTCGTCCTCGGCGGCCTCGCCCTCCGGCTCGCCCGCCGGGATCCGCAGCCACAGCGCGGCCGCCGAGCCGTCCGCCGCGTAGTCGATCCGGCCCTCGGCCAGCGCGACGTCCACGAACACGCCGAGGAACCTGCCGTGCACGGCGGCCCGGTGCTCCGGGTCCGGGAAGACCCAGCTGCTCACCGGGTCGTTGCGGAAGGCCTCGTCCAACAGGCGCGCGACCGCGTCCCGGTCCGACTGATCCGCCTGACGTATCTCCAGCACCACGGGTCTTGCCCTTCACTCACGAGTCAACTACCGCGAGTGATCCTAGAGTTGCCCGCACCGGATCTCACGGGCCGCCCGCGAAAAGGCCCGTTCCGGCGCCCCGCAGCGCCGGAACAGGCCCTTCCGCGGCCCCGCGCGGGGGGCGGCCCGCTATTTCGTGCGCCGCGTGACGAACTCCGCGAGCGCCAGCAGCCCGCCCGCCGCGGCCAGGTCCGGCACCGCCCGGGACAGCTCCTGCACCGCGCGGCCCATCCGGTCGGCCGCGTGGGCCTGCGCCCAGTCGCGCCCGCCGGCCCGCTCGACCGCCCGGGCGGCCCGGGACACGTCGTCCTCCGCCAGGGGGCCCGCGTACAGGAGCGCGAGCTCCTCCCCCGCCTCGGTGCCCGAGGTGAGGGCGGCCACGACCGGGAGGGACTTCTTCCGGGCGAGCAGGTCGGCCCCGACAGGCTTGCCGGTGTGCCCGGGGTCGCCCCAGATGCCGATCAGGTCGTCGATCAGCTGGAAGGCCAGCCCCGCCTCCCGCCCGAAGGCGTCCATCGCCTCGACCTCCTCCGGCCCGGCCCCCGCGTACAGCGCGCCCAGCGCGCACGCGCAGCCCAGCAGGGCCCCGGTCTTGGCGGTCGCCATGGTCAGGCACTCGTCGAGCGAGACGTGCGCCCGTTCCTCGAACGCGCAGTCCGCCTGCTGCCCCTCGCACAGCTCGACGACGCAGGCCGCGAGCCGGGCTGAGGCCGCCGCCGAGGCCGGGTGCGGGTCCTCGGCGAGCAGCCGCAGCGCGAGGGCCATCATGGCGTCGCCGGCGAGGATCGCGTCCGGCATCCCGAAGACGGTCCAGGCGGTGGGCCGGCCGCGGCGCCGGACGTCCCGGTCGATGATGTCGTCGTGCAGCAGCGTGAAGTTGTGCGCCAGCTCCACGGCGGCCGCCGCCCGCACGGCGTCGCCTGCGGCGTCCCGCGACGCGCCGAGGGCCCGCGCCGAGGCGAGCACGAGCGCCGGCCGGATGGCCTTGCCGGCGCCGTCCGCCGCCGGGCTGCCGTCCTCGCGCGCCCAGCCGAAGTGGTACGCCGCCACCCGGCGCATCGCACCGGGCAGGCTCTCGACGGCCCGGCGCAGCTCCGGGTTGACCGTTTCTCTCGTGTCTTCCAGCAGGGCCGCCGCTTCCTGCCCCTCGCCCGTGACGACGGCGTTGGCGGTCATCAGCGCCAGCGGCCGATCTCGACGTTCTCCAGGACGCCGAGGGCGTCCGGCACCAGGACGGCGGCGGAGAAGTAGGCGGTGACGAGGTAGGAGATGATCGCCTGCTCGTTGATCCCCATGAAGCGCACGGACAGGCTCGGCTCGATCTCGTCCGGGATCCCGGGCTGGTGGAGGCCGATCACGCCCTGCTCGTCCTCGCCGGTGCGCATGCACAGGATGGAGGTCGTCCGGGCGTCGCTGATCGGGATCTTGCTGGAGGGGAAGATCGGCACGCCCCGCCAGGACGGCACCTTGTGCCCGGCGACCTCGACCGCCTCCGGGTACAGGCCGCGCTTGTTGCACTCGCGGCCGAACGCGGCGATGGCCTTGGGGTGGGCGAGGAACATCTTGGAGCCGCGCCTCATGCTGAGCAGCTGGTCCATGTCGTCGGGGCTGGGGGCGCCGTCGTGGGGCTGGATGCGCTGGTCGTAGTCGGCGTTGTGGAGCAGGCCGAACGCGGGGTTGTTGAGCATCTCGTGCTCCTGGCGCTCCCGCAGCGCCTCGACCGTCAGCCGCAGCTGCTGCTCGGTCTGGTTCATCGGGTGGTTGTAGAGGTCGGCGACGCGGGTGTGCACGCGCAGGACCGTTTGTGCAAGGGAGAGTTCGTACTCGCGCGGCCGGGGTTCGTAGTCGACGAAGGTGCCGGGGAGCACGGCCTCGCCGACGTGGCCCGCGGACAGGTCGATCGCGGCCTCGCCGTGGGAGTTGGTGCGCTGCTCGGGCTGGGTCCGTACGTCGTCCACGTGCGCCCGCAGCGAGTCGACCCGGTCGGCGAGCAGCTGGAAGTCCTGGCGGGACAGCACGAGCGCGGTACCGGGGGTGGCCGCGCGGGCGGTGTACTCCCAGATCGCCGCTTCGTCGGTGAGGGAGGAGTCGCCGAAGTACGCGCCGTCGGCGACGGTCCGCAGGACCGCGTCCTCCCCGTAGGGGCCGGGGCCGATGTGTTCGACGCGGCCGTGGGCGAGCAGGAAGACCTGGTCGGAGGGGCTGCCGAAGGAGGTGAGCTCCTCGCCGGCCTCGAAGTCGATCTGGCGGCAGCGCGCGGCGAGCTCGGTGAGGACTTCTTCGTCCCCGTAGTCGCGCAGCAGCGGCAGCTCACCGAGCTCGGCGGGGATGACCTGGACCTGGGAGCCGGTCTTGACGAACTCCACGATGCCGTTGCCGACGGAATGGCTGAGGCGGCGGTTGACCCGGTAGGTGCCGCCCTGCACCGAGACCCAGGGGAGCATCTTCAGCAGCCACCGCGAGGTGATCTCCTGCATCTGCGGCGCGGACTTGGTCGTGGTTGCCAAGTTCCGGGCGGCCGCGGTCCCGAGACTGCGTTGCGGTGTCCGGGATTCGGCTTCGGAACCTGCCTGGACCGACATGTCTTTCCTTTCGATCACTCCATGGTCTGCGGGACGGAAGCCTTCCAGCACCCCGTGTGACCGGACCACTACACAAAAGGGTGTGACTACTCCGTCCGGGGGATGGGAACCCTGAAAGGCCCAACGCATCGGACTTCCGCCCGCGGACCGGCCGGTTTCGGCCACCCGCTCTTAATTTGTATCTGCCATGCCAATTTCCTACGCTGCCCCCCATGCGGCTGACCCGATTCACCGACCTGGCGCTGCGCGTGCTCATGCGCCTGGCCGTCGAGGACACGGACCTCCCCACCACCCGCGAGGTCGCGGCGAGCATGGAGGTCCCGTACACCCACACCGCCAAGGTGGTGGCCAGGCTGCAGCATCTCGGGCTGGTCGAGGCGCGGCGCGGCCGCGGCGGCGGGCTCGCCCTCACCTCCGCCGGGCGCGCCGCGTCGGTCGGCGGGCTGGTGCGCGAGCTGGAGGGCGCGGGCGACGTCGTGGACTGCGACGGCGCGGCCCCCTGCCCGCTGCGCGGGTCCTGCGTGCTGCGCGGGGCGCTGCGCAGGGCGCAGGAGGCGTTCTTCGCCGCACTGGGCCCGGTCACCGTGAAGGAGCTGGTGGAGGCCCCCACGGGGCCCGTGCTCCTCGGTCTCACGAAGGCTGGCGGACGAGTGGCCGATTAGCCGCGCCCCCACCCCCTCCTTCGAACGGATTTCCGCATGACGGCGGGGCCGTCTCGAGCCCTTGAATACGACTCTGTCATGCCAATTAAGCGAGGAGCCCCCATGCTGTCCGAGAAGTCGACCGCGACCGTACGCGCCACCCTGCCCGCCGTCGGCGCCGCCATCGCGGACATCACGGAGCTCTTCTACGAGAAGCTCTTCGCGGCCCATCCGGCGCTGCTGCGGGACCTGTTCAACCGCGGCAACCAGAACGCCGGGCTCCAGAAGCAGGCCCTCGCCGGCTCCATCGCCGCCTTCGCCACCCAGCTCGTGGAGCACCCCGGCGTCCGCCCGGACGTGATGCTGGGCCGCATCGCCCACAAGCACGCCTCCCTCGGCGTGACCCGCGAGCAGTACGCGGTCGTCCACCGGCACCTCTTCGAGGCCATCGCGGAGGTCCTCGGCGAGGCCGTCACCCCGGAGGTGGCCGAGGCCTGGGACGAGGTCTACTGGCTGATGGCGAACGCCCTGAGCGCCATCGAGGAGAGGCTCTACGCCGAGCGGCAGGTCCTCGCCGGGGACGTCTGGCGGGAGTGGACGGTGGCCGCGCGGACCGAGGAGACGGCCGACTGCACCACCTTCCACCTCACCCCCGCCGACGGCACCCCCGCCCCCGGCTTCAGGCCCGGCCAGTACGTCTCGGTCCAGGTCGAACTGCCCGACGGTGCCCGCCAGATCCGCCAGTACAGCCTCTCCAGCGCCCCCGGATCCCCCGTCCGCACGATCACCGTCAAGCGCGTCCACGGCCCGGCCGCCGGCGGCGGCCCCGACGGCGAGGTCTCCCACCACCTCCACGCCCGGGTCCACGCCGGCGACACCCTGCGCGTCTCGGCGCCGTACGGCGACCTGGTCCTGCGCGACCACGCCTCGCCCGTCCTGCTCGCCTCGGCCGGCATCGGCTGCACCCCGATGCTGTCGATGCTGGAGCACCTGGCCGAGAGCGGGCACACCGCCCCGGTCACGGTGCTGCACGCCGACCGCTCCCCCGCCGACCACGCCCTGCGCTCGGACCACCGCGCCCTGACCCACAAGCTCTCCGACGCCACGGCCCGCTTCTGGTACGAGGCCGGAGCCGAGGCGGGCGACTCCACCGGCCTCCTCGACCTCACCGCCGTCCCGGTCGCCCCGGGCACCCGGGCCTACCTGTGCGGGCCGCTCCCCTTCATGCGGTCGGTCCGCGCCCAGCTGCTCGCCAAGGGCGTCCCGGCCGCCGACATCCACTACGAGGTCTTCGGCCCGGACCTGTGGCTGGCTTCGGCCTGACGGCTGGCCGAAAGACGCCCTAGCCGCGGAAGGGCCGCCTCCACTACACCGTTAAGTAATGGAATGAACACACACGGTGAAAGGAGGCGGTCATGGCCGCACCCATGTCCGCGGACCGCTTCATCCAGGCCCTGCGCGCCGAGGGCCTGACCGTCGTGGAGGTGGGCGCCTGGCGCACCCGCAACCGCAACCACAAGGGCCCCTGGGGGCCGGTCCACGGGGTGATGATCCACCACACCGTCACCCACGGCACCGCCTACACCGTGCAGCTCTGCCGCGACGGCGACTCCGCCCTCCCCGGCCCGCTGTGCCACGGCGTCATCACCAAGGACGGCCGGGTCCACCTCGTCGGCTACGGCCGCACCAACCACGCCGGCGCCGGCGACTCCGACGTCCTGGCCGCCGTCATCGCGGAGAAGCGCCTCCCGCCGGACCACCGCGCCGACACCGACGGCAACCGGTACTTCTACGGCTTCGAGTGCGAGAACCTCGGCGACGGCGACGACCCCTGGCCGCCGGTGCAGCTCGACGCCATCACCCGCGCGGCGGCCGCCGTCTGCCGCGTCCACGGCTGGGGCGCCCGCTCCGTGCTCGGCCACCGCGAATGGCAGCCCGGCAAGATCGACCCCGCCGGCTTCACCATGGACTGGCTCCGGGGCCGCGTCGCCGACCGGCTGAAGTGACGACAATGGTCGGGTGACCCGCCCCGAACTGCGCCCCCGCCCGCCGTCCCCCCTCGTCGAGGCGGCCGACGAGCGTTTCACCGCGCACGGGGTACGGCTCCTGCTCAAGCGCGACGACCTCGTCCACCCGGAGCTGCCCGGCAACAAGTGGCGCAAGCTCGCCCCCAACCTCCGGGCGGCCCTCGCGCAGGGCCACGACCGGATCGCCACCTTCGGCGGCGCCTACTCCAACCACCTCCGGGCCACGGCGGCCGCCGGCCGACTGCTCGGCCTGGGGACGGTCGGCATCGTCCGGGGCGACGAGCTGGCCGGCCGCCCCCTCAACGACTCCCTGGCCCGCTGCGCGGCGGACGGCATGCGGCTGCACTTCGCGACCCGCTCCGACTACCGCCGCAAGGCCGAGCCCGGGACCCGGGCCCGCCTCCTGGCCGCCGCCGGCGCGACGGGGGCGTACGTCGTCCCCGAGGGCGGCAGCAACGCCGCGGCCCTCACCGGCTGCGCCGAGCTGGGCCGCGAGCTGCGGGGCGTCTGCGACGTGGCGGCGGTGGCCTGCGGTACGGGAGGCACCCTGGCCGGCCTCGCGGCGGGGCTGGCCCCGGGCCAGCGGGCACTGGGCGTACCGGTGCTGGCCGGGGGCTTCCTGGGCGCGGAGATACGTTCCCTCCAGACCCTGGCCTTCGGCGGCCCGGCCGGCGACTGGTCCCTCGCGGAGGGCTTCGACCACGGCGGCTACGCCCGGGTCCCGGCGGCGCTCGACGCCTTCGCCGCCGACTTCGAGTCCCGGCACGGGGTCGCCGTGGAGCGGATCTACGTGGCGAAGCTGCTGTGGGCCCTCGCGGCGCTGACCGCGTCCGGGGCGTTCGCCCGCGGCACCACCCTGACGGCCGTCATCACGGGCAGCCCATAACCCCGGTCCTGCCCGCGCCTCAAACGCCTGCGGGGCTGGGTTGGGCACTCAACGGAGGGGTCGGGGGCGGGGTGGGGTGTCGTCCGGGACTAAAACGAGATGAATTCGGCGCGCCGTACCGCCCATCAGGCACACCCGGAACAGGCGCCGAACATCGAAGCCCGTCCCGGACGACACCCCACCCCGGGCCCGGCCCCGGCCCACGGCACCCCGCCACCCACCCCCCGCCCAACGGGCCAACACCGACACCCACACCCCGCCCGCCCAGGGCAAGGGTCAGGGCGACTTCTCCCGATACGCCGCCGCCTCCTCCAGGTCCAGGCGGCGCAGCAGCCCCCGCAGCATCTCGTCGTCGATCCGCCGCCGGTCCCGCAGCGTCACGAACACCTCCCGCTCCGCCTCGATCATCTCCCGCGCCAGCCGCCGGTAGACGTCGTCCGCCGACTCCCCCGTCACCGGGTTGACCTCCCCCAGCCGCTCCCACACCGCGTTGCGCCGCCGCTCCAGCACCGTCCGCAGCCGGTCCGCCAGCGGCGGCGGCAGGGTGCTGTTCGCCGGTTCCTCCAGCAGCTCCGCCAGCCGCTCCTCCGCCGCCCGCGAGGCCTCGCTCTGCGCCTGCGCCTCCGCCAGGGTCTCCGCCTGCGTGTCCCTCGGCGGCAGCTTCAGCACCCTGATCAGCGGCGGCAGCGTCAGCCCCTGCACCACCAGCGTCCCGATGACGGTCGTGAAGGTCAGGAACAGGATCAGGTTCCGGTGCGGCACGCCCATCGGCACGGAGAAGGCGATCGCCAGCGACACCACCCCCCGCATCCCGGCCCACCCCACGATCATCGGGGACTTCCAGTCGGTGTCGGGCTCCCGGTGCCGGATCCGCTCCGACACCCACCGCGGTACGAAGGTCGCCGGGAACACCCACACGAAGCGCGCCACCACCACCGCGAGGAACACCGCCACCGCGTACCAGGCCGCCGCCACCCCCTCGTACTCGTCCAGCCCCTTCAGCACCACCGGCAGCTGGAGCCCGATCAGCGCGAAGACCACCGACTCCAGCACGAAGGCGACCACCTTCCACACGGCCTCCTCCTGGAGCCGCGTCGCGAAGTCGACCTGCCAGTTGCGGTGCCCCAGGTACAGCGCCACGACCACCACCGCCAGCACCCCCGACGCGTGCACCCGCTCCGCCGCCGCGTACGCCACGAAGGGGATCAGCAGCGACAGCGTGTTCTGGAGCAGCGGTTCCCGCAGCCGCTTGCGCAGCTGGTGGATGGGGACCATCAGCAGCAGCCCGACGCCGACCCCGCCCACGGACGCCAGCAGGAACTCCACGATGCCGCCCGCCCAGCCGGCGCTCACCCCGACCGCGGCGGCCAGCGCCACGTTGTAGGCGGTGATGGCGGTGGCGTCGTTCACCAGGGACTCGCCCTGCAGGATGGTCGTCATCCGGTTCGGCAGGCCGAGCCTGCGCGCGATGGCCGTCGCCGCGACCGCGTCGGGCGGTGCGATGACCGCGCCCAGCACCAGCGCCACCGGCAGCGACAGCCCCGGCACCACCAGGTACGCCAGGTACCCGACGGCCAGCGTCGCGAAGAGCACGTAGCCCACCGACAGCAGCGCGACCGGCCGTACGTTCGCGCGCAGGTCCAGGTAGGAGCTGTCGACCGCGGCCGTGTGCAGCAGCGGCGGGAGCAGCAGCGGCAGCACGATGTGCGGGTCGAGGGCGTACGAGGGCACCCCCGGCACGTACGCCGCGATCAGCCCCGCGGCGACCAGCAGCAGGGGCGCGGGCACGGGTGTGCGCCGGGCCGCCCCCGCCACGGCGGCGCTCCCCGCCACCAGCGCCACCAGCGGCAATACCTCCATCGACGATCCACCCTCACCACATCGCGTACCCGCACCCTGGCCGTAACCTGGCCATCATGAGCGAGTGCACCCACGTTGCCGAACTGCCGCGCCCCGAGCCTGTCCCGCATGCGCTGACCTGCCCGGAATGTGAAGCGCTCGGGAGTCATCCCGTGCAGCTGCGGATGTGCCTGGGGTGCGGGTACGTGGGGTGCTGCGACTCGTCCCCGCACCGGCACGCCACCGCGCACCACCAGGAGACAGGGCACCCGGTGATGCGGAGCTTCGAGCCGGGCGAGACGTGGCGCTGGTGCTTCGTGGACGGCTCGATCGTCTGAGGCCCGCGGCTCGACCCCGTGTGGACGACACGTCGACCGTCGGAGGCCGACGGTTCGATCGTCCGGAGCGGGGTAGGTCAACCCTCCGCCGGTTCCCCCGATTTGGGCCCGCAGACCTCTAGCCACTGTGCGTACCCATGGACTTACCATGAGTCACCGCACGTGGCGGGTCGGCCCGGTCGCCCCCCAGTGGGCGCCACGAGGGGGTGCCGCGACACGATTGCCCGGATCGCGATAGCGTCACCGGCGAACAGAGCTCGTACCACCTTGGAGGTGAGGGTGTCCCAGATCGCAGGCGAGCCCGGGACCCAGGACTTCGTCGAAGTCCGGCTGCCGGCTGCGGGTGCCTACCTGTCTGTGCTGCGAACGGCCACGGCCGGTCTCGCGGCACGTTTGGACTTCACCCTCGACGAGATCGAGGACCTCCGCATCGCGGTGGACGAGGCCTGCGCGATCCTGCTCCAGCAGGCCGTGCCGGGCTCCGTCCTCAGCTGCGTCTTCCGGCTGATCGACGATTCGCTGGAAGTGACCGTCTCCGCCCCGACCACGGACGGGCGGGCGCCGGAGCGCGACACGTTCGCGTGGACGGTCCTGTCGGCGCTGGCCGGCAAGGTCGAGGCGACGGTCGAGGAGAACAGGACAGTGAGCATCAGCCTCTACAAACAGCGCGGCGCGGGGCCAGGCCCGGCGTGAGCGGCGGGGAGATCCCGGTGCGGGGCGGGGATCGGCCCCGGGTGAGGCACGAGGTCGACGGCGGCATCCCGGAGCAGCAGCACGCCCGGCCGCACCCGGCTGACGCGGATGCGGAAGACGGCTTTTTGGACTCGGCGGAGCGACGGGCGGGCCCTGTGAGCGAGAACCAGCACGACCAACCCCTGCCACCGGAGGCCGAGGCCCCGGAGGTGCCGGCGGTGCCCCTGGCGCTGCCGGATCCGCGGGACCGCAGCGGTGCGCGGGCCCTGTTCTTCGAGCTGCGCCGGCTGCCCGAGGGATCCCCGGAGCGGGCGGAGCTGCGCAACCGGCTGGTGCGGATGCACCTGCCGCTGGTCGAGCACCTGGCACGGCGCTTCCGCAACCGCGGCGAGCCGCTGGACGACCTCACGCAGGTCGCCACCATCGGCCTGATCAAGTCGGTGGACCGGTTCGACCCGGACCGCGGGGTCGAGTTCTCCACGTACGCCACCCCCACCGTCGTGGGTGAGATCAAGCGGCACTTCCGCGACAAGGGCTGGGCGGTACGGGTGCCCCGGCGCCTGCAGGAGCTGCGGCTCTCGCTCACCACGGCCACGGCGGAGCTGTCCCAGCAGCACGGCCGGTCCCCGACGGTGCACGAGCTGGCGGAGCGGCTGGGGATCTCCGAGGAGGAGGTGCTGGAAGGGCTGGAGTCGGCCAACGCCTACAGCACGCTCTCCCTCGACGTGCCGGACACCGACGACGAGTCGCCGGCGGTCGCCGACACCCTGGGCTCGGAGGACGAGGCGCTGGAGGGCGTCGAGTACCGCGAGTCGCTCAAGCCGCTGCTGGAGGGGCTGCCGCCGCGGGAGAAGCGGATCCTGCTGCTGCGCTTCTTCGGCAACATGACCCAGTCGCAGATCGCGCAGGAGGTCGGCATCTCGCAGATGCACGTCTCCCGGCTGCTGGCCCGCACCCTGGCGCAGCTGCGGGAGAAGCTCCTCGTCGAGGAGTAGGCCGGGTTCGGGCCGAGGGGTCGCGGGAGGGAGCGGGAGGCTATCGGGCCCGGTCCGCGGGCCCGATGCCCAGGGCCTCGGTCGCCGTCGGGTTCACCAGCAGTGCGGCGACGGCCACCGCGGCCACCGCCAGGGCCACGGCCGCGGCGGTCATCGCCCCGCCGGTGGTCCACAGGGTCCACGCCACCGGCAGCGCCATCAGCTGGGTGATCAGTGCCGGGCCGCGGCTCCAGCGGCGGCCCAGGCGCAGCCCGTTCGCCGCGATCAGCGGGAGCGCGGCGAGGGCGAGCAGGGTCAGCCCACCGGTCTCGGCCTGCTGCGGGGAGTCGGGGTCGCCGGCGATGCCGACGAACAGCAGGGAGACGCCGAGCCCGGCCAGGGCCAGGCCTTCGAGCGCGGTCAGTGCCGCGGCGGCGGTCAGCCGGCCCGGCAGCGCTGCGGGCTCGGGGGCGGCGGGGGCTTGGGCGGTCGGCTTCTTGCTCACCCCAGCAGGGTATCCCCGCGCCCTCGGGCCCGGACGGTACGGTCCGGTATGGGCGGCATGGAGAGGGGTGGGTACTCTGGCGCTCATGCGTGCACTTCTCGTGGCCAACCCAGCAGCGACGACGACCAGTGCGCGCACGCGCGACGTCCTCACCCACGCCCTGGCCAGCGAGATGAAGCTGGAGGCGGTGACCACGGAGTACCGGGGGCACGCCCGCGACCTGGGGCGCAGGGCCGCGCACGAGGGGGTCGACCTGGTGGTGGCCCTGGGTGGCGACGGCACCGTCAACGAGGTCGTGAACGGGCTGCTGCACGACGGCCCCGATCCGCAGGGGCTGCCGGGGCTGGCGGTGGTCCCGGGCGGGTCCACGAACGTGTTCGCCCGCGCGCTCGGGCTGCCGAACGACGCGGTCGAGGCGACGGGCGCCCTGCTGGACGCGCTGCGGGAGAAGCGCGAGCGGACGGTGGGCCTGGGGCTCGCGGCCGGCGTCCCGGGTACCGAGGACGAATCGGTTCCGGCGCGCTGGTTCACGTTCTGCGCGGGCTTCGGTTTCGACGCGGGCGTGGTGGGGCGGGTCGAGCAGCAGCGGGAGCGCGGCAAGCGTTCGACCCACGCGCTGTACGTGCGGCAGCTGATGCGCCAGTTCTGGGAGGAGCCCAACCGGCGGCACGGGACGATCACGCTGGAGCAGCCCGGCGCGGAGCCGGTGGCGGATCTGGTGCTGTCGATAGTCTGCAACACCTCCCCCTGGACGTACCTGGGCAACCGGCCCCTGTACGCCTCTCCGGAGGCGTCGTTCGATACCGCACTTGACGTATTGGCGCTCGACCGTTTGTCAACTCCGGCCGTCGCGCGCTACGCCACACAGCTCCTGACCTCGACTCCTGAGCGGGGCCCGCACGGCAAGCACGCGGTGTCTCTGCACGATCTGACCGACTTCACCTTGCATTCGAAGGTTCCGCTCCCTTTCCAGATGGACGGCGATCACCTCGGGCTGCGTACCAGCGTTCGGTTCACAGGCGTACGCCGTGCACTGCGTGTGATTGTGTGAGTGGAAGGGCCCAAAGTCCTTTCAGTCGAACGTTTACACGCCAGTCCACCCCCAGGAACTAGGGCTGTGACCTAGTAGACACCGACGAATCCAAAAAAACTTTCCGGAAGGGGTTGTATCCCCGTCCGAGGTTTGCGAATCTCTACATGGCGATCGGGACAGCCCGCACAACCCGGCACCCACACAGACCGCCAGAACCCCTCCACGAATCTTCGGACCGCACCAGGCGACTGGGCGTCGGCCCTTCCCTCACGGGGGGATTCGTGAAAGCGTTCACATTCACAAGCAACCTGTTCGCAATACAAGGAGATGGAGCAGCCATGGACTGGCGTCACAACGCCGTTTGCCGCGAGGAAGACCCGGAGCTCTTCTTCCCCATCGGCAACACCGGTCCTGCGCTGCTGCAGATCGAGGAAGCCAAGGCCGTCTGCCGCCGCTGCCCCGTCATGGAGCAGTGCCTGCAGTGGGCGCTCGAGTCCGGTCAGGACTCCGGCGTCTGGGGCGGTCTCAGCGAGGACGAGCGCCGCGCCATGAAGCGCCGCGCCGCCCGCAATCGGGCGCGCAACGCCACCGCCTGACATCGACTTTCGAGCCTCGAGCCGCAGCGCGTAGTACCCACACAAGCGCTCAGCAACGTGCTCTTGAGCCCCGGACCGGGAACCCCCGGTCCGGGGCTCAGTGCTGTGGGGGGCGCGGGCACCGACCGGCCCGTCACCCTCCGTGACGGGCCGTCGCGGCTACTTCTGCGGGCTGGCCGGGACGTCGAGGACGACCCGGGTGCCGCGCGGCTCGGCCCGGACCATGTCGAAGGTGCCGCCGAGCTCGCCCTCCACGAGGGTCCGTACGATCTGCAGCCCGAGGTTTCCGGCCCGCTGGGGGTCGAAGCCCTCCGGCAGGCCGGACCCGTCGTCCACCACGGTGATCAGCAGCCGGGAGTCGGCGCGGCCGGTGCCGGAGCGGCTCGCCGACACCTCGACGGTGCCGCCCTCCCCGTGGGTGAAGGCGTGCTCCAGGGCGTTCTGGAGGATCTCGGTCAGCACCATCGACAGCGGAGTGGCGACTTCCGCGTCGAGGATCCCGAAGCGGCCGAGGCGCCGGCACTCCACCTTGCCCGGCGAGATCTCGGCGACCATCGCGATCACGCGGTCGGCGATCTCGTCGAACTCGACCCGCTCGTCGAGGTTCTGGGAGAGGGTCTCGTGCACGATCGCGATCGAACCGACGCGGCGCACCGCCTCGTTGAGCGCCTCGCGGGCCTGGGGGGAATCCATCCGCCGGCCCTGGAGCCGCAGCAGGGCGGCCACGGTCTGGAGGTTGTTCTTCACCCGGTGGTGGATCTCCCGGATGGTCGCGTCCTTGGTGATGAGTTCACGTTCGCGACGGCGGAGTTCGGTGACGTCGCGGCACAGGACGAGGGAGCCGATGCGGGTGCCCTTGGGCTTGAGCGGGATGGCGCGCAGCTGGATGACCCCGCCGTTGCCCTCGACTTCGGTCTC
The DNA here is from genome assembly GCF_055575555.1 of Streptomyces sp. NPDC034085. Taxonomy (NCBI): domain Bacteria; kingdom Bacillati; phylum Actinomycetota; class Actinomycetes; order Kitasatosporales; family Streptomycetaceae; genus Streptomyces; species Streptomyces sp. NPDC034085. The sequence goes on along the minus strand of NZ_JBVISL010000002.1, from coordinate 740,667 downwards.
GCGCGGGGCCCAGCCGCTGGCGAGCTTCACCAGCGCCTCGTCCACCGGGCCCCGGGAGGGGGCGAGTTCGGCGGTGGTGTTGCCCAGGTCCTGGCCGACCAGGTCGGCGGCGAGGCCGAGGCGGTGGTAGGCGGAGAGCGCGTTGGGCGACGCGTACGTCACCACGCCGTCGGCGTCGAGCCGGATCAGGCCGTCGCCGACGCGCGGGGAGGCGTCCATGTCGACCTGCTGGCCGGGGAAGGGGAAGGCACCCGCGGCGATCATCTGGGCGAGGTCGGAGGCCGACTGGAGGTAGGTCAGCTCCAGTCGGCTCGGTGTACGCACGGTGAGCAGGTTGGTGTTGCGGGCGATCACGCCCAGCACCCGGCCCTCGCGGCGGACGGGGATCGACTCGACGCGGACCGGTACCTCCTCGCGCCATTCCGGGTCGCCCTCGCGGACGATGCGGCCCTCGTCGAGGGCGGCGTCGAGGAGCGGGCGGCGGCCGCGGGGCACCAGGTGGCCGACCATGTCGTCCTGGTAGGAGGTGGGGCCGGTATTGGGCCGCATCTGCGCGACGGAGACGTACCGGGTGCCGTCGAGGGTGGGAACCCAGAGCACGAGGTCGGCGAAGGACAGGTCGGAGAGCAGCTGCCACTCCGAGACCAGCAGGTGGAGCCACTCCAGGTCGGTTTCACTGAGAGCGGTGTGCTGGCGTACGAGGTCGTTCATGGAGGGCACCTTGCGAGCGTACCCCGGGTACGGGGATGACTTTCCCCACGGCGAATACCCAGGAGTATCCAGGACGGCCACAGTCCGCGTACTGTTGGAGGAAGTGACGGGTCGGTAGGGCCCGCCATTGGATGGACAGGACAGATTGGTCTAGTCCACAATTGACTCAGACTTCCGCCCTCCCCGCACAGGAGGACGGAGCGAGGTTCCCGCGCGTTCTGCCCTGACCGCGCAGGCACCTCCCAACGGCCGCCGGGCACCGCACACCCTACGGCCGTGAGTACTCCGGGCTACGGTGCCGGGTGGGTTGAGGGTCCCGCCCTGCACCGTGGCCCAGAGGAATCCTTCTTGCGTGCGGATCTCCCCCCGCGGTGCGCGCACCGCCCGCGACTCCCGCCGCCCGCTCGCCGCGGCTCCGCCGCCCCGATCCGGCTCCCGGACATCACCCAGGCCTCCCGCGCCTCCGCTGCGCGCCCCTGCCGCGACCCCTTTGCGCGCGCCCTCTTCAGCGCCCTCTCCGGCCTGCCCCGTCCCGCCGGACCCCCCACCATGGAAGAGGGGCGGAAGGCCGCCTTCCGCAGGCGGGGCTCTGCTAGATTGGTCTATACCACAAGCGCCCCAACCCCTCCTCTCAGATCGGCAGGTCCAGCGTGGAAGTTGTCATCGTCCCGGACGCCAAGGCAGGCGGCGAGCTCATCGCGGAGGCCATGGCCGCCCTGCTCCGCCGCAAGCCCGACGCCCTGCTGGGCGTGGCGACCGGCTCCACCCCGCTGCCCGTCTACGAGGCCCTCGCCGCCAAGGTGGAGGCCGGCGCGGTCGACGCCTCCCGCGCCAGGATCTGCCAGCTCGACGAGTACGTCGGCCTGCCGGCCGGGCACCCCGAGTCCTACCGGGCGGTCGTGCTCCGCGAGGTCGTCGAGCCGCTGGGCCTGACCGAGGCCTCCTTCATGGGCCCCGACGGCTCCGCCGAGGACGTCCAGGCGGCCTGCGCGGCGTACGACCAGGCCCTCGCCGCCGCCGGCGGGGTCGACCTCCAGCTGCTGGGGATCGGCACCGACGGGCACATAGGCTTCAACGAGCCCTGCTCCTCGCTGGCCTCCCGCACCCGCATCAAGACGCTGACGGAGCAGACCCGCGTGGACAACGCGCGCTTCTTCGACGACGACATCGACCAGGTGCCGCACCACGTCATCACCCAGGGCATCGGCACCATCCTCGACGCCCGCCACCTGGTCCTGCTGGCCACCGGCGAGGGCAAGGCCGAGGCCGTGGCCCAGACCGTGGAGGGCCCGCTGTCCGCACTGGTGCCGGCCTCCGCCCTCCAGCTGCACCCGCACGCCACCGTCGTCGTGGACGAGGCGGCCGCCTCGAAGCTGAAGCTGGCCGACTACTTCCGCCACACCTACGCCGACAAGCCCGTCTGGCAGGGCCTCTAGCAGCCCCCGTACGCAGAGAAGGCCGGGCCCCCCTCCACGGGGGCCCGGCCTTCTCCCGTCCGCCTACCGCCCGGCGATGACCTCGGCGGCGGCCCGGCCGCACACGCGGGAGGCCCCGTGCGTGGCGATGTACAGCGCCCCGCGCGGCTCGGCGCGCGGCAGGCCCATCTCCACGACCACCGTGTCCGGCCTGGCCGCGACCAGCGCGTCGAGGATCCGCGTCATCCAGGGGTGGCGGTGCGCGTCGCGGACCACCGCGACGACCGTCCGGTCCCCCGCGGCCGCCAGCACGTCGGCGGCGGCGCAGCCCTCGGGGTAGACGCCCGCGACGGTCCCCGGCACCAGCTCGGCCAGCTCCGCGGCCACCCCCCACGGCGTCTCGTCGCCCACCGCGATGTTCGCGACGGGCGCGAGCGTGGCAACGTACGGCATGGACACCGCGGCCCGCCGGCCCGTGACGGCCAGTGCGCGGCGGGCCGCCGTGAGGCCGATGCCGGACGCGCCGCTCCCCTCCCGCGGCGCGTCCGGCCGGGACCGGCTGGTCCACTCGGCGAGGGCGCGCACCCGGGCGGCGGCGTCGACGAGCCGCTCCTCCGGGAGCACGCCCTCGCGTACGGCGGCGACCAGTGCGTCGCGCAGGCGCAGCACGGTCGCCTCGTCGGCGAGGCCTCCGCCGACGCAGATGGCGTCGGCGCCGGCGGCGATGGCGAGCACCGAGCCGCGCTCGATGCCGTACGTCCCGGCGATGGCGTTCATCTCCATGCCGTCGGTGACGATGAGGCCCTCGTAGCCGAGCTCCTTGCGCAGCAGGCCGGTGAGGATCTGCGGGCTGAGGGTGGCGGGGCGGGACGGGTCGAGGGCGGGCACCAGGATGTGGGCGCTCATCACGGCCTTGGTGCCGGCCTCGACGGCCGCCTTGAACGGGATCAGCTCGCGGGCCTGGAGGGTGTCCAGGTCCGCGTCGATGCGGGGCAGCGCGTGGTGCGAGTCGACGTTGGTGTCGCCGTGGCCCGGGAAGTGCTTGGTGCACGCGGCGACGCCGGCGGCCTGGAGCCCCTCGACGTACGCGGCGGTGTGCCGGGCGGCGAGCGCGGTGTCGGCGCCGAAGGAGCGGACGCCGATGACCGGGTTGTCGGGGTTGGAGTTGACGTCCGCGGACGGGGCCCAGTTGAGGTTGACCCCGCATTCGGCGAGGCGGCGGCCCAGCTCGCGGGCGACGTCGCGTGTCAGGGCGGTGTCGTCGACGGAGCCGAGCGCCAGGTTCCCGGGGAAGGAGGAGCCGCCGCGGACCTCCAGGCGGGTGACGTCGCCGCCCTCCTCGTCGATGGCGACGAGCACGTCGTCCCGTACGTCCCTCAGCTGCGCGGTGAGCGCGGCGAGCTGTTCGGGCGAGTCGATGTTGCGGCCGAACAGGCCGACCGAGGCCAGGCCTTCGCCGACCCGGCGCAGCAGCCAGGCGGGGGCGGTGGTGCCCTCGAAGCCGGGCTGGAGGACGGCGAGGGCGTCGCGGGTCAGGGCGTCGTCGGAACCGGACGCCGTGGCGCGGTGCGCAAGGACTGTCATGGGCCGTTATCCCTTCACGGCGCCGGCGGTCATGCCGCCGACGGCCTTGCGCTGGAGGAAGATGAAGATCACCAGGACCGGGAGGGCGAAGAGCGAGGAGGCGGCCATGGTGGCGCCCCAGTCGTTGCCGAAGGCGGTCTTGAACTGGGTCAGCCACAGCGGGAGGGTCTGCGCGGCCTTGTCCTTGTTGAGGATCAGGACCATCGCGAACTCGTTCCAGGCCGTGATGAACCCGAAGAGCGAGGTGGACATCAGCCCGGGGGCCAGCAGCGGGAAGATCACCTTGCGGAAGGCCTGGCCGCGGGTGCAGCCGTCGATCTGCGCGGCCTCCTCCAGGGTCACCGGGACGGCGGCGATGAAGCCGCGCAGGGTCCAGATGGTGAAGGGGAGGACCATCGCGAAGTAGATGGCGGTCAGCAGCGGGAGGCTGTTCAGCGTCTCGGCGTCGCGGGCGATCATGTACATCGCGATGACCATGACCTCCCAGGGGGCCATCTGGGCCATCATCACGCCGAGGACCAGGCCCTTGCGGCCCTTGAACTTCATCCGGGCGATGGCGAAGCTCGCTGCCAGGGCGACGAGCAGGGCCAGCAGGACGGCTCCGACGGTGACGACGATGCTGTTGGTGACGTACGTCCAGAAGAGGTCGACGCCGGTGGCCTTGGTGAAGTTGTCCAGGGTGGGGGTGAAGACGAAGACCGGGTCCTTGGTGAGGATCTCGCTGTTCGGCTTGAGGGCCGAGGAGAACATCCAGTAGACCGGGAAGACGAAGACGAGGGCGAGGAGCAGCGCGCCCAGGTTCTTGACGACGGCCGCGGGGCGCACCGGCCGGCGGGTGCGCAGCTGCTGCGCGGGCTTGTTCGGGGCGGTGGTCGTGCTCACTGCTCCTCCTCCTGCTTCAGGATCAGGCGGAAGTAGAAGGACATGACGACCACGAGGATCAGGATCGTCAGGACGGAGATCGCGGCGGCGAGGCCGTAGTGGGCCTGGCTCTGGCCCTCGACGTAGGCGAAGACGGGGAGGATCTCGGAGGCGCGGTCGGGGCCGCCCTTGTTCATCGCGTAGACCTGGGTGAAGGCCTTGAAGACCCAGATCACCTCGAGGAAGGTGGTGACCAGGAAGAACGGCTTGAGGTTGGGGAAGACGACCTTCCAGAAGGTCTGCCAGCCGTTGGCGCCGTCCATGCGGGCAGCCTCGTACAGCTCGGCGCCGACCGTGGTGAGACCGGCGTACATGTTGAGGGCGACGAAGGGGATCGAGCCCCAGACCACGAGGACGGTGACGATCGTCAGGGTGGACAGGCCGCTCTCGAACCAGTTGTGCTGCTCGTAGCCGGAGAAGCCGGCCGTGCGCATGACCCAGTTCATGATGCCGAACTGTTCGTCGAACAGCCAGTAGAAGACCTGCACGGAGGCGACGATGGGCATGGCCCAGGCCATCACCAGCGCCATCGACAGGACCAGGCGCATCCACTTGCCGAGCCGGTTCAGCAGGATGCCGACGAGGCTGCCGATCACCATGATCAGGACGACGTTGGCGAAGGTGAAGGCGAAGCTGCGGACGACGACGGTCCAGAAGGCGGAGTCGGTGAGCAGCTGGGTGTAGTTGGCGAAGCCCGCGAACGGGTACTTCCGCTGGATGAACTCGATCTTGTTGATGTCCTGGAAGGACAGGATCACGTTCTTGATCAGCGGGTACAGCAGGAGGACCGCGAGGGCGGCCACCGCCGGCAGCACCAGCAGGTAGGGCAGCCACCCCGAGGGGAGCGGCTTCCTGCCCCCGCGAGGAGGCGTGTCACCGGGGCCGGTCTTGGCGGCGGGCACCTCCGGCCGCCCGGCGGACGTGGGTGGTGCGTCCTGTGGAGCGCTGGTCGTCGCTCCCTGGGAGTGCACGGTCATGGCTTGGCTTCCTCGCGGTTGACTGTGGAGTCAAATGCGCGACCGGGGGCGCGGCGGGCGGCTGGGCGCCTGCCGCACCCCCCGGTGCGTTCACACTGCTGGGCTGTGCGGGACTGCGGGGCGGGGCTGTTACTTGTTGATGCGGTTCGCGATTTCCTTGTCCGCGTCCGCGCCCGCCTTGGCGGCGTCCTCACCCTTCAGGACCTTGGTCATGAACTCCTTGATGGGGTTCGGCTCGGTCTCGACGTTCGCCCAGCCCGCGGTCACCGGGGTGATCTTGCCGTTGAGGCCGGCCTTGGCCATGGCCTCGGCGAAGGAGCCCGCGGCCGGGGTGAAGTTGGCGCCGACCTGGTTGGGCAGCAGCGCGCCCTTGACCTCGGCGGCGTACTTGGTCATCTGGTCCTTGCCGGTGGCGAGGGCCAGCCACTCCTTGGCGAGCTCCTTGTTCTTGGAGCGCTCGGCCACGGCGAGGTTCGAGCCGCCGAGGAAGACGGTGCCGGACTTGTCGGCCGTCTTGCCCGGGATCGGGAAGTAGCCGAAGTCGGCTTCCTTGCCCGCGTCCTTCAGGGCCTTCTCGGCACCGCCGGCCTCCCAGCCGAGACCGATCCAGGAGGCGACGCCGCCCTTGGGGACGATGTCGGTGGACTGCTGCGGGGTGGCCTCGTCCTTGTCCTTGGGGGCGGTGGAGAAGGACTGGAGCTTCTTGTAGAAGTCCATCGCGGAGGCGGCCTGCGGGGTGGACAGCTGGCCCTTCCACTTGCCGCCGTCCTTGACGGCGAGGTCGCCGCCCTCGTCCCAGATGAAGCCGGCGAGGATGTACCAGCTCTGGCCGGGGAGGTAGATCGGCTGCGTGGACGGGTCGGCGGCCTTCAGCTTCTCCAGGCCGGCCACCCACTCGTCGCGGGTCTTCGGCGGGGTGACGCCGGCCTTCTCGAAGGCCTTCTTGTCGTAGACGACGACGCGGTTGGCGGCGTACCAGGGGGCGGAGTAGAGCTTGCCCTCGACCTCGGCCGAGGCGAGCATGCTCTTCTGCCAGGCGTCGGCGCCGAGCTTGGCCTTGTCCTTGGTCAGGTCGGCGAGGCCGCCGGTGACCGCGTAACCGGCGGTCTGGGTGTTGCCGAGCTCGAGGACGTCCGGCGGGGTGTTCTCGGAGAGGGCCGTGGTGACCTTCTCCTGGATGCCCGTCCACTTCTGCTCCTCGACCTTGACCGTGACACCGGGGTGCTTGGCCGAGAACTCCTGGTTGACCTGCTCGATCCACGCCTTGGGTGCGGAGCCGTCCATCACCCAGACGGTGATCTCCTTGGCGCCACCCGACGCGTCGGCCTTCGGCTTGTCGTCGCCGCCATTGCCGCACGCCGCGACTCCGACCATCATGCCCACGACACCGACCGCCGCAATGAGCTTGCGCTTCACGCCACCCTCCTCAGGGATGCTGCTGCACTTCCCTCGCCCGCCGCGGTGACGTACGTACCGAGTACTGACCGTCGGGCCGGGATCCGATCCATATTGGTGTAGACCAGTAACCGGGAGCTTGGCCTAGACCTTTAGGGGTGTCAAGGGTCTAATGAGCAGGCGCTCGGTCCGTTATCGGACCGACACCTGGGGGAGGGAGGAAGCCTGCCCTCCCGCCCGTGTCACCATGTGACCGCACATATCGGAGGAGCCGGTGACGGCAGCGAAACTGGAGTCGGGAAGGCGGGCGGCGATGGCCACCGAAGGGGCGACCACGGAGCCGGAAGGCGGGCCGGCCACTCGAACGGCACGTGTCCCCAAGTACTACCGACTCAAGCGGCACTTGCTCGACATGACCGAGACGCTCCCGCCGGGCACCCCCGTACCGCCGGAGCGCACGCTGGCGGCCGAGTTCGACACCTCCCGCACCACCGTCCGCCAGGCCCTCCAGGAGCTGGTGGTCGAGGGCCGGCTGGAACGCATCCAGGGCAAGGGCACCTTCGTCGCCAAGCCCAAGGTCTCCCAGCCGCTCCAACTCTCCTCCTACACCGAGGACATGCGGGCCCAGGGGCTGGAACCCACCTCCCAGCTCCTGGACATCGGCTACGTCACCGCCGACGACACCCTCGCCGGCCTGCTCAAGATCGCGACCGGCGGGCGGGTCCTGCGCATCGAGCGGCTGCGCCTGGCCAGCGGCGAGCCGATGGCCATCGAGACCACGCACCTGTCCGCCAAGCGCTTCCCCGCGCTGCGGCGTTCCCTCGTCAAGTACACCTCGCTGTACACCGCCCTGGCGGAGGTGTACGACGTGCGCCTCGCCGAGGCCGAGGAGACCATCGAGACCTCCCTCGCCACCCCGCGCGAGGCCGGGCTGCTCGGCACCGACGTCGGCCTGCCGATGCTGATGCTCTCCCGGCACTCGCTGGACGCCGACGGAGAACCGGTCGAATGGGTGCGATCGGTATATCGCGGCGACCGTTACAAGTTCGTAGCCCGTCTCCAGCGACCTGCTACGTGATCACCTGTTGACTGCCCCCGACCCTCGGTAGACGCTCGTACCGCTATACGGACGGGGGCTTACTTCCACCGGTCAAGCCCCCGTAGATTCCGTGCGCTTACGCAGGTGATCAACGAGGGGACGAGGATCATGCCGGAACCGGGAGCAACAGGGACAGAAGTGGCGAGTCAAGGCTCCGGGCCGGGCTCGCCGCCTCCGTCGGGCAGACTCACGCCGCAGTCGGTCGCCCTCTGGGTGGGCGTGGCCCTCGTCGGGGCCCTCGGCTGGGGCGTGCTGGCGCTGTCGCGCGGTGAGGAGATCTCGGCCGCCTGGCTGCTCGCCGCCGCGCTGGGCTCGTACGCCATCGGCTACCGCTTCTACGCGCGGTTCATCGCCCACCGCGTCCTGAAGGTCGACAAGACGCGGGCCACCCCCGCCGAACGCCTCGACAACGGTGTCGACTTCCACCCCACCGACCGGCGCGTGCTCTTCGGGCACCACTTCGCCGCCGTCGCCGGCGCCGGCCCGCTCGTCGGCCCGGTGCTCGCGGCACAGATGGGCTACCTGCCGGGCACCATCTGGATCGTCGCGGGCGTCATCTTCGCCGGCGCCGTCCAGGACATGGTGACCCTGTTCTTCTCCACCCGGCGCGACGGCCGTTCGCTCGGCCAGATGGCCCGCGACGAGATCGGCCCCGTCGGCGGGGCCGCCGCCCTCGTCGCCGTGTTCGTCATCATGGTCATCCTGCTGGCGGTGCTGGCGCTGGTCATCGTCAACGCCCTGGCGCACTCCCCCTGGGGTGTCTTCTCCATCGGCATGACCATCCCGATCGCCCTGTTCATGGGCGTCTACCTGCGCGTCCTGCGCCCGGGCCGGGTCACCGAGGTCTCCGTCATCGGCGTCGCGCTGCTCCTGCTCGCCATCGTCGCGGGCGGCTGGGTCGCCGACTCCTCCTGGGCGAGCACCTTCACCCTGGAGAAGGAGACGCTGGTCATCTGGATGATCGTGTACGGCTTCGTCGCCTCGGTGCTGCCCGTGTGGCTGCTGCTGGCCCCCCGTGACTACCTGTCGACCTTCATGAAGGTCGGCACCATCGCGCTGATGGCGATCGGCGTGGTCCTCGCGATGCCGACGCTGAAGATGCCCGCGGTCACCGACTTCGCCTCGCGCGGGGACGGCCCGGTCTTCGCCGGCTCCATGTTCCCCTTCGTCTTCATCACCATCGCCTGCGGGGCGCTGTCCGGCTTCCACGCCCTCGTCTCCTCGGGCACCACCCCGAAGATGATCCAGAAGGAGACCCAGGTCCGGGTCATCGGCTACGGGGCCATGCTCACCGAGTCCTTCGTGGCCGTCATGGCGGTGATCGCGGCGAGCATCATCGAGCCCGGCCTGTTCTTCGCGGTGAACTCCCCCGGCGGCGTCATCGGCACGACCGTCCAGACCGCCTCGGAGGCCGTGACGAACTTCGGCTTCGCCATCTCCCCCGACGCCCTCGCGCAGGCCGCGAAGGACGTCGAGGAGACCAGCCTGCTGTCCCGTACGGGCGGCGCGCCGACCTTCGCACTCGGGATGTCGGAGATCTTCTCGTCCGTCATCGGCGGCTCCGGGATGAAGGCGTTCTGGTACCACTTCGCCATCATGTTCGAGGCCCTGTTCATCCTGACCACCGTCGACGCGGGCACCCGCGTCGGCCGGTTCATGCTCCAGGACACCCTCGGCAACGTGCACAGGTCCTTCAAGGACGTCAGCTGGAAGCCGGGCGTCTGGCTGGCCAGCGCGGTCGTCGTCGGCGGCTGGGGCTACTTCCTGTGGGTCGGCGTCAAGGACCCGCTGGGCGGCATCAACCAGCTCTTCCCGCTGTTCGGCATCGCGAACCAGCTGCTGGCGGCGGTCGCGCTGGCCGTCTGCACCACCCTGCTGGTCAAGTCCGGGCGGCTCAAGTGGGCCTGGGTCACGGCCGTTCCGCTGGCCTGGGACGTGGCCGTCACCCTCACCGCCAGCTACCAGAAGGTCTTCTCCGAGGACGTGAAGGTCGGCTTCTTCGCGCAGCGCGACAAGTACCAGGCCGGCATCGACGCCGGGAAGGTGCTGCCGCCCGCCAAGAACATGGACGAGATGCACACCGTGGTCACCAACGCGACGGTCGACGGCGTCCTGTCGGTGCTGTTCGCGGTCCTGATCGTCATCGTGCTGCTGGACGCGGCCCGGACCTGCTTCCGGGCCGTCACCCACCCCGAGTCGGTGCGCCTGTCCGAGGTGCCGTGGACCGAGTCGAAGATCATCGCCCCGGCCGGGCTCATCGCGACGGCCGAGGAGAAGGCCGAGCTCGCGGCCGCCGGCCTCGACGGGGGCGGCGGCCGGGCCAAGGAGCCGGTCGCGTGAGCGGGGTGCGCGGGGCGCTGGCGAAGGCCCGGTTCTACGTACGGGAGTTCTCCGGCGAGGCCGCGTACGACCGGTACGTCGCGCACGCCCGCTCCCACGACCCGGGCGCCGAGGTCATGACCCGCCGCGCCTTCGAACGGGCCCGCACGGACGCCCGCGAGGCGGACCCCCGCGAGGGCTTCCGCTGCTGCTGAGCCCGTGCCGTGCGTACGGAGGGCCCCGCCACACCGGCGGGGCCCTTCGGCGTGGAAAAGGCCTTCGCCACACCGGTGCGGTCTCGCGCACACTCGGTGGCATGGACTTCGAGATCAGAACGGCCAGGACGGACGAGTACGAGCGGCTCGGCGAGGTCATCGGCGCGGCCTACACCGGGGACGGGCTGCTCGACCAGAACGAGGACGACACCTACCTGAACGTGCTGCGCGACGTCGCCGGTCGGGCCGGCGAGGGGGAGGTGCTCGTCGCCGTGCAGGACGGGCGGGTGCTCGGCGGGGTGACGTTCGCCGCACCCGGGAGCCCGCTCGCGGACGTGGCCGGCCCGCGCGAGGCCGAGTTCCGGATGCTCGCGGTGGCTCCCGAGGCGCGCGGCAAGGGCGTCGGGGAGGCCCTCGTACGGGCCTGCGCCGAGCGGGCCGGGGCGCTGGGGGTCACGGCCCTGGTGCTGTCCACGCAGCCGGCCATGCTGGGCGCCCGGCGGATCTACGAGCGGCTGGGCTTCGTACGGACTCCGGAGCTCGACTGGTCGCCGATCCCGGCCCTGAAACTGCTGACCTACCGTCTGGAGCTGTAGCCGCTCGGACACAACATGTGGGGGGTCGCGCATCGAGCGCCCCCCACATGTATGCTCATGCTCGCTGTCGCCGCAGGGGAATCCGGTGCGAATCCGGAACTGTCCCGCAACGGTATGAGAAGTCCGAGGACCTGCCGACAGTGCGCCCGGCTCGACCGAACCGGGTGCCGACACGTCCGGGTCTCGCGGTTGGGCCGGTGGACGCCGTGCGGTGTGACGCGTTCCGGCGCGCCCGCACGCGCCTCCCCGCGCCCCGAGCCGCCGACGACCGGGCCGAGTGAGGGAGAGCTCCCCCGTGACCATCGCGCCCGCCGCACCGCGCGCCGAGTCCGACCAGCCCACTGAGCGCAACGGATCCGGCGAAGGCCCGGGGGCCGCGCTGCTGCGTACTCTCACGGAGCTGACCGCCGACCTCCCCGACACCGACCCCGGCCGGGTCGCCGCCGCCGCCCTGCGCGGCCGCAGCGCCGCCGCCGACGAGGCCGAGCTGCGCGCCCTGGCCACCGAGGCCGCGGCCGGCCTGATCTCCGAGGACCCCGCCTACTCCCGCCTCGCCGCCCGCCTGCTGACGCTGGCCGTGGCCGACGAGGCCGCCGGCCAGGGCGCCACCTCCTTCGCCGAGTCCGTCGCCGTCGGCCACCGCGAGGGCCTGATCGCCGACCGCACCGCCGAATTCGTCGCCGCCCATGCCGCCCGCCTCGACGCCCTGGTCGACGACGCCCTCGCCGAGGGCGCGGACGACCGCTTCGGCTTCTTCGGCCTGCGCACCCTGCACAGCCGCTACCTGCTGCGCCACCCGATCACCCGCCAGGTGATCGAGACCCCGCAGCACTTCATGCTGCGCGTCGCCTGCGGCCTCGCCGCCGACGGGAGCGCCGCGGCCGTCGAGGAAGTGGCCTCGCTGTACCGGCTGATGAGCCGCCTCGACTACCTGCCGTCCTCCCCCACGCTCTTCAACTCCGGCACCCGCCACCCGCAGATGTCCTCCTGCTACCTGCTGGACTCCCCGCTGGACGAGCTGGACTCGATCTACGACCGCTACCACCAGGTCGCCCGCCTCTCCAAGCACGCCGGCGGCATCGGCCTCTCGTACTCGCGCATCCGCGCCCGCGGTTCCCTGATCCGCGGCACCAACGGCCACTCCAACGGCATCGTCCCGTTCCTGAAGACCCTCGACGCCTCCGTCGCCGCCGTGAACCAGGGCGGCCGCCGCAAGGGCGCCGCCGCCGTCTACCTGGAGACCTGGCACGCGGACATCGAGGAGTTCCTGGAGCTGCGCGACAACACCGGTGAGGACCAGCGCCGTACGCACAACCTCAACCTCGCGCACTGGATCCCTGACGAGTTCATGCGCCGCGTGAACGCCGACGCCGACTGGTCGCTGTTCTCCCCGGCCGACGTCCCCGAGCTGGTGGACCTGTACGGCGATGAGTTCGACGCCGCCTACCTCAAGGCCGAGGCGGCGGGCCTCGCCAAGAAGACCATGCCGGCCCGCGACCTGTACGGCCGCATGATGCGCACCCTCGCGCAGACCGGCCAGGGGTGGATGACCTTCAAGGACGCCTCCAACCGGACCGCGAACCAGACCGCGCTGCCCGGCACGGTCGTCCACTCCTCCAACCTGTGCACCGAGATCATCGAGGTCACCAACGACGGCGAGACGGCCGTCTGCAACCTCGGCTCGGTCAACCTCGGCGCGTTCGTCGCCGACGGAGAGATGGACTGGGAGCGCCTGGACGAGACCGTCCGCACGGCCGTGACCTTCCTCGACCGCGTGGTCGACATCAACTTCTACCCGACCGAGCAGGCCGGCCGCTCCAACGCCAGGTGGCGTCCGGTGGGCCTGGGCGCGATGGGCCTCCAGGACGTCTTCTTCAAGCTGCGGCTGCCCTTCGACTCGGCGGGGGCGAAGGCCCTGTCCACGAAGATCGCCGAGCGGATCATGCTGGCCGCGTACGAGGCCTCCTGCGACCTCGCCGAGCGCAGCGGCCCGCTCCCGGCCTGGTCCGAGACCCGCACCGCGCAGGGCGTCCTGCACCCCGACCACTACGGCGTCGAACCCGCCTGGCCCGAGCGCTGGGACGCCCTGCGCGCCCGGATCGCGAAGACCGGCATGCGCAACTCCCTGCTCCTCGCGATCGCCCCGACGGCGACGATCGCCTCGATCGCGGGCGTGTACGAGTGCATCGAGCCGCAGGTCTCCAACCTCTTCAAGCGCGAGACGCTCAGCGGGGAGTTCCTCCAGGTCAACGGCTACCTGGTGGAGGACCTCAAGAAGCTCGGCGTGTGGGACGCGCAGACCCGCGAGGCGCTGCGCGACTCCTCCGGCTCCGTCCAGGGCTTCGGCTGGATCCCGGCGGAGGTCCGCGAGCTGTACCGCACGGCGTGGGAGATCCCGCAGCGCGGTCTGATCGACATGGCGGCGGCCCGTACGCCGTACCTGGACCAGTCCCAGTCGCTGAACCTGTTCCTGGAGACGCCGACCATCGGGAAGCTGTCCTCGATGTACGCGTACGCCTGGAAGCAGGGCCTGAAGACCACGTACTACCTGCGCTCGCGCCCGGCGACGAAGATCGCCCGCGCCGCGTCCGGGGCCGCCGCCGTCCCGGCGGCCGCGACCCCCGCCCAGCTGCCCCAGGCCCTCGACGCCGAGGCGCTGGCCTGCTCCCTTGAGAACCCCGAGTCCTGCGAGGCCTGCCAGTAATGAGCTCCAACGACCAGAAGAACCTTCTCGACCCGGGCTTCGAGCTGACCCTGCGCCCGATGCGCTACCCGGACTTCTACGAGCGCTACCGGGACGCGATCAAGAACACCTGGACGGTGGAGGAGGTCGACCTCCACTCCGACGTCGCCGACCTCGCGAAGCTGACGCCGGCCGAGCAGCACATGATCGGCCGTCTGGTCGCGTTCTTCGCGACGGGCGACTCGATCGTCTCGAACAACCTGGTGCTGACGCTGTACAAGCACATCAACTCCCCGGAGGCGCGCCTGTACCTGTCGCGCCAGCTGTTCGAGGAGGCCGTGCACGTCCAGTTCTACCTGACGCTGCTCGACACCTACCTGCCCGACCCGGACGACCGCGCGGCGGCCTTCGACGCGGTCGAGGAGATCCCCTCCATCCGCGAGAAGGCGCAGTTCTGCTTCAAGTGGATGGACTCGGTCGAGAAGATCGAGCGGCTGGAGACGGCCGCCGACCGCCGCCGCTTCCTGCTGAACCTGATCTGCTTCGCCGCGTGCATCGAGGGCCTGTTCTTCTACGGCGCGTTCGCGTACGTGTACTGGTTCCGCTCGCGCGGCCTGCTGCACGGTCTGGCGACGGGCACGAACTGGGTGTTCCGCGACGAGACGATGCACATGAACTTCGCGTTCGAGGTCGTGGACACCGTCCGCAAGGAGGAGCCGGAGCTCTTCGACGACGCCCTCCAGCAGCAGGTCACCGACATGCTGAAGGAGGCCGTCGAGGCGGAGCTGCAGTTCGGCCGCGACCTGTGCGGTGACGGCCTGCCGGGGATGAACACCGAATCGATGCGCGAGTACCTGGAGTGCGTCGCCGACCAGCGCCTGGTCCGCCTCGGCTTCCCGCCGGTGTACGGCTCGCAGAACCCGTTCTCGTTCATGGAGCTCCAGGGCGTCCAGGAGCTGACGAACTTCTTCGAGCGCCGCCCGTCGGCCTACCAGGTCGCCGTCGAGGGCACGGTCGACCTGGACGAGGACTTCTAGGCCTCGGCCGCCGTCCGGTGTGCGGACGTCCCCGCCCGTGGATCACGGGCGGGGACGTCGTGCCGTGCGGTGCTACTTCTTGCAGGTGACGCTGGCGCTCGCCTGCCCCGTCTTCCCCTGCGAGGGGCCGCTGTCGACGACGAACTTCTGGCTGACCGTGGCCGTCGCGGACCCGGCCGGAACGGCCGCCTGGTCGGTGACCGTCTTGGTCCCGTCCCCTGCGAACTCGACGGTCCCGGACACCTTTCCGGAGGTCCGCTCCCAGTGGTACCGGACCGTGCCGGTGCCGGAGCCGACCAGGGTGGCGGTGAACCGGATGCCCTGGGCGCAGTCGGCCTCGCCGCTCGCCGGATCGGCCTTGACCTGGAGCTGGCTGACGACGACGTTGCGGGAGGCGTTGCCCTTGCGCCTGTCCTCCTCGCCCTCCTTCTTGCCCACCTTGCCGCCCTTGGCCTTGCCCTCCTTGAAGCCTTCCTCGTAACCCACCTTGTAGCCGTCCGCGAAGCCCTTGTCCTGCACGGCCTTGCACTCGTCGGCGGTCAGTCCGGGCCGCTTCTTGACGGCGTCGTCGTAGCTCTTGCGGTAGGTGTCCGCGAAGCCGTCCTCCCGGCCGTCCTTGAGCCCCTCCGTACGGCCCAGCCGGTACCCGGTGGTCTCGGCCTTCGCCCCGTCGCAGGCGGACGGCGCATCGATGATCGTGCAGGTGGTCGCGCGCCCGCCCGGTTCCAGCCCCTCCTTGGCGAAGAAGCCCACTCCGGCGCCGGGGGCGCCCTGGTCGGGGCGCAGGCCCACCGAGTGGGTGCCGTCGGCGGGGACCGTGCCGCCGCCGATGGGCTGGCCGTTGCGGTAGAAGTTGACGGCCTTGCCGGGTTCGAAGCCGGATCCCGAGATCAGGTAGTTCGACCCGTTGGGCCTGATGCTGCACTCCACGGCGGGAGCCGCCGCGGCGCTCGTCCAGGCGGTCAGGGGCCCTATCGCCAGGGCCGTCACCACGGGCACGATGCCGAGGGCCGTACGGCGTCTGCGGAGCATCGTCTCGCCTCCTTGCGCTGAGGAGTCTGCGGCGATGTCCACGCGGGATCGAGGTCGGCGGCATCTCCGCTCGGTCGGACGGCTCGGCCCGGGGCAGCCGGAGGGGAGCGGGAAGCGGGAATTCCCGGGCCTGCGGCCGGGGTCGGTGGTGCCGCCCTCTCTCCATGCCGGCCGGCCCGGGGGCGGTGTCGACCGCAGGCGGACCCCGCTCAGTGCGCGACGCGGCCCCGCCGCCAGGCGGTGGAGCGGGTGCCGGCCCGGTGGGGAGCGGCTGCGGGGCGGGGCGTCGCCGCCGAGCGCTCGCGGGCCGCCGCGGCGAGCTGACGCGCAGTGCGGCGGTCGTGCAGGGCTCCGTACAGGGCGGGGGCGAGGAGGAGGGCGGCCACGGCGAGGACGGTGAGGTAGTCGAGGAACGTGTTCATGACTCCAAGATCGCCCCGGCCGCCGGAACCGGACAGTGGCAGGACTGTCATGAAGGAGCGAATTACTGCCACACTGGTGCCATGCTGAAGAACGTGGCCGTGGCGCTCGTCGACGGAGTGACGCCCTTCGAGTTCGGGATCTTCTGCGAGGTCTTCGGGATCGACCGCGGCGACCAGGGGCTGCCCGTGTACGACTTCGCCGTCTGCGCCGCCGAGGAGGGCCCGCTGACCATGGCGGACGTCGGCTTCACCATCACACCGCCGTTCGGGCTGGAACGGCTGGAGGAGGCCGACCTGATCTGCCTGCCCGCCGACCGCCGGGCGCCGGTACGGGGCGACTACCCCGAGCCCTTCCTCGACGTCCTGCGCCGGGCCGTGGACCGGGGCGCGCGGGTGCTCAGCGTGTGCAGCGGCGCCTTCGTGCTCGGCGCCGCCGGGCTGCTGGACGGGCGGCGCTGCACCACCCACTGGCTGCACGCTCCGGCGCTGATCCGCCGTTACCCCGCGGCCCTGGTCGACCCGGACGTGCTCTACGTCGACGAGGGGCCGGTGATCACCGCCGCCGGGACCGCCTCGGGCATCGACGCCTGCCTGCACGTGGTCCGCCAGGCGCACGGCGCCGAGGTGGCCAACACCATCGCCCGGCGGATGGTCGTACCGCCCCACCGCGACGGCGGCCAGGCCCAGTACATCCAGCGGCCGCTCCCCCGCACCGCCTGCGACACGGTCGGCGAGGTGATCGGCTGGACGGCCCGGCACCTGGACGAGGAGATCACCGTCGAGCAGCTGGCGGAGCGGGCCCACATGTCGCCCCGGACCTTCGCCCGCCGCTTCCTCCAGGAGACGGGGACCACCCCCTACCAGTGGGTGCTGCGCCAGCGGGTGCTGCTGGCGCAGGAGTTGCTGGAGTCCACCGACGACACGGTCGACGCCATCGCGGGCCGCAGTGGCTTCGGCAACGCGGCGGCGCTGCGCCACCACTTCCTTCGGACCTTGGGCACCACCCCGAACGCCTTCCGCCGCGCCTTCCGCGGCCCCCGCGCGGCGGCCTGACCCCCGGGGCCCCAACGGCCGGTGAGAGTTCGTGACTTGACATTCGGGAGCCGCCGGTCTGGCCGCGGTCCGGCCGCGGTGATGTCATCCGGGTGCACCGCGCAGGGCGTGGCGCGCCCTGCGGGACCCCCCACACGAAGGCCCCGCTCCGGTTGCCGGAGCGGGGCCTTCGTACGGGTGGAGGTGCGGCGCGCGGGCCGTCAGTCGTTCGGGACGACCTCGTAGCGCGGGGTGTTCTCCGCCATCTGCCGCAGGGCGTCCTTGCGGTCGCGCTTCGAGAGGCGGTCGATGTACAGGTACCCGTACAGGTGGTCCGTCTCGTGCTGGAGGCAGCGCGCGAAGTAGCCCGTGCCGCGGACCTTGATCGGGTTGCCCTGCGCGTCCTGGCCGGTGACCTCCGCGTAGTCCGGGCGGGCCAGGGAGGCGTAGGCGGTCGGCACCGACAGGCAGCCCTCGTTCGAGTCGTCCAGCACGCGGGATCCGGCCGGCAGCTCGACGAGCTTCGGGTTGACCACGACGCCGGTGTGGCGCACGCCGTCGTCGTCGGGGCAGTCGTAGACGAAGACCTTGGCGTCCACGCCGATCTGGTTGGCGGCCAGGCCCACGCCCTCGGCGGTCTTCTGGCTGGCGAACATGTCGTCGATCAGCTGCGCCAGCTCGTCGCCGAACTCGGTGACGTCCTTGCACTCGCGGTGCAGCACCGGGTTGCCGACCACCGTGATCGGGCGGGAGGTACCGCGCTCGCGGTGGGCGAGTTCGCGCGCCTCACAGTCCTCGGTGTCCACGACGTACCCCTCGTCGTCGATCGGGGTCACCTGGTTCTCCTGCTGCGCCATGTCCGCCGTACGCCTTCCCTCAAGTCCGTGGTGTGCCCGTACAGCCTACGGCCCGGGCTCAGCAGACTTCCTCGAGATCCCGCCACTCCCGGCTGTCGGGGCTGTCGGCGACCCAGCCGTCGAGGAGCCCGCGCACCAGGCCGGCCGGCGCGGCGATGCCGCATTCGCGCTCGGGGACCCACAGCGAGCCGGATCCGGCGGTGCGGTGGCCCAGCGGGCCGGGGTGGCCCGGTTCGCTGTGGTCGTGCGGGTCGACGTGGTCGCCGTTGTCCTCGCCGCTGGGCATCGGGCTCTCCGAGCAGGTCCGGCACAGCAGCCGGACCGAGGAGGACCAGTCCTCGGCGGCGAAGCCGGCGTCCGAGGCCAGCTGCTCCAGGGCGTCGCGGTCGGCCTCGGTGGCCGCCTCCAGCAGCACCACCCAGGTCGGCACCGGCGAGGGCGCCCACAGCTCGATCTCGTCGAAGACCGGGTACGCGGGTCCGGCGGCGGTGATCCGCTCGCCGTTCGGCACCCCGTCGTGCAGCACGACCTCGCCCCAGCGCCGCCCCGAGGAGGGCAGCGGGATGGACAGCACCTCCATGCGGGCCGGATCGAGCCTGCGGCCCCACACGACCTCGGCCTCCCCCTCGGGGGACAGCCGCACGGCGGCGCTGCCGAGTTCCATGCCGACGGGCTCGCCGGTCCCCGCCGTGCTGTGCGGGTCACCGGGCACCTTCAGCCCGTACGCCTGCCAGGCCCGCCGGGCCAGCGGCCAGTCCTGCAGCGCGGTCGCGGCGATCCCGACGTTCCACCAGTCCGGTGCGCCCGCCTCCCGGTCGAGCAGGGCCACGGCGCGCAGCCCGGCGGCCCTGGCCTGCTCCCAGTCGTGCCGGAACTTGTGCAGCAGGGCCAGGTTGAACCAGGATTCGGACAGCCAGGGCTCCAGGTCCGCCGCCCTGGTCAGCAGCGCACCCGCGTCCTCGTACCGACCGTCACCGATCAGCGTGAACGCCCGGTCGGTGGCCTGCCGCCACGAGGCGGACGGCCGATGCCGTACCTTCCCGAAGATCCTCACGATTCCCGCCTGCCGGTCCAACGGTGCAGCCTTGCGGGCACCCTCACGGACACTCTTACTGCATCCAACCATGCCCGCTCGGACGGCCGCTCATTACCCATGGGTTACCCCGGCGGAACGGGTACGACTCCGCCCCGCCCGCCCCTGGCCAGAACCCTCGCCAGGGACTCCACGACCTCCGGCTGGTAGTCGCGGCCGGTGCCCAGGCGCAACTGCTCCAGGGCGGCCAGTGAGCCGCCCGGGTGACGGCTGCCGCCCGCCAGGTCGTCGTACGCGTTGACCGCCCGGACGATCCGGGCGGCGACGGGCTGCTCGCGGTACGGGTCCGCCTGGCGTTCCACGATCACCGCGACCTCCGCCGGCACCCCGGTCTGGCGGGCCACCTCTCCGCCCAGCTCGGCGATCCGGCGGGCCTCGGCGGCGGGCAGCTCCGCGGTGGCTCCGGCGGGGACCGGGTCGACGAGCGAGAGCTGGCCGATGTCGTGCATCAGCGCGGCGTACTCCAGCACCGTGAGCTCCCGCTCCGACAGTCCGAGCTCCCGGCCGACCGCGCAGCTCAGGGCGGCGACCCGGCGGGCGTGCCCGGGCGCGGTGTACCCGGCGATCTCGGTGGCGCGGGCGAGGGAGGTGATGGTCTGGCGGTAGGTCGTGCGGACGGCGGTGATGCGGTGGAAGGACATCTGGGTCAGCAGCAGCGGCACGCACAGGACCGGCAGGGCCCACAGGCCCGCCACGGCCACGCCGAGGGCCATCACCACCCCGGTGGCGCAGATCGCCGAGCCGACGCCGAGCAGGGCGCGCAGCTCGTCGCGCAGCAGGGGCCCGTACGGCCACCCGGTGCGGGCCCCCGCCGAGGCGGCTGCGAGCACGGCGTCGCACAGGGCGGTGAGGCCGAGCAGGAGCAGCAGGAACAGCACGAGGTACGGGCCCTGCCCGATCCGGTCGCCGAGCCGCCCGGAGTGGTGGAGCGGCTGGAAGCAGACGGCGGCGAAGGCCACGGTGAGGACGCGGCGGGCCACGTGGTCCAGGGCCGGGCCGTGGCCGCGGGCGATGTGCGGGACGATGCCGGCGAGGGCGGCCGCGACGACGACGGCGACGGTCTGGAGCACCCCGTGGTGGGTGGGGTGGCCGGCGTTCTGCCCGAGCAGGGCGTAGGCCAGGGCCCCGGCGGAGCCGAGCGGTGCGGGCTGGCGGTCCTGGGCGGGGAGGTGCCCGGCGCCGTCGGTGGAGCGGCCCGGTCGGGGGTCGCGGCGGGCGAGTTCGCCGAGCGTGACCAGGGTGCCGAAGGCGAGGGCCGTGCCGGGCTCGACGACGCCGGTCCACAGGGTGTGGGCCAGCCCGGCGGCCGTGAGCACGCCCGCGGCCGCGCGTACGGCCCATACGGCGACGGCCCTCACCGGCCGCCCCCGGCCGGGTCGCGGGCCGCCCCGCCCTGGGTGGGCATCGCGGCCGGCCCCGGCTGCGGTGCGGCCGGGGCAGCCGGGGCAGCCGGGGCGGCCGGGATGACCTGGAGGTCCGCGTCCGAGGTCACCACCGGGTGCCAGCCGTGCCGGCCGATGGCGTCGACGAGGGCCCGCACCATCGCCGGGTCGTACTGCACCCCCGCACAGCGCTCCAGCTCCGCCAGGGCGGTCTCCACGGGCCGGGCCCGGCTGTAGGAGCGGGTCGAGGTCATCGCGTCGAAGGAGTCGGCCACCGCCACCACACGGGCCAGCACCGGGATCTGCTCGCCCCGGAGCCCGTACGGGTACCCGCGGCCGTCGACCCGCTCGTGGTGGTGCAGGATCGCGGACCGGGCCTCCCCGAGGAATCCGATGCCCCGCACCATCTCGTGCCCGTACTCGGGGTGCAGTTCGATGATCCGCCGCTCCTCGGGCGTGAGCGGTCCGTCCTTGCGCAGCAGCCGGGTCGGCACGCCCAGCTTGCCGACGTCGTGCAGGATCCCGGCGATCCGGACCACTTCGAGGCGGTCGTCGCCCATGCCCAGCTCGCGGGCGATCATCGCGGAGGCCTGGCCCACCCGCTCGCTGTGTCCGCGCGTGTAGCGGTCCTTGATGTCGACGGCCTGGACGAGGGCCCGGATCGTGGCCCGGTGCGCGGCGCGCTCGCGGTGGTACTGGGCGAACACCCAGCAGGAGACGTACATCGGCAGCAGGACGAGCAGCGCGGCCGGCACCCCGTAGGGGCTGCGCCACATCACGGCCATCATCAGGCCGGCGAGCCCGTGCACGCAGTGCGGGACCAGGGAGCGGGCGGCGGTGCCCCGCCAGGCGGTGGCGGCGGGCCGGCCCTCGGCGGCGGCCAGGACGGCGGCGTCGAGGGCGGTGAGCACCAGGCAGAAGACGACGGCGGCGACGGCCGCGGGGAGCATCGCGTACGGGAAGCCGGCCACCCGGGCGGCGGGGTCGGTGCCCCGGCCGCCGAGCAGCCCGTACGCCTGCCCGGCCGCCCACGCCGCCGTCGTCTGCTGGGCGGCGTGCCAGACCCGGCGCACCCCGGCGGGCCGCTGCACGACGCTCTGGGCGAACCCGCCGGGCAGGGCCACGAGCGCGGCGGCCGACGGCGGCAGCAGGAACACGGCGGCCATCACCACCGGGAAGAAGCAGCCGGCCCCCTCGGGGGTTCGGCGGCCCGGGAACGGCCGGGTCCGCACCAGCTCGCAGCCGAGGTAGAGGAGGGCCAGCAGGGCCACGGCCGGCCAGGGCGTCGAGGCCCCGGCGAGGAGGGCGGGGGCGGCGCAGGCCGCGGCGGCGAGGACGGCGGCGACGACGCAGGCGCGCGCCGTCGGCGGAAGTACCCGCATGGCGCTCTCCTCCCGCAGGGGTCCTACAGACCGGGTACCGGATCGAAGCGGTACCGAGAGGGGGAGAATAGGTCGGCCCCCGAACGGAGCGGGGCACATTTTCGCATTGCGCCGTACGGACGCCCCCGGATTAGCACCTTCGGGTGAACGAAGTCGGTTTCCGGGGGCGGCAGTTCAGCGGTGGGTGAAGCCGGCTCTTCAGCCGGCCGGCGGCCCGGCGGTGATGTCACCCTCGGGCACGGCCTGACCCGAACGGATCAGTTCGATCCGTCCCATGACCTTGGAGCGGAGATCGGTCGGCACGTCGTCCGACCCGCAGCAGCGCTTGACCAGCTTCTTCACGGCCTGTTCCAGGCCGTACTTCTCCAGACAGGGATTGCACTCGCCGAAGTGCGTCTCGAACTTCGTGCAGTCACTGTCGGGCATCTCGTGGTCCAGGAACTCATAGAGATGGTCCAGGACCTCGGCGCACTCCGTCTCGTGCGGCTCTCCGCAGCTCATGAGCCCGAGCCTTTCAGGTCGTTCGACTCTCCCGCGCCGGCGGGAACCAGCCCGCGCTCACGGGCATAGTCCTCCAGCATTCCGCGGAGTTGACGGCGCCCACGATGCAGCCGCGACATGACCGTACCGATGGGTGTACCCATGATGTCCGCGATCTCCTTGTACGCAAAGCCCTCTACGTCGGCAAGATAGACCGCGATGCGGAACTCCTCCGGAATGGCCTGCAGCGCTTCCTTCACATCGGAATCCGGCAGGTGGTCGAGCGCCTGCGATTCGGCGGAACGCAAACCGGTCGACATGTGCGACTCGGCGCGCGCCAGCTGCCAGTCCTCGATCTCCTCCGCGGCGCTGCGCTGCGGCTCACGCTGCTTCTTGCGGTAGGAGTTGATGAACGTGTTGGTCAGAATGCGGTAGAGCCACGCCTTGAGATTGGTGCCCTCGCGGAACTGGTGGAAGGACGCGTACGCCTTCGCGTACGTCTCCTGGACCAGGTCCTCGGCGTCGGCCGGGTTGCGCGTCATGCGCAGCGCGGCGGAGTACATCTGGTCGAGGTAGCCGAGGGCGTCCCGCTCGAAGCGCGCGTTGCGCTCCGCGGTCGTCTCCTGTGCCTGGCCTTCGTCGGTCCCAGCGACAGGACCCACCTCCTCCGACAGCGTGGCGGCTCCGAAAGCGGATCCGCTCGAATCGGAGAATAGTCGACCATCCCGGCCCTCCGCCGCCCGAAGCGAGCCGCGCTTGGGGGCGGGCAGTACCGTCCAGTCCAGGTCAGCGGCCTGCGGACGGTTCTGGCTGATGACCTGGGTCATGCGCTCCCTCTCCTCCGACGTATTTCCCCTGCGTTCCGACACTCCCCACAACAGGCGGCCCCGGCAGCGCATTCCCGGGCGCGCCAAGGGGTTCGGGGATCCGCCGGGGGCCGCGCGGGGCGGGTGAGCCGGGTCACTCCGGAATCTGTCAGGTCCCGGTCCGGGCGGGGCGACGGCGGGCCGGAACCGGGCTCAGCCGATGAGCCGGGCGAGCCACGGGGCCACCGCGCCGGTGATCACCGCGAGGGCCTCCTCCTGGGTGGGTCCGGCCTTCTTCGGCACCGTGAAGCCGTGGTCGCCGAAGGGCACCTCCGTCAGTTCGTACGCCCCTTCGGGGAACTCCCCGGGCCGCCCGAACGGGTCCCGGCCGCCCTGGACCACCAGCGTCGGCAGCCCGGCGCCCAGCAGCTCCGCGGCGCGGGACCTCTCGGGGCGGCCCGGCGGGTGCAGGGGGAAGGCCAGCGCGAGCACCCCGGCCGCGCCCAGCGCGGCGGCGGTCCGGCAGGCCACCCGGGCCCCGGCGCTGCGCCCGCCGGCCACCACGGGCTGCCCGGGCCGTTCCAGGGCGGGCCACAGGGCGCGCCAGCCCTCGTCCAGCACCTTGGGCGCGGCGGCGACCTTCTTGCCGGCGACCCGCCAGGGCTGCTCGACGAGGGCCACGGTGACGTTCCGGGCGGGCAGGGCGGCGGCCAGGGCCTGGAGGTCGCGGGCCTCGATGCCGCCGCCGGCTCCGTGGCCCAGGGCCAGCACGAGCCGGGCGGAGGGGGCGGCGTGCCAGGTGATCCGGGCCTCGCCGGCCGGGGTGTCGACGCTCTCGGTGCGCGGGGTCATGGGCCCATCCTGCCGGGCGGGCGGCCCGCCCCGGCCGGTGGGACACGGCCGGAGGCGGTCCGGCGATCCCGGGCGGGCGACGCCGTGCGCCGACCCACCGGGGAGGCGGGACAGCCGTCAGAAGAGCGTGCCCTCCTCCGGCGCGGCCAGTTCGCCGAGCAGCTCCGGCCCGTTGTTGCGCACGTTGCTCACGGCCGTGGAGACGGGGTAGGCCCGCATCAGCCCGCCGGGCGGGGGCGCCAGCAGGTCCCGCAGGCCATGCTCGTCGGTGCGGGCGGGGTCGAGCCAGGCGTCCCAGCGGTCGGGGGTCAGCATCAGCGGCATGCGCGGGTGGATCTCCGAGAGCGAGCGCGGTCCCTCCGCGGGCGCGACCCCGAGCGGGGTGGTCTCGGCCTCGGCGGTGATCACCGAGCAGGTGGCCCACCAGGCCCGCGGGTGGTCGGCGGGCAGGGTCGCGTCGCGCCAGAACTCGTAGATCCCGGCCATCGCGAAGACGGAGCCGTCGGCGGGGAGCACGAAGTAGGGCTGTTTGCGGGCCCGCTTCTTCCTGCCCTCGACCTCCAGCTGCCGCTCGTCGTGCGCGGTGACCCACTCGTAGTACCCGTCGGCCGGGACGATGCAGCGGCGCTGTGCGAAGGGGCGGCGGAAGGAGGGCTTCTCGTGCAGGGTCTCGGACCGGGCGTTGATCATCCGGGCCGCGCCCTCGGGGTCCTTCGCCCAGGAGGGGACCAGGCCCCACTTCAGCGTCCGCAGCTGGCGAACCGGACGCGGGTCGCGCGCGTCTTTGAGGGGACGGTCGAGGACGACGTGGACCTCCTTCGTCGGCGCCACGTTCCAGTCGGGGGCGAGGGTCTCGCTCGGCTCCCACCGCTCGATCCCGAATATCCCCGCCAGCTCCTGGGGCGTCCGACTCGCCGCAAACCTTCCGCACATGGCTGACACACTGCCATGGCACCGACCCCCGACCGCAAGGAGCCAGCCACTCCATGGACAGCAGCACGACAGCCGGCCTGTGGGACCGGCTCACCGGAATACAGGCGCCGGCCCCCTGGTGGCTGGTGGTGGTGACGGGCCTGGCCGCGCTCGCGGCCGTCGCGCCCCGGGCGCTGTGGCTGCCGGCCCGCAACGCGATCACCATCGCGCACGAGGGCGGCCACGGGCTGGTGGCCCTGCTGACGGGGCGCAGGCTCTCCGGGATCCGGCTGCACTCCGACACCAGCGGGGTCACCGTCAGCTGGGGCAAGCCGACCGGGCTCGGGATGGTCCTGACCCTGGCCGCCGGCTACACGGCGCCCGCGCTGCTGGGTCTGGGCGGGGCGGCCCTGCTGTCGGCGCACCGCGTCACGCTGCTGCTGTGGGCGGCGACCGCGCTGCTGGTGGCGCTGCTGGTGATGATCCGCAACGCGTACGGGCTGCTGACGGTGGTGCTGACCGGCGGGGCGTTCCTGCTGGTGTCCTGGCTGGCCCCGGCAGCCGTGCAGGCGGCGTTCGCGTACGCGGTGGTCTGGTTCCTGCTGCTGGGCGCGGTGCGTCCGGTGTTCGAGCTCCAGGCCAAGCGCCGGCACGGCGGCGCGCCGGAGTCGGACGCCGACCAGCTGGGCCGGCTCACGCACGTCCACCCCGTCGCCTGGCTGCTCATGTTCCACACGGTCACCCTGTGCTGCCTCATCGGCGGCGGGCGCTGGCTGCTCGCCCTCTGAGACGGCGCCCCGATCCAGATCGGGGGCGGTGGGGAGCCACTAAAGTAAGGGCCATGACCGAGACCCCCGCGCTCCATGACCTCTGGCCCGCTCCGCTCGCGGACGGGGCCGTCCACGCCACCGTCACCGTGCCGGGGTCGAAATCGGTCACCAACCGGGCCCTCGTGCTCGCCGCCCTCGCGGCCGAGCCGGGCTGGGTGCGCCGGCCGCTGCGCTCCCGCGACTCCCAGCTGATGTCGGACGCGCTGCGCGCGCTGGGCGTCGGCATCGAGGAGACCGTCTCCTCCAGCTCCGCCGACGGCGACAGCGGCGAGGCCTGGCGGATCATCCCGGCCGCCCTGCACGGCCCGGCCACCGTCGACGTGGGCAACGCGGGCACGGTCATGCGCTTCCTGCCGCCCGTGGCCACCCTCGCCGACGGCGACATCCGCTTCGACGGCGACCCGCGCTCCTACGAGCGTCCGCTCGGCCAGGTCATCACCGCCCTGCGCACCCTCGGCGCCCGGATCGACGACGACGGCCGCGGCGCGCTGCCGATGACCGTCCAGGGCGGCGGGGCCCTGGAGGGCGGCACGGTCGAGATCGACGCCTCCAACTCCTCGCAGTTCGTCTCGGCGCTGCTGCTCTCCGCCCCGCGCTTCAACCAGGGCGTGGAGGTCCGGCACGTGGGCGGCAACCTGCCGTCGATGCCGCACATCCGGATGACCGTCGAGATGCTGCGCGCGGCGGGCGCCCAGGTCGACACCCCCGAGGCCGGCGGCGAGAAGGACGTGTGGCGGGTGACGCCGGGCGCGCTGCTCGGCCGCGACATGGTCGTCGAGCCCGACCTGTCGAACGCCCAGCCCTTCCTGGCCGCGGCCCTGATCACCGGCGGCACGGTCACCGTCCCGGACTGGCCGCGCCGCACCACGCAGCCCGGTGACGCGCTGCGCCGGATCTTCACCGAGATGGGCGGCTCCTGCGAGCTGACCGACGCGGGCCTGGTCTTCACCGGCACCGGGAAGATCCACGGCATCGACGTGGACCTGAGCGAGGTCGGCGAGCTGACCCCGGGCATCGCCGCGGTCGCGGCGCTGGCCGACTCGGAATCGGTCCTGCGCGGGGTGGCGCACCTGCGGCTGCACGAGACGGACCGCCTGGCGGCGCTGACGGCGGAGATCAACGGCCTCGGCGGCGACGTCACCGAGACCGCCGACGGGCTGCGCATCCGTCCGCGCCCGCTGCGCGGCGGTGTCTTCCACACCTACGACGACCACCGCATGGCCACCGCCGGCGCGGTGATCGGCCTGGCCGTGGCGGGCGTGCGGGTCGAGAACGTGGCGACGACCGCGAAGACCCTGCCGGACTTCCCGAAGATGTGGGCCGACATGCTCGGTCAAGCTCCGCGAGGCACGACGGGAGCGGGAGCGTAGGGGCCCGCCATGCGCAGGTACGGCAAGCACACCGACGAGGACGACATCCGCCAGCGCCCGAACCCCAAGGGCAACCGGGCCAGGACGAGCATCCGGCCCAAACACGAGGACGCCGCCGACGGCTTCGTCCTCACCGTGGACCGCGGCCGGCTGACCTGCCTGGTCGAGGACCGCAAGATCACCGCCATGAAGGCCCGCGAGCTGGGCCGCAAGGCGGCGGTCGTCGGCGACCGGGTGTCGCTCGTCGGGGACCTGTCCGGCAAGAAGGACACCCTCGCGCGGATCGTGCGGATCCAGGAGCGCAGGTCCGTCCTGCGGCGCACCGCGGACGACGACGACCCGTACGAGCGGGTGGTCGTCGCCAACGCCGACCAGCTGGCCATCGTCACGGCGCTGGCCGACCCGGAGCCGCGGCCCCGGATGATCGACCGCTGCCTGGTGGCCGCGTACGACGCCGGGCTGGAGCCGCTGCTGGTGCTCACCAAGTCCGACCTGACCTCCGCCGACAAGATCCTGGAGATCTACGCGACGCTCGGCGTGAACTACGTGGTCACCAACCGCGAGGAGCTGGCGGTGGGCGACGCCGCCGAGCGGGTGCGCGAGCGCCTGGAGGGCCGGATCACCGCCTTCGTCGGCCACTCCGGCGTCGGCAAGACCACCTTGGTGAACTCGCTGGTCGGTGCGGGCCGCCAGCGCGCCACCGGCCACGTCAACGCCGTCACCGGCCGGGGCCGGCACACCACCACCTCGGCGCTGGCCCTGCCGCTGCCCTCCGGGGACGGCTGGGTCATCGACACGCCGGGCGTGCGCTCCTTCGGCCTGCACCACGTGGACCCGTCCCGGGTGGTCCTGGCCTTCCCGGACCTGGTGCCGGGGACCGAGGAGTGCCCGCGCGCGTGCAGCCACGACGAGCCCGACTGCGCGCTCGACCAGTGGGTGGAGGACGGTCACGCGGACCCCGCGCGGCTGTACTCGCTGCGGCGTCTGCTGGAGACCCGCGAGCGGCGCGAGGGCGACTGAGGCGCCCCGCGGGCAGCGGGCCGGCCATCGGCGGGGTTTGCCCCGGGCCGCGTCTGGTAAATGCATAATCGCACCAAGTGACGCCGAGTCACCTGACGCGGGGAGGCATACGCCATGGCGTGGCTGCTGGTCGTGGTCGCCGGGTTCCTGGAGACGGGTTTCGCGGTGTGCCTCAAGCTGTCGCACGGGTTCACCCGGCTGTGGCCGACGATCGCCTTCGCGTGCTTCGCGCTCGGCAGCTTCGGACTGCTGACCCTGGCGCTCAAGAAGCTGGACGTGGGGCCGGCGTACGCGGTGTGGACGGGCATCGGGGCGGCCGGGACGGCGATCTACGGCATGGTCTTCCTCGGCGACCTGGTCTCCACCCTCAAGCTCGTCTCGATCACGCTGGTGATCCTCGGCGTCATCGGCCTCCAGCTCTCCGGCTCGGCGCACTGAGCAGCCCCAGCAGCTCCGCCCCCGCCGCCGGCTCCTGGCCCGGCTCCCCCGGCGCGACCACGTAGGACAGCGCGATCCGTACGGCGAGCTCGCATCGGCGCGCCGGCTCCTGCGGCAGCGCGGCGGCGGCCCGGTCGCGGGCCGCCCGGGTCAGCTCCCCCGGCCCGAGCGCCTGCCGGCTCCCCGCGGCGGGCGGCGCCGGCAGGGCCGGCCCCCAGGAACCGGTCAGCAGGGCCCGTACGAGAGCCCGCGCGCGGGCCGCCCGTACGGTCCACTCGGCGACGGCGGCGAGCCGCTCGGCGGAGCTGTGCGCGGCCGGGGCGGCCAGCGCGCCGTCCACCCCGTCCAGGTACCAGTCGGCGGCGCGCCGCACCAGGGCCCTGCCCAGGCCCGCCTTGCCGCCGAACTCGTTGTAGAGGGTCTGGCGCGACACTCCGGCGGCGGCCGCGACCTCGACCATCCGCACCGCCGGCCAGGGCCGCGCGGCCAGCGCGGCCTCGGCCGCCCGCAGCAGGGACTCACGGGCCGTCGCCATCGCCACCTCCCCGCGGGGATCGCCGTCCGGGCCTCCCGCCAGAGTTGACGGGCCGCCAGATCCTGTCAAGGGCGCGTCCCGGCCGCACTGTGGACCCCGTTCGCCGGGGGGCGGCGGTCTCGGTACTGTTCGGCCATGTCCACGTATGCCGATGACCTGCGCCTTGCCCTCGAACTCGCCGACGCGGCGGACGCCGCGACGATGCAGCGGTTCCGCGCCCTGGACCTCCAGGTCGAGACGAAGCCGGACATGACCCCCGTGAGCGAGGCCGACAAGGCCGCCGAGGAGGTCGTGCGGGCCGGCATCCTGGCCGCGCGGCCCGGCGACGCGATCCTGGGCGAGGAGTACGGGCTCAAGGGCGAGGGCCCGCGCCGCTGGGTCGTGGACCCGATCGACGGGACGAAGAACTACGTGCGCGGCGTGCCCGTCTGGGCGACGCTGATCTCCCTCATGGCCGAGGGCGGGGACGGGGTGTTCCGCCCGGTCGTCGGCGTCGTCTCGGCCCCGGCGCTGGGCCGGCGCTGGTGGGCCTCGCAGGGCGGGGGCGCCTTCGCGGGCGGCGCGCTGGGCGAGCCGTCCGGGCCGATCGGCGTGTCGAAGGTGGCCTCTCTGGGCGACGCCTCGTTCGCGTACTCCTCGCTGAGCGGGTGGGAGGAGCAGGGCCGGCTCCCCGGCTTCCTGGACCTGACGCGCGCCTGCTGGCGCACCCGGGCCTACGGCGACTTCTGGCCGTACATGATGGTCGCCGAGGGTTCGCTGGACCTGTGCGCCGAGCCGGAGCTGAACCTGTGGGACATGGCCGCCATCGCGGTCGTGGTCCAGGAGGCGGGCGGCCGGTTCACCAGCCTGGACGGCGTCGAGGGCGTGGACGGCGGCAACGCGGCGGCGTCGAACGGGCTGCTGCACGAGGAGATGCTCGGCTTCCTCAACCGCGACGCCTGAGCCGGCGCGCGTACGGGCGCCCCCGCGCGGCGCCCGTACGCGCCGAGCGTGCCCCCTTGATGACTTTCCGTGTGCGTGGGAATCTGAGGATCCCCCCGCTTGTGCGCTTGTGAACGGCTTCTCTAAGTGGAGGCCCACCACGCACCGCACCGACCCGGCGGGGGCTCACCCCAGGAGGTGGCTCCCTTCATGCTCGTCCGCGACGCCATGAGCACCGTGATCCTCACCCTCGGCCCCGCCCACTCCCTGCGTCAGGCGGCCTGCCTGATGTCCGGCCGGCGCGTCGGCGCGGCCGTCGTCCTCGATCCCGACCACAGCGGCATCGGCATCCTGACCGAGCGCGACATCCTGAACTCGATCGGCGCGGGCCACGACCCTGACCGGGAGTCGGTGGGCGCCCACACCACGAACAACGTCGTCTTCTGCACCCCCGACGCCACCGTGCAGGAGGCCGCGGAGGCGATGGCACACGGCGGGTTCCGGCACCTGATCGTGCTGGAGGACGGCGGCCCGGTGGGCATCGTCTCCGTACGCGACGTCATCCGCTGCTGGGTTCCGGCCCGCCGGGCCGTGCCCGCGTAGACCGGAGGGCCGGACCCGTCGGGGTCCGGCCCTTCAGCCCCGGCAAGGGAGCCTCAGCCGCGCAGGGCCTGGACCGCGACCTCGAGCCGCTTGCCGAAGTCTCCGTCCGCCTGACGGAAGTTGTCGATCGCACGCTCGACGATGTCGTCACGGGAGACCTTGGCTATGAAGCCGGACAGGTTCTCGATCAGACGGGTCTTCTCCTCCTCGGAGAACAGGCGGTAGAGGTTGCCGGCCTGGACGAAGTCGTCGTCCTCGGCGTGCGACGGCGTGGCGTGGTTGCCCGTGCCGCCGGTCACCGGGGTGGACTGCCACAGCGCGCGGTCCGTCTGGAAGGGGCCGCCGAAGCTGTTCGGCTCGTAGTTCTTCGCGCCCTTGTGGCGGCCGTCGTAGAGGAAGCCGTCACGGGAATTGGTGCGCGCCTCGGTGGCGTGCGGGCGGTTCACCGGCAGGTGGTCGGCGTTGATGCCGACGCGGTAGCGGTGCGCGTCGCCGTACGCGAAGAGACGGCCCTGGAGCATCTTGTCCGGGGACGGACCGATGCCGGGGACGAAGTGCGCCGGGGAGAAGATGGACTGCTCGACCTCGGCGAAGACGTTCTCCGGGTTGCGGTTGAGCTCCAGCTTGCCGATCTCGATCGGCGGGTAGTCCTCGTGCGGCCACACCTTGGTGAGGTCGAACGGGTTGAAGCGGTAGTCCGCCGCCTCGGCCGCCGGCATGATCTGGACCTGCACGGTCCAGGTCGGGAAGTCGCCCCGCTCGATGGACTCGCGCAGGTCGCGCTGGTGGGAGTCCGGGTCCTCGCCGGCGAGCCGGTTGGCCTCGGCCTGGGTGAGGTTCTTGATGCCCTGGTCGGTCTT
This sequence comes from Streptomyces sp. NPDC034085, assembly GCF_055575555.1. Lineage (NCBI taxonomy): Bacteria > Bacillati > Actinomycetota > Actinomycetes > Kitasatosporales > Streptomycetaceae > Streptomyces > Streptomyces sp. NPDC034085. Next base: position 708,888 of record NZ_JBVISL010000002.1, on the reverse strand, counting down.
GAAGTGGTACTTGACCCAGAAGACCTCACCGGCCTCGTTGTTCCACTGGAACGTGTGCGAGCCGTAGCCGTTCATGTGGCGGTAGGACGCCGGGATGCCGCGGTCACCGAACAGCCAGGTCACCTGGTGGGTGGACTCGGGCGACAGGCCCCAGAAGTCCCAGACGTTGTCCGGCTCCTGCGAGCCGGTGTACGGGTCGCGCTTCTGGGTGTGGATGAAGTCGGGGAACTTGATGGCGTCCCGGATGAAGAAGACCGGGGTGTTGTTGCCGACGAGGTCGTAGTTGCCCTCTTCGGTGTAGAACTTCAGCGCCCAGCCGCGCGGGTCACGGCGCGCGTCGGCGCCGCCGAGGCTGTCGGCGACGGTGGAGAAGCGCAGGAAGGTCTCGGTCTGCTTGCCGACCTCGGAGAGGAACTTGGCGCGGGTGTACCGGGTGACGTCGGCCGTCACCGTGAAGGTGCCGTAGGCACCGGCACCGCGGGCGTGCACCACGCGCTCCGGGATGCGCTCGCGGTTGAAGTGCGCGAGCTTCTCCAGCAGGAGCTGGTCCTGGACCAGAACCGGGCCGCCGGGACCGGCGGTCTCGCTGTTCTGGTCGTCGGCGACCGGCGCCCCGGCCTCCGTGGTGAGCGGTCCCTGCGTCACGTGCGCCTCCTGCGTCATTCCTGCGTGTCCTGTCCTCGCCGTGTGTTGTACCTGATCCTACGATGGACTTTGTCTAAGTCAAGCGCACATCCAAGTCCACACCGGTTCGGGATCTGCACCGAGTCCCCGCTGTTAGGCTGGCGTGTATGAGTGACCTGCTGGAACGACTTCGCGGACGCGGCTGGCGCATGACGGCCCAGCGCCGCGTCGTGGCCGAGGTGCTCGACGGTGACCACGTTCACCTGACGGCAGACGAGGTGCACGCACGCGCTGTGACCAAACTGCCGGAGATTTCTCGAGCCACGGTCTACAACACCTTGGGCGAGCTGGTCTCGCTCGGCGAGGTCCTGGAAGTCTCGACGGACCGGCGTGCCAAGCGGTACGACCCGAACGCCCACCGCCCCCACCACCACCTGGTCTGCGCCCAGTGCGGTGCCATCCGGGACGTGCACCCGGCGGGCGACCCGCTGGCGGACCTGCCCGACGGCGAGCGCTTCGGCTTCACGGTCTCGGCGGTCGAGGTGACCTACCGCGGGGTCTGCCCGAACTGCGCGGGCGCCTAGACACGACGCGGGACACGACGCGGGAAGGGCGGGAGGCTCCGGGCCTCCCGCCCTTCCCGCATGCCGTCTTCGCGATCAGAAACGACTCGAGGCCCGGATCCAGGGGATCCGGGCCTCGGGCCTTCAGTAGCGGGGACAGGATTTGAACCTGCGACCTCTGGGTTATGAGCCCAGCGAGCTACCGAGCTGCTCCACCCCGCGTCGGTAAACCCGACTCTACGGGAGGCCACCCGGCAGATGCAAATCAGTTGGCCGGCGCCCCGCACGGGGCGTTCAGGCGGACAGCTCCTCCGCCAGCGCGTCGCGCAGCCGGGCGGCGCGCTCGGACACCTCGGCCGGCCCCAGCTCCATGGCCCGTACGCACCACTTCTGCCCCTCCGCCAGATCGCCGTGCCGGGCCGCGAGCAGCCCCAGCCGCAGCGCGGCCCGGCCGTGCCCGGCCACCGCCGCGCGGGTCCACCACAGGGCCGCCTCGGGCTCGTCGCCCTCGCGGGCCAGCAGCAGCCCCAGGTTGAAGGCGCCGTTGCGCGAGCCCGCCTCGGCCGCCTCCCGGTACCACCGGGCGGCCACCGCGAGGTCGCCCCGGGCGGCGGCGAGCATGCCGACCCGCACCTGGGCCCGCCGGTGGCCCTGCTCGGCGGCACGCTCGTACCACTCCTCGCTCTCGGTGCGGGCCGCGCCGCCGACGGGCTCGCCGAGGGCCACCGGCTCCGGCGGCGGGGCCAGCGACTCCAGCAGGGACGCCAGGCGGAACGCCGCCTCCGCGCTGCCGCCGCCCGCCGCGCACCGCAGGTGCCGCTCGGCGGCCCGCTCCTCGCCGTCGCGCACCAGGGCGATCCCGACCTGGAGCGCGGCGTCGGTGTGCCCGGCCGCCGCGGCCCGCTCGTACCACTTCAGCGCGGAGCGGTCCTCGTCGCGGCTGGCGAAGAGGATCCCGAGGTTGAAGGCGGCGTCGACGCTGCCCGCCTCCGCCGCCTTGGAGAACCAGGGCTCGGCGCCCGCCGCGTCCCCGGCCTGGAGCAGCATGATCGCGAGCGCGTTGGCGGCCTCGCGGTGGCCGGCGTAGGCCGCCCGCCGGTACCACTGCTCGGCCTGCGCGGTCCGCTCCTGGGCGGCACAGAGGAGGGCGAGGTTGTAGGCGCCGTTGTGGTCGCCCGCGTCCATCGCGACCCGGTACCACTTCTCGGCCGTCTGGGTCTCGCCGCGGGCCGCGTGCAGCGCGCCCAGGGCGTTCGCCGCGTTGCCGTCGCCGTCCTGTGCCGCCCGGTGCCACCAGGCGGCCGCGCTGTCCTCGTCGCCGGCGTCGCGCAGCAGGAAGCCCAGGGCGCACGCCGCCCGGGCCTCGCCCTGCTTGGCGGAGCTCAGGTACCAGCGGCCGGCCTCCTTCAGCTCGCCGCGCGCCTCCAGCAGGGCGCCCAGGTGCAGACCGGCGCGCCGGTGTCCGCGCGCGGCGGCCTGGCGGTACCACTGCTCGGCCTCGGCCGGGTCGCCCTTGCGCAGATGGCGGGCGAGCCGGTACGCGGCCTCGCGGTGCCCCTGCTCGGCGGCGGCCCGGTACCAGCGCTCGATGCCCTTGTCCCCCCGGTGTTCCAGCAGGTCGGCCAGGCCGTACGCGCCCAGGGCGTGCCCGGACTCCGCCGCCTGGCGCAGCCAGTACTCGGCGGCGGGCTCGTCACCGCGCTCGCGGTAGTGGCGTCCCAGGGCGTGCGCGGCGGGGGCGGAGCCGGCGACGGCGGCGACCCGCCACCAGCCCGCGGCCTCCTCGGGGTAGCCCCGCTGGAGGAGCAGGACCCCGAGGTTGTTGGCGGCGGCGCGGTCGCCGGCGGCGGTGGCGCCGCGCAGGTAGGGCTCCGCCCCGGCGAGGTCGCCGCGGCGCAGCAGCAGCGCGCCGAGCACGCTCATGGCGCCCGGGTCGCCCTTGTCGGCGGCCACCCGGTGACGGGCCTCCAGCTCGGCGTCGGTGGCGCCCTCGGCGTCCCCGAACGCTTCTGCCGCGAAATCCGCATCGGTCAGTGCGGTCTGCGCGTTAACGGTCGGAGCGGCCTTGCCCGTTCCCGTGCCCGACTCGGCCTCCGCCCTCACAAACCGCCCTGTCTCCAGCAGAGTTGACCTGTCCCCCATAAATCCCATCGTCGCATCACCTGCTACCCGCGTACACCTGGTATGTCGCAGCCAGTGAGGTCACTACAGCGTTTTGTCGACATGCCCACAGAGAGACAAGTCAAACACGCTCATACCCCAACTCACCCGCCCCAGTGACCCCGTGTCCCCCAGCCGCGCCCGTTCGGCGGCTCCGGACATGACGAAGGCCCGGATCCCATGGGATCCGGGCCTTCGTCTTCAGTAGCGGGGACAGGATTTGAACCTGCGACCTCTGGGTTATGAGCCCAGCGAGCTACCGAGCTGCTCCACCCCGCGTCGGTGAAACCACAGTATCACGACGCGGGACGGAACCGTTACGGCGTTGTCCGCACCGCCTACCCGGCCGGCTTGGGCGCCGTCAGCTTCGCCTCGGCTTCGACCGCCCGCTTCAGCGCCGCCTGGAGGTCGCTCTGCGCCTTGCCGTACGCCGCCCAGTCGCCCGCCTTCATGGCCTTGTCGGCCTCCTCGACGGCCTTCTGGGCGTCGGCGAGGGCCGCCTTGACCGTCGGGTCCTGCGCGGTCGGCGGGGTGTTCGGGTTCGTCGGGGTGGTCGGCGGCGTCGGCGTGGTGGGCGTGGTCGGGGCCTCGGCTCCGAAGACCACGCTCAGCGCCTTCTCCAGGGTGTCCTCGAAGGCCGTCTGGCCGCCGTAGGTCACCAGCACCTTGCGCAGCAGCGGGTACTTCAGCCCGGAGCTGCGCACGTACACCGGCTCCACGTAGAGCATGCCGCCGTCCATCGGGACCGCGAGCAGGTTGCCGTACTCGATCTCCGAGTCGCCGCCGCGCAGCAGGCGGATCGACTCGGCGATCTTCGGCTCCGACTGGAACTTGCTCTGGACCTGGCCGGGGCCGTCCGGCGGCTTGCTGGTCGGCATCTTCAGGATGCGGATCTTGCCGTAGTCCTTGGTGCCGGGATCGGCGTTGACCGCCATGAAGGCGCTCAGGTTGGGCCGCTCGTTCGGCGTGAAGGTCGTCGTGAGCGAGAAGACCTGGTCCTTCTCCGGCTGGCCCGGCATCTTCATCGACAGGTAGTACGGCGGAACCGCCGTACCGGCCTTGGTCGTCGGGTCGTCCGGGACGGCCCAGGCCTCACTGCCGCTGAGGAAGGTCTGCGGGTCCGTGACGTGGTAGCGGGTCAGCAGCTCGCGCTGGACCTTGAAGAGGTCCTGCGGGTAGCGCAGGTGGTCCATGAGCGGCTTGGAGATCTCGCTCCTCGGCTTGACCGTGCCAGGGAAGGCCTTCATCCAGGTCTTCAGGACCGGGTCCTTGGTGTCCCACTGGTACAGGTCGACGGTGCCGTCGTAGGCGTCGACCGTGGCCTTCACCGAGTTGCGGATGTAGTTGACCTGGTTCTCCTGCGCCACCACCGCGCGCTGGCTGTTGGTCAGCGAGTCCGCGGTGCTCTGGCCCAGCGTGGTCCGCGAGGCGTACGGGTAGCCGTTCGTCGTGGTGTAGGCGTCGACGATCCACTTGATGCGGCCCTCGACGACGGCCGGGTACGGGGCCCCGTCGATGGTCAGCCAGGGCGCGACGGCCTCGACGCGGTCCTTGGGCGTGCGGTTGTAGAGGATCCGCGAACCCTCGCCGATGGCGCCCGAGTACAGGATCTGCGGCTCGCTGAAGGCGAGCGCGTACGCGGCCCGGTTGACGGGGTTGTCCAGGTTGACCCCGGAACGGCCCTCGTAACTGGTCTCCTTCTCGCCCCTGTCGTCCGAGTAGTCGAGCTCCTTCTGCGGACCGCCGACGATCGAGTACTGCTTCGTCTGCTCGCCGTAGTAGATGCGCTGCTCGAAGTCCGTGCCGAACATGCCCTTCGAGGGCAGGTCGGACTGGGTGAAGTCGGGGGCGCCGTCCTTGACGGTGGTGCCCTTGGCCGCGACCACGCCGTAGCCGTGCGTGTACTTGAAGTGGTCGTTGATCCAGTTGTTCTTCGGGATGCCGCCGATGTTCAGCTCGCGAAGCCCGATGACCGTGTCCTGGCCGTCGTACCGGTCGACCGCCAGCGTGGACGGGAAGCCGTAGTAGCCCTTGACCTGCTGGAGCTGCTGGAAGGCCGGCGAGACGATGTTCGGGTCGAGGAGGCGCAGGCTGGCCGTGCTGTCGGCCACCGGCCGCAGCTTGGTCCGGTCCTCGGTCTGCGGCACGCCCGGGTACTCCCCGACGTCCGCTCCCTCGATGCCGTAGGCGTCGCGCGTCGCCTTGATGTTCTTCTCGACGTACGGCGATTCCTTGGCCTGCTCGTTCGGCTGGACCTGGAACTTCTGCACGATCGCCGGGTACAGCCCGCCGATGAGGATCGCGGAGAGGACCATCAGGCCGAAGCCGATGACCGGTAGCTGCCAGGTGCGCCGCCACAGGGTGGCGAAGAACAGCACCGCGCAGATCGCCGCGATGGCGACGAGGATCGTCTTCGCCGGGAGGTAGGCGTTGGCGTCGACGTAGCGCAGGCCCGCCCAGTTGTCGGCGGCCTTGAAGTCGCTGGACTTCACGGCGAGGCCGTACCGGTCGAGCCAGTACGCGAGCGCCTTCAGGGTGACGAAGAGGCCGAGCAGAACCGACAGGTGCCCGGTCGCCGCGGCGGTGGCCCGGGCGCCCGGGCTGGTCACGCGCAGTCCGCCGTACAGGTAGTGCACGACGACGGCGGCGATCACCGACAGCACGACCGCGGCGAAGCCGAAGCCGAGCAGGAAGCGGTACCAGGGCAGGTCGAAGGTGTAGAACGACACGTCCAGGTGGAACTGGGGGTCCTTCTTGCCGAAGGGCACCCCGTTCACGTACATCAGCCAGGTCTTCCACTGGCCGGCCGCCGACGCGCCCGCGATCAGCCCCACGATCACGGCGATGGCGAGGAGCAGCCACTTCTTGTACGGGGCGACGCTCATCCGGTAGCGGTCGAGGCTCTGCTGCTCCATCGACATCGCGCTGAGCGGCGGCCGCAGCCGGTGCGCCAGCCAGATGTTCAGCCCGACGGCAGCGGCCATCAGCAGGCCGAACACCGCGAAGAGCCCGATCTTGGTCCACAGGGTGGTGGTGAAGACCGAGGAGTACTTGACGGAGCGGAACCAGAGCCAGTCCGTCCAGAACCCGGCGAACATGACGAACGCCATCGCCAGGACGGCAAGGACGCCCAGGGTCGTCAGAAGAGTCCGGGCACGCCGGGACGGGCGGCCGACTCTCATCCGTGGCCCGGAGGGGCCTCCGCCGCGGTCCGGCATCTGGAAAGCCAAGGTGCGCACCTCGAAAGTCGCTGTGTCTGGTCCTGGGCCCACGATCGTAGGGCCCACCCATGCAACTTACTGAGGCTTTAGTCAGTTCCCGGTATCGGGGGGAAAGGAGGCAGGATGTTGTCCATGTCCAACCTTTCGCCCTCCCCAGGCACCCCCATGGCGGCCGGTCCGCTCACCCGCGCCGTCCTCGAGATCGACGAGTACGCCTCCACCCTCGGCTGGGACAAGCCGGCCCGGCTGTTCGCCCTGGTCGACACGGCCCGGCTGCGCAGGCAGGAGCCCCGGCTCGCGGGGCAGCTCGGCCTCGACCAGGACGACACCGGCAAGAGCCAGCTCACCCCCATCGAGCAGGAGGAGGTGCCGGCCGGGACCCCGCTGGACAAGTTCCTGGGGACCATCGCCTGGCCCGACGCGGTCGTGGGGTGCGCGCTGACGGTGGAGCGGCTGATGCTGCCGCCGTCCGCGGAGGCCTCCGTACCGGCGGGGCTCAGCGACAAGCAGCTGACCCAGTGGGTCGCCGACCACCCCGAGCGGCAGGAGGTCCGCCTGACGGTGGGCGTCCTGCGCGACGGCTCGCGCGAGTCGGCCGTACGGCTGCGCGACAAGGACTCCTCGAGCGAGGTGCTGACCGGCGCGGGCCTGGTGCCGGGCCTGGCCGAAGCGCTGGCGGCGACCTTCCTCGGCTAGACGGCCCGGCGGCCGGGCCGCCGGCGGGGGCGGGGGCGGGGCGCGGTCAGGACGCCGAGCACTTCGGCAGTCCGGCCGTGTCCCCCTTGCCGATCTTCTCCAGGGCCTTCGTGGCGTCGCCGATGGTCGAGACCTTCACCAGGGTCAGGCCGTCGGGCGTGTGCGAGGCGGCGGAGGCGCAGTTCTCGGCCGGGGTGAGGAAGTACTCGGCCCCGGCCTTGCGGGCGCCGATGGTCTTCATCTGGATGCCGCCGATGGGGCCGACCTTGCCCTCGTCGTCGATGGTTCCGGTGCCGGCGATGAACTTGCCGCCGGTGAGGTCCTCGGGGGTGAGCTTGTCGACGATGCCGAGGGCGAACATCAGGCCGGCGCTCGGGCCGCCGACGTCGGCGAGCTTGATGTCGATCGGGAACGGGAAGGTGTGGTCGGTCCCGGCCCGGATGCCGACGATGGCGTGCCCGTCGTCCTCCGCCCTGCCCGCGGTGATGGTGACCTTCGACGTGGTGGTGGGCTCGCGGTTCGCCTTCTCGGCCTCGGCGGCCTCGGGGGCGGGCACGATGGTGAACACGACGGGCTCGCCGGGCTTGTGCTTGGTCACGAGCTTGGCGACGTCGCCCGGGGCGGTGACGGCGGCGCCGTCAACCTCCCTGATGACGTCCCCGGCGTGCAGTTTGCCCTCGGAGGGGCTGCCCTTGACGACGGTGGAGACGACGACGCGGGCGGAGACCGGGATGCCGAGCTGCTTGAGGGCGGCCACCTTGGCGCTCTCCTGCGACTGGCTGAACTCCTCGGCGTTCTCCTGCGTGGATTCCTTGTCCGTCTTGCCGTTCGGGTAGAGGTTCTCGTGCGGCACGACGATGTTGTCGTCGGCCAGCCAGCCGTACACCGCTTCCAGCAGGTTCATGTCGTAGTCGGCGCCGGTGACGCGGACCGTGGTCATGTTGAGGTGGCCGCTGGTGGGGTAGGTCTTGTGGCCCCCGATGTTGAGGACCGGCTCGCCGCGCGAGTCTCCCAGCGTGTTCACCGTCGGGCCCGGGCTCATCTCGGAGTAGGGGACCTTGATGAAGACGCCCGCGCAGAGCAGCGCGAACAGCACGAGGAAGGAAGCGAGCATCGTCGCGGTGCGGCGTGGCATGGACCGACAGTACGGGACGGCCCGACCGGGCGGCCCGTGGGGCCGGTCCGTACGGGGCCCGCGGGCGGAACTCTCACGGGATTCTCAGCCGGGGCCTGGTCAGCGGGCCTGTCGGGGACGGGAGGGGACTCACGGGACGCGTCAGACGGCGTCGGAACCGGAGTGTGCCTTTTCGTTCGTCCCGGACCGGTCGGCGCGGTCCATGGCCTCTCGGAACCTGGCGTAACCGGCCAGCTCGGATATGTCGCCCTGGGTGCGGTCGCGCGCCGCCCAGCTGCCCCATATCGCGGCCCCGATGGCGGCGAACAGCGGAATCAGCAGCCACACCAGTGATGCCATGGACGTGCCTCCCTGCCCCGAAAGTGCGTGTCGTTGGTGGCTTCAACGCTCGTGCCCGGGAGGGGGTTACGCAAATCGAGGGCGTGTTGCGCGGCCGAACGGGGGTGAGGCTACTCCCTGCGGGTGAGGGGCCGGAACCCGGCCCCCCGGTGGGGCGTACCGCCTGGTTCAGCAGGCGCCGACCCACTCCTCGGTGCCGTCCGCGAAGGTCTGGTGCTTCCAGATCGGGACCTCGTGCTTGAGGTCGTCGATCAGCATGCGGCAGGCCTCGAAGGCCTCGCCCCGGTGCGGGCAGGAGACGGCGACGACCACGGCCAGGTCGCCCACGGCCAGGTCGCCGATGCGGTGCACGGCCGCCAGGGCGCGGACCGGGTACTTCGCCACGACACGGTCGGCGATGCGGCGCATCTCGGCCTGGGCCGTCGGGTGGCAGGAGTAGCCGAGCGAGTCGACGTCGGCGCCCCCGTCGTGGTTGCGCACCGTCCCGACGAAGAGGGTGGTGCCTCCCGTGGAGTCGTCGCCGACGGCCTGGAAGACCTCGTCGATCGAGAGCGGGGTCTCACGGATCTCGAGCAGCCGGATGGGGTCCTGAGCGGCCTGCTCGCCGGGGTGGTCGAAGTGCGGTGCCATGGTCCCCATCGTGCCCTAGCCGCCGGTACGGCGGAATAGCCGTTTCGCCCGGGGCCCGCCGCCCCGGTTGGGAGCCTCCTACAGGCGCCGGGCCCCGTACCGGCCCGGGCCGGTACGGGGCCCGGGCCCGCGGGTCACAGGCCGCGGCGGCGCCGGGCGCGGCGGACCGCGGCGGCGGCGCCGAGCAGGGCCACCGTCGCGCCGGCGGCGCCGGCGGCCGTGGCGGCGTCCTTGCGGCCCAGGCGGCGGCCCACGACGGTGTGGCGGCCCGCCACCTCCTGGAGCAGCTCGGCCAGCACCTCCTCGTTGGTCCAGCGGGGCCGCCAGCCCGCCGCGTGCAGCCCGCTGACGCTGACCACCCACGGGTGCATGGTGTAGGCGAGGTCCCCGGCCGGGGAGGGCGTCAGGCCGATCCGGTGGAGCCGGGCCGCGGCGCCCAGGGCGACGGCGGAGGGCAGCTCCATGCGGCGGATCCCGCTGAGCTCCTCCACCTCCTCCTGCTCCAGCCAGCCCTCGCAGCCCACGGCGAGCTCCCCCTCGACCTTCTCCAGGGCCGCGTACTCCAGGGCGCTGACCAGGTCCTCGACGTGGCAGAACTGCCAGGTGGGCCGGGAGCCGGCGACGACGAGCAGCCGCGGGGACTCGAAGTAGCGGGTCAGGGCGGTGTCCGTGCCGCCGACCAGGACCGCCGGGCGGACGACCGTCACGTTCAGCCCGGGGTGCGCGCGGGGGGCACGGCGGCCCAGGCGCTCGATCTCCAGCAGGTCGCCGACGCCGGTGGCCTCGGCGGTGGCGCGCAGCTCGGAGTCCTCCGAGAGCGGGATGTCGTTGTCCGGCAGGGCCCCGTAGACCATCGCCGAGGTGCACAGCACGACGCGGTGCACCCCGGCCGCCGCGGCGGCCGTCAGGACGGTCTGGGTCCCGCGTACGTTGTACGCGGTCCGGGCCGCCGGATCCGTCTCCAGGTCGAGGTCCAGCGCCAGGTGGACGACGACGTCGGCGCCGCGCAGCTTCTCGGCGATCGCCGGGTCCCGTACGTCCAGGACGTGCCACTGCGCTTCGGCGCAGTCCCCACGCCGCTCGTCGATGGCCACGACCTGCTTGACCTCGTCGGAGGCGGCCAGGCGGCTCACCAGGGCGGCGCCGACCCCGGAGGCCGCGCCGGTCACCGCGATCACGGGGCTGCGTCGTCGGGGGCCGTCCTGGTTTCGCGGCTGGCGAACGCCGGAGGCGCTGTCGTCGTGCTCAGGGCGGTTTTCGGCGTCGTGCGGCGCGCGAGCCTGCGGATCTGGGGAACTCACCGGGCGTCTCCAGCGGTTGTCTTCAGTGAGGGCGCGCCGTGACGCGTACCCACCAGGTGATGTCCATCCTGCCGCAGCCCCGGACCCTGCGGAGCACCGAGCCCGTAAGCGGGAGGGGTGTCTACGCTGGGTGGTGTTGTCGGACCATCGCCCGTCGGCTCCCGCCGGCGGCCCTACGAGCCGAGGAAACCCGTGAGCGACACCCCATTCGGATTCGGCCTTCCGCCGGAGGAGCCGGAGGACGGCGACAAGGGCAAGAAGGGCGGCCAGGGCGGCCAGGACGGTCCCGCCAATCCGTTCGGGTTCGGCCCCGGCGGCCTTCCTGGCGGCTTCCCCGGCGGTGCGGACAACCCGTTCGCCGCGATGTTCGGCGCGATGAACCCGAACGACCTCGGCGCCGCGTTCCAGCAGCTCGGGCAGATGCTGAACTACGAGGGCGGTCCCGTGAACTGGGACATGGCCAAGGACATCGCCCGCCAGACCGTCGCGCAGGGCACCGCGGACGGCGTGAAGGACGCGAGCGTCGGCATCGCGGAGAGGTCCGCGGTCCAGGAGGCCGTGCGACTGGCCGACCTGTGGCTGGACGACGTGACCTCCCTGCCGTCGGGCGCCAACGCGGCCGTCGCGTGGAGCCGCGCCGAGTGGGTCGAGGCGACCCTGCCGGTGTGGAAGGAGCTCGTGGACCCGGTCGCCGAGCGCGTCGGCGCGGCCATGGGCAGCGTGCTCCCCGAGGAGATGCAGGCCATGGCGGGCCCGCTGCTCGGGATGATGCGCTCCATGGGCGGGGCCATGTTCGGGCAGCAGATCGGCCAGGCCGTCGGCACCCTGGCGGGCGAGGTCGTCGGCTCCACGGACATCGGACTGCCGCTGGGTCCGGCCGGGCGCGCGGCGCTGCTGCCGCTGAACATCGAGGGCTTCGGCAAGGACCTGGGCGTCCCCTCGGACGAGGTGCGGCTCTACCTGGCCCTGCGCGAGGCGGCCCACGCCCGTCTGTTCGCGCACGTCCCGTGGCTGCGCTCGCACCTGTTCGGCGCGGTCGAGGGGTACGCGCGCGGCATCAAGGTGGACACCTCGAAGCTGGAGGACGTGGTCGGCCAGCTCGACCCGACCAATCCCGAGCAGCTCCAGGAGGCCCTGCAGGGCGGCATGTTCCAGCCGCAGGACACCCCGGAGCAGAAGGCCGCCCTGGCCCGGCTGGAGACGGCGCTCGCGCTGGTCGAGGGCTGGGTGGACGCGGTCGTGCACGAGGCGGCCAAGCCCCGGCTGACCTCGGCCGACGCGATGCGCGAGACCATGCGCCGGCGGCGTGCCTCGGGCGGTCCGGCGGAGCAGACCTTCGCGACGCTGATCGGGCTGGAGCTGCGCCCCCGGCGGCTGCGGGACGCCTCGCGGCTGTGGGCCTCGCTGACCGACGCGCGCGGTGTGGACGGCCGCGACGGGCTGTGGGAGCACCCGGACATGCTGCCGACGGCCTCCGACCTGGACGACCCGGACGGGTTCGTGCACCGCGAGCAGCTGGACTTCTCGGAGATCGACAAGATGCTCGGCGAGGCCGCCCGGCGGCGTGACGAAGAGGGCGACGGCGAGAAGTGAGCCTGTACGAGGACGCCGTCGCGGTCCTGAAGCAGTACGAGGGCCCGGACGCACAGCAGGACGAGCTGCGCGGGGTCTACCTGGAGCACCTGGCCGCCCACCCGGACGGGGTCTACAAGCCCTGCACGGCCGGCCACGTCACGGGCAGCGCGCTGGTGGTCGACCCGGCCGGCGGACGGGTGCTGCTGACCCTGCACAGGAAGCTCGGCATGTGGCTCCAGATGGGCGGGCACTGCGAGCCCGGTGACACCACCCTGGCCGGGGCGGCCATGCGCGAGGCCGTCGAGGAGTCGGGCATCGGCTCGGGGCTGACCCTGGTGGCGGGCGGCCCGGTGCGCCTGGACCGGCACCCGATCCCCGCGCCGTGCAACTGGCACCTGGACGTGCAGTACGCGGTGCTGGCCCCGGCCGGCGCGGTGGCGGAGATCAGCGACGAGTCGCTGGACCTCCGCTGGTTCCCGTACGAGGAGGTGGCGGCGGTGGCCGACACCTCGGTGGTGCGGCTGCTGGAGGCGACCCGGGCGCGGCTGGGCGCCTGACGCCGGCGCGGCGGTGATGCGCCGGGAGGGGCGGGCCCGTGCGGGTCCGCCCCTTCCATCCGTGCGGTGCCGGTCCGGTCAGTTCCAGGCGTTGTTCTGGTTCTGGGCGTGGGCGCCGTGCTGGCCCATGCCGAACTGCGCGGCGACGCCCTGCCCGAGCTGGGCGTTCTGCGGCGGCAGCACCTCGCTGGGCTGCACCAGGGCGAAGCCGGTGCCGAGGAAGCTGAGCTCCCAGCCCTCGCCGGTGTTGCCGCGGCGCCGCCACACGCCGGTGGAGTGCGTCTGGGCCTGCATCTGCACGCGCAGCGAGGTGGACCAGGCGACGATCGCGTCGGCGTCGGCGTTGACGTACTTGTCGGGGGTGACCTGCATCATCAGCGGCTGCCCGGAGGTCATGAGGGCGACCTTGCCGCGGCCGGAGATGTTGAGCTGGTACTTGCCGGAGCCGGAGATCCCGTACTGGCTGTCGACGGCGATGACCTCGGTGTGCAGGGTGGAGTCCATGGCGAGGACGTAGCTGCTGTCGACGGTGAGGCCGTCGTGGTCCACGTCGACGACGTGCACGTACTGGGCGAGGTTGGCGAAGTAGACGGTGCCCTGGCCGGAGCAGCGCATGAGGTCCAGACCCTCGCCGGTGCGGCGGCGGGCGTTCCGCTGGTTGCCGCTCTGGTACTCGCCGTCGAAGTCCACGATCCCCTGGTAGGCGACCATGGCGCCCTTGCGGGCGAGCACGTCGTCGGAGCCGGTCAGGGTGACCCGCAGGAGCTGCGGGTTCTGGACGGTGTAGCGGTCCTGGGACTGCTGTTCGGCGTGGCCGAAAAGTGAGCTCTGCATGATGTGTCCGCTCCCCCTCAGCCCCGGGCCCGGAGCCGGTCGGTGCTGTCCTCGCTGGGCTGTACGACGACGACGCCCTGGCCGGAGAAGGCCATCTGGTAGGCCTCCCCGCTGCCCCGGCCGATCATCGACGAGGCCTTGAAGCTGCGCTTCCCCTTGACCTTGAGGTTCGGCGACCAGGCGACGAGCGCGTCCGGGTCGACGTACGTCTCGTCCTCGCCGCGGCCGCAGTCGACCACGATCGGGGTGCCGCGGGAGGTGATGGCGACCCAGCCGGTTCCGGCGACCTGGACGTTGAAGAGGCCCTGGCCGGCGAACTTCGCCATGCCCTTGACGCGTTCGACGCCCCACTGGAGGTGGGCGTCGAAGGCGAGGAGGTTGGTGCCGTTGACGGAGAGGGCGTCGTTGTTCAGGTTGATGCAGACGACGTCGGCGCCGTAGTCGGCCAGGTAGAGGAGGCCGTCGCCGGTGCACTTCATCAGGGGGGCGCCCTCGCCGGTCAGCCACTGCGAGGCCATCTGGCGGACGGCGGGCGGGTTGGGCTCGTACTGGACGAAGCCCTCGTAGGCGACCATCGAGCCGGTGCGGGCGAAGAGGTCCTGGCCGCTCTGCATGGCGACCTTGAGCATGGCCCGGCCGTGGTTCTCCATGCGGGCCGTGACGGGGGTCGGGGCGTAGCCCGCGAGCTGCTGGTTCATTGCGTTCATGGCGTTCATGTGGGGCTCCCTCAGACCTCGTACGGCTGGACGACGATGAAGTTGCCGGGGGCGCCGCGGAACTGCAGGTTCACGGTCTCCCCGCTGTGGCCCGGGTAGGCGTTGCGGCGCAGCCGGACCTGGCTGGAAATGATCACCTGCGAGGCGGCCGACCAGGCCACGATGGCGTTGCTGTCCGCGAAGGTGGTGGGGGTCACGGGCAGTACGACGGGCACGCCGTGCGTCTTGACGATGACCGTGCCGGAGCCCTGGAACAGCATGGTGAACAGGGCGCCGCCGGGGATGCCGTGGCCCTCGATGCGGCGGACCTCGTGCTGGAGGGACTCGTCGAAGGCGAGGACGCTCTCCGCGGAGACGCAGATCCCGTCGCCCTGGAGCTCGATGGCGTGCAGGTGGGCGCCGTTCTCGGCGAGGAAGACCTGGCCGCGGCCGGTGCAGCGCATCAGCTGCATCTCCTGGCCGGTGGCGTTGCCGACGATGCGGCCGGCGAAGCCCGCGCCCTTGTAGCTGAAGTCGACCTTGCCCTGGTACAGGACCATGCTGCCCTGGCGGGCGAGGACGGCCTGGCCGCCCATCGCGAGGTCGACCCGCATGAGCTGCTGGTTCTGCGGGGTCCAGCGGGCGCCGGTGGGGGCCTCCTTGTACGGCTGGAGGGCGGCGGCGAGCCCGGCGCCGGGCCCGGCGGCCTGCGGGGCCTGGCCGTAGGGGGGCGGGGGCTGCTGGCCGTACGCGGGCTGCTGGCCGTAGGGGGGCTGGGCGCCCGGCTGCTGGCCCGGGATCTGGCCGTACGAGGGCTGCGGCTGCCCGCCGTAGGGCGCGGGGGCCGGGGCCGGGGGCGGGACCTGGCCGCCGTAGGAGGGCTGCTGCCCGAACGAGGGCGGGCCGGGCTGCTGAGGGGGGTGGGGCGGCTGGCCGTACGGGGCCGCGGGGGCGGGCGCGGCCAGCGGGGCGACCATGGTCGGGGCCGAGTGCACGGGCGCCGGGGCCGGGGGCTGCGGGGCAGGCGCCTGCTGCTGCGGCTGTGGCTGCTGCGGCGGGGCGTACGGCGCGGGGGCGGGCGGCTGCTGGACCGGGGCGCCGAAGGAGGGGGCCGGGGCGGCGGCCTGCGCGGGCGGGGCGAAGCTCGGCGCTCCGGCCTGCGGCTGGGCCGGGGCCTGCGGCTCGGGCTGCGCCTCGTCCTCGGCGACCTCGCCGCCGAAGTGCTCCAGCAGGGCGGCGAGTCCGCCGTCGAAGCCCTGTCCGACGGCGGCGAAGCGCCACACGTCCTTGCGGTAGAAGTCGCCGATCATCAGGGCGCGTTCGGTGCTGAACTCCGCACCGGTGAAGGAGTACCGGACGACTTCCTCACCGCCGGCCACGACCCGGATGTAGCCGGGTCCGATCTGCGACATCTGCCCGGCGCCGTCGAGGGTGGCGGTGAAGGACAGCTTGTGGATGGCCGCGGGCACGCGGTCGAGGGTCACCCGGAAGGATTCCGTGTCACCGGCCTGCGCGCCGAGCTGCTGGACGGACTCCTCGGGCGACTTCGGCTGGTTGAAGAAGACGAAGTAGCGGTCGTCCGACAGCCGCTCGTCGGCGTCGAGGCCGAAGCAGCTGATGTCGAAGGTGAGCCCCGGCCCGGAGATCTGGACGCCCACGTACAGATCGGTACCCGCCGTCAGATCACTGATCTTGGCCTTGTGGCCGCGTTGGAATTCCCTGGCCATGTGTCCGACCGTCCCCCATCCCGACTACGACTGCGTGCACCGCCGGATGCGTGCTGCTCGATGTGTGCCGCTCAGGCTAACGGCTCCTGCCGACATCCGGCCAAGCCGGTACCGACCCGGTACACACTCACTCTCCGTGACGGAAGGTCATTCCCCGCGGGCGGCCGGGACCCGGGGCAGGCGCTCCGCCGCGGCCACTCCCTCGAGGAATCCCCGGGCCCGCTCGGTCTTCGGGTACGCCTCCAGCAGCTCCCAGAAACGGGGGCCGTGGCCGGGCACCAGGAGGTGCGCCAACTCGTGCAGCAGCACGTAGTCGACGACGTACTCCGGCATTCCCTGGAGGCGGTGGGACAGCCGGATGCTGCCCTCGGCGGGGGTGCAGGAGCCCCAGCGGGTGTTCTGGTTGGTGACCCAGCGGACCGACCGCGGGCGGGCACGGCCGCTGAAGTACTGCTCGGACAGACGCCCGGCGCGCTCGATCAGTTCCGCGTCGCCGAGGGTGCGCTTGCTCTCCTGGGCGGCGAGCTTGTCGAGCATGACGCCCACCCAGCGCCGCTCTTCCGCCTCGGACATCCGGGCAGGGATCAGGACGACCGTCCGCTCGCCCTCACGGTAGGCGGACACGGTCCTGCGGCGGCGGGCGCTCCGGCGGACTTCGACGGCTCGCTGCGGGGGCTCGGCTGACACGCTTTGACGTTACCCGGTCGCCGTGGTGGAAGTCCCGCGCGTCCGAGGTTCGAACATGATCGGTTCGCCGGCGGTGTCCGAAGCACTCTCGTTCTTCATCTCATATGCCCAATACCCCTTGCCTGTGGACAAATCTGCGCACGCGATCCCGTGGCCGGGCATCGTGGCGGAGACGCGGAAACACAGAACCGCAGAACCGCAGGAACGCAGAAGCGCAGGAGTGCTGGAGCGCAGTAGCGCTGGGGCGCGGTGGCGCAGGAGCCGGGAGACCGGCGAGAGGGGAGTCGGGATGTATCCGAAGGTGAAGCCGGCGCTGGCGCGGGCGTGGCGGGACCTGCAGACGGTCCAGTTCGGGGTGACGCCCGCCCACGCGGTGGTGCTCGGACCGCTGGACACGGCGACCGGATCGTTGATCGACCGGATCGACGGGACGCGGGGCATGGAGCTGCTGCGGGCCGAGGCCGCCGCGACGGGGCTGCCGGAGGGGCAGGCGGACGGGCTGGTCAGGCGGCTCGCGGAGGCCGGGCTGCTGGACGACCTCACCGCCGGGGGGCCTCGGGCGCAGGCCTTGCGGCGCCGGCCCGAGGTGTTGGAGCGGCTGGGGCCCGATCTCGGCTCGCTCTCGCTGGTGCACCGGGAGCCGGGAGGGGACCTGCGGGGCATCGCCGCGCGCAGGGCGTTACGGGTCCAGGTGCGCGGGAGCGGCCGGGTGGGGGCGGTGATCGCCGCCGTACTGGCGGGGGCCGGGGTGGGCCGGGTCGAGGTCCTCGACGGGGGCCGGGTGGAGGTCGCCGACGTGGCGCCGGGCGGGCTGGATCCGGGCAGCGTGGGCCGGCTGCGGGCCGAGGCGGCGGCCGCCCTCGTACGGGAGTCGGCCCCGGGGCGGGCTCCGGGTGCCGGTGATCCCGACGGGCCGGGGCCGGGGCTGGCACTGGTGGTGGTCGCGCCGCGGGACGGCCTCCAGGCGTGGGCGCCCGATCCGGCGACGGCCGCCGACTGGGTGGCGACGGGCACCCCGCACCTGTACGCGGGGGTGCTGGAGGGGACGGGGCTGGTCGGGCCCCTGGTGCTGCCCGGGTCCACGGCGTGCGCGGGGTGCATGGAGCGCGACCGCGTCGACCGGGATCCGGCCTGGCCGCGGATGCTGGTGCAGTGGCGCTCGGCGCACCGCCGCCGCGGGGCGGGCGCCTGCGACCTGGGGCTGTCGACGGCGGTGGCCGGCCTGGCGGCGGCCCACGCCCTGGCCTTCCTCGACGGCCAGCTGCCCGCTTCGACGGCCGCTCGCTGGGAGGCCGCCCTGCCCGGGCTGCACTGGGAGCGCTCCGCGCTGCGGCCGCACCCGGACTGCCCCTGCGCCGCGGCGGCCCCGGCGGCGGTCGCGGCGGGGCCGGTCCTGGCGGGGCCGGTGCCGGCCGTGGGCTCCGGGGAGGTGCCCTCGTGAGCGGGCGGACTCCCGCCGGATCCGGGGCAGGTGCCCCGCTCCGGGGGATCGGGGGGGCATGGCAGGATGCGACGGGGGCCGAGCCGCGCCTCGAACCGCCGCTCGCGGCACAGCAGTCTGTGAACTGGAGGGGCTCATGTCTGATCTTCCCCGGAAGGCGGTCACGCGCACCGTCAAACTGGCCGCGCTGCCGCTCGGCATCGCGGGCCGGGCCACCTGGGGCCTGGGCAAGCGGATCGGCGGCAAGTCCGCCGAGATCGTGGCCCGCGAGCTCCAGCAGCGCACCGCCGAGCAGCTGTTCCGCACGCTCGGGGAGCTGAAGGGGGGCGCGATGAAGTTCGGGCAGGCCCTTTCGGTCTTCGAGTCGGCGCTGCCCGAGGAGGTCGCCGGCCCCTACCGGGCGGCGCTGACCAAGCTTCAGGAAGCGGCCCCGCCGCTGCCCGCGGCGCGGGTGCACGAGGTGCTGGCGCAGCGGCTCGGCGAGGACTGGCGGGAGCTGTTCGAGGAGTTCGAGGACAAGCCGTCCGCGGCCGCCTCGATCGGGCAGGTCCACCGTGCGGTGTGGCACGACGGACGGCAGGTGGCGGTCAAGGTCCAGTACCCGGGGGCCGGGGAGGCGCTGCTGTCGGACCTCAAGCAGCTCAGCCGGTTCGCCGGCCTGCTGGGTCCGCTGGTTCCGGGCATGGACATCAAGCCGCTGATCACCGAGTTGCGCGACCGGGTCGCGGAGGAGCTGGACTACGAGCTGGAGGCCGAAGCCCAGCGCACCCACGCCGACGCCTTCGACGCCGACGAGGACGTCCTCGTCCCGGACGTCGTCCACCAGGGCGACCAGGTGCTGGTGACCGAGTGGATGGAGGGCACCCCGCTCTCGGAGGTGATCACCGACGGCACGCAGGAGGAACGCGACCGCGCCGGACAGCTGCTGGCCCGCTTCCTCTTCTCCGGGCCGGCCCGCACCGGGCTGCTGCACGCCGATCCGCATCCGGGCAACTTCCGGCTCGTGGCCGGGGCGGACGGCCGGATACGGCTGGGCGTGCTGGACTTCGGCACCGTGGACCGGCTGCCGGGCGGCTGGCCCAGGCCCATCGGCCGGTCACTGCGGATGACCCTGGACGGCGACGCCGAGGGGGTCTACGGGCACCTGCGCGCCGAGGGGTTCGTCAGGGAGAGCATCGAACTCGACCCGGACGCGGTGCTCGACTACCTCAAGCCGATCATCGAGCCCGCCGAGGCCGACGAATTCACCTTCACCCGGCCGTGGTTGCGCGGGCAGGCGGCGCGGATCGCCGATCCCCGCTCCCCCGCCCACCAGTTGGGGCGGCAGATCAACCTGCCGCCGTCCTACCTGCTGATCCACCGGGTGACGCTGAGCACCATCGGCGTCCTGTGCCAGCTCGGTGCGACGGTACGGCTGCGCGACGAACTGGAGGAGTGGCTCCCCGGGTTCCTGCCCGAGGACTGACCGGACGGGGCGGACCGCACCGCGGCGGCCGGGAGCGCGTCACCACCAGGAGGAGTCGAGCCGACCTTCGATGGCACGCAGGTTGGCGCGCGCGCAGTCGACGCAGAAGTACTGTCTGGTGCCGTTCTCCACCGAGCACGTCCAGGTGGGCGGCGGCGGGCCGCCGCCCGGTGAGCGCGTACCGCAGCGCGCGCAGACGACGGGCTGGGCCTCGGGCCCCGGCGGGGTGGGGTGGGGGGTCGGCTGGTCCACCACCAGACGATATCCCTGCGGGGCCGCGGCGGCCTCCGCAACGCACCGGGGGGACCGGTCCGTTCGGACCGGTCCCCCCGTGAGCTCGGATGCTCAGTGCATGACGGCCATGGCCAGCGCGCGCCGGGCGCGCATGGAGACGCGCTCGGCCCGTCGCTGCATGCGCCGGGCGGCGACCAGGCGCAGGGCGTGACGCTCGGCGTCCGCCTCGCGCATGCGGTCGTCCATATGGGCACGGGCCATGGCTTCTGGGATGA
Source organism: Streptomyces sp. NPDC034085 (assembly GCF_055575555.1). Taxonomy (NCBI): domain Bacteria; kingdom Bacillati; phylum Actinomycetota; class Actinomycetes; order Kitasatosporales; family Streptomycetaceae; genus Streptomyces; species Streptomyces sp. NPDC034085. Next base: position 688,729 of record NZ_JBVISL010000002.1, on the reverse strand, counting down.
GTTGCATTTCTCGGGTCCTGTTCTGACGCGAGGTGATCGCGCCGGCGGTGATGAAGTCTGCGGTGGCGGAGCCGTGCGGCTGCTCGCTCGTGGTGGTGTAGGGGGACATGGGGGCCTGCTTCAAGGGGTCGTGCGTGAGGGGGCGGTCGATGGTTCCGATGGCGGTCATGCCGCTGCAACCGGGTTCTTGCGCGGACGGCCACGGGGCCGCTTGCGGGCCACGACCACGCCCTGGACGAAGAGCTCTCCGCCCCAGACGCCCCAGGGCTCGCGGCGCTCCTTCGCACCGGCGAGGCAGGCCTCGACCAGCGGGCAGGTGCCGCAGAGGGACTTGGCGTACTCGACGTCCGCCGGGGACTCGGCGAAGAAGACCTCGGGGTCGAAGGTGCGGCAGGGGACGGGTACGCCGAGGTTCTCGATGGCGTCGTCGAGCGCGGTGAGCGCGGTGAGGGGGGTCAAGGCGGGGTCCTCCGGGACTGCGGGCGGGGAGATCGTTTGGGTCTGCGGTACGGACGGGGCGTGCGCTTCGAGTTGCACGGTGTTTTCTTCCTCGTCTTGTTCGGCTAGTCGTTCCGGCCGGTCGGCCGGGTGGCGGCTGGTTGCTGGTCCTGCCAGTCCCGAGGCCCCTTCGCTCCGCCGTCCCCGGTCGGGGACAAACAGAAGGGCCGCGGATCCCGGGTGGGGTTCCGCGGCCCTGAAGGCGCCGGCCTGATCATGCGATCAGGCTGGATCACTCCAGGGTTCGAGCCCGCGGAAGGCCCACATCAGGTGGTGCTGCTGCTTCGTCTGCGTCTGAATTCCGGCACCGGCCGCGGCCGCGAAGCCATAGGCGCCATGCGCCGCGCGGGCTTCCGCTACTGCCACCAGTGCCTTGGTCGGTCGCTCATTGCGCTCGCTGACCGGAAGGGTCGCCAGCAGGGCGGGGCTGTCGGCGGAGACCGCGGACAGACCGGTGCCCAGGAGGGAGACGGAACCGAGCAGGCAGGAAGCGTCGACCGAGCGATCGGTCATTTTGGTGAAGGTCATGAAGCTGGCCACTGGTCTCGCCTCCTCTCGGCGTCTCGGGGACCCGGCCCGAAGGCCTGTCCCATGCGTATTCGGATAAGTACAGCACGGATCCCGGGCTTCGGAGAAGCCACCGTTTCCGTTGCTAAGAACCTATGGGGCTTCGCCGGGCATGTGCAAACTATTTTTCCGACGAGTTTCTACGCGTCGTCAGGATCCTCGCCCCCAGGCTCCTGACCTGTGCAGATGGCCAGGACGTCGGCGCCGTACCGCTCGAGCTTGCGGCCGCCCACGCCGGAGATCATCGAGAGCTCCCCCGGCTCGGAGGGAGCGGCCTCCGCGATCGCCATCAGCGTCTTGTCCGTGAAGACGCAGTACGCGGGCAGACCCTGGAGCTTCGACTGGCCGGCGCGCCACTCGCGCAGCCGCTCGTAGAGGCCCTCGTCCATGTCCGACGGGCAGTCGCCGCAGCGCATCAGCTTGATGTCCCCGGCCTCCGTCAGCGTCCGGCCGCAGACCCGGCACAGCACCGGCCCGCGGCGACCGCGCTTGCGGGCCGCCCCGCCCCCCTCCGGGGCGCCCGGGCGGCTGCCGGGGGCCGCGGAGCCGGGCCGCAGGCCGTTCAGGAAGCGGCTGGGCCGGCGGGAGGCCCGCCCGCCCGGAGCGCGGGAGAGCGCCCAGGAGAGCGTCAGGTGGAGCCGCGCGCGGGTGACCCCGACGTAGAGCAGCCGCCGCTCCTCCTCGACCTGCTCGTCCGTCTTGGCGTAGGTGATGGGCACCATGCCGTCGGTGAGGCCGACCAGGAACACGGCGTCCCACTCCAGGCCCTTCGCGGCGTGCAGTGAGGCGAGGGTCACGCCCTGGACGGTCGGCGCGTGCTGCGCGGCCTTGCGCTCCTCCAGTTCGACGGTGAGCTCGGCCAGGCCGGCGCCGGGGCGGGCCCGGGCGAAGTCCTCGGCGAGGCGGACGAGGGCGGCCAGGGACTCCCACTGGTCGCGCACGGCGCCGGAGCCGGCGGGCGGCTCGGCGGTCCAGCCGGTGGAGCTGAGCACGGCCCGGACCTGGGAGCCCAGTTCGACGATGTCGTCGAGGAGCGGGTCGTTGCCGGCGGAGCGGGCGGCTCCGCGCAGCGCGAGGACCGCCTTCTGCACTTCGGCGCGCTCGAAGAAGCGCTCCGCCCCGCGCAGCTGGTACGGGACCCCGGCGTCGGCGAGGGCCTGCTCGTAGACCTCGGACTGGGCGTTGATGCGGTAGAGCACGGCGATCTCGCCGGCCGGGACGCCGGCCGCGATCAGGTCCCTGATCCGGCGGGCCACGCCCTCGGCCTCGGCGGGCTCGTCGGGGTACTCCGCGTACGCCGGGTCGGGCCCGGGCTCGCGCTGGGACACCAGCTCCAGCCGGTGTTCGGCGGCCCGGCCCCGGGCCTGGTTCAGCAGGCCGTTGGCGAGGTGGACCACCTGGGGGGTGGAGCGGTAGTCGCGGACCAGCTTGACCACGGTGGCCTGCGGGTAGCGGTCGCGGAAGTTCAGCAGGTGGTCGGGGGTCGCGCCGGTGAAGGAGTAGATGGTCTGGCTGGCGTCGCCGACGACGCAGAGGCTGTCGCGGTCGCCGAGCCACAGCTCCAGCAGCCGCTGCTGGAGCGGGCTGACGTCCTGGTACTCGTCCACCACGAAGTGCTGGTACTGGGTGCGGATCTGCTCGGCGATGTCGTGGCGGTCCTGGAGGATGCCGACGGTGAGGAGCAGCACGTCCTCGAAGTCGATCATTCCGCGGTCGCGCTTGAGTTGTTCGTACGTGCCGTAGATCTGGGCGATCTCGGCGGTGTCGCGGGGGGCCTCGCGGCCCGCCTTGAGGGCGGCGGCGGGGTAGTCGGCGGGGACGGTCTGGGTGACCTTGGCCCATTCGATCTCGCCGGTGACGTCGCGCAGCTCGTTGCGGTCGAGACGGACGCGGCAGCGGGCGCCGGCCTCGGCCACGAACTGGATCTTGCGCTCGAGGAGGCGGGGCACCTCCCCGCCGACGGCCCGGGGCCAGAAGTACTGGAGCTGGCGCAGGGCGGCCGAGTGGAAGGTGCGGGCCTGGACCCCGCCCGCGCCGAGGGCCCGCAGGCGGCCGCGCATCTCTCCGGCGGCGCGGTTGGTGAAGGTGACGGCCAGCACGCTGGCGGGCATGAGCTGGCCCGAGCGGACGCCGTAGGCGATGCGGTGGGTGATCGCCCGGGTCTTGCCGGTACCGGCACCCGCCAGCACGCACACCGGCCCGCGCAGGGTCGTGGCGACCTCGCGCTGCTCGGGGTCGAGGCCCTGGAGCACGGCGTCGGGGTCGACGTCGGCGCCGCCGCCGGCCGGTACGGATGAGGAGTGCGTTGCTGCTGTCACCCTGCCATGCTGCCAGGTCCGGTGGGCCGGACGGGAAACTTGTCCACAGGCCCATGGCATCCGTCACACCGGCCGCCGCCCGTGGATCAGCCGGTCCCCAGCCCCGGATCGAGAGCACGGGATCGAGCCCTGCATGGAGCCCTGCATGGAGCCCTGCATCGAGCCCTGCATCGCGCGCTGCATCGGGAGTGGACCGAGAGTGGACCGGCGGGCGGTCGAATCGGTCACACCGCGGATCCGGCCGGGAATGGCCGGGCGGCACGGGACGTTCCATTCCCCGGATCACCCGGCACCGCGATCCACCGAGACTCACAGAGGAGCGAGCATGCAGGACACGGGCACCGTCACGATGTACAGCACCACCTGGTGCGGCTACTGCCGCCGGCTGAAGACCCAGCTGGACCGGGAAGGCATCGCGTACAACGAGATCAACATCGAGCTCGACCCCGAGTCCGCGGCGTTCGTGGAGAAGGCCAACGGCGGCAACCAGACCGTCCCCACCGTGCTCGTGAAGTCCTCCGCCGGCAACGAGTCCGTCATGACGAACCCGAGCCTGGCCCAGGTCAAGCAGGCCCTGGCCGTCTGACCCGCGCGCTCCCGGAAACGGCCCCCGCCCCGGCGGGGGCCTTCTGCGTTTCCCTCGGGCCGTCGGGCTCAGGCGGCCGCCGGCTCCTTCGGCAGCGGCTGGCCGTACCAGAGCTCGATCAGGCGGGCCGCGATGGAGATGCCGGACGGGGCCAGTACCTCGCCCGCCTCGATCGCGGCGCGGTAGTCCTCGCGGGAGAACCAGCGGGCCTCCTGGATCTCCTCGCCGTCGACGGTGATCTCCGAGCTGACGGCGCGGGCGTTGAAGCCCAGCATCAGGCTGTACGGGAACGGCCAGGGCTGGCTGGCGACGTACTCGACCTCGCCGATCCGCACCCCCGCCTCCTCCCACACCTCGCGGATCACCGACTGCTCTATGGACTCGCCCGGCTCCACGAAACCGGCCAGCGTGGAGAAGCGGCCCTCGGGCCAGTGCACCTGGCGGCCCAGCAGCGCGCGGTCCTGCTCGTCGGTGACCAGCATGATCACGGCCGGGTCGGTGCGCGGGTAGTGCTCGGCGCCGCAGCCCGGGCAGCGGCGGATGTGGCCGGCCGCCGCGACGACGGTGCGCTCGCCGCAGCGGGAGCAGAAGCGGTGCATGCGCTGCCAGTTCTCCAGCGCCACCGCGTGCACCATCAGCCCGGCGTCGCGCGGGTTCAGCAGCAGCCCCGCCTCGCGGAGCCCGGCCGGGCGGGCCGACTGGTCCATGCGGCCCGGCAGCGAGTCCTTCTGCAGCGCGAAGTACCGTACGCCGTCCTCGTCCGTACCCAGGAAGTACCGGTGGGTCTCGGTGACGGGCGCCTCGAAGGCCGGGGTCATCACGATGCCCGTCCCGCCGTCGGGGGTGTCGTCGATCAGCACCTGGCCGCCGGAGACGACGAAGACGCGGGTCGTGGGGTGGCTCCAGGCCGCGGCGAGCCACGCCTCGTCGAGGCGGTGGTGCGCGGCGCGGTCGATGTCGCTGGGCGCGGTGAGCGAGAGAGGACGCTCGGTATGGGTGCTCACAGGTACTTCCAACTCCCCCGGTGGTGGGACAAGGCAGGCGTACGGAACGTGCTTCGGCTTCAGGTGGTGGCGGGCGACCAGTTCTCGGCGAGGTCGCCCCACAGGTAGGCGGCGGTCTCCACGCCCTTGAGGAGCAGGTCGAGCTCGACCTTCTCGTTCGGCGAGTGCCAGCCGTCGGACGGTACGGAGATCCCCAGGAACAGGACCGGCGCGCCCAGCACGTCCTGGAGGTCGGCCGCCGGGCCGGAGCCGCCCTCGCGGGTGAAGCGGACCTGCTGCCCGAAGGCGCGGCCCATGGCGCGGACCACGGACTGCAGCGCGGGATGGTCCAGCGGGGTCAGACAGGGCCGGGTGGGTGCGCCGAAGACGATGCGGTGCCGGATCCCGGCGGGGACGCGGGCCGCGACCCAGTCCCGGACGGCCGCCTCGACCTCGTACGGGTCCTGCCCGGAGACCAGTCGGAACGACAGCTTCAGGTGGGCGGAGGCCGGCACGATGGTCTTGCCGCCGGGGCCCTGGTACCCGCCGCCGATGCCGTTGACCTCGGCGGTCGGCCGGGCCCAGACCCGCTCCAGCGTCGAGTAGCCCGCCTCGCCCGCGGCCGCGTACGACTTGGCCGTACGGAGCCACTCGGCCTCGTCGAAGGGCAGCTCGGAGATCAGCCGGCGCTCGGCGTCGGTCAGCTCGGCGATGCCGTCGTAGAAGCCGGGGATCGTGACCCGCTCGTCCTCGTCGTGCAGCGCCGCGACGAGGCGGGCGGCGACGGTGGCCGGGTTCGGCACGGCTCCGCCGAAAGCACCGGAGTGGATGTCCTGGTCGGGCCCGTGGAAGTCGATCTCGCAGTCGGCGACGCCGCGCATGCCGGTGCAGACGGTGGGGGTGGTCTCGGACCACATGCCGGTGTCGGAGACGATCACGACGTCGGCGGCGAGCTCCGCGGCGCGGTCCTCGACGAGGTCGCGGAAGTTCGGGGAGCCGGACTCCTCCTCGCCCTCGACGAGCAGCTTGAGGTGCACGGCGGGGGCCTCGGCGCCCGTCGCGGCGAGGTGGGCGCGCAGGCCCAGGGTGTGGAAGAACACCTGGCCCTTGTCGTCGGCCGCGCCGCGCCCGTACATCCGGCCATCCTTGACGACCGGCTCGAAGGGCTCGGTGTGCCAGCCGTCGGCGAGGGCGGCGGGCTGCACGTCGTGGTGGCCGTAGACGAGGACGGTGGGGGCGGCCGGGTCGGCGGCCGGCCAGTGCGCGAAGACGGCGGGGGCGCCGCTTCCCCCGGCGGTCTCCCAGACCTCGGCAACCGGGAAGCCGGTCTCCTTGAGCTTCGCGGCGAGCCAGTCGGCGCTGCGGCGTACGTCGTCCGCGTGCTCGGGCTGGGCCGAGACGGAGGGGATGCGCAGCCACTCGGCGAGGTCGTCGAGGAAGGCGGCGCGGTGCGTGTCTATGTACGTGCGGACGACGCTGTCCGGGGTTTCGCTCATGGCCACGAGCCTAACCGTCCGCCCGGGAGGCCCCGGCCGTGCCCGATTCGCCTTGGAGGATCCGCTCAAGGCGGTCCCGGCCGGGGAGGTCGCGCGGCCGGATCACGCGGCCGCTGCGGACGTGCAGGAAGGCGGCCGAGACCCGGTCCAGGGGGGTGCCGGTGGCTTCGGCCCAGGCCAGGCGGTACACGGCGAGCTGGAGGGGGTCGGCCTGGGTGGTGCGGCCGGTCTTCCAGTCGACCACCTCGTACGAGCCGTCGGGCTCGCGGTACACGGCGTCGATGCGCCCGCGGATCACCCGGCCGGCGAGGGTCAGCTGGACCGGGGCCTCCATCCGGTACGGGGTGCGCTCGGCGTACTCGCTGCGCTCGAAGGCGGCCTTGAGGGTGGCGAGGTCGGCCTCGTCGGCGACCTCCTGGTCGGAGCCGGGCAGGTCGGTCGCGGGGTCGAGGAGGTCGTCGAGGAGGGGCAGGGGCAGCTCGTCGAAGCGGGACTCGACCCAGGCGTGGAAACGGGTGCCCTGGCGCGCCGCGGGCTGCGGGGGCTTGGGCATGGGGCGGGCGAGATCGCGTACGAAGCCCTGCTCGTCGGCGGCGAGGCGCAGGAGCTGGCTCGCGGACAGGGCGGAGGGCAGCTCGACGTCCCGGACGGCTGCGCGGGCGCGGCGGAGCTCGCCTTCGAGGGCGTCGAGGTCGCGGTCCCAGGAGGCGACGGTGCGGGCCTCCTCGGGGGTGAGCCGGTCGCCTGCGGCGGGCTGGGCGGGGGCGTGCGGGTGGGGCTGCGCCGGGTGCCCGGGCCGTCCGGCGGGGGCGTCGGCGGGTGCCGCCGGTTCGCCGGCCCAGAGGTCGTCCGGGTCCCCGGCCGGGTCGCCTGCGGCGGGCTGCGCCGGGGGCTCCTGGCGGGCGGCGGGGTCCGAGGGGAGGTTCTCTTCCCCCACCCCGCCCCTTCCCGAAACCGGGGCTCCGCCCCGGACCCCGGCGGGGACGGCCCCGGCGGGGTACGCGGGGGTCACAGCCCACGGGTCGGCCGCGTCCTCGCCCGCCCAGAGGTCGGCGTCCCCTGCGGGGGACCCCGGCCGGGGGCTGGTCGCGGCCTCGGCCGCCCAGGGGTCGGCGTCCGCTGCGGCGGGCCCCGGCCGGGGATCCATCGCCTCGGCCGCCCAGGGGTCGGCGTCGGCTGCGGCGGGCCCCGGCCGGGGATCCATCGCCTCGGCCGCCCAGAGGTCAGCGTCGGCTGCGGCGGGCCCCGGCCGGGGATCCATCGCTTCGGCCGCCCAGAGGTCGGCGTCCGCTGCGGGGGGTGCCGTGCGGGGGCCTGGTACGGCGTCCGGCCAGTCGTCGTCCGGCAGGCCGGGCTCGTCGGCGTAGGACGGGTCCTCGCAGTGCGGGGGCCACAGGTACGGGTCGTCCGCCCCGTCCGGTGGCGTGGCCGGGGACGGGATGCGGCCCCGCGCCGTCAGGTGGGATTCGACCATGGCGGCCGCCTCGCGGCGCAGGGCCAGGGAGGCCGGGTCCAGGGGCAGGGGCCAGGAGTGGTCGGGGGTGGAGTCGGTGGCCAGCGCCGGGTTCTCGGCGTCGGCGGCCGGCTCCTCCGCCCAGACTTCGATCTCGCCGGAGCCGGAGGCGCAGTGGTCGTGGAGGGCCGTCAGGAAGGACGACGGGCCCCGCCGGCGCTTCTGGGTGGGGCCCCACCAGTGGCCCGAGGCCAGCAGCAGGGAGCGGGGCCGGGTGAAGGTGACGTAGCCGAGGCGGAGCTCCTCCACGGCCTTGTGGTCCTTCAGGGCCGTCCTGAAGGACTTCAGGCCCGCCGAGGTCCACTCCGGGTCCCCCGGCAGGGTCGGGGCGTCGCCGCGCAGGGCGTACGGGAGGACCTTCGGGTACGAGGTCCAGGCCTCCGGGGCCTTCTCCTTCGGGAAGGACCCCGCGCAGAGGCCGGGGACGACCACCACGTCCCACTCCAGGCCCTTGGACTTGTGCGCCGTCAGGACCTTGACCGTGTTCTCCCCGCCCGGCAGGGCGTGGTCGAGGCCCTTCTCGTACTGGGCGGCGGTGCGCAGGAAGCCCAGGAACGCCAGCAGGGTCGCCTCGCCGTCCAGCGCCGCGAAGCCGGCCGCGACGTCCATGAAGTGGGAGAGGGTCTCGCGCCGGCGGGCCGCCAGCGCGTGCGGGGAGGCCGACAGCTCCACGTCCAGGCCGGTCGTGGCCAGGACCCGGTGCAGGACGTCCATCAGCGGGTCGGAGAGCGAACGGCGCAGGTCCCGCAGCTCCTGCGCGAGGTGTGCGAAACGGACCCGGGCGGCCGCCGAGAACGGCAGGTCCTCGGCGGCGGAGCCGTCCAGGAACGTCTCCAGCGCGTCGGCCAGGGAGACGACCTCGGCCGGGTCGACCCCCTCGACCGCCGCCGCCAGCCGGCCGTCGGGCCCGGTGTCGGCGCCGGGGCGGGCCACCAGCTGCCGGGCCCGGCGCCCGAGCAGCGCGAGGTCGCGGGCGCCGATCCGCCAGCGCGGGCCGATGAGCAGGCGGACCAGGGCGGCGTTGGCGCCGGGGTCCTGGAGCACCTCGCAGACGGACACGAGGTCGGCGACCTCCGGGAGGTGCAGCAGGCCGGACAGGCCCACGACCTCCACCGGGACGTCCCGCTCCACCAGGACGGCCTGGATCTGCGCGAAGTCCGCGGCGGACCGGCACAGCACCGCGATCTCGCCCGGCTCGGTGCCCGTGCGCACCAGGTGCGCGACGGAGTCCCCGAGCCACTCCAGCTCTTCGGCGTGGGTGTCCAGCAGCGCGCAGCGGACGACGCCGTCGCGCTCGGCGCCGGGCGCCGGGCGCAGCGCCTCGACGCCCTCGTGCAGGGCGCGCAGCGGCGCGGCGAGGCCGTTGGCCAGGGCCAGCAGGCGGCCGCCGCTGCGCCGGTTCTCGCTGAGCGAGAGGCGGGTGGCGGGGCGGCCGTCGGCGTGCGGGAAGTGCTCGGGGAAGTCGTCCAGGTTGGCCACGGACGCGCCGCGCCAGCCGTAGATGGCCTGGCAGGGGTCGCCGACGGCGGTCACGGCGTGCCCGGTGCCCGCGCCGAAGAGGCCGGAGAGCAGCAGCCGCTGGGCGACGGAGGTGTCCTGGTACTCGTCCAGCAGGACCACCCGGAACTCCTCGCGCAGCAGGGCGCCGACCTCGGGGCGGGTGGTGGCGAGCTGGGCGGAGAGGGCGATCTGGTCGCCGAAGTCGAAGAGGTCGCGGGAGCGCTTGGCGGCGCGGTAGCGGGAGACCAGTTCCAGCAGCTCCAGGCGGCCGCGTACCGCCTCGGGGACCTTGCGCAGGTCGTCGTTGGTGAGCTTGGCGCCGGCCAGTTCGTCGAGCAGCGCGGTGTCGTACGCGCGCAGCGCGGCCGGCTCCACGAGGTGCTCGGAGAGCTCGGCGTCGAGCGCGAGGAGGTCGCTGACCAGGTCGGGGACGGATTTGGTGAGGGCGGGGTAGGGGCCGGGGGCCTCGCGGAGCACCTTCGCGGCGAGCTGGAAGCGGGTGGCGTCGGCGAGGAGGCGGGCGCTGGGCTCGAGGCCGATGCGCAGGCCGTGGTCCTTCAGGAGCTGGCCGGCGAAGGCGTGGTAGGTGGCGATGCGGGGCTCGCCGCCGGCCGCCCCGGTCTCGACGTCGGCCGGGGTGGGGGTCCCCCCAGCGAAGCTAGGGGGAGGGTCCGGGTCGGTGATGCCGGCCCGGGCGAGGGCCTTGCGCACGCGCTCGGCCAGTTCCCCGGCGGCCTTGTTGGTGAAGGTCAGGCCGAGGACCTGCTCGGGGGCGACCGTGCCCGTGCCGACCAGCCAGACCACGCGGGCGGCCATGACGGTGGTCTTGCCGGAGCCGGCGCCCGCCACGATGACCTGGGGGGCGGCCGGGGCGGCCGCGCAGGCCAGCTGTTCGGGCGTGAACGGGATCCCGAGGAGCTCCTTGAGCTGCTCGGGATCGTCGAGGACGGGGGCGCGCCCGGTCACGTACGCGGTCACCTCAAAAGGCTAGCCGCACCCGCCGACAGTCCCGGCCGGCGTCTCACTCCACGGTCTGGCGGCCCTCGGGCAGGGCGCTGCACGCGCTGCGGAAGGTGCAGCGGGTGCAGTGTTCGCCGGTGGCGGGGGCGAACCGTTCGTCCAGTACCCGGCCGGCGGCGGTCGCCAGCAGGTCGCCGACCCACTCCCCGGAGGTGCCGCCGGACAGGGCCTCCTGGGCCTGGATCCTCGGGACCTGGTCGCCGCCGTCGCGCTTCGCGGCGCCCTGGCGCAGCTGGACGAGTTCGGCGCCGCCCGGTTCGGGGCGCCGGCCGTCGAAGACCTCGTCGACGGCTCCCTCGCGGACGGCGAGCTGGTAGACGGCGAGCTGCGGGTGGCGGGCGACCTCGTCCCTGGTCGGGGCGCCCTTGCCGGTCTTGAAGTCGACGACGTAGGCGCGGCCCTGCGGGTCGGCCTCGACGCGGTCCATGGAGCCGCGGATCCGTACGGCGTACTCGCCCGCGTCGAGGGTGACGTCGAAGTCGTGCTCGGTGGCCACGGCTGTCCGGCCGCCGCGGTCGGTGGTGTGCCAGCGCAGGAAGCGTTCGAGGGCGGCGCGGGCGTTGTCCTTCTCCTGGCGGGACTTCCAGGGCGCGTCGAAGGCGAGGGCGTCCCAGACGGAGTCGAGGCGCTCCATGAGGACGGCCAGGTCGGCGGGGGTGCGGCCGGAGGCGACCTCGTCGGCGAGGACGTGGACGACGTTGCCGAAGCCCTGGGCGGCGGTGGAGGGGGTGTCGGCCTTGACCTCGCGGCCGAGGAACCACTGGAGGGAGCAGGTGGTGGCGAGCTGCTCCAGGGCGCTGCCGGAGAGGGCGACGGGCCGGTCCCGGTCGCGGAGCGGGACGGCGGAGCGGGTGGGCTCGTACAGGCCCCACCAGCGCTGCGGGTGCGCGGCCGGCACCAGCGGGCGGTCCTCGTCGTCGGTGAGCGCGGCGAGGCGGGCGAGGCGCCGGGCGGCGGCGTCGCGCAGGGCGGGCGAGGCGTCGGGGTCGACGGTGGTGGCGCGGAGTTCGGCGACGAGCGCCGGGACGGCGAGGGGGCGGCGGGGGCGGCCGGTGACGTCCTTGGGGGTGACGCCGAGTTCGGTGAGGAAGCGGGAGGGCTGGTCGCCGTCCTCGGCGGGGGCCTTGACGGCGGTGACGACGAGGCGGTGGCGGGCGCGGGTCGCGGCGACGTAGAAGAGCCGCCGCTCCTCGGCGAGGAGGGCGCCGGGGGTGAGGGGCTCGGCGAGGCCGTCGCGGCCGATGCGGTCGGCTTCGAGGAGGGAGCCGCGGCGGCGCAGGTCGGGCCAGAGCCCTTCCTGGACCCCGGCGACGACGACGAGGCCCCACTCGAGGCCCTTGGAGCGGTGCGCGGTCATCAGCCGTACGGCGTCGGGGCGTACGGCCCGGCCGGTGAGCGTGTCGGCGGCGATGTCCTCGGCCTCCAGCTGCTCCAGGAAGTTGAGCGCGCCGCGGCCGCCGGTACGTTCCTCCGCGCGGGCGGCGTTGTCGAAGAGGGCGCAGACCGCGTCGAGGTCGCGGTCGGCGTTGCGGCCGGCGGTGCCGCCGCGGCGGGCCTGGCGTTCGAGGCGCTGCGGCCAGGGGGTGCCGTCCCAGAGGGCCCACAGGGCCTCTTCGGCGGTGCCGCCGCCCTGGAGGAGCTCGCGGGTCTTGCGCAGCAGCAGGCCGAGGCGCTGCGCTCCGCGGGCGTAGGCGGGGTCGTGCGCGGTGAGCCGCTCGGGCTCGGCGAGGGCGCGGGCCAGCAGGACGTCGGACGGCGCGGGGACGGTGACCCCGGCGGCCCGCTCCTCGTCGCGCAGCGCCCGCCCGAGCCGGCGCAGGTCGGCGGCGTCCATCCCGCCGAGCGGCGAGGTGAGCAGCAGGAGCGCCCCCTCGACCCCGACCCACCCTTCGCCTGCGGCGGTGGTGTCGGCCCCCTCGGAGTCCGCGCCGGGGGAAGCGCCGTCGCCTCCGGCGGTGGCCTCGGCGCCGGGGGCCGGGGGAAGGTCCCGCCCGTCCGCTCCGGGCGTGCGAGCAGGCTCGCGCACCCCGGCGCCTGCGGCGCCGGCCCCCTCCGGGGCTTCCTCGCCCGGAGCGGGGCCGCCCGCGTCCCCCGAGGACGCGGACTCGGCGGCCTCCGGCAGGACGGCCGACACGGTGGGAGCACCCGGCAGGGCGGAGGCCGAGACGCCCGCGCCGGGCGCAGCGGCCTCACCCGCGGCCGCCGACCCGGCCGCCGACGCCGGGACGGCAACCCCGCCCGCACCCGCGCCGGGCAGGGCACCGGCTGCCGACTCCGGCTCCGACTCCGGCTCCGGCTCCGGCTCCGGCTCCGACTCCGACCCCGGCTCCGGCTCCGGGAGGGCAACCCCGTCCGCGTCCGGCCGGGGACCGGCCGTCGGCTCCGGGGCGGCACCCCCGTCCTCGTCCGCGCCCGGCAGGGCGGTGGCCGCCGTCGCCGTGAGGCGGAGGGCCGTCAGGAGGGGGGCCACCGCGGGCTCGTGGCGGAGGGGGGTGGACGCGGCGTCGGTCTCCGCGGGGACGCCCGCCGCGATCAGGGCGCGGCGCATCGCCGGCAGGGTGCGGCCGCCGGCCCGGACCAGGACGGCCATGTCCCGCCAGGGCACCCCGTCCTCCAGGTGCGCCCGGCGCAGGATGTCGGCGATGTTGTCGAGCTCGGCGCCCGCCGTCGGGTACGTGTACGCCTCGACCCGCCCGCCCTCCCGGGCGGGCTCCAGCGCGCGGTGGGCCCGGACGGCGGCGGCGGGCAGGCGCGGCACCGGCATGCGGGTGGTGAGGAGGCGGGTGGCGGCCAGCAGGGCGGCGCCCGAGCGGCGGCCGACCGTCAGGGCCCGTACCCGCGCGCCCGGGAAGGCCGACTCGAAGTCGAGCACGTTGTTGATGTCGGCGCCCCGGAAGGCGTAGATGGACTGGTCGGGGTCGCCGAAGGCGACCAGCGTCCCGGCGGGGCCGTTCAGCGCGCGCAGCAGCCGCAGCTGGGAGGCGTCGGTGTCCTGGTACTCGTCCACGTAGATCACGTCGTAGGCCGAGGCCAGGGACGGGGTGGTCTCCGCCAGCAGGACCGCGCGGTGCAGCAGTTCCGCGTAGTCCAGGGAGCCCTGGAGGTCGAGGACGTCGAGGTACTCGGAGAGGAACGCGGCGGCCGCCTTCCAGTCGGGGCGCCCGATCCGCTCGGCGAAGGAGGCCAGCGCCTCCGGCCCCAGGCCCAGCTCGCGGGCGCGGGCCAGGACGGCGCGGACCTCGTCCGCGAACCCGCGCGTGGTCAGCGCGGCCCGCAGGTCGTCCGGCCAGCGGATGGAGTTCAGCCGGCGCTGGCCCTCCAGCAGGGTGCGGACCATCACGTCCTGCTCGGGTCCCGACAGCAGCCGCAGCGGGTCGGCGAAGAGCTCGTGGTCCTGGTGGGCGCGGACCAGGCCGTAGCAGAAGGAGTGGAAGGTGGTGGCCTGCGGGGCGCGGGCGCCGCCGAGCCGCAGGGCGGCGCGGTCGCGCAGCTCCACGGCGGCCTTGCGGCTGAAGGTGAGGATCAGGATCCGGGCGGGGTCGGTGCCGGCCTCCACCCGGGCGGCGGCCGCCTCGACGAGGGTGGTGGTCTTGCCGGTGCCCGGTCCGGCGAGCACCAGCAGCGGTCCCCTGGTGTGGTCAACCACCGCGCGCTGCGCTGCGTCCAGCACAGGGATGACCACCTGCTGCGGCCCGGTCCGCACCAGGCGGTACGCGTCAGGGGTCCGCGTACGCCGCTCGGAGCGGCCGGGAGAAGAGGTGATCACGTGGGGTGCCGGTCCTGGTGGGTCTGCGGTTGCTGCGGTCGGGCCGGCGGCCGCGAAGGTCGGGAGGACCACGGCCGCGTACGCCGAAGAGGCAACGCTACGCCAACCGCGCCGGCTGCCGCAGTCCGTCCCGCCGGGGCCCGGCGTCGCCCCGGAGGCCCCCGGTGTCGTCCTCCGTACGGGCCTTCGACCGCCCGTCCGCACTCCGGATGGCCGAAGCTGTCAGATGTGAGCCTCGTCGCCCCCGTCCCCCGCGCCGCGCCCGTCCCAGCGCGCCCTGCGCATGGCCAGCCGCGGCTCGCCGGAGGGCGTCTCGCGCAGCGGCGTGCCCTCGGTCCGGTAGTGCTCCAGGGCGCGCCGCTCGCTGCCCGGCAGGGGCACGCCGTCCGCCCGCACCACCCGCCACCAGGGCACGGCCGCGCCGTACAGGGCCATGACACGCCCGACTTGGCGCGGGCCGCCCTCGCCGAGCCACTCGGCGACGTCCCCGTACGTCATCACCCGGCCGGGCGGAATCCGCTCGGCCACCTCCAGTACCCGCTCCGCGTAGACGGGCAGCTCTTCGCTCATTCGGCACATGGTGCCGGACGCTCCGGACGGTCCGGTGGAAGCCTTCCTTCCGTACCGGCGCGCACCCTGCTGCCCCGCACGGACGTCGGTCCGTGCCACCATCTTCCGGGCGGTGACTGGTGATACGTGATCAAGAAGAGACGGATGTGACGGCGAAGGAGCGGGTTGTGAGCCCTCCGGACGGCGCGGCGAGGGGCGATGACGCGCGCCCGGACGAGCCGCACCCCGACGACCCGCCCGGCCACACGCCGACGGCGGCCGACCGCGTCGAGGTGGACGAGCCGCTGCTCGCCGCCCGCGTGCACCGGCCCTCCGACCTCGTACGCCTGCTGGCCGGGATCCTCGGCGTCGCGGTCGTGCTCGGCATCGCCGCCTTCGCCCACGGGACCACCGCGGGCCTGGAGCAGGACATCACGCAGGGCACCGGCCAGGCGCCCGACGTGCTGATCAAGGTCGCGGGTCTGGTGTCCAGCATCGCGGTGCTCCTCGTACCGGTGGCGTTCGCCATCGAGCGGCTGATCAAACGCGACGGACTGCGCATCGCCGACGGCGTCCTCGCGGCCGTCCTCGCGCACGGGGTGACCCTCGCGACCGACCTGTGGGTCTCGCAGGCTGCCCCCGAGACCATCCAGGACGCCCTCACCCGCGCCACGGGCACGGCCGGCGCCTCCACCGACCCGGTGCACGGCTACCTCGCGCCGGTGATCGCGTACATGACCGCGGTGGGGATGACCCGGCGGCCGCGCTGGCGGGTCGCGCTGTGGGTGGTCCTGCTGCTGGACGCCTTCGCGATGCTGGTCAGCGGGTACACCACACCGTTCTCGATCATCCTGACGGTGCTGATCGGCTGGAGCGTGGCGTACGGGACCCTGTACGCGGTCGGCTCGCCGAACGTCCGGCCCACCGGGCAGAACCTCCTCGCCGGGCTGCGCCGCGTCGGCTTCCAGCCGGTGAGCGCGATGCGGGCGGAGCCGCCGGACGGGGACAGCGCGGAGACCGGCGACCGGGGCCGGCGGTACCACGTGACGCTCGAGGACGGGCCTCCGCTGGACGTCACCGTCGTGGACCGCGAGCAGCAGGCGCAGGGCTTCTTCTACCGGGTCTGGCGACGGATGACCCTGCGCGGGATCACCACCCGGCGCAGCATCCAGTCCCTGCGCCAGGCGCTCGAGCAGGAGGCCCTGCTCGCCTACGCGGCGATCGCGGCCGGGGCCAACGCGCCGAAGCTGATCGCCACCTCCGAGCTCGGCCCGGACGCCGTGATGCTCGTCTACGAGCACCTGGGCGGCCGCCACCTCGACGCCCTCCCCGACGAGGAGATCACCGACGAGCTGATCCGCAACGCCTGGGAGCAGGTGCGGGCCCTCCAGTCGCGCCGGATCGCGCACCGCCGGCTCACGGGGGACGCGCTGGTGGTGGATCGTTCCGGCACGGTGATCCTCACGGACCTGCGGGGCGGTGAGATCGCCGCCGGCGACCTGGTGCTGCGCATGGACATCGCGCAGCTGCTGACCACGCTCGGCCTGCGGGTCGGCGCGGAGCGGTCGGTGGCCTCGGCGGTGTCGGTGCTCGGGCCGGACGCGGTGGCGGACTGCCTGCCGCTGCTCCAGCCGATCGCGCTGAGCCGCTCCACCCGGGCGACCCTGCGCAAGCTGGCCCGGGAGCGGGCCGACCGGCAGCGGGAAGCCGTACTGGAGTCCTCGCGTGCGGCCAAGGCGGCGCGCGAGGCCGGCGCCGGGCCCGCGGCCGCCACTCCGGCCGCTGAGCGCAAGGCCGAGAAGCGGGCGCTGGACGACGCGCTGGAGGACGCCCGCGAGGAGGACCTGCTGAGCCAGATCCGCCAGCAGGTGCTGCTGATCCGCCCGCAGGCGCCGGTGGAACCGGCCCGGCTGGAGCGGATCCGCCCGCGCACGCTGGTGTCCTTCATCGCGGGCGCCCTCGGTGCGTACTACCTGCTCACGCAGCTGGCCCACGTGGACTTCGCGACCATCGTCGGGGAGGCGCAGTGGGGCTGGGTCGGGGCGGCGCTCGCCTTCTCGGCGCTCAGCTACTTCGCGGCGGCGATGAGCCTGCTGGGCTTCGTACCGGAACGGGTGCCGTTCCTGCGGACGGTGGTCGCACAGGTCGCGGGGTCCTTCGTGAAGCTGGTCGCCCCGGCGGCGGTGGGCGGCGTGGCGCTGAACACCCGGTTCCTGCAGCGGGCCGGGGTCCGACCCGGGCTCGCCGTGGCGAGCGTCGGCGCGTCGCAGCTCTTCGGGCTGGCCAGCCACATCCTGCTGCTGCTGGCCTTCGGCTACCTGACGGGCACCGAGAAGACCCCGGAGATGACCCCGTCCAGGACGGTCATCGCCGGTCTGCTGACGGTGGCGGTGCTGGTGCTCGTCGTCACGGCCGTGCCGTTCCTGCGGAAGTTCGTGGTGACGCGGGTGCGGGCGCTGTTCGCGGGGGTGGTGCCGCGCATGCTGGACGTGCTCCAGCGACCGCAGAAGCTGATGACCGGCATCGGCGGGATGCTGCTGCTGACCGGCTGCTTCGTGATGTGCCTGGACGCCTCGATCCGCGCGTTCGGGGGCGGGGAGGCCATCAGCTACGCGAGCGTCGCCGTGGTCTTCCTGGCGGGCAACGCCCTGGGCTCGGCGGCGCCGACCCCGGGCGGCATCGGCGCGGTGGAGGGCACGCTGACACTGGGCCTCGTCGCGGCGGGCCTCCAAGGCGACGTCGCCTTCTCGGCGGTCCTCCTGTTCCGCGTCATGACCTTCTGGCTGCCGGTGCTCCCGGGCTGGCTGTCCTTCAACTTCCTGACGCGCAAGGAAGCGATCTAGCTCCGCCGGCTTTCCCGGGACACGCCGCGCCCCACCGGACTCCGGCCGTCGAGCCGGGAACGCGCCGCGGGGCCCGGGCGGCCGGGTCGCGGACGGGCCGCGGGGCCCGGGCGGTCGGAACGCGGACGGGCCCCGGGGCCCGGCGGACGCGGCGGGGCTGGAGCGGCGTGAGCCGGTCCGGATGCCTCGTGAGGTCCGGGGCGCGGGCCCCGGGTCCCCCGGACGGGTCAGCTCGGGGGCGGGGGCGGGGGCGGGCGCACAGGATGGGGGCATGCCGAGAAACGTCCTGCGGGCCACGACCGCCGCCGCGCTCGCCGCCACGCTGCTCACCACCGGCGCCTGCTCCGACGGCGGCGGCAGCGGCGCGAAGAGAACCGGAGCCGGAGCCGCCAAGCCGGCGAAACCCCTCTCCTGGGGCGGGTGCAGCGCTCCCACGGCCGCCCAGGGCGGCGGACAGGCACCCGGCCAGGACTGGGAGTGCGCCACGCTCGACGTGCCGCTCGACTACGCCCAGCCGGAGGGCGAGACCATCCCCATCGCCCTGATCCGCGCCAAGGCCCGCAAGAAGGCCGAGCGGCTCGGCTCGCTGGTGTTCAACTTCGGCGGGCCCGGCGGGTCCGGCATCTCCACCCTGCCCGGCGCCGCCAAGGAGTACGAGGCCCTGCGCGCCCGGTACGACCTGGTGAGCTTCGACCCGCGCGGGGTCGGCCGCAGCGTCCCGGTGCTGTGCGAGAGCGACCGGCAGCTGGACGCGTACTACGCCCAGGACTCCTCCCCCAGCACCCCGGCGGAGGAGAAGGCCTACGTCGACGGCATCCGCACGTACCAGAAGGCCTGTCAGGCGAGGTCCGGCAAGGTGCTCCCGTACGTGGGCACCGACAACGCCGCCCGCGACCTGGACCGCATCCGCCAGGCCCTCGGCGACGAGAAGCTGAACTACTTCGGGATCTCCTACGGCACCGAACTCGGCGGGGTCTACGCCCACCTCTTCCCGAAGAACGTCGGCCGGGCCGTCTTCGACGCCGTCGTGGACCCCACGAAGGACGCCCAGCAGAGTGCGCTCGGCCAGGCGAAGGGCTTCCAGCTGGCCCTCGGGAACTTCGCCCAGGACTGCGTGAACCGCGGCGACGAGTGCCGGCTCCAGGGCAGCACCGTCAAGGAGATCGAGGCGAACGTCACCAAGCTCCAGAAGGACCTGGCCGCCAAGCCCATCCCGGGCATCGGCGGCCGCCGGCTCACCGAGTCGCAGGCCACCAACGGCATCGCGCAGGCCCTGTACTCCAAGGAGCTGTGGCCGCTGCTGGAAGAGGGGCTCGACGAGGCGGACGGCGGTCAGGGGCAGCTGCTGATGGCCCTGTCCGACGCCCTCAACGGCCGCGACCAGAACGGCCGTTACAGCAACATCGGCGCCGCCAACACCGCCATCAACTGCGCCGACTCCAAAGAGCGCTACACCCTGGCGCAGACCAAGGCCAGGCTCCCGGAGTTCCGTTCGGCCTCGCCCGTCTTCGGGGACCTCCTCGGCTGGGGGATGCTGTCCTGCACCGGCTGGCCGGTGCCCGGCGCCTGGAAGACCCCGGACGTCTCCGCCCCCGGAGCCGCGCCCATCGTCGTGATCGGCAACACCGGTGATCCGGCGACCCCGTACGAGGGCGCGCGCAAGATGGCGGAGCGCCTCGGCAAGGGCGTGGGCGTGGAGCTCACGTACAAGGGCCAGGGCCACGGCGCGTACAACGGCGGCGACACGTGCGTCCAGGGCGCGGTGAACGCGTACCTGCTGGACGGGAAGGTGCCGCGCGCGGGCACCGTCTGCCCGGCGTCCTGAGCCCGGCGGCAGCAGAAGCGGCACGAGAGACGGCACGAGAGACGGCACGAGAAGAGGGCCGCACCCGCCGAGCGGGTACGGCCCCCTTCCGGGACTTCCGGAAACCTCCGGGAACGCCTAGTAGACCGGCTTCTCGGGCTCGATCTGGTGGACCCACCCGATGACGCCGCCGCCGACGTGCACCGCGTCGGAGAAGCCCGCGGACTTCAGGACCGCGAGGACTTCCGCACTGCGGACACCCGTCTTGCAATGCAGGACGATGCGCTTGTCCTGCGGCAGGTCCTGGAGGGCGGTCCCCATCAGGAACTCGCCCTTGGGGATCAGCTTCGCGCCGGGGATCGAGACGATCTCGTACTCGTTCTTCTCACGGACGTCGATGATCTCGATCTTCTCGTCCGCGTCGATCCACTCCTTGAGCTGCTTGGGAGTGATCGTCGAACCGGCGGCCGCCTCCTGGGCCTCCTCCGACACGACGCCGCAGAAGGCCTCGTAGTCGATGAGCTCGGTGACGGTCGCGTTCGGACCGCAGACCGCGCAGTCGGGGTCCTTGCGGACCTTGACCTGGCGGTACTGCATCTCCAGGGCGTCGTAGATCATCAGGCGGCCCACGAGCGGCTCGCCGACACCGGTGAGGACCTTGATCGCCTCGGTGACCTGGATGGAGCCGATGGACGCGCAGAGCACGCCCAGCACGCCGCCCTCGGCGCAGCTGGGGACCATGCCCGGCGGCGGGGGCTCCGGGTACAGGCAGCGGTAGCAGGGACCGTGCTCGGACCAGAAGACGGAGGCCTGGCCGTCGAAGCGGTAGATCGAACCCCACACGTACGGCTTGTTCAGCAGCACGCAGGCGTCGTTGACGAGGTAGCGGGTGGCGAAGTTGTCCGTGCCGTCGACGATGAGGTCGTACTGGCTGAAGATCTCCATCACGTTCTCGGCCTCGAGCCGCTCTTCGTGAAGGACCACGTTGACGTACGGGTTGATGCCCAGCACGCTGTCGCGGGCGGACTCGGCCTTCGAACGGCCGATGTCCGCCTGGCTGTGGATGATCTGGCGCTGCAGGTTCGACTCGTCGACCTCGTCGAACTCCACGATGCCCAGGGTGCCGACGCCGGCCGCGGCCAGGTACATGAGGGCGGGCGAGCCGAGGCCGCCCGCGCCCACGGCCAGCACCTTGGCGTTCTTCAGGCGCTTCTGGCCGTCCATCCCGACATCCGGGATGATCAGGTGGCGGGAGTACCGACGGACCTCGTCAACGGTGAGCTCAGCAGCTGGCTCTACCAGGGGTGGCAGCGACACGGGGACTCCGTAGATGGGTAAGTCGAACGGTGGTTCTTCCCGTAACACTGCCACGCCCTTCTTCATTCCGAGACACCCGGTCCGATACGTGAGACGATTTCGTCCCAGTACGCGGGCATTGACGCCCACGGGTCCCGGTCGCCGGATCCGCGCCGGTCGGTGAACCAGATCGTCCCGGCGCCCTGCCAGCGGGCGATGCGGACCGCCTCCTCCAAATGGGTGCGGGGCACGCTGTGAACCAGGTGGCAGAAGCGCTCGGGCGGGTGGTCGGCCGTCCACTCCGCCACCTGCGACCAGCGGTAGGCGGCCCAGGCCCCCGAGAACGTCACCAGCTGGTCGGCGGCCTCCGCGTAGCCCTCGTACGGGTGCGTGCCGTGGCCCAGCACGATGCGCAGGCCCGTCCCGAGGCCGCGCAGGGCGTCGGTCACCCGGCGGACGGCGGCCAGCTCCGCCCGGTCGGCGGGGGCGCCGGCCAGGTAGAAGCCGCCGACGCCGTACCAGTCGCGGAAGCGGTGCGCGTCGGAGAGCAGCTCCCCGAAGGAGCGGGAGCCGTCCCGCAGGGCGAGATGCCCGAGGACGACCCCGCCCGCGCCCCGCAGCTTCGCCGCCGCCTCGGTGCAGTGCGGGTCGGGCCGGCCGCCCGGCCCGTCGGCGACGTTGAGCACGGCCCAGTGCAGCGGCGTCCCGGGCCGGGTCAGCTCGGCCCACTCCACCGGGGCGACCAGCGGGTGCGCGTAGCCGGGGATGCCCAGGCCGAGCCGGCCGGCCTCGGTCGCGGCCGTCGCCGTCACCCCCGGCGGGGTGGTCAGATGCGGCACGCCGCCTCCATCCAGATGTCCGCGAGGGACTCCTCCAGGTTGATCCGGGGGCGCCAGCCGAGCCGGTCGCGGGCGGTGCGGACGTCCGCCTGCTGCCAGACGCCGCAGCCGTCGGGGTACGGGTACGCCTGGGGAGTCGCGGCGAGCTGCTCGGCGGTGGCCTCGGAGCGGGGCGAGCCGATGGCGGACAGACCCTGCGGCCGCCCGCCGAGGCTGTGCCCGTGCCGGTCGCCGTGCCGGTCGCCGCCGTGCGGTACGTCCAGCTCGTGCAGGGCGCCGCCGTATCCGGCGACCCGCGCGAGGACGGACGCCGCGTCGCGCAGCCGGACCGCCCGGCCGGTGCCGATGTTCACGACGCCCTGCGCCGCGGACAGGGAGGCGGCGTGCACGGCCCGGGCGACGTCCCGTACGTCGACGAAGTCCCGCTGTACTCCGAGGCCGCTCAGCTTGAGCTCGGCGTCCCCGGACTGCATGGCCCGGCGCATGGCCTCGGCGAGCCTGCCCAGCGGCGAGCCGGCCGGGGTGCCCGGTCCGACGGGTGAGAACACCCGCAGCACGACGGCGTCCAGTCCGGAGCCGAGGACCAGCTCCGTGGCGGCGAGTTTGCTGACGCCGTACGGTCCGCCGGGTCTCGGCACGGCGTCCTCGGCCGTGGAGGAACCGGGCTGGCTGGGCCCGTACTCGGCGGAGCAGCCGAGCTGGACGAGCCGGGCCCCGCAGCCGCTGCGGCGCAGGGACTCGCAGACGGTGGCGACGGCGACGGTGTTGTGCCGGGTCAGCTCGCGGGCCCCGCCGCGGGTGGCGCCCGCGCAGTTGATGACGACGCCCGGGTGGACGGCGTCCAGGAACCGGGTGAGGGCGCCGGGGCTGCCGGTGGCGAGGTCGAACCGGACGTCGGCGTCGTCACCGCGGCCGAGCGCGGTGAGCTGCACGGCGGGGTCGGCGAGCAGCCGGTCCGCGACGTAGCGCCCGAGGTAACCGTTGGCTCCGATCAGCAGCACCCTCATCGCGCAACCCCTTGGTCGATTGGCTGGCCGGTCATCCTGTTTCTCCTTGGTGTCGGTGGGGTCGGGGACGCGCGTGTGCAGAGGCACGGGACAGCGCGAGGAAGGCGTGTACGAGGAGTCCCGCCGCGGCGGCTGGCACCGCCGCCGGGACCGGGACCAGGGCGCACGCCAGGGCCACGGCCACCGGCACGCGGTGGGCGCCGTGGCGCAGCAGCAGCCGGGCCAGGAACAGCAGCACCGCGAGCGGCACGGCCGTCGCCGGGGCGGCCGCGGTGAGCGCGGCCGTCGCCGGGGCGGCCGCGGCGAAGAGCAGCAGGACCCCGGCCAGCAGCGGCCGCGCCCCGGCGGCGAAGTCCTCCAGGGCCCGGCTCCCGGCGAGCCGGCGGCGCGCCCGGGCGGCGTAGAGGACCGCGGCGAGGTGTCCGGGGGCCACGGCCAGCGCGAGGGCCGCACCGAGGGCGGGCCCGTGCCGGTGGACGGCCCAGCCGACGGCGGCCGCCGCCAGCAGGTGGGCGGCGTGGGGGAAGCGCCCCCCGGCGCTCCGCCCGGGCCACACCAGCGCCGCGGCGGTGAGGAGCGCCGCGAGGGGTCCGGCCCCCGGTGTCCCGGTGGCGGCCGCGCCGAGGGCGAGGGCGCCGGGCAACAGGGCGTAGCCGAAGCCGCGCACCGTCCGGGCCCCGGCCGGCGGCCGCGCGGGCGCGGCGTCGGGGGTGACGCCGCGCGGGGTCCGCGCGTACAGCTCCTCGGCGAGGGTGAAGACGTCCCGGTGGCGGAAGCGCGCCGCGGTGCGGTCGGTGATGCCGTGCGCCTCCAGCCCGGCGGCGATCTCCAGCGGGTCGACGGCCCGTTCGCAGAGCTCCCGGTGGCGGTGCAGCAGTGCCTTGACGGGGTCCCCGCCGGGCTTGCGGCGGGCCTTCTCCGCCGCGCCGGCCCACGCCGCTTCCGCTGCGGGGCCGCCGTGGCCGGCGGTGGCCGCATGGGGCAGGGTCTTCGGCAGCGGCGCCGCGCCCGCGGTGTCCGAGGTGGTCATGCCGTCGCCTCCGCGGCCGGACCCGGCTCCGGCGCCCGGGCGATCCACGGCCCCGGCACCCGCGCCTCCGCCGGACGGGCGAACGGCACCCTCTCCTGCGCCGGCCGGCCGAACGGCTCCTCCCCCGCGCCCGGTGAGGTACCGAGGGCCAGCAGCCGCAGGTAGCTCTCCCCGAAGGCCTCCACGTTCTGTTCGACGGTGAACAGCTCCAGCGCCCGGGCCCGCGCCGCCGCACCGAGCCGCTGGGCCCGTTCTGGGTCCTCCAGCAGGGCGAGGCAGGCCTCGGCCAGCGCCCGCGGGTTGCGCGGCGGGACGACGAGCCCGGTGCCGCCGATGACCTCGCGGACGGCGCCGACGTCGGTGGAGACGGTGGCCCGGCCGCAGAACATGGCCTCGGCCAGGGTGATGGGGAAGCCCTCGATGACCGACGACAGCAGCACGAGCCGTCCGGCCCCGTAGGCGTCGGCCGCCGTGGGGGCCTCCGGCCCGCCGACCTCCTCGAAGCTGACGGGGCTCTCCCCCACCGTCCGCGCGTCGGCGGCCTCGTCGGGGAAGAGCTGCGCGGCCAGCGAGCGGCAGTCGGCGAGGTATCCGGGGGCGGCGGCCGTGGCGAAGATCCGCAGCCGGGTGTGCGGGGCGGCCCGGCGGACCTCCGCGAAGGCGTGCAGCAGGGCGATCAGGTCCTTGGCGGGCTCGATCCGCCCGACCCACACCAGCGTGTCCGGGTCTCCCCGCCCCGTGTCCTCGCCGACGGCGGCGAATCGGTCCGCCTCCATGCCCGGGTACACGGTCCGCAGCCGTTCCCGGGGCGCCCCGCACCGCTCCTGCCAGCGGCGGGCGTGCGCGTTGCCGGGGGTGAGCAGGTCGGCGCGGGCGTAGATCTCCCCGGCGAGGCGGATGTGGAAGGCGGCCAGCAGGGCCCGTACGGCGGGCCGGGTGGCGGCGGGCTGCTCCAGATAGCGGGCGCGCAGCTGGACCCCGTACTCGGTGACCAGCAGCGGGACCCCGCAGAAGCGTTTGGCCAGCAGCCCGGGCACGGCCGCGACCCCGCCGGACGCGGCGTGGCAGACGTCGGCCCGGCCGAGGCCCGCTTCCTCGTGCCAGTCGAGGGACAACGGCCGCAGCGCCCGCTCCAGTTCGTCCACGAACTCCAGCAGGTCGGGGACGCGCGCCGCCTGGACGGTACGGCTCGCGCCCGGCGCCCGGCAGCCGCCCTCCACCGCCCGCACCGCCGTCTCCGAGCGCAGGGCCGCGTACGTCCCGCCCTGCTCGCGGGCGAGTTCGGCGAGCCCGTACAGCCCGGCGGCGAAGGCGCCCGGGGCGTCGGGCCCGTCGGCGCAGATCCCGCGCACCAGCTCCGCGAAGCAGGCGGCGAAGCGGCGGCGCTCGCGGCGGGAGTACGTCCGCCCGTCATCGGCGGGGGCCCACAGCGGGGCGGTGCGCACGCGGGTCACCTGCGGCGGGAGCGGGACGCGGCCGCGCTCCTCCTGCCCGGCGGTGCGGCTCAGCGCGTAGAGCTCGAACTCGTGCTGCGGCAGTCCGCGCACGAGCCGGTCGCACCAGAGCCTCGCCTCTCCCGCCGCATACGGATAACCACCTTCCGTGACCAGTCCGATCCGCACCAGTGGCACCCCCGATCTCCCGTTCCGGGCGGCCGTCGTCGGTCCGGCGACCCGCCGCGGGAGAACTCAAGCGGATGCGCCGGTGGCGCGACGGACGGTTGTCCGTCGCGCCACCGGAAGGGGTGAAGAGTCGTAACTTTCCCGTACGGTTCGCGTTCGAGCGCGCTAGGAAGGGCGTGACCCGGTCAACCCCCGGGGAACACCCACGGGTTGGGCTTGCAGGAGATGTTGTCGATGTCGAGCGACTTCGTCTGCTGCTGCATGATCGGCGCGAGCGCGCCCGGGGTCTGGCAGTTCACGTGCCCGTGGCCGAGCCGGTGGCCGACCTCGTGGTTGATGAGCATCTGCCGGTAGGCGAGCATCTGGTCCGCCCCGTAGGTCTGCGAGCCCTGGCCCCAGCGGAAGGCGTTGATCATCACGCGTTCGGTCGCGGCGGAGTCGCAGGAGACGTTGTCGACGGTGGTGTCCAGCCCGGACTTGGCGCACCAGACGCCGGTGGTGCCGGGACTGGCCAGGGTGATCACGAAGTCGGCCTCGCCGCCCGGCACCCGCTCGAAGGTCATCGCGTCGCCGTGGGCCCAGCTGCGCGGGTCGTTGAGGGTGCGCTGCACGGCCTCGGCGAACAGCTGCGGGTCCATGCCGAGGCCCTGCTCCACGTCGACCCGGTAGCGCACCCGCTTCCCCTTCCCCGGGGCCTTGGCGATACCGGGCACCGTGTCGAAGGTCCCCGGCCCGGTGAGCTTCGCGTCGACCGGCAGCTGCTGCGCCATCTGCTGCTCGAACGTCGCCGGCTGCGCGGCCGGGGCCGCGGGGACGTTGGGGGTGGCGCGGCCGTCGGAGCGGGAGGCCGGCGACCGGTCGGCCTGGGTGCGTGCGGGGACGTCGTCGCCGGCGGCGCGGGTGGCGGCGGTGTCGGAGTCGCTGTCGGCGGCGACCTGCCCGGCGACGACGACGGCGAGCACGGTGGTGACGGCCGCCGCGGCAATCCCGGTGTACGTACGGATCTTCGTGCCGCGGCCCCCGCTCGCGGCGGCGGGCTCCTCGGGCCGCCGGGGCCCGGGGACACGGCGGTGCGAGCCGGTCGTGGTGAGGGGGTCGCGCGGCGGGAGGGGCTCGGCGGCCCGGGGGGAGCCGGCCGCGGGGGTTCCGCGCCAGTCCCCGTACACGGCGGCGGGCGGCGGGGCCGGGGCGGTGCCCCGGGCGCCGCCGCCCTCGCGCTGCTCGGGGTGGCCGCCGGGGCGCACGGGGCGGGCGGAGGGCGCGTACCCCTGGTGGACGACGGTGGGCTCGGGGGCCCGGCGCCGGCCGGTGGGCTCGGCGCGGGGCGGGGGCTCGTACGGGTCGGCCCCGTACGGGCGGGGTGCCCGCGGGGCCGGCTCGTACGGACGTGCGGCGCGCGGGGCGGGCGCGCGGGGGCCGCCCTCGCGGGGGCCGGCCTCGTACCGGCGGGCCCCCTGCGGGGCCGGCTCGTACGGGTCCGGCGCGTACAGGCCGTCGCCGTAGGGGCCGGCCGCGTACTCCTGCCGGCCGGAGGGCGGCAGCGGCTCGGGCTCCGGCTGCGGCTCCGGCTGCGGGCGGGCCGCGATGGGGGCCTTGCGACTATGTCGTCCCACGTCCTCAGCCCTTGCCGTTCTCGGTACTTCGGCCGGTTTCCCGGCCGGTGGTGTCGCGCAGCAGGTCCCGGAAGGCCACCGCCACGACGTCGGGGTACTCCATCATCGCCACGTGTCCGGCCTCGGGCAGGCACAGCAGCCGCGAGCCGCGGAAGGCCGCGGCGGCCTTGCGCGCCATACGGTACGAGACCAGGAGGTCGCGGCCGCCGTAGACCAGCAGGGTCGGCGCGAGCACGCGCTGCGCCTGCCGCCACAGTCCGTGCTGGCCGCCGAGGGTGTAGGCGTCGACGATCCCGCGCGAGGAGCGGGTCATCGCGTCCCAGAAGTAGGGGAGGGCCATGCGCCGCTCCATCTCCTCGACGGCGGCCTGGAAGCCCTCCGCCGTCACCCGTGAGGGGTCTCCGTAACAGAGGTCCGTCACTCCCCGGGTGCGCCGTTCGGCCGTCAGGTCGCGCGTGAGCCGCCCGAAGAGGGCGGCGACGCCCGGCAGGGCCAGCAGGGCGGTGGGCACGGCCGACCGCTGCACGCGCAGCTCGGGCAGCGCGGGCGAGACCAGCGTCAGGGTGCGCACCAGATCGGGCCGGACGGCTGCGACGCGGGTGGAGACGGCCCCGCCGAGCGAGTTGCCGAAGAGGTGCACGGGCCCGCGCCCGGCGGCGTCGAGGTGCCGGATGACGGCGCGGGCGAGCGCGGTCACCGAGTAGTCCCGGTCGGCGGGCGGCGGGGACCAGCCGAATCCGGGCAGGTCCAGGGCCTCGCCGTCGACGGTGTCGGCCAGGTGCCGCATGAGGTCCGACCAGTTCTGGGAGGAACCGCCGAGTCCGTGGACGAACAGCGCGGGCGGCAGCCCCTCCCGCAGCGGTGGCCGGACGCGTACGTTCATCTCGAGGCCCGGCAGCGCGACGGTGCGCAGCTGCTCCCCTTCGGCCACCCGTACGGCGCCCGCCTGGGGGGCCGCTCCGGCGGTGGACCGTACGCCCGGCGGCTCGGTCGAAGACATGGGCCAATGTTACGAGAGGATCACGCCCGGCCCCTGGTGTTCTCTTGTGTCGGCGGTCACAAGACCGCCTGGCGGTGCCTGCCCGATCCTCCTAGTCTCGTAGTGAGTACGAGCGAAGGCGAGGGGAGCGCGATGACTGTCGATCCTGCGGAACCGGACAGCTTCCGGGAGAAGATCCGGGAAGGCCTCGGAAGCGAGGCTCCGGAGGCGGACGCCGCCGAGCAGCACACCGAGATCCAGCCGCAGGAGGACGACCCGCTCGTCGGCCTGGATCCGGACGAGGCGCCCGAGGCGGACGCCGCGGAGCAGGCCCGGGTGGTCCCCCTGGACGAGGAGGACTACCGCTAGTCGCTCCGACGGCCCCTGACCAGCGTGTCAGGCGTGTGTCCGGGTGGTCCGTACCGCGAGAAAACTCGGCTCGAACCCACCAGATTCGGTTACCGAAAAGTACGATGGCGGCGCGGCGCAGAGCGCACTGTGTTCTTAGAGAAAGTGGGAGGCGGCGTGACAGCCATCGAGCAGACCGAGGCAGCGCGTCCGCGGGGCACGCGACTGCCGCGCCGTGCCCGGCGCAACCAGCTGCTGGGCGCGGCCCAGGAGGTGTTCGTCGCGCAGGGCTACCACGCCGCGGCGATGGACGACATCGCCGAGCGGGCCGGCGTCAGCAAGCCGGTGCTGTACCAGCACTTCCCCGGCAAGCTCGACCTCTACCTGGCGCTGCTGGACCAGCACTGCGAGCACCTGCTGCAGTCGGTGCGCGGGGCGCTGGAGTCCACGAGCGACAACAAGCTGCGCGTGGCGGCGACGATGGACGCCTACTTCGCGTACGTGGAGGACGAGGGCGGCGCGTTCCGGCTGGTCTTCGAGTCGGACCTGACGAACGAGCCGGCAGTGCGCGAGCGCGTCGACCGGGTCTCGCTCCAGTGCGCGGAGGCGATCTCGGACGTCATCGCCGAGGACACGGGCCTCTCGAAGGACGAGTCGATGCTGCTGGCCGTGGGCCTCGGCGGGGTCTCGCAGGTGGTGGCCCGGTACTGGCTGTCCAGTGAGAGCCCGGTCGCCCGGGACACGGCGGTGGGGCTGCTGACGTCGCTGGCGTGGCGCGGCATCGCCGGTTTCCCGCTGCACGGCTCGGAGGCCTGACCGGCGGCTGTTCGCTGCGAGCGTGTCCGCCGCGAGCCGATCGTGTCCCCTCTCCGGGCTAATGTGGACCGGGTACGGCGCGGCTGATCGCGCGAACCGGACCGTCGGAGGGACAAAGCCGTGGAGGTCAAGATCGGCGTGCAGCACGCACCCCGGGAGATCGTGCTGGAGAGCGACCTGAGCGCCGAGGAGCTGGAGGCCATCGTGGCCGCCGCGCTGTCCGGCACGGCGCCGCTGCTGAGCCTGACCGACGTCAAGGGCCGCAAGGTCCTCGTGCCGTCCGACCGCCTGTCGTACGTCGACCTGGGTGAGCCGAGCGTGCGCAAGGTCGGTTTCGGGGCGGCGCTCTGACGCTCTTCGAGGCACCGTGAAGCGAAGGCGAACGGCCCGGCGGATGGATCCGCCGGGCCGTTTCCCTTTCTTCCGCTTCGGGTAGGAGCGCTGTGACCCCGATTGCCCTGACGCATGGGAGTGACCAGATGCTGCTGATGGAGGCGCTCGGCTCCGGTCTGCTGGGCCTCGCTCTGGCCGGAGCGGCCTCGCGGAAACTCGCGAAGCGGCTGCCCTCCACCAGAACGGTCCTGGTCAGTGGGGTGGCCGGCGCCCTGTTCGGTGCGTACCTGACACACATGTCGCTGGGCCCGGGACACAACAGCCTGTTCGCGACCCTGCTGGGCGGGGCCGGTGTGTCCGCCGTCGTGCTGTCCCTGCTGCTGCGTCCCGCGGCCGGTTCCCGGAGGTCTCCCCGGCGCGCTCCGTTTTCGCTCTCGTCGGGGGGATGACTGACGCTCGCGCCGCGCTGGAGCGGGGCGCGAGCTTTCGTCTGCCGCGGGAGGAGTGTCAGGCGGCGAGGCCGAGGGCCGCCATGCGCTTGGTGTGCGCCTTCGTGATCCGCGTGAACATCTCGCCGACGGCCGCCAGGTCGAAGCCGGCCGCCATCCCGTCGACACCGCCGACCAGCATGGTGGACAGCGCGTCGCGCTCGGCGACCACCCGCTGTGCCTGGGAGAGCGCCTCGCCCATCAGCCGGCGGGCCCACAGCGCGAGCCGGCCGCCGCAGCGCGGGTCGGCCTCGATGGCGGCGCGGACCTTCTCGACGGCGAAGCCGCCGTGGCCGGTGTCGTCGAGGACGCCGACGACGAGGGCGCGGGTGTCGGTGTCGAGGTGGGTGGCGACCTCACGGTAGAAGTCGCTGGCGATCGAGTCGCCGACGTACGCCTTGACCAGGCCCTCCAGCCAGTCCGAGGGGGCGGTCTGGCGGTGGAAGTCGTCCACGCCCTTCGCGAAGGGCTCCATCGCGGCGGTCGGCTCGGCGTCGATGGCCGCGAGCCGGTCCCGCAGCCGCTCGAAGTGGTGGAATTCGGCGGAGGCCATCTTCGCCAGCTCGGCCTTGTCACCCAGCGTCGGCGCGAGCTTCGCGTCCTCCGCGAGGCGCTCGAAGGCCGCCAGCTCCCCGTAGGCCAGCGCGCCGAGCAGGTCCACGACGGCGGCCCGGTACTGCGGGGACGCGGAGGCCGTGGCCCAGTCCTGGGCGGCGATGCCCTGCGCCGGTTCCGGGGCGTTCTCGTCGGCGGGAGATGCGTTTTCTACGGTCGACATGCTCCGCACAATAGCCCGCCGAAAGGGCGCACAAGTCACCACACCTGAACGGTGCCCGTGCGTGTAAACACGCCTACCCGGTGAATTCACCCGACACAGCTGCGCGATTCCGGGGTACAGTGGTAATGCGCCTGCCGGATACTCGGCGGGCCATCCGAATGAGGATGCCCGGTCGGTGGCCCGATCGGCTCCAACCGACCGCCCTCGGTGTGGTGGTACGTCCATGCGTACCTGCCCGCACGAGGGGCCCCCTCAGCGGCAGAAGCGCTTGAGCGAAGGCCAGTGGTCCCGCGCAGCTCTGTACGACTCGCCCGAACATGGGCGCAGTACTGCAAGCCCGGCACGGTAGGACCCCCTCGCCGCCTCGCGCCGCGTCTCACAGAAGAGGCAGCACCCTGACTACGTTCCGTGACCTCGGGATCTTCCCCGAGACGGCCGAGGCCCTCGAAGCCGTCGGCATCGTTTCCCCCTTCCCCATCCAGGAGATGACCCTCCCCGTAGCCCTCTCCGGCTCGGACGTCATCGGCCAGGCCAAGACCGGAACCGGCAAGACGCTCGGTTTCGGCCTTCCGCTGCTGGAGCGGGTCGTCGTCCCCGCGGACGTCGAGGCCGGCCGGGCCAAGCCCGAGCAGCTGACCGACGCTCCGCAGGCCCTCGTGGTGGTTCCGACCCGCGAGCTGTGCACCCAGGTCACCAACGACCTGCTGACCGCGGGCAAGGTCCGCAACGTCCGCGTCCTCGCCATATACGGCGGCCGCGCGTACGAGCCGCAGGTCGAGGCGCTCAAGAAGGGCGTCGACGTGATCGTCGGCACCCCGGGCCGCCTGCTGGACCTGGCCGGGCAGAAGAAGCTCGACCTGTCCCGCGTCAAGGCCCTCGTCCTGGACGAGGCCGACGAGATGCTCGACCTGGGCTTCCTGCCCGACGTCGAGAAGATCATGGGGTACCTGCCCCCCAAGCGTCAGACGATGCTGTTCTCGGCGACCATGCCGGGCGCGGTCATCGGCCTGGCCCGCCGTTACATGTCGCAGCCGACGCACATCCGCGCCGTCTCCGAGGACGGCGAGGGCGCGACCGTCGCCAACATCACGCAGCACGTCTTCCGCGCCCACAACATGGACAAGCCGGAGCTCGTCTCCCGCATCCTGCAGGCCGAGGGCCGTGGCCTCGCCATGATCTTCTGCCGGACCAAGCGCACGGCGGCCGACATCGCGGAGCAGCTGGAGAAGCGCGGCTTCGCCTCGGGCGCCGTCCACGGCGACCTGGGCCAGGGCGCCCGCGAGCAGGCGCTGCGCGCGTTCCGCAACGGCAAGGTCGACGTGCTGGTGTGCACCGACGTCGCCGCGCGCGGCATCGACGTCGAGGGCGTGACGCACGTCATCAACTACCAGACGCCCGAGGACGAGAAGACCTTCCTGCACCGCGTGGGCCGCACCGGCCGCGCGGGCAACAAGGGCATCGCCGTCACCCTGGTCGACTGGGACGACATCCCGCGCTGGCAGCTGATCAACAAGGCGCTGGAGCTGGACTTCCACGACCCGGTGGAGACGTACTCCACGTCGCCGCACCTGTACGAGCAGATGAACATCCCGGCCGGCACCAAGGGTGTCCTGCCGCGCGCCGAGCGCACGCGGGCCGGCCTGAAGGCCGAGGACCTCGAGGACCTGGGCGAGACCGGCGGCCGTGGCGGCCGCGGTGGACGCGGCGGCGCCGCCGCTGCTGCCGTGGTGACCGAGGAGCGTCCCGCGCGTACCCGTACGCCGCGCCAGCGCCGCCGCACCCGTGGCGGTACCGAGCTGGGCGCCGAGTCCGAGACCGGCACCGCTGCCGTGGCGCCGGCCGCCGGGGCTCCCGCCGAGGCGGCCGTGGCCGCTCCGGCTGAGGACGAGACGCGCCGGCCGCGCCGCCGCCGGACCCGGGTGACCGCTTCGGCCGTCGCCGAGGCCGCCGTGGTCGAGGCTCCGGCCGCGGTCGAGGCCCCGGTCGTGGCCGAGGCTCCGGCCGTGGTCGAGGAGGCTCCGGTCAAGCCGAAGCGGACGCGGACCCGCAAGGCCGCCGCCGCCGAGGCCCCGGTGGCCGAGGCCCCCGCCGCCGAAGCCCCCGTGGTCGAGGAGACCCCCGAGGCCCCCGTGGCCGAGGAGGCCCCGGTCAAGCCGAAGCGGACGCGGACCCGCAAGGCCGCCGACGCCGTCGAGGCCCCCGTGGCCGAGGCCCCGGCCGCCGAGGCGGCCCCGGTCAAGCCGCGCCGGGTCCCGACCCGCAAGGCCGCGCCGACCCCGATCCCCGACGTGGTGCGCGGCGTCGTCGCCGACGCCCCCGCCCCGGCGCGGCGGACCCGGACCCGCAAGGCGGCCGCCGCCCCCGCCGCGGCGGAGCCGGACTTCCAGATGGCCCCGGTGGCCGAGCCGGTCAGGACGACCCGCCGGTTCCGCTGACCCGGCCGGGCGCACGCCCGTACGACGGCCCCGGTCCCCTTTCGAGGGGGCCGGGGCCGTCCTCGTACCCGGACCTACGGACCGGTAACCTCGGGCCATGAGCAAGCCTCCGCGCCTCACCCTGCCGCCCGCCGCCCGCGCGTACCGCCTGGCCACCGCCCGCGGCGCCTTCGCCGTGCACGAGGCGGGCGAGCCCGTGCGCGGGACGGCCCTGCTGGTCCCCGGGTTCACCGGCAGCAAGGAGGACTTCATCGCCCTGCTGGAGCCGCTCGCCGCGGCCGGCTACCGGGCGGTCGCCGTCGACGGGCGCGGCCAGTACGAGACCTCCGGCCCGCGCGACGAGGCCGCGTACGGGCTGGAGGAGCTGGCCCGCGACGTGCTGGCGCAGGCGGAAGCGCTGGGCGGGGGGCCGCTGCACCTGGTCGGCCACTCCCTCGGCGGGCTGATCTCGCGTGCCGCGGTGCTGCGCGACGCCGCGCCCTTCGCCTCCCTCACCCTGATGAGCAGCGGCCCCGCCGCGATCGCGCAGGAGCAGCAGGCCCGTACGAAGCTGCTGGTCGCGGCCCTGGAGGCGCTGCGGGAGGACATGCCGGCGGTGTGGGCGGCCATGCGGGCCCAGGACGCGCCGGACTCCGCGGCCAACTCGCCGGAGCTGACGGCGTTCCTGCGCGAGCGCTGGCTGGCCACCGTCCCCGAGCAGCTGATCGCCACCGGGCGGGTGCTGATCTCGGAGCCCGACCGGGTGGCGGAGCTGGCGGCGGTGCCGCTGCCGAAGCTGGTGCTGTCCGGGGTGGTGGACTACGCCTGGCCGGTGCCGCTCATGGATGAGATGGCCGTCCGGCTGGCTGCTTCCCGGGTGGTGGTGGAGGGGGCGGAGCACTCCCCGAACGCGGAGAACCCGCAGGTCACGGCGGGTGCACTGGTGGGCTTCTGGGAGTCGGCGCGTGGGCGGTAGTTAGCCAGGGAAAAAATTTCCTTAGCGTAGGGAATGTTTCTGGTGTGTCCTCCGTTGAACCCTGTGCAAGGAGAACACCGACGAAGGGAGAAGCCGTGCGCTTCGAGATTCTGCGCCTGGACGATGTCGACGGAACCGCCGTGGACAGCACCGTCGTGGACGCGGCCTCCGTCAACCGGATCGTGCAGCAGGCGGCCTCGATCGGCCAGCGCATCCTGATCCGACCGGCCGAGAGTGCGTCCTCCTGATGCTTCCCGAAACGCCCCCGCACCGAGCCGGTGCGGGGGCGTTCGCATGTGTGCGCTCGGCGGGCCTCAGGCGCTGCGGATGACCTGGAGGACGCCGTTGATGATCTGCTGGACGGCGATGGCCGACAGCATCATGCCCGCGAGCCGGGTGACGAGGACCACGCCGCCGTCCTTGATGACCCGGATGATCACCAGCGAGTAGCGCATGGTCAGCCACAGCACCACGTGCATGGCGGCGATGGCCGCCCACACCGAGACCTGGCCGCTGAACCCGTCGGCCTTCTGCACCGCCAGGATCACGGACACGATCGCACCCGGACCGGCCAGCAGCGGCATGCCCAGCGGGACCAGGGCGACGTTGACGTCCTTGGTCTGCTTGGGCTCGTCGGTCTTGCCGGTGAGCAGGTCCAGCGCGATCAGCAGGAGCAGCAGGCCACCCGCGATCATCAGCGCCGGCACGGACACGTGCAGGTAGTCCAGGATCTGCTGGCCGCAGATGCCGAAGACGGCGATCACCCCGAAGGCCACGCAGACGGCCTGCCAGGCCATGCGGCGCTGCACCTTCGCGGGACGGCCGGAGGTCAGGGCGAGGAAGATCGGCGTGATCCCCGGGGGGTCCATAATCACAAAAAGCGTGAGAAAAAGGGATCCGAAGACGGCGAAATCAAACACAGTGATGCCTTGCAGTGAGGGGTGTTACAAAAAACGGGAGGGGGACGGGTGGAGCGCGGCGCTTACGCGCGGGCGTCTCCGCCGGCGCCGGGCACGGGGAAGGCCCCCGCCGCGCGACGCGTGATCTCGCCGTAGATCTCGGGGTCGGTCGTGTACTCCCCGAGACGACAGGTCTTGCGGCTGCCGTGGTAGTCGCTGGAGCCGGTCGTCAGCAGTCCGAGGTCCCCGGCCAGTCCGCGCAGCCGGGCGCGGGTGGCGGTGTCGTGGTCCATGTGGTCCACCTCGATGCCGTCGAGGCCGGCGGCCGCGAGGGCGGCTATCGCGGACTCGGGCACGCAGGCGCCGCGCTTGACGGCGGCGGGGTGCGCGAAGACGGTGACCCCGCCGGCCGCCTTGACGAGGCGGATCGCGTCGAAGGGGTCGAGCTCGTGCTTCTCCGCGTACGCGCGGCCGCCGTCGGCGAGCCAGTCCGAGGTGAACGCGTCGGACACGGTGGGGACGACGCCCAGCTCGACCATGGCGGTCGCAATGTGCGGGCGGCCGACGGAACCGTTCCCCGCGATGCGGGCCACCTGCTCCCAGGTGATGTCCACGCCCAGCGCCTGGAGCTTGCCCACCATGGACTGGGCGCGGGGGGTCCGGTCGTCCCGTACGAGCTCCCGCTCGCGGGCGAGCTCGGGCTCCTCGGGATCGAAGAGGTACGCCAGCATGTGCAGCCCGACGCCGTCGAGGCGGCAGGACAGCTCGGCGCCGGTGACCAGCGTCAGCCCGGCCGGCAGCGCGGCGATGGCCTCGGCGTATCCCCCGACGGTGTCGTGGTCGGTCAGCGCGACCACGTCCAGCCCGGCGGCGGCGGCGTTGCGCACCAGCTCGGCGGGGGTGTCGGTGCCGTCGGAAGCGGTGGAGTGGGCGTGCAGGTCGATGCGCACAGCCGGACTCCAGAGTTCACGCGGACGGGGGACACTCCAGGGTACCGCCCACGGGGCAGTGGACCGGTCCCGCCGGGCGGGGGTCGGCGGTTGCCGGTGGGAGGTGAGCGGTATCCCCTTGGGCGGTCTCAGGGCTGGTTCGGGGGTTTCCCGTCAGTCCCATCGTCATTCCGGTTCGGGCCGGTCCCTCAAGGGCGCTCCTTCGTCGCGTCGCTACGCGATTTCGCTGCGCTCAACCCTTGACCGACCGACCCGCCCCGGAAAGCCGAAAGACTGCCGGGAAGCCCCCAAAAGAACGGTCACCGGGCACACATCACAGAGCGGGTCCCTCAGGGACGAGACGAGGGGCAAGGGCCATGACCCGCCCGGGCATCCGAGCCCCATGCCCAGCGATCGGCTCTGGGGCGGGCCTACCCGCACCAAACAGCGACCAGAGCGAGGCAAGGAGCCCCCAGACGCGACAGATCGCTACGCGCTTCTCCGGTCTCGGCGTCCGACGACCGCCCGTGGCTGATACCCGCACCGAACGTTGATCAGAGCGCTGGAGGTAGCGGACGGACGCATCGCATCGGTCTCCGCGTCAGCGGATGGGTTGGGCCACTCGGGCGAGCAGAGTCGCCGACTCCTCCGGCGCGAGGGCGTGATCGTAGACGACCTCGCCGGTCATCCCGGGGAAGAAGCGGCCGGCGGGCCAGCTCCGTTGGTACGCGGGCGGGTCGAGGACGACGAGCCGGACGCCGTCCACGACGGGGATGTCCGCCGGTTTGCCCTCGTTCCAGATCCACTCACCGTCGGCGCCGACCAGGTTGAAGGAACCCGTGGTCGGCACCATCCCGGCCTGGTCGCGGCAGCAGGCGACCGCCTCACCCGATGGCGCCTCTCCCTGCACGAGGCCACGGCCGATCAGGGCATCGGCAAGGAGCGTGTGCAGCTGGAAGTTGTCGCCGATGCCGGAGGCGCGCAGCGCGAAGCCGGCGCCTGTGGCGCGATCGAGCACGACGAACGGCTCGTCGTCGAGGACCGCGAGTGCGTACGCAAGACACTTGAACGGCTCACCCGACAGCTCCGCCACCCGCGCGACGGCGGCTGCCAACTCCTCGCGACCGGGGACCTCGCGGCGTACCCGGGGGGAATTGAGCATGGCCACACAGGCCATTTCGAACTGTGGCAGCGACTGCCAGGCTACGAGGGGCTCGAAGCCGATCCGCTCGAAGTCGGCCTCCTCCAAACCCTCGCCCTCGTGGTCGGGCAACTCGCCCCTACCCTGAGCCGCCCATCGCTCGCAGAAGACGGCCGCCTGCTCGAAGGCGTCCCGGGCGCCCGCGAACACGGCGGGAGCACAGGCCGACGGGTCGGCCCCCCGCTCGACACATGCCCCGGTCAGCACAGCCGCGACTGCTCGCGGCCCGGGCGGCAGCTGCCCGAGCAGGGCGGAGAGCCGAGGCCCCCCTGCTTGCAGGTCGGCGTCCCCCGCCTTGCCGAAACCCTGCGTCAGCCGCTCGAAGGCACGCTCCGCCGCGTCGGCGTCCTGAGCATGTACGGCTGCCTCGAAGGTCCCGAGGGCAGCGCGAAACCGGCCATGTCCGAATATCATTCGCGCACCCTAGCTGACACCGCAGACAGCCCTCGCGCGTCAGTCCGGCTTCCTCGCCACTAGGCGTCGAAGTCGTACTCCAGGACATAGGAAGCGGAGTCCAGGGTCATGTCGTTGACCTCGACGCACCGCCCGTCCTCGGTGAAGGCGGTGCGGACGATCTGGATGACGGGTGTCCCCATGGACAGGGCAAGGCGTTCGGCCTCGTCGGCGGAAGGCATGCGGCACCGAACCTCCTCGCGGAAGTGGACGGGCTTGTGGCCCAGTTCGGCCAGCCTGGCGTACGTCCCACCAGGCCCGGTGTCGGATCGGGTGATGGCCGAGTCGGCCACGACGTCTGAAGGCAGATAGGACGTCGCGAAGAGCACTGGCTTGCTGTCCAGGACGAACCGGCGGCTGCGCACCCAGACCGGAGAATTGTCCGCAATTCCCAGAGCTGCGGCGATCTCGTCGTCCGCCGGCTCTTCACGTACCTCGACCTGGTCGACGATGACCTCTCGGTCTTCGCTGTCCGTCGACCAGATGGAACGTCCCGAACCCCACTGCTCCTGCGCGAGGCGCTGGATGCCGTGCCGTCGCAGGGGCCTGAAGGCCCGGACGAAGACGCCAGCACCCTTCCTCGCTTCCGCAAGGCCCTCGTTCTGGAGCACGCCGAGGGCCTGACGTGCGGTCATCCGCGCGACCTCGTAGGTGGCCATGAGGTCGTTCTCGCCGGGCAGACGGTCGCCCGGGCCGTACTCGCCCGCCCGAATCGCCGCCTTCAGCGCGTCAGCGATCCGCTGGTACTTCGGCTGGCGAGTGCCGCCCTGGCTGGTCATCGAACGATCACTCCTTCTCCTCTCTAGACACCCTAGGGCCAGAGGTGGGGCTCTAGAGATCTATTGGCGGGCGTTGAGGGCGTGCTCATGGCCGTGATCAACGAGAACGTCTCCGACACCGGCATCGAGCACTGGATGGAGCTCGCCTACATCCGCAACGCCTCCCGCCGCGAGTCACCACCGCCGCCACG
The DNA here is from genome assembly GCF_055575555.1 of Streptomyces sp. NPDC034085. Lineage (NCBI taxonomy): Bacteria > Bacillati > Actinomycetota > Actinomycetes > Kitasatosporales > Streptomycetaceae > Streptomyces > Streptomyces sp. NPDC034085. Next base: position 650,295 of record NZ_JBVISL010000002.1, on the reverse strand, counting down.
AACCTCGAACCCGCTCAGACCAGCCCCAGGCGGCCGTCAGTCGCCGAGATCAGAGACGTGTGTAGCGATCCCACGCGCCTGTCGGCTTCCCGCAGTCCTCTGATCAGCTTTCGGTGCAGGTATCAGCCACGGGCGGTCGTCGGACGCTGAGATATGGGTCGCGCGTAGCGGTCTGCTGCGTCTGGGTGCTCCGCAGGGGGCTCTGGTCAACCTTTCGTGCAGGTAGCCGCGCCCCCGACCCTGGGGGTGGTACAGGGGGCTCGGATGCCCGGCAGGCCATGACCCTGGTCCCTCGCCTCGTCCCTGAGGGGCCGCTCCTCGTCCCTCTCCCCATGACCGTTCTTTTGGGGCTTCCCGGCAGTCTTTCGGCTTTCCGGGGCGGGGCGGTCGGTCAAGGGTTGAGCGCAGCGAAATCGCGGAGCGACGCGACCGAAGGGAGCGCCCTTGAGGGACCGGCCCGAACCGGAATGACGATGGGACTGACGGGAAACCCCCAAACCAGCTGTGATGCGGTCCGAGGGGATACCGCTCACCCCCCCACCGGCCCGCACCCGGGGAGGCGGGTGGGCGAACGCCGTCCGGCCCCCACTCCTCGACGGGGAGATAGCGGGCCCGCACCGCAAACCGCGTACGCGCCCCCTTACCCCATGATCCGCGGGCTCAGCGCGCCGCACGGGAGGAGCTCGACCTCCGAGCCCGCGTCGCGGAGGTCCGTCAGGACCAGCTCGTCGTACATCAGGAGGCCCGACTGTTCCGGCCAGACGATGGCCCACAGCCACAGGCCCCGCGCCTCCCCCGCGAAGACGGCCCGGTCGTCCGGGGCGTTCGAGACGTGCCAGAGCGGCGTCGGGCGGCCCGCGGCGACGACCTTGGCGTGGGGCGCGGACGCGACGTCGATGTACGGGCCGGGGTCGGGGGCGTCGATGCCGGCGAAGCGGGAGCCGAGGCCGACGCCGAGCTCCTCCGCGATCAGCAGCAGCTCCCCGAGGCCGCCCAGGGGGCCGGGGCCCGTGCAGGCCACGGCGGTGGCCCGGCCGCCGCTGCGGTCGTCCCCGGCGCTGGCGACCCCGGTGAAGAGCCACCCGACCGGCAGCGGCCACGGCATCCACACCGGCACGTTCGCCCGGTTGACGACCACCTCCAGCCCCTCGACGCTGGGCGGGATCACGGGCTGTAGCGGGTGGACGGCGCCGTGCGCCGCGCACTGCCAGGAGTCGGAGAAGAGGCCGGGTGCGCGCACCCGGCCACCGCACTTCGGGCAACTCGGTTCGCCCCTCATATGAAGCACGCTCCTCCCCGCCCGGGGCGTCGTCAAGACGCGATCACCCGTCCGGGCTCAGTCCAGTGCGACGGCCGTACGCAGAGGGTCCCGCAGATCCGTCCCGCGCGCGAGCCAGCGTTCCTGGAGCGCGGCCGCGCCGTGCACCCGCTTCCAGGCCGCCTCGTTCGCCGTCATGGGGAGCAGCGGCAGGAAGCGGACGGGGTCCAGGGGCTCGTCCAGTTCCAGGTCCTCGACCAGTCCGCCGGGCTCCGCGACGAGGACGGAGGTGAACGGCGCCCCGTCCCAGAGCGGTTCGCCCACGTCGAGCGAGGCGCCGGGGGCCACGACCAGCCCTTCGACCATCGGGGAGGCCGCCAGCACCGCGAGCGGCCGCAGCAGCTTGTCGGTGGGGGCCAGTCCGGCCCGTACGGTCAGCACCAGTTCGGCGCGCGGGCCGCGCACCGGGTCGGCGACGACCGCGGTCGGGTCGGTCATGGGGTGGGCGGACATGCCGAGGGTCGCGTACCGCACGAGGTCGCCCTCGGTGAAGCGGAGGACCTCGATGCGGTCGGTGCCCAGGAAGGTGACGGAGGCGCGGGCGTCGGGTTCGCCGAGCGCGCTGCGCAGCCGGGCTTCGACGAGGGCCAGAATTTCTGCCATGGAGCGAGCATAGAACTCCTATCCGGCGGGTAAAGGGCGGCCCCTGACCATCCGTCGGCTGATAGTGTTGACAGCTGGTCGGGGCCGCACGCAGAAGCGTTGTTTCAGGGCTCTCGGCGACAGGACGTCCCCCACGGGGGACCGGCCGGAGGAGGTGGGGCTGCGATGGACCGAAGTCGATCGTGCAGTACCAATCGCTCTTCGGCGTCCGTCAAGGGCGGCTCCCGCCTCCTTTGATCTTCTGATCAGCAGAAGAGCGACGGCAGAACTTCGTCCTCCCGTCCTGTTTCCCTCCGTCGGTCCCGGGCTGCCCGCCCCCGGCCACAGGGGGCCTCCCACCCGTACGGCCCACGGCCGTGCGCGAGAAGGAGCCTGCCATGTCGATGCTGCCCTACCTCCGTGCCGCCGTCCGTCCGGCACTGCGCAGGTCCACCCCGGTACAGCCCGGCTACGACACCACCCGCGACCCGTCCGCCAGCAGCGCGGTGGTGGACTGCGCCGTCTACCGCGAGGGCCGGCGCGTGGAGGGCTCGGTCTGCCTGACGCCGCATGAGGCGCTGCGGCGGGTCCGCGAGGACGGCGGCTTCGCGTGGATCGGCCTGCACGAGCCGACCGAGGCGGAGTTCGCCGGGATCGCCGCCACCTTCGGTCTGCACCCCCTCGCCGTGGAGGACGCGGTGCACGCGCACCAGCGGCCGAAGCTGGAGCGCTACGACGAGACCCTCTTCACCGTCTTCAAGACGATCCACTACGTCGAGCACGCCGAACTGACCGCCACCAGCGAGGTGGTGGAGACCGGTGAGGTCATGTGCTTCACGGGCCCCGACTTCGTCATCACCGTCCGGCACGGCGGCCAGGGCTCGCTGCGGAGCCTGCGCCACCGCCTCCAGGACGACCCGGAGCTGCTCTCGCGGGGCCCCTCGGCGGTGCTGCACTCCATCGCCGACCACGTGGTCGACGGTTACATCGCGGTCGCGGCGGCCGTGCAGGACGACATCGACGAGGTGGAGAGCGCGGTGTTCGCCGCTCCCGCCAAGGGGGTCGCCCGGGGCGGTGACGCGGGCCGCATCTACCAGCTCAAGCGCGAGGTGCTGGAGTTCAAGCGGGCGGTCTCGCCGCTGCTGCGGCCGATGGAGCTGCTGAGCGAGCGGCCCATGCGGCTGGTGGACCCCGACATCCAGAAGTACTTCCGGGACGTCGCCGACCACCTCGCCCGGGTGCACGAGCAGGTCATCGGCTTCGACGAGCTGCTGAACTCCATCCTCCAGGCGAACCTGGCCCAGGCCTCGGTCGCGCAGAACGAGGACATGCGCAAGATCACCTCCTGGGCGGCGATCATCGCCGTGCCCACGATGATCTGCGGCGTGTACGGGATGAACTTCGAGCACATGCCGGAGCTGCACTGGCGCTACGGCTATCCGCTGGTGATGGCCGCCATCGTCGGGAGCTGCTTCGCCATCCACCGGACCCTGCGCCGCAACGGCTGGCTGTAGCGGCCGGGCGCCGTCTGCGGGCGGCCACCGCCTACCCTGTGCGCATGACTCTCAGCGCACTCGACCTGGCCCTCGTCGAGGAGGCCTCCAAGAAGTCCGGCCTGATCTGGGTCCGCGGCAGCGGTGCCGACCGGGCCCTGTGGCACGCCTGGGTGGACGGCGCCGCGCACGTACTCGGCGACGGGCCGGGCGAGCAGCCCTTCCCCGGGCTCCCCGACGGCTCCTCGGCGGAGGTGACCGTACGCAGCAAGGACAAGGGCGGCCGTCTCGTGGCGTGGACCGCGGCCGTACGGGAACTCGTGCCCGGCAGTGAGCCGTGGGAGGCCGCCGTGTCCGAGCTGAAGGGCAAGCGGCTGAACGCGCCCGACTCGGAGGAGATGCCGCGGCGCTGGGCCCGGGAGTGCCGGCTGCTGCGGCTGGAGCCGGTGGCGGTGGCCGGGCAGCTGCCGTCCGGTTCGCTGGCCGCGCAGCCCCTGGGCTCCCCGGCCGTCACCCGCCGGCCGGTGCCGGCGGCCCTGCCGAAGCTGCTGCTGAAGCGGAAGAGGGCGAAGGGCTGAGACCGGGCCCGTACGGTCAGCCCGTGGCCGGGTCGGAGCCCTGGCCGGAGGACTTCGAGGGGGCCGGGCCGGCGGAGGGGCCGGCGCCCTTGCCGTCCTTGGTGCTGGGCAGCTGGCTGCCGTAGTCCACGGTCTGGTCCTGCGCGGGTGCCTCCAGCGGGAAGGGCTTGCCCCACTCGGACAGCTCCACGCGGCCCGCGCCGCCCGCGCGTTCCATCAGCAGCGGGTACGGGGTCCCCTCCAGGGACACCGTCAGCTTGCCGCCCTTGCCCGCGTCCGCCGAGACCGGCACCGCCCGGGTGTGCCCGACCGTGGTGTAGGCGCCCTTGCTGAGCTTGCCCTGGAGGCCGAGCAGCCCGTCCAGCAGGACGTGCATGTCGGTGAACCCGCGGAACTGCTTGTAGGAGGGGTCCCCCTCGGGCACCTTGACGTACTTGTCACCGAGCTTGCCGGCGGAGTCGGACTTCCCCCAGAAGGCGGCGCTGGCCTTCAGGTAGAGCTGCTCGCCGACCCGCAGCAGCTGGAAGGTGTCCTGCGCCGACTTCACCTCGCCGGAGCCGCCGTCCGCCTTCAGCCGCATGTCGAGGGTGAAGGTCTTGCCGCCGGTGACGAGCGTGCCGGAGAGGTGGACGGAGTTCGCCGCGGTGGCGGCCGCCTTCGCCTGGCCCTCGATCTTGTCGGCGCCGAGCTTGCCGACCCCGTTGGTGCCCTTGTCCGGGTCCGTCTTCTCCGCGCAGCCCGTCCCGGCGACGGCGAGGCCCGCGCACAGGGCGCCGATGAAGGCTGCCCGTCGCAGCCGTACTGCGGGGGTGTGGGCGGTCACGGGCGGATGCCTCTCGTCGGGGGTCTGCGGGCAGCAGGCAGCGTACCCGCCCGTGGGTCGGGCCCCGGCGGACCCCCGGACACACCCCGGGCGGACGGCCCCACCAGGACGCCTTCCGCCGTCACGGGCTAGCCTGAGGCACGGCATGACGGTTGACGGACGCTCTAGGAGGCGCACGGATGGTTGCAGGCGCCCCGCGGATCTTCGTCTCACATCTGTCGGGTGTGCCCGTCTTCGACCCCAACGGCGACCAGGTCGGCCGGGTCCGCGACCTCGTCGCGATGCTGCGGGTCGGCGGCCGCCCGCCGCGGCTGCTGGGCCTGGTGGTCGAGGTGGTCAGCCGGCGCCGGATCTTCCTGCCCATGACCCGGGTGACGGGCGTGGAGTCCGGCCAGGTCATCACCACCGGCGTCGTCAACATGCGGCGCTTCGAGCAGCGCCCCACCGAGCGGCTCGTCCTCGGCGAACTGCTGGACCGGCGGGTGCGCCTGGGCGCCACCGGCGAGGAGGTCACCGTCCTGGACGTGGCCATCCAGCAGCTGCCGGCCCGCCGCGACTGGGAGATCGACCGGATCTTCGTACGCAAGGGCAAGGGCGGCGCGCTGCGGCGGCGCGGCGAGACGCTGACCGTGGAGTGGTCGGCGGTCACCGGCTTCTCCCTGGAGGAGGAGGGCCAGGGCGCCGAGAACCTGGTCGCGACCTTCGAACAGATGCGCCCGGCGGACCTGGCGAACGTCCTGCACCACCTGACGCCGAAGCGGCGCGCCGAGGTGGCCAACGCCCTCGACGACGACCGGCTCGCGGACGTCCTGGAGGAGCTGCCCGAGGACGACCAGGTGGAGATCCTCGGCAAGCTCAAGGAGGAGCGCGCCGCCGACGTCCTGGAGGCGATGGACCCGGACGACGCGGCCGACCTGCTCTCCGAGCTGCCGGAGGAGGAGAAGGAGCGGCTGCTGACGCTGATGCAGCCGGACGACGCGGCCGACGTGCGGCGCCTGCTGTCGTACGAGGAGAACACCGCGGGCGGTCTGATGACCACCGAGCCGATCGTGCTGCGCCCGGACGCCACCGTCGCCGACGCGCTGGCCCGGGTGCGCAAGTCGGACCTGTCGCCGGCGCTGGCGGCGCAGGTCTACGTCTGCCGGCCGCCGGACGAGACGCCGACGGGCAAGTACCTGGGGACGGTGCACTTCCAGCGGCTGCTGCGCGACCCCCCGTTCACCCTGGTCAGCTCGCTGGTGGACGCGGACCTGCCGCCGTTGCGGCCGGACGCCTCGCTGCCCGCGGTGACGAGCTACCTGGCCGCGTACAACATGGTCGCGGCGCCCGTCGTCGACGAGAGCGGCTCGCTGCTGGGCGCGGTCACCGTCGACGACGTCCTGGACCACCTGCTGCCCGACGACTGGCGGGAGACGGACTTCCACTCCGAGGAGGCCCTGCGTGGGCACTGAGCGCGGGCGCGGCGATGCGGCGCGCGAACGGCGCCGGGAGCGGCGCGAGCAGGCCCGGGAGGGTCTGTCGGAGCGGCTGGAGGAGGCGGCGGAGCGGCTGCGCAACGAGCGGACGGACCGTTCCGCCGAACGGGGGCGGGGTGCCGCCCCGGCGGGCGCGAGCGCGCTGACGCGTTCGCGCGTACGGCTCGACCAGCCGCGGCCGGCGCGCCGCAGGCTGCTGCCCGAGTACGACCCGGAGGCCTTCGGGCGGCTGTCGGAGCGGGTCGCCCGGTTCCTCGGCACGGGCCGGTTCATCGTCTGGATGACCCTGGTCATCGTGCTGTGGGTGCTGTGGAACATCTTCGCGCCCGACCACCTGCGCTTCGACCGGTACCCGTTCATCTTCCTGACGCTGATGCTGTCCCTCCAGGCCTCGTACGCGGCCCCGCTGATCCTGCTCGCGCAGAACCGGCAGGACGACCGGGACCGGGTGAACCTGGAGCAGGACCGCAAGCAGAACGAGCGCTCCATCGCCGACACGGAGTACCTGACGCGGGAGATCGCGGCGCTGCGGATGGGTCTGGGCGAGGTCGCCACCCGCGACTGGATCCGATCGGAGTTCCAGGACCTGATCAAGGAGATGGACGAGCGGCGGCTGTTCCCCGGTGAAAGTGACGAAGGCGACCGCTGATCGGCTTACCTGAGCCCTGCTGCCGAGCCGTACCATCGGGGGCATGGCTACCGAGACACCCTCCGCCGCCGTGCCGGAGCAGGACGCGATCCTGGACGCGCTGGCGACGGTCAACGACCCCGAGATCCACCGGCCGATCACCGAGCTCGGCATGGTCAAATCGGTGGAGATCGGCGAGGGCGGCGCCGTCGCCGTCACGGTCTACCTGACGGTGTCGGGCTGTCCCATGCGCGAGACCATCACCAAGAACGTCACCGAGGCCGTCGAGAAGGTCGCGGGCGTCGGCTCCGTCGCCGTCACCCTCGACGTGATGAGCGACGAGCAGCGCAAGGAGCTGGCGGCGACGCTGCGCGGCGGCACCGCCGAGCGCGAGGTGCCCTTCGCGAAGCCGGGTTCGCTGACCCGCGTCTACGCGGTCGCCTCCGGCAAGGGCGGCGTCGGCAAGTCCTCCGTCACGGTCAACCTGGCCGCGGCGATGGCCGCCGACGGCCTGAAGGTCGGCGTGGTCGACGCGGACATCTACGGCCACAGCGTGCCGCGGATGCTCGGCGTGGACGGCAAGCCCACCCAGGTCGAGAACATGATCATGCCGCCCTCCGCGAACGGCGTGAAGGTCATCTCCATCGGCATGTTCACCCCGGGCAACGCCCCGGTGGTGTGGCGCGGCCCGATGCTGCACCGGGCGCTCCAGCAGTTCCTGGCCGACGTGTTCTGGGGTGACCTGGACGTGCTGCTGCTGGACCTGCCCCCGGGTACGGGCGACATCGCGATCTCCGTGGCGCAGCTGGTGCCGAACGCCGAGATCCTCGTGGTGACCACCCCGCAGCAGGCCGCCGCGGAGGTCGCGGAGCGGGCCGGTTCGATCGCGGTGCAGACCCACCAGAAGATCGTGGGCGTCGTGGAGAACATGTCGGGCCTGCCCTGCCCGCACTGCGACGAGATGGTGGACGTGTTCGGTTCGGGCGGCGGCCAGAAGGTCGCCGACGGCCTGACCAAGACGGTCGGCGCGACGGTGCCGGTGCTCGGCTCGATCCCGATCGACGTGCGGCTGCGCGAGGGCGGCGACGACGGCAAGCCGGTCGTCCTGTCCGACCCGGACTCCCCGGCGGGCGCGGCGCTGCGCGCGATCGCGGGCAAGCTGGGCGGCCGCGCGCGCGGCCTGTCGGGCATGTCCCTGGGGATCACCCCGCGCAACAAGTTCTGACGCGAGGACGCGGGCGGCCCGGCCGCCCGCTCGGGAGGGGGCACCGCCGGGCCGGCGGTGCCCCCTTTCCCGTCCCCGGGCCCGGTCTACTCGTACGCCGCCAGGTCGGCGATCGCGGAGAACCCGAGCCCGTAGGCGCTCATCCCCCGCCCGTACGCCCCGAGGTGCACCCCGCTGGCGGTGGATCCGGCGAGCACCCACCCGAACTCCGACTCCCGGTAGTGGAACGGCGTCGGCTCCCCGTCCACCGGCAGCGACAGCGTCGACCAGTCCGGCCCCGCGAGGTCGTCGGCGAGTTCCCAGGCGGCCTCGGTCTGCTGGTCCAGCCAGTCGTCGCGCCGGGTGTGGTCCATCTGCGGCGGCCAGCTGTAGGTCAGCAGCCCCGAGCCGGCCAGCCAGGCCGCCGAGGCGACCGAGGTGGCCTCCAGGACGCCGGTCCCGTCAGCGCTGCGGCGCAGCGGGTTTCCGGCGACGGTGATCACCACCGCGAAGCGGTCCTTCTCGCCGGTGGCGATCTCGCCCCGGGCGGAGGGCTCGTCGCCGTGGCCGGTGGAGCCGTGCTGGACGGTGCCGTCGGCGCCGGTGCCGACCTGCATGAGCCAGCGGGGGCCGGTGAAGGCCCCGTCCAGCCCGTACCAGGGGAAGTCGGCCTTCAGGTATCCCGCCGCCCCCCGGCGGGCCGACGGGACGGGCGCGGCGGTCTCGGGGGCCTGGCCGGGGGCGGCCTCGGCGGTATGGTCCGGGGGCTCGGTCAGCCCGGGTGGCGGTGCGTCTTCAGGGGCTTCGGCAGGGCGTACGCCTACGCGGCCGGTGCTCGTCGTCTCCATGGGCGGCCTCTCGTTCCGTGGGGTCCGGAACGGCCCTCCCCCGCGCTGCGCTGGGGGACCCCTCCGCGGGCGGCCTGGGTCCGGACAGATGGAGGATAGCCATCCGGCCCGGGATCGAGGGGCAGGCTGCGGCTCAGGTGGCGTCGGCGTCGAAGGGCGTACGCGCCTCCTGGGCCGGTGCGGCGGGCTTCTTCAGCAGGTCCGGACCGGTCCCGGCGGCGGGCGTGGCGGACGGCGTGGCGGAGGCCGGGGCCGGTCCGCCCTCCCGGCTGTTGACCGCGTCGGTGACCTCGTTCAGCTCCTTGCGGAGGTCGAAGCTGGTGCGGAGCTCCTGGAGGTCCTCGTTCTCGGTCAGCTGCTTGCGGATGAAGGTCTTCGGGTTCAGGTCCTCGAACTCGAAGTCCTTGAACTCGGGGCCCAGTTCCGAGCGGATGTCCTGCTTGGCGCTGTCCGAGAACGCACGGATCTTGCGGATGAAGCCCGAGACGTCCTGGATCACCTTCGGCAGCTTGTCCGGGCCGAAGACGAGGATGGCGAGCACCACGATCGTGACCAGCTCGAGTGCGCCTATGTCGTTGAACACCTTGCCGCTCCTCGGCTCTCTCCACTTCCGGCCCGGTCAACGGTACCCGGCGTTCCTTGCCCGCCCCTACGCCGGTGCGGGACCGTTCACGGATTCACCCGGGCGTCATCCGGTATTCGTGTGGGGACGGCCCGTCTCAGGAGCCGCTCGCCGAGCCGAGGACGACGTCCAGCGTGCGCTCCTTGCCGTCGCGCAGCACGGTCAGGCCCAGGCGGTCGCCGGGCCGGTGGGCCCTGATCTTGATGATCAGCTCGTCGCCCCCGTGCACGCGTACGCCGTCCACCTTCGTGATCACGTCGCCCGGCCTGATCCCGGCGCGGGCGCCGGGCCCGTCGGCCACCACGGAGGGCTTGCCGCCCTCGCCCTTGGCGTCGACCCTGGCTCCGTCGCCGTTGTACTCCATGTCCAGGGTGACGCCGATGACGGGGTGGGTGGCGCGGCCGGTGCGGATGAGTTCCTCGGCGACGCGCTTGCCCTGGTTGACGGGGATGGCGAAGCCGAGACCGATGCTGCCGCTCTGGCGGGTGGGGTCGTCGCCGTCCTCGCCCTTGTCGGCTCCGCGGATGGCGCTGTTGATGCCGATCACGTGGGCGCGGGCGTCGAGGAGCGGGCCGCCGGAGTTGCCGGGGTTGATGGGGGCGTCGGTCTGGAGGGCGTCGACGTAGCTGATGTCGCTGCCGTCGCGCTTCTCGCCGCCGGCGGTGATGGGGCGGCCGGTGGCGCTGATGATGCCCGAGGTGACGGTGTTGGAGAGGTCGAAGGGGGCGCCGATGGCCACCACCGGGTCGCCGACCCGGACGTTCTCGGAGTTGCCGAGCGCCAGCGGGCGCAGGCCGCGGACGCCGTTGACCTTCACCACGGCCAGGTCGTAGCCGCCGTCGCGGCCGACCAGCTCGGCGGAGACGCTCTCGCCGGTGCTGAAGGTGACCGTTATGTCCCGGGCGTCGGCGACGACGTGGTTGTTCGTCAGGATGTGGCCCTGCCCGTCCAGGACGAAGCCGGTTCCGGTACCACTGCCGCCGCCCCCGCTGACGTGCAGGGTGACCACGCCGGGCAGTGCGGTCGCCGCGATGCCGGCCACGCTGTCGGGGGCCCGGCCCTTGTCGTCGGCGGCGGCCTGCGGGAGCTCCAGGCGGGTGCCGGTGCGCCGCTCGGCGAGGATGCCGAGGTAGCCGCCGGCGCAGCCCGCGAGGAGGGCGATCACGGCGCCGAGGACCGCCAGCTGCCACAGGGCCGGGCCTCCGCGCGCCCTGCCGTGGTCCACGACCTGGAGCGGGGCGGCGGACCAGGGGTCGTAGCGCGGGCCGGCCTGGGAAGTCGCGGAGGCGGATCCGGAGTCGGGGGCGGGGGCCGCAGGAACCTCTCCGGGCTCCGCGGCCGCCGTCTCCGGGGTGCCGGCGGGCCGGCTCCACCACCGCGGAGCCGGACCGTTGTGCTGACTGTCGGACATGGGCGCTCCCCCGCTGGGCCTGGCGCACCGCGGGGCGGCGCGTGTGCCGCAGATTCAACCAGGTGCCCGGGCCCCTCGGGGCCCGGGTCAGCGGGAGAGCGAGACCGGCTGCGCCGTCGCCGGGGCCGAGGAGGCGGCCGTCGGCAACTGCCCCACCGGGACCGGGCCGGCCGGCACGCCCGGGGTCGGCTCCCGGTCGCGGACGAAGGCGTCGGTCAGCGGCACGGCGGATCCGGGCCGGGTGGCCGGCGCATCGCCTCGCGCGTTCGGCTCGATCCCGTCCAGCGGCAGCGAGCCGCCGAGCGCGATCGCGGCCAGCGACACGGCTCCCGCCGCCACGAAGGCGAACCGGCGTCTGGGACGGCCCACCTCATGGATACGGAAACCCTCCCGCGGGGCGGCCGCGGGCGCGTACCGGAACGAGGAGAAGGGGTCGGCGCCCGGAGCCGGGGGCGCGAGCGGAGCCCCCGGTCCGCCGCCCGGCCCGGCAGGTCCCTCGGGACCCGCCCCCGGCAGCCCCTGGAGCCGGGCCAGCAGCCCGGCGGACAGCGGCGGCGGGGCGCTCTCCACGAACATCGTCTTCAGCCGGCGCTGCGCATCGGCCTCGGCCTTGCACTTGGGGCAGGTCGCCAGGTGCGCCAGCACCCGCTCGCGCGCGTCGTGCTTCAGTTCCCCGTCCACCAGGGCGGCGAGCCGGTCGCCCAGGTGCTGCTCCGCGGGGGAAGGACTGGCTCCGCTCACTCGGGGCCGCCCTCTCCCCCGGTGCCCGGCGCACCCACCGCCACGCCCGCGAGCGCGCGCTGTTCGGCGCGGGCGGCGGGAGAGCGATGCTTGAGCGCCTTGCGCAGGTGCGAGCGGCCCCGGTGGATCCGGCTGCGGACGGTGCCGAGCTTCACGCCGAGGGTCGCGGCGATCTCCTCGTACGACAGGCCCTCGATGTCGCAGAGCACCACGGCCGCACGGAACTCGGGCGCCAGGGTGTCCAGCGCCTGCTGCACGTCGGCGTCGAAGTGCGTGTCGTGCAGGACCTGCTGGGGGGACGGTTCACGGCTCGGCAGCCGCTCGGCGGCGTCGTCGCCGAGCGCGTCGAAGCGGATGCGCTGCTTGCGGCGCACCATGTCCAGGAACAGGTTGGTGGTGATGCGGTGCAGCCAGCCCTCGAAGGTGCCCGGCGTGTAGGTGGACAGCGAGCGGAAGACGCGGACGAAGACCTCCTGGGTCAGGTCCTCCGCGTCGTGCTGGTTGCCCGTCAGGCGGTAGGCGAGGCGGTACACCCGCGCGCTGTGCGTGCTGACGATCTCCTCCCAGGTGGGAGGGGTCCACGCCGGGGAGCCCGCATCGGCGGCAAAGGTCGCGGTGGTCGCGGTGGTCGCGGTGTGGGCGTTGTGGGCGGTGTGGAAACGGTCAGCGGTGTAGGTCACGGATTTCGGCTCACCCGCCGACCAGAAGAGACGTCTGAGGACGCCGCCACGATCCACAGGCGCAGCCGCACCTCCCCTGTCGGCTCTGGTGGTGTCCAGCGGAGTCCCTACCATAGCCACCCCTCCCGTCAGCTCTGGATAAGCTTTTTTGCAGTAACTTTGCACGGGCCTGGGGGTCCGGACCGCCGATCTGCCCGCAGCCGTCCCCTCTATCCCGCCTCTCACCCTCCCAACGCCCGGTCCCATCTGCGGGTTCCCGACGTCAGCGGATACAGTCACCGTTGCGCCAACTATGGGGACAGGAGAGGGTCATTAGCGGCAACCGGCAGACGAGCTGGGCGTTCGCCGACGCGTTTGTCGCCGAGGACGACGCTCTGCGATGGGCCCGAGACCGGTCCAGGGAAGCGGGCCTGCGGTCCGTGTCCCCCGGCACCGGGGCCGCGCTGCGCCTGCTCGCCGCCACCGCGGACGCCAAGGCCGTCGCCGAGATCGGCACCGGGACCGGCGTCTCGGGGATCCACCTGCTGCACGGGATGCGGCCGGACGGGGTACTGACCACCGTGGACCCCGAGCCGGACCGGCAGGCCTTCGCCCGCCAGGCCTTCCGCGCGGCCGGCTTCGCGGGCAACCGGGCGCGCTTCATCCCCGGCCGGGCGCTGGACGTGCTCCCGCGGCTCGCGGACGGCGGGTACGACCTGGTCTTCTGCGACGGCGATCCGACCGAGTCGCTGGACTACCTCGCCGAATCGTTGCGGCTGCTGCGACCCGGGGGGCTGGTGTGCTTCGAGGGGGTCTTCACGGACGGCCGCACCGTCGACTCCACCGCCCAGCAGGCGGAGGTCCTGCGGGTCCGCGAACTGCTGCGCAGCGTCCGCGAGAGCCCGGCCCTGGAGTCCGCCCTCCTCCCGGTGGGCGACGGGCTGCTGTGCGCGGTGCGGCGCTAGCCTCGGCGTGCAAAAACCGCGGCCCGGGCCGTACCGGAGCCGGATGGCCGCCGGGGCCGGGGCAGGCGCGAAACAACGCCGCCCCCGCCGCGGTGGCGGCGGGGGCGGGGTGAAGATCTGGTGGGGCCGAGGCTCAGCCGACGACCTTCTTCAGGGCGTCACCCAGGGCGTCCGCCTCGTCCGGCGTCAGCTCGACGACAAGCCGACCGCCGCCCTCGAGCGGTACGCGCATGACGATGCCTCGCCCCTCCTTGGTGACCTCGAGCGGGCCGTCGCCCGTCCGCGGCTTCATGGCCGCCATGCTCGTTCCCCTTCCTGAAACCAGCTCATCGTCAGCCGACGGCCCCGTTCAGGCGCCTAGTACCCGGCATCGAACACATTGCTTCCCAGCCATTATCCCGCATGTCAGGACCCGATGACCAACATCAGCGGGGAACGCTTGCGCAACGCGCTCGGCCAAAACCACTCATTTCGGGGATCCGCCTGCGATACTTCGCAGCTGCCCCCGGGGGAAGGGCTCCGCTTTGTAGGACGCACATCACATGACCGCCCCCGGTCCCGTCCGCCATGCTGGCCCTTGCACCGGCCGGTACCGGCCGGTAGCCAAGCCCGCGACGAAGGGGGACCCCCGCCATGGCCGACAGCGTGCTCTACGAAGTGAGCGACGGGCTCGCGACCATCACCATCAACCGGCCCGACGCCATGAACGCCATGAACACGGAGGCCAAGGTCGCCCTGCGCGACGCGGTCCGGGCGGCGGCCGCCGACACCGCCGTACGGGCGGTCCTGCTCACCGCCGCCGGGAACCGGGCCTTCTGCGTGGGCCAGGACCTCAGGGAGCACGTCGGGAACCTGGCGGCGGACCGCGAGAGCGGATCCCGGCTCACGATGAGCACGGTCTCCGAGCACTACAACCCCATCGTGCGGGCGCTGACGGAGATGCCCAAGCCGGTGGTGGCCGGGGTCAACGGCGTCGCGGCCGGGGCCGGCTTCGGTTTCGCCCTGGCGGCGGACTTCCGCGTCGTCGCCGACACGGCCTCCTTCAACACCTCCTTCGCCGGGGTCGCCCTGACCGCCGACTCCGGGGTGTCCTGGACCCTGCCCCGCCTGATCGGTGCCTCGCGCGCCTCCGACCTGCTGCTGTTCCCCCGCTCCGTCAAGGCGCAGGAAGCCTGGGAGCTGGGCATCGCGAACCGCCTGGTCCCCTCGGACTCGCTGCACGCCGAGGCCGAGGCGGTGGCCCGTACCCTCGCCTCGGGCCCGACGGTGGCCTACGCGGCGCTGAAGGAGTCCCTCGCGTACGGGGCCTCCCACTCCCTCTCCGACGCCCTGGAGCGCGAGGACGTCCTGCAGACCCGCGCGGGGGCCTCCGAGGACCACTCCATCGCCGTCCAGGCCTTCCTCTCGAAGCAGCCGCCGCAGTACCTCGGCCGCTGACGCCTCACCCCTCGCGGGAGACGCAGCCCGCGAGGTGGTCGTTGACGAGGCCGCAGGCCTGCATCAGGGCGTAGGCCGTGGTCGGCCCGACGAAGCGGATGCCTGCCTTCCGCAAGGCCTTGGCCAGGGCCGTGGACTCCGGGGTCACCGCCGGCACGTCGGCGGTGCTCCTCGGGGCCCGGCCCGGCTCCTCGGGGGCGTGGGACCAGATCAGCTCGTCCAGCTCCCCCGGCCGCCAGCCGGCCAGCACCTTCGCGTTGGCGAGGGTGGCCTCGATCTTGGCCCGGTTGCGGATGATCCCCTCGTCGGCCAGCAGCCGCTCGGCGTCGGCCGGGCCGAACCGGGCGACGGCGGCGATCTCGAAGTCCGCGAAGGCCTTGCGGAACCCCTCGCGCCTGCGCAGGATCGTCAGCCAGGACAGCCCGGACTGGAACGCCTCCAGGCACAGCCGCTCGTACAGCGCGTCGTCGCCGTGGACGGGCCTGCCCCATTCGGTGTCGTGGTAGACGACGTAGTCCGCCGTGGACAGCCCCCACGGGCAGCGCAGCCCGCCGTCCGGGCCCGCCAGCAGCCCGGCGCCGCTCACCGCTCGTCCTTGGTGAGGTCGACCCGCTCCGCCGGGGCCGGGTTCCGCGCCGCCGTCAGCTCCGCGATCCGCGCGTCCCGCTCGGCCAGCTCGGCCGCGAGCCGGTCCAGTACGTCGTCCACCTCGGCCATCCGGTAGCCGCGCGGCGCGACCGGCAGCCGCAGGGCGTCGATGTCGGCCCGTACCACCGGCCGGCTCTCCGGCAGCGCGTCGGCCACCCGGTCCGGCTCGGCTTCCGGCAGCACGGCCTCCGCGCCCGAGCCGATCACCGCGAGGGTGACCGCGGCCACGACCACGACCAGCGCGATCAGCAAGAACCAGAACACGATCAACTCCCCTGAGAGACTCCGGCCACCAGGTTAAGGTCGCAGACGAGGCGCGAGGGTCGCCGAAGGAGGAAAGAGCAGGATGCTGCGACTGGGCAGGCGCGAGTTCGACACCCACGAGCCGGTGATCATGGCCATCGTCAACCGCACCCCGGACTCCTTCTACGACCAGGGCGCGACCTTCCGCGACGAGCCCGCCCTCGACCGGGTGGAGCGGGCGGTGGCCGAGGGCGCGGCGATCATCGACATCGGCGGGGTCAAGGCGGGCCCGGGCGAGCACGTGGACGCGGCCGAGGAGGTCCGGCGCACGGTCGGCTTCGTGGCGGAGGTGCGCCGCCGCCACCCGGACGTGGTGATCAGCGTCGACACCTGGCGGCACGAGGTCGGCGAGGCCGTCTGCCAGGCGGGGGCGGACCTGCTGAACGACGCGTGGGGCGGGGTGGACCCGCAGCTGGCGGAGGTCGCCGCGCGCCACGGTGCGGGGATCGTCTGCACCCACGCCGGCGGGGTCGAGCCGCGCACGCGGCCGCACCGGACCTCGTACGAGGACGTGATGGAGGACATCCTGCGCGTCACGGTCGGGCTCGCGGAGCGGGCCGCGGCCCTCGGCGTGCCCCGGGAATCGATCATGATCGATCCGGGCCACGACTTCGGGAAGAACACCCGGCATTCACTGGAGGCCACCCGCCGCCTCGCGGAGATGACCGAAACCGGTTGGCCGGTGCTGGTCTCCCTGTCCAACAAGGACTTCGTCGGCGAGACCCTCGACAGGCCGGTCAAGGAGCGCCTGCTGGGCACCCTGGCGACCACCGCCGTCTCGGCGTGGCTCGGCGCGCAGGTCTACCGCGTCCACGAGGTCGCGGAGACCAAGCAGGTCCTGGACATGGTCCGCTCGATCCAGGGCCACCGCCCGCCGGCCGTGGCCCGCCGCGGACTCGCCTGAGGGCCGCGCCGCCCGGGGCCCGGGCGGCGCGGACCGAGCCGCTACTTGCCGACTTCCTTGGTCACCAGCGCGATGGCCTCGTCGACGTCGTCCGTGACGTGGAAGAGGTAGAGGTCCTTCTCCGAGGCCTTGCCCTGGGCGATGACCGTGTTGCGCAGCCAGTCGATCAGCCCGCCCCAGTACTCCGTGCCGAAGAGCACGATGGGGAACCTGGTGATCTTCTGCGTCTGGACCAGGGTCAGCGCCTCGAACATCTCGTCCAGGGTGCCCAGTCCGCCCGGCAGCACCACGAACCCCTGGCTGTACTTCACGAACATCGTCTTGCGGACGAAGAAGTACCGGAAGTTCAGCCCGAGGTCGACGTGCTGGTTGAGCCCCTGCTCGAAGGGCAGCTCGATGCCCAGGCCGACGGAGATGCCGTTCGCCTCGCGGGCGCCCTTGTTGGCCGCCTCCATCGCGCCCGGGCCGCCGCCGGTGATGACGGCGAAGCCGGCGTCGACGAGCGCGCTGCCGATCCGCACGCCGGCTTCGTACTCGGGTGAGTCGGCCGGCGTGCGGGCCGAGCCGAACACGCTGATCGCGGGCGGCAGCTCCGCCAGCGTGCCGAAGCCCTCGATGAACTCCGACTGGATGCGCAGGACCCGCCAGGGATCGGTGTGCACCCACTCGGAGGGTCCGGCCGAGTCCAGCAGCCGCTGGTCCGTCGTACTGCCGGCCTGCACCTGGCCCCGCCTGCGCAGCACCGGCCCGAGCTGTTGTTCCTCGGGCCGACGACGTGCAGACCTGTCGGGATTGCCGGGGTTGCCCATGATGTGCTCCCTCCTGCTGATCGTTGGATCAGGGTAGGCGCACGAAGGTGGCCGGAAGGGGAATTTACGAGGTCAGCCAGGCGCGGAGTCGTTCCTCGCAGTGCAGGATCGCCTTCGTCTCGACGCGCTCGTCGACCTTGTGAGCCAGCAGCGCGTCGCCCGGGCCGTAGTTGACCGCGGGGACGCCGAGCGCGCTGAAGCGGGAGACGTCCGTCCAGCCGAACTTGGGCATCGGCCGGCCGCCGACCGCTTCCATGAAGGCCGCCGCCGCCGGGTGGGACAGGCCCGGCAGGGCGCCGCCCGAGGAGTCGTCGACCACGAACTCGGCGACGCCGCAGTCCGCGAAGACCTCCCGTACGTGGGCCAGCGCGTCGGCCTCGCTGCGGTCGGGGGCGTAGCGGAAGTTCACGGTCACCGTGCAGGCGTCCGGGATGACGTTGTTGGCGACGCCGCCCTCGATGCGGACGGCGTTGAGGCCCTCGTGGTACTCCAGGCCGTCGATGACCGGCTTGCGGGGCTCGTACGCGGCCAGCTTCGCCAGGATCGGGCTCGCGGAGTGGATGGCGTTGGAACCCATCCAGCTGCGCGCGGAGTGGGCGCGCTCGCCCTCGGTGCGCAGCAGCACGCGCAGGGTGCCCTGGCAGCCGCCCTCGACCTCGGCGTTGGAGGGCTCGAGCAGCACGGCGAAGTCGCCGGTCAGCCAGTCGGGGTGGGCCGCCGCGACCTTGCCGAGGCCGTTGAGGTCGGCGGCGACCTCTTCCTGGTCGTAGAAGACGAAGGTGAGGTCGCGGTTCGGCTCGGGGACGGTCGCCGCGATCCTCAGCTGCACGGCGACCCCGGACTTCATGTCCGTCGTGCCGCAGCCCCACAGGACGTCGTTCTCGTCCAGGCGGGACGGGACGTTGTCGGCGATCGGCACGGTGTCGAGGTGGCCGGCGAGGACGACGCGCTCGGCGCGGCCGAGGTGCGTACGGGCGACGACGTTGTTGCCGAGGCGGTCGACGGTCAGGTGCGGGAGGGCGCGCAGCGCGTCTTCCACGAGGTCGGCGATCACCTTCTCGTCGCCGCTCACGGAGGGGATGTCGACGAGCCGGGCGGTCAGCTCGGCAGCGTCCAGGGTGAGGTCCAGCTCGGATTCGGGCATGGAACTGACCCTAACGCCCCGGGATGGGCGGGAAGCTGGAGCGTCCGGCCGGTGGACGGTATATCGGCCTCAAGTACGGTGGGCCGCGTGTCCGAGACCGATCGCCCCCGCCCCCGCCGCCGCCGGCCGTTCCGCAAGGCCGTGGGCCTGGCCGTCCTGCTCGCGGTGATCGGGTACTTCCTCGTGCAGCGCGCCTCCAACAGCGGTCCCGCCTACTGCACGGCTTCGGCCACCGGGGCGGGCACCGCGGGTGCGGGGACCGTCCAGACGTACGAGATGACCCATGAGCAGGCGGCGAACGCGGCGACGATAGCGGCGGTCGGCATCTCCAAGGGGCTGCCGGACCGCGCGGTGACCATCGCGCTGGCGACGGCGATGCAGGAGTCGGCGCTGCGCAACCTCGACCACGGGGACCGGGATTCGCTGGGGCTCTTCCAGCAGCGGCCCTCGCAGGGCTGGGGGACGCCGCAGCAGATCATGGACCCGGTGTACTCGGCGGGGATCTTCTACGACCGGCTCGCGGAGATCAAGGGCTACACCCGGCTGCCGCTGACGGTGGCGGCGCAGAAGGTGCAGCTCAGCGGCTTCCCGCAGGCGTACGCGAAGCACGAGCCGGACGCGGCGGTCCTGACGGCCGCCTTCGGCGAGAACGGCATCCCGGCCTCGCTGGCCTGCTCGGGCCCGGCGCCCGCGCCGGGCGACCCGGAGAAGGTGCGGGCGGAGCTCGCGCGGGCCTTCGGCAAGGAGGCCCGGGAGGCGCTGGGCGCGGGCCGGGCGGGCGCGGCGGCCGGCCGCTCGAAGCCGGCCGGCACGGTCTCCGAGGCGGAGGTCGGCCTGCGGCTCAAGGAGGGCGGCGGCCCGGCCGAGGCACGGCGGGGGCGGGCGATGGCCCACTGGGCGGTGGCCCGGTCGAAGGAGCTGGGGATCGTCCGCGTCTCGTACGACGGCTCCTCCTGGGTCGCCGGCCGGGACGGCGGCGCGTGGCGGGGCAAGGGCGGGGAGGGCGGCCGCAAGGGCGGCGCCGGGGACCCGCACGACGCGGCTCCGGGCGAGGTACGGATCTTCGTGGCCCGCGCCACGGCCCACTGAGCGGCCCGCGCCCGGCCCGCTGAGCGGCCCGCCGAACGGCCGGGCGGCCCTGGCGGGGGCGGTCAGGCGTACGGTCCGTCACCCGGGAGGGGTGTCCGGGCTCCCCGGCCGTACGGCCCGCGTACGGACAGAAGCGCAGGTGGGAGCGGGTCCGGTGCTCTTGTCACGGAAGCCGATTAAACGATGCGTTACCGATCCTTTACCCGGGGGGTCCGCAACTCCTCCCACCCCGGGAGCGGTTGTACGGGCGTACTCAGCCGCTACCGCTTAGGAGCATCATGACCCTCCCCCTGACCCGTCGGATCGCCCGCGCCGCGCTTCTCCTCGCAGCCGGTACCGCTCCCGTGGTCGGTGCGGCAGGCGCCGCCAGCGCGGCCGACGCCGTGGGCCTGGAGTCCCTGCCGAAGCTGAACACGCTCACCGCGCCGGACACCGGCGCGGCCACCGACGCCGCGCACACCGCCACCGAGGCCCTCCCGGCCGCCGCTCCCGTCGCCGGTCCCGCCTCCGACGTCGTGGGCGGCGCGGCCGGCGCGGGCCAGATGCTGGGCGGCCTGCCGGTCGCCGAGCAGCTGCCGGTGGGCCAGCTGCCCCTCGGCGGCCTGCCGCTGGGCGGCTGACCACCGGTCACCGGCCTCCGGTCACCGCGAGGACGCCGAGGGGGTCGGGAGCGCGTGCTCCCGACCCCCTACGGGTGTTCCCGGCGTCCCCGCGCTCAGCCGAGGCGCTTGACCGCGGCCGCGACCCGCTCGTCGGTGGCGGTGAAGGCGACGCGGACGAAGCGCGCGCCGGCCTCCCCGTAGAAGTCGCCCGGCGCCACCAGGATGCCGAGCTCGGCGAGGTGGGCGACGGTGTCCCAGCAGGGCTCGTCACGGGTCGCCCACAGGTAGAGGCTGGCCTCGCTGTGCTCGATCCGGAAGCCGTGCGCCTCCAGGGCCGTGCGCAGCGCCTCGCGGCGGGCGGCGTAGCGGCCGCGCTGCTCCTCGACGTGGGCGTCGTCGCCGAGCGCCGCCACCGTGGCCGCCTGGACCGGGGCGGGGGTCATCATGCCGCCGTGCTTGCGGATCTCCAGCAGCTCGCCGAGCACGGCCGCGTCACCGGCGATGAACGCGGCCCGGTAGCCCGCCAGGTTGGAGCGCTTGGAGAGCGAGTGGACCGCGACGAGGCCCTCGTACGAGCCCCCGCACACGTCGTCGTGCAGGACGGAGACGGGCTCGGCCTCCCAGCCCAGCTCCAGGTAGCACTCGTCGCTGAAGACCAGGATCCCGTGCTCGCGCGCCCAGGCGACGATCCGGACCAGCTCTTCCTTCGGGATGACCTTCCCGGTGGGGTTCGACGGGGAGTTGAGCCACAGCAGCTTCACGCCCGCCGGGTCCAGCTCCGTCGGGTCGTCGTAGACCACGGGCTCGGCGCCGCACAGCCGCGCGCCGACCTCGTACGTCGGGTAGGCGAGCCGCGGGTAGGCCACCTTGTCGCCGGCGCCCAGGCCCAGCTGGGTCGGCAGCCAGGCCACCAGCTCCTTGGAGCCGACCACCGGCAGGACGTTGCGGTGTCCGGCGGCGCTCGCGCCGAGCCGGCCCCGCAGCCATCCGGTGATCGCGTCGCGCAGCGCGGGCGTCCCCCACACCGTCGGGTAGCCCGGGGAGTCCGCGGCGCCGACCAGGGCGCGCCGGATCAGCTCCGGCACCGGGTCCACGGGGGTGCCGACCGACAGGTCGACGATGCCGTCAGCGTGGGCCGCCGCCGTGGCCTTGTACGGCTCCAGCTTGTCCCAGGGGAAGGCGGGAAGACGGTCGGAAACTGCGGCCACGGTGCTCTCTGCTCTCTGTGAGGTGCGGGGGCTGTGTCGTACGGAGAAACGGCTCGGTCCCGCGCGGCAGCGGGGCCGTACGGGACCGAGAGGCGCGTCTGCCGAGAACGGTCAGTGCTCGCCGGCGTTGATGTCGGCGGGCAGCGCGGCGACGAAGGGGTGGTCGCGCTCGATCAGGCCGAGCTTGGAGGCGCCACCGGGCGAACCGAGCTCGTCGAAGAACTCGACGTTCGCCTTGTAGTAGTCCTTCCACTCCTCCGGGGTGTCGTCCTCGTAGAAGATGGCCTCGACCGGGCAGACCGGCTCACACGCGCCGCAGTCGACGCACTCGTCCGGGTGGATGTACAAGGACCGCTGGCCCTCGTAGATGCAGTCGACGGGGCACTCTTCGATGCATGCCTTGTCCTTGACGTCGACACAAGGCTCCGCGATGACGTAGGTCACGCTCTCGTTCCTCCTCGGTAGGGCTGTCCATTCGCGCGGGAGCGCGGCGTCGTCGATGCCCGCACCTAGTATCTCCGTTCCCGGGCACGATCCGAACAGGAGGGGCGGACAGAGCTGTGGAAATCACTGCCGGTGGACTGCTGGAGATCCGTATCACCCCGGCTGACGTGGGTAAACGAGTCTCTGTACGACGGGTCGAGGAGGGCGGGAGCGCAGCCCCCTCCTTCGCGGACACGGTCGGGGTTCTCACATCCTGGACCGGGGGTGTGCTGACGATCACACGCAAGGACGGCGTGTCCGTCCACATCGCGGAATCCTCGCTGGTGGCGGGCAAGACGGTGCCCGCCGCACCGGCCCGCCGCAGGGGTCCCGCGGCCTCCTTCGAGGAGCTGGCGCGGATCACCGCGCGGGCCTGGCAGCCGCTGGAGAGCGAGCCGCTCGGCGAGTGGACGCTGCGGGCGGCCGCGGGGTTCACCCGGCGGGCCAACTCGGCACTCGCCCTCGGCGACCCCGGGATACCCGTCGGCGAAGCACTCGAGCGGGTGACCTCCTGGTACGCGGAACGTGGCCTTCCGGCGTACGTGCAGGCCGCGACGGGCGCCGCCGGGACGCAGGAGCTGCTCTGCGCGGAGCTGGAGCGGCGCGGCTGGGTGAACGAGGTCTCGGCGCAGGTGCGCATCGGGGCCCTGGCCCCGGTCGGCGACCTCGACGCGGACGGCGTGGACGCCGTACGGCTCACCCGCGAGCCGGACGAGGAGTGGCTCGCCCGCTACGGCAGGGTCCGGGACCCTGAGCCGGCCCGGAGGGTGCTGGTGGAGGGGCCGTCGGTGTGGTTCGCCTCGCTGGGCGGCGGCCGGGCGATCGGGCGGCTCGTCGTGGACGGCCGCTGGGCCGGCTTCGCCGCGGTGACGGTCGCTCCGGAGCACCGGCGGCGCGGGCTCGCGAGGGCGGTGATGACGGCCCTGGCCCGGCGGGGGCTGGAGGAGGGTGCGTCGGCGGCGTGGCTCCAGGTGGAGGCGGACAATCCGGCCGCCCGGGCCCTGTACGACGGGATGGGCTTCACCACGCACCACGCCTACCACCACTTCCGGGCGGCGGCGTGAGCGCGTCGACGCGGGAGCAGTTCGCGGCGGAAGCCCGCTCGGAGCGGCCGGACCTGGCCCGGCTGTGCCTGCTGCTGGCCGCGGAGGGGGACCCGGAGCTGGACGAACGCGCCATGGACTGGGCCGAGATCGAGCTGGACCGGCTGGCGGGGATGCTGCCGTACGGGCTGCGGGGCGCACGGGCGTGGGCCTCGGCGGTGACGGAGCTGCTCGGGGGCCGGATGGGCTTCCACGGCACCCCGGCCGACTACGACCGGCTGGAGTCCTCGCTGCTGCACGAGGTGCTGCGGCGCCGGCGGGGCCTGCCGATCCTCCTCTCGGTGGTGTGGCTGGAGGTGGCCCGGCGGGCGGGGGCGCCGGTGTACGGGCTGGGGCTGCCGGGGCACTTCGTGGTGGGCTTCGGGGACCCGGAGGAGTCGGTGGTGGTGGACCCCTTCGCGGGCGGCGCGTCGCTGGGCGCGGGCCCGGCGGAACTGGCGTCCTCCCCGAAGTCCCCGGCCCGGACCCTGGACATCGTGCTGCGGATCCTGAACAACATCCGGGTCTGGGCCTCCTCCCGGCCGGAGCACTCGGGGGTCGCGCTGTGGGCGCTGGACCTGTCGCTGCTGCTGCCGTCGCACCCGGCGGCCCTGCGGTACGAGCGGGCGCGGCTGCTGGTGGAGCGGGGCGCGTTCCGCGAGGGCGCGACCGAACTGGAGGCGTACGCGCAGGTCATGGACGCCATCGACCCGGACTCCGCGTCCCGCATCCGCGCCGAGGCCGTCTCGGCGCGCGCCCTGCTGAACTGACCCCCTTTCCACGCACCGCGCGAGCGGTGCGTGGAAAGGGGCGGGCTAGAGCCAGCCCTTCTCGCGGGCCGTGCGGACCGCTTCGGCGCGGTTGCGGGCCGCCAGTTTCTGGATCGCCGTCGACAGGTAGTTGCGGACCGTGCCCTGCGAGAGGCACAGCCGGGCCGCCAGCTCCGCGTTCGTCGCGCCGAACTCCGCCGCCCGCAGGACCTCCCGTTCCCGGTCGGTCAGCGGGTTCGCGCCCTCCGCCAGGGCCGCCGCCGCGAGGGTGGGGTCGATGACCCGCTCGCCCGCCAGCACGCGGCGTACCGCATCGGCGAGTTGCGCGGCCGGGGCGTCCTTGACCAGGAAGGCCGAGGCGCCCGCCTCCATCGCCCCGCGGAGGTAGCCGGGGCGGCCGAAGGTGGTCAGGATGACGATCCTGAGGTCGGGGAGGGAGGCGCGCAGCGCGGCCGCAGCCTCGATGCCCGTCATGCCCGGCATCTCGATGTCCAGCAGCGCGACGTTCACGTCGTGGGACCGGGCCGCCGCCACGACCTCGTCGCCGCGCGCCACCTGCGCCAGGACCTCGATGTCCGGCTCCAGCCCGAGGAGGGCGGCGAGGGCCTCCCTGACCATCGACTGGTCCTCGGCCAGGAGGATCCGGATCGGGGCGGCGCTGACGTCGGTCATGACCCGGATCCTAGGGGGACCCGCGCCAGCAGGCGGAAGCCGGACGTGCCGGCCCGGCCCGCCGGGCCGGCCGACAGGGTGCCGCCGACGGCATCCAGGCGTTCCGTCAGGCCCGTCAGGCCGTTGCCGGGGACGGCGGCGCCGCCCGTGCCGTCGTCGGACACCGCCAGTTCGACCACCGCCCCCGCGAGGGTCTGGCGGGTGGTCAGGGTGACCGTGCAGCGCCGCGCCCCGCTGTGCCGGACCACGTTCGTCACCGCCTCGCGCAGCGACCAGGCGAGCGCCGACTCCGCCTCCTCCGGGAGCGAGCCGTCCTCGAAGCCGGCCGGCAGGTCCGCCGTCACGCCCGCCGCCGCCAGTGCCGTACGGGCGCCGGCGAGTTCGCCGGGCAGGGTCGGCCGCCGGTAGCCGCTCACGGCCTCCCGTACGTCGACCAGCGCCTGCCGGCTGACCCGCTCGATGTCCGCCACCTGCTGGGCGGCCCGCTCGGGCTGCCCGGGCAGCATGCGGCCCGCCAGCTCGCTCTTGAGGGTGATCAGCGACAGCGAGTGGCCCAGCAGGTCGTGCAGGTCGCGGGCCATCCGCAGGCGTTCCTCGTTGGCGGCGAGCTGCGCCACCGTGGCCCGGGCCTGGCGCAGCTCCGTCGTGGTGCGGATCATGGCCCGGACCCCGACCATCGCGAAGCCGCCCATCAGTGCCGGGACCAGCAGCCCGGCCAGGTACTCGTCGCCGCCCGGCACCGAGAACGCCACCGCCGTCAGCAGCGCGGTCGCGCCCGGCACCGTCCAGCGGGAGTACTCGCCGGGCAGCGCGGCCCCGGAGGAGATGGACACGTACACGAAGAGCACCAGCCACTCGCGGCCCAGGGTCAGCGACAGCACCGCGGCCTGGGTGGCGAGCACCGCCAGGGAGACCAGGACCCGCGCGACCGGCATCAGCTTGGCGGTGCGGAACACGAGCACCAGGTACCAGCCGGTGAAGGCCAGCAGGCCCAGGCCGCCGAGCAGCCGGGCGGCCGTGCCGTGTCCGCCGCGCACGAGGTCGGTGACGGGCGCGCTGAGGTAGAAGAGCCAGATGCCGATCCACAGGCTCTTCACCACCTTGTGGGTGGTGCTCTCCGGTGCCTGGCCGATCCGGCCCAGGCCGTCGGGGTCCTGCGTCAGCGCCACGGGTTCATGCCTTCAGGGAGTCCTTGCGGTACAGCCAGGCGGCCGCACCGGTGAACAGTACGAAGTACACGGCGAGGATCGCCACGTCCTTCGCGTGCGGCGCACCGCCCAGCTCGATGGCCTGGCCGAGGCCCGCGTAGGCGTGGGTCGGCAGCCACTCGCAGATGTCGCGCAGCCACTGGGGGAAGTTCGCGGTGGGCATCCACAGGCCGCCGAGGATGGACAGGCCGAAGTAGAAGAGCATCGTGATCGGGCGGACGTTGTCGCCGCTGGCGAGGTAGCCGATGGCCACGCCGAGCGCGGCGAAGACGAGGCTGCCGGCCCAGATCGCGCCGGTGAGGGCGAACCACTGCCAGGCGTCGAAGCGTACGCCCTTGACGGCCGCGGCGACGGCGAAGACGACCAGGATGGACGGCAGGGACAGGACGCCCGCGCTGGCGGTCTTGGCGAGGACGTACCCGTGTCCGGGCAGGGCGGTCAGCCGCAGCTGGCGCACCCAGCCCTTCTCGCGTTCCTTGGCGATGCGCTCGCTGTTGCCCATCAGGACGGCGGTCAGGGCGCCGAAGGAGGCCATGGCGACCATGTAGAAGGCGGGCATGGCCAGTTCGGTGCCCATGACCTTCGTGGTGCCGTCCAGGGTGCCGCCGAGCATCAGGAAGAGGGCGGCCGGGTACAGGACGGTGAAGAACAGGTACTTCTTGTTGCGCAGGGCGCGGGAGATCTCCAGCTTGACCAGGCGCAGGGTGCCGGTGCTGACCGTGTTCGTCATCGGGTGGCCTCCTCGGCCTCGGTGAGGGCGATGAAGGCCTGTTCCAGGCCGAGGCCGGCGACCTCCAGGTTGCGGGGGTAGAGCCCGAGCGCGTAGACGGCGCGGACGGTGGCGTCGGCGTCGCGCGACTGGAGGCGCACGGTCGAGCCGGTCAGGTCGAAGGCGGTCAGTCCGGGCAGCGCGCGCAGGACCTTTTCGTCGACGGGGCCGTCGAGGTCGAAGGCGATCTTGCGGGCGCCGGCCCTGGCCTTGATCTCGGCGGCGGTGCCGTCGGCGAGCAGCCGGCCCTTGTTGAGGACCAGGACCCGGTCGGCGATCGCGTCGGCCTCTTCCAGGTAGTGGGTGGCGAACAGGACCGTGCGGCCCTGGGCGGCCTGTTCCCGCATGGTGGCCCAGAAGGCCTGGCGGGAGGTGACGTCCATGCCGGTGGTCGGTTCGTCGAGGACGATCAGGTCGTTGTGGCCGGCGGTGGCGAGGGCGAAGCGCACGCGCTGTTCCTGGCCGCCGGAGAGCTTGTTGACGAGCCGGCCGGCGATCTCCTGGATGCCGGCGCGGCTGAGCACCTCGTCCACCGGGTACGGGCGCGGGTGGAGGGCGCAGCCGAGGGTGACGAGCTCGCGTACGGTCACGTCCTCCATCAGGCCGCCGCTCTGGAGCATGGCGCCGACCCGGCCGGAGGCGATGGCCTCGCGGGGGGTGGTGCCGAAGAGGCGGACGATGCCGGAGTCGGCGGGGCGCAGGCCCAGGAGCAGGTCGAGGGTGGAGGACTTGCCGGCGCCGTTGGGGCCGAGGAGGGCGACGGTCTCGCCCGGATGGAGTGCGAGGGAGAGGCCGTCGACGGCCTTGACCTGGCCGTAGCTCTTCGTCACGTTCCGGAAGCTCACCACGGTGGCGGTGTCGCCGGTGCCGTCTGCGGGTCCCGGGGCGGCGGGGTGTGCCGCGGTCGTCGTCGTCATGGCCCAAGGTTCGCCCGCAGGGGGGTGGGCGCGGCAGTGTCGCGCGTCGTGACTGCCGCATGACAGATGTCATGCGGACGGCATGACACGCCTGGTGGGGCGGGGTGCGGTGAACACCGCGAAGCCCCTTCCCGGGAGCCGGGAAGGGGCTTCGTACGGTGCGTGCGGCCTGCGTACGGGCTCGCGTACGGGTCCGTCAGTTCGCGTTGGTGTCGATGGTGACGGTCCGTTCGGCGGCGGTCTTGCCGATGAGGGCCCTGCCGAGGGCGCCCGCGACGTCCTGCGGGGTGACGGGGGTCTTCGCGCCGGTGCCGCGGGTGATCAGGACCCCGTCGAAGGTGTTCCCGTAGGTGGCCTTCAGGGCCTCCAGGTCGTACTTCTCGACGAGGCGGCCGTCCACCGCGGACATGCTGAGGATCTTCGGCAGGGACTTGGCGCCGAAGGCGATGGACTTGCCGCCCGCCTTGACCGTGGCGTTGCCCGACATGGCCGGCTCCGCGAACTCCTTCATGGCCCGGTCCAGTTCGGCCTGGGTGACCGTGGGCTCCTTGGCCGCGGTGGGGAGGTCGACGGTGGGGGCCTTGCCGTTGGCGACGAGCTCGCGGAAGGCCTTGGTGACCTTGTCCACGGAGCCGTCGACGTCGAGGCCCTCACCGGCCTTGCCGGGGACGGCGACGGCCTTGCCGGTGTCGAACTTGATCGTGCCCTCGGAGGCCGAGCCGGCGGCGCCGGCCAGCTCCTGGAGGGACACCCGCAGCTTCTCCTCGTCGACCGGCATGACGGCGGTGGCCGTCCGCTCGACCCCGAACAGGGAGCCGATGACGGTGACCGGGTTGTAGTCGCTGCCGGTGGCGTTGCGCACGGTGGTCTGGCTGTCGAGGGTCAGGCCGGCCTTCTCGGGCTTCAGCTCGACCGTCTTGCCGCCGGCGCTGAGCTGGAGCGGGGCGGCGGCGCGCTTGCCGAAGGCCGCCTGGAGCTTGGCGACGGCGTCGTCGCGGCTGCCGCTGATGTCGACGCCGAGGACGGTGGTGCCCTTGGGGACGTCGGAGTGGTTCATCAGCAGTCCGGCGCCGTAGGCCACGCCGACGAGGGCGACGAGGCCGCCGCCGAGCAGGACCAGCTTGGAGCGGCCCTTCTTGGCGGTCTTGCCCGCCTTGCCGGCCTTGCCCGCCTTACCGGCCGGAGCGGGCGCGGGGCGGGCCTGGCGCGGCGGCTGCGGGCCGGGCGGCGGCGCGGCCGGGCCGGACACGGGGGCGGGGGCCGGGGCGTCGAAGGCCTCGGGGCCGGGCCAGCTCGGGGCCGCGTCGGCGCCCACGGGTACGGTGCCCAGCGCGGGTCCGCCGGTCGGCCCGGCGGGCTCCGGGAAGGCGGGGAAGGGCTCCGTCACGGGGCCGCCGTCGTACCCGGCGTACCCGTGGGGCGCGCCGGCGCCGGGGCCGCCCGGGGCGGGGGCCGGCGCGAAGCCGGCTCCGCTGCCGTGCGCGGCCGGGGGCTGCGGGCGGCCGGGGCCGCCGGCCGGGGGCGCGAAGCCCGCCCCGGTTCCGGCGGCGGGCGCGGCGGGCACGCCGGGAGCCGCGGGCACTCCGGAGCCGTAGCTCGCGCCGGGCCCGGCGGGCGCGGCGGGCGCCGCGGGCGGGGGCGTCGCAGCCGGCGGGGGCGTCGCCGCCTTGCGCGGGGCGAACCAGCCGCCGGCCGGCTCCGCGGCGGGCGCGGGGGCGGACTCCGGCGCGGGCCTGCCCGGCGCGGGCCTGCCCGGCGCGGGGGCCGGGGCCGGTACCGCGGGGAGCGAGGGGGCCGACGCCGCGGGCCGTCCCGGCGCGGCGGGGCGCTCGGGCGCGCGCGGAGCGCCGCCCGGGGCCGGTCCGGCGGCGGCCGCGGACGCGTCCTGGCCGCCGTCCTTCACGGGCTTGCGTACCACCACGGGCGGGATCGGCCGGGACCCGGGGATGTTGATCCGGATCCGGGTCGTCAGGTGGGTCTCGGTCTTCGGCCCGTCGGTGTCGGGCGTGGACGGGTTCGAGGTCACAGGATTCTCCTCCGGGACGGTCGCGGCGCCGGGACCAGGCGGCATGGCCGTGGACGGATACCGGCCGTTTCCATACGGCGGCGTACCCGAGGGGTAGGCGGCTCCACCGTGCCCTTGGGGCCCGGGGGACGAACTGTCGGTTTCACGACTCAAGGCAGGTTCTCCCGGTTGGCTCCGCCGCCCGCGTGCCGTGCGCGGGCAGCTCGGCGGCCCGTCCACCATACTGGCCGTCGCCCGCGCGCAACTGTCGCCCAGGAATCCGAGGTTCCTCTTACGCTCCCGCGCGCCCCCTTCCGAGGGACCGTCAAATCCCCGCAACACCTCCCCGATCGGCGGGAGCGGGAGTTCAGCGGCCCGTCATCCGCGGGAATTCGAGGCCGAAACGGAACCTTGCGCGGGGCCGCGCATCGTGGCACAGATCACAGCGGCCGCACTTCCCCCCAAAAGGTATGCGTACATGCCCATTCCGGAGGAACCGAGCAGGAAGTCCCCTTCGGGACGGGGGAGGCTGAGGACGACGTAGGAGAGGAACCAGCCGCCCGCCCCGGCGCCCACTCCGAGTCCCGTGCCGACGGCGATCCGGCCGGCGAGGAACAGCCCGCAGAGGGCCAGCAGCGCGAGCAGCAGCCCGCCCGGGAACCACAGGTCGACCACGAGCCAGCCGGCCGCACCGGTCAGCGCGCCCGCCACCAGCAGGCCGAGCAGGGCGGCGATCCGCCCGGGGGTCAGCGCGGTGGTCACACCCCCACCCCCGCGAAGAGGTCCCGCTCGCGCTCGCCGGCCGCGGCACCGGAGCGGCCGGCCGCCAACTCGTAGTACTCCCGGGCGAACAGGGGCTGGCCGAGGTCGTTGGAGAGGGCGAAGAAGGGGCCGTCGACCGCGATCTGGGTGGCGTGCGCCCGCATGGCGGCCGCCTTCGCCGCCGCCAGGACGCTCTCGCCGTCCTCGTCGCCGATCTCGGCGGTGATCCGCTCGTCGGGGACCACCCCCGGCACGTCGTCCGGGGCCGCGATGCCCGGGAAGGCGGCGCCCGCCGCACGCAGCCGCTCGAAGCCCTCCTCGACCACCGAGGCGGGGACGCGGTTCCAGTAGACCTTGGCGATCGCGTGCGGGGCGCCGAGCTCGGGGCGGAATGCGGCCTCGGCGGCCAGTTCCGCGCCGCGCACGGCGACCCGGTGGGCCTGGATGTGGTCGGGGTGGCCGTAGCCGCCGTTCGGGTCGTAGGTGACCAGGACCTGCGGGCGCAGCTCGCGGATGACCTCCACGAGGTACCCGGCGGCCTCGTCCGGGTCGGCCGACCAGAAGGAGCCGGGGCGGGCGTTCTGCGGGGCGCCCATCATCCCGGAGTCCCGGAAGCGGCCCGCGCCGCCGAGGAAGCGGTGGTCGGTGACCCCCAGTTCCTTCATGGCGGCGGCGAGCTCGCCGGCCCGGAACGGGCCGAGGGTGTCGTCGCGGTCCGGCGCCAGGTGGGCCAGATCCGGCGGGATGACCTCGCCCTCCTCGCCGAGGGTGCAGGTCACCAGCGCGACGTGGGCGCCCTCGGCCGCGTACTTGGCCATGGTGACGCCGTTGTTGATCGACTCGTCGTCCGGGTGCGCGTGCACGAGGAGCAGACGACGGGCGGGAAGACCGTTCATGGGGCCAGCCTACGAGCACGGCCTACAACTTGAGGCCACTGATCATGCTCGCCACGTTGGAGGTGAGCTGGCTGAGGGTGGGGGCCACCGTGGAACTCGCCAGGTAGAACCCGAGCAGTACGCAGACGAACGCGTGTCCCGCCTTCAGACCCGACTTCCGGACCAGAAGGAAGACGACGATCGCCAGCAGCACCACGGCCGAGATCGAGAGTGCCACGGCGTTTCACCTCCACGTCGAGCGGACATCGGTATGCGTACTCGTGCTCGGCGCATTCATACCCACCGTGCGCTACGGATCATAACTATCCGTACCAGCGCATCGATCGAATTCCGGCAGCACGCGGGGCGCATGCCGCGCACGGCCGGGGGCACGCGGAGGCCGGCCGGATGGGCCGCACGCCCCGCCGCACCCCCCGCCGGACGGCTGCCGGCCACCGCACGGCCGCACACGGTTCGGCGCGCCCGGCCCGGATCTCGGACAGAAACGGTCAAGTCGCCCCCATGTCCCCCGTGTTGATTCACCGGTGGAGCAGCCCGGGCCCGGTCTGCGGGGTGGCTGGAAATGATCGCCCGCGCGGCGTCGGGATCCGGCCGCCGCGGGCGCGCGCGGGCCGCGCACCGGCTCCTCCTCACACCGGTGGGGCGGGCGGCGGGGGGAGTTCGCCCGGGGGCGGCACCACCTGCTTCTCCGCCGCGAAGTGGCAGGCCGAGGGGTGGGCGGCCGGGCCCGAGGGGAAGACCGCGGGCACGGCCAGCGGCGGGACCTCCGTCGCACAGCGGGTTTCGGCCTTCCAGCAGCGGGTGCGGAAGGGGCAGCCCGAGGGCGGGTTGGCCGGGGAGGGTACGTCGCCGGTGAGGATGATCCGCTCCCGGTGGACGCGGGCCCGCGGATCGGGCACGGGTACGGCGGAGAGCAGCGCCTGGGTGTACGGGTGGGTGGGGTGGTCGTAGATCTCGGTGTCGGTGCCGATCTCGACGACGCGGCCCAGGTACATCACCCCGACCCGGTCGGAGATGTGCCGCACGATCGACAGGTCGTGCGCGATGAACACGTACGAGAGGCCGAACTCGTCCTGGAGCCGCTCCAGGAGGTTGACCACCTGCGCCTGCACGGAGACGTCGAGCGCGGAGACCGGCTCGTCCGCCACGATGACCTCCGGTCGCAGGGCGAGGCCGCGGGCGATGCCGATGCGCTGGCGCTGGCCGCCGGAGAACTGGTGCGGGTAGCGGTTGACGTACTCCGGGTTCAGGCCGACCACGTCCAGGAGCTCCTGGACCTTGCGGCGCCGGTCGCCCTTGGGAGCCACCTCGGGGTGGATCTCGTACGGCTCGCCGATGATGTCGCCGACCGTCATGCGCGGGTTCAGCGAGGTGTACGGGTCCTGGAACACCATCTGGATGTTGCGGCGCACCGCCTTCAGGGCGCGGCCCGACAGCTTGGTGATGTCCTCGCCCTTGTACGAGATCGCGCCGGCGGTGGGGCGTTCCAGGTTGACGAGCATCCGGGCGACGGTGGACTTCCCGCAGCCGGACTCGCCGACGATGCCGAGGGTCTCCCCCGGGGCGAGGGAGAAGGAGACCCCGTCGACGGCCTTGACCGCGCCGATCTGCCTCTTGAAGAGGATGCCCTGGGTCAGCGGGTAGTGCTTGACGAGGCCGCGGACCTCCAGGATGGGCTCAGGCACCGAGGCACTCCTTCCAGAAGAAGCAGGCACTGGCGCGGTCGGGGGCGACCTCGGCCAGCGGCGGCACCTCGGCCCGGCACACCGGCCGGGCCATCGGGCAGCGCGGGTTGAAGGCGCAGCCGGGCGGAATGGCCAGCAGGTTCGGCGGCAGGCCCTTGATGGCGTAGAGCTCCTGGCCCTTCTGGTCCAGGCGGGGGATGGAGTCGAGCAGGCCGCGGGTGTACGGGTGGGCCGGGGCCCTGTAGATCTCGTGGACGGGGGCCGCCTCGACGATCCGTCCCGCGTACATGACCGCGATCTTGTCGGCGACGTCGGCGACCACGCCGAGGTCGTGGGTGATCAGGATGAGGCCCATGTCGAGTTCGCGCTGGAGCTCGGCGAGCAGGTCCATGACCTGGGCCTGGACGGTGACGTCGAGGGCGGTGGTGGGCTCGTCGGCGATGATCAGGGAGGGTTCCAGGGCCAGCGCCATGGCGATCATGATGCGCTGGCGCATGCCGCCGGAGAACTGGTGCGGGTAGTCCCCCACCCGCTGGCGCGCCGCCGGGATCCTCACCCGGTCCATCAGCTCCACGGCCTTGGCCCTGGCGTCCTTGCGGGACATGCCGCGGTGGACCTCGAACATCTCGCCGAGCTGGGCGCCCACGCTGAGCACGGGGTTGAGGGAGGACAGGGCGTCCTGGAAGATCATCGCCATGTCGGCGCCGCGGATCCTCCGGCGTTCCTCCTCCTTCGTCTTCAGGAGGTCCTTGCCCTTGAAGAGGATCTCGCCGCCGGTGATCCGGCCCGGCGGCATGTCGAGGATCCCCATCACGGCCTGGGCCGTCACCGACTTGCCGGAGCCGGACTCGCCGAGCACGGCGAGGGTCTCGCCCTGGTCGACCGAGTAGTCCACTCCGTTCACGGCCTTGGCGACCCCGTCGCGGGTGGTGAACTCCACGTGCAGGTCGCGCACTTCGAGCAGCATCTGGCGGTCCCCTCCTCAGCGCAGCTTGGGGTCGAGGGCGTCGCGCACCGCGTCGCCGAGCATGATGAAGGCGAGCACGGTCAGGCTCAGGGCGCCCGCCGGCCAGAGCAGCATGTGCGGGGCGTTGCGGATCTGGGAGGCGGCGTTGGAGATGTCGATGCCCCAGGAGACGGTGGGCGGGCGCAGGCCCACGCCGAGGAAGGACAGGGTGGCCTCCAGGGCGATGTAGGTGCCCAGCGCGATGGTGGCGACGACGATGACGGGGGCGACGGCATTGGGGGCCACGTGGCGCAGCAGCATGCGGCCGTTGCCGGCGCCGAGGGCCCGGGCGGCCTGGACGTAGTCGTTCTGTTTGGCGGTGATCACCGAGCCGCGGGCGATGCGGGCGAGCTGTGGCCAGCCGAGCAGCACGATGAAGCCGACGACGGGCCACACGGTGCTGCTGGTGACCACGGACAGGAAGACCAGGCCGCCGAGGACGACGGGGATGCCGAAGAAGATGTCGGCGACCCGGGAGAGCAGCGCGTCGCCCCAGCCGCCGAAGAACCCGGCGAGCCCGCCGAGTACGGAGCCCAGCAGGGCGGCGCCGACGGTGGCGCAGACGCCGACGGTGATGGAGGCGCGGGCCCCGTAGACGGTGCGGGTGTAGACGTCGCAGCCCTGGGTGTCGTACCCGAAGGGGTGTCCCGGGGCGGAGTTCTGCTGTGATTTGGACAGGTCGCACTGGAGGGGGTCGCCGTCGGCGATGAGCTGGGGCCAGATGGCGATGACGACGAGGAAGAGGATGAGCAGCGCGGAGACGATGAAGACGGGGTTGCGGCGCAGCTGGTGCCAGGCGTCGGACCACAGCGAGCGGGCCTTCTCCCGCGGGGCGGCCGGACCGGGCGGCTGGGCGGTGCCTTCCACGCTTTCGGCCTCCTGGAGGGCCAGGTCCATGGCCCCGCCCTGGCCGGTGGGCGACATCGCCTCGCGGGAGCGCGGGCCCACGGGGTCGTAGCCGCCGGGGCCTTCGGGGCGCTCGGGCTCAGGCATAACGGATCCTCGGGTCCAGGACCGCGTAGAGCAGGTCGACGAGCAGGTTCGCCACCAGGAAGACGATGACGAGGATGGTGACGAACCCGACCACGGTGGGCGAGTTGTTGCGCAGGATGCCCTGGTAGAGCTGGTAGCCGACGCCGTGGATGTTGAAGATCCGCTCCGTGACGATGGCGCCGCCCATCAGGGCGCCGATGTCGGTGCCGATGAAGGTGACCACCGGGATCAGGGAGTTGCGCAGCAGGTGGCGGGTGATGACCCGGCGGCGCGGCAGGCCCTTGGCGACCGCGGTGCGGACGTAGTCGGCCTTGACGTTCTCGGCGATGGAGGTCCGCGACAGCCGGGTGACGTACGCGAGGGAGACCAGGGCCAGGACGATGCCGGGCAGGAGCAGCTGTCCGAGGGGGGCGTCCGGGGAGACGGTGGGGCGCACCCAGCCCCATCTGACGCCGAAGACGAACTGGAGCAGGTAGCCGGTGACGAAGGTGGGCACCGAGATGACGACGAGGGTGAGCACCAGCAGGGTGGTGTCGACGGCCTTGCCGCGGCGCAGGCCGCTGACCACGCCGAGGGTGATGCCGGCGAGGACCTCGATGACGATGGCGACCAGGGTCAGGCGCAGGGTGACGGGGAAGGCGGAGGCCATCAGCTCGGTGACCGGCTGGCCGTTGAAGGCCGTGCCGAAGTCGCCCTGGAAGATCTGCCCCATGTAGTGGACGTACTGCTGCCACAGGGGGCGGTCGAGGTAGAGGTCCCTGCGGATGCGGGCGGCGGTGGCGGGGTCGGGGGCCTTGTCGCCGAAGAGGGCCGCGACCGGGTCGCCGAGCGCGTACACCATGATGAAGATCAGGAAGGTGCTGCCGATGAACACGGGGATCATCTGGAGCAGCCGCCGGATCACGTAACGTCCCATGACTGCTCCAGGGTCGATCCGTCGGAGTGGTCAGCTGACCTTGATCTCGTTGTAGACCGGGACGCTGAACTGGTTCAGGGCGACGTCGGAGATCCGCTCGGAGTGCCCGGCGCTTCCGTTCTGGTACCAGAGGGGGATGGAGGGCATCTGCTCGGCGAGGATCTTCTCGGCGTCCTGGAAGGAGGCGGTGGCCTTGGCGGCGTCGGTCTCCTGGTTGGCCTGGTCGATCAGCTTGTCGAAGTCCGGGCTGCTGAACTTGCCGTAGTTGGAGGAGGCTCCGGTGTAGTACAGCGGCTGGAGGAAGTTCTGGATCAGCGGGTAGTCGGCCTGCCAGCCCGAACGGAAGGGGCCGGTGAGCTTGAAGGCGCTCTGCTGGTTGCGGAAGTCCGCGAAGGTGCCGACGGGGTTGACCGTGCAGACGGGTCCCTCGCCGAGGGCGTTGTTGACGCTGTTGCAGACGGCGTCCATCCAGTCGCGGTGCGAGCCGGTGTCCACGTTCGAGGTGAGGGTCATCTTGCCGCCGGGCAGGCCGCCGGCCTCCTGGATCAGCTTCTTCGCCTCGGCGGGGTTGTAGGCGCAGGCGTCCCCGCAGAGGGTGGACTTGAAGCCGCCCTTGTCGCCGAGGGCCGGGGACGTCCAGTCCTTGGCGGGAGTGCGGGTCTCGCGGAAGATCTGCTGGGTGATCTCGTCCCGGTTGATCGCCATCGAGATGCCGCGGCGGACCTTCTCCATGCCCTCCTTGCCCCACTGGGGGTCGTACAGCGGGAAGGTGAGGGTCTGGATGATGAGGGCCGGCTGGTTGATGTAGCGGTCGCCGAGGTCGTCCTTGACGTTCTTCAGCTGCTGGGCCGGGACGTCGTCGACGAGGTCGAGGTTGCCGGAGATCAGGTCGGTGTAGGCGGTGTTGTTGTCGGTGTAGACCTTGAGGTCCACGCCGCCGTTCTGCGCCTTGTCCGGGCCGGGGTAGCCGTCCCACGTGCGCAGCTTCATGCCGGTGCCCTTGGTGTACGAGTCCACCGTGTAGGGGCCGTTGCCGACGGGCTTGTCGAGCCAGGCGGAGTGGTCGGTGAAGAAGGCCTTGGGGAGGGGGGAGAAGGCCTGGTAGCCGAGGGTCTCGGGCCAGGTGGAGAACTTGGCCTTCAGGGCGACGGTGAAGGTCTTGGCGTCCTTGACGACGAGGCCGGACATCGTCTTGGCCTTGGGTTCGCCGTTCGCCGGGTGCAGGTCGGCGTAGCCGACGATGTCGGAGAAGAAGGGCGCGTTGTTCTGCTTGTTGCGCACGTCCGCCGCGTAGTTCCAGGCGTCCACGAAGGACTGGGCGGTCACCGGCTCGTCGTTGCTGAACTTCCAGCCGTCCTTCAGGGTGATGGTGAAGTTCTGGCCGTCGGTGGTCTCGATCTTCTCGGCGACCATGTTCGTGGCCTCGCCGGTCTTCGCGTCGTAGCGCTTGAGGCCCCGGAAGAGCATGTCGAGGACCTTGCCGCCCTGCACCTCGTTGGTGTTGGCGGGCTCCAGCGGGTTCTGCGGGTCACCCCAGGAGGAGCTGACGATCCCGTCCGCGCCACCGCCCCCGCCGCTGTCGCTTCCGCCGCCGCAGGCCGTCGCCGCGAGGGCGACGGCCACCGCACATGCGGCCCACTTGGCGTGGGTGGCTCCGCGCATGGAGTGCCTCCTATGGCTCCCAAGACTCACTTAGGGGCAATGTCACCCTATGTGGGATGCCGTGCACTCACGGTTGGACCGATTGCACCCTCGCGTCCCCCGCCTGTCACCCCTGCGAGTGCAACGGGAGCTCCCAGGTGTCGACCGCGTAGTGCAGGCCCATGCCGTGCGACTCGTACAGGGCCAGGGCGCCGCTCTCGTTGAGGGTGTCCACCCCGAGGCCCAGGGTGTCACGGCCGCGGTCGGCGTACACGGCGAAGGCGTGGCGCAGCAGGTGGCCGCCGACGCCCCTGCCGCGCAGGTCGGCGCGCACCCCGAGGTGGCTGATCCAGCCCATGCTGGTGCGGTCGTCGCGGCTGAACAGCACGGCCGCGTCGCCCTCGCCGGGCAGGCTCGCGATCCACACCAGCGACCAGTCGAGGGAGCGGCCGTCGACGTGGTCCAGCCAGGCCTCGTACGGCCGCTCGACGTGCCCGAAGTGGGCGGCGAAGGTCTCCTCCACCAGGGCGTGGGCGCGGCGCCGGTCGGCCTCGTCGGCGGCGCAGTCGCGCAGGGCGAGGCCCCCGGGCGGCGCGGGGGGCAGGTCGACGGGGCCCAGCCGCCGGGTCATCACCTGGTAGCGGCGCACGCTGCGGTAGCGGCGGCCGGTGAGGAGGGTGAGGTTCAGGGTGGGCTCGACGTTGAGCTGGATCCGCAGCCGGGCGCCGGCTCCGGTGCCCGCGGCCATCCTGCGGGCCCGCTCCTCCATCCGGTGCAGCAGCGCCAGGGCGGCCCGGTCGTGGCCGGGCAGTACGTAGTGGTCACCGTCGACCCGGCCGGGTCCGGAGTCGGCCCAGACCAGGGCGTAGGCGACGAGCCGGCCGCCCTGGAAGGCGAGCCAGGAGTCGGTGGCCAGGTCCACGTCGGGGTTCTTCAGATCGGCCTCGACGGTGCCCAGGTCGGTCTCGGGCCTGCCGATCTCGATGACGTCCACGGCGTTGAGCAGTGCGCAGATGTCTCGGGCGTCCCCGGGCCCGGCGGGCCGGACGGTCAGCGTGTCGGTCATCCGCCCACTGTCGGCGGCGGCGCGCCGCGGCCGCAACCGGCTTTTCCGTACGCGCACGCGCCGGGGCGCCCGGTCCGGAGGTGTTCCGGTCCGGGCGCCCCGGTGTTGCTGCGCCGTGCTCGGGTCAGACGCCCAGGACGGCCTTCTCCTCGGCGAAGTGGCAGGCCGACTCGTGCGCGGCCGGGGTGTCGACGCCCTGGAAGCGCGTCGGGATCGCCAGCAGCGGCTCCTCCGTGGCGCACTTCTCCTCGGCCTTCCAGCAGCGGGTGCGGAAGCGGCAGCCCGAGGGCGGGTTGGCCGGGGAGGGGACGTCACCGGTGAGGATGATCCGCTCGCGGCCCTCGCGGGCCTCCGGGTCCGGCACCGGGACGGCCGACAGCAGCGCCTGCGTGTACGGGTGGGTCGGGTGGTCGTAGATCTCGGCGTCGGTGCCGATCTCCGCCATCTTGCCCAGGTACATGACGCCGACGCGGTCGGAGATGTGCCGGACGATCGACAGGTCGTGC
This sequence comes from Streptomyces sp. NPDC034085, assembly GCF_055575555.1. Lineage (NCBI taxonomy): Bacteria > Bacillati > Actinomycetota > Actinomycetes > Kitasatosporales > Streptomycetaceae > Streptomyces > Streptomyces sp. NPDC034085. The sequence continues at coordinate 611,427 of NZ_JBVISL010000002.1, read as the reverse complement.
GCGATGAAGACGTAGGACAGGTTGAACTCGTCCTGGAGCTTCTCCATCAGGTTGATGACCTGGGCCTGCACCGACACGTCGAGCGCGGAGACCGGCTCGTCGCAGATGATGATCTCCGGGTTGAGCGCGAGGCCGCGGGCGATGCCGATGCGCTGGCGCTGGCCGCCGGAGAACTGGTGCGGGTACCGGTTGATGTACTCCGGATTCAGGCCCACGACGTCCAGGAGCTCCTGGACCTTGCGGCGCCGGTCGCCCTTGGGAGCCACCTCGGGGTGGATCTCGTACGGCTCGCCGATGATGTCGCCGACCGTCATGCGCGGGTTCAGCGAGGTGTACGGGTCCTGGAACACCATCTGGATGTTGCGGCGCACCGCCTTCAGGGCCGCGCCGGACAGCTTGGTGATGTCCTGGCCCTTGTAGAAGACCTCGCCGGCGGTGGCCTTCTCCAGGCTCATCAGCAGCTTGGCGACGGTGGACTTGCCGCAGCCGGACTCGCCGACGATGCCGAGGGTCTCACCGGCGTACAGGTCGAACGAGACGCCGTCGACGGCCTTGACCGCTCCGACCTGCTTCTTGAACAGGATTCCCTGGGTCAGCGGGAAGTGCTTGACCAGGTTGCGCACCTGGAGGATCGGCTCGCCCTTGGGCTCGGTGAGCTCAGCCATGGATCTGCTCCTTCCAGAAGTGGCACGCGCTGCCGCGGCCGGGCATCTGCGTGCCGTCCTGCTCGGTCACCTGGTGCAGGACCGGAACGTCGGTACGGCAGATGTCCTGGGCCTTGGGGCAGCGCGGGTTGAAGGCGCAGCCCGGGGGGATGTTGAGCAGGTTGGGCGGCAGGCCCTTGATCGCGTAGAGCTCCTGGCCCTTCTGGTCCAGGCGCGGGATCGAGTCGAGCAGGCCGCGGGTGTACGGGTGCGCCGGGCGGCTGTAGATCTCGTGGACCGGGGCGTTCTCGACGATCCGGCCGCCGTACATGACGGCGATCTTGTCCGCGACGTCGGCGACGACACCGAGGTCGTGGGTGATCAGGATCAGGCCCATGTTCATCTCGCGCTGGAGCTCCGCGAGCAGGTCCATGACCTGGGCCTGGACCGTCACGTCGAGGGCCGTGGTCGGCTCGTCGGCGATGATCAGGTCCGGCTCCAGGGCCATCGCCATGGCGATCATGATGCGCTGGCGCATACCGCCGGAGAACTGGTGGGGGTAGTCACCCACGCGCGCCTTGGCGGCGGGGATCTTCACCCGGTCCATCAGCTCGACGGCCTTGGCGGTGGCGTCCTTCTTGGACATGCCGCGGTGCACGCGGAACATCTCGCCCAGCTGGGCGCCGACGGTGTGCACCGGGTTCAGCGAGGACAGCGCGTCCTGGAAGATCATGGCGATCTTCTGGCCGCGGACCTTGCGGAACTCCTCGGCCGGGAGCTTCAGCAGGTCCTGGCCCTGGAAGAGGATCTCACCGGAGGGGATCCTGCCGGGCGGCATGTCCAGGATGCCCATGATGGCCTGGGCCGTCACGGACTTGCCGGAGCCGGACTCGCCGAGCACGGCGAGGGTCTCGCCGGCATCGACGGAGTACGAGACACCGTTGACGGCCTTGGCAACGCCGTCACGGGTGTGGAACTCGACGTGCAGGTCGCGCACTTCGAGCAGCGGGGTCCCCTCCGGCGCCGAGCGCGGCGCGGGGACGTTCGAGGTCTTGTCGATGGTGGTCAACGTACGCCCTTCCTCAGCGCAGCTTCGGGTCGAGGGCGTCGCGTACCGCGTCGCCGACCATGATGAATGCGAGCACGGTGATGCTCAGCGCGATCGACGGGAACAGCAGCACGTGCGGTGCCTGGAGCCAGCGGACGGAGGCGTCGCTGACCATCAGGCCCCAGGAGATCTGCGGGGGCTGCACGCCGATGCCGAGGTACGACAGGGCGGCCTCCGCCGAGATGTACACACCCAGGCTGATCGCGCCGACCACGATGACGGGGGCGACGGCGTTCGGCAGGATGTGGCGGATCGTGATGCGCAGGGTGCCGGCACCGAGGGCGCGGGCGGCGACCACGTAGTCGTTGTTCTTGTTCTGCAGCACCGAGGACCGCATGATGCGGAAGATCTGCGGCCAGCCGAGGATCGCGAGCACCAGCGAGACCGTCCAGGCGTTGCCCGGCAGGGCCGACATGATCAGCATGCCGCCGAGGAGCAGCGGGATCGCGAAGAAGATCTCGGTGAAGCGGGACAGGAAGCTGTCGACGATGCCGCCGACCCAGCCGGCGATCAGGCCGAGGGCGCCGCCGACGAGCAGGACCAGCGTGGTGGTGACGACGCCGACGATCACGGAGTTGCGGGCGGCCCACACCGTACGGGTGTAGACGTCGCAGCCCTGGATGTCGAAGCCGAACCAGTGCGCGGAGCTGGGGGTCTTGAGCGAGTCCTCCAGCTTGCAGGCGCCCGAGTCGAAGGGGCTGCCGTCGGTGAACAGCTGCGGCACCGCGGCGACGATCAGCAGGAACACGACGAGCACGGCGCCGATGATGAAGATCGGGTTGCGGCGCAGGTCCTGGAGGGCGTCGGACCAGAGGCTGGCCTCGCGGTCCTTCTTCTTCTTGACCTCGGGCGCCTTGGCGCCGGCGGAGGTGGCGCCGGCGGTCTGGGTGTCGGTCATCGAGTCCTCCACCGTCTTCGTGTCACGCATAGCGGATCCTCGGGTCGAGCACGGCGTACAGCAGGTCCACCAGGAGGTTGGCGACGAGGTAGATGAGGACCAGGAGGGTCACACCTCCCACGACGACGGCACCCTGCTTCAGGTACACGGACTGGGCGAGCAGGCCGCCGAGGCCGTGGATGTTGAAGATGCGCTCGGTGATGACGGCACCGCCCATGAGGGCGCCGAGGTCGGCGCCGAGGAAGGTGACGATCGGGATCAGCGCGTTGCGCAGCGCGTGGTTGACCACGACGCGGCGGCGGGGCAGGCCCTTGGCGGTGGCGGTGCGGACGTAGTCGGCCCGCATCGTCTCCATGAGGCTGGTACGGGTCAGTCGGGCCACGTACGCCAGGGAGGTGGAGGCGAGGACCCACGCCGGGAGGAGGTAGGCGCGGAATCCGTCGTTCTCGTTGAAGGAGACGGAGAAGAGCTCGATGCCCCAGTTGTTCTTCAGCTGTACGCCGAGGGTCAGCTGCAGGACGAAACCGGTCACGAAGACGGGGATCGAGATGACCATCAGGGTGGAGATGAGGACCAGCTGGTCGAGGAACTTGCCGCGGCGCAGGGCGGCCATGATGCCGGCCGCGACGCCGACGACGGCCTCGATGACGAAGGAGAAGATCGCGAGGTTCACCGTGTACGGGAAGGCCTCGCCGATCAGGTCGGCGACCTTGCGCCCGGTGAGGGTCTCGCCGAGGTCGCCCTGGAAGACGCCGGTGATGTAGTTCCAGTACTGCAGCAGGAACGGGTCGTCCAGGTGGTACTTCTCGCGCAGCATCGACGCGACGAGCGGGTCTGCCTTCTTCTCGCCGGCGAGCAGCTGAATCGGGTCAGCGCCGGGCATCGCGAAGGTCAGCAGGTAGATCAGGAACGTGGCACCGATCAGAACAGGGATCGCCTGTATGAGTCGGCGGATGAGGTAGCGGCCCATCAGACCTCCAGCAAAGAACAGGGGGAAAGGCGGGCAGACGGAAACCTGATTCCGTCTGCCCGCCCCCGAAGCCCCTAAGTGACGAGGGGTGTTAGTTGCGCTCGACGTTCGCCAGGTCCATGCGGCCCTGGGCGTCGACCTCGACGTTCTTCACGGACTTGGAGTAGGCCGAAGAAGACATGTACGTGAACACCGGGATGTACGGAAGGTCCTTGATGATGATGTCATCGGCCTTCTGGTACAGCTTCAGGCCCTCGGCGGGGTCGGTCGCCTTGTCGGCGTCCGCCATGACCTTCTCGAACTCGTCGTTCTTGTAGTGGCCGTAGTTGGAGCCCTGCTCGATCGCCTGCTTCGAGAAGATCGGGCGCAGGTAGTTCTCCGCCGCCGGGTAGTCCATGGACCACGCCATGCGGAAGCCGCCCTTGTACTTCGCCGCGCCCAGGTCGTCCAGCATGTCGCCGAACTTGGCGTACGGCTTGGCGGTGACCTCGATGCCGAGGTTCGTCTTCAGCTGGTTGGCGACGGCCTCGATCCACTCCTTGTGGCCGCCGTCGGCGTTGTAGCCGAGCTCCATCTTGTTGCCGGGGACACCGCCGGCCTTCTCGAAGAGCTCCTTGGCCTTGGTCGGGTTGTACTGGCCGACCTCGCCCAGCGCGCCCTTGCGGTAGCCCGGGATGATGGGGCTGATGAAGTCGTCGGCCGGCTTGCGGGTGCCGTTGAAGATGGTCTTCGTGATGGCTTCCCGGTCGATGGCCATGGAGAGGGCCTGGCGGATCTCCACCTTGCCGAAGGCCTCGGGGTTGGTCTCCAGCGGGAGGCCGATGTAGCCGACGCCCGACTCGGGCTTGTACAGGTAGCGGTCGCCGAACTCCTGCGAGACCGAGGCCATCGCGGAGACGGGGAGCTTGTCGACGATCTGGATGTTGTCGGCGCGCAGGTCGTTGTACGCCGTGTCCAGGTTGTCGTAGATCTTGAAGGTGACGCCGGCCAGCTTCGCACGGCCCTCGGCCGGGTACTTGTCGAAGCGCTTGACCTTGATCTGCTTGTTGTGCTCCCAGTTGCCGTCCATCTGGAAGGGGCCGTTGCCGATCGGCTGCTCGCCGAACTTCTTGACACCCTGCGTCTCGAAGGCCTTCGGCAGCGGGTAGAAGGCGTTGTAGCCCAGCATGGTCTTGAACTGGGAGAAGGGCTCCTTCAGCGTGACGGTGAAGGTCTTCTCGTCAACGACCTTGAGGCCCTTGAGCTCCTTCGCCGTGGGCTTCTTGTCCTTGCCCGGGGCGAGCTCGTCGGAGCCCTCGATCTTGGAGAAGAACGGCATGCCCTCGGCGGCGTTCTCCTGGTTGGCGCCCCAGTTCCAGGCGCGGACGAAGGACTGGGCGTCGACCTTCTCACCGTTGTGGAAGGTGAAGCCGTCCTTGACCTTGATGGTCCAGGTCTTCGAGTCCGTCGTCTCGATGGACTCGGCGACGTCGAGCTTCGGCTCGTTGGTCTTGTTGTCGTACTTGACCAGGCCGGCGAAGAGCGCGTTGAGGACCTCGGCGCCTTCGGACTCGGCCGTGTTCTGGCCCACCAGGCCGTGCTGCGGCTCGCCGAGCACAACGGTGATGTTGCCGCCCTTGCCACCGGCGTCGTTGCTACCGGTGCTGCAAGCCGTCGCGGCCATGGCCACGATGACGGCACCCGCGACCCACTTGGCGCTCGTTGCTCCGCGCATGGGTATTTGCCTCCTCAGGAGTCACTGTCGATTCGTGAAGGACCCGGTTCGCGCTGACACCCCTGACAGCGGGATCCGGTCCCATCGGTGTGTGCTCGTGAGTCGACGCTCCCCACAGCGTGTGACCCATTGACCCGAGCTCAATGGAGCCATCCTCAGGGACTGCCAGGCCGTAAACCACACTTAAGTGGTCTCGTTTTCACAACATCACCGCATGGCGAAAACCCGAAATCCGGACAAACAGATAGGAGACAGACACGTGCGAAACGGACGGTTGACTCATCATCCGGTGCGTCACGGCCGGTATGCGGACACCAGAACGCAACAATCCGTTTGACAAATGCGAACGGCCCCTCCCCGCACCGGTCCGGTGCGGGGAGGGGCCGTCGTCAGTCGATCGGTTCAAGCCAGAGCCGCACTCGCGTGCGACTCGCGTCCTACTTGGCCGACTTGGCGCGCGACGCGGTGCGCGAGCGCTCCTTCTGGTCCAGGACGACCTTGCGGATGCGCACGGCCTCCGGGGTCACCTCGACGCACTCGTCGTCGCGGCAGAACTCCAGGGACTGCTCCAGGGAGAGCTTGCGCGGCGGGATCACGTTCTCCGTGTTGTCCGCGGAAGCCGCACGCATGTTGGTGAGCTTCTTCTCCTTGGTGATGTTCACGTCCATGTCGTCGGAGCGCGAGTTCTCACCGACGATCATGCCCTCGTACACCTCGGTGCCGGGCTCGGTGAACAGGACACCGCGCTCCTGGAGGTTGATCATGGCGAACGGGGTGACCGCACCGGCGCGGTCGGCGACCAGCGAACCGTTGTTGCGGGTGACCAGCGGGCCGAACCACGGCTCGTGGCCCTCGTGGATCGAGTGGGCGATGCCCGTACCGCGGGTGTTGGTCAGGAACTCCGTGCGGAAGCCGATGAGGCCGCGCGACGGGACGACGAACTCCATGCGGACCCAGCCGGAGCCGTGGTTCGACATGTTGTCCATGCGGCCCTTGCGGACGCCCATGAGCTGCGTGACGGCGCCCATGTGCTCCTCGGGCACGTCGATGGTCATGCGCTCGACCGGCTCGTGGACCTTGCCGTCGATCTCCTGCGTGACCACCTGCGGCTTGCCGATGGTCAGCTCGAAGCCCTCGCGGCGCATCTGCTCGACCAGGATGGCCAGCGCGAGCTCACCGCGGCCCTGGACCTCCCAGGCATCGGGGCGCTCGGTGTCCAGGACGCGGAGCGAGACGTTGCCGATGAGCTCGCGGTCCAGACGGTCCTTGACCTGGCGGGCGGTGACCTTGCGGTCCTTGACCGCGGACTTGGCGTCCGCGCCCTTGCCGGTGCCGCCGCGGCCGACCATCGGGGAGGTGTTCGTACCGATGGTCATGGAGATCGCCGGCTCGTCCACCGAGATCAGCGGCAGGGCGATCGGGTTCTCCGGGTCGGCCAGGGTCTCGCCGATCATGATGTCCGGGATACCGGCGACGGCGCAGATGTCGCCCGGGCCCGCCACCTCGGCCGGCTTGCGGGTGAGCGCCTCGGTCATCATCAGCTCGGTGATGCGGACGTTGGAGATGGAGCCGTCACGCTTGATCCACGCGACCGTCTGGCCCTTGCGCAGCTCGCCCTGCTCGACGCGCAGGAGCGCGATGCGGCCGAGGAAGTTGTCGGCGTCCAGGTTGGTGACGTGGGCCTGGAGGGGGGCCTCGTCGTCGTAGACCGGGGCGGGGACGTGCTCCAGGATGGTGGAGAAGAACGGCTCCAGGCTGTCGCTGTCCGCGGGGACGGTGCCGTCCTCCGGCTTGGTCAGCGAGGCGACGCCGTCACGGCCGCAGGCGTAGACGATCGGGAACTCGATCTGGTCCTCGTCCGCGTCCAGGTCCAGGAAGAGGTCGTACGTCTCGTTGACGACCTCGTCGATCCGGGAGTCCGGGCGGTCCGTCTTGTTGATGCAGAGGATGACCGGCATCTTCGCCTGCAGGGCCTTGCGCAGCACGAAGCGGGTCTGGGGCAGCGGACCCTCGGAGGCGTCCACCAGCAGGACGACGGCGTCCACCATCGACAGACCGCGCTCGACCTCACCACCGAAGTCGGCGTGGCCGGGGGTGTCGATGATGTTGATCGTGATCGGGGCCCCGCCGTCCTTGGGGTGGTACTTCACCGCCGTGTTCTTGGCGAGGATCGTGATGCCCTTCTCACGCTCCAGGTCGTTCGAGTCCATCATGCGGTCGTCGAGCTGCTGGTGGGCGGCGAAGGCACCGGCCTGCTTGAGCATGGCATCGACGATGGTCGTCTTGCCATGGTCGACGTGGGCGACGATGGCGACGTTACGGATGTCGTGGCGCGTGGGCACTTCGGCGCTTCTCCCGGGATCGTGGATGGCGTCGCGTACGGTCCGGCACGCGCGCCTCGACCGGGCGGAAAACCTGCCACGGCCTTACCCCATCGTACGTCGATTGGCGGGAACCGGCTGCCGGGGGGTCTGTCAAGAGGCCGGAGGGCTGAGGAACGCCGGGTGTGGGGTGGGGGTTCCCGGCGGGGGCCGCGGCCTGTGTCCGTGCTGTGTTCGTGCTGTGTTCGTGCGGGTCAATGGGTAGGCACGACCTTGCCCGCCGGGGGATCCGGCGGGCAAGGAACTTGAGTCACTTCTGAGCTTGCCGGTCGCGGGTCAACCCGACAGGCCCCGTTTTTTCATCACTTCTTCTCCCCCGCTCCTCCTGCCCGGCTACTTCTTCTCCTTCTTGGCGTCCTTGTCCTGGGGAGGCTTCTTCCACCCGATGTCCTGGTAGCGGGGCACCCCGAGCCCGAAGGCCCCGGCGTTGGCCAGGTTCGGCTTGACGGCGACCAGCTCGGGCCGCTGGTAGAGCGGGATGGAGCCGGCCGCGGCCCAGATCCGGGCGTCCGCCTTGCGCATCAGCTCGCGGGCCTGCTCCTCGTCCAGCTCGCCGGCCGCCTGGTCGAAGAGCTGGTCGATGTGGTCGGTGCCGACCCGGGTGTAGTTCTGCTCGACCAGGAGCGAGCCGTCGGCGGCCGGCTCCGGCTTGGCGAAGATGGGCCGGGCGTCGGTGGCCGGGAAGGCCGTCGCGGGCCAGGAGTAGAGGGCCAGGTCGTACTGGCCCGAGGCGATGTGGTCCTTGAAGAAGCTCTCGTCCGCGACCTTGGTGATCTGGGTGCCGATGCCGACCTTCTGGAGCATCTGGGAGATCCGCTCGCCGACCGTGCGCAGGGCCTCCGAGCCGGGGCCCGCCGGGAGGACGAAGCGCAGGCTGAGGGCCTTGCCGTCCTTGGCGAGCATCGTCCCCGAGGTGCGGACGGCCTGCTTGGCCGGGGCGGGGGTCGGGCTGGCCACCGCGTCCTTGGCATCGTCCTCCGCGGCGGGGGCCTTGGCGTCGTCGGCCGCTGCGGAGGCGGCGGAGGCGGCCGCGGCCGCTTCCAGGGCCTGCGCCTGGCCCAGCAGTACCTGCTCCTGGTGGGCGGCGAAGGAGGCAGGCTCCGCCTCGAAGCCGCGCGCCGGCCCCTGCGGCAGGACGCGCAGCCCCGCCGCGGGGGCGCCGGGCAGCCCGGGCCGGGCCGCCGCCCCGCGCACGCCGAGGTCACCGGCCGCCGCGCGCAGGTCGCCGTTGCGCCCGTCGTCCTGGCCCACGATGTAGAGGCCGTCGTTGCCGGTGCCGGGGCCCTGCGGGGTCTTGGAGTCGTCCCGCGTGCTCTCGGGCCCCGCCTTCGCCCCGGCCGGCTCGGTGATCTTGCCGCCCCTGCGCCAGCCCGCGTCCGCCAGCAGGGCCTGCGCCGCCTGCGTGTCCTGGCCGCCGAGGGCCTCGCTGTTGTCCGCGTACGCCTGCTGCCCGGCCAGCGCCAGGTGGCTGCCGACCGGCTTCGCGGGCAGGCCCAGCGGTCCCAGGACGATCTGCGCCAGCGTCTTGCGGTCCAGGGCGCGGGCCACCGCCCGGCGGACCCGCTCGTCCGACAGCGGGCCGGAGGCGCCGTTCATGGCGAGCTGGGTGTAGGCGGGCTCCAGCGACTTGCGGACCGTGAAGCCGCGCAGGGCCGCCTGCTCCTCGGCGTACTTCCTGGCGGCCTCGGCGTTCTTCTGGCGGTTCTCCTGCTCCTCCCTGGCCTTGGTCTCGTCCGCGCCGTGGGCCAGCGCCCAGGACAGGGTGGCCTGCGCGACGGTGAGCGAGGCGCCCGGCCCGTGGGTGCCGTCCACGCGCCCGGCGTCCCGGTGGGCGAGGGCGATGCGGTCGGCGCCCGAACGGTCGATCTCGGCCAGGTCGACCTTCCCGGCGGCGAGCGCCGCCGGGCGGCCCGACCGGGGCACCGCCGTCAGCACGAGCGTGTCCAGCTTGGCCGGCCGGCCCCACCAGCGCGGGTTGCGGGACAGGGCCGCGGTGCCGGTCTTCTTGTCGATGGTCCCGAGGCCGAACGGCCCGGCCGTGACCTTGAGGGCGCCGCGGGCGCCCTCGTTGAAGGCCTCGGGGGTGCCCATGACCTGCTTGGGGTAGAGCGGGCTGAACAGGGACCGCCAGTCGGAGTACGGCCGGCCGAAGGTTACCTTGACCTCCAGGTCGGTCTTGCCGCGCTCGATCTTCTCGATCCGGTCGTAGCCGGCGTTGCGCGCGGTCCAGAACGCCGAGTCCTTGCCGTTCAGGGCGCGCCACTGGGCGACGAAGTCGGCGGCGCCGATCTCGCGCCCGTCGCTCCACACCGCCTGCTGGTTCAGCTTGTACAGGACGACCTGCTTGGGCTCGCGCTCGACGACCTCGGCCTTCTCCAGGTAGTCGGAATCGGCCACCGGCCGGCCCTTGGCGTCGAGCGTGAACAGCTGGGGCAGGACCGCGCCCGCGATCCGGGTGGTGGTGGCGTCCGCATCGGCCTGGAAGGTGTTCAGGGTCTGCGGCATGGAGTCCACGGCCCAGCGCAGCACGCCGCCGTCGGCGACCTGCTCGCGGACGGTCGCCGCGATGTCCGGTCCCGCGACGGCCGGGCCGCCCTCCTCCTCACCCGCCCCGCAGCCCGCGAGGAGCGGCAGTGCAAGGACTCCCGAGGCGAGGAGCGCCAAGGACCTGCGCTTTCTCTGGGTCATGGGTGGTACCTCCGGGGCGGGGCGTGAGGACTGCGAAACGGGGTTCTTGATCACGTTCGGCGGTATATGGAGCTGATCACACTGGTGCCGCACCCCACTGAAATCGACCGCCGCCCCCGTCCTTCGGAGCGGCCCCTCGCCACGCCGCGAACCCCACCCGTGCGGACCAATCCGGCTTGCGCCCCGGGCTCCGGCCCCCGCCCCGGTCGGCCGCCGGGACGCGCGCCCAGGCGAGCGTTCCCTCGTTCGAGGGATGAAGAGGGGGCAGGGAGGGGCGCACGGTTTGCGCCTGCGCGCCCGGAATCGCTGCACGTCCCTTCACAACCGGGGACGGGAGGCGCGACACTCGCAGGCGCCCGTGAGCGTTGCCACCGCACCCCGCGGAAGTGAGGGCAAGTCATGTCCCTGCAAGATGATCTGACCGCCGTACGACGCAATCTCAACGAGCTGGTCCGCTCGGTGGAGCAGCTGGAGAAGGACGTCGCCCGGCAGTCCGCCGCCGCCGGCTCCAGGCCGCCGGACACCTCCCGGATGGTCACCATCCCGGACACCCCGTACGACAGCGCGCTGTGGACGGACACCGACGACGAGGGCCTCGGCGCCCGCGACCGCCGCGCCCCCTAGAGGCCCGCCCGCCGTCCGCGTCCACACCGCACAGCACAGCACCCCCCTCCGGCCCGGCCGCTTCGGCGGCCGGGCCTCCTGAGCCACCCCTCACCACTCCACCCGGAGTTCCCTTTGGCCACAGGCACGGAACCACCCCAGCAGCGGTCCGGCGGGGTCCACGGCCCCTCGCGGGCCGCGATCGCGGCCCGGCACCTGCGGACCGACCGGTGGTGGCTGTCGCCCGCCGGCACCGCGGCCGGGCTGCTCGCCTTCATCGCGTACTCGACCTGGCGCGCCTTCGCCGACGACCACTACTACGCGGCCCCGTACGTCTCCCCGTTCTACTCCCCCTGCCTGGCGGAGAACTGCCGGGAGATGCGCGGCGGCCCCAACCTCGACCTGTTCGGCAGTTGGTGGGGCCTGTCCCCCGCGCTGCTGATCCTGGTCTTCCCGCTCGGCTTCCGGCTGACCTGCTACTACTACCGCAAGGCCTACTACCGGGGCTTCTGGGCCTCGCCGCCCGCCTGCGCCGTCGCCGAGCCGCACGCCTCGTACACGGGTGAGACCCGCTTCCCGCTGGTCCTGCAGAACCTGCACCGGTACTTCTTCTACGCGGCCGTGCCCGTCGCGGGCGTCCTCACGTACGACACGGTGCTGACCTTCCGCGACGAGCACTACGCGTGGGGCCACATGGGGCTCGGCACCCTCGTCTTCCTCGCCAACATCGTGCTGATCTGGGCCTACACCCTGTCCTGCCACTCCTGCCGGCACATCATGGGCGGCCGCCTCAAGCACTTCTCGCGGCATCCGGTGCGCTACCGCCTGTGGGGCTGGGTCAGCCGGCTCAACGCCCGCCACATGCAGCTCGCGTGGGCCTCGCTGATCAGCGTGGCCCTGTGCGACTTCTACGTGTACCTGCTGGCCAGCGGCACCATCACCGACCCGAGGATCTTCTGAGATGGCTCAAGTGGAACGGCAGCAGTGGGACGTGGTCGTGGTCGGCGCGGGCGGTGCCGGGCTGCGGGCCGCGATCGAGGCCCGCGAGCGGGGCGCCCGTACGGCCGTGATCTGCAAGTCCCTCTTCGGCAAGGCCCACACGGTGATGGCCGAGGGCGGGATCGCCGCCTCCATGGGCAACGTCAACGAGGGCGACAACTGGCAGGTGCACTTCCGCGACACGATGCGCGGCGGCAAGTTCCTCAACCAGTGGCGGATGGCCGAACTGCACGCCAAGGAGGCCCCGGACCGGGTGTGGGAGCTGGAGACCTGGGGCGCGCTCTTCGACCGCACGCCCGACGGGCGGATCTCCCAGCGCAACTTCGGCGGGCACGAGTACCCGCGCCTCGCCCACGTCGGCGACCGGACCGGCCTGGAGCTGATCCGCACCCTCCAGCAGAAGATCGTCCAGCTCCAGCAGGAGGACTTCGAGGAGCACGGGGACCACGAGGCGCGCCTCAAGGTCTTCCAGGAGTGCACGGTGACGCGCGTGTTGAAGGATCGCGGCCTCACGGACGGCGAGAGGGTCGCGGGCACCTTCTGCTACGAGCGCGAGTCCGGGCGCTTCTTCGTCCTGGAGGCCCCGGCGGTGGTGCTGGCCACGGGCGGGATCGGCAAGTCCTTCAAGACCACCTCCAACTCCTGGGAGTACACCGGCGACGGCCACGCGCTGGCCCTGCTCGCCGGCGCGCCCCTGCTGAACATGGAGTTCGTGCAGTTCCACCCGACCGGCATGGTCTGGCCGCCCTCGGTGAAGGGCATCCTCGTCACCGAATCGGTGCGCGGCGACGGCGGGGTGCTGCGCAACTCCGACGGCAAGCGGTTCATGTTCGACTACGTCCCGGACGTCTTCAAGGAGAAGTACGCCGAGTCCGAGGAGGAGGGCGACCGCTGGTACGAGGACCCGGACCACAACCGGCGCCCGCCCGAACTGCTGCCCCGCGACGAGGTGGCGCGGGCCATCAACTCCGAGGTCAAGGCCGGCCGCGGCTCCCCGCACGGCGGGGTCTTCCTCGACGTGTCCACCCGGATGCCGGCCGAGAAGATCAGGCGCCGGCTGCCCTCCATGTACCACCAGTTCAAGGAGCTGGCGGACGTGGACATCACCGCCGAGCCGATGGAGGTCGGCCCGACCTGCCACTACGTGATGGGCGGGATCGCGGTCGACTCCGACACCGCCGCCACCGTGGGCGTACCGGGGCTGTTCGCCGCCGGTGAGGTCGCGGGCGGCATGCACGGCTCGAACCGGCTCGGCGGCAACTCCCTGTCCGACCTGCTGGTCTTCGGTCGGCGGGCCGGGCTGCACGCGGCGCGGTACGCCGCCGGGACCGCGGGACGGCCCGCGGTCTCCCAGGCCGCGATCGACGCGGCGGCGGCGGAGGCGCTGGCCCCCTTCCACGCGGACGAGGGCGCGGAGAACCCGTACACCCTCCACCAGGAGCTCCAGACGGCGATGAACGACCTGGTCGGCATCATCCGCCGGGAGGCCGAGATGGCCGAGGCCCTGGAGCGGCTGGCGGCCCTGCGCGTACGGGCGGCCCGGGCCGGGGTCGAGGGGCACCGGCAGTTCAACCCGGGCTGGCACCTGGCGCTGGACCTGCGCAACATGCTGCTGGTCAGCGAGTGCGTGGCCCGTGCCGCGCTGGAGCGCACCGAGAGCCGGGGCGGGCACACCCGCGAGGACTGCCCGGCGATGGAGCGGCAGTGGCGGGCGGTGAACCTGCTGTGCCGGCCCGTGGAGCCGGCCCCCGCCGATCCCGCGGCGCCCCGGATCGCGCTCCAGCGGGTGCGTACCGAACCGGTCCGCCCCGACCTGCTCGCGCTCTTCGAGAAGGAAGAGCTGGCCAAGTACCTCGCCGAAGAGGAGCTGTACGGGTGACCACATACGACGCACGCTTCCGGGTCTGGCGGGGCGACGCGGAGGGCGGGGAGCTGCGGGACTTCACCGTCGAGGTGCACGACGGCGAGGTGGTCCTGGACATCGTGCACCGGCTCCAGGCGACCCAGGCGTCCGACCTCGCGGTCCGCTGGAACTGCAAGGCGGGCAAGTGCGGCTCGTGCAGCGCGGAGATCAACGGCCGGCCCCGGCTGCTGTGCATGACGCGGATGTCGGTCTTCAGCCGCGAGGAGACCGTCACGATCACCCCGCTGCGGGCCTTCCCGGTCGTCCGGGACCTGGTGACGGACGTGTCCTTCAACTACGCCAAGGCGCGGGAGGTGCCGGCGTTCGTCCCGCCCCCGGGTGTCGCGGCGGGCGAGTACCGGATGCAGCAGGTGGACGTGGAACGCTCGCAGGAGTTCCGCAAGTGCATCGAGTGCTTCCTGTGCCAGGACACCTGCCACGTGGTGCGCGACCACGAGGAGAACAAGGCCGCCTTCGCGGGCCCCCGCTTCCTGATGCGGGTCGCGGAGCTGGACATGCACCCGCTGGACGCGGCCGCCGCCTCGGGCCTGGACCGCAAGCGCACCGCCCAGGAGGAGCACGGGCTGGGCTACTGCAACATCACCAAGTGCTGTACGGAGGTCTGCCCCGAAGGCATCAAGATCACCGACAACGCCCTGATCCCGCTGAAGGAGCGGGCCGTGGACCGCACGTTCGACCCCCTGGTGTGGCTGGGGAACAAGATCCGGCGCCGTTCGGACGACGGCACGGCCTGAGCCGTCCCCATGGCGGCGGGGAGGCGGGGCGCTCCGGATGCGGGGGGAGGTACCGGCCCATAACCTCCCCCATGTGACCTCGCCGAGCAGCAGGACGCGGACCGGAACCGTCTGCGGGAGAGCCGTACGGGCCGGGCTCGCCGTCGCCGCCGCGCTGCTCGCACTCGGCGGGCCGGCGGCGGCGCCGGCCCGCGCCGAGGATCCCGTCACCCTGGCGCAGCAGGGCCAGGTCACCGACCGCGTCGGCGCCCTCGGCTCCCGCGCCCCCGCCGTGACGGCCGCCCTCGACCGGCTCTACGCCGACCGCCGGATCCAGCTCTTCGTCACCTACGTGCACGACTTCTCCGACCGCTCCCCGCAGAGCTGGGCCGACGCCACCGCCCAGAAGAACGGCCTGGGCCGGGACGACGTCCTCCTCGCCGTCGCGACCGGCGCCCGCCAGTACGCCTATTCGGCCGACGTGGACTCCGGTTTCACCGAGGAGCAGCTCGCCGCCGTCGCCCGTACGGCCATCGAGCCCGCCCTGCGCGAGAACGACTGGGCCGGCGCCGCGATCGGCGCGGCGGACGGCTACGACGCCGTCCTCGGCGGCCGGCCCGTCCCCGTCCCCGCCCTCACCCCCGGCCTGCCCGACCCCGGCGGCGGCCGGAGCGGCGGCCGGAACGGGGCCGGCGACTTCGTGGTGCCGGTGGCCGCCGTCGGCGCCGCCGGGGCGCTCGGCGTGTACGCGTACCGCCGCCGCAGGCGCGGCGCCGGCGGGGGTGCCGGGAGGGGCACCCGCACCAGCCACACCGGCTGGGACGGCGCCCGCGCCGTGCCCGCCCCGCTGCCGGAGCTCGACGCCACGGCGAAGGCCCTGCTCGTGGCCACCGACGACGCCGTCCGCACCAGCACGGAGGAACTCGGCTTCGCCACGGCCCAGTTCGGCGACGAGGCGGTCGGGCCCTTCACCGAGGCGGTGGCGTACGCCGAGGACGAGCTGACGCACGCCTTCCGGCTGCGCCAGCAGCTGGACGACGCCGAGCCGGAGGACGACGCCACCCGGCGCCGGATGCTGGACGAGATCGTGGCCCGCTGCACGGAGGCGAACCGGCGCCTCGACGCCCGGTCGGCGGAGTTCGACCGGCTGCGGGACCTGGAGAAGAACGCCCCGCAGGCCGTTGCCACCGTCGAGGAGCACTTCCGCGCGCTGACGGGGCGTACGGCGGCCGCCGGGGCGACCCTGGCCGCGCTGACGCGCCGGTACGCGGACTCCGCGTCCGCCCCGGTGGCCTCCCACCCCGCCCGGGCCGAGGACCGGCTGCTGTTCGCGTCGACCGCCCTCGGCGGGGCGCGGGCCGCGCTCGCCGCCGGGGACAACGGCCGGGCGGCCGTGCACGTACGGGCCGCCGAGGGCGCGGTGGACCAGGCGGCGACCCTCCTCGACGCGGTCGAGCGGCGGGCGCGGGAGCTGGAGGAGGCGGCCGGGAAGCTGCCGGGCGCCCTCACCGAGACGGAGGCGGACCTCGCCGACGCGCGCGGCCTGCTCAGCGGCAGCGCCGAGGGCTCCGCGACGGGGGACCTGCGCGGCCGCGTCGGCCGGGCGGAGTCCGTACTGGCCGGCGTACGCGCGGAGCGGGAGGCCGGCCGGTACGACCCGATCGACGCCCTGCGCCGGGTCGAGGAGGCGGACGCGGCCCTCGACGAGGCCCTGGCGGGGGCCCGGGAGCAGGAGTCGGGCCGGCGGCGCGCGGCGGCGCTGCTGGAGCCGGCCCTGCTGTCGGCCCGCAGCGCGATCGGCGCCGCGTCGGACTACGTCACCACCAGCCGGGGCGCGGTCGGCAGCCCGGCCCGGACCCGGCTCGCGGAGGCGCAGCGGCACCTGGAGCGGTCGGGGGCGCTGGCCGGCCAGGACCCGGCGGGGGCGCTGGCGGAGGCGCAGCAGGCGGACTCCCTGGCCCGGCAGGCGCAGCAGCTGGCGGAGCAGGACGTGGCGGCGTACCGGAACCCGTACGCGGGCCGGCGCGCGGGCGGCGGCCGGGGCGGGGCGGTCCTGGGCGGGATCATCCTCGGCGAGATCCTCCGCGGCGGCGGCCGGGGCGGTTTCGGCACGGGCTTCGGAGGCGGGGGCGGCTTCGGCGGAGGAGGCGGCGGGCCCGGCTCGTACGGCGGCGGCGGCACCCGCGGCCGCATGGGCGGCGGAGGCCGCTTCTGATCCGGCAGCAGACGGACCCGCACCCCACCAGGAGGGACCCCATGGGCAGGCAGACGATCCTCGGCCGCGTCACCCAGCTCGCGAAGGCCAACATCAACGCGCTGCTGGACCAGGCGGAGGACCCGCAGAAGATGCTCGACCAGCTGCTCCGCGACTACGCGGACAACATCTCGGAGGCCGAGCAGGCGGTGGCGACGACCCTCGGCAACCTGCGGCTGCTGGAGGCCGACCACAAGGAGGACGTGGACGCCGCCGCCGAGTGGGGCGGCAAGGCCCTCGCGGCCAGCCGCAAGGCGGACGAGCTGCGCGCGGCCGGTACGACGGCGGACGCGGACCGGTTCGACAACCTGGCCAAGGTGGCCCTGGGCCGGCAGCTGCGGTCGGAACAGGAGGCCCGGACGGCGGAGCCGGTGATCGCCGCGCAGACGCAGGTCGTGGACCGGCTCCGGGCGGGGCTGGCCGCGATGGAGGACAAGCTGGCGGAGCTCCGGGCCAAGCGGGACGAGCTGGTGGCCCGGGCGGGGACGGCCCGGGCGCAGAACACGATGCTGGACGCGGTGGAGAGCGTCGACGTCCTGGACCCGGCGAGCGACCTGAACCGCTTCGAGGAGAAGGTCCGGCGCGAGGAGGCGATGGCGCAGGGCAGGCAGGAGCTGGCGGCTTCCTCCCTGGACGCCCAGTTCGAGTCGCTGGAGGACCTCGACCGGGCCTCGGAGATCGAGGCCCGCCTGGCCGCCCTCAAAGCCCGGGCGGCCTGAGCCCCCTCACCCGACCGGCACCGGCCGCGGACGTCGCCGCCTCACCCGTACATGCTCAGCAGCTGCTCCGCCGACAGCTCGGTGACCGCCTCGCCCGGCGCGCCGCCCGGCATCGGGAGCGGGAGCTCGAACCAGACGGTCTTGCCCCGGTGGGTGCGGCGGGTGCCCCAGCCGGCCGACAGCAGGCCGACGAGCTGGAGGCCGCGGCCGCCCTCGTCGGTGTCCCGGGCGCGGCGGCGCCTGGGCTGGGCCAGGTTGCCGTCCCAGACCTCGCACACCAGGGTCCGGTCCAGCAGCAGCCGCAGCCGGATCTCGCCCTCCCCGTACCGCAGGGCGTTGGTGACGAGCTCGCTGACCAGCAGCTCCGTGGTGTCGAGCAGCCCTTCCAGGCCCCACGCGGGCAGCTTCGCCCGGGCCAGCTCGCGGGCCCGGCCCACGGAGCGGGCCTCGCGGGGCAGCTGCCAGTCGCCGACGGCGTCCACGGGCAGCCCCTGCACCCGCGCCATCAGCAGCGCGATGTCGTCCTCGCCGTGCCGGGTGTGGAGGGTGTCCAGGACGTGGTCGCAGACCTCCTCCAGCGGGCGGGACGGATCGGCGAGCGCCCCGCGCAGCCCGCGCAGGCCCTCCTCCAGGGGGTGGTCGCGGGATTCGACGAGGCCGTCGGTGTAGAGGGCGAGCAGGGCCCCCTCGGGCAGTTCGACCTCGACCTCCTCGAAGGGTTCGCCGCCCACGCCCAGGGGCATCCCGGTCGGGATCTCCAGCAGGAGTCCGGGGCGCGGTGCGGCGCCGTCCTCGGCGGGTTCGACCAGCACGGGCGGCATGTGGCCGGCGTTGGCGATGGTGCAGCGGCGGGTCACCGGGTCGTAGACGGCGTACACGCAGGTGGCGAGGTAGACCTCGGAGCGGTCCGCGTCGCGGGAGTGCAGGGCGGCGCGGGAGGCCTGCTGCGCACCGCCGGGGGCGCCGAGCCCGCGCGCGACCTCGTCGAGGGCGCTGAGCACCTCGGCCGGCTCCAGGTCCAGCAGGGCGAGGGTGCGCACGGCGGTGCGCAGTTCGCCCATGGCGACGGCGGCCCGCAGCCCGCGGCCCATGACGTCGCCGACGACCAGCGCGGTGCGGTGGCCGGGCAGTTCGATGACGTCGAACCAGTCGCCGCCGACCTCGGTGGCGGCGTTGCCCGGCAGGTACCGGCAGGCGATGTCCAGTCCGGCCGCCTCCGGGTCGCCGGGGGGCAGCAGGCTGCGCTGGAGGATCAGCGCCCGTTCGTGCTCGCGCCGGTAGAGGCGGGCGTTGTCGATGCACACGGCGGCCCGTGCGGCCAGTTCCACGGCGACGGCCCGGTCGCGCTCGCCGAAGGGCTCGCTGCCCTTCGTACGGGAGAACTGGGCGAGGCCGACCACGGTGTCGTGGGCGACCATCGGGACGATCAGGGTGGACTGGACGAGGTCGTCCGGGCCGCCGCCCGCGACGAGCCGGGGGCGTGCCGTGCGCAGGGCCAGCGCCCCGGGGGAGGCGGCCGGGTAGCGGTGGGTCTCCCCCACGGAGACCGGCGCGCCGGGCCCCGACAGCGGCGCGTCGGACACGGCGGAGGCGAAGGCCACCCGGCGCAGCGGCGCGGAGGGGGCGCGCCGGGCCCCCTGCCCGGGCAGCGAGGGCACCCCGGGGCCCTGCGGGCGGGCGGGCCGGTCGTCGTCGCCGAGCAGCAGCCCCTGGTAGAGGTCGACGGCGGCCAGGTCGCAGAAGCCGGGGACGGTGACGTCGAGGAGTTCGCGGGCGGTGGTCTCCAGGTCGAGGGAGTTGCCGATGCGGTGCCCGGCCTCGTTGAGCAGGGCGAGGTTGCGGCGGACGCCGGCGGCCTCGCGGGCGGCGAGGTGGCGGCGGGTGACGTCGGTCCCGAGGCCGGCGATGCCGATGGGGCTGCCGGTGCCGTCGTGCACCCGGTAGAGGTTGATGGACCAGTGCCGGTCGTCGCGGCTGCGGGGGGTGGCTCCGGTGATCCGCAGGTCGGTGACGGACTCGCCGGTCTCCAGGACCCGGCGCAGGGCTTCGGCCATGCGGTCGGCCTCGTGGGGCGGCAGGTAGTCGTGCACGGTCCGGCCGCGGTGCTCCTCGGCCGCTCCGCCGAAGACGGTCGCGAAGCGGCGGTTGGCGCGCTGCACCGTGAGGTCGGTGCCGAACAGCAGGAACCCGAAGGGGGATTGGCCGAATATGGCCTGGGAGGCGGCGAGGTCGGATTCGATGCGCCGCAGCGCGCGTACGTCCACGACGACGCACAGCGCGGCCCGCTCGGCGCTCTCGGTCAGGGTCGGCATCACATAGATCTCGGCCACGCCGCGGGCCCCGTTCCCGCCCGGGATCCGGAAGGGGACCAGGCCGGTCCATTCCTTGCCGTCGAGGATCTCGGCGACCTTGCGGTGGCCGTCCTCGCGCAGCTCGGGGGGCATGAAGGCGTCGACCGGGTCGCGCCCCACCGCCTGCGCGGCGCCGAGCCCGAACAGCTCCTCGGCGCGCAGGCTCCACTGGTCGATCAGCCCCTCAGGGCCGATCGAGAAGGAGGCCACCTTGATGTAGTCGTATATCGAGCCAGGCGGACTGCTGTGCCACAGGGAGTCGTGCAAAGGCTCCCCGGGCACCCGGGCCTGATGTGTCTGCGCAGGTATCTCGCTCACGCGACCGTCCCCTCCAGCTCACCGCAACCGGACCGGCCATGACCGAAGTATTCAGCACCACGGCCCCGTACGGCACGGCGTTCACGATCACAAAAGGGTCCCGTTGTTTTCCGGCCACGTCCGGCGGTCTTCCCGGACGCTGCCCGGGAGACCCCTGCCGCCCTTACGTGTGCCCCTTCTCCTTGTTACTCACCAGGAAGAGCCAACTCGAACCACACGGTCTTGCCCGATTTCCCGTGGCGGGTCCCCCAGCGGCGTGCGGAGACGGCGACCAGGTGCAGTCCGCGCCCGCCCTCGTCGTCGGGCGCGGCGACGCGCTCGCGGGGTGGATCCGGAAGCGGATCGGAGACCTCCACGAGCAGGGCCGGGCCGCCGGCCAGGTCGGGCGCGGCCGGATTGCGGCGGACCAGGCGGACCCCGATGGGGCCGGAGGCGTAGCGCAGGGAGTTGGTGACCAGCTCGCTGACCAGCAGGACGGTCACGTCACCGACGGAGTCCAGGCCCCAGGAGCGCAGGGTGCCGCGCACGGCGTGGCGTGCGGTGCGGACGGCACCGGGCTCGGCGGGGAAGGCCCACTCGGCGCATTCACCGTCTGTGTCGATCACGCCGATCACTTCCCGGGCCACCAGCGACCCCAGTCCGGTTCGTCGGGGACGAAAGGGGGACGAGATAGGGACTAATAGCGACATACCCGATATTCGGGACGCTGTACCACCCGATCCCCCGCGCACCGGCGCACTGTGGCGCGGACGGCCTAGAACGAGAGCCTCACGCGCCCCGGTGCGCCCCGCCGTGCGACTCGGTGCCCACCCCGGTGCCCACTCCGGCGCGCAGCCGGCGCCCGGCCTCCGCGACGGCGGGCCGGTCCTGGTCGAGCCAGTCCACCGAGTCCAGTTCGTGCGGGGCGAGCCAGCGCAGTTCGTCGTGGTCCTCCAGCGGGGCGGGCTCTCCCGAGACCAGCCGGGCGGTCCACACGTGCAGGACCAGGCCGGGCCGCAGCGGCCACTCCCCCGGGATCCGCTCCAGCGCCTCGGCCTCGACGCCGAGTTCCTCGCGCAGTTCGCGCACCAGCGCCTGCGGCACGCTCTCGCCCGGCTCGGTCTTCCCGCCGGGGAGCTCCCACCGGCCGGCCAGCTCGGGCGGCGCGCTGCGCCGGGCGGCCAGCAGGCGCCCGTCACGACAGAGGGCTCCGCCCACGACCACGCGTACAGTCATGGACGGAGCCTATGCCAGCACCTTCAGCCGGTCAGTTGGTGGTGGCGGTCTGGCTTTCCTGTCCGATCCGCTCGACCCAGTAGAGCTGCTTGTGTCCTTGGCCGTCGAGACTGTCGGCGACCTTCTGGGCCTCGGCCCGGGAGGGGTAGCGGCCCACCCGGTAGCGGTTGCCGTTGTCGTCCTGACGTATGACCAGCCATGGAAGCAGGGCACCGCTGTCGGTCATCGCGCTCCACCCTCCGCCGCTGTACCTGCCCAGGAAACCGCATTGCGCATATGCCTGAGCTTACGCCCGACCTTTACGGAGCGGATACGGTTTTTCACGAAGAGGTACCTGGGGGGCGTACGCATCCGGCCAGGCGTACGAGCGGGCCGTGCGCGCCGGTGCGAAGCCGGCGCACGGCGCCCGTCCGCGGGTGGGCGGCGGGTCGGCCGCCGGCCCCGCCGCGCGGAGCCGGATCGAACACGGGTCCGGAGCCCGCCCCGGACCCGTGCGATACGACCGAAAAGACCGTCCGCCGACGGGCCGGCCGGGCAGGGCTACCGGACCGGCAGGTGGTAGGAGAGGCGGTAGCGGTCCGCCGGGACGACCACGTCCGCGGTTTCCACCGCGCGCCCGGAGGCGAAGTACGTACGGCTCACCACCAGGACCACGTGCCCCGGGACCCCGCCCAGCGCGAGGATCTCCTCGGCCAGGCCCGGCCGCGCCCCGACCTCCTCCACCACGTTGTCCACGACCACGTCGATGGCCGCCATCCGGTCCACCACGCCGGAGCCCCCCAGCGGCCCTTCCTCCGGCAGCATCACGGGCGTGCGGCCGGTGACGGCGAGGGGCTCCCAGGAGGTGGAGAGCATCATCGCCTCCCCCGCGTCCCGGAAGACGTAGCGGGTGCGCATCACGCGGTCGCCCGGCTCGATGCCCAGCCGCTCCGCGATGGCGGCAGGCGCGGCCGCCTGCTCGCTGCTGGACTCCCACGTCCCGCGCGCGCCCGCGTCCGCCTGCTCCTGGCGGAAGGGGGTGGAGGCCCCGGCCGTGCGGTAGCCGGAGCGGGCGACCCGCCGCGGCACGGGCTGCTCGCGGACGTACGTCCCGGAGCCGGAGCGGCCCTCGACCAGGCCCTCCGCCATGAGGACCTTGCGCGCCTCCAGCGCCACCGTGTCGGAGACCCCGTACTCCTCGCGGATCCGCGCCTGGGAAGGGAGCCGGGCGTGCGGGGGCAGGGACCCATCGACGATCTTCCGTCGCAGATCCCCGGCGACGCGCAGATAGGCCGGCTGCTCACCGAAAGTCACGAGCCACTCCCATCAGGTTGACAGACAGCTACACCCTGGCAACCGACGGTTGAGCTGCGCAAGCACGGGCCAGGGTTTCACTCGATGTGATGAACCCAGGTCACTCAAACCCCTTACCGCGCGTTACCCACGGGGCCACCGGACGGATTCCGCCGAAGGGCCCCGACCGGCCCCCGCCCCGGGGCCGCCCGGGCCCGACGACAGCCACTCCGGGACCGTCGTGGCGAGCCCGTAGGCACCCCGCAGCGCCTTCTCCGTGTCCACCGTCAGCGCCGCCAGCGCCGCGTCCCACGCCCGCTGGAAGTCGGCCGGCCGGACCGCCCGGGACGCCCGCTGCCACTCCTTGCGCGCGGCCGCGACCTCCCCCAGCTGCGCCCGCACCGAGGCTCCCGCGCCCTCCCGCGAGGACGCGCCCTGGAGCGTCCGCTCCTCCGCCGCCAGCGCCTCGTCGACCTCCCGCGCCCAGGTGCGGTGCTCGGACAGCGCCTCCCCGACGTCCCGGCCGGGGGCGCGCCCCAGCGCCTGGTCGGCGGCGTTCAGCGCGCCCAGCAGGGCCACCTGGTCCGGCGTCAGCATGCCCGCGTCCTTGCGCAGACTGCCCCGGTGCTCCTGCGTCGACGTGCCGATCAGGCACAGCAGCCGCCGGTCGCCGCTCTGCCAGCTCTCCTCGGAGGGGGAGAAGTAGAACATCTCCGCGTACGCGGGCAGCGCCCAGGTGTCCATCGCGTACGCGTCCTGCGCCTTCCAGCAGGTGTCCGTGGCGGTCTCCTTGAGCTTCCCCGGGGCGGGGAAGCCGCCGGGGCCGAGCAGGGTCGTGGAGGTCACCTCGGCGTCGTGCACCTGGTCGCAGCCGACCCGGTAGGTGAAGCGCGCCTCGTCCAGCAGGTCACCGCCGGGGACGTTGAAGCAGTCGCCCGGCCGCAGGTCGTCCATCGCCGTCAGCCGGCCCTCGACGCTCTCGGCCTCCCGCGGCCCGTCCAGCCGGCCCAGGAAGGCCCCCGCGTAGCGCGCGGCGCCCGCCGCGAACACGCCGGTCATCAGGACGGAGACCACCAGGCCCACGACGGCCAGGGCCCGGCCCCGCTCCCGCTTGCGCGCGGTCTGCACCAGCGCCACGACGGCGAAGACGATCCCGAGCGGCGGGAAGCACAGCAGCCCGACCAGCAGGGAAGCCAGGGCGAAGCCGTTGAGCGCGGGCGGGTGCCCGGTCCCGGGCGGCCCCCACCCCGGCGGCGGTGACGGCGGCGGCCAGGAGTGGCCGGGGCCGGCGGCGGGCTGCTGCGGGGGCGGTGTGCTCACAGAATGAACTGCTCCATCACGGGGGCGCGAACGAATGCGCGAAATAGTACGCAGCGGGGGCGGCCGAGTGGTCGGTCGCCCCCGCGTTCACCGCGCGATCCAGCCTGTTGTCGCGCCCCTCGCCACCCGGTCGCCCGGGCGGAGGACTTGGGCTCCGGAAACCGGTGCCGGCCGCGTCAGAACTGCAGCGCCCAGGAGTCGATCTTGCCGGTGTCCAGGTTCGCGTTGTCGTTCACCCGCAGCTTCCACACCCCGTTGGCCACCTCGGACGAGGCGTTCACCGTGTAGGTCCTGATGAGGTTGTCGGCGCTGCCGCCGCTGCGGTTGTGCAGGTTGTAGAGGGTGCCGTCGGGGGCGACGAGGTCGACCTTCAGGTCTCCGATATAGGTGTGCTTGATGTCGACCGCGACGGTCAGCGCCGCCGGGGCGTTGCCGGAGATGCCGCTGACGGTGACCGGCGACTCGACGGTGGAGTTGTCGTTGACCGCGTAGTCGGCGGTGTTCTCGAACCGGGTGCCCGGGTTCGGCGGCGTGGTGCCCGTGCCCACGTTCAGCAGGCGGTTGGGGGAGCCGGTGCCGGGGCCGGTCACCACGTTGGGGGTGGCCGCCGCGACCAGGCCGTCGCGGACCTGCGCCGGGGTGGCGGCCGGGTTCTGCGAGAGGTAGAGGGCCGCCGCGCCGACGACGTGCGGGGTGGCCATCGAGGTGCCGGAGATGGTGTTCGTCGCGGTGTCGCCGGTGCCCCACGAGGAGGTGATGGAGGAGCCCGGGGCGAAGATGTCGAGGATGCTGCCGTAGTTGGAGTAGCTCGCCTTGGCGTCGGCGCTGGTGGTGGCGCCGACCGTGATGGCCTCGGCGACGCGCGCCGGGGACTTGGTGGAGGCGTCGGTGGACTCGTTGCCGGCGGCGACGCCGTAGGTGATGCCGGCGGCTATGGAGTTGCGTACGGCGGTGTCGAGCGCGGAGTCCGCGCCGCCGCCGAGCGACATGTTGGCCACGGCGGGCTTGACGGCGTTGCGGGTCACCCAGTCGATGCCGGCCACGACCTGGGCGGTCGTACCGGAGCCGTTGTTGTCGAGGACGCGCACGCCGACGATCTTCGCCTTCTTGGCGACGCCGTACGCGCCGCCCGCGACGGTGCCGGCGACGTGGGTGCCGTGGCCGTGGCCGTCCTGGGCGGTGTTGTCGTTGTCGACGGCGTCGTAGCCGTAGGAGGCGCGGCCCCCCAGGTCCTGGTGCGTGATGCGGACGCCGGTGTCGATGATGTACGCGGTGACGCCCTCGCCGGCCTTGTCCGGGTAGGTGTAGCTCTGGTCCAGCGGCAGGGCCCGCTGGTCGATGCGGTCCAGGCCCCAGGACGGCGGGCTGGGCTGGGTGGCGTCGACGGTGAAGGTCCGGTTCTGCACCACCGACCGCACGGCCGGGTCGGCGGCGAGTCTCGCGGCCTGCGCCTCGGAGACCTCGACGGCGTAGCCGTTGAGGGCGGCGCTGTAGGTCCGCTCGATCTTCGCTCCGTACCGCTTCGCGACGGCCTTGCCGCTGTCGGAGGTGGAGCGGGCGGCGGAGTCCTTCAGGGTCACGATGTAGCTGCCGGGGACGGCCCCGGCCACGCCGGCGTTCTCGATGACGCCCCGCGGGCCGCCGTCGGCCGCCGAGGCGGGCAAAGCGGCGGCCGCGCCGAGCGCGAGGGCGGCGACGGCGGTCGCGCTGATGCCGGCGATCCTCCGGCGGGTGTGACGCATCACGGACATGTGGGGGGCCTCTCGTAGGGGGTGGACCGGGCGCCGCGCGGTGGTGCGCGGACATGCGGAAAATCCCTGGTGCAGGCATGTTCATGACAACGAATTCCGCCCCGGGGGGCCGTCGTCTCCGAAAGGTTGACCCAGCTGTGCGGCATCCCACAAGAGCCCAACGGACGCGTAACATCCGTGCCATACAACGGCCATGAACGAGCAAAGGTGCTCAGCACATGACGCACGCACTTCCTGGTTACGTCTGTCCCGAGGACGGCACGCGCGCGGACGTGCGGACCGCCCCGTGGTGCTGCCCCCTCTGCGGCGGGCCTTGGGACCTCGACTTCGCACCCGATCCGGCCACGGTGCTCGAACCGGCGGCGGGACCCCACTCGCTGTGGCGGTACGCGGCCGCGCTGCCCCTGCCGGGGGCGTTCTCGGTGACGCTGTCGGAGGGGCACACCCCGCTGGTGCCGCTCACCGAGCGGATTCACGCCAAGCTCGACTTCCTGATGCCGACGCTGTCCTTCAAGGACCGGGGCGCGGTCATGCTCGCCGAGCTGGCGCGGCGGCTGGCACCGGAGCGGGTGGTCGCGGACAGCAGCGGCAACGCGGGAACCTCCGTGGCGGCGTACTGCGCGCGGGCCGGGCTGAGTTGTGAAGTTTTCGTGCCGGAGGGCACCTCGGAGAAGAAGACCGAGCAGATGCGGGCGCACGGAGCGGCCGTACGCGTCGTCGCGGGCGGCCGCGAGGCCACCGCGCGGGCCGCGCGGGCCGCGGCGGACGAGCCGGGGGTCTTCTACGCCAGCCACGTCTTCAACCCGTACTTCCTGCACGGCACGAAGACGTACGTGTACGAGATCTGGGAGGCGCTCGGCGGCCGGCTGCCGGAGGCGCTGGTCGTACCCGTCGGCAACGGCACCCTGCTGCTGGGCGCCGCGCTGGCGGTGGAGGAGCTGGCCCGGCGGGGGGTGCGGCCGCCGGCGCTGATCGGAGTGCAGGCCGAGGCGGTCGCCCCGCTGGCGCAGGCGTTCGCGGCGGGCGCGGAGGACGCCGGGGCGGTACCCCAGCTCCCCACCCTGGCGGAGGGCATCGCGATCCCGGCCCCGCCGCGGGCCCGCCAGATCCTGGCGGCGGTGCGGAAGTCGGGCGGCACGTTCCTGACGGTCCCCGACGACCGGCTGCGCGAGGCCCAGCGCGACCTGGCCCGGCGGGGCCTGTTCGTGGAACCGACGGCGGCCGCGTGCTGGGCGGCGGTGTCCCCGACCGCCCCCGACGACCCCCTCCAGGGCCGCACGGCGGTCATCCCCCTGTGCGGCGCGGGCGCCAAGACGGGCCTCCCCCCGTCCTGACCCCCGGGCCGGGCCGTCCCCGGCGGAAAAGTGCCAGCGCCGGCCCGGGCGGTCTGCTCAACTGGGGCCATGACCAGCAACCTTGACCGTGCCGCGCAGGCCGCCGCCTTCGCCGCCCTGCACACCCCCGCCGCCCCCCTCGCCCTCGCCAACGCCTGGGACGTCGCCAGTGCCCGTCTCGTAGAGGCCGCCGGGGGTGCCGCCGTCGCCACCACCAGCGCCGGGGTCGCCTGGTCGCTCGGCGCGCCCGACGGGGACGCCCTCGCGCGCGACCGCGCCCTGGACCTGATCGCCCGGGTGGCCTCCGCCGTCTCCGTGCCCGTCACCGCCGACATCGAGGGCGGCTTCGCCGCCGACGCCGCCGGGGTCGGCGAGACCGTGGCCGGGGTCCTGGCCGCCGGCGCGGTCGGCATCAACATCGAGGACGGCGACCGCGCCCCCGCCGAGCACGCGGAGCGCCTGGCCGCGGCGCGCGCCGCTGCCGACGCGGCCGGGGTGCCGCTGTACATCAACGCCCGCGTGGACACGTACCTCTTCGGCCTCGGCGAGAGCGGCACCCGCCTCGACGAGACCCTCGCCCGCGCCGCCGCCTACCTCGCCGCCGGCGCCACCGGCGTCTTCGTGCCCGGCGTCACCGACCCGGCGACGGTCGCGGAACTCGCCAAGGGCATCGACGCCCCGCTCAACGTCCTCGTCGGCCCCGGCGCCCCCTCCGTCGCCGAGCTCGGCGCGCTCGGCGCGGCCCGCGTCAGTCTCGGCTCCTGGGTCGCCGAGGCCGCGTACGCCGTCGCCCGCCGCGCCACCGAGGAACTGCTCGCCGGCGGTACGTACGGCGCCCTCGCCGGCTCCCTGCCCTACGGCGAGCTGAACGCCCTGCTCAAGGGGTGAGACATCGAGAAGCGTGCATGAGGCAACGACCGTAGGATCCGGATCATGAGCAGCATGGTCACGCCCCCCGCGCCCCCGGCCTCCGCCGCCCGCCGTACGGACGGCGCCGTGTGGACCGCCCTCGCGCTCGTGTACGTCGTCTGGGGCTCGACCTACCTCGGCATCCGGATCGTCGTCCAGACCATGCCGCCGTTCCTCTCCGCCGGAGCCCGCTTCATCACCGCCGGCCTGGTGCTGGCCGGGATCGTCGCCTGGCGGTACGGGCCGGCCGTGCTCAGGGCCACCCGGGCGCAGGCCGGCTCGGCGGTCCTGGTCGGTCTGCTGCTGGTCCTGGGCGGCAACGGCCTGGTGGTGCTGGCCGAGACCTCCGTGCCGTCCGGGCTGGCCGCGCTGCTGGTGGCGGCGGTGCCGATGTGGGTGGTGGTGCTGCGGGCGGCCACCGGGGACCGGCCGCCGCTGCGCACCCTGGCCGGGGTGCTCGTGGGCCTGGCGGGGCTGGCGGTGCTGACCAGCCCCGGGCTCAGCGGTGAGGTCCACCTGGGCGGGCTGCTGCTGGTGGTCGGGGCTTCGGTGCTGTGGTCGCTGGGCTCGTTCTCGGCGTCGCGGCTGGAGCTGCCGGCCAATCCCTTCACGGGCTCCGCGTACCAGATGCTCGC
Source organism: Streptomyces sp. NPDC034085 (assembly GCF_055575555.1). Lineage (NCBI taxonomy): Bacteria > Bacillati > Actinomycetota > Actinomycetes > Kitasatosporales > Streptomycetaceae > Streptomyces > Streptomyces sp. NPDC034085. The sequence continues at coordinate 582,707 of NZ_JBVISL010000002.1, read as the reverse complement.
GGGCGGGGCCGGCGGGGTGGTGGTGGGGCTGCTGCGCGGCGAGCAGCGCGGCCTGGACGTGGGCGCCTTCTCCACCGCCTCGTGGGTGGCCCTGGGCTACCTCGTGCTGATCGGGTCGGTCGTCGGCTTCACCGCGTACGCCTGGCTGCTCCAGTCGGCGCCGCTGTCGCTGGTGGCCACGTACGCGTACGTCAATCCGGTCGTCGCCGTCGCGCTCGGGGCGCTGGTCCTGGACGAGGCGCTGACCCTGCCGATCGTGGTGGGCGGGGCGGTGGTGGTCGCCGCGGTGGGCGTGATCGTCAGTACGGAACGCCGCACGTGAGCGGGGGCGGGGCTCAGCCCTTCGCGGCCCGCTCGTAGAGGGCCTTGGCCTTCTCGTCGTAGAGCGCGGCCGTGGAGTCCACGTCCGTCTCCCCGCCGCTCAGGACCCCGATCAGACGGCCCGGCTGGCCCGTGCCGCCGCGGTCGGCGATCCAGGGGCTGCCGCTGGTGCCCGTCCAGAAGCCCGAGCAGTTGATGTAGAGCATGTCGGGGTCGTCGAGGTCGTGGCGGCTCTGGGTGGTGCAGGAGACGGGCTTGTTCTGCGGGTTGTGCTCGGACTCCGGGTAGCCGATGACGGTGACCTCCCGCTCGTACCCGGAGGTCCAGTCGGGGGCGGGTGCCTCGCCCCTGCCGACGGCCTCCTGGACGCTGCGGCCGTCCTCGTCCGGCTCGATGGTGAGGAAGGCGAAGTCGGCGGTCTCGTCGCCCCACTTCGTCCAGCGTTCGTCCACGTGGACCGAGCGGACCTTCCACACCCCGAGGGGCTGGGTGCCCGAGCCCTCCCCGGAGAAGGCGGGCGCGAAGGAGAGCTCGCCGATGGCGAGGCCGTCGTGGGCGACCTCGCCCGGCACTCCGTCCTCGCCGGCCGGGGCGACGCAGTGCGCGGCGGTCGCGACGACGTTGCCCCGGGGGCTGTCGACCACGCTCGCCGTGCACCAGTGCTCCCCGCCGGCCATGAGCACGCCGACGGTGGGGAAGGGGTGCACCGGCTGCTCACCGGACGCGCCGAGGAGCACGACGGCACACGCCGCCACGATGCCCGTGGCGGCGGCCGCCGCCGAGGCCCCCTTCACCACCGGGCTCACCGCACGGCGGGGTCGGGCGTCGGGCCCTGCATCACCTTGCTGATCCACTCCAGGGAGCCCTCCCTCATACCGCGTACGTACGACTTCCCGTTGTGCTCACCATCCTGGATCACCTGGAGCCGGGTGTGCACGGGGCCCCTGCCGTACTCGCGCATGAACCGCTCGGCCAGCTCGCGGCCGCTCTCCTTGGTGCCGATCTGGAAGTTGACGTAGACCTCCGGACCGCCCGCCTCGATCAGCTTCGCGGCGAGCTTCTCGGGGTTGTTCTCGTCCATGGCCTGCCGGTTCCCCTTCCACAGCGGGGAGTCGGGGACGATGTCGACTCCGCTGGCGATGACCGCTTTGAAGCGCTCGGGGTACTTCAGCACGTGCTTGAAGGCGCCGAAACCGCCCGAGGAGGAGCCCATGAAGGCCCAGCCGTCGCGGGAGGTGAAGGTGCGGAAATTGGCCTTCGTGAAATCCGGGACGTCATCGGCCATCCAGGTGCCCATCTTGGGCTGGCCGGGGATGTCGGACCCGTCGAAGTGGTGCTTGGTGTCGGCGTTGATCACCGGCATGACGAGGATGAAGGGCAGGCTGGTGCCCGCCTTGACCCCGTCGATCACCGCCTGCTGGAGCCCGAGGCCCGGGCCGGTGCCCCAGTAGTTGCGGGGGTAGCCGCGGCCGCCGGGCAGGGAGATCAGCACCGGGAAGCCGCTCTTGGCGTACCTCGGTTCGTCGTACTCCTTGGGCACCCACACCCACACGTCGCCCGTGAAGCCGGACTTCCTGCCGGTCAGGGTGGTCATGGCGATCTGCGTGCCGTCCGGGAGCCGGCTCGTGCGCACGAAATCGGCCTTCGGACCGGTGGGCATCAGCACGCCCGGGCGGATCTCCTCGGCGGCCGCCGACTCCTCCATCGTGTTGAAGGAGACCGGATCCCCCGTGTCCGAGAAGAGGCCGGCCTCGTACGCCGCGCCGCCCCCGGCGGCGAGGGCGAGGGCGAGTCCGCCGCCGATCAGGAACCGGCGCCGTCGCGGGCGCCGGGGGCGACGGCCGCCCTTGGTCGTGGGGCCGCCGTCGCCTTGGTGGTCATACTGCACGGATTCGTTCCCGTTCCTTCTCCGGCGCCCTGGTTGGGCGCGGGTCGGACCGATTGGTCCCCCTTGACACCTGTACAGAGGTGTGAACGACCGTATGGGTTGCTCGGGAGCGGGGCGACGTGGCGAGGGCCACGTGGCGCAGTCCCCCGGGGCGTCCGGCCTGCGGGAACAGGAGCGGTTCGAACGTACGGGGCCCGGGTGGGGCCCGCCGTGGGGTCAGCCGGTCAGCCGGTCAGCCCGCTTCGGGCCTGGGGCCCTTCAGGACCTTGCTGACCCACTCCAGCGAGCCCTCCTTCATGCCGCGCACGTAGTGCCAGCCGTTGTGCTCGCCGTTCTGGATGTCGCGGATGGTCGTCTTGACCGGGCCCTTGCCGTACTGCTGCACGAACTTCGCCATCCGGTCCTTGCCGGTCTCCTTCGTGCCGACCTGGAAGTTGATGTAGACCTCCGGGCCGCCCGTCCTGATCAGCTGGTCCGCGAGCTTCTCGGGGTTGTTGGCGTCCATCTCCGCCTGGTGGCCCTTCCAGAGCGGGGAGTCGGGGGTGATCTCGCCGCCGCTGGCGATCACGGCCTTGAACCTGTCCGGGTGCTGCAGGAGGGTCTTCATGCCGACGAAGGCACCGGAGGAGGAGCCCATGAAGGCCCAGCCGTCGCGGGACTTGTACGTACGGAAGTTCGCGCGGGCGAAGTCCGGGACGTCCTCCGCGATCCAGGTGCCCATCTTGGGCTGGCCGGGTATGTCGGCGCCGTCGTAGTAGTACTTGTTGTCCGGGTTGAGCACCGGCATGACCAGGATGAACGGCAGGCTGGTCCCGGCCTGGACGCCCTCGCTGACGGCCTTCTGGAGGCCGAGGCTGCGGTCGGCCCAGTAGTTGGTCGGGAAGCCGTTGCCGCCGGGGAGGGCTATGAGGACCGGGAAGGCGCTCTTGGCGTACTTCGGGTCGTCGTACTCCTTGGGAGCCCATACCCAGACGTCGCCCTCGAAGCCTGACTTCGCGCCCGTCAGGCGGGTCTTGGCGATGACCGTGCCGTCGTCGAGCTTGGCGGTCTGCTTGAAGTCGGACTTCGGGCCCGCGGGCATCTGCACGTCCGGGTCGCCGCTGGGCTTGGGCGGGGCCGGGGGCTCCGTCTTCTTCGCCCCGTTGCCGGAGGGCGCCCCGGCGCCGCCGTCCGTACCGGCGGGCGGGCGGGGCTTGCCGAAGCTGACGGCTTCGCCGTTGCCGGAGAACCAGTCGTTCCGGTAGGCGGCGAAGCCACCGCCGCCGAGGAGCAGGGCGCAGGCGACGCCCGCAGCGGTCCAGATCGCGCGCCGTGACTTCCTGCGGCCCTGCGCCCGCTCTGGCTCGCGCTCGGGCTCGTGGCCGGACGACTGCTGCGGGTACTGGTGCACGGGCTTCGCTCCGAACGGTCGGGACTGCCCCGGGCGGGGCAGGGCGGGGGGACGTCCCCCTGGTGACGATGCGCCGCGCCCGCGAAAAGTTCCAAATCCTTGCAAAAACGCGGCCGGAACGTCAGGTTTCCCGGGGCTCACTTCAGGGGCTCGAGCACCTCCGCGCAGCGGCCCAGCAGCTCGGTGAGCTGGGCCCGCTCCTCCGCCGAGAAGGCGGCGGCCAGGGCCCTCTCCACCCGGACGGCGCCGGCGTCGGCCAGCTCCATCGCGGCGCGGCCCTCCGGGGTGAGCCGGGTCTCCAGCACGTTGCGGTGCCATTCGTGGGGGGTCCGCTCGATGAACCCGCGCTCCTGGAGGTTCTTCAGCACCGTGTTCATGGTGGGCGGCGTGACCCCGCACAGCCGGGCGAGGGCGGCGGCGGAGATGCCCGGCTTCTCGGCGAGCCAGAGCAGGGCCGCGTACTGCGGAACCGTTACTGCGGCCGGCTTGCACGCGGTGTTCTTGGCCGCGAGCAGGGCCTGCTCGGCGCGCTTGATGTGCGCGCCGATGCGCTCCTCAAGGGGCATGGACGTCATTGCGGCATCCTACGACCCTTGTTAAGCATTAGAACTCTAACTATCCTTCCGATTCGTTCACTCGAAAGGGTTCACCCATGCGGAAGCTGTCTCATGCCCTCGTCGCCGCCACCGCCGTCGCGCTGACCGCGGCCCTCACCACGGGCGCCGCACCGGCGCCGCCGTCCCCCGTGTCCATGGCCTTCACGCTCCCCGGCTCGAAGGTCTACCCCGAGGGCATAGCCGTGGACTCCCGTACGGGCATGGTGTACGTCGGCTCGTACGCGGACGGCACCGTGTACCGCGCCCGACCGGGGGCCCGTACCGCCGAGGTCTTCCTCCCGGCCGGCACCGACGGCCGGCACACCGCGAACGGCCTGCGTGTGGACGACCGGGGCCGCCTGTGGGTCACCGACTCCACGGCCGGGGTCGCGGTGTACGACGCGGCGACCGGCGCCCGCCTGGCCCACTTCGAGGCCCCGGCCGGCACACCGCACTTCATCAACGACCTGACCGTCACCCCGGACGGCACCGCCTACCTGACGGACAGCGTCCGCGCGGTGATCTACCGCGTCACCCCCGGGCAGCTGCGCGCGGGCTCCGGGCCCCTGACGGTGGCCCACGACCTGAGCGGGCACGTCACCCCGCCGCCGCCGGGCCGGTTCACGCTCAACGGCATCACCTCCGACCGGGCGGGCCGCTACCTGCTGGCGGTCGACATGACCGCGGGCGAACTGCACCGCGTCGACCTGCGCACCGGCGCCCTGAGCCGGGTCACCCTGACCGGCGGCGACCTGAAGGCCGCCGACGGCCTCCAGCTCTCCGCGACCGGCGTCCTGCGGGCGGCCCACAACACCAGCAACACCCTGACCCGCTGGCAGCTGACCCCCGACGGCACCCGCGCCCGCCTGACCCGCACCCTCACGGACGGCTCGCTCCAGATCCCCACCACCCTGGCGCACCTCCCGGGCCGCACCCTGGTGGTCCGATCCCAGTTCGACAAGGGCGGCCCCATCACCCCGTCCACGGGCACCCCGACCACCTTCACGGTGGCAGCGGTCCGGGGCCTGTGACAGCACGCGGGCGCCGGAGTCCGGCGCCCGGTGCCCGCTGCCCGGTGCCCTTCGGGACGCGGGCCGTCAGAGCCCCGTCAGGTGCTCGGGGCGGACCGGCGTCCTGTTCAGCTCCAGCCCGGTCGCCGCGCGGATCGCCGCGAGGACGGCCGGGGTCGACGACAGGGTCGGGGCCTCGCCGATGCCGCGCACTCCGTACGGCGCGCGGGGGTCGGCCAGTTCCAGGTAGTCGACCGGGATCGTCGGGGTGTCGAGGATCGTCGGGAGCAGGTAGTCCGTGAAGGAGGGGTTGCGCACCTTCGCGGTCTCCGGGTCCACGATGATCTCCTCCATCACCGCGACGCCCAGGCCCTGGACGGTGCCGCCCTGGATCTGGCCGACGACCGACAGCGGGTTGAGCGCCTTGCCCACGTCCTGGGCGACGGCCAGTTCGACGACCTTGACCAGGCCCAGCTCGGTGTCCACCTCCACCACCGCGCGATGCGCGGCGAAGGAGTACTGCACGTGGCCGTCGCCCTGCCCGGTGACCGGGTCGAACGGCTCGGTGGGGCGGTGGCGCCACTCGGCCTCGATCTCCACGGCCTCGGCCTCGAGGACGTCCACCAGGTCGGCGATCACCTCGCCGTCACCCGTGACGACCTTGCCGCCCTCCAGGCGCAGTGCGGCGGTGTCCCACGCCCGGTGGTACGGCCCGAACCTGCGCCGGCCGATCTCCAGGACCTTCTCGCGGACGAGTTCGCAGGAGTTCTTCACCGCACCGCCGGTCATGTACGTCTGGCGGGCCGCGGAGGTCGAACCGGCCGACCCCACCCGGGTGTCGGCCGGGTGGATGGTGACCCGCTGGACGCCCAGCTCGGTGCGGGCGATCTGCGCGTGGACGGTGACGCCGCCCTGGCCGACCTCCGCCGCCGCGGTGTGGACCATCGCGACCGGCTCACCGCCGATGACCTCCAGGCGCACCTTGGCGGTGGAGTAGTCGTCGAAGCCCTCGGAGAAGCCGACGTTCTTGATGCCGACGGCGTAGCCGACGCCGCGGACGACGCCCTCGCCGTGGGTGGTGTTGGACAGGCCGCCCGGCAGGGCGCGGACGTCGGCCCCGCCGTCGGCGTCCTCCCACTGGCGCTCCGGCGGCAGCGGGCGGGCCTTGACCCGGCGCAGCAGCTCTGCGACCGGGGCCGGGGAGTCCACGACCTGGCCGGTGGGCATGACCGTGCCCTGCTCCATGGCGTTGAGCCGGCGGAACTCCACCGGGTCCATGCCCAGCTCCGCCGCGAGCTTGTCCATCTGGGCCTCGTACGCGAAGCAGGCCTGGACGGCGCCGAAGCCGCGCATCGCGCCGCAGGGCGGGTTGTTCGTGTAGAGGCCGATCGCCTCGATCTCGACGTCGTCGATGACGTACGGGCCGGCCGAGAGGGAGGACGCGTTGCCGACGACCGAGGCGGTGGAGGAGGCGTAGGCGCCGCCGTCGAGCACGATCCTGCACTTCATGTGCGTGAGCTTGCCGTCGCGGGTCGCGCCGTGCTCGTAGGACAGCTTCGCCGGGTGCCGGTGGACGTGGCCGAAGAAGGACTCGAAGCGGTTGTAGACCATCTTCACCGGCTTGCCCGTGCGCAGCGCGAGCACGGAGGCCAGGATCTGCATCGAGATGTCCTCGCGGCCGCCGAACGCGCCGCCGACGCCGGCCATCGTCATGCGGACCTTCTCCTCGGGCAGGCCGAGGACGGGCGCGATCTGCCGCAGGTCCGAGTGCAGCCACTGGGTCGCGACGTACAGGTCGACGCCCCCGTCCTCGGCGGGCACCGCGAGGCCGGACTCCGGGCCGAGGAAGGCCTGGTCCTGCATCCCGAAGGTGTACTCGCCGGTGACGATGACGTCGGCGCGCCTGCGGGCCTCCTCCACGTTGCCGCGAACGATCGGCTGGCGGTGCACGATGTTGGGGTGCGGGACGCGGCCGGCGTGGTGGTCCCGGCGGTTCTCGTGGACCAGGACCGCGTCCGTGGCGAGCGCGGAGGCCTCGTCGGTGACGAGCGGCAGCTCCCGGTACTCGACCTTGATCCTGGCGGCGGCGCGGCGGGCGGACTCCGGGTGGTCGGCGGCCACCAGGGCGACCGGCTCACCGTGGTGGCGGACCTTCCCGTGCGCGAGGACCGGCGTGTCCTGGAACTCCATGCCGTAGTACTTCACCGGGGCCGGCAGGTCCTCGTACGTCATGACCGCGTGGACGCCGGGGACGGTGAGGGCCCCGGAGGTGTCGATGGACACGATCTCGGCGTGCGCGACCGGGGACCGCAGGGTCTGGCCCCACAGCATGTCCTCGTGCCACATGTCCGAGGAGTACGCGAACTCGCCGGTGACCTTCAGGGTGCCGTCCGGGCGCAGCGTCGACTCGCCGATGCCGCCCCTGGTCCGGGATCGCTGGGTGACGTCGGTGGGGATTCCGGTGGTGTTGCCAGCCATGATCAGACCGCCTCTTCCTGGTGTTCCGTGACCCGGGGCGTGGACGGGACCGCGCCGCTCCGGCGCCGCGACCCCCGTGCGCGGCACCGGGCTCCGCTCTGGCCGAAACCGCTGTCGGCCGCACGCACAGCAGTAGACACAGCTCCCGCGGCGGCGAGGCAGTCACCGATCGCTCAGAACCGGCTTCCGTGCCGCCTGTGGACGACCGTGCCTTCCGTCCGCCGCACCCCGTTGAACTGCGGCGATACCCGTCGCGCAAGCAGCACGGCATGAGAGGGTGGCGCCCATGCGGCTACGCGAACTCCTGGACGCCGACGAGCTGGGGCTGCTGCTGCTCGTGGGCCCGCGCGACGGCGACGGTGGGCTCGATCGCGCCATATCCGCGGTCCCGACCATCGACCTGGCGGACCCCGGCCGCTTCCTCGGCGGCGGGGAACTCGTCCTCACGGGGCTCGCCTGGTGGCGTGCGGACGGGGACGCCGAGCCTTTCGTACGGGTCCTCGCGCGGGCCGGCGTCGCGGCCCTCGCGGCCGGCGAGGTCGAGCACGGGCTCGTCCCGCACGACCTCGTACGGGCCTGCCGGCGCCACGGCCTCCCGCTCGTCGCCGTACGGCCGGAGACCTCGTTCGCCGCGGTCACCGAGCACGTCCTGCACCGATTGCACCGCCGGGACGTCGGCAGCCTCGCCGCCGTCGTCGAACGCCACCGGCGGCTCCTCACCGACCGGGCCGCCCCGGACTCCGTACTGGAGCTGCTGCGGCACAGCCTCGGCCTGGAGGTCCGCGTCCTGTCGGCGACCGGGCGCCAGATCGCCGGGGCGCGCCCGCCCCTCCACCCCAAGACGGCGTCGGCCCTGGCCGCGCGGTACCTGGCCGCGCGCCGCGCGGGCGGGGCGGCCCCCCACCGGGTCACGGTCGGCGGCCGGCTCCACTCCCTCGTGCCGGTGCGCAACGGCCACGGGGACGCCGCCGAACTGGGCGACTGGCTGGTGGCGGTGGAGGCCGACGTGTCCCGGTGGCCCCCGACGGACGCGGAACTCCTCGACCGGGTCGTGGAGCTGCTCACCGACGCGCGGTCCGCACACGAGCGGGCCAAGGCGGCCCTGCGCGACCTGGCCCGCCGCTGCCTCGACCTGGTGCGCAGCAGCGTCCCGGCCGAGGAGATCCCCGTACGGCTCCGCAGCACGGCGCAGGCCGTCATCAGCGGGGTGGGCACCTGGCCGCGCTGCCAGTACGTGGTCGCGGGCGGCGAGCGGGACGGGGACCGCCCGGTTCCCGCGTCAGCGGTCCGCGTCCTGCTGGAGGAAGCCCTGGTCCAGGAGGACGGGCCGGTGAGGGCGACCGCGCAGGACATCGCCGCCACGGTCGACGGCGATCGGGCCGTGCTCCTCGTCCTGGTGCCCGAAGGGGCCGTCGACTGCGCCGCCCTCCAGCGACGGCTCTGCGCGGCGCTCGGGCGGTGGCTCGGCCCGGCGGACGGCGTCCGCGTCGGCGTCAGCTCACCGGTGGACGACCCCGGCGACTCCCGCCGCGCCCTGGCCGAGGCCCACAACGCGCTGCGGCTCGCCGCCGACGGCCCGGACCGGGTGACCGTACGCGGCCCCGACGACCTCACCGCGCACGTCCTGTCGCTGCTGCCCCTCATCCCGGCCGAGGCCCGCCGGGCCTTCGCCGCCCGCCACCTGGACCCCCTGCGCGACCACGACCGCCGCCACCGGACCGACCTGCTGGCCACCCTGGAGACGTTCCTCGACTGCGACGCGTCCTGGACCGAGACCGCCGCCCGCCTCCACCTGCACGTCAACTCGCTGCGCCACCGCATGGCCCGCATCGAACAGCTGACGGGCCGCGACCTGAGCCGCCTCGAAACCAAACTGGACTTCCTCGCGGCCCTCCGCTCCGGCTGATCCACACCGGACCGGCCCCGGGGGTGTCAGAGGCGGCTGCTTCCATGGCGTCATGAGCACCGTCCACGACACCGCCGCCCTCCTCCCCGACCCCGCCGGGCTCCGCGCCCACCTGCGCGCCCTGGCCGTCCTGGACGCGGCGATCGGCGACGACCCGCGGTACTGCCAGTACACCTTCGACGCGGCCTGGGGCCCCGGCACGGAGGCGGCCCTGATGGAGAACGGCTCGGGGGACGACTTCTCCGTGCTCTTCACCCCGGCGGGGGTGCTCGTACGCGGCTTCGACCACGAGTCGCAGATGAGCCCGTACGGCACGGACGACGAGCAGGTCTGGCCCGGCGTCATCGACGACGTGCCCGCCACGCTGCGCCCGCTCCTGGACGATCCCGCCTTCCACGAGGAGGGCCTCGGCGTCCCGCGGGTCACCGCCTGCCTGTGGCGGGAGACCGGCGACACCGCCTGGCGCACGGGCTCGGCCCTCACGTTCCCCCCGGGCAGCGCGGACCCGGACGGCTCCGGCTTCCTCTTCGACCTCCTCACGACCCGCTCACCCGAAGCGGTCCAGGCGCACTTCGAGGACTACTACGAGCGTCCCGTCCCCCTCGACGCCATCCGCCACGTCCTCGCCGGACACCCCCTCACCCCCGCCGTCGCCGCGGCCCTCAACCCGGCCGCCCTCTCGGACGACGCCCTGCTCGGCAGGATCGCCGCGCACCCGGAGGCCGCCTCCTACCTGGCCTGCGACGGCGAGTTCGACCTCGCCCGCACCGACCCGATCGAGCCGATCACCCTGCCTTGCGGCCTCCCGGTGGAACCCGTCGCCGGCTGCAACGCGGGCGGCACCCACTACCTCTGCGGCCCGGCCACCCCCGGCGGCCACCGGCCCGTCCTGTACACCGACTCCGAGGGCCGGGCCTCGCTGCTCGCCGAGTCCCTCGCCGAGGCCCTGACCCTCATGGTCGTCCTCCCGTCCTGGCACGACGCCCTGGCGGGCCTGCGCCCCCCGGCCCTGGGCGCCGACCACCTCGCCGACCACCCGGACCACCCCGCCGTCCGCGACCGCCTCCTCGCCGCCCTCCGTCTTCCCCCGGCCACCGAGCAGGAGGTCCTGGACCGCCTCCTCACCACCGCCGCCCGCACCGCCCCGGACGGCTTCCTCCCCCACGTCCCGGGCGAGGAGAACTCCCCCTTCGACCCCATGCTGCCCCCGAACCCCACGGCGCAGGACCCGACGCCCCGCTGACACGCCGGCTCCGACCTGCGACCCAGCACCGGTCCAGCCCGGCGCGAGTTGATCCAGAAAAGTCCAGCACCCACGGGGGGGACGACCGGCCCCGCCCGACCACCTGTGGCCGGCCATGGCGCGGCACGTTGCCGAAAGCCCCCGGACCGGGATCGCAGGCCCTCCAGCCTGAGCTGCGGGCCGCTACCGTGAAGCCATGACCGCACTGCCCGACTGGATGCGCCCGCCCCGCGCGGAAGGCTGGTTCGCGGAGGACCTCGACCGCCTCCCCGAGGCACCCCGCCACACCGAGCTGATCGACGGAGCCCTCGTCTTCATGATGTCGCCCCAGCGGTCCTGGCACGGCCGCCTCGTCACCGCCTTGACCACCACGCTCATGGCACAGGCACCGGCCGGCTTCGAGGTTGAGCGCGAGATGACGATCCGCCTCGATGCCCGCAACCGCCCTGAGCCGGACCTCTTGCTGACGAACCTGCCCTATGACCCCGACCGCACCTGGTACGCGCCGGAGGACGTGAAGCTCGTCGTGGAGGCGGTGTCACCCGAGTCCGCCCATCGCGATCGCACGGTAAAGCTCCGCAAGTACGCGGAGGCCGGCATCCCGCACTACTGGTGCATCGAGGACGAGGACGGGGCACCCGTCGTCCACGTCTACGAGCTCGACGAACCCACCGGCGCCTACGCACCCGCCGGGATCTTCCGAGGCACCCTCCAGCGCCCGGTGCCCTTCCAGGTCAGCCTGGACCTCGACAAGCTCACGCCGCCCCGAAGCAGCTGAAAAGCCAGCACCACGTCAGGACGGGAATGCAGAGCGGGTCGGACTCGTCAGAGTCCGACCCGCTCTGACCTGCACGTTTGATGAACCATCTCACGCCCAGTGACGAAACGATTACACGTTGAACCGGAACGTCTGACACAGAGCTGCGACCTGCGGAAACGCGCCCTCTGAAGATCGCATCCAGCACAGATCCAGCACGGTGGGAACCTAACCAGCACACCCAGCACATCAGGCAGCCGGACCGTACTCGCCGGGCTCTGCTGGAGCCTCGCTCTCGACCTCGACGGGCACCGGCCCCATGGCCTTCTGCATGATGGCACGGCAACGATCCCACGCCTCCGGGACGAGGTGCCCGTAGATGTCCACCGTGGTCTTGATCGACTTGTGGCCGAGCCACCGTGAGACCTCGTGGATCGGGATGCCGGCCGCCAGGGCGGTCGAGGCGAAAAAGTGGCGAAGCGAGTGCGGGTGGTACTTCGGATTGCCCTCGGCGTCGACCAGCCCGGCCAGCCTGCACGCCTTCTTGAAGTGGTAGCTGTAGGTGTTGGCGGTGGGCATGATCCCTTTGCCACGTTCACGCGGCGCAAAGAAGACCTTGACCTGGCGTGCCTTCCCCGCCGCGTTCTGGAAGGTCAGCGGAATCGGTTCCCACAGCTTCACGTGCGCGTCGATCTCGTCGCAGACGAATGGCGCGGCGGGCACGTCGCGGTACTCCCCCTCGTCGCGGTGCTTCAGCGGTACGAGCCGCGTCTTGCAATCCTCGCGGTGAGCCTTCGCGCTGATTTGCCAGCGGACGCGGATCACGTCGTTACGGAGACAGCCGACGTGGAAGGCGAGCGCCTCGCTGACCCGCAGTCCGGCCCCGGCCTGGAGCCAGACGGTGAGCTTGTACTGCGACGACATGTGCTCATGAAGCAGTCGCACTTCTTCAAGGGTGGGGATCTCGTCCTCGTCGACCGCGTGATTGCCGGGCGCGGTCTTCACGTCCTTGGTGGGGTCCTCCTGGATGACCTTCTCTTCCTTGGCCGACCAGAACATGTGCTTCACGAGCTTCATGCGATCGTGCACCGTGCTTGCCGCGAGCTTCTTGCTGATGGTCGCCTTGAAGTGCTCGATGTCCCGCTTCGCGACTCCGGCCATGGTCTTCCGGCCAAGCGCGGGTATCAGGTGGGTGTCGATGAATCCGCGGTAGTTCGAGTACGTCGAGTCCCCGATCACTCGGCGGCTCAGCCAGTCCTCCGCGTAGGCTCGAACCGTGATCTTCCCGGCCTGCGGGTCAATGAAGGTTCCGTGGTCTTTGTCGTTCTCAACCTTCGCGGCGAAGGCGTCCGCCGCCGTCTTCTTGGTGAAGCTCTCTTCCCGCTGGCGTGCGGTGCGCCCACCCGGCTCCCTGTACCTGACGGTCCAGTCGTGGCCGCAGCGCACCTTCTCGCAGGGGTAGAGCGGGCTTCGCTTATCTGTCTTGCATCTCTGAAAAACGGTAGCCATGTGGCCCCCCTTCGTGCTGGGGCAGGGCTGTGCCGTTACCCGTAGTTTTCGTCGAGGTACGCGACGATGTCGCGCTCACGGAATCGGAGGAGGCGGCCGACCTTCTGGGGCCGCAATCCCCACGTCCGGTACTTGTTCTTGACGGTGGTCTCGCTGACCTTGAGCCAGGCGGCCACCTCTTCCGGCGTAAGAAGCCGGTTACTGCCGCCCTGACTCAACGGGCGGGCCTCTCGCCTCGCTGCGCGTCGGTGAGCGAGTGCACTGTCTCCCAGGCAAGTGCTGCCGACTTCAGCGCGCGCTTCTGGTCCGCTTTGAGCCTCCGAATGCGGGCCGGCACGAGCGCTGGGTCGGAGAGGCCAAGGATTTTGGCGGCCTCGGCGAGCAGTTCCTTCGGGTCCTCAATCGGGGCGTGGCCGGGCTGGGAGTACACCCGGCACTCCTGGCCGGAGACGCCGAGCACCCAGCCCCAGCCGTTCGCCATGGCCTTCTCGCTGTACTTCAAGCGGCGGCCCCGATGTAGTCGGCGCGAGACTGCGCAGTCAGGTGCCACATTCCGTAATCGCACTCGTAGTACCGGTTCTCGCGGTACAGGCCGCGTCGGGACCCCTTGCGGTCGACTGCACGGTGCCGCATGGCCTGTGCGCGGCCGAGGGCCTTCTCGGCTGCCCGCTCGTCCTCGTAGGCGCGCTTGTTGCCGCACGGGCAAGTGCGGAACTCAACTGATCTGATACTCACGGCGGTTGTCCTCACTTCTCGAATCGGCTGCATGGGCAGGTGGGTATCTGACAGGCGCCTCGGGCGGCGCTGGCGGCGGAGTGGGTGAACGGGGCGTGTCCGCACTCGGAGTGCTGGCAGTAGCCCTTCCAGCCCTTCTTGCCGTCGATGTTGGCGAGCGTGACGCCGGGGCTGTTGAGCTTGACGAGCCGTCCTGTGCCGCCGATGGCGAGCTTGGAGGCGAAACTCTTGGCCTCGGCCTCGTTGCCAAACGGCGCCCAGTTCAGCCCGCGGCTTCCGTCACTCCAGGTGTGGACGAGGGCCACCCAGTCGCGCATCTGGAGGATGTCGGCGACTTGCTTGATGACCGCTTTGGCCATCTGGTCGGCACTGCTGAAGTCCGGGTCCTCCAGCAGTGCCTTGACCGCTTCGACCTCCTCCTTGCGGGGGGTCAGTCGCATCAGTCGTGGATCTTCACCGGGAAGGCGAAGAAGCGGGACGTGACCGCTGCTCCGACCCCGGTTACGAGGTAGGCGTCGGTGTCGATCTTGCGAGCGGTGTCTTCTTCCGCGTCGGTGAACACAGCTCCGACGGGCAGAGCGTTCAGGTCTTCCGGCGTCGTGATGGTGGCCATGGGGCTCCTCCTCTTTCCTGGTTCAACTTACCCTTTCAAGAGAGAGGGATCAAGTTTGCCATTCAGGTGCGCGGAGATCACTCGGAGCACCTCCCGGCCCAGCTCCTCGGGGCTACCGGCGTTCTCCAGGACCGCGTCGAAGCCCCACCCATCGAGGGCCGTTTCACTGCTGTGCGACGCCTCGCGGATGGCTGGCTGATCCGGGCGGACGAGCTTGATGACGATCCCGCCGCGCTTCCGGATTTCCTCGGCCTCGTTGGGGAAGCGCACGTCCGTGATCACTGTCGGCGCGTCTGGCTCCAGGTCGTTGAAGAGGGCCCTCACCCACACGTCCTCGCCGAGCACGGTCCGGCCGGCCTCGGTCCCGCACCGCTGCATCAGGCCCCGGAGATCCCAACTGAAGTCCTTCACCCGCTCCCACCCGTGCTTGTCGACCTCTTGGGCCAGGCCGTCAGGCTCGGCCGTCTCCACGCTGTCGATCATGGGGTTGAGCGCGTACAGGAAGCGCTTGATGGGGTCGGCGAAGGCTCGGCGCTGCCAGGTGCGTTCCCCGTCCAGCGCAGCGAGCGCCTGGGCGGCCGTATCCTTGCCCGCTCGGGCTGCGCCCGCGATGCCGATGAGGGGAGCGGCCGGTCGTACGGTCGGGGTTTCGTCCTGGGTGCTCTGCTCAGGGTCCGGCGCGGGGACCGGGATCGGGTCGGGCATGGGGGCTTCGAGGAGCTCGACCTCCCACTCCGGGAGCATCGTCACCCAGTTCTGACGCGTGGGTGCGGATTCGAGGCGCGGGTCAACATGCAGTCGGATGACCTTGGTTCGCGTGCCGTCCCAGGCGGCCGTCTTGTGCATGGGGTCGGCCACGAGGTAGCCCTCTCGGGTGACGGTGTGGCCTCGCGTGTCACGCCCGACCGCGCGGACCTTCTGCCCGGCCTTGAGTTCGGTGAGCTTGGCTTTCATGGTCATGGGGACTCTCTCTTCGTTCGTAGCCGCAGGCGCGGCCGGGCGGTCGTAGATTTCGGCGAGGTACGCGTGGAGCTGCGGCTCCCACTGCTTCCCCAGGAGGGCACCCATCACGACGGCGCCCATAGGCGGGGCGACGACATCGCCGATCTGCTGCGTGCAGGATGAGCGGGAGCCGGTCCAGGGGTAGCCGGGGCGGAAGCCGACCAGGAGCGCAGCCTCGTCGAGCGAGAAGCGCCGGTCTTTATCGTGCTCCCAGTACCAGCCGCGGATTTTCGAGGTGATGCCTGTCGCGGGCTTGTCCGCGCTCCAGCAGTTGCCGCCCGCCGTCTTGCGGACGCCTCGGGTGTTGACGCGGATACCGGAGGGCCAGCCGAGGGCCTCGGCGGCGGTGGTCGACGGCAGGGGCGCCTTCGGGGTGAGCGCCTCCATGTCCACGTAGGCGTGCCGGGCGGCCATGAGGAAGACGCGCTTACGCCGTGAGGCGAGGCCGTAGTCCACGGCGTCGAGGACGCGGTACTCGGCGCTGCACCAGTCGGCGGCCCACAGCTCCTCGCGTATCCCGTCGAGGATGTTCTCCGGCAGGGCGGAACTCTGTTCCATGGCCAGCCATCGGAGGTTGTCCCACTGAGCGGTCAGGGCGAGCGACCAGATCAGCACCTCGGCGATCAGGCCGATTCGCTCGTCCGTCATGTCGGCAATCGGTGATCGGACCTCGTCGAAGGTGAGGAGAGGCCCGGTGAAGCCCGAGTATCCGTCCCAGTCCGGGTTGCTACAGATCAGGCAGTGGTCCGCCCACTCGCATGGGCCGCACTCCCGGCTGTCGTGCCAGTGCCCGAAGGTGGCCTCGAAGGCCATGGTGAACACGTCCAGGAGGAGTTCCTGATTGCGCGGGTCCTGCCCGGCGCGCTTCCCGGCGGGCGTCCAGCACTGGCACGGCGCGGTGACGATCAGGCCGCGCACCCACCGAAGAGCAGGGTTCCAGGGGTCTAGGTCGCGCACGTCCATGGTGATCCGCTGGAACCCGGCTGCTGTCGCGGTGGCCGAGGCGTCCCGGTTCAGCTCTACGCCCACGATGTCGAGGGGGAGGCCGAGCACATCGCGGATGCCGACCTCTAGCCCTCCGGGGCCGCAGAAGAGGTAGACCACACGGTCGGGCTCTCCGGGTTCGGGCTCGAACAGCCATCTCGCGGGGAAGGGGGCGGCTATCGCCTCCAGCTCCTCTTGGGATCGTCCGGACAGATCCAGTTCGATCCTCGGGCCGAGAGCGCCAGCCGTGTCGAGACGGATCAGGGACATCAGATCGTCTCCGAGTGGGCCCAGGCGTCGAGCAACTCGGGCGTGCCTTTGAAGATGGCCTCGACCATGCACAGCGGATCGTCTTCGAAGATCCAGCTCGGCTCGATGGGCGCTTCTGCACCGGAGGGGCCGTTGGGGTAGCTGTCGACGATGCGCTGAGCCACGAGCGGGTAGGCGGCCTCACGCATGTTGCCGCTGGAGCCGCGCGGCACCTCGACCGTGCAGACCATGGACGGCATGTCGTACGAGACGCCTTCGGAGTCGCTCTCCCAGCGCACGACGAACGTCACGGTGAAGGTGTCGGCGCTCACGCGGCCTCCCCCAGGCCGTAGGTCTCGCGGTGCCGTCGCGGCATGTCGACGGGAGCGTGCCAGACGAGGGGCTCGTGCTCCTGGCGGAGGGCGTGAACGGTCAGGTGCTCGGCGGCCTCGTCCCGGCCGGCATGGTGGGCGTGGTCGAGTACGGCGGTCAGGAGGGCATCCGGGGCGACCTCGTACGAGGAACCAGCCCACTTGATCTCGTGGCGGAAGTCGATGGTCGGCTGGTGCTGGTAGATGTGCACCGTTGCCTTGCCTCCGCCCCACAGGAGTGTGATCCGGTAGGTGTCGTTCGTGAAGTAGCGGGCTTCGTCGCTGTTGAGCGCGACGGCGCCGTGCGTCGTGGCCATCAGGTACCGTGCCTTTCGTTGGGCTGGCGTGTTCATTTGGCTGGCATCGTCAGGCGGGGGACACCACTCCCCCGCGACCCGGCTCACCACCGGGTTTCGCCCACGGGCACCCCTCCCCACCTCGTATGGGGAGGGGTGCTTGCGTTGAAGCAGACGGTCAGAGGTCCGTGCCGTAGATGTCGGTCACGTCGCGGGAGATGTCGTGCGCGTCGTCGGTGTCGTGCGCGTCAAGCCACTCGTCCTCGTTCTCGTCGAGCCAGTCCTGAAGGGCCTCTTCGTCGTCGGCAATGTCGGCCGGGACGGTGACGGTGGCCTCCACGTCGGTGACCGTGGTCTCCGTGACCTCGAAGCGAACGGTCAGGGTGACGGTCTTGGGCTCGGTTACGGTCGTCACTTGCTCTCCAGTCGGATTCGTACGCGGCAGGGGGCGCAGGTCAGGTCTTCGTCGAGGAGCTCGGGCACGAGGCCGCACCCCAAGCACGGTTCGGTGTTGCGGTCGGTCATGAGCTAGCCCTTCAGCGCGCGGTCGAGGACCGGCCAGTAAGAGGGGCAATCCGAGTCGGGCCAACCGTTGCGCTTGCCCCACTCGCGGCGGGCCTGGGCGGCGCACTGCTCGCACATGAACTGGTCGCCGAGGACGTGCCTCGTCCAGGGGCCCCGGCCGCGCACCTTCCCCCGGCAGGTCTCGCAGGGACCACCACCGCGGATGTGCTGATAGACGAGCGTGGTCTTCCCGTTGAAGGGTGAGGTTGACCAGACGGCCGCGTGACCGTGCTCCTCGGCCCGCTCGTGGGCGAGCTTGAAGGCGTCGCGGTACCCGTAGTCATGGAAGGTGCCCTCGACCTGCTCCATGCGGTCGTGGCAGTAGAGGCCGTGGCTCGGCGCATCCGGGTCAGGGCAGACGTACACGTCGTATCGCCAGCTCACTTCGCTCCCTCCTTCGTGGCGTCCTGGAGGGCGTCGAGGATCTCGGCCATGGCGGGGCTCGGCCGCTCCTCCTCGGGGAGCAGCTCGGCGGGGAGGCTGATGAGGAGCCTGTGCGTCTCCTGGGAGAGAGCGAGCAGGGTGTACCACTCGGCCGTGCCGGGGTCGAAGTCCTCACGCCAGACGGTGACTTCGCGGCACATGCTGAGAACCCTGCGGATGGAGTCCTGGAGGTTGTCCATGTCGGCCTTTCAGGCTTCGGGAGGGGTGTCGTGGGCAATGCAGGTCGACCGGCGGCACGGGCGGCCGAGCGAGGCAATGAACTCGCGGTGGGCATCGAGCCCGGCCTTCAGCCAGTCGTCGCCCTCGACGAACTGAGGGCGCTTCTCGGCCCAGAGCTCTCGGGCCCACTCGATGTCGCGGACCTCGTGAAACTCCGAGGCCCCGTGTTGGCGGATCAGGTCGACCCAGGAGGCCCGAGCGCGGTCGTAGGCGCTGCGGGAGTGGTTGTATCCGGAGGCCGGATCGATGTCCTCCATGGGGACGCCAGACTCCAGGCAGAGGGCTATCCGGGCGTCGGCCATCGACGTGGCGCGGTCCGGGCACCGCGAGTTGGCGGCGGCGTAGAGGATGAGGGTGGCGCGGCGCATGGTGCCTTTCGGGCAGGGGGCCGCCCCGCCAGTGACAGGGCGGCCCAGGGCGTACGGGTGTGGTCAGGCAGGCGTGGGCGTCATGCCGCGATGGATCGGCCGGCACGGGTCCCGACGCGCTTCGCGCCTATGTCGGCCCGGCGACCGGCGGCCGAGCCCTCCTCGAAGGCGGAGGTCCGGCGTGTACGCGGCTTGTACTCGCCGACGCCGCTCGGGTTCGCCTCGTCGGCGGCCCGCTTGGCGATGGCCGCGCGGTCGGCGAGGACCAGGGCGACGGACGTGCCGTGCACGGCCTCGGCCTCTCCCTTGGCTCGCGCTTCGGCGTCCTTGATCCGCTGGACGACGGTGTACGTGAAGCCGCGCAGCCACGCCTTGCGGTGGGTGGCGAGGGTGGTGGACTCCCACCATTCGGGGCGCGTGGCCCGCAGCCCGTTGGACGCCTGGAGCGAGAGGGAGGCGTAGAGCATTTCGGCGCGCTCGATGTCGGACTCGAAGCCGTAGAGCTCGACCGTGTACGTGAAGCGCTTCTCTCCGCGCTTGCGCATCTGGCTCAGGATCGGTTCGACGCTAACCGCCTTGGCAATCAGCGCGGCCAGGAGTCGACGCTCCGAAGCGTACGAACCCTCGATCACGATGGTGCGCTGAATGACCTTGTCGGTAGTCGGGTCGGACGCGGCGAGCATGGCGCGCTCGATTCCGTACTTCCCCATCAGTTCGGCGGCCTTGCCGAAGTACGCCTCTGCTTCCTCGGGGGTGACTCCGGGGTCCTCCGCCTTGGCGAGAATGGCGCGGATCTTGGCAAGGGTTGCCTCGTTGGACATGTGACTCTCTTTCGTGCAATGCGGCTGGCATCATCAGGAGGCGGACACCACTCCGCCCCGACACCTCCTTCCGAAGGTGTTTCGCCAGTTACTTCGTCGGGGAATAGGCCATCAATTCGGTGAGCCAATTCCTGATGTCTGCAAGGGACTTGGCGTGCCTCGTGGCCGCGTCGGCACCCTGGGCGATGTAGGTACGAGCAGGGCCCTGCACATCCGGGAATTCGCGGCTAAGGCGGTCCGCTTCCACAAGGTCGGCAGCTTGGCGCCGAATGACGGCGATGTGCACGGCCTTGCCCGAGACCGCGACGAATTCGATAGCGCGGTCACAGGAATCGATTTCATCGACAGCCCGACCGAGACGCACTCGGGCGTCACGCATGTCGCTCGCTTCAGCGCTACGTTCACGGATTACGTCGAAGACGCCGGACAGAGTGCGCCCGTTGTTCCTCTCCGAGAATCGGCGGTGCTGGTTCCGCAACTCGATCACGTTGTTCTCAAGCCGCTCGATCTCGATGCGTAGTGCGCGATCGAGTTCGGCGGCGTAACGCGCCACAAGCGCACCGCAGTTGTGGCCGTAGGTTTCCGCGTTCATGGTGCCTCTTTCGTATTAATGCGGCTGGCATCGTCAGCACCCGGACACCACTCCGGGTGGACCTCCTTTCTGGAGGTTTCGCCATTGGCTACTTCATGTGTCCTTCCGTTTTTGGGCAGGGTGGAGCGTCGGCCTGGGGGTAGACCGGTCCCTTGGGGTGCGGGATTCAGGCCCCGATTACCTCGGCCTCTTCGATGTCGTCCGAGTTCTCCGACCCGTCCGCAGCCTGGTTGCCCATCTCGTGGTGCTTCATCCAGAGCTCACCGGCATCCGGGCGTCCGGCCGCAGCCAGCAGCGCGGAAAGCGCCGAGACCTCGCCGTATGTCAGACCGTCGGCCTGGTGCACAGCGGTAAGCGGGTTATCGAAGGCTTCGGCGAATTCGGCGACGGCGTAATTCAGCGCGCGGTGCGTCTGGGCCGTCACGCGGGCCTGCACCTCGGCCTCCATCGCCTTACGACGCTCGACTTCGAGGAGCGCCTCCAGGGCGTCGATCTCGTCGAGGGAGTGGTAAAAGGCGTGCAAGGCCAGGTGGCCGACCTCGGCCCGGAGCTTGCGGCGCTGAACCCAGTTCGTGATGAAGGGAATTCGCATTTCGTGCCTCTCACGTGCGGTGTGTTCTGCGTGCTTTGGCTGGCATCGTCAGCACCGGGACACCACTCCCGATGGACACCCCCTTTCAGGGTGTTTCGCCGGTTCAAGTTAGCCTTTCAGGCCCGAGAAAGGTCGCGGTTGTGCGTGACCTCCTGGACGTGGATTCCGTGCGGGTGCATCACTCCGCAGTCGGATTCGCCGCACCCGCATTCGTCGCGAAGGGTCTGCGCGTGCATCTCGGCGCAGCCCTGGGCGTACTGCCAGGCGGACCACAGGGACGTGAACACCGACTCGGCGTCCTTCTCGTACCCCTCGCGCTGCGTCACCCGGACGCGGTCGGGCGCCTCGGCCTTGACCTCCCAGTGCCCCAGGAGTTCGGCGACCTCGTTCCAGACGCGCACCTCGTGCGCAGGCTCGCACTCCCCTGCGAAAGAGCAACCAGTGCCGTCGCAGTGATCCGTGAAGCAGTGGTTCGAGTTCGCCGGGTCGCACGCCTCCCACTCGTCGCGGGGGCAGCCCTCACAGTACCGAGCGCCGAGGATCGTCCGACTGCAACAGTCGCAGTCGTGGTATCCGCGCACGATCTCCTCGGACTCGTCTTCGAGCAGCTCCCACCCCTCGGGCACGAACAGCTCGACGTCGTCCGGCTCCTCGGAGAGGTACTCCTGGATGTACGTCGTCTGGGTCGCCCCCGGACAGCCGGGGTACGGCTGAGCAACGATCAACATCAGGTTGTACGCCGCCTCGGACGGAGGGACGATCTTCGCGTTCATGTTGCCTCGTTTTCGTGTTCGTTCGGCTGGCATCGTCGGCACATCACCGACTCGTCAGGTCACGGGCACCACCCCGTGACGACGCTCGACTTCGAGCGTTTCGCCACGAGGGACAGGCCGGCCGCGGGGCAGACCTGTCCCCCAGACCCCGCTACGAGCGGGGGCGGAAACCGTTCGCTGGGACGAGATCCCCAGACTCGGAGCGGCGCCACATGTTCGCCGCCCTCATCGCGATCTCGTCAGCAGGCAGGGGACACAGGCGGCACCACCGCTTGAACTCCCCAGGTTTCGGCGCAGGGTTGGCGATCTCGATCACGTCCCCGCACCGCGCCATCGGAGCGGACTCCGACACGTGGTCGAGGGTGTGGAGAACGCCCCCCTGGCGTCCCGGCTTGAACCCGACTTCAGACATCTGGACCCATCCCTCATGAGGGGCCGCCCTCCCACCTCGTACGGGAGGGCGACCCTCGTGGTTCAAGTTAGCCAATCAGCGCCGAAAAGAAGGGCGTCACGGCAGGATCGAGAGCAGGGCGACCGTCAGCATGTCGGCCACATCCCGCGCCTCGTCGCGCTCAGCGCGGAGCATCTCCTCCTCCAGGATGGAGGCGAGGATGGTCACCGCGTGCGCTTCCCGCTCCTGGCGCAGCTCGGCCCGCGTCGCATCCAGCTCGCGCTGGACAGCGAACAGCCGCTCCGCCAAGTGCTCGGCCTGTACCGCGAAGTCGCAGTCCTGGGCATCCGTGGCCTTCTTCAGGTTCACACCGGGGTACGCCTTGAACGTGGTGCTGGACATGTGTCCTCTTCTCGTACGGGCCGGGACATGCCGGCCTGGAGGTACACCCCACCTCTTGATGGAGTGCTGGCACCCAACCGACCGGAGGCGATTGGGTCTCAGCACACCACCGAGCCGAAGCCCGGCGGGTGCTCACACGTTCGTTGTAGGCAAGGTGTCGGGTGCGGAGTTCTGCCGCAGTCGCGGCCCTCACGCACCTTCGCAGTCATCTATCCATCGCAGCCCAGCCCGCCCCACGTGGGCATTCGAGGCTGGTGACGGGCGCTTTCGCGCTCCAGTCCGCTGCGGAAATTCGCGTTCACTGTTGAGTTCTCAAGGGACAGCAGCTTGCTTTCTACTCACAACCCCGAAGGGCCGCTTTCGTCCGCGCCTACCAGGTCTTTCCCCTGGCGAGTCACCGCACTTCCGGCCGCAGTTTCCTGCCGCCCGCCCTACTCCTCCCCAGGTAGTCAGCCACCTGGGAGGGGGCCCGCCGATTACCCGGCGGTGGTGCACCCGATGCCCGGATGCTGGCGTGAAGGTCATCCGCTCAACCCCTGGGGGCCTCGCGGTGGCTCCGACCCTAGCGGATCTTCGCCGTTTGGTTCAAGTTCGCCTTTCGGCTTCGAGTGAAGCGGACTCCGTGACCCTTGCGAGCCCCGGTCCTCCGCTTCGGTCTGAACCGTATCAGGTCCGGGCTGGTGGTTCAAGTTCGCCTTTCGGCTTCGTTCCCGCGCTCCCCGACCCTTACGAGCTGGGGTTTCTGCGGTGAGCCCTAACCCTAACGGGCCAGTCCTCGTTGGTGCAAGTTGGCCTTTCGGCTTACTCGCGGCGTCCCGCTCCGGTCATTCGCTGGCCGTCCGGGTCCCGCCTCCATGGCTTCGTGTCTCGGTCGGCCGCTGCGGTGTCCGTCGTGGCGACGGGTCAGACATTGGCTTAGTTGAACCAAGCGGCGCAAGTCTGGTGTCCGCGATGTCCGAATAGTCTTCCGCATTGTCCGGATTCGTCCGCGCCTCGCGTGCCCGGAATGCCCGGATTCAAGCGCGCCCGGCCTGGCCTGCCCATGCCCAGGCCCGGATGAGGCGCGCGTTCCACTGCGCCGCGCGTCGCGCACACGGAAGATGTCCGGTTCGCCTTGCTGCATCCCGTTCTCACGTGGCTTGACGGGGTGCGCCGGGTGGGTGGGGGTATGACCCCCAGTACGCGAGCGGCCGGACCGCCATGTCTTAGCCGCTCGGATTCTGCCACGGTTCCAGGGTCGACCAACGGCCGAGGCCCCGGCTGCCACCTGGGCAAACGGGGCCTCGACGGGCGCAGGGATCGGGCCCTTAGCCCTCTCCGTCCTGCCTCACCCCTTCAACGCCTTGAGTGCTGTCGGTCGGGACATGACGCGGGCGGCCTTGTCGGCGACGCGATTCTTCGACAGGCCCCCTCGGTTCGCCTCGCGCATCGCCTCCACCAGCTCCTTGCCGGCCTGTTCTGCCGCGTGGTCAGCGATGAGCTTTGCCTCGATGGCCACTTCGAGAGCGTGCACCGAAGGCTCGGCCGGTGTGGGGTCGTCGACTGCGGCGTAGGCGCCGTTCGTGCCGGTCACCTCCACCGCCAGGACGTGTTCCTCGGCGTGCTCGGCCGGAGGGTCGGTCAGCCAGCGCTTCAGGATGTCGCGGCCGAGGTCGTGAGCGGTCCCCGTCCAATCCGCGGCGATGCCGGTGGCGATCTCCCGGCCGTCAACGACCTGGGGGTCGGGGCCAACGATCGTGTACTCGAAGATGAGAGCTTCGTGTTCCGTCATGCCGCCAGGATGCCGGTCAACGCCTTGACCAGTCAAGTGTTTTACCAGTAAAGGCGTTGACCAGCTATGGAGTGCCGGGTCAGGCCGCTCGAACTTCGCCGAGGTACCGGTACCCGGACCGTTTCGAGCAGCCGAGGCGCTCGGCGAGCGTCTCGCCGGTGACCTTCTCGCCCTTCGCCTGCATGGCGGCGACCGTGTTCTTGACGACTGCCAGCGGGACGGCCTTCCTGGCGGCACCCTTCTGCCGGGGCTTCTGCTCCGCCTTCTCGGCCTCTGCCAGGTCGCCGGTCAGCTCGTCGGTGATCTCGCCGAGCTCGTCCGCCAGTTCGTCGGCGGCGGCTGACAGATCCTCGTACTCGTTGACGATGCCATGGCTCTTGGCGACGAGCTGGCGGCCTGCCAGGTCGAGGGCCTCTGCCAGCTCGCCCGCCAGGTAGGTGGCCGTCTCCTCCAGCTCGCGCAACTGCTCGGCGACTGTGACTTCGGCGGCCGGCATGGCTGCCATGTGGAGCATGTGCGCCACGACGAGCGGTGGCACTGCGGATACGGCTGCGACGAGGATCGCCGAGGTTGCCATGTAGCCGCGATCGATTAGGTGCGCCACGACTTGAGCTGACAGTGCCAGGCCGAGGGCGGCCCCGGCGCCGATGGTGGCAGTGACACGGCCGGGCGCCTTGGCACGGCGGCGGATGTCGGAGATGACGGCTGCGCAGGCGGCGTAGGCGGAGACGCACACCGGCATGAGCCATGTCGTCCAGCCGTGCCAGCCCGCCAGTTCTGCCATGCGTATCTCGCCAGGGACGGACATGACGAGGGCGGCAACGAGGACGAGGGGCCTGCCAGCGGTGAAGACGACACGCGCGTACCAGGGCATGTGCATCGAAGACATGGGGTGCCTTTCCGGTACGGGCGGTCAGGCCGCGACGGCGGCGCGGCAGAGCGCGCGGCCTCGGCGGGCGGTATCGAGATCGTCGGCCTGGTCCTCGATGGCATGGGTGCCAGCCAGGAAGGCGGTGGCGCGATCGAGCTCTTCGCGGCAGGCGCCGCACACGGCGCCTCGACGGCCGAGCGGGAAGGGGGCGTGGCAGACCTCGCAGCGGTCGCGGGTGTCCGGCGCCGGGGGCGCCTTCGGCTGCGGCTTCGCGGGCATCTGGTTCTTCAGCCGGTAGGAGACCAGTGCGGCGGCGCTGTCGACCTGCTCGGGCAGGCGGTTGGTCAGCACGTTGACGATCTTGAGCTGGCTGTGGCCCTCGGTGAGCCAGGCGGCGGCGAGCGGGGCGAGGCGGAGAACCTCGGCGGTGCTGAGCGTCAGGCGGCGGTCGGTGTCGCCGAGCTTCGAGAGCGTCTGGGCGGCACGGCCCATCTCGGCGTCAGCCGTGGCGGCCTGATCGTTCTTGCCGCCGAAGGCTTCTTCCTCCTCCTCGTCGGCCTGGGCCTGCTCCTCGCCGTCGCTCTTGGCGGAGGGGGCGGGGAGGAGGTTCTTTTCCTGGGTCTTTTCTCCCTTGGGAGAGCCGCCGACGGACCGAGGCCCCGGTTCACCGACCGTCGGGATGTGGTCAGTCGGAAGATCAGAGACGTGCGTCTCGGTGCACCAGAGACCCGTCTCGGGGACCTGGAAGCGTTCGCGGCGGAGGTAGCCCGCGGCTTCGAGCTGGTTGAACGCCTTGCTGACCAGGCGCTTGCCTTCCTCCACGTCGTCGGTCATGGACTCGACCGTGACCTTCGTTTTGTCGGGGAGGGACAGCAGGGTGACGAGGAGACCGCGAGCGGTCAGGGAGAGCTTCTTGTGCCGCGCGGCCTGGTTGGGCACGACCACGAAGGAGTGGTCATGCCGGTTACGATGCACTCGCATTCAGAATCCAACCTTCTGAGTGTGCTTGATCAGGCCCCGGCCGGGTGTTCGCTGCACCTGGTCGGGGCCGCCTGCGTTGCAGGCAGGACCCGAAGGTACAAGTTCGCCTTTCGCTTGTCTACCCGGTTCAACTTCTCCCTTGCGCGGCCCCCGAGGGGCCGCCTCCGCTCGCCGCCCTCCCCGTCGCCGTGGCGGCTCCGGCTGTCGCCGTCGCCTGTGTCCCAGATCACTCGAACCACGTTTCCGAAACCAGGTACCTCGTTCCCTATATATAAGTAGAAGGCAATAAGGATTACTTAGCGCCTTCTATTGGCGGCCCCGAAGGGGCCGCACAGAGGGAAGTCACAAAAGGCTTGAGGGAGGCGCTATTCCTTCCTGGAGCTCTTCAGATAGGCGCTTGCGCCTGCCCCCCAATTGGCCACAGATCCGTAAGCGGATACTCCGCAGGGACGGCCATCGGTGCACAGCCAGAGACGATTACGGCGTGCGATGTGCCGAACCCGCCACGGATGTGGACCACATCATTCCCGGTGACGACCACCGAGAGCCCAACCTTCAGTCACTCTGCGGGTGGCATCACCGGGTCAAATCCTCCCGAGAGGGCGGTGCGGCTAAGGCCGCTATTCGAAGGCGCCACGAGCGCCGATTCCGCAGGACCGAGGAACACCCCGGCCTGATGTGACTGCGCTGGAGCTCCGGGCGTGTACCCGTCGAGCCCGCGCCGGCCCCCGAGGTTCTCCCCTCCCTCGGGGGCCTTCGATCCGAAAGGAGGTGGGCGAGATCCCTGGCCCCGTACCGAATCGGGAGGCGGATCTCGCCCGCCCCCGCGAGCGTAAAGGCGCCGATGTCCAGTCCGTCACCAAGGGTGTGCTTCGGGACGTCAAGGTTCCTAACGCTGACCGGGACTGGCATCCAATTGCACGCCGTCTCTGGGACTCCTTGAAGTCCAGCGGCCAAGCCGACTTCTACCAGAACAGTGACTGGGCATTCGCCTATTCGCTCTGCGAAGACCTGAGCTTCTACAAGAAGTCCGGAAAGAGATCCGGACAGATGCTTCAGACCATCTACAGCGCATTCGAAAGGCTGCTCGTCGCCGAGGGCGACCGGCGCCGCGTGCGTATCGAGCTGCACGAGCCCGAGCCCGAGGAGCAATCCGCGGCCGTACTCGCCATCGCCGATTACAAGAAGGAGCTGGGGCTCGCCGAGTGAGCCGCTCTCCGAGCGGCCCGACTCCATGAAGGGAGGTGAGTCCCATCTCAGCCCTGACCATAGAACAGATCGACGCTCTCGAACCGACCTTCCTCGGCCCGACGTGGCGGAAGACGCCAGACGGCTCCTGGGCACTGCCAGAGCGCACGCTCGGTTGGCAGATCGCCGGATGGTGCGCGGAATACCTGCGCGCCGAGGACGGCGGCCCTTGGAAGTTCACTCGCGAGCAACTGCGCTTCGTTCTCCATTGGTATGCACTGGATGAGTCCGGCCGGTTCCTGAACCGAAAGGGCGTTCTCCAACGCCTCAAGGGCTGGGGTTGACCGGCAAGGACCCCTTGCTTGCCGTCATTTCCCTGGTCGAATTCGTCGGACCCTCCCGATTCTCACACTGGGGCGCCTCCGGTAACCCTGTAGGCGTTCCACACCCTCAAGCCTGGGTGCAAATTGCCGCCGTTTCTCGCGACCAAACGAGAAATACCATGACGGTGATGCCTTCCCTCATGTCGGACAAGCTGATCGAGACGTACGGCATCAAGGCCGGCGCCGAGCTGATCCGGGCAAATGGTGGCCGTCAACGACTTGAGGCGGTGACAAGTAGTTATCGCGCCCTTGAGGGGGCGCGGTCCTTAGCGGTCCACGTTTGTTGTGCTCAACGAAACCCATCACTGGGTGCGGGGCAATAACGGGGACAAGATGTATGAGACGATCGACGGAAATGCGACCAAGAAGGACAGTCGCTATCTGGCGATCACTAACGCATTCCTCCCCGGCGAGGATTCCGTTGCGGAGAAGATGCGCGACGCCTTCGAGAAGATCGTCGAAGGCCGCGCGGCAGATATCGGGTTCCTGTACGACTCCGTAGAGGCCCACCCGAAAACACCGCTGACTCCTGACGCCATCAGGATTGTCTTGCCGAAGATTCGGGGCGACGCCATATGGCTTCGCGTTGAGACGATCCTTCAAAGCATCCTCGACACCACTCTCTCGCCTTCGCGCAGCCGCCGCATGTGGCTGAATCAGATCGTGGCCGAGGAAGACGCCCTATACGGCCCGGCCGAGTGGGATGCCCTCCGGGACGAGACGAAGACGCTGGCCCCCGGCGACGAGATCGTAATGGGATTCGATGGCGGCCTCCGCGACGACTCGACTTGTCTCATAGCTCTCCGCGTCTCGGACATGTGTGCCTTCGTTCTGGGCCTTTGGGAACGGCCGGACGGCCCGTCCGGAAAGGATTGGGAAGTTCCCCGCGCGCAGGTCGACAGCGCCGTACACGACGCCTTCAGCACTTTCGAGGTGCAGGGCTTCTACGCGGACGTTGCCCTCTGGGAGAGCTTCATCTCGGAATGGTCCGAGGCGTACGGCGAGGGCTTGGCGGTGAAAGCCCCCGGTAAGGATTCGATCGGCTGGGATATGCGGTCGAGCCAGAAGGCTTCGACGCTCGCGCACGAGCGTCTGATGCGAAGCGTCTTCGACCAAAAGCTGTGCCACGACGGCGACTTGGCACTTCGCCGCCACGCGCTGAACGCACGTCGGCGCACCAACAACTACGGGATCTCGTTCGGCAAGGAAAGCAAGGACAGCCCGAAGAAGGTCGACGCGTACGCGGCGCTCATGCTCGCGCACGAGGCCCTCTTCGACCTGCGGGCACGCGGCAAGAAGGTGCGTAAGCGCACCGGTCGCGGCTTTTTCCTCTGAGTCGAACGGCTAACTTGAACCAGGAGGTATCGCGTGACCGACACGTCGCCTGCCGCGCTCGCGCGGCAGCTCCTCGGCATCCTCAACCGGGACGGCGACCGCCTGAAGCGGATCGACGACTACCTCCACGGCCGTCATGACGACCCGTACATGCCGCCCCAGGCTGACGACGAGTACCGGCTCCTCGCGAGGCGCGCGGTGTCGAACTGGTTGCCGTTGCTCGTCGGGACTCCGGCGCAGGCCCTTTACGTCGACGGCTTCCGTTCCGGGAAGCCTGCGGGCGGGCTCCCGGCTCCGGTCGAGACGAGCTCACCCGAGTGGGAGCACTGGCAGCGGTCCCGGCTCGACGCCCGCCAGGCCGCCATCTACCGGGGCGCACTGACGTACGGCCATAGCTTCACGGTCACGGAGAGGGGCCGTGCCGGCCAGGTGCGCACGAAGGGGCTGTCCGCGCTTCGTACGGCTGCGCTGTACGAGGACCCGGCGAACGATGACACGCCGTACGCCGCCTTGACCGTGACCGCCTGGCCTGCGGGCGATACGCGCGGCCGGGCCCGCATGTGGGACGCCCAGCACGAGTACACGGTGACGTTCCGCGGCTTGGACGACGAGAAGGGGATCGCGGTTGCGCGGCTGCGCCGCCACGGCGCTTCGGAGTGCCCGGTCACGCGCTTCGCCTCCCTGGTGGATCTGGAGGGGCGGACTCTCGGCGTCATCGAGCCCATGATCGCCTTGCAGAACCGCATCAACCAGACGATCTTCGATCTGCTGGTGGCCCAGACGTACGCCTCCGTGAAGGTGCGCACGGCGACCGGCATGGCTCCGCCCATTCGGCGCGACCCCGCGACTGGGGAGCCCATTCTCGACGAGAACGGCAACCCAATCCCGCTGCCGATCAACCATAATGCGCGCAGGTTCTTGTTCGCCGAGGACCCGGATGTCAAATTCGGCAGCCTGGACGAAACTCCGCTCGGTGGATTCATCGACAGCGTGGATATGTCCATAAGGCACCTCGCCGCCGTCAGCCAGACCCCGCCTCACCATCTGCTCGGCCAGATAGCCAACCTGAGCGCCGAGGCGCTCCTAGCAGCGGAAACAGCCCTGAGTCGCAAGATTGCAGAATTTCGTACGGCATTTGGTGAGTCCTGGGAAAGAGTTTTCCGACTGGCCGCCGAATTGACTGGTGGCAGCGGCTCGGAAGACTACAAGGGCGAAGTCATCTGGCGCGACATGGAATCGCGGTCCCTTGCCCAGGCTGCCGACGCGCTCGGCAAGCTCAAGGAACAGCTCGGCATCCCGGCGAAGGGTCTGTGGCGTCGCGTTCCGGGCGTCACTCAGACCGAATACGAGGACTGGGAGGAGCTCGCCGAGGACGAGGACTCGGTACGGCAGCTCTCCACCGCGATCACCCGCGCGACCCCCGATGAAGCCCTACCGGAGGCCGCGTGACGAGCACAGCGCGTCAGGCAGAGGCCGACCAGGTGTCGGCCGCCTTCCATGTCGCCCTGACGCAGATCGGCGTGGAGACCACGGCCGAGGCCCTGTCCTTGTGGGCCGAGGTCCCGGCCGCGCAACGCGCGGCTACGGCGTCGAGCTGGCTGCGGCGGGCGATCACGCTGGTGATGTCGAAGCGGCGCATGTCGCGCGATCTGGCGCGGGCCTACTACAGGCTCGCGAGGGCTCTACAGACCGGTACGACGGTCGCCGATCCGTACCACCCGGAACCGTCGCACGTGACGCTCGGCGACCTCCGCAGGGAGTTCGCAGCCCTGGCAGGGACGTACACGCCCCCTGCATCCAGCCCTGTGGGCGAGGCCGCGACCGCCGAGCGTGGGGAAGCCTCGCCCACGTCCCCCGATGAACCGGATGGCACGAGCTCTGACGGTTCAACGGCGCCCCTGGCCGACGACTTGGAGGCCGGGCTCGACGACGAGCCGGAGGACTGGGAGCGCATCCTCGTCGAGGAGCTCGAAGGGCTTCGTGAGGAGGAGGAGCGGATCGAGCGTGAGGCGGAGGACGAACTCCGCGTCGTCCTCGACGCACTCGGCTCCCAGAACCTCGACCGGCGGGTGTCCGAGGTCGACGACGGACAGCCCGCCCGTGACGCAGATCGTCAAAGGGACGAGGCGCACCGACAGGCCGGCGCCCAGCAGGCAGCCGCCGCTTCCCGCGTCGCGATGAACGGCGGCCGATCAACCGCCTGGAACCACATGAAGCGCGACCGGCGCGCACTCGGGTACGTCCGGATTTCACGGACGGGAACCCCGTGCGGCTGGTGCGCGATGCTGATCAGCCGAGGACCGGTCTACAAGTCCCGTGAATCCGCCACGTTCAACGATGGCGACAGATTTCACGACAACTGTCATTGCTACGCGATGCCTGTCTTCTCGCGACAGCAGTACGGAGCATCCGAACTCTTCGCGCTGAACCGTGAATACGAGGCTCTGTGGCCGGAGGTCACAAAGGGCCACGCCGGTAAGAGCGCCCTCACCGTCTGGCGGCGGTTTATCCGCCAGAAGCAACGCGAACGGCAAAAGGCCGCAGCCCTGGCGGCGCGGCAAGCCACGACCACAGCCCAGGAGGCGTGACCCGTGCCCGAAGAGACTCCCGAGTCGTCCACCCCGGCGCCCCAGAGCGGCGAGACCGAGCAGCCCAAGGGCGAGGTCGAACAGCCCGCGGAAGAGGCCAGTACGCAGGAAGACGAACTTCCCGACTGGGCCCGCAAGGTGCTGGCCAAGGTCCGCAACGAGGCGGCCGGGTACCGCACTCGGCTGCGAGATGCCGAGACCAAGCTCTCCGAGGCCAAGAGCCCGGAGGAGTTCGAGACCGCCCTTGCCGAGGTGAAGGCACGGAACGCGGAGCTGGAGCACACGCTCGTCGTCGCCTCTGTGGCCCGGAAGTATGACCTCCCCGAGGCGCTGGCCGGCCGCCTGCGGGGCAGCACGACCGAGGAGCTGGAAGCCGACGCCAAGGCCCTTCAGGTTCTCGTCTCCCCGAAGGCCCCCGAGGGCCTGGGCGGCGGCCTCGACCCGTCCGAGGACCCCGACGAAGAGATGGACCCGCGCAAGCTCGCGCGGCGAACCCGGCGCTTTTAGCCGTTGTCTCGGCCGAGCAGCCCCAACTCGCCAAATACCCATCGAGCGAGGGCAAAAGAGCCGACGAAGGCCCCCGCGCCGTAGCAGCCGCTCTCCCAGAGCCCGCGATGTGCAGCGAGGGCTAGCACCATCACACCCAGCCCGAACACTGTCGCAATGAGCAGCACCATCAAGACGTACTGCCCCGTGAAATCTCGCCTAGTCACTTGTCGCCTTCCATGATCAAACAAATATCGTTTTCACGGTTTTTTTTGAGGCGCACGTTCCCCAGGCCGCTTCGCAGCACTGGCGGTCGAGCTCCGAGAGACACAACTCTCGTGTTCCTAGGCGGGAATGGCGCACACGGTAGCCCGTCGGCCCGACGGGCGCAAATCAGCGACGAACCGTAGGGCTGCACCCATCCATGTCAAGCCCATCGGAGGTAAACCCCATCCCTACCGCACAGCACCAGGTCGTCAAGCCACAGAAGCTCGTCAATGCCGCAGTCGGCATGCTGGAGCAGGAACTTCTCATCCCGAACCTGTTCCAGAAGCAGGGGATCGACCAGTTCAAGGGCGCCGAGAACGACACGATCTCCATGAAGGTCGAAGGCATCCTGCCGTTCCACGACTACGCGTGGCGCAACGACCGCTCCAGTCCGATCGTCTTCGACGAGTACGCGGAGCGGACCATCGCCGTGACCTTCGGCGGCAACGTGTACTCGGCCGTCAAGCTCACCGACGAGCAGAACGACTTCGACATCGATAGCTGGAGCAAGCTGCTCCGTCCGCAGTCGAAGGCCATCGCTCGCGGTCTCCAGCGCCGCGCGGTCAACACCCTGACCCGCCAGGCGTACGAGGTCACCATTGGTAACGCCGCGCAGAACCTCCGGTCGGCGCTGATCGAGGCCCGCCGCGTCCTGAACGCGTTCCACGCTCCGAAGGAGGGCCGGTACCTTCTGGTCGGTACCGAGTTCGAGTCGGCGCTCCTGAACGACGACAAGCTGAACCTGGCGCAGAACGTCGGCGACAGCGAGGCGGAGTCCGCACTTCGGACGGCGAGCATCGGCGACCGCATGGGCTTCCGGATCGTGGTCGACCAGACCATCCCGGCTGACAGCGCCTACGCGTTCGCGTCCTCGGCGTTCATCTTCCTGTCTGGCGCCCCGAGCGTCCCGCAGTCGGTTCCGTACGGTGCGACCACCTCCTTCGAGAACATCGCGCTTCGCTGGGTCCGCGACTACGACCCGCTGTACATGCAGGACCGATCCGTCGTGAACACGTACGCGGGTTTCCGCAGCGTGACGGACATCCTCGTCGGCTGGGACGCGGCCAACGAGAAGGAGATCATCTCGACCGGCGAGCACTTCGTGCGCGGCATCAAGCTCCAGCTCGACGGCAAGTCCGACTACCCCGAGGCCGCCTCCGAGCTGGCGAAGATCACCGGCGTCTCCGACGCGAAGGTCTGGACCCCGACCGGCGTGAAGCCGGAGGCCGATCCCGCCAACGCCTGATCCCCCGCCTTGTAGGGGCCGGTGCCACACGCGCCGGCCCCTGCTTGGCGTGCCCGAAAGGAGGTCGACGCGTGGCGTACGCGACGCTCGACGAGCTGAAGGGCCGCCTGGATTGGGAGCCCGATGAAGACGAACTGCGCATCGCCGTAACGGCGTTGGATGATGCGTCGGACCTGGCGGCTACCTACGGCCGCGACTGGCCCGAGGACTCGGCCCCCCGGCTGGTGCGCACGCTCGTGCTGAAGTCTGCGGTGAGGTACATGCGCAACCCCAACGGCTACACCCAGTCGAGGGCCGGTGACGAGACGCTCGCCTGGTCGGACGCCCACGGCCGCGACGCGGGCAGCGTCTACTTCACCCGCGAGGAGATCCGCCTCCTGGAGAACCTCGCCGGGAACCGCGCAGGGCTGGCCAGTGTGTCCGTCGTCGCCTGGGGCTCCAAGGCCCGCACAGGCGCCGGTTACGCGCCGGTCGACTACTCGACGGCCGCCCCCTTCCCCCTGTTCTCGAATGAGGTGGGGCCCTGGTGAGCGTCCAGCGGAGGCGCGGCCAGAAGGCGCGCGTCTGGCGAACAGTCGAGGTGGTCGACAACCGGGGCAACACCGTGATCGTGGCGGACCCTGAAGGCCCCATTGAGGTCCGTGCCGCCTTCATCCCGCAGCGCTCCTCGAAGGCGGAGGTCCCCGGTCAGCAGCAGATCAACGTGACCCGGATGGTGGTCGACGCTCATCTGGAGGGCGTCTCCCTGTGGTCCCGCGTGGAGTACAACGGCCGCGAGTGGGACATCGTGTCCCCTCCCGCTTACCACCATGGCGACCGCCGTACCCGGCACTGGAGCATCGACATTCGGGAGCGGCCCTGATGGCTTACATGTACGAGAAGACGAACCGGGTCCTCGCCCGCCACCAGGACGTGCAAGACGAGCTGGAGCGGGTCACGTTCGAGATCGCGGTGAAGGCTGAAGAGATCCTTGCCCAGCACCACGTCGACTGGCACTCGCGGATCGAGGTCGAGGAAGGCCGCATCGACAAGTACGTGGTCCTCTCCGACGACGCTGGCCAGAAGGCAGCCCTGAGCATCGAATATGGCCGCAAGGCGTACACCGTGACCCGCGAGGACAAGGACGGCAACGAGTACGAAGTCGAGGTCCCCGCGACGGACGGCCTCTACGTCCTCGCCACCGCCTCGGGCCTGCCCAAGAAGCGGAAGGGCAAGGTGAGGGTCGACTAGTGGCCGGCATTCCTGACCACATCAAGGCCATCGCCGAACTCAGCCCCGTCGAAGACCTCTTGCTCGCGGTCCTCCGCAAGGGCCTGCCAGGCATCCGGGTCAAGTCTCTCGTCGACCAGCACGAGACGTTTCCGCTCGTCCTGGTCCGCCGCGACCCCAGCTTCGGCGCCTGGGACGGTGACGCCCGTTTCACCGACGCCGCCCGCGTGGTGATCAACTGCTTCGCAGCTGACCCCAACGGGGATGAGGACTCGGCGATCTTGTCCGAGGCCGTCCGCGTCGTGCTGCGGGACGCCTGGCTCAACAACGAAGTCGTTCCCGGCCGAGGCCACATCACCCGCGTCGACATGAACTCTTCCCCACGCCGGGCCTCGGACTGGGCGACCGCGACCGGCCCCGTGCAGTACGCGGACCTGCCCACGGGCGTGTGGCGCTACGAGTCGATTTACGACATCCGTATCCGCAAGCCGCGGAAGCGCCCCTACCCCCTTCCCCACTAAGCACAGCAGACGAAAGGCCCGACCCCTTCCGGGGTGCGGGCCCTTTTTTATGCCCGCACGAAGGAACGTTTCTTCTTGGCGCTCAACGACCTTGCAACTCTCGTCGTCGGCTCCGGCAACTACCTGACGGCCCCCGTCGGTACGCCGATGCCTGACGATCTCCTCGTCCCCACTTCACCGTGGGAGCCGGTCGGCCACACCTCCCTGGAGGATGTCTTCGGCATCACCTCCGAAGGTGGCGAAGCCACCACGATCGGCAGTCTCCAGAACAAGACCCTCCGCACGAAGTACTCCGCCCGCACGGAGACCATGGCGCTGACCTTGCAGCAGTTCGACAAGGCCGCGCTGAAGCTCTACTTCGGCGCCAACGCCCCGACGCTGCCGGACGGCACGATCGGCGTCCCGGCCGACCCGCAGCCGACGCAGGCGGCCTTCCTCGCGGTGTTCGTGGACGGCGAGAACCACTTCGGCTTCTACGCCCCGAAGGCCGAGATCTACAGGGCCGACGACATGGCCATTGCCGACACGGAGTCCCTCGCTGGCCTCCCGCTCGGCGTCAAGCCCATGGTCTACGGCAACAACACCTGGACCTACGCGGTCACGCCCCTGGGCGGCACCGTCGCAACCGGCGCCACCGCTGGCACTCCGGGCTCCTTCACTCCGGACGGCTCCGTCACCCCCGCGAACCTCGCCGCACTGGCGACTGTCACCGCGAGCCCCCTGACGGCCTGGACCGCCGGTCAGTACGTCGCCCTCGGCAACGACTCCAACGCCTACTGGACCGGCTCCGCCTGGGCCTCCGGTACGGCGCCCAGCTCTGGCGCGTAACCCCCCTCGTCCCGGCGTGAGCGCTGCGGACCCGCTCGCGCCGGGCCCTTCTTCTCTTCGGTCCGCCTCCCCCCATCTCACTCAAATCTGGAGGTCCGCACCCCATGGCTTCTTACTCTCTTGACGCCATCCGCAACGCCGCAGAGGCCAAGTACCGCAGCACTGACATCGAGCTCGGCGACGAGACCGTCCGACTGCTCAACCCGCTGCGCATGGCCAAGACCGCGCGGAAGAAGCTCACCGCGCTTCAGGAGCGCCTCGGCGACGAGGGAGCCGACCAGGAGGAGCTTCTCTCCGAGGCGATCCGCCTGGTGGCCGAGCACCCGAAGGCGGCCGACCGGCTCCTCAAGGCGGTCAACGGCGACCTCGCGGTCCTCGCGGAGATCTTCGACCGGTACGGCGAGGGCACCCAGGCGGGGGAAGCCTCGGCCTCGCAGGGCTGATCGACCAGTACGGGGAGGGGCTGTATCCCGACCTGCGCTTCTACTACGGCGTGGATCTCGCCGACGTGATCGCAGGCCGCGGGCCCTCCCCGTCCCTGGTCCTCTCGCTCTTGCAGAGGCTTCCCGACACGTCCCTGACTGTCGCCCTCGCGTCCGGCGGCAGGGAGTACTTCGGCTGGGGCCAAGACCGCCACATGGCAGCCGATCTCTTCGACGCGCTCAACACCAACACCAGGGCCACGGGCCAGTGGGGCAAGGGCAAGGCGCCGAAGATCCCTGAATACCCGCGCCCGAAACCGAAGGCCAAGAAGAAGGCCGGCAAGCGGCCCGCCTCGGTGGCCGAGATCTACAAGCGGTTCGGGAGGTAGCCCATGCCCGCTGGGCAGGTCATCGGACGCGTGTCTGTACGCGTCCTGCCTGACACGTCTGACTTCAAGGAGCAGGCGAAGAGGCAGCTCGAAAAGATCGAGCAGCAGCTCAAGATCACGTTCGGCACGAAGGTCGATGCCAAGGGCGCTCAGGCGGGCGCGCTGGAAGCCGTCCGGGACATCAACCGTCACAACAAGACGACGGACGCACGCAAGATCCGCTTCTACACGACGATCGCCACAGAGGGCATGGCGACCGAGGTGCAGCGGGCGGCGGCCAAGCTCAAGGAGAAGGCCAAGCGGCAGAAGATCGACTTCCAGGTGGGCGAACTCACTGGTCAGGGCAAGGTGGAGCTGGAGCTCGACCAGCAATCCGCCGACCGCGTGAAGCACAAGCTCAAGGACTGGGCCGATGACATCAGCCCGCTGAAGATCAAGGTCGAGCCGGATCTTGCGAACGGCTTTGGCGCCCGGATCTCGACGCGCCTTCAGATCCTCACCCGCCCGCGTACCGTCCCGATCGTCCCGGATCTGGACAACGCGGCCGTTGCCAAGGTAGCGACGGCGCTCGCGGCATTGTCGGGTGCCCGCGTGCTGAACTCGATGTTCGAGAAGCTCGGGCGGACGCTCAAGAACCTCGACAAGAGCGTCCCGATCATCGGCTCTCTGGCTTCTGCTGTTGCGGGGCTGATCGGTGTCGCCATCGCGGCGACAAGCAACCTCTTCGCCCTCGCCGCGAGCCTTGCTCAGATCGGGCCGACTGCCGCGCTTCTGCCCGGTGCCCTGGGCGGCATCGCGGTCGGTTTGGGCGTCACGGTTGCCGCGCTCAAGGACTTCAACAAGGTCGTCCCGGAAGCGAAGGCCGCTCTCAGCGGGCTCCAGGACACGATCAGCGAGAACTTTTGGGCGAAGGCCGCAGCGCCCATCAAGACGATGGTCGATGAGCTCCTCCCAGAGTTCACGGCCGGAGTCGCCAAGACGGCCACGCAGCTCGGCGGTTTCTTCGGCGGGCTCGCAACCTCCCTGCAAGGCGCGCTCGACCCCGCGCTGGGCCAGATGTTCTCGGACCTGTCTGAGTCCATCAACATCGCGACCAAGGGCACGGGCGCTTTCGCGAACATCATCGCGACGCTCGGCAAGGTCGGTACCAGCTACCTTCCACAGCTCGCTCAGTGGTTCGTTGACCTGAGCCAGCGCTTCTCTGACTTCCTTGCCCGTAAGGGCGAGAACGGGATCAAGGCGGAGATCGACGAGGGTATTCAAGCCCTCAAGGATCTCGGCGGGGTCCTCTACAACACGTACGGCATTTTCTCGGGAGTCGCTCGCGCGGCCACCGAGGCGGGCGGTACCTCCCTCGCGTCGCTGAACGCGGCACTGAAGTCCATCCACGAAACGGTGGACAGCGAGGGGTTCCAAGAGGGCCTGACGAACGTCTTCCTGGCCGCCCACCAGGCGATGCAGCAGATCGCCACGATCAGCGGGCCGGCCGTCGAGAACCTGTTCATCACGCTCGGGCATCTGCTGACCGCGCTTCTTCCGCAGGTCGGCGCGATCATCGGGCAGGCCCTCGGCGCGGTGGCCGACGCCCTCGCGCAGCCAGAGGTCTTCAACGGCGTGCTGGCGATGTTCAACGGCCTCCAGAACGCCGTTGTCGCGCTGGCTCCCGCGATGGCCCCGCTCGGCCAGGCGCTCGGCGCGCTGATGGAAGTGATCGGCGCTTTCGCGACGATGCTCGGTCCGCTCGTGGCAGCCGCGCTTGTCCCGCTGGCCAACGCGTTCACGGCCCTTGCCCCGTCGATCATTCCGATCATCGGCCTCCTCGGAGGCGCGCTGACCCAAGCGATCGAGACGATCGCGCCGATCCTGGCACAGCTCGTTCCCGTCGTAGGCCAAGCGCTTGGCTCAGCCTTTCAGACGCTCAGCGGCATTCTGCCCACGATCGCCGAAGCCTTCGGTCAGATTGTCGCTGCGGTAGCCCCGGTCATCGCCCAGCTCGTCGGAGCGCTCGCCCCGATCCTGCCGATCATCGCGCAGCTCTTCGCGCAGATCTTCGCGGCCCTCGCACCGCTGGTTTCAACTCTGGCGTCTGCCCTGGCCCCGATCCTGCCGGTCCTTTCCGAGGCCCTACAGCAAATCCTGACGGCCCTCCAGCCGATCATCGCGACAGCGCTTCAGATCATCACGGCGGTCATTCAGCCACTCCTTCCGATGCTGAGCGAGGTCATCCAGGGCCTCCTTCCGCCACTGGCGGACGCGATTCAGCGACTGCTCGAAGC
Organism: Streptomyces sp. NPDC034085; assembly: GCF_055575555.1. NCBI lineage: Bacteria > Bacillati > Actinomycetota > Actinomycetes > Kitasatosporales > Streptomycetaceae > Streptomyces > Streptomyces sp. NPDC034085. The sequence continues at coordinate 543,432 of NZ_JBVISL010000002.1, read as the reverse complement.
GATTCAGCCGGTCCTTGATGCACTGCTGGCAGTCGTCAACTTCCTGATGCCGGTCCTCGTACCGGTCATCCAGTTCATCGCCGAGCTCCTCGGCCAGACGCTCGTCGATGCCGTCAATGGGGTCGCCCTCGTCTTCGAGGGCCTCGTCGAGATCGTTCAGGGCGTCTGGGACACCATCGTCGGCGTCCTGAAGATCGCCTGGGGCCTGATCGAGGCCCTGTTCACAGGCAACTTCAGCACACTGAAGGAGGGTTGGTCGCAGTTCTGGTCCGGTCTCTGGAGCTTCGTCAAGGGCATCTGGGACACGATCCTCGGAGCCTTCAAGACGTTCCTGAGCGTCGGCATCCTCGGCGCGGCCGGCAAGGGCCTCAAGGCCATCGGTGCCGCCTTCAAGGCGGGCTGGAAGGCCGTCCTCGAATTCGGCAAGTCCGCCTGGTCGGCGATCACTTCCGGCTTCTCGTCGTTCGGCTCGACCCTCGCGGGACTCGGCCGAAGCATGATGTCGAAGGTCGGCGAGCTCTTCTCTGCGGGCTGGCGCGCGGTCACCAGCGCCGCAGGCGATGCCATGAAGGCGCTCGGTCGGGCGATCTCGACCGGCATCACCGAGGCGATCAAGTTCGTCAAGGAGCTGCCGGGCAAGGCCAAGAGCGCGCTCTCGAATTTGGGCTCCACGCTCGTCGGCGCGGGCAAGGCACTGATTCGCGGCCTGATCGACGGCATCAAGTCGATGTTCGGTGGGGTCAAGGACACCCTCGGCAACCTGACCAGCAAGTTCAAGGACTGGAAGGGTCCGCTCCCGAAGGACAAAATCCTTCTCTACGACGCGGGCCGCGCCATCATCAAGGGCCTGATCCGGGGTCTTGAGTCGCAGTACGACAACGTCAAGAACTCCCTGAACGACTTGACGGCGAAGATCCCGAAGAACGCCTCCAAGGGGCTCAAGGACCGAGTCAACGCCGACCGTGCGCAGCTCCTCAAGCTCCTGGCCCAGTGGGATGGAGTGGGGGACAAGCTCAAGGCGGCACGCGACAAGCTCGACAAGCTCCGCGAGGAAGCCTCGAACTACGCGGAGCAGGTCGCCAGGAAGGTCATCGACACGGGCGACGTGACCAAGGTGGAGGACTCCTCCTTCACCGGAATCACGACCGCCCTCACGAAGGCGATCGAGCAGGCGAAGCGATTCGCCACCGCGTTGGACAAGCTCAAGAAGCTCGGCCTGAACAAGGAAACCTTCGACCAGATCGCGAGTGCCGGCCCAGATGCCGGGCTCGCAGCGGCGGAGTCGATCGCAGGTGCCGGAGCGGACGGGATCAAGGAGCTCAACAAGCTCCAGGCCGAGTTGGAGAAGTACGCCAACAAGGCTGGTAGCACGGCATCGAATGCCCTGTACGAGGCGGGTGTTCACGCGGCCGAGGGCCTCGTCAAGGGCCTCGAAGCCCAGCAGGGCGCCATCGAGAAGCTGATGCTGAAGATCTCCGACTCGATGGTCAAGGCCATCAAGAAGTCGCTCGGCATCCACTCGCCCAGCCGGGTCTTCGCGAGGCTCGGCGGCTTCGTCGGCCGCGGATTCGCCAACGGCATCGAGAGCGAGTCCGGACGCGTGGCCAAGGCCGTGGACGCGATCACCGCGAAGCCCAGCCGCTCGGACTACGCCAGCGCGGCCCGCTCCGTATCCGCTGCGGTGAGCGGCGGCCTCGAAGGCCGTACGGGCTCGGCGGTGACCAAGGTCCTCAACTACTACGCGGCCCCCGGCTCCTCTATCTCGGCTGAAGAGGATCTGTTCGCGGCGGCCAACCGAGCACGAATGGTGGGCTGGTAGTGACATCACTCCTTCTAGAGACCGAGCGGGACACGCTCGACCTCGGAGAGGTACAGAGCACGGGCGCAGGGTTCCAGGCCACTGCCGGGCTGACCGGCATGGGCCTGCCCTCCGTCAACGTGCAGTGGCTCGAAGGGGCCGGGGACGGGTCGCGATGGCGGGGGCAACGGGTTCTGTCCCGTGAGATCGACATGCCGTTGGACATCGTGGGCCGGGACCGGCAGCACCTCGGTCAGCTGATATCGCGGCTCGCTCGGGCCGTGGCAGGCGCAATGCGGCTCGTCCTGGTCGACGACTCCGGGCGGCGCTGGTCCACGGTGGTCTACCGGACGGGCGGCGGCGAGATCGACCTTGGGTCCGGAGGGTCGGACATTCAGACGGTGCTCTCCCTCCGGGCGCCAGACCCGTACTTCACCGCTTCAGGTGTGTCCACACAGACGGTCGGCGGCGATCCGGGAACCACTCCGTTCCTGTCATCCCTGGCCTCGATGCCTCTGGCGGCATCACAGGCCATCGGCGAGATGACGTTGACCAACAACGGTGACGCCGACGCCTACCCCGTGTGGGAGGTGTACGGGCCAGGGCGGGACCTCACAGTGACTTCGCCGACTGGCGAGACGCTGCGGTGGACCGGCTCTCTCACCGCCTCGGAGCGGCTGACTATCGACACCCGCACCGGGTCGGTGACAGACGCCAAGGGGGCCAACCGGTACGCCCAGCTCGCCCCAGCGCCTCGCTTCTGGACGATTCCGCCCGGCGTATCGACTGCTGACGTGACTCTGATCGACACCACGGCGGCCTCCAAGATCGTGTGCTCCTGGCGGGCCCGCAGGTGGATGGTGATCTGACTGAAGCTGCAAGACCTCACCGTCGAAGTTCGAGATAAGGCACTGACACGGCTGGGTCTGATACGCCCCGAAGACCTGGCCCTCTCTATCGAGGATCAGTTCTGCAACGTCGGTACGTGGAAGCTGACGCTGCCCTCAGAGCACCTCCTCACCGACACCCTGCGATCACCGGGGGCCGGGCTGATCATCACCGGACCTACCGATGTGCTGATCTCAGGCCCGGTCGTCTCCTCCGAGTACGCGGCGACACCCGAGGACCGGCGCGGCTCCGTCGCCTTCGAGGGAGTGTCCGACTCGGTTGTCCTGTCGGACATGCTCGCCTGGCCGGAACCCGCGAACGGGGACGTGACCACACAGAAGGTCGGGCACGACGAACGCACCGGCCCGGCCGAGACCCTCATGCATCAGTACGTAGCGGCGAACTGCGGCCCCCTGGCTCCCACTGCCAGACGGCGGGCTGGCCTGACCATGGGAGCCGACGGTGGGCGCGGCCCCACCCTCACCAAATCGGCCCGCTTCCCCGTGCTCGGCGAGTTGCTGACAGAGATCGGCGCGGTGGCTGGCCTCGGCTTCCGCGTCGTCCAGCGCGGCAGCGTGCTCGTCTTCGAGACGTTCGAGATCGCCGACCGCACCAAAGAAGTTCGGCTCGATGTCGTGACCGGCACTCTCGCCGGACAGCGCGTCTCCGTCTCACCTCCCGGCGTCACGCGCGTGATCGTCGCCGGTCAGGGCGAACAGGAGGACCGCACCTTCGTACCGGTCGACTCCGAGTCCTCCGTGACCGCCGAAGGCGTCTGGGGCCGCCGGATCGAGAAGTTCGTCGACCAGCGCAACACCGACAACCGAGACGAGCTGACGCAGGCCGGAAACGAAGTCCTCGCCGACTCGGGCGACACCTCCATTGCCGTTCAGGCCGTACCCGTCGAGGACGCGGCGTCCATGGAGTTCGGCCGCGACTGGGGCATGGGCGACCGCGTGGCGGTGATCGCGGGCGGCCAGGAGCTTGTCTCGACTGTGACCGGCATGGTCATCAAGGCAGACGAAGACGGCTTCCGGGTCGGTGCCACGCTCGGAGACCCCACAGGGTTCGACCCTGCGGCTCTGGCCGCGAAGCGAATGCAGAGCACCGAGACCCGAGTGTCCGCCCTGGAGCGGCACACCGAAGCAGGCGGGGCCGATCCCGTCATGAGCCTCATGGGAGTGTGGTAGTGGCCAGCGCGCCAAAAGCCTTCTACAGGGCGGCACTTCCGACCGCCCTCACCACCGTCTACACCGTGCCGGCCGCAGGCCAGGCCGTCATCACGAACATCGTCGCCACCAACCCCTCGACAACCAGCGCCAGCGTCACCGTCCGTCTCGGCGGCGTCCCATTGCTCGCCAACATCGGCATTGCGCCGCACGGAGTGCTGACGCTCGACGTGCGGCAGGTACTCAACGCTGGCGACGGGATCGAGGTGCAGGGCAACGCCGCACAAGCCCTGACGCACATCAGCGGCGTGGAGGTTTCCTAATGGGACTCTCCGTATGGCCCGCCCCCGAAGACGCCGGAGTGGTCGGACCCACCGGAGCTACCGGCCCCGCAGGACCACAGGGCCCGAAAGGCGACACCGGAGCACAGGGCCCCAAGGGCGATCCTGGCACCAAGGGTGACACCGGTCCCGCAGGGCCCCAAGGCGCGAAGGGCGACACCGGAGCTCAAGGGCCAGCCGGGAGCCAAGGCCCGAAGGGTGACACCGGGCCCGCAGGCCCACAAGGCGAGCCCGGCCCCCAGGGCGCGAAGGGCGACCCGGGCTCGGTCAACACCGTCAACGGCAAACAAGGCCCTGATCCCGTCCTGACAGCCTCAGATGTCGGCGCAGTGGCCAATAACGGCCAATGCTCGCGCATGGACGGCATGTTGCACGTCGTTTACGGCGGCACAAGCGCTGACGTGTTCAAAGCATCCAACACTGATCAGTCGCTCTACACGGCGATCAACAAGGACGCGGAGCTCATCACTACGACCACCGCCACACTCCAGAACCTTCGCGTTGGCCCTGGCGGCACGTTCGGCGGCGCATCAGGCGGCGTGGTCTCCTTCGCCAACGCCACACAGCCCCCAACTGGCAACCCGTCTGGTGCGGTTATGTGGTCCGAGGCGGGAACCCTCAAGGTGCGGCAGAGCAACGGGGCGACCTTCGCCCTCGGCGCCGCCAGCACCTACGTGCCGCCGAGCGAGTTCACGCCCTCCGATCTCGGCCTCAAGGCGTGGTCATTCGATCCGGCGCTCACGGCGTCGACTCCCCTCTACTGCGGCACTACCCCACGCTTTGCCGCCGTCAAGGTCGCGGCCTCCGCCTCGGTCTCCAAAGTGGTGTGGCACTTCGGCGGCTACGCGGGCGGCCTGACCTCCGGGAGCTGGGCGGCCATCTACGACACGTCGATGGCTCGGGTCGGGATCGCAAGCACCATCGAGTCGGGCAACGAGCCGGCCGAACAGCACGGTTCCGGTGGTAACGCCTCCTCCACAGCGCTCGACGCGGCCGTAACGCTCGCGCCCGGCATCTACTACGTCGTCTGGCGCTTCAACTACAACACGACCACGGGTGACGGGCCCATGATCCTCGGCGCCGAGAACACCTTCGGCGCCCCGGCCAACACCTTCGGCCTGAACAACCTGTGGCGCTTCGGCCGCCTTTCCACCTCGCCAACCGCCCCGCCGACCACGCTCTCTGGAATCGCCAACGAGAGCAACCGCTTCTGGGTGGCCCTGGCGTGAGCACCGCACATCACAAGGAGTACCAGTGACCGTATCCGGCGGAACTCTCAACGCTGCACGCGGCGGCGAGGAGTACAAGGCCCCCATGCGGCTGTCCGTCTCCCTGCCCGACGACACGGACCTGTACCCCGACGACCGACTGACCGACGAGGAGCGCACGGTCGTGGTCGCCGCCGTGATGAGTGCAGCCGTCGACGCGCTTCCTGAGCGGTTCACGATCGCCTTCGCCCGGCAGAACGACGAGGCCCGCACCGTCACCGAGGTCGCCCGCCGATAGCACCCCAACGCCCACCGGCCTCCGCAGCCCACACGCTCGGGGGCCTTTCCCATGCCGCAGGAAGGACTCCTTCTTGGCGATCACCGCCTACCCCTTTGACTCGCAGGCCGTCACGGAGACCCAGTTCAGCTACCTCTTCCGGGAGCTCAGCTCCGGCGTCGCCGCATCGTCCGACTCACCCGCGTTCCGCGTCTCGGCTACTGGTTCCGCCATGACCGTCACGGTGCAGCCAGGTTTCGCCCTGGTTCGCGGGCACGCCGTTCTGTCGACGGCAGTGGAGACGGTGACGATTCCGGCCGCCGACACGGCCACCCGTACTGACGCGGTTGTTCTGCGTCTCGACCCCACCGCGAACACGATCTCTCTGGCCGTGCTGAAGGGATCGCCCGGCTCCGACTCTCCCACGCTGACCCAGACAGACAGTGGGATCTACGAACTGCGGCTCGCCTGGGTGACCGTGCCCGGCAACGCGACCTCCATTACCGCCTCGAACGTGGCCGAGGGCCGCCAGTTCACGCGCGGCTACGTCGGGTCCTGGTGGAACTCGACCCGTCCGACCTCACCGCGGCTTGGGGACCTCGGCTTCAACCGCAGCACCTCGGCATGGGAGTTCTGGAACGGAAGCGCCTGGGCAAACCTCGCCCCGTCCGTCTCGTGGCCGAGCGTCACAGACAAGCCGGCCGCCTTCCCCCCGGCGGCCCACACGCACTCGTGGTCCCAGATCAGCGACGCTCCGAGCACCATCGCTCCGTCCGCGCACAAGCACGCGTGGAGCGACATCACCGGCACCCCTTCGACCTACCCCCCGTCGAGCCACTCGCACGAGTGGAGCTCAATCACGTCGAAGCCCTCCACCTTCCCGCCGAGCACGCACTACCACGGCCAGTACCTCGAATCCGGAGACACGATCGCCTGGGCCAACGGCTCGAAGCAACCTCACGCTCGCGGGGTCAGCGGGTCCGGTACCTACTACGCGGTGTGGGTGCGAGGTGACGGCGGCTTCTGCCGCAACACCTCCTCGATCAAGTTCAAGGAGAACGTCCGCGACTTCGTGATGGACCCTGCGGACGTGCTCTCGCTGAAGCCGAGGGTCTACGACCGCAAGGCTCAGCTCGATGAGGACGGCACGGCCCAGGAGGGCGTGAAGGGCGAAGTCGGCCTCATCGCCGAGGAGGTCGCCGTGCACCTGCCCTGGATCGTGAACTACCTCGACGGCGAGATTGACGGACTGCGGTACGACCTGCTCGGCGTCGCACTCCTGCCCGTCGTGCAGGACCAGGAGGCGCGGATCAAGGCACTCGAAGAGCGCCTGTCTGCCCTCGAAGGTCAGGTGAGCACTGCGTGACCACCTCGACCTCGGCCGCTCTGATCTCGGCCGCTGGGACGGTGGCCGTGGCCCTGATCGGCGCCCTCGTCGAGCTGCTGCGCCGCCAGCACCGCGTCATGGGCGAAGTCCGCGATCAGGTGTCCAACACCCACACCACCAACCTCCGTGACGACGTGGACCGCGTGATCACCGGCCTCGGCCAGGTGCTCGACGGCCAGGCGCAGCACACCCGTGAGATGGCCGGCATCCGCGACGACCTGGCCCACGAGCGGGCCGAGCGCCTGGCGGTCGCCGAACGCCTTGACCGTCACGTCTCCGCCTCGTCCGAACACAGCTGACCCCATCCCCCCGTTCAGGCCCCGCTCAATCCGGCGGGGCCTTTCCCATGCCCAAGGAGGCACCACTTCTTGACCGCGCACATCTACCCGAAGGCCGACGCCAGCTCGCAGTGGTACGGCGGGACGTACCCCGGCGACACGATGCCGCATCCCAACGTCATCGTCCTGCACACCACCGAGGGCAACTCGTTCCCGACGTACGGCGGCGGCGGCTCGGCGCCGAACTTCACGATCAAGGGCGGCGTCGTGCGCCAGCACTTCTACGCCAACCACAGCGCGCGGGCGCTGGTGAACAAGGCAGGCGGCGTCCAGACCAACACGCTCAACTGCATTCAGATCGAGCTCGTGGGCACGTGCGACAAGGGCGGCCCTGGCCTGTACTGGCCGAACGCCTCGGATGCCGATCTGGCGGCTCTGGTCGACCTGGTGAAGTGGCTGACCGACACGTACCCGATCCCGCTGGTCTCCACGTCGAAGCCCTGGCTGTCGTACCCGTCCTCGTATGGGTCGCGGAACGGTCAGCGCATGTCGTTCGCCGAGTGGAACGACTTCCGTGGGATCGCTGGTCACCAGCACGTACCGGAGAACGATCACGGCGATCCTGGAAACTTCCCGATCAAGCGACTGATCGAGCTGGTGAAGGCGAAGAAGGCCGGCACGTCGCCCGAGCCGTCGAAGCCCGCGTCCTCGATCGTCGCCCTGAAGGCGGGGGTGAAGCCGGGCGCCACGCACGCCCAGGTGGCCGAGCTTCAGCGGCTCCTGATCGCGGCCGGGTACGGCCCGATCCCCGGCGCGGTCACCACGTTCTACGGCAAGAACACGCAGGCCGCCGTGGCGCGCTTCCACAACAAGAACCCCCACCTGAAGACCACGGGCCTCTCGTACGACCCGGCCATAGGCGCCCGCGGATTCGAGGAGCTCCAGAAGGAGGCTGGTCGCCGATGAGCAAGATGCAGATGCCCGGCTCCAAGCCGATCAGTCTCGTGAACCTGCTCCCTGTCCGTTACCGCACTCGCGTCGGTGCCGTTCTGGCTGCGGTCGGCGTGCTCGTGAGCATCGCGTCCATCGTGTACGCCGACAGCCCCGAGGTAGCCGTGATCGTCCAGATCCTCACCGCGCTCGGCGTGGTCGAGACGGGCAGCCCCGAGCCCGACGACGAAGGCTGACACGAAGAACCCCCTGCTGGTCTCCGCCAGCAGGGGGCTTTCGTCGTTTCACTGCTCGGCGCCTCTTCGCTGGGCCGCCTTCAGCTTCTCGATCTCCTCAAGGGTCATGACCTTGCGCTTGCTGGAGCGCCGACGAGCTGGGGCAGGCGCGGCGCTGGTGTCATCGGCGTCCGCTGCCGGTTCGGCGGCTCGCGCGAGCACGTCCTCCACCGGCGCGGCGTGGTCCGGGCACAGGTCGACGACCCTTTCGGTTGCACCTACACGTTCAATTCGATACTTCTGCGTAGGCAAACCGGGCGTTTTACAGACATTACAGACTGTGACAGTCATCTCGATTTGCCTCTCCGGTACAACCAAGCGCAAGTTCCACGTTGACGAGTCTAACGTGTATGTGTAACCGTAGGTTGGGACAGGCGAGCGTCCTTGGCGCTCAACACCCCGCGCAGCCTGCGGGATTCAAGATCCAAGCCAAGGGGAGACATGCCCGCACCGTCGAAGATCGTCGACGAAGCCGAAGTCGAGAAGTGGTTCCAGCAGAACAAGACCTACGCATGGATGGTCCAGGAGTACCAGCGAAAGTACCAGCGAAAGACCTCCATCTCCATGTGGGGCAACTACAGGCGCCGGCACAAGCTGAAGAGACGGATCACGCGCGATGACGACCTGATCCCGTGGGCGGTTGAGGAGAAGCACCGCTTTCGGTACGAGGTGATCATGCTTCGACTGGAGGCGCGCGTGCGCGATGGTCAGGAGCTCGCGGACCGGGACGCCAAGAAGCTGCGCTCGTGGCTCGCTGACCTGGAGGAGAAGAATGCCGTCGTCCACTACGACCCCGAGACCGAAGAGGGCTTCTTCCTCATCCCACGGGAAGAGCAGGACACCGACATCATCCGCCAGCCCGCAGAAAAGACGACGAAGCGCCGTCGCGCCGACTGAGCCGAGAAGCCATCAACCCCCAGGGACATCGATTCCCTGGGGGTTTTTGCGTTTCGCCGGTCACGAGGCCACGCGTCGGGCGGGCACGCGCCCGGTCCGGGTTCGATCTCGACTCCTCCACGAGTGTTCGAACAAACTATCGAACATCCTCCTGTGGGGTGATCCCGATGTCAGATGCGGCGGTTAGGATTCCGCTAAGTAAGGCAAACTTGCACCAAGCACGACAGAGGGGCCAAGTCGAGTGGAGGAGCAGCGCGAGGCAACCACAGTCCTCGCACACTCGGGGGAAGCCTGGCGGGAGGCCGGGGTTCAGCGGATCACAGAAGGCGGTGCCGTCCTCTGCGTGGACGCCGACGCGTTCGAGTTCCACCTGACCCTTTCGCTGGATTACACAGAGCACGACCTTCAGTGGGGTGTCGCGCAGGCGGCAGCCCTCGACCTCGCCCTGATACCCGAGACAGAGGAGGAGGCCGAGCTCATAGGCGACGGCCCCGACTTCGTGCGCATCCACTTGGTCCCCACCTGGACGAACCAGAAGGAGCCCCCTATATGGCCCTGACCATTACCGCACTGCCCGCCCCTGCACCGTCCGTTCCACGTGATGGGTGGGGGCGGCCCCTTGTGGTCCCGAAGGAAGGCGGCAAGCCCCGCGGCCTCACCAGGACGACGACGTTCATCGACGCCATCGAGGACAAGAGTGGCCTGATGTCCTGGAAGCAGCGGATGACCCTCGTGGGCGCCGCTCGCGAGGGCTCTCTTTTGCGCGAAGTGGCTAACTTGAACCCAGAGACGCGCGAGGGAAAGGCCCGCCTGGACGCGCTCGCCGAGCGGGCGGTCACGGTGGCCGGAGCGAACGCGAAGCGGGAGCGAGGCACACACCTGCACACGCTGAGCGAATTCGTAGACCGGGGCGAGCGCCTGCCTGCGGGGGTCGCCACTTCCGACGTGACGGACATGGCGGCCTACAAGATGTCGACGGCACCGTTCGATGTCGTCGCCGTGGAGACGTTCGTGGTGGTACCGGAGCTGGGCGTCGGCGGCACCTTCGACCGCATGGTGAGCTACAGCGGTCCCGGTCCGGACGGCGAGCACGTCGAGGGCCTGTTCATCGCGGACTTGAAGACGGGCTCGATCGAGTACAGCCGCCTCAAGATGGCGAGCCAGCTCGCGGTCTACAGCCGGGGCGAGCTGTACGACCACACCCTCTTCCCCGTCAACGACCGGGACAAGAAGGCCCTCGCCGCATGGAAGCGCCGGGAGGTGCCGGCCGATCTCGCGAAGGCTGCGTACGCCCCGATCCCGGCCGTCTCCCAAGACTGGGGCATCATCCTCCACCTTCCCGCAGGCTCCGGGGAGTGCACGCCCTATTGGGCTGACCTGCGGTTGGGCTGGGAGGCAGCGAAGGCCGCGCAGAACACGCGCGTCTTGCGCGGCAAGAACAAGAGCGCCCTTCGTCCGTTTTGAGTTGTTTTCCATGGCCTGAACGTGTAATTTGAACCTGGCGCCGGACGGTTCGGCGCTACACGAGAGGGGTGAGTTTGAGCGACACGCAGCGGTCGGTGACCGTGACCATCAAGTCGGGCCCGGAACCCGACGACTGGGCCGCAGCCTTCAAGGGGGCCGCGTACGAGGTGTACGACGACGTGGCCACTTTTTTCGGCTTCGAACGTGAAAGTGTAACCACGCTCAGCCTTCACGAGCTGGTCAGCGAGGCGTCCAAGACGGCTCAGGGCGTCGCGACCGTCGTCCGCGACCTGGGCGCCACCGTCGTTCCTGCCGCACAGCCTGCGACGCCTGGCGAGGACCCGTGGGCAGCCGCCCAGACGGCCCCAGCCCGCGAACCGGGCTCCGCGGCCTCCCTCCTGGAACAGATCAACGCCTGCGCGACCACGGACGACCTGAAGAGGCTGTGGGCGCGTAACCAGGACGCGTTCGCCGACCAGGCCGTGATGGACGCGTGGAAGGCGAGAGGCCGAGCCCTCAAGGCGGCCTCCGGATGAAGCCCCTGAGCCTGGCCCTGGCCGTGGTCTCTCTCCTCCTGGCCGTCTGGCTCTGGACAGCGGCCCCCTGTGAGCTGTGGACCTTCTCGAAGGCGGGCGACATGCCCGCCCGATGCATCAGCCGATAACTCGACCCCAAACACAAGGAGTTCCCCTTAGTGGCACTGAATCTCGCTTCTCTCCCGCAGGCCAACGGCGGCTGGTTCAAGCCGAAGGACGTGGCCGACGCGGTCGCGATCCTCGTCGAGGTCAAGGGCTTCGACCGACAGCGGCCGACGCCGAACGGGCCGAAGGACTCCGTCCTCGCCGACATCTCCGTCTGGAAGTCGCGGGAGCAGCTCGGCGCCGCCCCGGAGGTCAACAACGGTCAGCGCATCGAGCAGACGGTCCTTGCGCGCGACCTGGAGACCGTCGTGGGTCAGGCCGTGCTCGTCACCGTCGATCAGGTGCCCTCCAAGAAGCCTGGCGGCAACCCGGCGTGGATCTGGAAGCCGGTGACGGACCCGGAGATCGTCGCGGCCGTCGTGGCGTACGGCGAGAAGCGCGACGCAGCCGTGAGCGAGGCCGCCTCAGCGGCGCCCGACTTCGACTGACGCAGCAGGCCGGCACGGGGGCGGCCGTCCTGGTCGCCCCCGCCCCACCCAGAAAGGAGACACCGAGTGCTGACCCCTGGTCGCTCGCTGACGATGCACGCAGAATCCGGCCGCGAGCTGCCGCGCGTGGAAGCGTTCGAGGCGCTGTACAACCTGGGCTGCCGTCCGCGTCACGGTGAAGTCGTGATGATCGCCGGGCGGTCCGGCACGCAGAAGAGCGGGCTCGCCTTGTTCTGGGTCGCGCAGATGAACTTGCCGACCCTCTACTTCTCGGCGGACATGTCCGCCTTCACCGCGAGTAGCCGCCTCGCGAGCATGGCGACCGGCGACACCACGGAGATGGTCGAGGCCGGGATGTCCGCTGGCGGCCGGTATCGCGAGACGTACGTGAACGCTCTGCGGGGCTCGCGGATCACCTTCTCCTTCGGCAGTCCGATCACGTGGCGCGCGGTCGACGAGGAGCTGGAGGCATACGTCGAGCTCTGGGACGCCTATCCGGAGGTCTTCGTCTTCGACAACCTCATGGACTTCGAAGGCGCGGAAAGCGACTACACCGAGCAGATGGCCGTGATGTCCAACGCGACCGAGCTGGCCCGCGCGACGGGCGCGACCGTGATCATCCTTCACCACGCGTCAGACAAGTCCTGGGAAGCCAAGAGCGATCCGTGGGCACCGCCGAGCCGCGACCAGGTGAAGGGCGGCCTGAGCGAGAAGCCGGAGCTTTCGCTCTCCGTGGCGCTGGACCCGAACAGCCTGGAGTACAGGATCGCGGTGATCAAACAGCGCATGGGCCCCTGCGATCCCACGGCCCGCCGGTACGCCTCCCTGCGCTGCCACCCCGACGTGACCCGCTTCTCGAAGCTGGAGCGGATGACCCTCTTCAACCCCCCGGAGCCGAAGCCCTGGTCCCCCACGGCCGTGCTCGACAAGGCTTGACCTGAAAGGCTAAGTGTGACCGACATTGCGGCGAGGAACCGCCGGAACAAGCGCGCGGGCGCCCGCTGGGAGGCCGAGTTCCGCGATGAACTCCGCCAGGCCGGGTACGACATCGAGCGGCTGCGGCTGACCGGCACCGAGGACGAGGGCGACCACGTGATTCGCCGCCAGCCGGTTCGGCATCGCCCGTTCCTGATCACCGAGACGAAGAACGCCAAGTTCGAGCCGGGCACCTTCATCAAGGAGGCCCTCCGCGAGCGGGACAACTACGCGAAGCACCGCGACCTCGACCCGCGCGACGTAGACGTGGCCGTGATCGTCCGGCGACGGGGCGCGAGCTGGCGCCGCGCTTACGTGCTGAGCACGGTGGAGGAGTTCTTCGACCTCCCCCCGGAGACCGCCTCGTGAGGCAGTACGAGGAGATTGAAGAGCAGGCCCGCATCTGCCGCGAACTTGTCGAGCTGCTGGACGACTTCACCACACCACAGGGCCTCGGCGAACTCGGCTACGACCTCCACGCCCGCTTCTTCCGGGGGGAGCGCGTCGCGTGATGCCGGCCGAGGAAGTCTGCGGGTTCGAGGCGTTCCTCGACTGCCTCAACGATCACGACTTCGACGGCCAACTCCTCATGGAGCTGGAGGAGTTCTTCGAGATCCCGATGCACGACCTCGACGAATGGATGCTGCCGTGAACCTGGGGCGCCTCCGGGACGGCTTTGAGGACCAGGAGCACGAGAAGCCCACCCTCGCCGCCGTCCTCGACCACTACGAAATCGACTACAACCCCGAGCGCACGGCGGGCATGGCCCCGTGCCCTCTCCACGACGACAACACGCCGTCGTTCTCGTACCACCTCGACCGCGGATTGTGGAAGTGCCACTCGTGCGGCGAAGGCGGCGACAGCTACACGCTGCTGATGAAGAAGGAGCTAACAGACTTTGCCGGAGCACGAGCCCTTGCGTCCTCTCTCGCCCTCGCAACGGGTGATGCTGGAGGAGGCGACGAGCGCGTATCAGGCAGCGCTTACGCCGGACGCCGCGCGGTATCTCCTCGCTCGCGGAATCAGCAAGGACGAGGCGGCTACGTACCGGCTTGGCGTCGTCGCTGACCCTCACCCCGGCCACGAGCGGCAGGTGGGCCGCCTCGCGATCCCGTACCTGGCCCACGACGGGCACCCGCTCACCATCCGCTTCCGCTGCCTGGAAGACCACGACCACCGGGCCTACCGGCACGGGAAGTACAACACCCTGAAGGACGACCCGCCCCGGCTGTACGGGGTGGACGCGATCCACGCGGCGGGCGACGAGATCCACGTGACGGAGGGCGAGCTCGACGCGATCACCCTCCGCCGTCTCGGCCTCCACGCGGTCGGCGTGCCAGGGGCCGCCCTCTGGCAGCCGAGGCACCGCCGGATGCTGGCGGGCTTCTCTCGGGTGTGGGTCTGGGGCGACCCGGACGAGGCGGGGGCCGAACTGGTCACCCGCGTGTGCAAGTCCCTGAGATCGGCCCGAGGCGTCCGCCTGCGCGACGGCGACGTGACCGAGACGTACAAGGCCGGAGGCGCTGACGCCCTCCTCTCCCTGACTGACGAAGCGAGCAAGACGAAGTGACCGAGACGACCGCGAAAAAGACGACGACCAAGAGGCCGGCGCGGAGGCCCGACCCCGCGACGGCTGTCCTCGCGGAGGTGAAGGCGGCCCGCAAGGCGTACTCCGGGCAGTCCATGCCGGTCGCGGGCGGCCATAACCCGCTGAAGGGCCGGGAGCACCACGAGCGCGAGGCGAATCGGTGGATGGCAGCGGACACGGCCCGCAAATTCGACGGCGTTCCCGGCTGGGACTCCGCCGTCCTGGCGCAGGCGTACCGCACGCTCGCCGAGAGCGAGCCGGAGCACATCCGGGCCGGGCTGATCCGCCTGGCGGCCCTCGCGATCTCGGCAGTGGAGTCCCTCGACCGGGGGGCGCCGTGACGACGCGCTGTGACCTGCCTGGGCGTCCGGGCCCCCGGCTCCAAGCGATCTGGGCGGCCCTCGACGGGGCCGAGAGGAAGGCGTTCGAGCGCCACCTCATGAACGACACGGCCGCCGAGGATCTCGTCTGGATTCTCGACCGCTACGGACACCGTGTGTCCGCCTCCACCATCCGCACGTACCGGCGCCGACTGCGCCAGGAAGCGAACGATTCTTGAGCGACCTCCTCGACGAGCTCCTGTCGAAGCCCGTGGGCCCGGCCATCCCGGCTCGCCAAACCGATCCCGACAGGGACTTCACCCGGCAGATCGAGGTGAGTGGCGACGCTGCCGAAGTCACCGTTCGCGGCCCCGAGAGCATGGACCCGCAGGGCAGCGCGGCGGCCTGCTTGAAGGCGCAGGGCCTCGACCCGGCCGACTGGGAGGTGAAGGGCTTCCGGTCGAGCGAGTGGACGATGCCGAACGGCGAGACTGGCGTCTCGGCGCGCTTCCAGTTCGCGAAGAAGACGCCCGCCGACCGGTCCGGCCTGGACATTGACGAGCTCCTGGCGGCCGTCGACAACCACCAGCCTCGACAGCTCGCCACGGCCGCCGAGGGTGACCACACGTTCGTGATCGCGCTCGGCGACATGCAGTTCGGCAAGGCGGACGGTGATGGCCCGGCGGGCACCCTGAAGCGCACGATCGAGTGCATCGACCGCGCGGCCGAGCTGCTGGACGTGTACCGGCGGCGGTTCGACATCGGGCACGTCCACATGGGGTGGCTCGGTGATCACGTGGAGGGCTTCGTGTCGCAGGGCGGCTCGAACTCGTGGCGGACCTCGCTGACGCTCACGGAACAGATCCGCCTTACCCGCCGCGTGATGCTGCACGGAGCCCTGACCATGGCGCCGCTCGCCTCCCGCGTGTCGATGGCCGCAGTGCCCGGCAACCACGGTGAGGCCGTACGCATCGCGGGCCGGGGCGTGACGCGTTACGACGACTCCCACGACACCGAGTCCTTGATCTGCGTCCGTGACGCCCTGGCGCTGGCCCCCGAGCGCTTCGGCCATGTGGAGTTCTACGTGCCGGACACCGACGAACTGACCGTGGTCGTCGACTGCTCGGGCACCACCGTGGCTCACGCCCACGGGCATCAGTGGAGGCCCGGCCGGCACTTCGAGTGGTGGAAGGGGCAAGCCTTCAACAAGGCATCCGCCATGCACCAGGCGGACCTTCTCCTTGCCGGTCACCTTCACCACGAGCACGTGGACACGGACGGCCCGCGCACCTTCCTTCAGCCCCCGGCCATGGAGAGCGAATCGACCTGGTGGCGGCACGCGAAGGGCACCACGGGGGCGCCGGGCCTGATGGTCGCGGTGACGAGGGACGGCCACACCCCCGTGAAGGAAGTGGTCCGGTGAGCGCCTCTCACGACTGGACGCTCCTTGACGACCCGCAGGTTCAGCGCGTGATCGACGTGGTGGCCCGCAAGTTCGGCACGGAGTACGGGCTCGCCCTGGAGCGGGACGACGCCCGGCAGGAAGCGGCGCTCGTCGTCGCCGAGAAGGCCAGCGAGGCGCGCGAGATGCTCGCGGCCGGTCCCGGCCTCCTGCACCGCTGGCTGTGTCAGCAGCTCCGGAACGCGTGGCTCACGGATCTTCGCCACCAGTCGCGGCACCTGTCCTACGAGGCGGCCCTGAACGGGGCCGAGAAGGGTCTTCTGTGAGTACGTACGATCGCCGGGTCATCGAGCACCTTCTCCCGGCCGTGTGGTCGCCCGAGGCCGCGTACGGCATCCGGAACCCGGCCGCCCCGGACGCTGACATGCCGAAGGGCACCGTCGACAAGCGGGCCGCGGATTCCCTCTTCGCCCACCTCGCCGACATCCGCCGAGCCTGGGCGGCCTGCCCGCTCGAACTGGGTGAGCGCCGGGCCCTGTTTCTGCGGTTCGCCCTCGACTGGCCGGACGCCCTGATCGCTGCCCGCGACGGAGTGACCGACCGGGCGGTGCGGTACCGCGTCGAGCGTGGCGTGGGCAAGCTCGCCGCGTGGCTGAACGGCCGGACCTACATCGACGGGTACGACGAGCTGGAGGCTGCCGCATAGGCCAGGACGCGGCGGTGAGGGATCAGATTGGGCCAGGTCACGGCCGTATGCGGCTGATCAACTGCTCGTCCCTCCCGCCTCGTCCGCCTAGGGTCTTCTCCGAAGTCCCGGCAAGTTCTGGCAAGTTCCTCGTCTTCTAGCGGAGGCGCAGGCAAGCTCTGGCATGGGAAGTGTCACCGGCGACGTAGGAGGACATCATGGCCTTGCGAATGCTCGGTAAGGACCCGAACAGCCCTGACGGCAACTCGCCCACCATCTACCTGGACGACGAGACGGACAGGTACCTCGTGCAGGGGTACAACGTCCTGGATGAGGAACGGCTCAAGCAGTTGAACCTCCCCCCGCACGAGGGGGTGGTAGAGATTCCCCGCTATATGGTGCAGTTCTTCCTGTCGAGCGACAGGGATTCCGCCGCGAAGAACGCCGAGCCGGAGGAGAAGAAGGTTGTCGAGTCCCCTGACGTTTAAGGAACTGTTCCGCGACTGCCAGAGGACCGCCGTCCACCTGGAAGCCCGCGACGCCTACAGCAAGACGGACTCGGCCTTCGTCGACTGGAAGGCCGGCAAGCCTATCGACCCCGCCGAGCGTTGGGCCGCTTGGCGTTCGATCGTCTCGGAGGCGGTCGCGCGGGGTGTCGAGGTACGTCGGGCCCGTATCGTTTCGACACCCGTGAGCGAGTACATCCGCTTCGAGCACGAGGTGACCGAGGGACTCAACATCGCTGCGGGCGAGCAAGTGCGATGGCTCCCCCGGCGGAACGCTTCGGATCTGCTCCTGCCCGGCAACGACTTCTGGCTGTTCGACTCCCGTCTGGTGTACCTGAACCACTTCGACGGAGAGGGCGAGCCCACAGAGCCCGAGATCACCGAGAACGCGGAGTTGGCGAAGCTCTGCGAGTCGGCCTTCGAGAGCGTCTGGAACAGGGCGACACCGCACGCAGAGTTCGAAGCGCACTGAGCACCTCACATAGGACCGTCACCCCAAATGCAACCGGCATCTTCGAGCGCGCAGGAAGCCCGCAAGGCGCTCGGGAAACGCCTCGCTGAGATCCGGATAGCGGCCGGGCTCACCAAACGAGCCCTGTGCGCGAAACTGGGCTGGCACGAATCGAAGGCATCGCGCTTCGAGAGCGGCACACGCGCGCCCTCGGAGCGCGACCTTCGTGGTTGGTGCCAAGCCTGCGGAGCCGACAGCCTTGCGGAGGAACTCGTCAAGACGGCCCGCGGAATCGAGGGCATGTACGTCGAGTGGCACAAGATGGAGAGCGACGGGCTCAAATGGGCTCAAGAGTCCGCCCTCCCCCTCTGGGAGCGAACCCAAAACTTTCGGTTCTACGCGCCGTCGCTCATTCCTGGACCAGTACAAACCGCTTCCTATATCAAAGCGTTGTTGACTTCCATCCGCGATCGTCGTGGCCTGATCGACGACGTAGACGCGGCTGTCGAGGTCCGACTAGAGAAGCAGAAAATCGTCTACACGCCGCGCACGTTCGTCATCCTCCTGGAGGAGAGCGCCCTCTATAACCGCATCGGCGGGACGGACGTGATGGCCGGCCAACTCGGTTATCTCATCAGCGCTATGGCCTTGCCCACGGTGAGCATCGGCATCATCCCCCGCGATATCGACCGCCCGCTCATGCCCGTCGAGGGCTTCTTCATGTTCGACGACCACACCGTCAAAGTCGAACTGGTGTCGGCGCACCTAACGGTCTTGCAGAAGCACGAACTTGCCATGTATGCCAGGACGTTCGCTGAGCTGCACGAACATGCCGTCATCGGCAGCTCTGCACGTGAACTCATCACCCGCGCCATCGAATCTCAAGGGTGAGTTCCTGGCAAGTTCTGGCACACTCCTGGAGTACTTGCCACCCACTTCCCTAGCTTTATGGGCACGGCTCATAACGTGCCCGAAGGGGGCAGTGATGGCGTTGGCAAGTATCGGCAAGGAAAAGGGACTGTCTCAAAACTCGGTGGATCAGAGTTCGGCCGCGATCGACGTTGAGGCCATTTCCTCGCGCACTGACTCCGTTCTCACCATGCGGATGGACTCCTCGACCCGTGCGGACATAGACGGCGTCACGCCGGCCATCGTCCAGCAGCTCAACTCTCTGCTCGGTGAGGACTTGGGTGCGGAGGACGACCCGCAGGTGCGGGAGCTCGTCCGCAAGGGCAACAACCTGATCGACCCCAAGAACCGGCCGACCGCGAGCACTCCGGCTTTCGGAGCGTTCCTCTACCTTCGGGACGCGGCAACGCTCACGCGACGCCTCCTCTGGATCTACACCGAACGCAACGGGCTGGGTGCGCCGTGAGCGTCAAGGAAGACCAGATCATCCGGGAGCTCTCGCACTACATCTACGAGCACCCGGACGAACGGATGGCTTTGATGCCGGTGTATGACGCCGCCGTTGACCACTCACGGCGCCGAGGTTGCACCCACGAGCAGCGTTGCCCTCTCGTCGTCACGGGGGGCGTCGTCGTGAACGAGGATGGCCGCGTCCTCTGCCTACGGAACGGAACCCGCTATGCCCTCGCCGAGGCCGAGCCGGAAGACGAGGACGACACGCTCAGCGGTGCCGCTCTGCGCTTGCTGGCTGAGCAGGTCGGCATTCGGGACGTGTGGACCCAACCGGGTGCCGAGGGCCCCTTTCTGGTCGACGTGACCATGCCGGGACACCACCCCTACGGCCCCCGCCTCCGAGTCGGCATCCGCTACCTGTTCCGCGGGCACTCCGGCGCCGTCTTCCCCTCGGCGATCGAGATGGGTGCAGCCGCTTGGATGCCCCTCTCCAAGATCGGCATCGAGGCTGTCCAGCGTCGCGTCGAGACCCTCTCGGTTGGGGCCCAATGAGTCACCGCGCCCAGCAGTTCGCTTACATGGCTGCCGTCTTGTCGATCGGCGGCGCCATCGTGCTCGGAATCTGGAGAGGCTGAATGCACTACGTGCGCCAGAGCAGCAAGGCTGCGCGCGCTGAAGCGCCGCCTGCCCCGGTCGGGACCGTGAAGACGCGCAGCACGCCCAACGAGGTCCACATCGGCGACTTCGTACTTCTCGACGGCCAGTACCAGCGGATACGGGACATGCGGTCCCTGGGCACTGCTTCCGTTCGCGTCCTGCACTTCGCCGGACGGCCGCCCTGGGTCATGCGCGAGGCGCGCACCGTCTTCCGCCCCATCTGATCAGCCCGCTCGGGCTTCGTACCAAACACCTTCACCGCACGACGCGAGGAGCTTTGGCATGGAATTTCGCAAGGTCCATGGGGCGGGCAACGACTTCGTCCTCGTCACCAACGCGGAGCCGAGAGACGCCACGGTCTGGGCCAAGACGGCAGAGCGCCTGTGTGCGAGGCGTACCGGCGTCGGCGCCGATGGTCTGGTCATCAGCCGTCCCGCCAAGGACGAGACCAACGTGCTCGAAGTCGCCTGCTTCAACGCGGACGGGTCGGCGGCAACGATGTGCGGCAACGCGCTGCGGTGCGTGGCGTGGGTCGCCTACGACGAGAGCTCGGGGTCGACGACCGCCATGAAGCTCCGCATGGCGGGAGTCATGCACGAGGCGCTCGTCGACCAGGAAGCCGTATGGGTCACGGCCGAAGTGGGCGCCATCCAGCCCCGCGTCTTGCAGACGATCATCAACGGCAGGCCGACGTGGTTCGACAGCGCGCACACCGGCACGGAACACGTCGTCGCCGTCGTGGACGACGTGGACGCCATCCACGCGGAAGTGGTCGGCCGAGTCGTGCGGCACCACAAGAACGTGGCGCCGCTCGGCACGAACGTCAACTTCGTCCAGCGCCTCGGCCGCCAGGCGCTCAAGATCCGCACCTACGAACGCGGCGTCGAAGCCGAGACGCTCTCCTGCGGCAGCGGGGCCGTCGCAGCCGTCGTCATCGCCACCATGCGCGGTCTCGTCGCCAAGCGCGAGGTCACCGTTCACAACCAGGCCGGTGAGCCGCTCACCGTCCGTCCGCACGACGCCCGCCCGGAACGAGCCGCCTGGGTTGGCGGGCCCGTCACCCAGACCTTCGAAGGGGTACTCGCATGACCGTCTTTCTCGACTCGACCTCGAAGCAGGCGGCGCAGAACGCCGCCGAGAAACTCCGCGAGTGGGCGCAAGGCCGGCAGGGCCTCGGCGTCGCCCTCATCTACGGGCCCGTGTCCGCCGAAGACAGGCTCTACCACTCCCAGTGCCCCGTCGAGCAGCGGTCCGTGACCGCCCTGGGCGAGGCACTCGAAGAGATCGGCGCGCGGTGGAACGTGCTGGACCCCACCCAGCCCGACTTCATCAGGGAACTGGTCTCGTACGACGTGGCCCTCTCGAACCTGCACGGCCCCTACGGTGAGGACGGCCGTCTTCAGGGCCTGCTCGACTACCTCCGCGTGCCCTACTGCGGCAGCGGGGTACAGGCGTCCGCGGTGGCCGCTGACAAGATCCTCTGCAAGCGGATCATGCTGACCCTCGGCGTCCCGACGCCCGGTTGGCGCGTCTGGTCCGGCGGCCCGGTGAACTGGGGCAGCCGAGCCGTCATGGTGAAGCCGCCCTTCGGCGGGTCCAGCGTGGGCATGAGCCTCGTCCGCGACGCGGTCGACCTGCCCGGCGCCCTGGCGGAGGCCGCAGGGGAAAGCGGCGACGAGGTGCTCGTCGAGGACTACGTGGTCGGCACACCCGTGACCGTGGGAATGCTGGAGCTTCCGGGCGGCTCGGTGATCGTCTTCCCCCCGCTGACCACCGAGGCGACCGATGCCGAGTTCTACGACGCCGACACCAAGCTCGACGTGGACTCGAAGGGCGCCGTCACCGTCCGCGCCGCCGAGCTGGAGACCGTAGCGATGAACCGGATCGCCAGGGACGCCCGGACGCTGTGGGAAGGGATCGGACTGCGCGGCTCGGCCCGCATCGACTTCATCGTCACCGAGAAGGGCGACGCGTACGTGCTGGAGGTCAACAGCACGCCGGGCATGTCCCGTGACAGCAACTTCGCGGTCGGGGCGGCGATGGTCGGACTCACGCACACGGATGTCGTACTGGCGATGCTTCATGAGGCCCTGTCCCGGCCGCCGTACGATGTTCCCCTGCCCACTCCCGTGTTCTCCAGCACCACGGTGACGCGGGAGGCTGCCGTCTCCCTGTAGGAGCAATGCCGCTGTGCCGCGCGCCCACGAAGTCCCCATGTGCCGACAGCTCATCACCCCCGCCGAATGGGATCTCCACGGAGGGTGGGCACTGGGAGACAGGATCGAATGGTCCAACCGGGCGTGCGGCCTGGCGTCGCTCCGGATGATTCTCCTGGCCTACGGTCAGGAAGCGCCCACAGTGACGGAACTCCTGAAACTGGCTGTCAAGAACGAAGTGCTGACGCCCCGCGGAGCCCTGCACGCAGGGATCGCAAGCCTGGCCACCGAGCTCGGAGTTCCCTCGACCGCTGAACCCGTCCTCGTCGAGGAACTGCCGGCCAGACTCGATGAAGCACCACTCATCGTGTCCGTGACCGAGCAGTTCCCCGACGATGGACGTTCGGGCGGCCACCTCGTCATCCTGCGCGGATACGAAGACGGCCCAGATCCAACCATCCACTTCCGCGACCCGTCCGCGTGGGGCCAGAGGCACGACAGCGTTCCACTCAGCCGCCTGGCCCCCTCTTACACGGGCCGCGCGATTACCTTCGCTCCCCTGACCAACGGAGAGTTCCGATGACCGAGGCAGACGGTTCGACCGCCACCGACGTAACCGATGCAGAAGCCCAGCCGGTAGGCGGACGGACGATCGCTGTACTGGGCGAGATGCTGGAGCTGGGCGACGAAGCCGTGGAGGCCCATCGTTCCGTTGGTCGCATGGCTGGCGAGCTGGGCGTTGACATGGTGATCGGCGTCGGCGGGGACATGGTGAAGCAGCTCGTTCTATACGCGGGCGCGGCCGGGGTACCTGAACTCGCGATGGTCGCCGACAACAAGACCGCCGCAGAGCTACTCGAAAAGATCCTCCTACCTGGTGACAAGGTGCTCGTGAAAGCGTCGCGCGGCGGCATGTTGTGGCAGGTCGCCCAGCGGTTGACTGGGCAGCCCGTCACCGGGTTCTGATAGGCCATCGCCTAGAGATCGTGAGCGTCCGCGAGGTCTCCGACGGCCTCCCGGACCGCCTCCTCCTCGGCCCCCGTCCCGTCGCTGGCCTCCAAAACCGCGTCGACAACTTCGTTCACAGCCACTCGCGGAACGTCGTCCGGGTCGTGCACGATCGCCGTACTCTCCGACTTCACGACGCCTGTCTCCGGGTGCGTCACGGTCGTCGTGATCGTGCACGGCTTCCGCTCGCCGGGTCGCGGCTCCTCGACGGGCACCTTGGCCTCGACGGTGACCGCCACATCTTCGCTGACCCTCGTAGAGCCCGTGACCGTGACCGTGTCGGTTACCGGGTCGGGCTCGGACACCTCAAGCTCGACATCGACGCCGTACATGCTCAAGTCTGTCAGGAAGGCGCGGAACGGGTTGAAGGGTCCGAGGACATCCTCGATCGGGTCCGGGATCTGGTCCTTGAGCTGCTGCTCGAAGACATCGGCGACGGACGGCTTCTCGCGCCGCTCGTCCTTCTTCGGCGTTCGATCCTGCTCCTTCTCGCCCCCGACCTGGCGCTCGTCTCGTCGCCCCTGAGTGCCGGCGCCCTCGCGTCGCGCCTGGTTCCCCGGCTTGGCGCCACCCGCGCTTCGAGCTGGGGCCTCTACCGATGCGTGGTCGACCTCGGTAGGCGCAATCTTCCGGTAGACCGGCTGGCGTCCGTTTCCGTCCGCCAAGACGGTGTCCTCGCCACCAGCCTCGGAATCCTCGCCGTATGCCAGATCGTGCGCCGCTTCCTCCGACATCCCCCGACGCATAGCCTCGGCCACAACGGCTCGGCGCTGCTCCTCGGTCAGTGGGACGCCCGCGATGCCGCCGTGCCCATCGAAGTACGTGGGGACATACCCGTCGCGTTCGTCCTCGCTGAAGACCGGAGCGGGCTGCGGCTGCCCCTTCGAGGGGACTGCGCCTTCGTCCATCTCCACGTCCTTGCCCGGCACGTCGGCCTCGGCGGGTCCGTGGTCGGGCGCGGCGGCCAAAGGGGGCCTTCTCGCTGCCTGACCGTGGTCCTCCCTGGCGACCGCCATGGTTCCCGTGAAGACGACGGCAGTGGCCAGTAGGCCGTACCCGAGAGCCGCTGACACCCGATGCTCGTGGCCTCGCTCGGGTATAGCGAGCAGGTCGACAAACGCGGACTTCGTGCGGCTGGGCAAGGCGATCCTCCGTCTCGGAACGACATGTTCCGCCAGTAGAACATGGAACGCCTGTTCGAGTGGAGGGAGTATTTGAGTGCGTTCCGGTCTCATCCTTCAGTCGCAGAGAAAGCGGACATAAGGAGGATGCGGAGGGGCCGCCCGAATGTCCTCGTGACGAGTCGGGCACATCCAGCACAGATCCAGCACGGTCGGGATGATCAGGGGTGACGAGAGGTGATGACGCGTCAGATTATCCAGCACCGATCCAGCACGGGAAAAACTAAGGGGTCCGACTCCGAAGAGCCGGACCCCTTCTGACCTGCATGTTTGCCAGATCAGTGAAGTGGTGGTATGTCACCCACTACACATTGAAGCGGAACTCCACCACGTCGCCGTCCTGCATGACGTAGTCCTTGCCCTCCATGCGGGCCTTGCCCTTGGCGCGGGCTTCGGTGACCGAGCCGCATTCGACCAGGTCCGCGAAGGAGATGACCTCCGCCTTGATGAAGCCGCGCTGGAAGTCGGTGTGGATGACGCCCGCCGCCTCCGGGGCCGTGGCGCCCTGCTTGATGGTCCAGGCGCGGGTTTCCTTCGGGCCGGCCGTCAGGTACGTCTGGAGGCCCAGGGTGGCGAAGCCGACGCGGCCGAGGGTGGCGAGGCCGGGCTCCTCCTGGCCGACGGACTGGAGGAGCTCGAGGGCCTCCTCGTCGTCCAGCTCCGCGAGGTCCGCCTCCAGCTTCGCGTTCAGGAAGATCGCCTCGGCCGGGGCGACCAGGGCGGACTGCTCCGCCTTGAAGGCCTCGTCCGTCAGCTCGTCCTCGTCCACGTTGAAGACGTACAGGAACGGCTTCGTGGTGAGCAGGTGGAGCTCGTGGAGGAGGTCGCCCTGCTCCGTGCCCTTGGTGATGCCCTTCGAGAAGAGGGTGTCGCCCGCCTCGAGGATCTTCTTGGCCTCGACGACCGCCGCCAGGACCGCGACCTTGTCCTTCTGGAGGCGGGACTCCTTCGTCAGGCGCGGCTCGGCCTTCTCGATGGACTGGAGGTCGGCGAGGATCAGCTCGGTGTTGATCGTCTCGATGTCGTCCTTCGGCGAGACCTTGCCGTCGACGTGGACGACGTTCTCGTCCTTGAAGGCCCGGATGACCTGGCAGATCGCGTCCGACTCGCGGATGTTCGCCAGGAACTTGTTGCCCAGGCCCTCGCCCTCCGACGCGCCGCGCACGATGCCGGCGATGTCGACGAAGTCGACGGTGGCCGGGAGGACCTTCTGCGAACCGAAGATGCCGGCCAGGACCGCGAGGCGCGGGTCCGGGACGCCCACGACGCCGACGTTCGGCTCGATGGTGGCGAACGGGTAGTTGGCCGCCAGCACGTCGTTCTTGGTCAGGGCGTTGAACAGGGTCGACTTGCCGACATTCGGCAGGCCGACGATTCCGATCGTGAGCGACACGTTGGCGACTTCCCGTAGCTGGAGGGGGCGGCGGCCCGGAGGTGGGCCACCGGACAGTTTACTTTCCGATGAGCGGGGGTGGACGTACGCGTGTCCGGCCCGGGATTCCGCCGTCGTCCCGCCTAGTTTGGTGGGGTGGAGCAATACAGGATGCGTTCGGTACGTCACCCCCGGGCGTCCGCCCAGGTGCCCGCCCAGGCCCGGCGGCCCGCCGCGCCCCGGCGCATGCCGCGGCGGACGCCCCGGCGGATGCCCCGGCCCCTGCTGACCGGGTTCGGCGGCGGGCTGCTGGCCTGCCTGGCGATGCTGCTGGTCGCCGGGGTCTGCCGGCTGCTCTTCGGCTCCTCGCTGTTCGCGTACGGGCTGCTCTTCCTGCCCGTCGCCGCCGCGGTCGCCGTGTGGGTGCGGCCGGCGGACCTGATCACCGCGCCGATCTCGGCCCCCATCGCCTTCGCCGCCGGGGTGTGGCCCGTCTCGGACGGCTCCGGCGGCTTCGGCGGGCAGCTCATGGGCATGGTGTCCGCGCTGTCCCTGCACGCCGGGTGGCTGTATGCGGGGACGCTGGCCGCCGCCCTGATCGCGCTGGTGCGCCGGGCCGCCCTGAGCGGGCGCAAGCGTGCCGCCCGTCAGCAGCGCAGGGCCGCCGGCGCCCGCCTCCTGACCCCGCGCCCCTGACGACCCGCGCCCCTGACGACCGGCGCCTACCGCCCTTCCCGGTCGCGCGCCGCCATGGCCGCGCCCACGATCCCCGCGTTGTTCTGGAGCTCCGCCGGGACGATCGGCGCCCGGATCCCCGTGATCAGAGGGAGGAACTTCTCCGGCTTGCGGCTGACGCCGCCGCCGAGGATGAACAGGTCCGGGGAGAAGAGCATCTCGACGTGCGCCAGGTACTTCTCCAGCCGGTGCGCCCAGCGCTCCCAGGTGAGGTCCCCGTCCTCCTTGGCCTTGACCGAGGCGCGGGTCTCCGCGTCGTGGCCCTTGAGCTCCAGGTGGCCCAGCTCCGTGTTCGGCACGAGCCGGCCGTCCCGGAACAGCGCGCTGCCGATGCCCGTGCCCAGGGTGAGCAGGGCCACCGTGCCCGCGACCCCGCGCCCCGCCCCGTACGTGATCTCCGCGACGCCCGCCGCGTCCGCGTCGTTCAGGACGGTGACCGCCCTGCCGTCCAGCCGGGCGGACAGCAGGGCCGCCGCGTCGACGCCCACCCAGCCCTTGTCCATGTTGGCCGCCGTCCGGATGACGCCGTCCGTGACCACGCCCGGGAAGGTGACGCCGACCGGGCCCTGCCAGGAGAAGGCGTCCACCACCTCCGCGACGCACCCGGCCACCCCCTCGGGGGTGGCCGGCTGTGGTGTCGGAACCTTGTGGCGCTCCTGCGCCAGTTCGCCGCGCTCCAGGTCCACAGGAGCGCCCTTGATGCCGGTACCACCGATGTCCACACCGAAGATCTGCATGGGCATACGGTACGAAAGGAGTTACTTGTCGGCGACCAGTTGCGCGGCCTCGGCGCGCAGGTCGCGGCGCAGCTCCTTGGGCAGCGAGAAGACGATCGACTCCTCGGCGGTCTTGACGATCTCCACGTCGGCGTAGCCGCGCTCCGCGAGCCACTCCAGGACCTGCTCGACCAGCACCTCCGGCACGGAGGCGCCCGAGGTCAGGCCGACCGTGGTGACGCCCTCCAGCCAGGCCTCGTCGATCTCGCTCGCGAAGTCGACCAGGTGGGCGGCGCGGGCGCCGGCGTCCAGGGCGACCTCGACCAGGCGGATGGAGTTCGAGGAGTTCTTGGACCCGACGACGATGACCAGGTCGGACTCGGCGCCCATCACCTTCACCGCGGCCTGCCGGTTCGAGGTGGCGTAGCAGATGTCGTCGCTGGGCGGGGAGACGAGCAGGGGGAACTTCTGCTTCAGCGCGTCGACGGTCTCCATGGTCTCGTCGACCGAGAGCGTGGTCTGGGAGAGCCAGACGACCTTCGACTCGTCGCGCACCTCGACCTTGGCCACGTCGTCGGGGCCGTCCACGATGGTGATGTGGTCCGGGGCCTCGCCGGAGGTGCCGATGACCTCCTCGTGGCCCTCGTGGCCGATGAGGAGGATGTCGAAGTCCTCGTTGGCGTAGCGGATCGCTTCCTTGTGGACCTTGGTGACGAGCGGGCAGGTCGCGTCGATCGTCGCGAGCTTGCCGCGCGCCGCCTCCTCGTGGACCACCGGCGCCACGCCGTGCGCGGAGAACATCACGATGGAGCCCGGCGGGACCTCCTCCGTCCGCTCGACGAAGACGGCGCCCTTCCTCTCCAGCGTCTGGACGACGTACTTGTTGTGCACGATCTCGTGGCGGACGTAGACCGGAGCACCGTACTGCTCGAGGGCCTTCTCGACAGCGATCACGGCACGGTCCACGCCCGCGCAGTAACCGCGCGGGGCGGCGAGCAGGACGCGGCGGGAGGCGGGAGCAGGGGCGGGAGCAGTCATGCGCTCCATCGTACGGGGGTCTCCAGCAGGCCGTACGTCGCCCGTTCGGCACAGACTTGGCCGAACGTCCGTCCCGACCGCCACCCGGAGGAACGATGGCATCCGCTACGGAATCCCGCACCGCGGCCCCCGCGGCGCTGCGGCGGAGCCTGGGCTTCCGGGATCTGGTGGTCTACGGGCTGCTCTTCATCGCGCCCATGGCCCCGGTGGGGGTCTTCGGCGCGCTCGACGCCAGGTCGCACGGGGCGGTGGCCCTCGTCTACCTCGTCGCGACCGCCGCCATGGCCTTCACCGCCTTCTCGTACGCGCAGATGGTCCGGGTGGCCCCGCGGGCGGGGTCGGTCTTCACGTACGCCCGCAAGGGGCTCGGCGAGGGGGCGGGGCTGATCGCCGGGTGGATGGCGATGCTCGACTACCTGCTGATCCCGGCGGTGGCGTACCTGTTCTCCGGCATCGCGATGCACGCGCTGGTGCCGGAGGTGTCGCGGTGGGTGTGGACGGCGCTGGCGGTGGCGGTCACCACGGCGCTGAACCTGTGGGGCGTACGGGTGGCCGCGCGGGTGGGTTTCGCGGTGCTGGCGATGGAGATCGCGGTGCTGCTCGTGTTCGTGGTGGCGGCGGTGACCGTGCTGGTCCGGGACGGGGCCCGGCGCGGCTGGCTCTCGCCGCTGCTCGGCGACGGCTCGCCGGGCTTCTCGGCGGCCGCCGTGCTGGGCGCGGTGTCCGTCGCGGTCCTGTCGTACCTGGGCTTCGACGCCATCGCCTCCTTCGCGGAGGAGGTCACCGGGGGCAGCGCCCGGGTGGCCCGGGCGGTGCTGTTCTGCCTGGCGCTGACCGGGGTGCTGTTCGTCGCGCAGACCTACCTCGCGGCGCTGCTGGCGCCGGTGTCCCCGGCGGAGCTGGCGGCGGAGCCCGCCCGGCAGGGGCCGGCCTTCTACGACGCGGTCGAGACCTCGGTCGGGCCCTGGCTGCACGACCTGGTGGCGGTGAGCAAGGCGGTCGGGGCGGCGTTCGCGGCGCTGGCCGGGCAGGCGGCGGCGGGGCGGCTGCTGTTCGCGATGGCCCGGGAGCGGCGGCTGCCGGGCGCGCTGGCGCGCACGTCGGGCGGCACCCCGAGGGCGGCGCTGCTGGTGGCGGCCGCGGTGACACTGGTCGCGGCGGTGTGGGCGGCCCGGCGCGACGACGGGCTGGACCACCTGGTCTCCGTGGTGGACATCGGGGCGCTGGTGGCGTTCACCCTGCTGCACGCCTCGGTGGTGGGGTGGTTCGTGGTCCGGCGGGCGCAGGGGGCTCCGGTGTGGTGGAAGCACCTGGTGGTGCCGGTGCTGGGGACGGCGGTGACGGTGGCGGTGATCGCGGCGGCCTCCTGGACGGCGCAGCTGGTGGGGGCGGTGTGGCTGCTGGCGGGGCTGGGGGTGCTGCTGGTCCAGCGGGGGCGTCCGGGGGGCGTGCCGGACGCCGACATCCCCCCCGGGGCCTGAGACGCTGTCAGCCGCGCCGGTTAGCCTGCCTGCATGGGTCTCAATACGTCGGCTGATGCGCCGCTGCCGGTCGGTAAGGTGTCCCGGCTCATCGGGGGCTGGATCGACCGGCTGGGCCAGGTGTGGGTGGAGGGGCAGATCACGCAGCTGTCCCGGCGGCCGGGGGCCGGGGTGGTGTTCCTGACGCTGCGCGACCCGTCGCACGACGTCTCCGTCAGCGTGACCTGCTTCCGCCAGGTCTGGGACGAGGTCGCGGACCTGGTCTCCGAGGGCGCGCGGGTCGTCGTACTGGCCAAGCCGGAGTGGTACGCCCCGCGCGGGCAGCTGTCCCTGCGGGTGAGCGAGATCCGCCCGGTCGGCATCGGCGAGCTGCTGGCGCGCCTGGAGCGGCTGAAGCGGTCGCTGGCCGCCGAGGGGCTGTTCGCGCTGGACCGCAAGAAGCCGCTGCCGTTCCTCCCGCAGCTGATCGGGCTGGTGGTGGGGCGGGCCTCGGCGGCCGAGCGGGACGTGCTGGAGAACGCGCGGCGGCGCTGGCCGGCGGTCCGCTTCGAGGTCCGCAACGTCGCCGTGCAGGGGGTGCACGCGGTGCCCCAGGTGGTGCGGGCGGTCAAGGAGCTGGACGCGCGACCCGACGTGGACGTCATCATCGTGGCGCGGGGCGGCGGCAGCGTGGAGGACCTGCTGCCCTTCTCCGACGAGGAGGTCGTACGGACGGTGGCGGCCGCCCGCACCCCGGTGGTCTCGGCGATCGGGCACGAGCCGGACTCCCCGCTGCTGGACCTGGTCGCGGACCTGCGGGCCTCCACGCCCACGGACGCGGCGAAGAAGGTGGTCCCGGACGTCGGGGAGGAGCTGGAGCGGGTGCGCCAGCTCCAGGGGCGGGGGCTGCGAGCCCTGCGCTCCCTGCTCGACCGGGAGGAGCGGGGGCTGGAGCACTGCCTCGCGCGCCCGGTGTTCGTGCACCCGCAGCGGATGGTGGAGACCCGGGAGGCCGAGCTGGAGGCCCTGCTGGCCCGCAGCCGGCGCACGCTCGGGCACCTGCTGGACCGGGCCGAGTCGGAGCTGGAGCACACCCGCGCCCGGGTGGTCGCGCTGTCTCCGGCGGCCACCCTGGAGCGCGGGTACGCGGTGCTCCAGCGGGCGGACGGGCACGTGGTGCGGGCGCCCGGGGAGGTCGCGGCGGGCGAGGTGCTGCGCGCGCGGGTCGCCGAGGGCGAGTTCGCGGTGGCGGTCGCGCAGCCCGGCGAGGCCCGGTCCGGCGAGGCCCGGTCCGGCGAGGCCTCGGACGGGGCGCTGGAGTCCGGCTCGAGCGCCGGCGCAGCCCCGCTCGAGAACTGACACATTCCACTCAATTCGATGCACGGCACACCTACGATGGGACACGGGGAATGACAGACACCGACACGGCGCTGGGGTACGAACAGGCCCGCGACGAGCTCGTCGAGGTCGTCCGCAGGCTGGAGGCCGGCGGCACCTCCCTGGAGGACTCACTGGCGCTCTGGGAGCGCGGCGAGGAGCTGGCGCAGGTCTGCCGGCACTGGCTCGAAGGGGCCCGCGCCCGGCTGGACTCGGCGCTCGCGGCCCGGGAGGCGGCGGCCGGGGAGGCCGAGGACGGCCGCGAGGAGTGATCCACCCCACCCGATCGGGAGAGTTAGTTGAAATTTCATCTACTTTCCCCTTACAGTCGGAAACACCGCACCACTCCGCAAAGAAGAAGGCCTACCGATGTCTCTCGTGCTCGACGCCGCTGCTCAGGACCTGCTGTTCCGCGAGGCCCGCACCGCCAACTCGTTCACCGACGAGCCCGTCACGGACGAGCAGGTCCAGGCGATCTACGACCTGGTCAAGTACGGCCCGACCGCCTTCAACGCGACCCCGCTGCGCGTCACCCTGGTCCGCTCCCCCGAGGCCCGCGAGCGCCTGGTGAGCTTCATGTCGGACGGCAACAAGGCCAAGACGGCCGCCGCCCCCCTGGTCGCCATCCTCTCCGCGGACAACGAGTTCCACGAGGAGTTCGACACCCTCCTGCCGCACTACCCGCAGGTCAAGGACTACTTCACCGAGCGCCCGGTGCGCGAGGGCTTCGCCGGCATGAACGCCGCGCTGCAGGCCGCGTACTTCATCGTGGGCGTGCGCGCCGCCGGCCTGGCCGCCGGCCCGATGACCGGCGCCGACCTGGAGGGCATCCGCAAGGAGTTCCTCGACGACGACCACACCGCGCTGATGGTCGTCAACATCGGCAAGCCCGGCGAGAGCGCCTGGTTCGACCGCAGCCCGCGCCTGGCCTACGACGAGGTCATCACCACCGTCTGAGCCGGTGAGCACGAAGAGGCCGCCCGCCCCGGGATCCCGGGGCGGGCGGCCTCTTCGTCGTGCGCGCCGTACGTCCTGCGGCGTCTAGGGGGTCTGGGGCCCCTGCTTGAACTCCAGCGCCGCCGCCATCGCGCCCAGCTGCTCGAAGGAGGCCGTGCCCGTCACCACGGTCACGTACCCCTGCTCCTGCCGGACGAGCGCGTCGTACTTCTCGCCGTCCCAGCGCTCCCAGGCGCGGTCGCCGACCTGCTGGCTCTGCCCGGTGGCCGCCGCCCGCTGGGTGATCCCGGCCACGTTCTTGGCGGAGGTGTCGGTGGACTGCTCCACGGCCACGTACTGCTTGTCCGGGTCCTGGAAGCCCAGGTGCCAGGCGTTCGCGTTCTTGCGCTCGAACGTCACCGAGGTCGCCCGCCACTGCTCCGGAAGGCCCACCGGCACGGCCACGGGGTAAGGAGCCGCGCGCCGGGCCGTCAGGGCCTCCACCCGGTAGTCCACCGTGCGCGTCGGGTCGGCCGTGTCGTCATGGGGGACGAAGATGTAGATGCCCGCCACGACCACGCCGATCACCGCCAGCGACCGGACCATGTCCCAGACCGTCTGCTTGCCTTTCATACCTGCCACCGCACCATCGTCCCGCATCGCCCGGGGCGATCACCGCCGGGGTGGGCGTGGCGGCCCCTGCGGGTGTCCCGCCAGGGGCGCGCGGTGTCCGCTCAGCCGGACACCATGACCGATATTCCGCTCATACGTGACCCGGTCTGCTCAATATGTCGACCAACCGATAGAGTTCCAGCACCCTCACATCCCGGCCGTCGTCGTACAGAAAGGTGCGCTCCGATGACCGAGCACAACCTGCCGCCCCAGCTCGAAGTGGCTCCCGATTCGCCCGACCGCAACCTCGCCCTGGAACTCGTACGGGTCACCGAGGCCGCGGCCCTCGCCGCGGGCCGGTGGGTCGGCCGCGGCGACAAGATCGGCGCGGACGGCGCCGCGGTCAACGCCATGCGCACCCTGATCTCCACCGTTTCGATGAACGGCGTCGTCGTCATCGGCGAGGGGGAGAAGGACGAGGCCCCCATGCTGTTCAACGGCGAGCGCGTCGGCGACGGCACCGGTGCCGAGGTCGACATCGCCGTGGACCCGATCGACGGCACCACCCTGAACGCCAAGGGCATGCCGAACGCCATCGCCGTCCTCGCGGCCGCCGACCGCGGCACCATGTTCGACCCGTCCGCGGTCTTCTACATGGACAAGCTGGTCACCGGCCCCGAGGCCGCCGACTTCGTCGACATCAACGCGCCCGTCTCGGTGAACATCCGCCGGGTCGCCAAGGCCAAGAACATCGCCCCCGAGGACGTCACGGTCGTCATCCTGGACCGCCCGCGCCACGAGGGCATCGTCAAGGAGATCCGCGAGACCGGCGCCCGGATCAAGTTCATCTCCGACGGCGACGTCGCCGGCTCGGTCATGGCCGTGCGCGAGGGCACCGGCGTCGACCTGCTGATGGGCATCGGCGGCACCCCCGAGGGCATCATCTCGGCCTGCGCCATAAAGTGCCTCGGCGGTGTCATCCAGGGCAAGCTGTGGCCCAAGGACGAGGCCGAGCGCCAGAAGGCCATCGACGCGGGCCACGACCTGGACCGCGTCCTGACCACCAACGACCTGGTGTCCGGCGAGAACGTCTTCTTCGTCGCCACCGGCATCACGGACGGCGAGCTGCTGCGCGGCGTCCACTACCGCTCGGAGACCGCGACCACGTCCTCGCTGGTCATGCGCTCGAAGTCGGGCACGATCCGGCAGATCGACTCCACGCACCGCCTGTCGAAGCTGCGCGCCTACAGCGGCATCGACTTCGACCGCGCCCAGTAGGAGCGGTCCGGCCGGCGACGGCACGGCGAAGGGGCGGTCCCGGTGCGGGGGGCCGCCCCTTCGGCGTGCGTGCGGTGCGTGCGGTGTTCCCGCGGTGTCGTGCCCGGTTCGGGGCGGCGGTGCGGCGGTGCGCGCCGCGCCTGCGGGGCTTCGCGTTCCGGCGTTCCGTCCGCGCCGGTGCCGCGCTCCCGCGGGGGCCCTGCGTGTCGCCCCCGGTGCCGCGCCCGCTCAGCCCGCTGCGGCGACCGGTCCGGGCGCGCCCGCGCCGGGCAGCAGCTCGGCGGCGCGCCGGCGCCTGCGTCCCAGCACCACCCTGCGCTCGGCGGCGGTGAGTCCGCCCCAGACGCCGTAGGGCTCGGGCTGGAGCAGTGCGTGCTCGCGGCAGGCGACCATCACGGGGCAGCGCGCGCAGACCCTTTTGGCGGCCTCCTCGCGGGCGAGGCGGGCCGCGGTCGGCTCCTTGGACGGCGCGAAGAAGAGGCCCGCCTCGTCCCGGCGGCACACGGCCTCGGTGTGCCATGGGCCGTCCTCCGCCCCGGCCCCGATCCGCGGCTTCGGCACGGCGGCCGGGCGCGTCTGAAGATCCTGGACGGCGACTGCCTGCAGGGACTGATGCGGCGGATGCGGCACGGTCTACTCCTGACGACGTATACGCGAGCGAGAGACGATGCACCAGTCCCTACCCGGGTGGACGTTCCGCTATGCCGGGCGCGCCACCGGGGCGACCGGGTTCGTCCGAAACCGGCCGTTCCGCAGCCGCGTTCAGTCCGGGTGCCGGCGCAGCCGTGCCGCCAGGTCGACCAGGCGCGACCCCCGCTTGGGGCGCGCCTCGATGTTGCCGAGCAGGGCGAAGCCGCGGACGATCACCACGGGGGCCTGCGGGTCGGCGGCGGCGCCCTCGCCACGGACGTCGAAGTTGCCGAGGACCCCGCTGCCGTAGCCGCGCAGGGTGACGTTCTCCGGGACGAGCACCTCGACGTTGCCGAGGACGCTGGTCACGGTGATCTCGGTGACCTGCTGCTCGAAGACGGCCCCGGTGAGGTCGAGGGTGATGTCGCCCATGACCGACACCGCGCGGGTGCGCGCGCCGGGGCGCCAGCGGCCCGTTCGGGCGGAGCTGCTGCACACGGCGACCACCGTCTCGACCGGTCCGGCGGCGGGCGGCGGCACGGCGGCAGGCGCCGGCGCGGCCGGCCGGGGTGCGGCGGCGGGCGCGGGGAGGTCGCGTACCAGCTGGTCCAGCTCCCCCACCGTCTTGACGGTGTACAGGGTGTCCAGGCGCTCGGAGTGCTCCTCGGAGGTCAGCCGGCCCTCCGCGAGGGCGTCGGCGAGGATCCCCGCGATCCGGTCCCGGTCGGCGTCGGAGGCGCGCAGCGCGGGGGGCCCGGCGGCGGGCGCGGGGGCAGGGGCGGCGGAGTGCTTTTCCAGGTCCACACGGCCAGCATAGCGAGACACGATAGATCGCGATACTGCTGGGTGAGCCTTACCTCACAGACACAGCGGCCGCGAGAGGTCCTACGCTGGATAGCCGCGCTGCCAATTGGTCGCCAGCGCTGTCTGCCGAGTTGAGGAATGGCTACCGACATGCCGGAGTTCGCGTACACCGACCTGCTGCCCCTGGGCGAGGACACCACCCCCTACCGGCTGGTGACCTCGGAGGGCGTCTCGACCTTCGAGGCCGACGGCCGTACGTTCCTCAAGGTCGAGCCCGAGGCGCTGCGCAAGCTCGCCGCAGAGGCCATCCACGACATCCAGCACTTCCTGCGCCCCGCGCACCTCGCCCAGCTGCGCCGCATCATCGACGACCCGGAGGCCAGCTCGAACGACAAGTTCGTCGCGCTCGACCTCCTGAAGAACGCGAACATCGCGGCGGCCGGCGTCCTGCCGATGTGCCAGGACACGGGCACGGCGATCGTCATGGGCAAGCGCGGCCAGAACGTGCTGACCGAGGGCGGCGACGAGGCGGCGCTCTCGCGCGGCATCTACGACGCGTACACCAAGCTGAACCTGCGCTACTCGCAGATGGCCCCGCTGACCATGTGGGAGGAGAAGAACACCGGCTCGAACCTGCCCGCGCAGATCGAGCTGTACGCGACCGACGGCGGCGCGTACAAGTTCCTCTTCATGGCCAAGGGCGGCGGCAGCGCCAACAAGTCCTTCCTCTACCAGGAGACGAAGGCGGTCCTCAACGAGGCCTCCATGATGAAGTTCCTGGAGGAGAAGATCCGCTCGCTCGGCACGGCCGCCTGCCCGCCGTACCACCTGGCGATCGTGGTCGGCGGCACCTCGGCCGAGCACGCGCTCAAGACCGCCAAGTACGCCTCCGCGCACTACCTGGACGAGCTGCCCACCGAGGGCTCGGCGCTGGGCCACGGCTTCCGCGACCTGGACCTGGAGCAGCAGGTCTTCGAGCTGACCCAGAAGATCGGCATCGGGGCGCAGTTCGGCGGCAAGTACTTCTGCCACGACGTGCGCGTCGTCCGCCTCCCCCGCCACGGCGCCTCGCTCCCGGTCGCGATCGCCGTCTCCTGCTCGGCGGACCGCCAGGCGGTCGCGAAGATCACCGCCGAGGGCGTCTTCCTGGAGCAGCTGGAGACGGACCCGGCGCGCTTCCTGCCGGACACCGAGGACGCGCACCTCGACGAGTCGGCCGACGTGGTGAAGATCGACCTGAACCAGCCGATGGACGAGATCCTGGCGACCCTGACCAAGCACCCGGTCAAGACCCGCCTGTCCCTCACCGGACCCCTGGTCGTGGCCCGCGACATCGCGCACGCCAAGATCAAGGAACGGCTGGACGCGGGCGAGGGCATGCCGCAGTACCTCAAGGACCACCCGGTGTACTACGCCGGCCCCGCGAAGACCCCCGAGGGCTACGCGTCCGGCTCCTTCGGCCCGACGACGGCCGGCCGCATGGACAGCTACGTCGAGCAGTTCCAGGCGGCGGGCGGCTCCAAGATCATGCTGGCCAAGGGCAACCGCTCGCAGCAGGTGACGGACGCGTGCGGCGCGCACGGCGGCTTCTACCTCGGCTCGATCGGCGGCCCGGCGGCCCGCCTGGCGCAGGACTGCATCAAGAAGGTCGAGGTCCTGGAGTACGAGGAGCTCGGCATGGAGGCGGTCTGGAAGATCGAGGTCGAGGACTTCCCGGCCTTCATCGTGGTCGACGACAAGGGCAACGACTTCTTCCAGAACCCGGCCCCGGAGCCCACCTTCACCCACATCCCGGTCCGCGGCCCGGGCCTGTAGCCGGTGTCGTGAGGGCCCCCTTCCCCGCCCGGGGGGAGGGGGCCCTCGCGCGTGCCGGTGCCGGCCCCGGCGGCGGGTTAACGTCGGGGGCACCGGCCTGCCCCTGGCCGTTCATCCCGGTTCGCAAG
This sequence comes from Streptomyces sp. NPDC034085, assembly GCF_055575555.1. NCBI lineage: Bacteria > Bacillati > Actinomycetota > Actinomycetes > Kitasatosporales > Streptomycetaceae > Streptomyces > Streptomyces sp. NPDC034085. The sequence goes on along the minus strand of NZ_JBVISL010000002.1, from coordinate 506,178 downwards.
GATTCCCGTATGGCACCGACGACCTCGTACTCCCGCACCGCGCGCGCCGTCCGCGTCGTCGCCCATCGCGGGGCCTCGCACGAGCATCCCGAGCACACCATCGAGGCCTACCGGCAGGCCGTCGCCGACGGGGCCGACGCCCTCGAGTGCGATGTGCGGCTCACCGCCGACCGCAGGCTCGTCTGTGTGCACGACCGGACCGTGGAGCGGACCTCCGACGGGCGCGGGGCCGTCTCGGCGATGACGTACGAGGAGCTGTCCGCCTTCGACTTCGGCCGGCGGAAGGGCGAGGCGCACCGCGGGGCCCGGGTGCTGCTGTTCGAGGACCTGCTCAAGGAGGCGCTCGCCGCGGACCGGCCGGTCGGGCTGGCGGTGGAGACCAAGCACCCCACCCGGGCCGGCGGCCGGCTGGAGGCCGAGCTGGTGCGGATGCTGCGGGACCACGGGCTGGCCGACGGCAGGTCCGGGCTGGTCGAGGTGATGAGCTTCTCGCGCGGCGCGCTGACCCGGCTGCACCGGCTCGCGCCGGGGCTTCCCGCGGTCCACCTGATCGAGCGCCGGCTGCGGGCCCCGCGCCCGCCGTTCGCGGGGCACGCCGGTCCGGGCATCGACCTGGTCCGCAAGGACCCGGGGCTGGTGGGGCGGTTGAGGGCCAAGGGGCTGCGGGTGCGGGTGTGGACCGTGGACGAGCCCGAGGACGTGGAGCTGTGCGTCCGGCTCGGGGTGGAGACCCTCATCACCAACCGGCCCCGGCAGGTGCGCGAGCAGCTCGCGGCGCTGTGAAGCCGTGGGCTGCCGGTGTCGGGGGAACACCCGGCCGGGTGCACTCCGGCCGGGTGTGGGGGGTCCGGTGGCGGTGAGGGGGCCGCGGGGCTACGCGAAGCGCTGGGCCGCCGAGCCGTTGCAGGGCTGCAGGCGCAGCTGCTCGTGGGCGGCGGAGACCGTCAGGCACGTGCCGGGGGCAGAGGCGGGGCGCAGGGTGGCGCCGTCGCGGACGAACTGCTGGTTGGCGCCGCCGTGGCAGTCGTAGAGGATCAGCCCGGTGCCGGCGCGGTAGTCGGCGCCCGGGACGTCCAGGCAGCGGTCGTGGGTGAGCTCGGTGCGGACGGCCTTGCGGGAGGCGTCGTACCACCAGCCCTGGTTGCGGCCGCCGTGGCAGTCCCAGCCCACCACCTTGGTGTCGTTGGCGCTGGAGCCGCCGAAGGAGTCGAGGCAGTTGCCGGTGGCCTCGTTCTTCAGGGGCTTGTAGAGGGAGTCCCAGGCCCCGGCCTGGAGGACGGGCGTGCCGGTGCTCGCGGGGTCGGCGCAGGAGGCCTCGCGCAGGCCGGAGGCGTAGAGCTGGGTCAGGCAGGACGCGAAGGCGCCGTGGCCGCGGTAGTTGGGGTGGAAGGACTGGCGGGCGGTGTTCTCGTCCCAGGGGAAGTGGTCGCCGAGGTCGAGGTAGAGGCCGCGGGCCCAGGCGTCCTCCATGCAGACCTCGTGGCCGTGGAAGAGCCGCGAGTTGTCCAGGTAGAGCGCGCCGGAGGCGAGGGCCGCCGCGCGCATGCCCTTCTCGAAGGCGGGCACGGCCTGGTTGCGGCCCCAGGCGGCGTCGGAGTCGTAGCCGGCGCAGCCTCCGGGGAGCTTGCCGGGGAAGTTCGGGTTGTCGTAGAAGTCGGGGCCGATGGGGCTGGGGTAGCCCATCACGACGAGCTTGTAGTCGGAGTCGGCGTAGCCGGCGTCGCGCATGACCGTCTTGAGGTCGGCGACGGTCGCCTCGACCTTGGGCTTCAGGCCGTCGACGCGCGCCTGCCAGCCGGGGCCGTACTTGGGCTCGCAGGTGCCCTGGCTGAGCACCCAGCGGGTGACGCAGTCGGTCATGACCGGGCCGAACTGGAGGTCGTCGTTGGCGCCGGCGACCAGCACCACCATCTTGATCCTCGTGTTGCGGGCCTTGACGGCGAGGCTGTCGCTCTGCACCAGTTCGTCGGCGTACTGCTTGCTGCCGCCGATGCGGATGTTGCCCGTGTAGCCGCCGGAGCAGGCGACGTTGAAGGTGAGGTCGGCGGCGATGCCGGTGCGGTGGATGGCCGCGTCCGGCGAGCGGTGGCACTGGTTGGCCGAGGTGTTGGTGGCGGGGTCGTAGTTGCCGGTGCCCTCGCCGGAGATCTCGCTGTCGCCGAGCGAGATGAGGCCGGTCTTGCGGTCGGCGAGGGGCCGGATGGCCGGGTCCCCGTAGATCCTGGTCGCCTCGGCGGCGCGGACGGCCTCCAGCTCCGGCGGCAGGGGGGTGATCGAGCCGGACGCGGCGGGGGCCGCGTGGGCCGTGGGGGTGACGGCCGTGACTCCCCCGAGGGCGGCCGCGAACGCCGCGACGGCGGCGAAGGTAGATCTGAGCCTGGGTTTCGTACGCGCACGTGCCATGAACGCCTCCCCGATGTCGGTGTTACCCCCGGTATTTACTGGCCGGTAGGGGAGATGGGAACAGTTCGAACAAGACAATTGCTCAACTTTTTGAGGAGGCTACGCACATGACCGACGATCAGCAGCCGCAGGAATACCGCACCGAGCACGACTCCATGGGCGAGGTACGGGTGCCCGCGCACGCCAAGTGGCGCGCCCAGACCCAGCGCGCGGTGGAGAACTTCCCGCTCTCCGGGCAGCGCATCGAGCGCGCCCACATCGAGGCGCTCGCCCGGATCAAGTCCGCGGCCGCCCTGGTCAACGCCAAGCTCGGCGTGGTGGACGGGGACCTCGCCCAGGCGATCCGGTCCGCCGCCGCCGAGGTCGCCGACGGGCGCTGGGACGAGCACTTCCCCGTCGACGTGTTCCAGACCGGGTCGGGGACCTCGTCCAACATGAACGCCAACGAGGTGATCGCCACCCTGGCCACCGAGCGGCTCGGGCGCGAGGTCCACCCCAACGACCACGTCAACGCCTCGCAGAGCTCCAACGACGTCTTCCCCTCGTCGATCCACATCGCCGCCACCGCCGCCGTCTCCCGCGAGCTGGTCCCCGCCCTGGAACACCTCGCCGCCGCGCTGGAGCGCAAGGCGGAGGAGTTCGCCGAGGTGGTCAAGGCCGGGCGCACGCACCTCATGGACGCCACCCCGGTCACCCTGGGCCAGGAGTTCGGCGGGTACGCCGCCCAGGTCCGCTACGGCGTCGAGCGGCTGCGCGCGGCCCTGCCGAGGCTGGCCGAGCTGCCGCTGGGCGGGACGGCGGTGGGCACCGGCATCAACACGCCGCCCGGGTTCTCGGCGGCCGTGATCGCGGAGGTGGCCGCCGCCACGGGTCTGCCGCTGACCGAGGCGCGCGACCACTTCGAGGCGCAGGGGGCCCGGGACGCGCTGGTGGAGACCTCGGGGGTGCTCCGTACGATCGCCGTTTCGCTCACCAAGATCTGCAACGATCTGCGCTGGATGGCCTCGGGCCCGCGCACCGGATTGGCCGAAATCAATCTGCCGGATCTCCAGCCGGGGTCCTCGATCATGCCGGGAAAGGTCAATCCGGTCGTCCCGGAGGCCGTTCTGATGATCGCCGCACAGGTGATGGGGAACGACGCGACGGTCGCCGTGGCGGGCGCCGCCGGCAACTTCGAGCTCAACGTGATGCTCCCGGTGATGGCCCGGAACCTGCTCGAATCGATCCGGCTGCTCGGCAACGGGAGCCGCCTGCTGGCCGACCGCACCGTGGACGGGATCACCGCCAACTCCGAGCGGGCCAGGGAGTACGCCGAATCCTCGCCCTCGGTGGTGACCCCGCTCAACCGGTACATCGGGTACGAGGAGGCGGCCAAGGTGGCCAAGCGGGCGCTCGCCGAGCGGAAGACGATCAGGGAGGTCGTCCTGGAGTCCGGATACGTCGACCGGGGCGACCTGACCCTCGCTCAGCTGGACGAGGCGCTCGACGTCCTGCGGATGACCCGACCCTGAAAGCCGTTCCGGACAGGGGCCGAATCCAGTCGTTTACGGCCCTCGGCCCCCTCCGTGACCTGCACCGCAGCATCCGGCGGGGCCGCCGCCCTAAGATCTGCGCATGACAGGTACCTACAGCCCCGGGGGCGGCGCGGCGCGGCCCGCCGCGCGGGGTGGGACGCGGGAGGCGCACTGGGCGCCCGGGGACCGGATCCTCTGGCGCTACCGCGACCACGCCCCGGGGCTCCGGGGCCGGATCCACATCGCCCGCCCCGTGACGGTGGTGCAGGACACGGACGAGCTGCTCGCGGTGTGGATGGCTCCCGGCACCGAGTGCGTCAAGCCGGTGCTGGCGGACGGCACTCCGGTGCACCGCGAGCCGCTCGCCACCCGGTACACCGCGCCGCGGACCACCGTACGGTCGCACTGGTTCGGCGGGGGCGTGCTGAAACTGGCCCGCCCCGGGCAGCCGTGGTCGGTCTGGCTGTTCTGGGACGGAGACTGGCGGCTCAGGAACTGGTACGTCAACCTCGAGGAGCCGCGCACCCGGTGGGCCGGCGGGGTGGACTCCGTGGACCACTTCCTCGACATCGCCGTCTACCCCGACCGCAGCTGGAAGTGGCTGGACGAGGACGAGTTCGCGCAGGCGCAGCGGATCGGGCTGCTGGACCGGCACCAGGCGCGGCGGGTGCGGGAGGCGGGGCGCGCGGCGGTGGACGTCGTGAAGGCCTGGGGGGCTCCGTTCTGCGACGGCTGGCAGGACTGGAGGCCCGATCCGGCCTGGGGAGTTCCGGTTCTGCCCGAGGACTGGGACCGCACCCCGGCGCATATGACCTCATGAGACCCTTGATGCGCCCCCGGGGTTCAAACGTAGGATCGTCCTCCGCCGGTCGTACGCGGGGGGGGGTCTCCGCGGTCCCGTATCCGTAAATGACCTGCGGCGACCGGGACTTGACCGGAGGTCCACGCGAGCGAAAGGTAACGAGCGGGACGCGGTACCCGGGGGTGGTGGTGCCCCCGCCGCTGAGCGGGTATACCGCGACTGACCGAGTTGAGTGCAGCGCACATCGAGCGCAAACGGACGGAATTCCACGCGTGACGGAGTACCCCACCTCCCAGGAGGGCCCGCAGCCCGCCGTCGCCTCCGGCGGGGGTACGGACGAGCTCGGCCACGGCAAGGCCCCCATCGCGGCCGCCGAGGCCGTACGCACGCATGCCGACTTCCCGCGCCCGCGCGGCACCACCGGCGAGGGCTCCGGGCACGGCCCGGCGGACACCGGCCCGGCGGCCGCGCGCAGCCGCGACGGCGAGGCCGCCCGCAACGCGGGCCGGCGCGGGCCGCAGACCGACGGGGTCCCGGCCGGGCCGTCCGGCGCCGAGGCCGCCGTACGGGCGGTGGTGGACGCGGGTCCGGGCACCGGTGTCGGCGCGGCCGGCGCGGGCTCCGGTTCCGGGCCGGGCCACGGCCCGGGTGAGGTCGGCGTGGCCCGCCGCGAGGGCGACCGGCTGCGCTTCGTCGGCGCCGCGACGCGCCGGATCGCGCGCGGCATCGACCTCGACGAGATCGTGCTCGGCCTGTGCCGGGCGACCGTGCCGACCTTCTCCGACGCCATCCTGGTCTACCTGCGCGACCCGCTGCCCGTCGGCGACGAGCGGCCGGTCGGCCCGGTCGTCTTAAGGCTGCGCCGCACCGACCGGCTCCGGCCGATCGACGACCTCACCGACGCCGCCGAGGGCGCCGGGGCCGCGGGGGGCCCCGGCGAGCTCGACTTCAGCCAGCTGCCGCTGGTCGGGCCGCAGGGCGACCTGCCCGCGGCCGAGCTGTGCGAGATCCGGCCCGGCGGGGCCCTCGCCGAGGTGCTGCGCGGCGTACGGCCGGTGTTCGGGTCGGCCGCCGGGGCCAAGGACGCGCTGCCGGAGCTGCTGGGCGCCGACCACCCGGTGCCGCGCGGCCAGCGGGCCATCCTGGCCCCGCTGCGGGGCCGCCGCCGCGTGATCGGCGCGGCGGTGTTCCTGCGCACCCCGGACCGGGACGCCTTCGAGCAGAACGACCTGCTCGTCGCCGCGCAGCTGGCCACGCACACCGCGCTCGGCATCGACAAGGCCGTGCTCTACGGCCGCGAGGCCTACATCGCCGACGAGCTCCAGCGCACCATGCTGCCCGACGGCCTGCCCCAGCCCACCGGGGTCCGCCTGGCCTCCCGCTACCTGCCCGCCGCCGAGACGGCCCGGGTGGGCGGCGACTGGTACGACGCCATACCGCTGCCGGGCAGCCGGGTGGCGCTGGTGGTCGGTGACGTCATGGGCCACTCCATGACCTCGGCGGCGATCATGGGCCAGCTGCGCACCACCGCCCAGACCCTGGCCCAGCTGGACCTGCCGCCGGCGGAGGTGCTGCACCACCTGGACGAGCAGGCGCAGCGCCTGGGCTCCGACCGCATGGCCACCTGCCTGTACGCGGTCTACGACCCCGTCTCGCACCGCATCACCATCGCCAACGCCGGCCATCCGCCGCCGGTGCTGCTGCACCTGGGCGGCCGCGCCGAGGTGCTGCGCGTACCGCCGGGCGCCCCCATCGGGGTCGGCGGCGTGGACTTCGAGGCCGTGGAGCTGGACGCCCCGGCCGGGGCCACGCTGCTGCTGTACACGGACGGGCTGGTGGAGTCCCGGCTGCGGGACGTGTGGACCGGCATCGAACAGCTGCGGGAGCGGCTCGCCGCCACCGCGCAGCTGACCGGGCTGGACCACCCGCCGCCGCTGGAGGCCCTCTGCGACGACGTACTGGACATGCTGGGCCCGGGAGACCGGGACGACGACATCGCGCTGCTGGCGGCCCGCTTCGAGGGGATCGCGCCCAGCGACGTGGCGTACTGGTTCCTGGACCCGGAGGAGACCGCTCCGGGCCGGGCCCGCCGGTTCGCCCGGCGGGCGCTGACCCGGTGGGGCCTGGAGGAGCTGAGCGACTCGCTGGAGCTGCTGGTCAGCGAGGTCGTCACCAACGCCGTCCGGTACGCGGAGCGGCCGGTGACGCTGCGCCTGCTGCGCACGGACGTGCTGCGCTGCGAGGTCGGGGACGACTCCCCGCAGCTGCCGCGCCAGCGCAGGGCCCGGGAGACCGACGAGGGCGGGCGCGGCCTGTTCCTGGTCAACCGGCTGGCCCGGCGCTGGGGTGCGACCCGGCTGAGCAGCGGCAAGGTGGTCTGGTTCGAGCTGCCGCTGCCGGGGGCGCACGAGCGGCGCTGACCCCGGACGACCGGTACGGCCGCGGCCCCGCAGCGTCTTCGCTGCGGGGCCGCGGGCCGTTCGGTGCCTAGCGCTGCTGCGGGTTCGGCAGCAGTATCGGCGGGGTGGGGTCCTTCGTCGGGGTCGGGTCCTTCGTCGGCGGCGTCGGTTTCTTCGTCGGCGGCGTCGGGTCCTTGGTGGACGAGGTCGGGTCCGGCTTGCCGGAGCTGCCCGACGGGTCCGGGGTGCCGGACGGGCGGGCGCCGGAGGTCGTCGGCGACGGGGAGACGGTGCCGCTGGGGGTGGCCGACGGGCTGGCGGAGCGCGCGGGCGGCGGGGTGCCCATCTTGGCGTCCGACAGGTCGAACTGGCCCGTGGTCTGGCCCTTCAGCGCGGCCGTCGTGTACGCCTGCCAGATCTGCGCGGGGAAGCTGGAGCCGCCCGCGCGGCCCTTGCCCGCGGTACCGGTCAGGGTGACCTGGTTGTGGGTGTTGGGGTCCTCGCCGAACATGGCGACGACGGTGACCAGTTCCGGGGTGTAGCCGGTGAACCAGGCGGCCACGTTCTTCTCGGTGGTGCCGGTCTTGCCCGCGGCCTCGTAGGCGGAGCTGCGCACGGCCTTGCCGGAGCCGTCCTCGACGACGCCGGTGAGGACCTTGGTGACGGTGTCGGCGGTGGTGCTGGTGAGGACCTGGGAACCGATGGGGGTGACGGGCTTGAACTCGCCGTCCTTGTGCTCGGCCTTCTTGATGATGGTCGGGGTGACCTTCTTGCCGTGGCTGTCGAGCGTGGCGTAGACGGCGGCCATCTCCACGGTGTTGGCGCTCATCGTGCCGAGCGACATGGCGGGCCTGTCCGCGAGCCAGCCCTCACGGTCGACCATGCCGAGGGAGAGCGCCGTCTTCTTCACGTTCGCCGGCTTGGCGTCCACGATCAGCTGGGCGTAGACCGAGTTCACCGAGGAGTTGGTGGCCTCCTGGATGGTGACCATCGGGTCGCCGTAGTTGATGTCGTCCTGGTTCTCCGGGGCGAACGGGGTGTCGCTGCCGACCACGGGGCGCTTGCTGGTGCCGTCGTAGAGGGTGTTCGGGTTGATCGGACGGCCGTCCTGGGTCTTCGCCCCGTTCTCCAGGGCGGAGGCCAGCACGATCGGCTTGAAGGTGGAGCCCGGCTGGTAGTCGGTGCGCAGGGCGTTGCTCGCGGACTTCTCGGTCAGGCCCACGCCGCCGTACATCGCGACGATGTAGCCGGTCTTGGCGTCCACGGAGGTGGCGCCGGCCTGGACGCTCTGGTCCTGGGGCCGGTCCTTGGTGTTCTTGCGCTCCAGCTTGGACTCCAGCTCGTCCTGGACGGCCTTCTCCAGGGCGGCCTGCTTCTTCTTGTCGATGGCGAGGGTGATCGTCCAGCCGCCGGCGGCTATCTCGGAGTCCTTGATGCCCTGCCGGTTCATCTCGACCTCGGCGGCCTGGATCAGGTAGCCCTTCTGCCCGTCCATGCCCGGACGCGGCTTGGGCTTGATCGGCTCCTGGAACTTCAGGGTCTGGCGCTTGGCCTTGTCCAGCTTGCCCATCTCGACCATGTTGTCGAGGACGGCGTTGAAGCGGATCATGACCAGCCGCTTGCCGTTGGGGCCGGCGGTCGCCCAGTCGTACTGGCTGGGTGCCTGGATGACGGCGGCCAGGTAGGCGCCCTGCTCCAGGGTCAGCTTCTCGGAGTCGACTCCGTAGTAGGCCTGGGCGGCGGCCTGGATGCCGTACGCGTTGCGGCCGTAGAAGTTGGTGTTCAGGTAGCCGGCCAGGATGTCGGGCTTCTCCATGCGCTGGTCGACCTTGAGGGAGATGATCAGCTCCCGCAGCTTGCGCGTCGGCGACTGGTCCTGGGTCAGGTAGTAGTTCTTGACGTACTGCTGGGTGATCGTCGAACCGCCGGCCGTGCCCTTGCCGCGGACCGTGTTGACCAGGCCCCGGGCCACGCCCATGACGTCGACGCCGCGGTCCTGGTAGAAGGTCTTGTTCTCGATGGCGATGAACGCGGTGCGGACGTCCTCGGGGATCTTGTCGATCGTGACGATCTCGCGGTTCATGTCGCCGGTGCGGGCCATGATCGAGCCGTCGGCGTACTTGTAGGTGTTGCTCTGGAGCGTCGCGGTCTTGTTCGGGTCGCTCGGCTCGTCCACGGAGAAGTAGAGGGCGACGGCGGCGACGACCATGAGGAGGAGTCCGCCGAGGAAAGTCCCCAGGATCGTCTTCCAGTTGAGGAAGCGGCGTATGCCGCTGCGCTTCCCGGTCGCCTTGCCCGCGCGCCCGCCGGCGCGCCCGCTCGGCGCTTTCCGCGCACCGCGTTGCTGCTGCGCCCGTCGCGCATCTGCTCGGCCCATCGCTCCCGCTCCGCTCGATTACCCCCCCGACGTCAGCTCAGAAAACTAACACCGCAGGCTGTGACAAAGGTTGATCAACCCTGATCAATACCGGTCAAATCGGACGTGAGAATCAGCACCCACTCCGATGGAACCGACGCTCACGATGCCGGAAGGGTTGCGGTGACCGCAAAAAGTGATATCACTTTGATAGGGGGCCGCGGTCGACGACGGCCGGACGCAACGGTTCAAACTGGGGGAATCCATGACAGTCGCAGCTGACACACGGTCCGGCGAGGTACGGGAGTTCACGGCCCGCAGCGTCGGCGGCGGGCCCGCCCTGCTCGGCGGGCTGGCGGGCGTCGCCGCCGGTGCGGGCCTGCTCGCCCTCGCCGCGGCGGCGGACACGACGGCCGCCAGGGCGGTCCTGATCCCGCTGGGCGCCCTGCTGGCCCTCGGCGCGCTCTTCGCCATGACCGGGCTGAACACCGTGGCCCCGGGCGAGGCCCGGGTGGTCCAGCTGTTCGGCCGCTACCGGGGCACGGTGCGCACGGACGGGCTGCGCTGGGTCAACCCGCTGACCTCGCGCGAGAAGATCTCCACCCGGGTCCGCAACCACGAGACGGCCGTCCTGAAGGTCAACGACGCCTACGGCAACCCGATCGAGCTGGCGGCGGTCGTGGTGTGGAGGGTCTCCGACACCGCGCGGGCCGTCTTCGAGGTCGAGGACTTCACCGAGTTCGTCGAGACGCAGACCGAGGCGGCGGTGCGCCACATCGCCATCGAGTACCCCTACGACTCCCACGAGGAGGGCGGCCTCTCCCTGCGCGGCAACGCCGAGGAGATCACCGAGAAGCTCGCGGCCGAGCTGGCGACCCGGGTCGAGGCGGCGGGCGTGCGGATCATCGAGTCCCGCTTCACGCATCTCGCGTACGCTCCGGAGATCGCCTCCGCGATGCTCCAGCGCCAGCAGGCAGGCGCCGTCGTGGCGGCCCGCAAGCAGATCGTGGAGGGTGCGGTGGGCATGGTGGAACTCGCCCTGACCCGGCTGGCCGAGGAGGACATCGTGGACCTGGACCCGGAGCGCAAGGCCTCCATGGTCTCGAACCTGATGGTGGTGCTCTGCGGCGACCGCGCGGCCACGCCGGTCATCAACACGGGCACCCTCTACCAGTGACCCCCTCCGGCGGAGCGCGCCCCGGCGGCCAGGACCCGGGCGAGCCGGGGGCCGCCCGGGCCGGGCGGCAGGCGCGCAAGCAGGTCCTCCTGCGGCTGGACCCCCAGGTGTACGAGGCCCTCGCGCGCTGGGCCGGCGAGGAGCTGCGCAGCGCGAACGCGCAGATCGAGTTCCTGCTCCGCAGGGCCCTGTCCGAGTCGGGCCGCCTCCCCGGGGGCGCCGCCCCGATCCCCCCGCGCGGCCGCCCCCGCAACTCCCCCGACTCCTGAGCCGGACGGCGCGCGGCGCGCGCCACTCCGTACGCCCCACCCGCACCCGAAGGCCCGCCTGCGCCCCGCCGGCGGGCCTTCGGCGTGACCGGTCGCGCAAATCCGCACCTCGGGCAGCTATACACCGTGCGTATACACCCCATGTATAGTCGCGCCCATGTCCATCGGTCACACCCTGCTCGGCCTCCTGGAGGCCGGCCCGCGCCACGGCTACGACCTCAAGCGCGCCTTCGACGAGACCTTCGGCCACGACCGCCCCCTCGCCTACGGGCAGGTCTACTCGACCATGTCCCGCCTCCTGAAGAACGGCCTCGTCGAGGTCGAGGGGATCGAGAGCGGCGGCGGCCCCGACCGCAAGCGCTACGCCATCACCAGCGCCGGCATCACCGACGTCGAGCACTGGCTCTCCCAGCCCGAGAAGCCCGAGCCGTACCTCCAGTCCACCCTGTACACCAAGGTGGTCCTGGCCCTGCTCACCCACCGCAGCGCCGACGAACTGCTGGACACCCAGCGCGCCGAGCACCTGCGCCTGATGCGCATCCTGACCCAGCGCAAGCGCAAGGGGGACATCGCCGACCAGCTGGTCTGCGACCACGCCCTGTTCCACCTGGAGGCCGACGTCCGCTGGCTCGAACTGACCGCCGCCCGACTGGACCAACTCGCCCGGGAGGTACGCCGATGACCCCGGCCGGATCCCTGCTCACCGCCACGGACCTGTGCAAGGCGTACGGACCCACCAAGGCCCTGGACGGGGCCGGGTTCTCCATCCACCCCGGCGAGGTCGTCGCCGTCATGGGACCCTCCGGCTCCGGCAAGTCGACGCTCCTGCACTGCCTCGCCGGGATCGTCCGACCGGACTCCGGCACCGTCACCTACGCCGGCCGCGAGCTGTCGGCGATGGACGACGCCGAGCGCAGCGCCCTGCGCCGCGGCGACTTCGGCTTCGTCTTCCAGTTCGGCCAGCTCGTCCCCGAGCTGACCTGCGTGGAGAACGCGGCCCTGCCCCTGCGCCTGGCCGGGACCAGGCGCAAGGAGGCCGAGCGGACCGCCCTGCACTGGATGGAGCGGCTCCAGGTGGAGGACCTCGCCGCCAAGCGCCCCGGCGAGGTCAGCGGCGGCCAGGGCCAGCGCGTGGCCGTGGCGCGGGCCCTGGTCACCGGCCCCCGGGTGATCTTCGCGGACGAGCCCACGGGCGCCCTGGACTCCCTCAACGGCGAGCTGGTGATGCAGCTGCTCACCGAGGCCGCGCGGTCCGCGAACGCCGCCGTCGTCCTCGTCACGCACGAGACGCGCGTCGCCGCGTACTCCGACCGCGAGATCGTCGTACGCGACGGCCGGTCCCGCGACATGGAGCGGATCGTATGAGCACCGCGCGGGCCTGGGCCCGGGACCTCGCGATGGGCGCCCGGTTCGCCCTCGGCGGCGGGCGCGAGGGCTGGTTGCGCACCCTGTTCACCGGCGTCGGCGTCGGCCTCGGCGTGGCGCTGCTGCTGATCAGTACGGCGGTCCCCGGCGCGCTCCGCGCCCGGGACGAGCGCGCCGACGCCCGCTCCACCGTGTCGGCTCCCGAGGCGGCGGCGCCGGGCCGGAACACCCTGCTGGTCGGCAACGCGAACATGACCTTCCGCGGCCAGGACATCGAGGGCCGGCTGCTGCGGCCGGAGGGCTCCGAAGCCCCGCTGCCGCCGGGCCTGAAGGCGTTCCCCGCACCCGGCGAGCTGGCCGTCTCCCCCGCCCTGGACGAGCTGCTGCGCTCCCCCGGCGGCGCGCTGCTGCGCGAACGCCTCGACGGGCGGATCAGTGCGGTCATCGGCGACGCCGGGCTGACCGGTCCGGCCGAACTCGCCTTCTACCAGGGCGCCGACAGCCTCCCGCTCCCCGGGCCGGGCGAGTACCGCGTCAAACGCGTCACCGGCTTCGCCGACGCCCTGGAGAGCGGGCCGCTCAGCCCGGTGCTGATGCTGATGGCCGTGCTGACCTTCGTGGCGCTGCTGATGCCGGTCGCCGTGTTCATCGCCGCCGCCGTCCGCTCCGGCGGGGAGCGGCGCGACCTGCGGCTGGCCGCGCTGCGCCTGGTCGGGGCCGACGCCCGGACGGTCCGCCGGATCGCGGCCGGCGAGGCGCTGGCCGGGGCGGTGGCCGGGCTGGTCCTCGGCTCCGGGTTCTTCCTGATCGGGCGCCGGCTGGTCGGCTCGTTCTCCTTCAACCAGCGCAGCGTCTTCCCGGCCGACCTCGACCCCTCGCCGGGGCTGGCGGCGCTGGTGGCCCTGGCCGTGCCCCTCGCGGCGGTCGGCGTCACCCTGTTCACGCTGCGCGGGGTCGTCATCGAGCCGCTGGGTGTCCTGCGCACGGCCGCGCAGGGCCGCCGCCGCGTCTGGTGGCGGCTGCTGCCGCCCCTGGGCGGGCTCGGCCTGCTCGCGCCGCTGGCGGGCCGGGGCAACGACCACGGCCGCTTCAGCCAGTGGCAGGTCACCGCGGGCGTGGCGCTGCTGCTGGTGGGGATCACGGCGCTGCTCCCCTGGCTGCTGGAACGTTTCGTCGCACGGCTGGGCGGCGGTCCCGTCTCCTGGCAGCTGGCCGTGCGCCGCCTCCAGGCCTCCAACGGCCCCGCCGTCCGCCTGGTCAACGGCATCGCGGTGGCGGTCGCCGGGGCCATCGCGCTGCAGATGTTCTTCACCAGTACGGAGGGCGACTTCACCGAGGAGACCGGGCAGGATCCGTCCCGGGCGTCGGTGGCGGTCATGCTGCACAGCGGCAGGGAGTCCGGCATGGAGGCGCTCGCCCAGCGGATCGCCGCGACCCCGGGCGTGGTGCGGACGGTGGCGCTGGAGCACGTCAACACCGCGGCGCAGGTGCCCAGTCCGGAGTCGGTGCCGTTGACCGTCGGCACCTGCGAGGCGCTCGCCGAGGTCGCCGAGATCGGCGCCTGCCGGGACGGGGACGCCTTCGTCCTGTCCGGCGGCCCCCTCGGCTTCGCCGTCAACCCCGGTGACCGGCTCTTCGCCGGTGACGTCTCGGTCTCCCCGCAGCAGTCCGCCGACGCGGGCGGCAGGACGGTCGAGTGGGCCGTCCCGGCGGACGCCCGCACGGTCCCGGCGCGCGAGGACCCCGCGGGAGGCTTCCGCACCGGCCTGCTCGCCACCCCCGGCGCCGCCCCGCAGGGCCTGGCCCGCGCCAGGTCCGCGCAGGTCTTCGTCCAGGTCGACGAAGCCGACCCGGACGCGCTGGAGCGGGTCCGGACGGCCGCCTTCAAGGCGAACCCCTTCGACACGGCGATGACCCTGCGCTCCACCCGGCAGGACCCCCACTACACCGGCATCCGCACCGGGCTGTTCTTCGGCGCGACCGGGGTGCTGGTCCTGATCGGCACCAGCCTGCTGGTCTCCCAGCTGGAGCAGCTGCGCGAGCGCCGCAAGCTCCTCTCGGCGCTGGTCGCCTTCGGCACCAAGCGCTCGACGCTGAGCCTGTCGGTGCTGTGGCAGTCGGCCCTGCCCGTCGGCCTCGGCCTCGTCCTGGCGGCGGCCGTCGGCATCACCCTGGGCGGGGTCCTGACCCGGATGGCACGCGTCCCCTTCCGCGTCGACTGGGGCTCGGTCCTCGCGCTCACCGGCGCCGGCGCGGGCGTGGTGGCGGCGGTCACCCTGCTGTCCCTGCCGGCGCTGCTGCGGCTGATGCGCCCGGACGGGCTGCGCACGGAGTAGCGGGGCAACGGGGCAGCGGGGCAACCCCGGCAGCGGCGCACGGCCTCAGTCGGTGGGCCACACCGGGAGCGGGCGCACCGCCTCGCGCAGGGCGCCCGCGACGGCCCGGAACTCCTCCTGGCGGGCCGTGCCGGTCCGCATGGCCAGCGCGATCCGCCGCGAGGGGGCCGGCTCGGCGAAGTACCCGGTCGCCAGGTGCTCGTTGCGGGCCGTCTCCAGCCGCAGCGCGGTACGCGGCAGCAGGGTCACCCCGAGCCCCCCGGCGACGAGCTGGACGAGCGTGGAGAGCCCCGCCGCCGTGGTGGTCACGTCCGCTCCGGCGCCGCGCCCGGCCTCCCGGCAGATGTCCAGGGCCTGGTCGCGCAGGCAGTGCCCCTCGTCGAGCAACAGGAGCTGGAGCCCGCGCAGTTCCTCGCGCGGAATGTCACGCCGCCCGGCCAGCGGGTGCTCGCGCGGGGCCAGCAGGACGAAGTCCTCGTCGAAGAGCGGCAGTTCGGTGACGCCGGGCACGCCCAGCGGCACCGCGAGGAGCAGCAGGTCCAGCCGCCCGCCGGCCAGTCCCTCCAGCAGCGAGGCCGTCTGCTCCTCGTGCACCTGGAGGTCCATCCCGGGATAGCTGCGGTGGAACAGCCCGAGCACGGTCGGCAGCAGGTACGGGGCCACGGTCGGGATCACCCCGAGCCGCAGCACCCCGGTGAAGGGGGCCCGTACCGAGTCGGCCTCCTCCAAGAGCCCGCCCAGCGCGTCCAGCACGCCCCGCGCCCGCACCGCGATCCGCTCCCCCGCCGGGGAGAGCAGCACCTTGCGGGTGGTGCGTTCCAGCAGCCGCACCCCGAGGGCCTCCTCCAGCGCCGAGACGGCACCGGAGAGAGCGGGCTGGCTCATGCCGATCGCCGCGGCGGCGTCGCGGAAGTGCAGGTGCTCCGCGACCGCCGCGAAGGCGCGCAGCTGCGCCAGCGTCGGCTGCTTCGGTCCTCTACTACTCACAGCCACTGATAGGTACCTCCGATCACCCGACACAAGACTAGCTATTTCCGCAATCAATGCAGCTGTGCCAGCATGTGAGATCCGTCCAACCCTCTCGGAAAGCCCCCAAAAGGGTCACTTTCCATTCCGCAAGGAGTGAGTGTGCTCACTGTCGGTGACAAGTTCCCCACCTACGATCTGACCGCCTGCGTCTCCCTGGAGGCCGACAAGCAGTTCGCGCAGATCGACCACAAGGCCTACGAGGGCAAGTGGCGCGTGGTGTTTTTCTGGCCTGCCGACTTCACCTTCGTCTGCCCGACCGAGATCGCCGCGTTCGGCAAGCTGAACGACGAGTTCGCGGACCGCGACGCGCAGGTCCTCGGCGTCTCGGGCGACTCGGAGTACGTCCACCACGCCTGGCGCAAGGACCACGCGGACCTGCGTGACCTGCCCTTCCCGATGCTGGCCGACGTCAAGCACGAGCTGATGCAGGCCTGCGGCGTCGAGGGCGAGGACGGCTTCGCCAAGCGCGCGGTCTTCATCGTCGACCCGAACAACGAGATCCAGTTCGCCATGGTGACCGCCGGTTCCGTGGGCCGCAACCCCAAGGAGGTCCTGCGGGTCCTCGACGCCCTGCAGACCGACGAGCTGTGCCCGTGCAACTGGAACAAGGGCGAGAGCACCCTCGACGCCGGCGCCCTGCTGGCCGGTGAGTGACGGATGTCCCTCGACTCCCTCAAGTCGGCCATACCGGACTTCGCCAAGGACCTGAAGCTCAACCTCGGTTCGGTCATCGGCAATCAGGACACCCTGACCCAGCAGCAGCTGTGGGGCACCGTCCTGTCCTGCGCGATCGCCGCCCGCTCCCCGCGCGTCCTGCGTGAGCTGGAGCCCGAGGCCAAGGCCGCGCTGTCCCCGGAGGCGTACACCGCCGCCAAGTCCGCCGCGGCGGTCATGGCGATGAACAACGTCTTCTACCGCACGCGCCACCTGCTCTCCGACCCGGAGTACGGCACGCTGCGCGCGGGCCTGCGGATGAACGTCATCGGCAACCCGGGCGTGGAGAAGGTCGACTTCGAGCTCTGGTCCCTCGCGGTCTCCGCGATCAACGGCTGCGGCCAGTGCCTGGACTCGCACGAGCAGGTCCTGCGCAAGGCGGGCGTCGGCCGCGAGACGGTCCAGGAGGCCTTCAAGATCGCCTCGGTGATCCAGGCCGTCGCCGTCACCCTCGACGCCGAAGCGACCCTGGCCGCCGAGTAGCACCCGTACGGGTCCTCCCGTACGCGCCACCGTGCCCCCGCAGCCCTTCCGGGCGGCGGGGGCACGGTCGTAGGCTCAGGCTCGCTGATCGTCCCCGGCCTCCAGCGCGGCAGCCCGTACCGCGGTGGCTCCGTGCGGCCCCGGGCCGCTCGCGGCGCCGGCCCCGTGGTTCCGCTCGCGCGAGTAGGCCCGCAGGTAGACGACCACGGTGTTGGTGACGGCCACCAGGGGCACCGCGACCACCGCTCCGCCGATGCCCGCGATCATCCCGCCGGCCGCCACCGCGAGCACCACCGCGAGCGGGTGGACCCGTACGGCCCGGCCGAGGATGAAGGGCTGGAGCACGTGCCCCTCGATCTGCTGGACCGCCAGCACCACGCCCAGCACCGCCAGGGCGATGACGGGCCCCTGCGTCACCAGCGCCACGACCACGGCGAGCGCCCCGGAGATGACGGCGCCGACGAGCGGGATGAAGGCGAACAGGAAGATGAACACGGCCAGCGGCACGGCCATCGTCACGTCAAGGAAGTACAGCCCGAGACCGATGAAGACGGCGTCGATCAGCGCGACGAGGACCGTGCCGCGCACGTACGCGGTCAGCGTGCGCCAGGCACGCGGGCCGGCGCCCGCGACGCCGGGGCGGGCGGCGGCCGGGACCAGGCCGAGCACCCAGGTCCAGATGCGCTTGCCGTCGTAGAGCAGGAAGAGCGTCGAGAACATCGCGAGGAGCATGCCCGTCATCACCTCGACGAGCACCGTCACGCCCTGGAGTCCGGCGGAGGTGATCTCCTCGGTGTTGGTGCCGATGGTCTCGCTGAGGTTCTTCGCGATGTCGTTGATCTGCTTCTCGGTCACGTGGAACGGACTGTCCAGTGCCCAGCTCTTGAGCTCGTTGATGCCCTCGCGGAGCCGGTTGGAGAGGTCGTCGAGGTTCTCCATGACCTGCCAGACCACGAACCAGCCGACCAGTCCGATGACGACGAACCCGAGGATCGCGGTGACGGCGGTGGCCAGACCGCGCGGCAGGCCGAGCCTGCGCAGCCGCACCACGAACGGCTGGAGCAGCGCGGTGACGAGCAGGGCCGCGGCGAAGGCGAGGACGACCAGGCGGACTTCGCTGATCACCTTCATCAGCACCCAGACCATCCCGGCGAGCAGCAGCAGCCGCCAGCTGGCCTCGGCGGCGACCCGCACCCCCCACGGGATGACGGTCACCGGGTCGGGCCGCGCGGGCGCCGGGAGCACCGCGTGGTGCCCGGCCGCCTCCTCGGCGCCGGGCACCGGCGCGGCCACCACGGAGGCGGGCAGCGGCGGTTCACCGGCGTCCTCCGCCTCGACCTCGGCCCGCCGTTCGTGCAGGCGAGCCTCCATCCGGCTCAGTCTGCTGCCGAGCCGGCCGAGCCAGCCTGCCCTCTTCGCCATGTCGTTCCCTTCCCCCGCCCAGCGGTGACACCTCGCACGACCGTACACGCGCGGAACCCCACACCGTCGTACGGTGTGGGGTTCCCGAGGTTGTACCCGGGCCCTACGAGGGGGCTCTACGCGGGGCTCTAGTACCAGCCGTTGGCCTGGTGGAAGCTCCAGGCGCTGCACGGGCTGCCGTAGCGCTCGTTCATGTAGCCCAGGCCCCACTTGATCTGGGTGGCCGGGTTGGTGCGCCAGTCGGCGCCGGCCGAGGCCATCTTCGAGCCGGGGAGCGCCTGGACCAGACCGTAGGCTCCCGAGGAGGAGTTCACGGCCTTGTAGTTCCAGGTCGATTCCTGGTTGATGATGTTCGAGAAGCACTGGAACTGGCCCGCCGGGACCAACTGCTGGGCGATGGCCTTGACCTGGGCGACCGTGTAGGAGCCCTGGACGGCGAAGTCGCCGGCGTCGCGCGTGGCGGACCGGCTGGCGACCTCGCCCTTCTCCTCGCGCTCTTCCTTGAGCTTGGCGTCGGCTTCCGCCTTCTTCGCCTGCTCCGCCTTCTCGGCCTCCGCCTTCTTGGACTTGGCGTCCTCGGCGGCCTGGAGGCGGGCGGCCTCCTCCGCCGAGCGCTTGGCGTCGGCGTCGGCGGCGTGGGCGATGCTGTCGGCCTGCTGCGCCAGGGTGGCGCTCTGGACCTGGGCCTGCTCGCCGACCGGGATGTCAGTGAGGAGAGTCGCGCCGGACGCGGTCGTCTCGAGATCGTTCGAGGCGGCATCGCCAGTGGCGACGCCGACGACTGCGCCGACGGTGGTGACCGCGGTGGCCGAAGCCACTGCGAACCCCCGGACCGAGATCCGGCTCACACGGTGTCCTTCCAGCAGCGTCCGCAGTGACCGCGCGGTCGCAAGAGTGCCCCCTCGACACTGGTCTCCGGGGTGATGAGGTCACTGGAGACGCGGGCCCGTGGGCAACTCCCTTGCGGGGGCTGCCGCGTGTTCCGGGCGGCATACGGACGTCGGCTGTGGAGTTGTGGTACTGCGCGTATCCCAACGGGAGATACACCTGTGCCGTATGCGGGGCCTGACGGAAAACAGACTCTGCCGGACCTCGACGCCGCAGGGCAATTCCGCGTTGCGTGGGAAAGGTCACACCTGCCATGACGCCGCTGATTTCGGCAAAGGCCTGTGCAGCGGGACGCCGCCCGGCTAGGCTCCTGCGCCTTTGCCGGGCGGCGCCAACTCACCGGCCCGCTATGGGGGATTTACCCCCTTCTCGGCTAGAGGTTCTCCAGCATCTCCGTCACGAGGGCGGCGATCGGGGAGCGCTCGGACCGGGTCAGCGTGATGTGGGCGAAGAGCGGATGCCCCTTCAGCTTCTCAACGACGGCGACCACTCCGTCGTACCGGCCGACCCGCAGATTGTCCCGCTGGGCCACGTCATGGGTCAGGACCACCCGGGAATTGGCCCCGATCCGGGACAGAACGGTCAGCAGGACGTTGCGCTCCAGGGACTGGGCCTCGTCCACGATGACGAACGCGTCGTGCAGCGACCGGCCGCGGATGTGCGTGAGCGGCAGGACCTCCAGCATCCCGCGCCCCAGCACCTCCTCGATGACCTCGCGCCCGGCGACCGCCGACAGGGTGTCGAAGACGGCCTGCGCCCAGGGGCTCATCTTCTCGGCCGCGTCCCCGGGCAGGTAGCCGAGGTCCTGGCCGCCCACCGCGTACAGCGGCCGGAAGACCATGACCTTCTGGTGCTGCCTCCGCTCCAGCACCGCCTCCAGGCCCGCGCACAGCGCCAGCGCCGACTTGCCGGTGCCGGCCCGGCCGCCCATCGAGATGATCCCGATCTCCGGGTCGAGCAGCAGGTCCAGGGCGATGCGCTGCTCGGCGCTGCGGCCGTGCAGCCCGAAGGCCTCGCGGTCGCCCCGTACGAGCTTCACGTTGCCGTCGGCCGTGACGCGGCCCAGGGCCTTGCCGCGCTCCGACTGGAGGACCAGCCCGGTGTGCACGGGCAGTTCCGCGGCCTCCGGTACGTGGAGCCGCTCCTCGGAGTAGAGCAGGTCGACCTGCTCCCCGGAGAGCGCCAGGTCGCTCATGCCGGTCCAGCCGCCGTCCGTGATCGCGAGCTCCGCGCGGTACTCCTCGGCGAGCAGCCCCACGGAGGAGGCCTTGATGCGCAGCGGGAGATCCTTCGAGACGACCGTGACGTCGTAGCCCTCGGCCTGGAGGTTGCGGGCGACCGCGAGGATCCGCGAGTCGTTGTCCCCCAGCCGGAAGCCCGCCGGCAGGACGCCGGGGTCGGAGTGGTTGAGCTCGACGCGCAGGCTGCCACCCAGATCGCCCAGCGGGATGGGGGCGTCGAGGCGGCCGTACCGGACCCGGAAGTCGTCGAGCAGGCGCAGGGCCTGACGGGCGAAGTAGCCGAGTTCGGGATGGTGCCTCTTGGCCTCCAGCTCGGTGATCACCACGATCGGGAGCACGACCTCGTGCTCGTCGAAACGGGAGAACGCGTTGGGGTCGGCCAGCAGGACGCTGGTGTCGAGGACGTAGGTCCGCCTGTCGGGCAGGCGGCGCTTTGTGCTGGTCACCACGGAAGGACGTACCCCCTCGGAAGAGGTCGGGCCATGAAGACCGGACCGGTCATCGGCGCCAGTGCCAGGGCCGAATTCCGGCCCTCCAATCCGTCCGTGCGAACCGCACGCGCGTCCTGGTGCAAAGGGCCTCCCGGGCGGACGGCCCTGTGCCGTCCGCTGAGACTCGACACCCGTGGATCGGGCATCGACCTGCCAGGGTTATGCCCTCGAACGAGCGCCGCCATGCCATGGCATATGACGGACGCTCGGTGAATCCCAGGTGAAGGCTTTTCGCGGGGTCGGGAGGGGCCGAGGGGGTGTCAGCCGCTCCCGGTCAGGTGCCGTACCGCCGGTGGCGGGCGGCGTAGTCGCGCAGGGCGCGCAGGAAGTCGACCTTGCGGAAGGCCGGCCAGAAGACCTCGCAGAAGTAGTACTCGGAGTGCGCGCTCTGCCAGAGCATGAATCCGGACAGCCGCTGCTCACCGCTGGTGCGGATCACCAGGTCCGGGTCGGGCTGGCCGCGGGTGTAGAGGTGCTCCGCGATGTGGTCGATGTCCAGGACCTCGGCGAGCTCCTCGAAGGAGGTGCCCTTCTCGGCGTGCTCCAGGAGGAGCGAGCGGACGGCGTCGGCGATCTCCTGGCGGCCGCCGTAGCCGACGGCGACGTTGACCAGTATCCCGTCGACGTCGTGCGTGGCCTGCTCGGCCTCCTTCAGCACGGTCTGCGTCCGCGCGGGCAGGATGTCCAGGTTGCCCACGTGGTGGACGCGCCAGCGGCCGTCCTCGGCGAGGCCCCGGACGGTGTTCTCGATGATGTTGAGCAGCGGCCGGAGCTCGACCTCCGGCCGGTCCAGGTTGTCCGTGGAGAGCATCCACAGGGTGACGACCTCGACGTCCGTCTCGGTACACCAGCCGAGCATCTCGGAGATCTTGTCGGCGCCGGCCTGGTGGCCCTGCTCCGTCGTACCTCCGGACGCCTTGGCCCAGCGCCTGTTCCCGTCCAGGATGACGCCGATGTGCTTGGGCGACGCGTCATGGTCGAGGCGGCCTTCCACCCGGCGTGCATAGAGCCTGTACACCAGGTCGCGCAGCTTCACGATCTTCCAGCCCCTCCGTGCAAAGCCCCCGTGCGAATTGCGGTCTCCCCCGAGTCCGCCACATTACTGCGCGGCGGGATCGGGTACCCAACTCGGTCCGTCACAGGTCCGTGATAGCAAGGACAACGTGACTGATAACAATCCCTATCGGGCAGAGCCCTCGCGCTACGACTCCATGCACTACCGGCGCACGGGTCGCAGTGGCCTCAAGCTCCCCGCCATCTCCCTCGGCCTCTGGCACAACTTCGGCGACGACCGGTCCCTGGAGTCCCAGCGGGCGATCCTGCGCCGCGCCTTCGACCTCGGCGTGACCCACTTCGACCTGGCCAACAACTACGGCCCGCCGCCCGGCTCCGCCGAGCTGAACTTCGGCAAGGTCTTCGCCCAGGACTTCGCGCGGTACCGCGAGGAGCTGGTGCTGTCCACCAAGGCCGGTTACCTCATGCACCCCGGCCCGTACGGCGAATGGGGCAGCCGCAAGTACCTGCTGGGCTCGCTGGACGCCTCGCTGAAGCGGATGGGCGTGGACTACGTCGACATCTTCTACTCGCACCGCTTCGACCCGCAGACCCCGCTGGAGGAGACCATGGGCGCGCTCGCGTCCGCGGTCCAGCAGGGCAAGGCTCTGTACGCGGGCGTGTCCTCGTACACCGCCGAGCAGACGGCGCAGGCGGCGCGGATCCTGACGGACATGGGCGTGCGGCCGCTGATCCACCAGCCCTCGTACTCCATGATCAACCGCTGGACGGAGGAGGACGGGCTGCTGGACACCCTGGAGGAGGCCGGCATGGGCTGCATCTCCTTCGCGCCCCTCGCGCAGGGGATGCTGACCGGCAAGTACCTCCGGGGGATCCCGGAGGGCTCGCGGGCCAGCCAGGGCAAGTCGCTGAGCCCCGAGCTGCTGTCGGACGACGTCGTCCGCCGGCTCGGCGGGCTGAACGACATCGCGGCCCGGCGCGGGCAGTCCCTGGCCCAGCTGGCGCTGACGTGGGTGCTGCGGGACGACCGGATGACCTCCGCGCTGATCGGCGCGTCGAGCGTGGAGCAGCTGGAGGAAAACCTCGCCGCGCTGTCGGCGGAACCGCTGACGGAGGAGGAGCTGAAGGAGATCGACTCCTTCGCGGTGTCCACCCCCGGCACCAACCTCTGGGCCCAGCGCGGCTGACCTGCGCGTTTGCCCGGGGGGCGGGTGGAACGAAAAACGGGCCGGTCCGTGGGGGGGATACGGACCGGCCCGAGGGGGGGGTTCCACCATAACCCTTCGTAAAGCGTCCTGCGTGCATTGGCGCAAGATGATTACGCTCCGAATCCGCCCAGCAGCACTCCGGTGAGGGCTCCGGCGGCCATCCAGGGGCCGTAGGCGAAGCCCTGGTGGCGGCCCGCCCGGCCCCGCAGCACGAGGGCGAGGCCGTACAGCGCCCCGTAGAGCAGCCCGAGGAACGCCCCGGCCGCCCATACCCCCCATCCGTACCACCCAAGAGCGACCCCCAGCGGGAGCGCCAGCTTGACGTCGCCGAGGCCCATCCCGGCGGGGTTGACCAGGAACAGCACGAGGTACGCGGCCCCGAGCGCGGGCCCGCCCAGCAGGGCGAGCCGCCACGACCCGGCGGCGCCCGGCAGCAGTGCGGCCGCGCCGAGCAGCGCGGCGCAGGCCGCGGCCAGGGGCAGGGTCAGCACGTCGGGGAGCCGGTGCACCGCGAGGTCGACGAGGGCCAGCAGCACCAGGGCCGGCGCCAGCGCGATGAACACCGCCGCCTCGGGCCGCGCCCCGACGGCCGCGCCGAGCCCGGCGCACACGGCTGCGGTGGCGGCGGCGACCCGGCCCGCGCGGGGTCCGTAGCCGGGCGCGGCGCCCAGCCAGCCGGGCAGCGGCCGTCCCCGGGGGCAGTGCGCCCGCCAGGGCTCGCCGGGCGCGACGGAGAGCCGGTAGGCGGCGCGCGGCAGCCCGAGCCCCGCGGTGGCCCCGTACGCGGCGCCGAGGATGATCACTAGTACGCCCACCCCCCGACGGTAGGCCCGCCGCACCCCCGCGGGGATGGGCCCGTGGACCCCTTCCGCGCCGGGGACGGGCCGGGGACGGCCGGGGACGGCCGGGGACGGGCCGGGGACACCTAGGGTGGCCGCATGGCGCACTGGCAGGACGGCCCCGGCACCCTCCGCTTCGGCACGTCGGCGATCCCGCTGGAGATCGCCGCCTCCTACCGGGCCCGGACCCGCGGCCTGCTCGGCCGCGACGGCGTCGAGGGGGCGCTGCTGCTGACCCCGGCCGCGAGCGTGCACACCTTCCGGATGCGGTTCCCGATCGACGTGGCCTACCTCGACCGCCGCATGCGCGTGATCGCGCTGACCACGATGCCGCCCGGCCGCCTCGGCCTCCCCCGCCTCCGCGCCCGGCACGTCCTGGAGGCCGCGGCCGGTGCGATGGCCGGCTGGGGTCTCGGTGTCGGGACCCTGGTGGCCGTCTCGACTCGGACTGGGTGACGCGCCGTCCGGGCGGTAGGTTGGGGCGGTTGAGCTGGGGTCTCAGGGGAGCGGCATGACGGAGAACGCGCGGATCAAGGCGCTGGAGCAGATCATGCCGGCGACGCACGGCGCCGACGAGGACATCGACTGGCAGGCGGCCGAGGCCGTCTGGGGGACCCGTTTCCCGTCCGACTTCGTGGCGTTCATGGGGCGTTTCGGCGCCGGCTCCATCAACGGCGAGGCCAGCATCCTGCTGCCGCTGCCCAAGCCGGGTCTCCAGTGGGACCCGGCCGAGATGGCCGAGGAGACCGCCAACGCCCGGCAGATCCTCCGGGAGGCCGCCGGCGGCCGGGACGCCTTCGACGTGGACCCGGAGTCGGTCATCGCCTGGGGGGTCACCGGCGGGTCCGACATCCTGTGCTGGCTCACCACCGACCCCGACCCGGACCGCTGGCCGGTGCTGGTCATCGGCCGGCACACCGCCGACGCCTTCGCCGTCCACCCGTACGGCATGGCCGAATTCCTGCTGCGGCTGTGCTCGGACGAGTTCGACGTCAGCCCCGTGAGCATCACCTTCTGGGACGGCGGGCACCTCAGCTTCGTGCACTGGCGCAAGGCCCAGCGCCGCTGGCAGGAGGGCCGCAACCCCGAGACGGGCGAGCCCGACCCGTACGCCGGCGAGTTCGCCGACTAGCCTCCCGCCCCCGAAAGGCTTCGAGCCCGTTTTCCATCCGGAAACGGGCTTTTCGGCATGTCTACGCGCGTCCCATTCCTGGCGCTCATATCGGAAAGCACAATGCGGAAAACCCATGGTTGGAGCATTCGCCACACGTTCCGACCCCGCGGAATCAATCCCACCGCTCTCGGGAGAGAATTCCGGCCAGACGGGCCACGGCGGGACACCCCAGCCCGGAGCAACTCATAAGTAACAACGGGACTCAAAAGAAAATCAGGGGTATCCACCCGTGCGAAGAAGAATGTTCGGTGCGGCCGCCACCGCAGCCGTGTTCGGTCTACTGATACCGCTGTCCGGCTGCGGAGGCTCCTCGGGGGACGGCGGCGACGGCGACACCCTGCGGCTGATCGCCGCGGAATACGGCAACACCTCCGCCAACAGTTCCAAGGCTTTCTGGGACAAGGTGACGGCCGATTTCACCAAGGCCAACCCCGGCCTCAAGGTCGAGGTGAAGCTCCTCCCGTGGGCCGACATCGACCGCGAGGTCTCCCGTATGGTCAGCGCCGGCAAGGCGCCCGACATGGCCCTGATGGGCTCCTACTCGGACTTCGCCGCGCAGGGCAAGCTGTATTCCGCGGAAGAACTCCTCTCGATCACCGCCGAGGCGAACTTCCTCCAGCCCCTCGCCGAGGCCGGCTCGGTCGGGAACACCCTCTACGGCCTGCCCTTCGTGGCGAGCAGCCGCCTGCTCTTCTACAACACCAAGCTGTTCGCGGACGCGGGCATCCTCCCCAAGGACGGCTCGGGCACCTGGCAGCCCAAGACCTGGGCGGACCTGAAGACGGCCGCCAAGGCGCTCCAGACCAAGGGCGTGAAGTTCCCCTACGCCCTGCCGCTGGGCCCCGAGGAGGCGCACGCGGAGGCGATGATCTGGGAGCTGAGCAACGGCGGCGGCTACGCCGACAGCAGCGGCAACTACAGCCTCGCCTCGGACCAGAACATCCAGGCCTTCAACTGGCTCAAGACGGAGATGGTGGGCCCCGGACTGACCGGCCCGACCTCGCCCTCGCAGCTGAACCGCGCCGACGCCTTCGCCGCGTTCCTGCGCGGGGAGGTCGGCATGCTCAACGGCTACCCGTCCCTGTCCCACGAGGCACGCGCCAAGGGCATCACGGTCGGCGCGGTGTCCATGCCGGTCTCGGACTTCCTCGGCACCGGCGAGACCCCGCCGACCGTGGGCGTGGCCGACTGGATGATGGCCTTCAAGCAGAACGGCAAGCGCGCGGAGATCGGCAGGTTCCTGGACTTCCTCTACCAGGACAAGAACCTGTCGGACTTCGCGGGCCGCTACCACCTGCTGCCCTCGACGGTCACGGCCTCCCGCACCCCCGCGGGCGGCGGCCTCGACAAGAACGACGAGCAGTTCCTGACCGCCCTGCGCGGCGCCCAGCTCTACCCGGTCAACGACCCGGCCTGGGTGACCGTCAGCGACACCATCAAGCGCAACATCGGGCGGGCCGTCGAGCCGGGCGGCAACCCGAAGGCCGTCCTGGAGGACATCTCCTCGAAGGCGAGCGCCGCCTCCAAGAAGAAGAGCTGAGGACCGCCGGCTTCCGGACCTCCGCCCCCCTGCCGCACCCCATCCCGTACGGCAGAACCGCCGACGGCACTTGATCCAAGGCCGCGGCCCCGTCGCCCGCCGAGCGCCCACAAGGTGCGCGGGGCGACAGGCCTTCCCCGCCGCTCCTCCGCGCCGCCGGGCCCTCAGGCCCCGCCGTTCTCCGTGGAGAACGCCGTGCGGTACCGCTCGCAGCTGGAGTCCCAGCGCAGCTTCCCCGTCACCGTCCCGTAGTGGGTGCGGGTGACCGACCACTCCACCGTGTACTCGCCGGTGTCACAGGCGATCCGCTTGGAGCCCGCGACCTTCTGACGCCCCGTCGCCGGCTGCCCGGTCAGCTTCTGCTCCACCTCCGCCGCCTCGGCCCCCCTCGCGTCGCGCAGCACGGCGCGCACGACGATCGGGTGCTTGCCGTTCTTGGTGGTCAGGCCCTTGTTGACGAGGACGTCGGACACCGCCCAGGCGAACTCGTACGAGGGCATCCAGGCGAGCGTGCTCGGGTCGGCGACCCGGCGCTCGTCCCTCGGGTCACCCGGACGGGCGGGGCGGGCAACCGTCTCGTACTGGATCCCCGGGTGGAAGCGGACCTGGCCTTCCAGCTTGTGCTTCTGGTCCTTGGTCCACTGGGACTTCATCTCCTTCTCGCCCCCGGCCGGGTCCTGGAGGTACCCCGTGCCCGGTGCAGCGGCGGCGGACGCCTGGCCGAGGGCGGGGGTGACGGCCGCGGCGGCCGCGGCGAGGGCGAGGGCAGCGGTGCGAGTGCGCTTCATGACCGGCCCAACGGGCTCCCGCGGCGGGCCGGAACGACGCCGCGCGCGCGTTCACCCGTACGGGAGCGGCCGGCGGACGCGCAGGTGACAGATTCCGCTGCGGAACGGAACACGTCCGGGGGCGCGGTGGTTGTCTGGGCCCGGACGAGAAAACGATCTACGCGGGGCTACGGGGGATGTCATGGGTGTGACGGTGGACGGTACGGTCGCGCCGGGCTGGGAGACGGTCCGGGACGAGTTCGAGGCGTTCGTGTCCCTCGAACCGAACCCGCCGGAGGCCCAGCTGGCGGTACGCCACCACGGCCGGACCGTGGTGGACCTGTGGGGCGGCGAGGACACCGACGGGGGCACCCTGAGCCCGGTCTTCTCGATCACCAAGGGCGCCGCCCACCTGGTCGTGGCGCTGCTGGCGCAGGAAGGCGCCCTGGACCTGGAGCGCCCGGTCTCGGCGTACTGGCCGGAGTTCACCGGGCACGGCAAGGAGCGACTGACGGTACGGCAGCTGGTGTCGCACCGCTCGGGGCTGATCAACAGCGACGAGGGCTTCTCGTACGAGGAGATCGCGGACGACGCGGTCGTCGCGGCCCGGCTCGCCGGGCAGAAGCCGTTCTGGGAGCCCGGTACGGCGTACGGCTACCACGCCTTCGTGATCGGCGCGCTGACGGGCGAGGTGGTACGGCGGGCCACGGGCCGCTCCCTCCAGGAGCTCTACGAGGAGCGGGTGCGGGCGCCGTACGGGCTCGACCTGTACATGGGGCTGCCGGAGGGGCTGCTCGACCGCTGGAAGCCGATCCTGGAGATGCTGCCGACGCCCGCGCAGCAGGAGCTGCTCGCGGCGCGCGGGCCGCTGCCCGAGATGATGAAGACCGCCTTCAACGGGCACCGCGAGCCGCCGATGGACCCGGTCGCGTACGCCAACCACCCCACGACGCGCGCCCTCGGCCCGGCTTCGGCGGGCGGCACGGGCTCGGCGCGCGGGGTGGCCGCCCTGTACGCGGCGGCCGTCGGCGGGCTGGACGGCCGGCCCGCGCTGCTGGAGCCGGCGACCGTGGCCGACGTCGCCCGGCTGCACACGCCGGGCGTGGACCGGGTGACCTCCGAGGCGGACCACTTCGGGCTGGGCTTCGAGACCCAGGCGGCGGTGGGCCCGGAGGCGTTCGGGCACTGCGGCGCGGCGGGCGCCCAGGGCTTCGCCGACCCGGTCACGGGGATCGCGTACGGGTACACCCGCCGCCGTTTCGGCTTCCCGGGCGGGCTGGCCCCGGAGAACGGGCGCCTGACGGCGGCGGTGCTGAAGGTGGCGCGGGGGCTGTAGCCGCGGGTCCCGCTCAGGCCTGGCCGGTTTCGAAGCGGCTGATGTGGCCGTCGGAGACGGTGAACCGCCAGGCGGTCCGCATCTCGCCCCAGGTGTCGTTGCGGTAGTTCGCGACGAGGGCCCGGCCGCCGTCGGACTCGGACTCGACGTCCATGTGGCCCCGGGAGGCGAAGATCTCCCGCTCCGCCCACTCCTGGAGGTCGCGGTCGGAGCCGTCGTCGGACATGGTCGCGCCGGGGGCCAGCACGGCCGCGAAGGCGTGCTGGTCGCCGGCGTTGACGGCGGTGACGAAGGCGCGGACGGCGGGATCGGTGAGCTGGGCCGGCTTGATCACGGGGCCTCCTGGTCGTGCGTACGGTGCTGCGCGCGGTGTGGTGCGCGCGACCAGGGAACACCCCCGGCGGGGCCGGCGGGCCGACCCTCACCCGTTCGCCGCCCGGCGGCGTGTCAGGAGGGGTCGGGGGCGGTGCGTACCGGGAATCCGGTCGGCCGGCCCTGCTCCTCCAGCCAGGACAGCACCTGGTCGAGCGCGGCGACGGTCTGCCGGCGGTCGCCGCCGCCGTCGTGGAAGAGCACGGTGGGGCCGTTGCCGAGCTCCCGCTTGACGGCGTCGGTGATGGCGGCGGTCCCGGGCTTGTGGAAGTCCTTGGTGTCGACGTTCCAGCCGAGCGGGCGCATGCCGTGGGCGGCGGCGACGCGCCTGCTGTCGGGGGTGAAGGCGCCGCCCGGGGCCCGGTAGTACTCGACCTTCGCGCCGCCGCCGGCCGCTTCCTCGATCAGCTTCTTCGCGTCGAGGATCTGCGCCTCCTGGTAGGCGACGGGCTTCTTGTCCATGGCCGTGTCGTGGGCCATGGTGTGGTCGCAGAGCCGGTGGCCGGCCGCGACCACCTTCTTGACCAGGTCCGGGTGGGCCTTGGCCTGCGGGCCGATCATGCAGAAGACGGCCTTCACGTCGTGCCGGGCGAGCACGGCGAGGACCTGCGGGGTCCAGCGGGGGTCGGGGCCGTCGTCGATGGTGATGTTGACGGCGTTGCCGCCGGCCTCGGAGGCGTGGGCGATGCTGTCGGGCAGCGCGGCCGGCTGCGCCTGCGGACCGGCGCCGGGGCGGCCCGCGCTCGGTCCGCTCCCGCCCCGGGGGCCGTCCGTACCGGTCCGGCCGGCGGCGTGTCCGGGCCGGGGGGCGGGGGCGTCGCCGGGGGTGACCAGGGCCGTCACGCCCCAGATGGTGGCTGCCACGGCGGCGGCCGAGGCGCCGACGGCTATCCGGGCCCGGAGGCCGTGCTGCTGCGTGCGCGTCATGTTCCACTCCCCGTCCGGCCGTGCAAGGGTCTTGTGGGTCATGACGCCTTGACACCTGGCGGGGTTCCCCTGAATTGCCCGACAACTTCCTGGTAATAGGGTCTTTGATCCTCAATAACCTCACATGTCACAGGGGTTGGCGGGCATGCAGAAGGCGGGTGCGGCCCGGGGGGAACCCGGGCCGCACCCGCCCTGCGGCCGGCCGGCCGGTCAGTGCGCGAAGGAGTCCTGCGGGGCCTGCGCCGTCTTGGCGGACTCGCCGGCCGGGGCCGGACCCGCGCCGCGCAGCGGGACCTCCTTGACGAACCAGGCGAGCGCGAAGCCCACCACGGCGATCGCCGCGCCCAGCAGGAACGCCGAGTGCGTACCGGCGGCCACCGCGTGCTGGTAGGCGTCACGGACGGCCTCGGGCAGCTTGGCCAGGCTCGCCGCGTCCAGCTGGGCCGAGCCGGCGGCCTGGGCGGCCTGCGGGCCGAGCCGCTCGGTCATGGTGTCGGTGACCTGCGAGGTGAACAGGGAGCCCATGAGGGCCACGCCGAAGGAGCCGCCCAGGGTGCGGAAGAGGGTCGCCGAGGAGGAGGCGACGCCCATGTCCTTCATGTCGACGCTGTTCTGCGCGACCAGCATGGTGATCTGCATGAGGAACCCGAGACCGGCGCCGAGGACGGCCATGTAGAGGCCGGAGACCAGGCGGGTGGTGCCGGTGTCCATCGTGGCGAGCAGGAACAGTCCGACGACCATCAGCGCGCCGCCGGCGATCGGGAACACCTTGTACTTGCCGCTGCTGGTGGTGATCCGGCCCGCGACGAGCGAGACGGCCATCATCGACAGCAGCATCGGCAGGAGCAGCAGGCCCGAGTTGGTTGCGGAGGCGCCCTGCACCGACTGCTGGAAGAGCGGGAGGTAGAGCACGCCGCCGAACATGGCGAAGCCGACGAGGAAGCCGATCACCGACATGAGGGTGAAGTTGCGGCTGCGGAAGATGTGCAGCGGCATGACCGGCTCGGCGGCCTTGGTCTCGGCGTAGAGGAAGGCGGCGATGGACAGGACGCCGACGACGATCAGGCCGATGACCTCGGCGGAGCCCCAGGCGTACTCGGTGCCGCCCCAGGTCGTCACGAGGACGGTCGAGGTGATGGCGACGGTCAGCAGGGCCGCGCCGAGGTAGTCGATCCTCGGCCGTTCGCCCTGTCCCGTCTTCTTCGGCAGGTGCAGCACGGCGGTGACCATCGCGAGGGCGACGGCGCCGAGCGGGAGGTTGATGTAGAAGGACCAGCGCCAGCCCATGTGGTCGGTGATGGTGCCGCCGACCAGCGGGCCGCCGATCATGGCGAGGGCCATCACGCCGGCCATCATGCCCTGGTACTTCCCGCGCTCGCGCGGCGGGATCAGGTCACCGATGATCGCCATGACGCCGACCATCAGACCGCCGGCGCCCAGGCCCTGGACGGCGCGGAAGCCGATCAGCTGGCCCATGTCCTGGGCCATGCCGCTGAGCGCGGAGCCGACGAGGAAGATGATGATCGAGGTGAGGAAGGAGCCCTTCCGGCCGTACATGTCGCCGATCTTGCCCCAGATGGGGGTGGAGGCGGCGGTGGCCAGGGTGTACGCGGTGACCACCCAGGAGAGGTGCTCGAGGCCGCCCAGCTCGCCGACGATGGTCGGCATCGCGGTGCCGATGATCATGTTGTCCAGCATGGCCAGCAGCATGGCGATCATGAGGGCCATCAGGACGACGCGGACGCTGCGCGGCTTCACCCCCTCCGCGGCCTCGGCCTGCTTCACTGTCTCGCTCATGTCCGTCCACTCCCCTGGCGCCGGCGCTCCGCGCCGCTCATCTGCCGTTCTTCCGAGCCGGCCGGGACTTACTTGTCGCCCGGCTAGTTCACTACACTGGGGAAGGTAGACCCGCTACTAGCCGGGCGTCAAGTAAGTTCCTTTGGGGAGAATCATGTCCAGCAGCTCCAGCGACGGCGGCGCGAGCAGCGCTCCGCAGGCCAGGCGCGGGAACACGCGCCAGCGCATCCAGGACGTCGCGCTGGAGCTCTTCGCCGAGCAGGGGTACGAGAAGACCTCGCTGCGGGAGATCGCGGAGCGCCTCGACGTCACGAAGGCGGCGCTGTACTACCACTTCAAGACCAAGGAAGACATCATCATCAGCGTCTTCGAGGACCTGACGCGGCCGATCGACGAGCTGATCGAGTGGGCGCAGGAGCAGCCGAGGACGTTGGAGACCAAGCGGGAGGTGCTCCGGCGCTACAGCGAGGCGATGGCGGCGGGCGCGCCGCTGTACCGCTTCATGCAGGAGAACCAGGCCACGATGCGGGAGCTGAGCATCGGGGAGACCGTCAAGCGGCGGCTGTTCACCCTGGTGGAACTGCTGCGCACGCAGGAGGGGCCGCTGACGGACCAGGTGCGGTGCGTGAGCGCCCTGTTCACGCTGCACGCGGGGATGATGTTCCTCCAGCACGTGGAGGGCGACCCCGAGGAGACCCGGCTGGCGGCCCTGGAGGTCGCGACGGACCTGATCACCCGGGCCCACCACGGCGAGGCGTAACCCGCCGGCCGACGCCGGCGGCGTACGGGTCAGGCGCCGTCCGCCGGGGGCGTGGAGGCCTTCGAGGAGGCACGGCGGGCCCGGAGGAGCGCGGGGACGCCGAGGCCGAGCGAGGTGCCCAGGGCCAGGCCGAGGCCGATGTTGTCGAACACCAGGAGCCCCAGCACGAGTCCGGCGGACATCCCGGCCGACAGGCCCATCGCGACGTCCTGGTTCGCGGAGTCCGGGCGGGCGTCGCGCTCGTCTTCGTGTGTCATGCACACAGTGTGTCAGTTTCCCCCGTACGGGGGAGGACGCGGCGCGGCATGGCGGCGGCGGGGTGAGCAGGCGGTAGGGCATGGGGTGCACGCTCGGCGGCGAGGCTCCCTGGAGGCCCCATGACAGCGGTGGACCACGCGGCCCGGACCGAGCGGCGGGTGCGCCAGGGCTCGGCGGTGCTGCGGTGGCTGACGACCACCGACCACAAGGTCATCGGCAACCTCTACCTGGTGACGGCCTTCTCCTTCTTCCTCTTCGCCGGCGCGCTCGCCCTGCTCATGCGGGCCGAACTGGCCCGCCCCGGGCTCCAGATCCTCTCGAACCAGCAGTACAACGAGGCGTTCACCATCCACGCCACCATCATGATGCTGCTGTTCGCGACGCCGGCCTTCACCGGCTTCGCCAACGCCGTGATGCCGTTGCAGATCGGCGCGCCCGACGTGGCCTTCCCCCGCCTGAACGCCTTCACCTACTGGGTCTACCTCTTCGGCGGCCTGATGGTCGTCTCCGGCTTCCTCACCGCCGACGGGGCGGCGTCCTTCGGGTGGTTCGCGTACGCCCCGCTGAACAGTGCGGTGTTCTCCCCCGGTACGGGACCCGACCTGTGGGCGATGGGGCTGGCCGTGGCGGGGCTGAGCACGATCCTGGGCTCGGTCAACTTCATCACCACGATCATCTGCCTGCGCGCCCCGGGCATGACGCTCTTCCGGATGCCGATCTTCACCTGGAACGTGCTGTTCACCTCGGTCCTGGCGCTGCTGGCCTTCCCGGTGCTCACCGCCGCCCTGCTGTGCCTGGAGGCGGACCGCATGTTCGGCGCGCACGTCTTCGACCCGGCGAACGGGGGCGCCCTGCTGTGGCAGCACCTGTTCTGGTTCTTCGGGCATCCGGAGGTCTACATCGTGGCCCTGCCGTTCTTCGGCGTGGTGAGCGAGATCCTGCCGGTGTTCAGCCGCAAGCCCATGTTCGGCTACGCCGCCCTCATCGGGGCGACGATCGCCATCACCGGGCTGTCGGCGACGGTCTGGGCGCACCACATGTTCGCGACGGGCGCGGTGCTGCTGCCCTTCTTCTCGCTGCTGTCGTTCCTGATCGCCGTGCCGACGGGGGTGAAGTTCTTCAACTGGATCGGGACGATGTGGAAGGGCTCGCTCTCCTTCGAGACGCCGATGCTGTGGTCGACCGGGTTCCTCGTCACCTTCCTGCTGGGCGGTCTGACCGGGGTGCTGGTCGCCTCGCCGCCGCTGGACTTCCACCTGACCGACAGCTACTTCGTCGTCGCCCACCTCCACTACGTCCTCTTCGGCACGATCGTCTTCGCCACCTTCGGCGGCCTCTACTTCTGGTGGCCCAAGCTGACCGGGCGGATGCTGGACGAACGGCTCGGGAAGATCCACTTCTGGACCCTGTTCACCGGCTTCCAGATCACCTTCCTCGTCCAGCACTGGCTGGGCGAGGCGGGGATGCCGCGCCGGTACGCCGACTACCTCGCGGCCGACGGGTTCACCCTCCTCAACACGGTCTCGACGGCCGGCTCCTTCCTGCTGGGGCTGTCCACGCTGCCCTTCCTCTTCAACGTGTGGTTCACCCGCCACCACGGCAGGCGGGTCACCGTCGACGACCCGTGGGGCTGGGGCCGCTCCCTGGAGTGGGCGACCAGCTGCCCGCCGCCGCGGCACAACTTCCACGCCCTGCCCCGGATCCGCTCGGAGTCCCCGGCCTTCGACCTGCACCACCCGGAGGTTCCCGTTGAAAGGTGAGGCCTGGCTCTTCACCGGTACCGCCCTGTTCTTCGGCGTCACCACCGTCGTCTACGGCTCGCTGTCCGACGAGCCGGCGGGCAGTGCCGCGCTCTGCGTGTCCTTCGTGATGTCGGGGCTGGTCGCCGCGTTCCTGTGGCGGCAGTACCGGCGGGGCGGGGAGCGGGCGGAGGACCGTGCGGAGGCCGAGGTGCGGGAGGCGGGCGGGCGCCGGGGCTTCTTCCCGGCCCGCAGCTTCTACCCCGTCCTCACCGCCGCCGGGACGGCGCTCGTCGGCCTGGGCGTGGTGGAGGGGCTGTGGCTGTGCCTGATCGGCTTCGGTGTCCTGCTGCCCGGGGTCCTCGGCTTCGCCTTCCAGAACCTCGGCCACGCCGAGTAGGTCAGGGCCGGTCCGCGGGGGGCGCGGGCCGGTCCGGTCCGGCGAGGGTGGCGGCGATCTTCCGGCGCTGCTCGGGGGTCACGGGGTACGGGACGCGGTCGCGGTAGTACCAGGCGCTGATCGCCGCCCGGGTCCGGTGCAGGGCCCGGCGCGGGCGGGAGCGGGCGGGGTCGTCCTCGTATTCCAACGGCCGGGGAAGGTCCCGGGCGAGCAGGGCGTAGCGCTCGTCGGGCGGGAGGGGCGCGTGCTGCGGGTGGAAGCCGCCTTCGACGCCCTGGACCGCGAGGCCGGTCTCCCCGCCCTCCGTCAGCAGGGCCCGTTCGTGCGCCTGGAGGGCCAGGCACAGCCGCCTGGTGAGCCAGAAGACCGCCACCGGCACCGCGAAGAGCGCGACGCGCAGCGTCCAGGTCAGCTCGGGCAGCGGCAGGGCGAAGACGAAGGCGAGGACGTCCTGGGCCCCGGCCAGCAGCAGGACCGCGTACCAGGAGACGCCCGCCGCCCCGAAGGCCGTACGGACGGGCCGGTCGCGGGGGCGGTCGCACAGGTGGCGCTCGCCGTCCGCGCCGGTGATCCAGCGCTCGAAGAAGGGGTAGGCGTAGAGCACCGCGAAGAGCAGGCCGGGCATGAGGACGGCCGTCACCAGCGGGTTCCAGGCGATGGTGTGCCCCCACAGCCGGGTCTCCACGCCGGGCATCAGGCGCAGGGCGCCCTCCAGGAAGCCGATGTACCAGTCGGGCTGGGAGCCGTCGGACACCAGGTCCGTGCGGTAGGGGCCGTAGACCCAGATGGGGTTGACCTGGGCGACGGCGGCGAGCGCGGCCAGGACTCCGAAGACGGCGAGGAACAGGCCGCCCGACTTGGCCAGGTAGTGGGGGAAGAAGGGCTGGCCGACGGCGTTGCGGGCGGTCCTGCCGGGGCCCGCCCAGTGGGTGTGCTTGAGGTGGACGACGAGCAGCAGGTGCACGGTGACCAGCCCCAGCAGGAGGCCGGGAACCAGCAGGATGTGCACGGGGTAGAGGCGGGAGACGATGTCCGTGCCGGGGAACTCGCCGCCGAAGACGAGGAAGCCGAGGTAGGTGCCGGCCACCGGTACGGACAGCAGGACGCCCTGGGCGATGCGCAGACCGGTGCCGGACAGCAGGTCGTCGGGGAGCGAGTAGCCGGCGAAGCCCTCCAGCATCGCCAGCATGAACAGGGTCACGCCGATCAGCCAGTTCACCTCGCGCGGGCGGCGGAAGGCGCCGGTGAGGAACACGCGCAGCATGTGCGCGCCGATGGAGGCGAGGAAGACGATCGCCGCCCAGTGGTGGATCTGGCGGATCAGCAGGCCGCCGCGCACGTCGAAGCTGATGCGCAGGGTGGAGAGGTAGGCCTGCGACATGAGGACGCCGCGCAGCGGCTCGTAGGAGCCCCGGTAAGGGGTTTCCCGCATCGACGGGTCGAAGAAGAGGGCCAGGTACACCCCGGTCAGCAGCAGGACGACGAAGCTGTACAGGGCCAGCTCGCCCAGCAGGAACGACCAGTGGTCGGGGAACGCCTTGCGCAGCGTCCCGCGGGTGAGCTCCGCCAGTGGCAGGCGTTCGTCAAGGGCCTGGGCTCCCCGTACCGCCCGTGCTCTGCGCTTGGACCCCGGCACCGGCCTGCACCTCCTGACCGCGCCGCCCGACGCGTACGCCACGCCACGCTACCGAAACCGGTCAGGAGGGCACAGAACAGACACGGCGCCTCAGTCGCGCAGACGCCGTTCGGACTCCGCGATGGGGACGTCGTTGATGCTGGCCTCGCGGCGGCGCATCAGGCCGTCGTCGTCGAACTCCCACTGCTCGTTGCCGTGGCTGCGCCACCACTGGCCGGCCGCGTCGTGCCACTCGTACGTGAAGCGGACGGAGATGCGGTTGCCGGTGTACGCCCACAGCTCCTTGCGCAGGCGGTAGTCGAGCTCGCGCTCCCACTTCTCGGCGAGGAAGGCGCGGATCTCGGCGCGGCCGGTCAGGAAGCGGTCGCGGTTGCGCCAGACGGAGTCCTGCGCGTAGGCGAGGGCGACCCGTTCGGGGTCGCGGGTGTTCCAGGCGTCCTCGGCGGCCTGCACCTTGGCGCGGGCGGTCTCCTCGGTGAACGGGGGGGTGAGCATGGGTGGTTCCTCTCGCGTCACGGCTGGGAGAACGATCGTTCCCCACCGTAGAGAACGAGCGTTCTCGCCGCAAGGCGTTCTGAACTACCCTTCACCCCATGGACGATGACGAGGCACGGACCCGGCTGCTCGACGCGGCGGAGGCGCTGTTCTACGCCGAGGGCATCCAGGCCGTCGGCATGGACCGCGTGCGCGAGCGGTCGGGCGTACCGCTGAAGCGGCTCTACCGGGTCTTCCCGTCGAAGGAGGCCCTGGTCGCCGCCTGCCTGGAGCGGCGCGACGCCCGCTGGACCGGCGGCCTGCGGGAGGCGGTGGCCGGGTCCGCGGAGCCGGTGGCGGCCGTCTTCGACTGGCTGGCGCGGTGGTTCTCGGAGCCGGACTTCCGCGGCTGCGCCTTCCTCAACGCGTACGGGGAGCTCGGCGCGGGCCCCGCCGCCGTACTGGACGTCGTACGGCGCCACAAGGCCGGGCTGCGGTCCCTGCTGGGTGGCCTGACCGACTCCCCCGCCCTCGCGGACCAGCTGCTGATCCTGGTCGAGGGCGCCACGGTGGTGGCCGCCCTGGACCCGGGCCCGGAACCGGCCCTGCGGGCCCGCGAGGCGGCACTGCGCCTGCTGGAGCCGGCGGGGGGCTGAGGCGGGGGCGCGAGGCCCCGGGGCGGGGCCGAGGCGTCGGGAGCCGTACGGACGCCGGCTCAGGCCCGGGGGCCGGTCACCACCGGAAGAGCACTCCGCGCCAGGTCCATCCCGCGCCGAGGACCGCGTCCCGCAGGGGATCCCTCATGTCCCGCGAGTCGTAGCGGGACGTCTCGACCAGGCGCCGACGACCGTCGGGCCCCTTCTGGAACTCCCACGTCCGGGAGACCCTGGCCCCGCCGCCCCGTGCGTACTGCCGGCCGGAGTGCTCGTGCGAGAGCTCGCCCCACTGCTCCTGGAGCGTGTGTACCTCGCGGCTCGCGGGGACCAGCCGCAGCCGGATCGCGACGGTCAGGTCGGGCTCGGTGATCCGGCGCTCCGCCACCAGGTCGGCCTTCTCCTTCGGGAGGGCGTGGCGCACGCGGAACGGCGCATCCGGTCCGTTGAGGGCCAGCAGCGCTTCCCGGAGCTCCATGGTGTGCAAGGTCCTGCCGACCCCGGCGGGATACCTGGTGCCGGTCACCCTGTCCCAGAGCCGCCCCATCGTCAGACCTCCGCTCCGGCGTCCGGGCGCGCTGTGCGCACGACGTCCCAACCTACGCGCGGACACCGGGCAGATTGTCATGACCCGGTAACGGCTCTTGGCCGGGCGGAAGTTGCCGTGCATATGATCAGACCCTTCCGACGGGGGAGTTCAGGACATGGCAGAGGACACCGCCCAGGGCCTGGTCGGCATGCGGCTCAACCACGTACCGCCGGAACCGTCATCCGGGCCCGGCGGCCTCGGCGGCTCCGGCGACTTCGCCTCGACACCGGCCGAGAAGAAGGCGGCGGCCAACACCATCGAGACCGAGCTGGAACCGAACACCAAGAAGGCCGCGGAGCACGCGGACGAGGCCACCGGCACCGCCCGGAAGGGCTTCGAGGGCTGGGAGACGGCCGCCGGCCTGAAGACGGTGGCGGACACCTGGGACCAGCAGGTCAAGACCCTGATGGGCCGTCTGTCGGCGGAGAAGACCTCCCTGCGCGGGGCCTCCGGCCTCTTCGTGCGCAACGACGTCGGCACCGGTGACCAGTTCCTCGCCTCGCGTTCGAAGCTGAACGGCCTGTAGGGGGAGCCGTGGCACTGAACTACTACGAGGTCATGACCACGGACCTCGGCCTGCTGACCACGGCCGCGGGCAAGTGGGAGGCCATGGCGGGCGAGCTGAAGAAGGTCGAGACCCGCTACGGCGACACCGTCCAGAAGATCACCACGGGCCAGGACTGGCAGGGCCTCAGCGCCGGAACCGCCCACACCGCCTTCGCGGCGACCCGCTACGAGTACACAGCCGCGCAGATCCAGGCCAAGGCGATAGCCGGCCTGCTGCGCGAGGCACACGAGAAGTTCACCGACCTCAAGAAGAAGCTCGAAAGCGCGCGGGCCGACGCGGTCGCCGCCGGCATGACCGTCTCCGAGCAGGGCCGCGTCGCGTTCGACCACGCCCGCCTCACCCCCGCCGAGCGGAGCGCCTACCACCACGACCCCGACGGCCAGAAGACGATCGCCGAGGCCGTCACGAAGTGGCAGCAGCACCTCGACGACCGGGTGAAGGCCGTCACCGAACTCGACCAGGGCGTCAAGAACGCCCTCCAGGGCGCGGTCGTCGACAGCAACAAGGACGCCTTCGGCAAGGGCGCGGACCAGACGCTGACGGGATTCAACGCGGGGGCCCGGGGCGAGCTGGCCAAGGCGCCGAAGCCGGACGAGTCCGCGGTGACGACGAAGCCGGACGGCGCCGAGTTCACCGGCCCCGACGCCGGCTTCAGCGTCAGCGGCACGAAGTACGGCAAGGAGGGCTCGGTCAAGGCGTACGCCGAACTCTTCCACTTCACCGCGAAGGGCGAGTCCACCAAGGGCGGGGTGAACTGGTCCGGGATCGACGACTGGTCCCTGGGGGCCCGGGCCAGTGCGAACTACGGTGCCACCAACAGCGGCATCACGGGCAAGGCCGAGGTGTCGGCGGGCCTGCGCGGCTTGCTGGAGGGCCGCGCCCAGAAGGGCTACGGCGAGGTGTACGGGCGAGGCGAGGTCTTCGTCGGCGGTGAGGCCTCGGCCAGCCTGGGCGTGGGCAAGGACGGGTTCAACGCCGGGGCGAAGGCGTTCGCCGGGGAGAAGGTCGGCGCGGCCGGCGGTGCCGAGCTCGCCGGGCTCGGCGCCGGCGGGACCGCCGAAGCCTGGTACGGCGCGGGCGCCGAGGCCAAGGCGACCTTCGGCAAGGGCGACGACGGCAAGTGGCACGTCGGCGGCGAGGTGGGGCTCGCCCTCGGTATCGGCGGATCGGTGGGCGCGGAGTTCACGGTCGACACGGACAAGGTGGGCGAGGCCTTCGACGACGCGGCCGACGCGGTCGGTGACTTCACCGGGGGCGTCAAGAACACGGTCGGCGGCTGGCTCGACTGATGTACGTTTCCGAGGTTGCCGAGCAAGGAGGGCCCGAGATGCCCGCGACACTGCCCGTCCCGATCGAGTTCCGGCTCCCGCAGGGGTGGCAGGCGGCCCCGCCGGACGAGGTCGGCGCCCCGGACGTGGCGTTCGTGGCGCTGCGTCCGCAACCGGACGCGCCGGACGCCGGGTTCACGGCGAACATCACGGTCGACGGTGAGTTCCTGGCCGACGGGGTGACGCTGGAGGAACTGGCCGACGCCTCGGTGGCGCGGGTGGAATCCGGCGCCGAGGCGGTGCGGCTGGCCGGTCGCCGCGAGATCGGCTCGCCGCAGGCACCGGGCCTCACCCAGCGGCTGGACGTGACGGCCTTCACCGGCGGCGCCCTGCGCGAGCTGGTCCAGCTCCAGGTCTACATGACCATCCAGGACATCGCCGATCCCCACAAGCGTGCGGTGATCCGCCTCGTCCTGACCGCCACCGCCGCACAGCACGACGGCGTACTGGGGGACTTCCAGGAGTTCCTCCGCACGGTGCGCCCCGACACGCGCCCGGTGTCCTGACGGTGGGCCTCTGGGACAGGTTGACGGGCACCCGGCATCCGGACCCCGGCGCCGAACCGCTGTCCTCGCCGGAGGTCCGGGAGGCCCTCCGCTCCGTGGGGGGCGCGGACAAGCCGTACGTCGTACGCACCGCCCGCCCGGCGGAGAAGGCGGACCTGGTGGCGGAGTGGCGGGTGCTGGAGCCGGCCTGGCGGGCCTTCTTCCTCCCGACCCGGGTGCAACGGACCCTGAAGATCCGCATGCGTCTGGTCGCCGAGGAGTACGAGGTGCGGGCGCTCGACGAGCAGCTGGAGATCGAGTGGGTCGGTGACACTCCGACCCTGGCCGTGCCGGCCTCGACCGAGTTCAGGCGCGGGCAGACCCGCACGGTCTCGAAGCGGTGGACGGTCGAACGGGGCCCCGGCGGGCGCCCCCGCCTGTCACCCGACCGGGTCCTCGACACGGCCGACCTGAAGGACCCCCTGCGCAAGGCGGTCCTCGGCGCGGGCTGGACCTGGCGCGGCGTGCTGTTCCGGCTCTGACGCCGGCCGCCGTTCCGCCGCCCGCCGGCCCCGGCCGGGCCGGTCGCGTCAGCGGCAGTCGACCTCGTGCAGGGCGGGCTGTACGGGGTCCCCCTCGCGGCCGTGCAGGGTCAGGGCGCCGTCGTCCGGGCCCCACCTCAGCTCGTACTGGCCTGCCGCGACGGGGCGGATGCCGTCGTCGGTCATCCACGAGCTGCTCCTGAACGCCAGGCCCATGCCCTTGGCCGCGTACAGGTCGCCGCTGCCCCCCATGAGGAACGCGGTCTCGCGCACCACGGCCCGGCAGCCGTCCGGTCCCGCCGGCTCCAGCACCCGGTACTCCGCCCACAGATCCCCGAGCCCGCCGAACGCGGTGCCGGCGAGGGCCGCCAGGGCGGACAGCGCGAGCACCGCCCACTGCCATCCCGCGCGGTCGGGCGCGGGGCGTCGCCGGAACAACACCCGGACCGCGGCGGCGGCCGGCAGCAGCAGGAACCCGGCGACCACCCAGTGCGGCAGCACCCACCCGGGGACGACCAGGATCAGGTCGGTCCAGCCCACGACGGCGGCGAGCGCCGCGCACAGGACGGCACACAGATACGGCAGGTCCACCGCGCTCCGCCGTCGATCCGTGTCGCTCACCATCCGCCCAGGGTAAGGGGATTGCTGCAAATGATCATGACCTGGGGTAACGCCCTACGGTGGGCCCCGACCACGCGCACCACGCGCGAGCAACACCGGCGGCCTTAGCCGCCACGGGGAAACGCGGCCCTGCGGGCCGCGTCGTAAGGAACGCATGTTTCAGCAGGTCAGACAGAAAATCGTCGTACTCCTCACCGTCCTGTGCCTGACGGTCGGGGCGGGGGCCGGTACGGCAGCGGCCGCCGAGCCGCCCGAGCGCGAGCCCACGCTCCTGGAGATGGCCGCC
This sequence comes from Streptomyces sp. NPDC034085, assembly GCF_055575555.1. Lineage (NCBI taxonomy): Bacteria > Bacillati > Actinomycetota > Actinomycetes > Kitasatosporales > Streptomycetaceae > Streptomyces > Streptomyces sp. NPDC034085. The sequence goes on along the minus strand of NZ_JBVISL010000002.1, from coordinate 463,976 downwards.
AAGGTCTCGAAGTACGCGAACTGCCGGTCGCTGCCGCTGCTCCAGCGGCCGCAGTGCGCCAAGGACTTCGCCCTCAAGTCCCTCAAGCTCAGCCTTGCCGTGGGCGCCTACCTCTACGTCTCGCAACCGGCGATGAAGGACGGAGGGGCGGCCTTCACCGAGGTGAACAAGGAGCTGGGCACGCTCGCCGGCCAGCTCCAGCCGCTCCTGACGCAGGCCGGGCACGAGACGGACCCCGCGCGGCGCAGGGAGATCTACAAGCAGCTCGCCAAGACGTACAAGGCGGCCCGGCCCCACCTGGAGAAGTTCCGCGGCCAGCTGTTCAAGGCCTCGGAGCTCGCCGACGCGATCGGTGAGCCGTCCGCCGAGTTCACGACCCTCCTCTCCGTCTACCTGGGGGACTACTTCCCGGAGCGGAAGCCGGTCGAGCCGGCGCCCGACGGTCCGAGCATCTTCGACGCGCTCGACGAGCTCAAGGGCATCGGCAAGGACATCGACAAGATCATCGCGGGCCTCGACCAGATGAACGAGGCCCTCGACGAGATGAACGCCGTCATGGTCGACGTCAACGACAGCATCGACGGAATCAACAAGGGCCTCGACCAGGCCAACCGGGGCATGGACCAGCTCAACAAGGGCGTGGCCCAGATGAACGAGGGCCTGGGCCAGGTGAACACGGCCGTGACCGGGTTCAACAAGGTCGCCGACGGCATCCTCTCGGTACCGGACTTCAAGTTCGACTTCTCCCACGTCAACGAGGCGATCGGCGCGAACATGGTGCCGGCCGAGGTGCAGGCCGCCCAGGACCGCAAGATGAGCCTCCTGCTCGACATGCTCCCCGGCGTCGGCGACGCCAAGGGCGTCGTCGAGGCCATCCGGGGCAAGGACCTGGCCACCAACGAGGAACTGAGCGTCACGGACCGCGCGCTGGGCGCCCTCGTCGTGCTGCGCTGGGTCAGGACCGGCGGCAAGTTGACCGCCGAGGCCATCCGCGCCGCCCGCAAGGGCGAGAAGGTCGCCGGGTGCTTCAACAGCTTCCCGGCCGGTACGCCGGTGCTGACGGGTGACGGGACCACCCGGCCCATCGAGCAGATCGAGGTCGGCGACACGGTCCTCGCCACCGACCCCGAAACGGGCACCACCGGCCCGCGCCGGGTCGACGCCACGATCCACACCCCCGACGACCGTGACTTCACCGGCATCACCGTCCGCCAGGACGCCGCCCGGGGCTCCCTCACGGCCACCGACCACCACCCGTTCTGGTCGGAGAGCCGCAAGCAGTGGACGGACGCGGCCGATCTCAACTCGGGCGACACCCTCCGCACGCCGGACGGCACGACTGTCGAGATCGACCAGGTCGTCCACTGGAAGGAACTCCAGGGCGCCTACAACCTCACGGTCAACGACCTCCACACCTACTACGTCCTCGCCGGCGCCACGCCCGTCCTGGTCCACAATGCCAACGGACTGTGCAGCAGGCCGGGTGCCATCGCCCAGGCGACCGGGTACTCCGTGAAGCAGGTCAAGGACGCGATCCACAAGGTCAAGGCCCAGGGAGGGTGGCGCGGCATCGGCGGGAACAAGAACCCCGACATGCTCGTCGACCCCAGGACCGGCGAGGTCTACCCCCAGATGCCCGACGGCAGTCCCGGTGAGAGCATCGGGAACATCTTCGAGTACCTGCGGGGCAGAGAGTGATCCAAGAGCTTGACGACCGCTGGATCCTCGGACTGAGGGGCAGCCGCGTCGTGGCCGTCGGCCGTGCGCAGGACGGACCGGAGCTGGTGGTGACGCTCGCCGACGGCACGGTACTCGCCGTCTCCGGGCCGGTGCTGCTGACCGACGGGCCGTGCTCGGCCCCCGGGGCGGCGGCGCTTCCCGTCGAGGAGTCGGACCGGCTCGTCGGGGCCACCGTCCTGTCGGCGGTCGCCTTCCGGTCAGGTCTTCTGCGGTTCGTGTTCAGTACGGGCCACCACCTGAACGTCCGCGGAGCGGAGCCCGGGGTCACGGCGCGCGTGCGGCAGCCGGAGGTGTTCTCCTGGCGGTGCCGCCGGGGGGTCGCCACCATGGAGGTCCCGGGGCCGGAAGGGGCCGGGCACTAGCCCACGGGAGCCGGGCCGCCGGTCGTGCACGCCACGCCCGGCGACCCGGCCGCTAGCCGGACGCGCCGCGGGGGAAGGTGATCTCCACGCGGCGGTTCTTCTTGCGGCCCTCTTCGGTGCCGTTGTCGGCGATCGGGTAGTCCTCGCTGTAGCCGCGGACGTCGTAGGTGACACCGGGGCTGGTGACGGTCTTGGCCAGCTCGGCCTGGACGGCGTCGGCACGCTGCTTGGAAAGCTCCTTGCCGTGCTCGTAGCTGCCCTGGTCGTCGGTGAAACCGAAGACGCGGATGCGGGTGGCCTTCTGGGTGTTGATCTCCTGGGCGATGGCCTGGATGCGGGAGGCGGCCTGGGCGTTGAAGACGGCGCTGTTCTCGGGGAAGAGGACCTCGGACTGCAGGGCCATCATGACGTTCTGGTTGGTCTCCTGACGCCGCTGCTCACCACCGAGGTCTTCGACGACCTCGGCGATGTCGAGCACCTTGATGGGTGCGAGGGTGCCGCCCTGGGGGATCTTGAGGCCGGGGGCGTTGGGATCGACCTGCACGGGCGCGGCGGCGGAGGGCTCCGTGCCGGGGGGTACGGAGGGCTTGGGGTCATCGGCGTGGGCGCTCGTCGCGCCGACGAGATGGGCGCCGGCGATGACGAGGCCGACGACGGCTGTAGCTGCGGCTACGCGGTGGCGTTTGGTCATGGGGTCACCCGGAGAGTTTGACGGTGGCCGTGGCGAAGGTGGGCATGTTGAAGTCGACTTGGTTCGTGCTGGTAGGCGGCACGGGGAACTGGGCGAAGAACGGCACTGTCTGACCGGCCTCGATGAGAGTCAGGCCCGTCGTACAAAGACACCTGCCATCCGTGTCCCGCAATACGTAGTAGCGCTTCTTGCCCGCCTTGTCGACGAGTGTTACACCCGCGACGGAGGACCCGCTGCTGTTGAGTTCGTTGCCCCGCCACGCAGCGGTACTACCGAATGCCTGAGTACCGGTGTTCTTGAACTGCCCGCTGATCGTGAGGAAGCCGCCTGCATCGCGCACGGCGGAATTGATGGTGAGAGTCATACCTTGCTCACCGTTGACCGTGGCAAGCACCTCCGTCGGAGCAGGCTGGGGCGCACCGTTCGGGGCCTGCGATTTCGGCGTTTCTCCCTGCGCCTGCGCCGACGACGGATCCTGGGAACCCTTGGGCTTCTCGTCTCCTCCGCCGCAACCCGCCACCGTGATCGCCAGAACGGCCGCAGCCACGGCAGTCGCTCCCCCGCGAACCTTCACCGAGTGCCGAGTGCTCATCTACGCAGATTCCTTTTCTCGTGTACGTGTCAATCGACCAGTCGAACCGTGAAGAGCGTCCTCGCCAGCTTGTTCAGCGGGCCGGGATCGGCCAGATCCAAAGCGAGCGACTCCCCGCCACAGACGAATGTGACGCTTCCTGGCCCCGGTGTGGAGCTCGGGCTTGGCATCGGCGTCGGGCTCGGGGGCGGCACGGGTGACGAGGGAACCGGTGCGGATTCCAGTGAGCAACGGGGCTTGATACGAGCCTTGGCCGTGGCCTTTGCGTGGACGCTCTCAGTACCTGGCACCACCGACTTTCCGACGGTCCCCTTGGTTGTCACCGTGACCGTGACCACTGGGATGGCCACCTCACACTCCACAGTGGCGTCGTTCAGAGCGGCGAACTCATCTGCCCTGGCGCAGGCTCCTTTGCCTGCGAGAAGGCCTCCGTCCACAAGCTTGACCCAATCCGCGGGCTTGAGCCTGAGCAAATCGAGCCCCGAAAAGGCATTGTCCCTAGCCTCACCCGCGGCTGCGAGGGCAGCCGCATCGGCAGCCCCTTGCGCATTGCTTCGCGTCACCCCTGCCTGACCCACGACAAAGAAGGCCAGGGCAGCGAATAGCAGACCTGCCAGCACGACGATATAGACAGGGAATGCCTGCCCCCGCTCGTCCCGCAGCCCCTTCAGCCTCACTTCCCTGCGGTAATACTTGCGACCGCAGTGGTGATCTTGTTCGTGATGGCCTGCCCGATACCCGTGCCCACGATCGCGCCGATGATCACCACGACCACCAGGATGATCCCCAGGTACTCGAACGCCGTCTGTCCACGATCCCTCGCGCCCTTGTCCGCGTACCGCTTCCGCATCCTCGCCAGGGTGTTCTGCAACATGGGGGTTCCCTCCCGGGCCGGTGCCGCTGTTGATGGGCGGAATGTACGCGGAGTGACGAGCGATAACCAAGGGTCCCGGGGCCCAAATACGGACCCATTGCGTACTCCGTCTACCCATGACCGGTCACTCCTGGACGGGCGGTTCCCAGCCAGCGGGCTATCGCCTCGCTGCGGGTGGTGCTCTGGAGCTTCGCGAAGATGCGGTTGATGTGGTTCTTGACCGTCTTCTCGCTGATGAAGCAGGCGCCGGCGATCTGCTGGTTGTTCATGCCGGACGCGATCAGGTCCATGATCTCCACCTCTCGCGAACTGAGCCCGAACACAACGGAGTTGTGCATGCGCTCCGTCGACTGTCCCACAGAACGTTGCGTTTGCGAAGAGGACCGGAGTTCTGCCAGGACCGCCGTCGCCGCCGTCGGGGTGAAGTGGGCGCGGCCGTCGCGGACGTCGTGGACCGCGCGGATCAGTTCCTCCGCGGTGAACTCGCCGTGGACGAGGTAGCCGCCCGCCCCCAGGAGCAGGGCCTCGCGGACGGAATCGGCCTCCTGGCTGTACGTCAGCATCAGGACCGGCGCCCGGCACACCAGGTGCGGCAGGGCCGAGATGCCGTCCACCCCCGGCATCCGTACGTCCAGCAGGATCACGTCCGGGGCGTGCAGCCGCGTCAGGTGCAGGGCCTCCCGGCCGTCGCGGGCCTCCGCGACCACCCGGAGGCCCTCGGCCGTGGCCAGCAGGGTGCGCAGGCCCGCCCGGACGACCGGGTTGTCGTCGGCGATCAGGATGTCGATCGGGGTCATCGGATCCCCTCCAGCGGGAGCGAGAGACGGACACGGGTGCCCGGGCGGCCGGCCGGGCGGGGGCCCAGCGAGAGGGCGGCTCCGATCGCCGCCGCGCGTTCCGTCATGCCGAGCACGCCGAAGTGGGCCCCCGAGGGCGGCTGCGGCGGCAGGCCGCGGCCGTCGTCCTCCACCGACAGGGTGAGGTGCGTGCCGGTCACCGACACCGTCAGCAGGGTTTCCGTGGCCTCCGCGTGGCGGCGTACGTTCTCCACCGCCTCCGCGGCCACCGACAGGATGTGCCCGGCCACCCTCGGGGGGAGCGCGGGCAGCGCCCCCGTCACCCGGACCTCCGCGTCCAGGGCGCGCAGGGCCGGCAGCAGCGGGACCTCCACGGCCCGCAGGTCCGTCAGCAGGGCCCGCGACTCGGAGGCCGCGCGGCGGGCCGCCGCGGCCACCAGTGCGGCCTGCTCCCTGAGGACGGCGGGGTCCGAGGTGCGGGACAGCGCGTCAGCGGTCAGCGCGAGGCCGTGCAGGGTCTTCGACACCGAGTCGTGCATCTCCCGCGCCATCCGCTCCCGCTCCTCCCGGACCGCTTCCGCCGCCGCCAGCCGCGCCCGGGTCTCGGACAAGCGGAAGAGGAAGTCGCGCACGGAGGAGCCGGCCGCCCCCGCCAGGACGCAGAGGAGGGACAGGACCAGGCCGCCGCCGAGGGCCGCCACCACCACCGTCTGCGCCGCCGCGAACAGCGCCGAGCCGCGCCAGCCGTACACCAGTCCCGCCAGGAGCGGGGTGCCCAGGGCCACCAGCCCCAGCGGGGACGAGGGCGTGGCGGTGACCAGCAGCAGCGCGCCCACCGCCATGTCGGCGGCCAGCAGCCACCGGTGGCGCAGCAGCAGCGGCCCGAAGCGCTCCCAGTCGCGGAACAGGAGGTAGGAGAGCATGAAGGTGCCGAGGACGGCCCCGCCGACCAGGTACGTCGGGATGCCGGGCGCCGTCCGCCCCAGGGCCGGCGGTGCGCCCAGGGGGATCATGACCAGCCGTACCGCGAACACCTGGCGGCACAGGGCCTGGAGGGCGTTGGCTTCCAGGCGCATGGCTCAGCCGCCCCCCAACAGCGCGCCGAAGTCGACGTTCGCGCCGTAGACGAAGCCGCAGACGAGGAGGATCAGCGTCCCCGGCAGCATGAACATCGTCACCGCGAAGGTGGCCTTCGGGACGGCGCGGGCGGCGCGCCGGCGGGCGTTCTGGGCGTCCGTGCGCCGCATGTCCTCGGCGATGGCGATGAGGGTGTCCACGATGGGGGAGCCCAGCTCCTCGCCCTGCTGGAGGGCGGTCACGAACTGGGCGACCTGCTCGCTGTCGTTGCGGCGGCGCAGCTCGTCGAAGGCCTGGCGGCGGCTGACGCCCATGTCCATCTGCTGGAGGGTGATGCGGACCTCGTCCGCCCAGGGCCCCTCGTACTTGCCCGCCACCCGCTCCAGCGCCTGCCGGAAGCCGAGCCCCGCGCTGACGACGACCGCGAGGACGTCGAGGAAGTCGGGCAGGGTCCGCTCGATGTTGTCGCGGCGGATCCGGATCGCCGACCACAGGCCGGCCTCGATCCAGAACAGCCCGAAGGCGATCATGAGGAGGGCGGGGACGAGCTTGTCGTTCATCAGCATGGCCAGGGCGCCGAGGCCGCCGAGGAAGCCGTACACCGCGCGCCGGGCGGCGTACCGGTCGATGGTGAGGCCGGCCGGGTTGCCCGCCATGTCGATCTGGCGGCGCTTGCGGGCCACCTGCTTGGGCCCCATCAGCCGCAGCACCAGCGGCGCCCAGCGGATGCCGAGGCGGTCCACGGCCGAGCCGACGGCCGTCGTACGGGTCGCGCCGACCTCCAGGGCGAGCGCGAGGTCGGTCGGGAGTTTGACGTCGGCGCGGTAGAGCCGGACGCCGTACAGGATCCCGAAGACGGAGAGGGCGGCGGCGAGGGCCAGGAGGAGGGGGAGGTAGGTGTTCATCGCTGCGGCCGGCCCCTCAGACGTCGATCTTCGAGAGGCGGCGGATGAGGATGAACCCGAGCGTGAAGAGGCCGAGCGCGACCAGCACCGCCGTCTGGCCGATCAGGGCCCCGGTCATCCGGTCCAGCGCGCCCGGCATCATCATGTCGACCAGCAGCAGCGAGCCCAGCCCGATGGCCGGGACGAGGTACGCGGTCACGGTGACCTGCGAGAGCTGCGTACGGATCTCCCGGCGCGTCTCCTTGCGCTGTTCCAGGGTGACGGTGAGGTTGCGCAGGCTGCCGACGATGGCGCCGCCCGCCCGCGCCGACAGGACGAGGGTGGAGACGAGGACGACCAGTTCGCGCGACGGGAGCCGCTCCACGATCTCCCCGAGGGCCTCCTCGATGGAGTGGCCGACCGCGAGCCGGTCCGCGACCCGGGAGAGCTCCTCCCCCGCCGGGGCCTCCAGCTCCTCCGCCGCGATCCCGATGGCGGTGCGCAGGGCGAGCCCGGCCTGGGTGGCGTTGGCGAGGATCCGGGCCAGCTCGGGCAGCTGGTTGATGAACCGCTCCGTGCGCCGGGCCCGCTGCCAGTTGAGGAAGGCGTTGGCGGCCCACAGCCCGATCAGGCCCGCGACCGGCCCGAAGAACGGCGCCAGGAGGGAGGCCGCGACGAGCCATGTCCCGGCGACCGCCATCAGCACGTAGACGAGGAACTCGCCCGGGGTCAGGTCCAGGCCGGTCGTCGCGAGCTTCAGCTCGATCCGCCGGCCGAGCCCCGTCCCGCGCAGGCGCCGGTCGACGCCCTGGAAGCGGCGCCGCCGGCCGGCGGGCTCCGCCGCGCCCTCCGCGGAGAGGCGTTCGACGAGGGCGGCGCGCTGGGCGAGCCCGGCCGCGTACGCGTGCACCCCGAGGGACACGAGCAGACCCGCCAGCAGGGTGGCGCCGAGGGTGAGGAGGACGAGGTGGGTCACAGGACGGTCCGGGAGGTCAGCGGGTCGAGGTGGTCCTCCGGGGCGACGCCGAAGGCCTGGGGGATGGGCTGGTTGCTCATGTAGAGGCGCTCCGCGATCCGGCGGGGCAGCGGGGCGTAGGCGAAGTAGCCGTGCACGCGCCCGTCGGCGCCCATGGGCTGGGCGACGTAACGGCAGACGGTGGTGATCCGGAACGGCTCGCGGCCGTGGGAGTCGAGGATGGAGATCTCCGTGATGCGGCGCGAGCCGTCGCCGAAGCGGGTGAGCTGCACGATGACGTTGACGGCGCTGTTGATCTGGTCCTGGAGCGCTTCGAAGGGGATCTCGACCTCCGACATGGAGGCGAGCGTCTGGAGGCGCATCAGGGCGTCCTGCGAGCTGTTGGCGTGGACGGTGGCGAGGGAGCCGTCGTGGCCGGTGGACATCGCCTGGAGCATGTCGAGGGTCTCGCCGCCGCGCACCTCGCCGACGATGATGCGGTCGGGGCGCATGCGCAGGGAGTTGCGTACGAGGTCGCGGATGGTGATCTGTCCCTTGCCCTCCACGTTCGCGGGGCGGGATTCGAGCCGGATGACGTGCGCCTGCTGGAGCTGGAGCTCGGCGGAGTCCTCGATGGTGATGACGCGCTCGCCCTCGGGGATCAGCCCGGAGAGGGCGTTGAGGAGGGTGGTCTTGCCGGTGCCGGTGGCGCCCGAGACGATCAGGTTCATCTTCGCCTGGACCAGCCCGGAGAGCAGGAGCAGCATCTGCTCGTCCAGGGAGCCGAGGGCGATCATCTCGGTCAGGGTGAAGGCGCGCGGGAAGCGGCGGATGGTGAGGGTCGCGCCGGTGAGCGAGAGCGGCGGGATGATGACGTTGACGCGCTCCCCGCTGGGCAGGCGCGCGTCGACCATCGGGTTGGCCTCGTCCACCCGGCGGTTGACGGTGGAGACGATGCGCTCGATGGTCTGCATCAGCTGCTCGTGCGAGGCGAAGCGGATCGGGAGCTGCTCGACGCGGCCGGAGCGCTCGACGAAGATCTGGTCGGGCCCGTTGACCATGATCTCGGAGATGGAGGCGTCCTCGAGGAGCGGTTCGAGCACGCCGAGCCCGAGCGCCTCGTCCACGACGCGGCGGATCAGCTGGGCTCGTTCGGCGGTGGAGAGGACGGGGCCCTCGCGGCTGATGATGTGCCCGAGGACGCGCTCCAGGCGCGCCCGGCGCTCGGCGGGCGCGAGCGCGGACATCTCGGCGAGGTCGATCTCCTCCAGCAGCTTGGCGCGGTAGGAGGAGACCAGCCGGCCGTCCTCGCGGGGGCCGTGGCGGTCGTCGGGGGTGTTGACCCGGGAACGCAGGCTCATGGGCGGTCTCCGTTCGGGTCGTCGTTGGGCATCACGGCGGTGGCCGTTGCGCTGTGGGCGCCGAGTCCGGGGATGATGGAGTTGGCGGTGAGGGTGACGGTCACGCGGACGGCGTCGTCCGAGTTGGACCAGGCGAAGGTGGCCGTCGACGCCAGGCCTCCGCTGATGGCGGCCGTACCGGCCGCCTCGCCGCGGCCCTTGTGGCGGGCCTCCGCGCGGGCCGCGGTACGAGCGGCCGTGCCCGCCTGCTCCTCCGCGTACGCCACCCAGCCCAGCTGGATCCCGCACAGCGCGACGAACAGCAGGATCGGCACGAAGCCGATGTACTCCAGGGCGACCTGGCCCCGGTCGGAGCACCGTTTCATGTCACTCCTCCCGTTCCATCGCGGCTCCGCCCTTACCGGTGATCCCGCCGAAGTTCAGGCCCGGATAGAAGACGGGAATCTTGAGCTTGACCGTCGCCGTGTAGATGTCCCCGGACCGGCCGCAGTCCGCCTCCATGCCCCACGCGCCCCCGATGTGCTCGCCGGCGGCCGCCTCGCAGGACCCGGCGTCCCCGTGGACCGCGCCCGCCCGCGCCGCCTCGTCCGCCGCGTTGCCGGCCAGGGAGAACGCGTAGCCGATCAGCACGCACTCCCACACCGCCGCCACGAGCAGCAGGATCAGCGGCACCATGCCCACGAACTCCAGGGCCACCTGCCCCCGGTCCCGGTCCTCCCGCACGGACCCGCGCGCCGGCACGGCTCAGCCCTCCCGGCCGCGCCGCAGCCGGGCGACCGGGCCGGCCGCCCGGACGGCCAGGGCGGAGCCCGCGCCGGCCCCCGCCCGGCCGGCCGGAACCGGTGCCTTGTCCGGCGCCGACAGCAGGCCCAGCTCGCCGGCCACCGCCCACAGGGCCTGCTTCACCGTGGAGCGGTTGTCGAGGTCCTGCACCCGCCCCGCGTCCACGACGGCCTGGAGTTCCTTGAAGGCGGCGGGGACCGGGGTGCGCACGGCCCGGGTCCTGGTGATCTTCTCGATCAGCGAGGGCTGGATCTCGGTGTGCTTGCTCCAGCGGTTCACCATCACCGCCGTGTCCTCGGCCTTGCGCACCTGGAGCCGCTCCCACATCCGGACCATCCGCTTGGTGGCCCGTACGGAGACCACGTCCGGGGTGGTGACCAGGACGGCCACGTCGGCCTGTTCCACGGCCGCGGCGTTGGCGCCGGTCACCTGGGTGCCGCAGTCGATGACGACCAGCTCGTAGCGGGCGCGCAGGGCTCCGATGACGTGCCGGGCCGCCCGCTCGTCCACCTCCTCGCCCCGCTCCCCCTCCGCCGGGGCCAGCAGCAGCGCGAGGCCGGTGCGGTCCTCGTACACGGCGTCCTGGAGGACCCGGGGCGAGATGTCCTGGATGCCGGCGAGGTCGGCGATGGAGCGGCGGAACTGCACGTCGAGGTAGGAGCCGACGTCCCCGGCCTGGAGGTCGAGGTCCACCAGTGCCGTGCGCCGCCCCGAGGCGGCCGCCGCGAGCGCGAACTGGACGGCGGTGAAGGTGGCGCCGACGCCGCCCTTGGCGCCGGTCACGGTGACGACCCGGCCGCCCGGGCCGGAGAACGCCTGCGCGCCCCCGCCCAGGTGGCGGCGTACGCCGACGGCCCACAGGGCGGCGGCCTGGACGCGGGCGGCGAGCTCCTCGTACGAGAGGGGCAGGCTGATCAGGCCCCGCGCGCCGGAGTCCATCGCGGCGGAGAACAGGCCCGGGCCGGCGTCGGAGGAGAGCAGGACCACGCCCACCGCCGGGAAGCGCAGGGCGACTTCGCGGATGAGCTCCAGGGCGGGGACGGGCCCGATCCGCTCGTGGACCAGGACGACCTCGGGGAGCTCGTCGACGGACTCGGCGGCGAGGCGGCCCAGCACGTCGAGGAGGGAGGTGGAGTCGGGGACGGGAGGGGCGGGCTCGGCGTCCGGCAGCTGGCTGAGCAGGGCCACGATGGAGCGGGCGGCGTCCGGGTCGCCGGCCGCGGGGAGGATTCGAGTGGTCATCCGCGCCTCACTTGTCCCCGTCGAGGGTGTACGTGCGGTCGGCCGGGCCGGGGGCCGAGTCGGTGCCGGGGGCCACCAGGGCCAGCCGGACGTGCTCCGCGAAGGACTCGGCGTAGGCGACGCGCTGGGTGTCCTTCGTGTTCAGGGCGAAGGTGATCGGCACGGCCTCGGCGGGGCCCTTGCGGTCGCTGTCCTTGTCGAGGGCGGTGAGCTTGCCGACCCCCAGGACGCGGGCGTTGGCGACGATGATCACCGAGCGGGAGGGGTCGGTCTCCTTGGCGCCCTTGAAGGTGGCGATGATGTTGACCTTGGCCCCGGAGGTGATCTTGCCGGCCACGCCGGTGGCCGCGTCGATCATGATGGCGATCTCCTGCTCCCCCGCCTGGAGCTGCGGTTTGTCCACGAACATGTCGCTCTGGAGCAGGGAGCCCTTCTTCAGGGTGGTGAGCGCGATCTTGCCCTGGAGCGCGCCGAGGTCGTCGACGGCGGTGTCGGACAGCCACCGCTCGGGGACCTTCACCTCTTCGAACTGGCCGGCCGTGAGCGCGCTGTACGGCGCGATGTCGCCCTTGACGCGGTACGCGACGACCTCGTTCCCGACCTTGGAGTTGACGTCGCCGATCACGACGAGGACCCCGGCGAAGGCGGCGAGGGCGCACAGGACCGACAGGAGCAGCAGGATGACGCCGCGGCGCTGGCGTGAGTTCATGGGCCGTACTACCTCGCCGTTCTTCGTTCGTTCGGGCGGTCAGGATCCGGATCCGGAGCGGGCGGCGGGCACCTCGGGCGGGGGTGCGGCCAGGGGGGCGGCGCAGAAGCCGCAGCGGTCGCCGATGAGCTCGAGGCCGCACCAGCCGCACTGCTCGCGGCGGACCGAGGCGACCAGCTGGTGGAGCACGGAGACGTCGGGGATGGCGGCGGCGAACTCGACGAGCTTGGGGGTGGCCCACCAGCGGGCGGAGTCGGCGGGGAGCGGGTTCTCCATGACGCCCTGCACCTGCCAGGCGGGGGCCAGTTCGGCCGTCACCCAGTCGGAGGCCAGCTGGCCGCGCGCGAACGTCAGGTGCGTGGCGAAGGCGGGCCCGGGCGGCAGCACCCCGGCCGCGCCGGGGTTGCCGAGCCGGGCCAGGTGCGGGGAGGGGTGGGCCAGTACGGCGAACTGGGCGCCGGGCGACCAGGAGCGGGCGTGCGCCTTCAGCCCGACCGGCACCCGGTCGAGCTTGGCGACGCTGCCGAGCAGGGCGCCCGCGTAGACGTAGTGGGACAGCAGCCGGGCGGCGGAGGCGATCACGCCCGGGCTGAAGTCGCAGACGGTGAGCTGGCGCAGCTGACGCACCAGCACGGCGGTGCCCAGCGGCGGGAGGTCGACGTCGAGGAGCGCGATCCGGTCGGTCTCCAGGATGGCCCGCACCGTGCGCAGCCGGCGGACGGTGGCGGGCGGCAGCCAGGGCGGTACGACGGCCACGAGGTGGCCGTGCCGCTCCAGCAGGGCGGCGGTCTCGGCGAGCGAGGCCTCCAGGTCGGCATCGGCCGGCGGGCGCAGTACGGCGGCGCCCGGGGTGTGCCGGTCGGGGGCCGGCAGCACCAGATCGGCACTGGTGACAGCGATGGCGGTCGGCACGCGGATCCCCCCGTTCACCCTCTGCGCGGCGCCCGTCGGCCCGCCGTCGACCGGCCTTCGCGTACGCGCGTATGCTGCGCGACCGCAAACGATCGACGCTCTTCCCCCTTGCCCCAGCACCATATCCGCGTCACCCCTGACAGGGCAGGGGCTTGGAGATTCCCGCTCGGTGAGCACCTGTCACAGGAGGCGGAAAACCCGGACAACAGGGAAGGGCGCTCCGAGCATTTCAAGCCACATTGCAAACACTCTTGACACGGGGATTGGTCTGGACCAACTTGGCTGGCGCCGGCTTTCGGTCCCGGAGACCCCACTCCCCGTCCGCTCCTCCCCCTTCCGCTTCTCCCCTTCCTCCCCCCACGGAGCCCACGTGAACCGCATACGCTCCCTCGCCCTGCTGGGCGCGGCCACCCTCACCGCCGGCGGGCTGACCGCCCTCGCGGCGGGCCCCGCCCAGGCCGCCGACGTCAACGTCGCCCGCAACGGCGGCTTCGAGTCCGGTCTCGCCGACTGGTCCTGCTCGAACGGCAGCGGCGCCTCCGTCTCCTCCCCGGTCCACACGGGGGCGGGCGCCCTGAAGGCGACCCCGGCCGGCTCGGACAACGCCCGGTGCAGCCAGACCGTCACGGTCAAGCCGAATTCCACGTACACGCTCAGCGCCCAGGTGCAGGGCTCGTACGTCTACCTGGGCGCGACCGGCACCGGCACCCAGGACGTCTCCACCTGGACGCCCGGCACGGGCGGCGGCTGGCAGAAGCTGTCGACCACCTTCACCACCGGGCCCGCCACCACCCGGGTCACCGTCCACACCCACGGCTGGTACGGCCAGCCGGCCTACTTCGCCGACGAGTTCAGCGTCTTCGGCCCCGACGGCGGCGGCCCCACCGATCCCGGACCGGGCCTGCCGGGCGCGCCCTCGGGGGCCGCCGTTTCCGGCCAGAGCCAGAGCGGCCTCACCCTTTCGTGGAACGCGGTCGCCGGGGCGGCCGGTTACCACGTCTACCAGGACGGGGTGCGCGTCCAGACGGTGACGGGTGCCACCCGGGCCGCAGTCACCGGACTGGCGGCCGGCACCTCGTACTCCTTCCAGGTGAGCGCGTACAACGCGGCCGGCGAGGGTCCGAAGTCGGCGCCCGTGACCGGTACCACCACCGGGGGCGGCGGCCCGAACCCGAACCCCTCGGTGCCCCGGCACGCGCTGACGGGCTACTGGCAGAACTTCGACAACGGGGCGACCGTCCAGCGGCTCTCCGACGTCTCCGCCCAGTACGACATCATCGCCGTCTCCTTCGCCGACGCCACGGCCACGCCGGGCGCCATCGCCTTCCACCTCGACTCGGCGGGGCTCGGCGGCTACACGGTGGCGCAGTTCAAGGCGGACGTCGCGGCGAAGAAGGCGGCCGGCAAGTCGGTCGTCCTCTCCATCGGCGGCGAGAAGGGCACGATCTCGGTCAATGACTCCGCCTCCGCGGCCAACCTGGCCGACTCCGCCTGGGCGCTGATGCAGGAGTACGGCTTCAGCGGGATCGACATCGACCTGGAGAACGGCCTCAACCCGACGTACATGACGCAGGCCCTGCGCGCGCTGTCGGCGAAGGCGGGCCCCTCCCTGGTCCTGACCATGGCCCCGCAGACCATCGACATGCAGTCCACGCAGGGCGGGTACTTCAAGACCGCGCTGGCCGTGAAGGACATCCTGACGGTCGTGAACATGCAGTACTACAACAGCGGCGCGATGAACGGCTGCGACGGCAAGGTCTACTCCCAGGGCTCGGTCGACTTCCTGACCGCACTGGCCTGCATCCAGCTGGAGGGCGGTCTCGACCCCTCGCAGGTGGGCATCGGGGTGCCGGCCTCGCCGAGCGGCGCGGGCAGCGGCTACGTCTCCCCCACGGTCGTCAACAACGCCCTCGACTGCCTGGCCAGGGGCACGAACTGCGGGTCCTTCAAGCCGTCGAAGACCTACCCGTCGCTGCGCGGGGCGATGACCTGGTCGACCAACTGGGACGCCAAGGCGGGTGGCGCCTGGTCCAACGCGGTGGGTCCCAAGGTCCACGGACTGCCGTAGGCGGTAGAGGTGTGGGGGTGGCTGATTCGGTCCGGTGCGCACACGGGGTCATTGACCGGGACATGCCACGAGAGCACGCTGTGCGCGTCCGCACGGCTACCCCCACACTCCCACCCAGGAGAACGCATGCGGCTCCACCACCGCCGAAGGGCCGCCGTCACCGCGGCCCTGCTGGCGCTCGCGCTCGGCGCACCCGCCTACGGCATGAGCGCGACGGCAGCACCCCCGCCCAGCCCCTCGACCGCCACCCTCGACGAGGCCGTCGTCCAGTACGAGATCCAGGGCCCCTCCACGGCCGCCGAACGCACGGCCCTGCTGCGCACCGGGGTCTCGATCGACGAGGTGGACGCCCGCTCGGTCGTGGTCAGCGCCGACCCCGCGCAGGCCAGGAGTCTGCGCGCGCTGGGCTACACGCTGACCGCCCTGCCCGGGCCGCCGGACCGCAGCGAGCGGGGCGTCGCGGCGGCCCCGATGGACTTCCCCTCGGCCGACTCCCGCTACCACAACTACGCCGAGGCGAACGCGGAGATCGACCAGCGCATCGCCCAGTACCCCGGGATCATGAGCAAGCGGGTCATCGGGAAGTCGTACCAGGGCCGCGACCTCGTGGCGATCAAGATCAGTGACAACGTCGCCACCGACGAGGCCGAGCCCGAGGTGCTGTTCACCGCCCACCAGCACGCGCGCGAGCACCTGACCGTGGAAATGGCCCTGTACCTGCTCAAGGAGTTCGGCTCGAAGTACGGCACCGACTCCCGGGTCACGAACATGATCAACGGCCGGGAGATCTGGATCGTCCCGGACCTCAACCCCGACGGCGGCGAGTACGACATCGCCACCGGCTCCTACCGCTCCTGGCGCAAGAACCGCCAGCCCAACAGCGGCTCCTCGTACGTCGGAACCGACCTCAACCGCAACTGGGACTACAAGTGGGGCTGCTGCGGCGGCTCCAGCAGCAGCAAGGGCTCCGAGACCTACCGCGGGCCGGCGGCGGCCTCCGCACCCGAGGTGAAGGTGGTCTCCGACTTCGTGCGCAGCCGGGTCGTCGGCGGCAAGCAGCAGATCACGGCGGCAATCGACTTCCACACGTACAGCGAGCTGGTGCTCTGGCCCTTCGGCTGGACGTACAACGACACCGCGCCGGGCCTGACGGCCGACGACCTCGCCGCGTACAAGAAGATCGGCACGAGCATGGCGGCCAGCAACGGCTACACGCCCGAGCAGTCGAGCGACCTGTACATCACCGACGGCACGATCGACGACTGGCTGTGGGGCGACCAGAAGATCTTCGCCTACACCTTCGAGATGTACCCCGCGAACGGCGGAGGCGGCTTCTACCCGCCCGACGAGGTCATCGACCGCGAGACGGCGCGCAACCGGGACGCGGTGCTCCAGCTGCTGGAGAACGCGGACTGCATGTACCGCTCGATCGGCAAGGAAGCCCAGTACTGCCCGCCGGCGTAACGGCCGGACGGGCCGGGGCGCCCCACCGCCAGGGGGGCGCCCCTCACCCGCGCCGGCCTCGGGGTCAGGCCAGTACCGCGAGGGCGTCGATCTCGATCAGCAGGCCGGCCGGGAGGCCCACGTACACCGTAGTGCGGGCGGCCGGCGCCTCCTTGAGGCCCTGCTCCTCGAAGTAGGCGTTGTAGATCTCGTTCATCTCGGCGAAGTGGCCGGTGTCGGTCAGGTAGACGCGGATCATCATCACGTCGTCCCAGTCCGCGCCGCCCGCCTCCAGCACGGAGCGGACGTTCTCCAGCGTCTGGAGGGTCTGCTCGCGCAGCGTCGGCCCGGCCGTGGCGGGCGCCTTCCCCTCGACGTGCGGCAGGTAGCCGACCTGACCGGCGACCTGGAGGATGTTGCCCTTGCGGACGCCGTGCGAGAACTTCGCGGGCGGCGCGGGGTGGGAGTCGGGGGTGACGGCGGTCTTCTCGCTCACGGGTGTCCTCCGGGTCGGGGTCGGTCGTGGGGGTGTTCCCCCGGCTGATGGTGTCAGCGGTGCGGGGTGCACGGGGCGTCCGCTCGACCGGTTCCCGAGCACGGCGCCCGTCGGCGCTCCCGGCGGAACCGGGGGAACGTTGACCCTCGTCCCCCCGGGTGTTAGACCACAGGCACCACGCGCAGCACAGCCGCACCACCCCAGGAGGACCCCATGGGCAGCGACGCAGTCCGCCGGCTCGCCGATGACCCCGTCGACCACCGCTTCAAGGGGCTCCCCCCGGACGCCCAGGCGGCGGGCCTCACCGTCGGGGAACTCGCGGCCCAGCGGCGCGACCTCCACACCGGCGGGTTCACCACCCCCCTCCTCACCCTCGACGCGGACGCGCTCGCGCACAACCTCACCGCGCTCGGCACGTACGCCGCCCGCCACGGCCTCGCCTTCGCGCCCCACGGCAAGACCTGCATGGCCCCCCAGCTCTTCGAGCGGCAGCTCGAGCACGGCGCCTGGGGCATCACCGCCGCCGTGCCCCACCAGGCGCGGGTCTACCGGGCCTTCGGGATCCCGCGCATCTTCCTCGCCAACGAGCTCGTCGACCCCGCCGCCCTGCGCTGGGTCGCCGCCGAGCTCGCCGCCGACCCCGGCTTCCGGTTCGTCTGCTACGTCGACTCCGTGCGCGGGGTCGCCCTCATGGACCGGGCCCTGCGGGGGCAGGGCGCCGTCCTGGACGTGGTCGTCGAGCTCGGCGGCGGCGAAGGGGGCCGCACCGGGGCGCGTACCGACGAGGACTGCCGGGCGGTGGCCGACGCCGTCGCCGCCACCGCCACCCTGCGCCTCGTCGGCGTCGCCGGCTACGAGGCCGAGGTCCCCGGGGCCGACTCCGAGCGCGTGCACGCCTGGCTGCGCCGGCTCACCGGCCTCGCCGTCGAGTTCGACAAGGCCGGGCGGTTCGGCCCCGACGTCGAGGAGATCGTCGTCAGCGCCGGCGGATCGGCCTGGTTCGACGCCGTCGCCGACGTGTTCGGGGAGCTGCCCGAGCTGTCCCGGCCCACGCTGCGGCTGCTGCGCTCCGGCGCGTACGTCTCCCACGACCACGGCTGGTACGGCCGCCTCACCCCCTTCAACCGGGTCCCCGAGGAGGGAGGGCTGCGCCCCGCCTTCCGGCTGTGGACGCAGGTCGTCTCCCGCCCCTCCCCCACCCAGGCCTTCGTCAACGCCGGCAAGCGCGACGTCGCCTACGACCTCGGCCTCCCGGAGGCCGAGCTGGTCCGCGACGCCCTCGACGGCACCGAGCGGCCCGCCACCGGGATCCGGGTGGTCAAGCTGTCCGACCAGCACGCCTGGCTGGAGACGGACTCCGCCGAGGACGTGCAGGTCGGCGACTGGGTCGCGCTCGGCATGTCGCACCCCTGCACCATCTTCGAGAAGTGGCCGCTGATCCCGGTCGTGGAGGCCGACGGCACGGTCGGCGACTACGTCCGGACGTTCTTCTAGCCGTGGACCTCGTCATCCGGGGCGCCCGCGTCGTCGACGGCACGGGCGGGCCCTCGTACACCGCGGACGTCGCCGTGCACGAGGGCCGGATCGCCGCCATCGGCCGGATCCGGGCCGGCGGGCGGCACACCGTCGACGCGCACGGGCTCGCCCTGGCCCCCGGGTTCGTGGACATGCACGCCCACAGCGACCTGGCGCTGCTGCGCGACCCGGACCACGGCGCCAAGGCCGCCCAAGGCGTCACCCTCGAAGTCCTCGGCCAGGACGGCCTGTCGTACGCGCCCGCCGACGAGCGGACCCTGGCCGGGGTGCGGACCGCGATCGCCGGCTGGAACGGCCCGGGAGAGGACGTCGACTTCGACTGGCGCACCGTCGGGGAGTACCTGGACCGGCTGGACCGCGCCCACGGCGGACGGGGCATCGCCGTGAACGCCGCCTACCTCGTACCGCAGGGCACGGTGCGCGCGTACGCCCTCGGATGGGACGACCGCCCCGCGACCGCGGCCGAGCTCGCCCGCATGCGGCAGCTGGTCGCCGAGGGGATGGAAGAGGGCGCCGTCGGCATGTCCTCCGGGCTCACCTACACCCCGGGCATGTACGCCTCGGGCGCCGAACTGACCGAGCTGTGCAAGGTCGTGGCCCGGTACGGCGGCTACTACTGCCCGCACCACCGCTCGTACGGGCGCGGCGCGCTCGCCGCCTACGCCGAGATGCTCACGCTGGCCCGCGAGGCCGGCTGCGCCCTGCACCTGGCGCACGCCACCATGAACTTCGGGGAGAACCGGGGCCGCGCCCCCGAGCTGCTGGCCCTGCTGGACGCGGCCCTGGCCGACGGCGCCGACGTCACCCTCGACAGCTACCCGTACACCCCCGGTTGCACCACCCTCGCCGCGCTGCTGCCCGGCTGGGCGCACGAGGGCGGCCCGCAGGCCCTGCTGGCACGGCTGCGCGACGAGGACACCGCCGAACGGATCCGGTACGCGCTGGAGGTGGAGGGCTCCGACGGCTGCCACGGGGTCCCGGTGGACTGGGCGAGCGTGGAGGTCTCGGGGACGAGCGACCCCGCGTACGGCGGCCACGTCGGCCGGCGCCTCGACGGCTGGGCCACCGCCCGGCGGCTGCTGCTCGGGGACCGGCTCGGGACGGTCGTCCTCCAGCACGTCGGCCACGAGGAGAACGTCCGGGTGATCATGCGCCACCCGGTCCACACGGGCGGCTCCGACGGCATCCTGCACGGCGCGAAGCCGCACCCCCGCGCGTACGGCACCTTCCCGCACTACCTCGGGCACTATGTGCGCGAGCTGGGCGTCCTCTCCCTGGAGGAGTGCGTGGCGCACCTCTCCGGCCGGCCGGCGGCGCGGCTGCGGCTGCCCGACCGCGGGCTGGTCCGCGAGGGCCACCGCGCCGACCTGGTGCTGTTCGACCCGGAGACGGTCGCGGCCGGGTCCACGTACGAGCGGCCGCGCGCGCTGCCCACGGGGATCCCGTACGTGCTGGTCGACGGACGCTTCGTCATGCGGGACGGGGCCCGGACCGACGTCCTGGCAGGACGGTCCGTACGCCGCGTACGCCGAAAGGCCGTTCACACCTGACACATACGATGAACGCCATGGCCGCCTTCCTCCTCCCCGCCCTCCTCTTCCTCGCCTTCTGCGTCAGCGTGTTCAAGGACCGCCGCCGCTTCAGCAACGCGGTGCTGTTCGGCCTGACGTTCGTATCCCTCTCGGCGGCCCTGCTCTTCCAGCTGACCGCGCTGCCGCCGTGGGCGGCCCTCGGCATCATGCTGGTCGCCTTGGCGATGCCCGCGCTCGGCACCATGGCGATCGGCGTCTTCCTGATCGCCAACGGCGTGACCATGATCCGCAGGGAGGGCCGCAGTCCGGCCAACCTCATGTCGATGCTCGCCGGACTCGGCATCTTCGGGATGATCGCGCTGCTGGTCGTCGTCCCGCAGTTCCACTCGACCGTCCTGAACGGCATGGCCGCGACCCTGACCCTGGTCGTCGCCTACGTCTCCTTCCTCTTCCTGTGCTTCCTCGGGTACGCCTTCCTCTACGGCCGGATCAAGGTCCGCGGGGACGTCGACCACGTGGTCATGCTGGGCTCCGGCCTGGTCGGCGGGGACCGGGTGCCGCCGCTGCTGGCCTCGCGCCTGCGCAAGGGGCAGCGGATCCACGCGGCCCAGCTGGCGCGCGGCTCGCGCCCGCCGGTGCTGCTCGCCTCGGGCGGCAAGGGCTCCGACGAGAGGGTCTCGGAGGCGCGGGCGATGGCGGACTGGCTGATCGCCGAGGGGGTGCCGGCGGAGCACGTCGTGCTGGAGGACCGCTCGCGCACCACCGAGGAGAACATGCTGTTCTCGAAGGAGATCATGCTGGCGGGCGACCCGGGCTACCGGTGCGTGATCGTCACCAACAACTTCCACGCCTTCCGGGCCGCGATGATGGCCCGCAAGGCGGGGGTGAACGGGCAGGTGGTCGGCTCGCCGACGGCCCGCTACTTCCTGCCGAGCGCCACCCTGCGCGAGTTCGTCGCCGTGTTCTGGGAGCACCGGGTGGTCAACCTGTGGATCTGCGGGGTGCTCGTGGCGGCCGGCGCGGCGGCGACGCTCGCGGCCGCCGTCTGACGGACGTACGGCGGGGGTGGCGGTTACGCCTTCTGCCGGAGCGCCGGGACCACGGGCGGCGGCGGTGGCTCCGGCTTCGGCCTCGTGGGCGAGGCCGTTCGGCCCCTCCCCGGTGTCATGGCCGGGCGTCCCCGCGGCCCGAGGTGCGTTCATGGGGCCGGGCGCGGAGTATGGGGGCCTGGGGGGCACCGTAGGAGGTATCCGATGGACAGTGAACCGAACGAGCAGCCCACCCGGTCGGACCGGCTCTTCACGGGTGGGGAGCGCGCGTACGACCCCGAGGACCTGGTGATGGCGACCGGCCACGACCCGACTCCGGAGCGGGTCGAGAAGGCGCGGAAGCTGATCGAGAAGGAGGGTCCGCAGGTCATCGAGCGCTTCCTGCCGTAGCGGTCGGCCGACCGGAGGCTGTTGGGCCACGGCCCGGGGTCGCACCCCGGGCCGTGGCCGATTCGTGTCCCGGCCACCTCCGGCCCCGCCGGGGGCTCGGGGGTGCCGCCAGACCACCGGGCGTCCAGACCTGCGGGCGTGCGCTACGGATCCGGCGCATCCAGAATCGGTAAAGGCTCGTTAGCGCTCCGGGGGCCGCCCTACGGAGGTCAGATGAACAGCGTTGCCGTGCCGGTCGCCCGGGTGCTCCCCGTCGACTGGGACCACCCGACGGACCCGCACCCCGGTCCGCGGCTCGACCACGTCCGGACCTACGTGGCGAGCGGGGGTACGGACGGCCACCTGTGGCGCGGGGTCCCGACCCTGCTCCTGACCACCCTCGACCGCGCGACGGGCCGGGCGGTGCGCACGCCGCTGATCTACGCCGAGGACGAGGGCCGCCACCTGGTCGTGGCCGCCGGCTGGGGACGGCGGCGCCACCCCGCGTGGTACCGCAACCTCGCCGCCCATCCGCAGGTCCGCCTCCAGGTGGGCCCCCGGACCTTCGCGGCCTGGGCGCGCACGGCGAACGCGGTGGAGCGGGAGACGTACTGGGAGGCGCTGACGGCGCTGTGGCCGCCCTTCGACGACTACCAGGTCCTCGCGGGGCCCCGGGAGCTGCCGCTGGTGATCGTGGAGGGGTGAAGGAGCGCCCCCGGGCACCGTCCGGGGGCGGATCAGCCGCCGGCACGTGGGTGCCGGAACCCCTTGACGACGAGCCAGAGCGCGAGGGAGACCTCCCAGGCGAACACCGGGAGCGCGGCGAGGGAGCCGGGCAGGGACAGCTGGGCGTAGAGCCCGAACATCACGGCGACGGCCGAAGCGCAGATCAGCGGGCCGCCGAGCAGGCCGAGCACGGCGATGGGCCGCGGCACCAGCCGGGAGCGGTGCACCAGCAGGGCCAGCAGGGCCGTGTTGACCCCGAGGGCGATGTTGGGGCCGAGCAGGAACGTCCAGGCGTGGACGGCCACCAGCGCCGTGTCGGTGGCGGCCGAACCCGGGCCCGCCGCGTCCCGGCGCAGGGTGACCAGGGCGAGCACGGCGACGATGCCGACGAGGATGAGGGCGGCCTCCAGGAGGCGGGCGCAGACGTATCCGAGGGCCATCCCCTCGCCCCACCGCCTGACCACCGGGTACAGCGCGGCGCCGGTGCCGGCCACGGCGCCCACCAGGACCAGCTCGCACAGCGCGCCGAGCAGCGCCCGGCTGCCGGCCGCCGCTTCCGCGCCGCCCCCGAGGAGCGGTTGGTAGAGGACGGCCCCCGCGATGGCGGCGACCTCCGTCACGAGGAACAACACTCCGGCGACGACCGCGGTTCTTCTGTCCGACTTCATTCCCTGCCCCCTGAGAGGGAGGTGTACGGCGTACACCTCGTGCTGCGCCGAACCATAGGTGTACGCCGTACACTCGTCAAGGAGGGGGAGCAGGACGAAGGACGAAAGGGAGAGGGAGGGCCGATGACGCGGCTGAACCGGGAGCGCGTCCTGCGGGCCGCCGTCGCGCTCGCCGACGAGGGCGGGATCGACGCGCTGAGCATGCGCCGGCTGGCACAGGAGCTGGACGTCGTCCCGATGGCGCTCTACAAGCACGTGGCCAACAAGGAGCAGCTCCTCGACGGCATGCTGGACGTCGTCCTCGGCGGGATCGACCCGCCGCTGCCCGGCCCCGACTGGCGGGACGTGGTACGGCAGCGGATCCTCTCGGCCCGGCGGGTCCTCCTGGGCCACCGCTGGGCGTACCGGGTGATCGAGTCGCGGTCCGTACCGACGCCGGCGGTGCTGGAGTACCTGGACTCGATGATCGGCGCGTTCCGGGACGGCGGTTTCTCCGCCGACCTCACACACCACGTGATGCACGCGATGGGCAGCCGGCTGCTGGGGTTCAGCCAGGAGCTGTTCGACGACTCACGCGGCGCCGGGCCCCCGGACCCGGCGATGGCGGAGCGCTACCCGCGCATCGCCGAGCTGGCCGCTGCGGCGGCGCACGACGGGGACTCCGTGGTGGGCGGGGGCTGTGACGACCAGTTCGAGTTCGAGTTCGCGCTGGACCTGCTGCTGGACGGCTTCGAGCGGCTGCGCGAACGGGGCTGGACCTCGGGCCCCGGCGGGGGCGGGTGAGGCGGGGGGTGCGGGGGCCGGGGGTGGGGCGGCCCATGCAGTTGCCTCAGAGCTGCGGGGATGGTTGCCCCGTCTGTGACGGAGTGGAGGCGCGGGCCAGCGGGTCAGCGGGTCAGCGGGTCAGCGGGTCAGCGGGTCAGCGGGTCAGCGGGTCAGCGGGTCAGGCACGCTCCGTACCATCCATAGGTGATCAACCCGTTCTTCCACGCACCCGGACGCCGCTTCATCACCCTGGCCGTGCTGGCTGCCGTTGTCGCCTTCGGCTGGTACGCCGTTCAGCCGGTCCATCCGCGATGCACGGTCCACTCAGCGGTCGGCTCAGGGGCCCTCGTGCCCGCCGGCACCTCGGCGGAAGAGATGGAAGCCGTAGCCAGGCAGGCTTACGAGGACGCCTTGGCCGACGGCGCGTGCGGACCATCACACGCCCGATTCCGAGACTGGATTGGCTGACCTGAGCCCGCAGCCCGACGCGCTGCGGCCCTTGCCGCCGTCGTGGGGGGGCTTGGGCTGCCAGAGGCCGCCACTGCCCTCGCCCGGCCCGAGCCGAGGGACCGATCGTCATTGGCCGGGGTGGCGAGCGGGCCGGCCACCTGCCGGAACACGGCCTCCAGCACGTCCTCCCCGAGCCGGGCTCGCGCCCGGCACAACGATGACCGGTTCACCCGCGTGAGGACCCGGCTGGGGGGCAACGATCCCCTCGACTCAAAGGCAACTGCATCGGGTGGGGCGGCGCCCGGGCCGCTGTGCGGGCCTAGGGGGCCGGGGGTCGCCCGGCTGGGGTGGCCACCGCGGTGTAGGTGCGGCCGGCCGCCGCGTACTCGCCGAGCGGGGTCATGCCGAAGGCGTCCACGTGGACCCGCCAGGACGGCACGTTGCCGGACTCGATGAAGGCGACCAGCGCCTCGGCGCGGCCGGCCGACGCCTCGACGGCCCTCGCGTACAGGCCCCGGGCCACGCCGTGCCCGCGGAAGGCGGCGTCGACCACGACCGGCCCGTACAGCAGCCACCGCACCCCGCTGAGGGGCCGCCCGTGCCAGGTCAGGGCGTCCTGCGCCCGCAGCAGCCCGAGGACCGCCGCCGGCGGGTCGTCCATGTCCGCGGCGACCGACAGTGCGAGCAGCCCGGCGACCCGCCCCTGCCCGGCGTCGGCCACCAGCAGCTCCCCGTCCCGGGCCATGCCCCGCAGGGCGTCGACGCCGAAGGCCCCCTGCACGAAGCCCTGCGCGGAGCGCTGTTCCGCGGTGAGGGCGTCATGGTGGTTGGCGGCGAACAGCCGGGCCATGGCGGGCGCGTCGGCCTCGGTGGCGTATCGGTAGCGCATGGGGCGATGCTGCCACGGCGTCCCGGCGGCGGATGGCGGGCCGGGGTCGAGTGTCATGTCCGCGCGGGCACGGAGGTGCCGTCCCGTGCGGGCCGAGCCGCTGTGATGGAGGGGGCCGGATCTCGGGACGGAGCATGAGGGCGGGGCACGGTTGAGGGGGTCGGTGGTGTGCCGGGGGCTGCCCGCCAGTCCACTGTCCTTCCGTGCCGGTCCGGTCCCTCAAGGGCGCTCCTTCGTCGCGTCGCTTCGCGATGGCCCTCGGCCACCCTTGACCGACCGGCCCGTCCCGGAATGCCAAAGACTGTCGGGAAGCCCCCGAGGAAACGGCATGGGGGAAGCGTTCAAGGACGGGCCCGTCACAGACCCGCGAGGGACTGGGCTCCGCTACCTCCCGGATGCGGCCCCATGCGCATGACCCGGGGGCAACGCGCGCATCAGATCGCTACCCGCTCCTCCTGGCTTGGCGTCCGGCGGCCGTCTGGGGCCGGTCCTCGCGCCACGCGCCGGTGGTGCGCTCAGCGGTTGGTGTTGAGGAAGCCGATGACCACCGCGCCCCACCAGCAGGCCTGGGAGACCAGGGCCGTGGCGCCGCCCCAGAGGAGGAGGCCGCGGCCGATCGGGGCGGTGGCGGATCCGAGGCGGCGGCCCAGCAGGCCCGCCTGGAGGCCGTTGACGGTGAGGAGGGCCACCAGGCCGATCTTGGTGAGGGTCAGCGGGGAGTCGAGGTCCGGGTGCAGCATCAGGCCGCTCACCACGAGGCCCCCCAGGCCGGCCCAGATCGGGACGTGCAGCCGGGACGTCGCGCCGAGCACCTCCGCGATGCCGCAGCGCCCGGTGGCCCACAGGAGGCCGTAGTAGTCGGCGGACAGCACCGCTCCGAAGCCGAGCACCAGCGAGGCCAGGTGCACGAAGAGCGCGGCCGAGTGCATGGAGGCGTCGGCCTGCATGTGGAGGGAGCACCACAGCCCCGCCGCCAGGACGACCAGTGCGCACAGGGCCCCCGCCGCGACGGTCCACCAGGAGTCGTACAGGCGGACGGGGCGGGGGGAGAGTCTGGCTGCGGGGGACGACATGGCGGCTGGCTCCGGGATACCGACGGGCGCGGCTCGGTCTGCCGCGTCAAAGCAAGGTAAGGCTCACCTAAAGGGCCCGCGCCGTCAATCCGGGTCCACGGGCCGGGACCGTGAGCCCGGACACACGCCCCCGGCCGGCGGCGAGCCGGGGCCTCGCCGCCTGGATGGGGACCGGCCCGGGCGTCGCGCGGGGATACCCGGGGGTGCCCCCTCCGGGGGGTGACGAGCGCAACACCGGGGCGGTCGGCGGTCGCGGCCGTTCACCCATTCCGCAGGCCGGACGGCGCCCCGGCCGCCGTTTCAAAGGGTGGGCAGGGCCGCCGCCTGGCCATCGCGCGAAGTGGGACATTTCGCTCGGTGGAATTCCGCCGGAACAGCCGAGCGGGCGCGCCGCAGGGCCCGTAAGCTCCCGTCATGCAGGTGATCCAGTCAACGAAACTCGCCAATGTCTGCTACGAGATCCGCGGACCCGTCCTCGAAGAGGCGATGCGGCTCGAAGCGGCAGGTCATCGCATCCTCAAGCTGAACACCGGCAACCCCGCGGCCTTCGGCTTCGAGTGCCCGCCGGAGATCCTCGAGGACATGCTCCGCAACCTGGGGAACGCCCACGGCTACGGCGACGCGAAGGGCCTGCTGTCGGCGCGGCGCGCGGTCATGCAGCACTACCAGACCAAGGGCATCCACCTGGACGTCGAGGACATCTACCTCGGCAACGGCGTCTCCGAGCTGATCCAGATGTCGATGCAGGCGCTGCTGGACGACGGGGACGAGGTGCTGGTCCCCGCCCCGGACTACCCGCTGTGGACGGCCTCCGTCTCGCTGGCCGGCGGCACGGCCGTGCACTACCGCTGCGACGAGCAGGCCGACTGGATGCCGGACCTCGCGGACATCGAGCGCAAGGTCACCGACCGCACCCGCGCGATCGTGATCATCAACCCGAACAACCCGACCGGCGCCGTCTACGGCGACGAGATGCTGCGGGGTCTGACGGACATCGCGCGCCGGCACAACCTGGTCGTGTGCTCCGACGAGATCTACGACCGGATCCTCTACGACGGCACCACGCACACGAACACCGCCGCGATCGCCCCGGACCTGCTGACGCTGACCTTCAACGGGCTGTCGAAGAACTACCGCGTAGCCGGGTTCCGGGCGGGCTGGATGGCGGTCTGCGGGCCCAAGAAGCACGCCTCGTCGTACATCGAGGGCCTGACGATCCTCGCGAACATGCGGCTGTGCGCCAACATGCCCTCGCAGCACGCCGTCGCCACCGCGCTGGGCGGGCGGCAGTCGATCGTGGACCTGGTCCTGCCGGGCGGGAGGCTGCTGGAGCAGCGCGACACGGCGTACGACCTGCTGACGCAGATCCCGGGCATCACGTGCGTGAAGCCCAAGGGCGCCCTGTACCTCTTCCCGAAGCTCGACCCGTCCGTCTACAAGGTCAAGGACGACCGGCAGATGGTCCTGGACCTGCTGCGGGCCGAGAAGATCATGGTCGTGCACGGTACGGGCTTCAACTGGCCCGAGCCCGACCACTTCCGCATCGTGACCCTGCCCAACGCCACGGACCTCGCGGACGCCGTGACCCGGATCGGGCGCTTCCTGGACGGGTACGGGCAGCCGTAGCGGCTGGCGGGGCCCGGCGGACGGCGCTCCGGCCCCGCTCTACCAGGATTCAACTCAACCTTAGACCGGTTCCAATGTAGGATGGCCTCCTGACCCAGCAGGAGGCCTCCTCATGTACGAGCCGATCCGCACAAAGTCGGTCGTCCACCGAGTGGACGGCAACCGCACCGACGCCGCCACCTACCCGCAGAGCAGCCGGGGCGAAGCCCTCGACATCCAGCTCGCGGGGCACCTCTCCGCACTGCTCGCCGTCACCGACGAACTCGGCCTCGACGACGACGGCGCCGTACGCATCGCCGCCCAGGTGACCCGCCTGCGCGGCTCCCAGCCCGTCCGCGTCGCCTACCCGGCGCTCGCCGACGGTGCCGACACCCGCACGCTGCACCGCCGCGCCCGCGACCTCGCCGCCCGCGCCCTGCTCGTCGCCGCCTCGCGCGCCGACACCGCCGCGGCGATCCTCGCGGCGCAGCGCATGGACGCCCACACCGCCGCCCTCGCCTCCACGGAACGGGCCGGCGCCCACTGACGGCCCCGGTCCGGGACCGCGCAGGCTCCGGACCGGGCGCCCTGTCCTTTCAGGGACGGGATCCAAACCATTCCCGTGCAATCGAAGTGACTCGTGCGCCTGCGCCACCCCGGCCGGGCCGAGCAACAGCGCGGTGAGCTCCGAAGACCAACCGCGCCGTTGTTCCGGTCATATGGCACGCGGCTTGGCGTCCCGCCGGGAGAGCGCCAGGACACTCAGGGCGAACATCAGGACGCCCAGGGGGACGTGGACCGCGGGCACGTGGGCGATGCCCAGCACGACCTGGGCCGAGGCGAGGACGAGGAAGCCGGACGCGTACAGGACCGGGCGCGGCGAGCCGCCGCCCGGGCGCCACGCCAGTACCGCGGCGAGGACGTACAGCATCGACGCCCCGTACATCACGCGCGCCCCGACGCCGTGGAGCAGCTCGCCGTGGGACGAGGTCAGCAGGAGTCCGGCGGTGACCGCCTGGAAGAAGATCGCCAGGGTCTGCAGGGCTGTCGCGACCTGGACGAACGTGGGGCGGCGGCGTTCCGTGGCCATGATGTGGTCCCCCTCTTCTGCCGTACGGCAGTTGATCGGTACTGTCTCGACAGTCCGACGACGCAGGCCCGTGAAATGTGAGACCGCCATGAGCACACCGGCCGAGCAGGTCGTCTTCGGCGAACGGCGCCGGCTGCTCAACATCGCCTACCGGCTGCTCGGTTCGCTGGCCGAGGCCGAGGACGCCGTACAGGAGGCCTACACCCGCTGGTACGCGATGTCGCGACGGCAGCGGGAGGCCGTCGAGTCGCCCGGCGCCTGGCTGACGACGGTGGCCGGACGGATCTGCCTGGACGTGCTCGGCTCGGCGCGGGTCAGGCGCGAGCGTTACGTCGGCGCATGGGTGCCCGAGCCGCTGCCCGACCCCGCGGAGTGGGCCGGCACGGCCGATCCCGCCGACCGCGTCACCCTGGACGAGTCGGTGGACATGGCCTTCCTCGTCGTCCTGGAGTCGATGACCCCGGCGGAGCGCGTGGCGTTCGTCCTGCACGACGTCTTCCGGTACCCCTTCGACGAGATCTCCCGGATCGTCGGCCGGACACCGGCGGCCTGCCGGCAGCTGGCCTCCTCGGCCCGTCGGCGCACCCGCCCCGCGCAGAGGCCGCCCGCGGCCGAACAGGCGGCTCTGCTGCGGGACTTCAAGGAGGCGTGGGAGGCCAAGGACATCAAGGCGCTCGTCGGCCTCCTCGACCCCGACGCCACGATGACCGCCGACGGCGGCGGGCTGGTCGGCGCGGCCCTGCGCCCCGTCGAGGGCGGCGACCGCATCGCCCAGTACCTGGTCCACCTCGCCGACAGGGCCCCCGGGCTGACGCTCCTGGAGCGGACGGTCAACGGCCGGCCGGGCCTGGTCGCCCAGCACGCCGGCGTGACCATGACCGTCGCGGCGTTCGGCCTCACGGACGGCCGCATCGCCAGCATCTGGGCGGTCCGCAACCCGGAGAAGCTCCGCCCGTGGAGGACGGCCTGATGAACGGATCGCCGCTGATCACGCACCTCTCGTGGGGGGAGATGGAGGCCGAACGGCTCGCCCCCGCGAAGGACTTCGTGCTGTATCCGGGGGGCGGGCACCCCTGGGACTGGAACAGGCACGGCACCCGGCACGACCCGGGCATCCGGCCCGGGGACGTACGGGAACTCCTCGACCACGGCTGCACGGTCGTCGTCCTCAGCCAGGGCATGGACCGCCGCCTGAAGACGACACCGGAGGCCCTGCGGCTCCTGCACGAAGCGGACGTCACCGTGCACGTCGTGGACACCGAGGCCGCCGTCGGCCTCTACAACCGGCTGGCACGGGCCGCCGAACCGGTCGGGGGCCTGTTCCACTCGACCTGCTGACCGGGGCGCGCACACGAGCCCCCGGACGCCCCTCAGCCCGCGCCCTCCACTCCCTCGACCCCGCACCACACCCCGGCCCCCGCCGCCCACACCGGGCCGACGGCCTCCGTGCGGGCCGGCGGGGCGTCAGGGCTCAGGCCCGGCAGCCGGACCAGCACCCGGGCCTCGCGGGCGTCCGGAGCCGACGGCCGCCGGTCGCGGAACCCGACCGTGGCCACGTACGAACCCTCGCCGCGCGCCTCCAGCACCGCCACCGCCCGCCGGCTCGGCCGGTCGATCCGGCACCCGGTGACCCGCACCTGCGGCGGCGCCGCCGCCGGGCCGGAGGAGGGGCCGCCGCCGGCCCACACGTACAGCCCCAGCGGGGCGAACACCAACAGGCACGACAGGCCGACCATCCCCACCACCCAGCCCTGCCATTTCCCTGCCATGCCCCGATCCTGCCGCCGCCCGCCCCCTCCCACCAGCACCGCCGAACCCGCACGGCATTTCGAAGCGGAAAGCCTGACGGCGGACCTCCAGGACAGGGAGGTCCGCCGTCAGCAGACGCACACGGCCCATGGGACGGACGGCGGCCGGGACAGTGGCCGGTCGTCGGTCAGGCGTGTGCTGCGGTGGAAAGCCCTGGTCGGGGATTCCCACAGCGGCGGGAGCACCTTGGTCGGGGACTCCCACGTTCGTGTGCCCTGTCGTGCCAGGGCGGGCCGGTCGCCGGGCGGGCGGCCGGCCGGTCAGGCGGTCAGCCCAGGCGCTCGACGAGCGCGTGGTACTGGTCCCACAGCTCCTTGGGGGTGTGGTCGCCGTAGGTGTTCAGGTGCTCGGGGACCAGGGCGGCCTCCTCGCGCCAGACCTCCTTGTCGACGGTGAGGAGGAAGTCGAGGTCCTCGTCGGCGATGTCGAGGCCGTCGAGGTCCAGGGCGGCCTTGGTCGGCAGGACGCCGATGGGGGTCTCGACGCCCTCGGCGGTGCCGTCGAGGCGGCCGACGATCCACTTCAGGACGCGGCTGTTCTCGCCGAAGCCGGGCCACACGAACTTGCCCGCGTCGTTCTTGCGGAACCAGTTGACGTAGTAGATCTTCGGGAGCTTGGCCTGGTCCTTGTCGGCCGCGACCTTGACCCAGTGGGCCATGTAGTCGCCCATGTTGTAGCCGCAGAAGGGCAGCATCGCGAAGGGGTCGCGGCGCAGTTCGCCGACCTTGCCCTCGGCGGCGGCGGTCTTCTCGGAGGCGATGTTCGAGCCGATGAAGACGCCGTGGTTCCAGTCGAAGGACTCGGTGACCAGCGGCACCGCGGAGGCGCGGCGGCCGCCGAAGAGGATCGCGGAGACGGGGACGCCCTTGGGGTCCTCCCACTCGGGGGCGATCGTCGGGCACTGCGCGGCCGGGACCGCGAAGCGGGCGTTCGGGTGGGCCGCCGGGGTCCCGGACTCCGGGGTCCAGGCGTTGCCCTTCCAGTCGATGAGCTCGGCCGGGGGCTCCTCGGTCATGCCCTCCCACCACACGTCGCCGCCGTCGGGGGTGAGCGCGACGTTGGTGAAGACGGTGTTGGCGTACATCGTCTTCATGGCGTTGGCGTTGGTGTGCTCGCCGGTGCCGGGGGCGACGCCGAAGAAGCCGGCCTCGGGGTTGATCGCGTAGAGGCGGCCGTCCTCGCCGAAGCGCATCCAGGCGATGTCGTCGCCGATGGTCTCGACCGTCCAGCCGGGGATGGTCGGTTCGAGCATCGCCAGGTTGGTCTTGCCGCAGGCGCTCGGGAACGCGGCGGCGACGTACTTGGCCTCGCCCTCGCCCTGCGGCGGGGTGAGCTTGAGGATCAGCATGTGCTCCGCGAGCCAGCCCTCGTCGCGCGCCATGACGGAGGCGATGCGCAGCGCGTAGCACTTCTTGCCGAGCAGGGCGTTGCCGCCGTAGCCGGAGCCGAAGGACCAGATCTCGCGGGTCTCGGGGAAGTGCGAGATGTACTTGGTGGTGTTGCACGGCCACGGCACGTCGTCCTGGCCCTCGGCGAGCGGAGCGCCGAGGGTGTGGACGGCCTTGACGAAGAAGCCGTCGGTGCCGAGCTCGTCGAGGACGGCCTTGCCCATGCGGGTCATGGTGCGCATGGCGACCGCGACGTAGGCGGAGTCGGTGATCTCGACGCCGATCGCGGAGAGGTCGGAGCCGAGGGGGCCCATGCAGAAGGGGACGACGTACATCGTCCGGCCCTTCATGGAGCCGCGGAAGATGCCCTGCTCGCCCGCGAAGATCTCCTTCATCTCGGAAGGAGCCTTCCAGTGGTTGGTCGGGCCGGCGTCCTCCTCCTTCTCGGAGCAGATGAAGGTGCGGTCCTCGACGCGCGCGACGTCGGAGGGGTCGGAGGCGGCGTAGTAGGAGTTCGGGCGCTTGGTCTCGTCGAGCTTCTTGAACGTGCCCTTCGCGACGAGCTCCTCGCACAGGCGCTCGTACTCGGCCTCGGAGCCGTCGCACCAGACGATGCGGTCCGGCTGGGTCAGGGCTGCGATCTCCTCCACCCAGGAGACGAGCTCCCGGTGGGTCGTCGGGACGGAAGTGGGAGCCGCGTTGTCGCGCGCCACGATTGCTCCTTGTTGAGGGGTTTGTTTGGTGTATGCCCCGTGGGGGCTGCGACCCGGACGCTTCGCGCTCCGCTCATCCGGTGCCGACCGCACTCATCTGATCATCCGGTGGATGTGCGCATATGTCCAGGGGGCCTCTCACGTGAGCATCGCCACGTCCGTCAATCTTCCGTAAAGAGGGCCCGCGGAAAGCTACGGGCCCGTAGGTAGCATGTGGACCATGACTTCAGACGCCGCCGCCGCCCCGGCCGCCGAGGCCTCCCCTGTCGTCCAGGCCCTGGAAGCGGCCGAGACCGCCCTGGAGGAGAAGCCGCTCATGCGCGGCTGGCTGCACCTCGGGATGTTCCCCGCCGTGGTGGTCGCCGGCCTGGTGCTGATGGCCTTCACCGACTCGACGCGGGCCCGGGTGGCCTGCGGCGTGTACGTCCTCACCGCCTGCCTGCTCTTCGGCGTCAGCGCGGTCTACCACCGCGGTACGTGGGGCCCGCGCGGCGAAGCCGTCCTGCGCCGGCTCGACCACGCCAACATCTTCCTGATCATCGCGGGCACCTACACCCCGCTGACCGTCCTGCTGCTGCCCGGCTCCACCGGCAGGACGCTGCTGTGGGCGGTGTGGATCGCGGCCGCGGCCGGCATCGCCTTCCGGGTCTTCTGGGTCGGTGCCCCGCGCTGGCTCTACACCCCCTGCTACATCGCGATGGGATGGGCGGCTGTCTTCTTCCTCCCCGACTTCATGCGCACCGGCGGCGTCGCCGTCCTGGTGCTGGTGATCGTCGGCGGTCTGCTCTACAGCGCGGGAGGGGTCATCTACGGGATGAAGCGCCCCAACCCCTCCCCCCGCTTCTTCGGCTTCCACGAGGTCTTCCACTCCTTGACGCTCGCGGCCTTCGTGGCCCACTACGTCGGCATCTCGCTGGCCGCGTACCGGCACGCGTAACCGGTACGCCGTCGCCCGGCGCCGTGACGCGTCGGCCGCGTGAGGCGGTGCCGGCCGTGACGTCTCGTCAGCGGTGGCCGTGCGGGCCGGCAGCGCGACCGCCGGACGTGATCCGCCCGATCCGGTCGCCGGTCAGCTCCGTGAACCACAGGTGGCCGTCGGGGCCGGCGGTGATGTGGAAGGGCGTGCGGTCCGCGCCGGACGCGGGCAGCGGGTACTCGGTGACCTCGCCGTGCCGGGTGATCCGCCCGATCCGGTTGACGTTGGACTCGGCGAACCACAGGTTCCCGTCCGGGCCCGCCGTGATGCCGACCGGGCCGCTGTCGGCGCGGGGCAGCGCGAACATCGTGACCTTGCCGTGCCGGGTGATCCGCCCGATCGCGTTGGCGGTCGGGTCGGTGAACCAGAGGTTCCCGTCGGGGCCTGGGGTGATGTTGAAGGGGGCGCCCTCCGCCGCCGGCAGCGCGTACCCGGTGACCTTGCCCGACGGGGTGATCTTCCCGATCCGGTTGGTGGCGGGCTCGGTGAACCACAGGTTCCCGTCCGGGCCGTTGGCGATCCGGTACGGCGCCCCCTCGCCGGCGGGCAGCGGGAACTCGGTGAGCCTGCCGCGCGGGGTGATCCGCCCGATGCGGCCGGTACCGTTCTCGGCGAACCACACGTTGCCGTCGGGCCCCGCGGTGATGCCGACCGGATAGCTGTCGGGCTGCGGCAGCGGGAACTCGGTGACCTTGCCGGACGTGGTGATCCGCCCGATGCGGTTGCCGCCGGGCTCGCTGAACCACAGCCGGCGGTCGGGCCCCGCGGTGATGTCGTCCGGGAAGCCGCCGGGGCGGGGCAGCGCGAACTCCTCGATCCGGCCGCGCGGGGTGATCCGTCCGATCCTGTCGGTGGCGTTCTCGGTGAACCACACGTTCCCGTCAGGGCCCGCGGTGATGCCGACCGGACCGCTGCCGGCCGTGGGCGTGGCGTACTCCCTGATGCTCCCGACGTCGTCGGCGGCCTGCGCCTGCCCGGCGAGGACCGGCGGACCGAGCAGGGCGCAGGCCAGGAGCACGGCGAGACACCTGCGGCGCACGGCCGGCGCGGCAATCGGGGCGGACGGAGCGAGCGGGGCGGGCGGAGCGGTCTCGGGCATGGGCGCGGAACCTTTCGACCAGAACGGGACAGGCCGGAAAACTCAGCGCTCAGCGTAGGAGCCCGGCCCGCCGGGGAGCCGGGACGCCGGGCCGTCAAACGGGTGCAATTCCCTTGCCCCGCACCCCGGCTCGACCGGGCCGCCGTCAACGCCGCCTGCGTCGACCGGCGACGGACGCAGCCGGACCCCCCGCCGTGCGGGCGGCGGGGGGTCCGGCGGGCCTGCGGCTCAGCAGGTGAAGCCGTCGCCGTCCGCGTCAAGGCGCAGCGGGTCGCTGCCGTTGACCTTCATCCGCTGCGGGAACCGGTGGGCGGCCAGCCACGCGCAGCGGGCCTGCGTCGTCTTCTTCACCTCCGCCGGGAAGGCGCCCGGTACGCACACGCCCGCCGTCCCGTAGTGCCGGTCGCAGCCGGCCACCGTGGGCGCGACCGGGGCCGCCTCCCGCTGCGCCGGGTTGGGCTTGGGCGCCGCGAGCCGGTCGGCGAAGGCGTGCTCGTGCGGGGCGGGCCGGGGCTGCTGCGCGGCAGCCGCCAGGGCGGGTGCTCCGCCCAGGTGGACCCAGGTCGCCACCGACGGGACGCCGTTCGCGTCGACGCCGAAGAGCATGTACCAGCCGGGCGGCGCCAGGTTGGGGTTGCTGGTGACGTTGAGGTCGATGGTGGTGCCGTCGACCACCGTCATCGGCAGGTCCACGAACCGCTGGTTGGGGTCGGAGGAGTGGGTGACCGCCGCGGGGCGGATCAGTTCCGCCTTGGCGATGGGCCGGTTCACGGTGATCCGCTGCGTGTCCCCGTACACCCACTCGGTGTCGATCACCGAGGTGAGCTGCGGGCGCGGCCCCTTGAACAGGTAGGGCGGGGTGTAGACCGACACCGCGTGGTTGTAGGTGCCGTTGCCGGGGTTGTCCCCGACGGACATGACCCTGCCGTCGGGCAGCAGGAACGCCCCGGAGTGGTACGTGCGCGGGATCGGGTCGGTGGCCAGGCCCGCCTGGTAGGTGTTGCTCGCCGGGTCGAAGAACGAGGCCTCGAAGACCGGGTCGGCCCGGTCGTGCAGGCCTCCGCCGGTCTCCAGCACCTTCCCGTCGGGCAGCAGCACCGCGGAGACGTACATCTTGCCCTCGGCGCCGGTCTGCGGGCGCTTGCCGGCGCCGGTGTCGACCAGGCCCTGGGGCAGGTCGGGGCCGGCGGTGTAGGCGGGGCTCGGCTTCTTCAGGTCGATGACGTCGGTGAGCCGGTTGGCCGCCGGGTTGCTCTCGTTGTTGCCGCCGCCGACCGTCAGCACCCGCTGGTCCTGCGCCGGGGGCAGCAGGACGCTGGCCGACTCGTCCCGCTCGTCCTTCCTGCGCAGTCCGGGCACGTCGGTGATGGTGTTCGCGTCGTAGTCGTAGACCGAGGCGCCCGAGCCGGCGGTGCCGTTGCCGAAGGTGTGGCTGCCGGAGTAGAAGAGCCGGCCGTCCTGCATGAGGATCATGGACGGGTACAGGCCCCAGTACGACCAGGTCTGGTTGACCTCGTTCATCGGCAGCCACCTGCCCTGCGCCGCCGAGAACTTCTCCGCGGTGACGTTGCCCGTGGAGTCCTCCTTCAGCCCGCCGAAGGAGATCACGTCACCGTTGCCGAGGATCGTGGCGGACGGGTACCAGTGGCCGCCGTTCATGTCGTTGGTCTTCGTGTACTTCTCGGTGGCCGGGTCGAAGACGTACGAGTCCTTCAGGCCCTGGTAGCCGATCGTGCCGTCGGCGGACGGGTAGCCCTTGTTGCCGCTCATGACCAGCACCCGGCCGTCCGCCAGCTGCACGTGCCCGGAACAGAACATGTCCACGGGCGTCGGGATCGTCTTGACGCTGCCGGCCACCGGGTCGTAGACGGCGGAGGTGAAGGTCCCCGCGTTGAACTGGGCGATGTCGTTGCCCGAGCCCGCGATCAGCAGCACCTTGCCGTTCTTCAGGACGACGGCGTGCATCGAGCGCACCGGGTTCTGGGCCGCCATCACCTCCCACTTGCCCTTGGCGCACTGCTCGGCCGTGCCCGTGCAGGACGGCTGGGGCGGAGCCGCGCCCACCTCCTCCACCGCGTAGTCGTCGGTGGTGAGGGTGCCCACGCCGTAGACCGACAGCCCCCACGCGATCCTGTCGGTGTTCGGGGGGACGGCCGGCGTACGGACCTCCGTGCGCGCCCACGCGGCGCTGACCGGCGGGTTCTGCAGGTCGGTCCAGTACTGCCAGCCGGCGGTGGTGTCGTGGCGGAACACGGTCACCGACACGTCGGGGGTGTTCGACTTGTACCAGGCGGACAGGTCGTACTGCTTCCCCGGGACGACGGTCGGCGCGCAGGCGGCGTTCTCCGTGACCAGGGCCTTGCGGTCGCCGCTGACGCGGCGGGTGAGGGAGACCTTCATGGCCTTGGTGCCGCCGTGCGCGTCGGCGACGGTGGCGAAGGTGAAGTCGTTGTCGCCCCAGCCCGACCTGGACCAGCAGGAGGGCATGTCGGAGCCGGCCGCGCCGGCCGTCTCGAAGCCGGGGTTGGTGAGCAGGTTGGGCGGTCCGGCCGCGGCCTGCTGGGGTGTGGTCAGGAGGAGGGAGGCGGTCATCGCGCCGACGGCGGCCAGGGCGGCCCGGCGCCCCGCCCTCCGTCGGATCTTCCTTCGCATACACGGGTCCTTTCGGTGCGGCTCGGCTCCTGGTGGTGGCGCTCAACTCCCGGTGGTGCGCGCCGCGCGCGGCCCGCGCGGCAGGTAGACGAGCGCTTCGGTGGCGGCGAAGCGCAGCACGAAGGTGGTGACCAGCGCGAGCGCGGTCGCGGGCAGCACGCCGAGGCCGAAGCGGCCCACGAACAGCGCGATCAGCGGGATGCGCAGCAGCAGGTCGGCGTTGGCGAGGAGCGCGAAGCGGGCGACGCGGTCCGCCCAGTGGCGGTGGCGGCGCCGGTCGCGGAAGAGCAGGGTCTCGATGAGCAGGAAGTTCCAGACCACCCCGGCCTGGTTGGCGAGCACCTCGGCGGCCAGGTACTGCATCCCGGCGTGGGTGAGCAGCCAGAGCGCCAGCAGGTTGGGGGCGAAGCCGGAGAGCCCGATGAGCCCGAAGCCGATCATGCGGGCGAGGGGGCCGGCCGAGCGCAGGGCCGCCAGGTGCGTCAGGAACCGCATCCCCTCGCGGGCGGTGGACTTCGACTCCCCGGCGAAGCGGTCCTGGAAGACGAAGGGGACCTCGGCGCGCCGCTCGGGACGGCAGCGGACGACGAGCTCCAGCAGGACCTTGTAGCCGAGCGGGCGGAGCGCCGCACCGGTGACGGCCGTACGCCGCACCGCGAAGAAGCCGCTCAGCGGGTCGCTGACGCCGCGCAGGGCGCGCGGGAAGAGCCCCTTGGCCAGCCAGGTCGCGCCGCGCGAGACGGCGACGCGGTAGCCGCCGGCGAGCCCGGCCCGGCTGCCGCCGGGCAGGTAGCGGGAGGCGACGACGAGGTCGGCCCCGGTGCGCTCGCCCTCGCCGACGAGTTCGGGGACCAGCTGGGGCGGGTGCTGGAGGTCGGCGTCCATGACGACGATCCAGTCGGAGCCGGCCCGGGCGATCCCCTCGACGACGGCCCCGCCGAGGCCCCCGTCCGGGCTCCGGCGGTGCAGGACGGACACCGGGAAGGGGCAGTCCGCGGCCGCCTTCTCGATGACGGCGGGGGTGTCGTCGGTGGAGTCGTCGACGAACAGGACCTCGCGGGGCGGCCGGTCCGGCACCGCGGCCCGCAGCCGGGCGAGCAACTCGCCCACGTTGGCGGACTCGTTGAAGGTCGGGATGACCAGGGTGACCGTCCCGGCGGCGGCCGCTGACGGAGCGTCGGCCTCCGGATCATCCAGGGCGTGCGGGGGCCACAGGTCCTCGCTCATGGTGGTTCAGCTCCCACTCTCGCGGTCGGTGCGGCGGATCTCGATGCGGTCCTCGCCCGTACCGAAGACGGCGACCGCGGTCGAATGCTCCAGAGCAGCCTTCACGGTGGGCAGGTCCGCCGCGTCGCGACGCACGGTGGGCGAGGAGACCACGTAGTCGATGTCGCGCCAGCCCCGCGGGAGGGTCCGGGTGACGGCCGGGTCGAGGTCCGCCTTGTAGAACCAGATGGCGCCGTCCCCGGGTGCGAAACCCTGGTGGACGGCGTCCAGCCAGAGCGCGTCGTCGACGAGGACGCGGGTGCCCGCCGGGTCGGCCACCTCCCGGCCGAGCCAGGCCGCCGCCTGCCGGTACGGGGCGTTGGCGTCGGCCGTCAGGGCCGTGCGGTCGCCCTCGTACCAGCGCGGCAGCACGTACGCGGCGGCCGCCGCGGCGAGTACGCCGACCAGCGCCCGGCGCGCGTACACCAGCCCCCGGCGCTCCCCCGGCGCGCGCCGGCGGCGCAGTACCGCGTGCGTGACGCTCGCCGCGGCGGCGGCGAGGACCAGGGCGAGGAAGGGCAGCGCCTGGATCACGTACATCGCCGGCAGGTAGCCGGAGGGGCGCATCGCGACCACGGCCAGCAGCACGGCCGCCAGGGCCGGCCCCGCCAGCGCGCGGGCGGTCACCGACCAGCGGTGGGTGACCAGCAGCAGGACGGCGCCGGCCAGGCCGCCGAGCGGCAGGACCGTGTCGTAGTACAGCCAGGACCGGAACACCCCGTGCGAGCCGGAACCGGGGTCGAGGATGAAGCCGGAACCGGGCCGGCTCATCTGGTACGTGATGCCGTCGATCAGGGACACGTGCCCGGCGCCGGGCAGCAGCTCGTCGTTGAGCAGGGCGAACAGCGGGTACGAGAGCCCTATCAGCGCACAGGCGGTGACCGCCCCGGTCACGGCGAACTTGCGGGTGTCCCGGTGGCTGTGGCGCCACATCGTCACCAGCAGCGCCGGCAGCACCACCAGCATCGTCTCCTTGGTCAGGACGGCGGTGGCGGCCGCCAGCCCCGCGCCGAAGTGGTGCCACAGGTGCCGGCTGGGCGACGCGGCGAGGCAGAAGGCCAGCAGCATCCACATCACGGCGAGGTTGTCGAGGAAGATCTCCCGCTGGAGCACCACGGACAGCGGCGACAGCCCGAAGAGCCCCATCGCCAGCCCCGCCGCCCACCGCGGCAGCCACAACCGGCGCGCCAGGACGTACAGCAGCACCGCACTCGCGGCGGAGACGGCCAGCATCGAGAAGCGCATCGGCGCGACCGTCATCCAGTCGGGCACGAACAGGGACGGCAGGTACGTCAGCCCGGCGATCTGTATCCAGCCCAGCGGCGGGTGGTCGTACCAGTACGTGTAGTGCGCCAGCCCGTCGCCCTGCTGGACGGCCCACGCCTGGGCGAGGTAGGTGCCCTCGTCGTCGCTCAGGGTCGGGAAGTGCGTGATGTTCCAGCCCTGTACGAGGACCACCGCCAGCAGGACCGCACCGCAGAGCAGCAGGTCCGGACGGGAGGAGCGGAAGCGCACCACCGGACGGTCCGGCGCGGCCGGACGCACCCCGGGGCCGCCGCCCCGCCCGCCGCCCCGGCCGCCGGGCAGGGGCCGGACGGGCAGGTGGGCGGTGGCCGGCGCCGGTGCGCAGGCGGCGGCGGTGGCGGCGTCGTCCGTACCGGCCGGCTGGGGATCAGTGGCCGTGGGCAGGGTGGCGGTCACCGGTGGCTGTCCTCTCGGGTCGGGGTGGCGGAGGTCAGGTGGGCACCGGTGTGGCTGGTCAGCTCCCACTCGTTGCGGCCGCGCTGCTCGCGCCAGACCGCACGGATCGCGGCGCCCGCCAGCATCACCTGGTAGAAGGGGCCGCCCACGATGAGCTTGAGGTAGTGCACGAAGCGCACGCGCAGGCCGTACTGGCGGCCGAAGTCGTGCAGCCCGACGATCTCGAAGACGAAGGTCACCATCGCCGTGATCATGGGCAGGAAGGTGATGATCGCGACGCCGACCGGCACGTCGAGGAAGAGGGCCACGGCGAAGTTCACCGGGATGATCACCC
The DNA here is from genome assembly GCF_055575555.1 of Streptomyces sp. NPDC034085. NCBI lineage: Bacteria > Bacillati > Actinomycetota > Actinomycetes > Kitasatosporales > Streptomycetaceae > Streptomyces > Streptomyces sp. NPDC034085. Next base: position 423,300 of record NZ_JBVISL010000002.1, on the reverse strand, counting down.
CGGAGGCGGCCTGCATGAAGGGCGTCATCAGGGTGTACCGGGCCAGCCAGCGCTGGCCCCGGCCGGGCAGTTGCCGCCAGTCCTTCTTCCGGTAGACCTGGAGGAAGCCCTGGTTCCAGCGGGTGCGCTGCTTGAGCAGGCTCATCAGCGAACCGGGGGTCTCCTCCCGCGTGACCATGTCGGAGTCGTACGCGACGACCACCTTCTTGCCGACCGAGGACAGCCGCACCCCGAGGTCGCAGTCCTCGGCCAGGCAGTCCTGGTCCCAGCCGCCGGCCTCCCGCAGCACCCCGGTGCGCACGAAGACCGTGTTGCCGCCCAGCGGGATGAAGCCCTTCTCCGCGTGCAGGTGCAGGCGCGAGCGGAACCAGAAGAAGTACTCCAGGCAGTTGCGCAGGCTGTACCAGCTGGAGTGGAAGTTGATGAGCTGCACCCCGCCCTGCACCACGTCCGCCCCGGTGGCGCGGAAGGCGTGGTCGACGTGGGTGAGCAGCTCGGGGTGGACCTGGTCCTCGGCGTCGAAGACCCCCACGATGTCGCCCCGGCAGTGCGGCAGGGCGGTGTTGAGGGCCTTCGGCTTGTTCTTGGTCGCGTTGTGGTCGACCACGACGCGTACGCGCTCGGGCGCGCGGGCGGCGGCCCGCCCGGCCACCGCCGCGGTCTCCGGGTCGTCGTGGCCGACGATGACGATGATCTCGTAGTCGGTGTGGCTCGATTCGAGCAGCCGGTCGATGGTGTGTTCCAGCACCGCCTGCTCGTGGCGGGCCGGCAGCAGCAGCGAGAAGGCCAGCCGGCCGCCGCCGTCGGGCCGGTCGAAGCGCGTCGAGGCGAGCGTCTCGGGCGTCCGCCACGCGTGCATCTGCCACCACAGCGTGAAGGCGGCCATCCAGAAGAGCGCCACAGAAATAGCGGAAACCAGCACGGACGTGAACAAACTGCCCCCCACAGACATGCCGCAACCCCAGGCGGCGATCACAACCCCCCGGAGACGGCACGGCCCCCCGGCCCGCCGGCTCCGCTTCCCCCACGCGCGCACCCCCCGGTGCGCGGTCTCGGCGACTCCCCAGGACACGAGACTAGGCAGCGAAGACGAAACCCAGGAGCCGCCCGGATAAAAACCACGTTTCCCACGCACCGGACGGCAACCGGAATTGACGGCACTCCCGCAGAATCAGGGGCGAACCACACCCAACTGCTCGGCCAGCTCGACCAGTTCGGTCGTAGGCCGCGCGCAGACGAAATGTCGACACACATACGCCGTCGGAAGGTCGCGCACGAGTGTGCGCTCGGCCAGAAGGGGGAACTCGCCGCCGCTGCCGTCCGCCGCACGCGGCAGACCGGCCGCCACCACCGCCCCCGGAGCCGTCCCCAGCAACGCCGTCCGGTGCAGCGCGGCCGTCGCCGGATCCTCCGGATGCCCGACCACCGCCACCTCGCGCGGCCCGTCCACCAGCGCCTCCGCGACCGCCAGCCCGTGCCCGATGAAGCGCGGGGCACGCGGTCCCAGGGCATGCACCACGCCGAGCGCCCGCTCCGCCGCCGTCCGGTGCGCCTGCGAGCCGGTGTGCGCGGCGTACGAGAGCAGCGCACCGGCCGCCGCCGTCCAGCCCGAGGGGGCCGCCGTGTCGGTGGGGTCCTGCGGCCGGCGGATCAGCTGCTCCGCGTCGTGCGCGGTGTCGTACAGGGACCCGTCCTCGGCGGTGAACCGGGCCATGACCAGGTCGACCAGGAACCCGGCGAACTCCAGCCACACCCCCTCACCGGTCACCGAGGCCAGCGTCAGGAAGCCCTCGGCCACGTCCCCGTAGTCCTCCAGCACCCCCGCGTTGGCCCCGGCCCGCCCGTCCCTGCTGGTACGCGCCAGCCGGGCCCTGCCGTCCATGTGGACCCGTACCAGCAGGTCGGCGGCCTCGATCGCCCGCTCCACCAGGTCAGGCCGCTCGAAGAAGGCCCCGCACTCGGCCAGCGCCGCGATCGCCAGCCCGTTCCAGGCGGCCACGACCTTGTCGTCGCGCCCCGGCGCGGGCCGCCGGCCTCGGGCGGCCAGCAGCCGCTCCCTGAGGGACGCGATCCGCGCGGCCTCCACGACGGGCCCGTCCTGCGGCAGTTGCAGCACTGACTTCCCGTGCTCGAAGGTCCCCTCCTCGGTCACCCCGAAGTACGCGGCGGCCAGCTCGCCGTCCTCCTCGCCCAGCACCTCGGCCAACTGCGCGGGCGTCCAGGCGTAGTACGCGCCCTCCACGTGCCGGCCGCTGTCCGGATCCTCGCTGTCGGCGTCGAGCGCGGACGCGAAACCGCCCTGCTCGGTGCGCAGTTCGCGGACCATGAAGTCGGCGGTCTCCAGCGCGACGCGGCGCGCGAGGTCCGAACCGGTCGCCCGCCACAGGTGCGCGTACACCCGGCACAGCAGCGCGTTGTCGTACAGCATCTTCTCGAAGTGCGGCACGACCCACTCCCGGTCGACGGAGTACCGGGCGAACCCGCCGCCGAGCTGGTCGTAGATCCCGCCGCGGGCCATCGCCTCACAGGTGTCGGCGGCCATCTGCAGGGCCCCCTCGGACCCCGTACGGGCGTGGTGGCGCAGCAGGAACTCCAGCACCATGGACGGCGGGAACTTCGGCGCCCCGCCGAACCCGCCGCGCGCGGCGTCGTAGTCCCGCGTCAGCCCGAGCAGCGCCCGCCCCAGCTCCTCCGGCCCCGGCAGCCCGGCCTTCCCGTAGTCCAGCTGCCGCCCGGCCAGGTCCTGCACGATCCGCTGCGCGACCTCCCCGACCTCCTCGCGCCGCCCGACCCAGGCACCCCGCACGCCTTCGAGGACCTGCATGAAGGAGGGCATCCCGTGCCGGGGCTCGGGTGGGAAGTAGGTCCCGAAGTAGAAGGGCTCGGCGTCGGGCGTGAGGAACACGGTCATGGGCCACCCGCCCTGCCCGGTCGCCGCCTGCACGGCCTCCATGTAGACGGCGTCGACGTCGGGGCGCTCCTCGCGGTCGACCTTGACGTTGACGAAGTGTTCGTTCATGTAGGCGGCAGCGAGCTCGTCCTCGAAGGACTCGCTCGCCATGACATGGCACCAGTGGCAACTCGAGTAACCGACGCTGAGCAGCACCGGCACCCCGCGCTCGCGCGCCTCCGCGAACGCTTCGGGCGACCACGGCCACCACTCGACCGGGTTGTCGGCGTGCTGGAGCAGGTACGGCGAGGTCTCGTTCGCGAGGCGGTTCGACATGCGCCCATCCTGCCGCACCAGGCGGTTGCCGCCACGTAACGAGCCGATCAGGCCGCCGGTTCGGCCGCCGCCACACGATCAGCCCATTCCCAAACCAGAACGACGCTGGAACGGTCCCACCCGCCGCCGCCCTTCCTCTCCGGGGTGATCACGAAGTGGGGGAAGACCGCCGCCTCCTCCGCGAGCGCCGCTGATGGCACAACGGCCGCCGCCCCGCAGACGTAGTTGTACGGGCTGCGGCAGCTCGCGGCCTTGCTGCCACCCAAGAGCTGACTGCACACGCCTCCCCTCGGATCTTCTCCGCCACAGCGCAGGAATCCGCCGGTGTCAGGGACCTGGGACCGGCTCTGCGTCCGGTCAGTCGCGGGCTGAGCGGCCCCCGGGGCACGGATAGACTGCCCGCCGAGAAAGTCGCGCAGACGGACTCCCTCTGCTCGGGCGTGATCAACCTCAGAATCCTCTGGTAGATCATCGTCGGCGGCACCCTCGCCGACGCCGGTCCCCCGCTCTCTCAGCCCTCGGCCTGCGCCTCCGGCCCCCGCCCCGCTCTCTCAGCCTCGGCCTGCACCTGCCCGCTCGGCCCCGCCGCCGCGGCGGTCTGCTTCGCGATCACGCAGGCGACAGCGGGGTGCGGCATCGCGGTGATCACGGGGCACAGCCAACGGCCACACCGGAAGGCGCTGCCGGAGAAGCGGCCTGGGGAAACCTTGCAAGCGTCGTGCAGTGACGCCGCCCTCGCCCCGGCAGGCGGACACACGGTACCGATACACCTCACGAGAACGGGACAATGGAGGCATGCCTGCTGTACTGCCCTCCAGCCCTGCGGTCTCGACCCGGATGAGTCGCCAGACCAGCCGCGACACAGCGGCCGAGCAAGCGGTACGAAAGATCCTCCATGCCTCGGGTTACCGATATCGCACCCACTTTCCCGTGCCCGGCATGCGCCGCCGCAAGATCGACATCGCGTTCACGCGAGCCAGGTTGGCCGTTCTCATCGACGGCTGCTTCTGGCACGGCTGTCCGGAGCACGCCACGAGCCCCAAGGCGAACGCGGAATGGTGGCGGCAGAAGCTCGACCGCAACATCGCACGGGATCTGGAGACGAACGCCCAGCTGGTGTCCGAGGGCTGGACGGTCATGCGCTTCTGGGAACACGAGTCACCGGACGCCGTCGCGCGCACGGTCGCCACGGCTGTGGAAGAGGAGAAGGCGGCTCGCACGGCTCCTCGTACGAACCCCTCGGCCCGAGGACGACACCGCCGCGGCAGGGGGACACCGCACGGAGCAGCGGCCCCGGAACTGCCGAATCGGCGGGCCAAGGGCACCTGACGCTCATCGCACTTCCGTGCTCACGACCAACCGATCGAAGCACCGGCGGCGGCCTCGCAGCGGCCGGATAGACTTCAGCCCCATGAGCAGCCCGGGAACGCAGATCGACCCTCTCGATGGAGTCCGCATCCTGGACCTCTTCGCGGGTCCCGGCGGTCTCGATGTGGCCGCGCACTTCCTGGGGTACAAGAGCGTCGGCATCGAGTGGGATCGGAACGCCTGCGAAACCCGTTATGCCGCCGGCCTGCCGACGTTCCACGCCGATGTCAGCGTCATGCGCCAGAAACGCTTCGACGAGATCCCTCGGTCGGTGGACGTGTTGGCCGGCGGCCCCCCTTGTCAGTCCTTCTCCGTGGCGGGGCGTGGTGCCGGAAGGGCAGCGCTCGACACGGTGAAGGAGTTCATTCGCCGACTCGTCTCCGGCGAGGACGAAGCCCTGATCGACGAGGATCTGCACTCCCTGAACGTGGATCCACGCACCGCACTGGTCCTGGAACCCCTCCGCTGGCTGCTCAAGGCAATAGAGACCGAGGACCGTGACCCCTATCGGGTGATCGTCCTGGAACAGGTGCCCGCGGTACTGCCCTTGTGGGACGTCTACGCCCAACTTCTGCGCAGTGGGGAAGGACGGCTCGGAGGCGTCAAATACGAGGCGGATTGCTGGGAGCTGAAGACCGAGCAGTTCGGGGTCCCGCAGACACGCACTCGAGCGGTGCTCATCGCGCGCCTCGTGGGCTCCGGTCCTGTCTCACGGCCCAGCACGACGCACCGTTCCTTCGACGTACGTCGCGGAAGGGGCAGGGCAGGCCAGGAAGAGGCGTTCACGATCGATTCCCGTCCCGCAGACAACTGGGTCTCCATGGCAGAGGCGCTCGATGCCACTGGCGTGCTGCCAGGATCGTCGGTCGACATGTCCAGGTTCCACTCCAAGGGCCGGACGAAGTTCTTCGTCGTTTCCAATTACGGTTCCAGTGGCAACCCAAAGAAACGCGGTAGGCGACTTTCCTCCGAGCCCGCCTTCACCGTTACCGGAAAGGTGACCCGCAACAAAATCTACCGGACACAAAAAGATTACGAAGAGAACAAATTCGATCGTTTCACGATCGCCGAGTCCGGAGTGCTGCAGACCTTCCCGCACAACTTCCCCTGGTCGGGCAAGGACCAGGCTCAACAGGTCGGAAACGCCGTGCCGCCCCTGCTCGGGATGCACGTGCTGAGCCATGCGCTGTGCGGCGCTGCCCCCTCGGACGCCCAATTGGCGGACTCGACGACCTGGCCGGAGGTCAGTGACGACCTGACCGCCCGCCTCCGTGACATCGGATGCGGTGACCGGACCCGATGCCCCGAGGACAGCCACAAGGTCAGCCGGGCTCGTCGGAAGTCCGCCCCCTGACCGAGACGTCGGAGAACAGATCCTCGAATTGGGCGACCAGATGCCGCACCGCGCCGTCCGGGACCCGCTCCTCCTCGGGTCCGCCCGGCAAGGTGTTCCGGGGAACAGGAAGAGCCGAGGCCGCTCCCTCGATCCATTCGCGCAAGGCATCTGCGTCACGATCAGCGTCAGGGGCGATGACGTCGTACATCAGGGTGGCCGCTGCGGCGTTGATCGCCGGCATCAACGCATTGACCTCCCGCCCTGTCCGCACCGTCCCCCGCTCCAGGAGTCGGACCAGGGCCTGAGCGGTCGGGCGGTGGTCGATGACATCGAGGCGCACCGCGGAGTTGAGCATGTCCTGGTTGCCGCAGGCGACGACAACGGGTCGGTAGTCCGGGCCGTCGCGGAACAACTCGGCGGTCCACCAGAGCCTGGCGAACGCCTGCTTGTAGTGCGGACCGACGAACCTGTCCCGGGCCACGGCACGGGGCGTCCCGTCGGCCCTCGGGTCGGGCAGGTGACGCCACACGACGTAGTCGGGCGCCACTCCGAGGGCCAGGTAGGTCCAGAATCCCTTCTCAGCGGCCTCCCTACGAGTCAGTCGAAGCGTTTCATGGAGTCTCGGCGCCAACCACGCGTCCGCCGCGGTCGGCCGTTCGGAGCGGAACATGTCCATCGCGTCGTCGATCAGATCCCGCACACGGTACAACTCCGCTCGCACGTCATCACCGGGCAGCGGCTCCGCCACCTTGTTCAGGGCGATGGAACGGACATCGTCCACCCCTTCGAGCACTCCCGCCGTCAGGTACTCGGCGGCCTGCGCATCCGAGATCAGAGCGAGTCGCTCCGGCAAGTGCTCAGGTCGGGAGGTCACGCGTGGGTCTCCTGCTCGAATCGTTCGATATCACGGACAACAGTGGTCAAAGCCTTGGGCACATCGGCGCGACGAGCTGCGGCGTATTGAATCCGCGGTTGCAGATCGGTCCAGCCCCCCTCGCCGATCCGCCTGTTGTGGACTTCTCGCAGGGCCGTCTCGGCCGATCGCCCGGGAAGGATGTCCGGAAGCATCTCGCGGAGCACCGCGCCCCGCCAATCCGGCGGGAAGAGCGGGGTCCCGTCCTCCTCGAACTCCAGGTCTCCGATGGCAGTATGGAACACCGCCGTCCATACCTCCGCGCACATCTGCGCCAGCAGCATCTCGCCCAGCATGGTCTCCATCTTCGAACCCGGGCTCTGGACGAGTGCTGCGAACCCCTCGAAGTCAGAATTCAGACGCACTGCGGGCATTCGTCCAGAAATATCCACCACCCAGGGAACTTCCCTGAAGGGCCTCAACCACTCCTTGCCGCGGGCGAAGCTCACGGCCGTGACATCGAGTTGACGGTCCCTCAACGGCGCTTCGGAGGTCACGTCGATGAGCCACTCCTGCTCCGTGGACCCGATGATCCTGCCGTCCACGCCTCCTGCCGTGGCAACCACGTAGACGGCGAGGGACGCCCGGTCGACGTGGCTGTCCCGGTCGAGTTCAATGTCGCCGGTCCATTCCTGGCTTCCATCGGTGCCGGCCGTCAACCGGGCCACCGTCCGGGCGTTCGTGGTCCCCTCGGTGAGTACGGCGACGACGGTGACGTCGGACCAGTGCTTCTTCACCCCGATCTCCCGCGCGGGCACCGTCACCGCCAGTGAGAGCCTGGCCGTGTGCCAGTCGTCCCGCTCCGCCATGCCGAGCGCGACGACCTGCTCGACCACCGACCACCCACGGGACTCCAGGTGTTCCCGGCTGTCGCCCGGACCGCGCAGCCGAACCGCCGTGATCCTGGCCGTCACCCGACCGGTCAACCGGGGGTAGGCATAGGCCCTCATGCCTCGGCCTCCTTGCTCTCCTGAAGTTCGACGACGAGTCCGGCGAGCCCGGCTCGTACCGGATGCGTCGATACGTCGGTGACGCCGCGGAACACTGCACGACGCGTACCTGCCGCAAAGTGCAGGACATTGTCCACCAGTTCGCAGTTGCTGACGGCGGCCAGTTCGGACCAGCGCACCAGCGGACGTGGTCCGGAACGCACTTCCACCTTCGCCACGGGCCTCATGGCCCACGCCTCCTCCCCCGGCGGCACCTTGACCACCGCGGTGATCTGCCAGGCGCCGGAGGAGTCGATGAGGGTTTCCAGATCGTCGAGCCTGGGCGGCGTCACCGCACCTCTGACCTTGGCGGCGGGCTTCCCCGAGATCTTCAGTCGCTTGCTCACCCTGCTCGTGCCGTTCCGCTTTTCCCTTCCGGCGACCGCCACGAGCTGCTGCACCGCCTTGTTGATCTCCCATGTCATGGCCGCGATCCGACGGTGCGCGGACGGCGAGTAACGCGTTCTCAGTTCGTCGGTCTGGCCCCACTTGTTGTGCTCCGGCGGCTCCGAAGCACGCAGGAACTCCTCCGCCTGGACGGCGAACGGTGCGCCTCCCCCTGCCGCCCGGCCCGCGAGCAGCACGGCCTGGAACGGGTTGGTCCCGACCGGGAGCCCCGGCACCCGGCTCGTCCTGACCGTCATCCGGTTCCCGCGCATCGCGGTCACCTGGTTGATCCTGCCGTCTGCGTCCGTGGCATCGGTGACCAGCAGCACCGCCCGATGCTCGCCTGCGGTGCCGGCGAGCCCCTCCCGCTCGGGGAGGTTCAAGCGCACTGTGGTCAGAGCCACCTGCCCCGCAGCGGTGAGCCGGTCCACCGTGGTACCGGCCAGGAATGCCTGGAGCGCGCGGGTACGAGCGGGCTGGTGCAGTCGGGGATCGACCCGCTCCTCCGCGATGTGCGGCACACCGTTGCGCAGCGTTCGGACCGACGCCTCCAGAAGAGGCGGACGATCCCCTCCCGCCGTCATCGCGGCCCAGAAGTTGCGCCCCAGCGCGCCGACCAGACGCTGATGCATGCGCTCCACACTGTCCTCGTCGTCACTCGGGTCGCCGTCACCGTCCGGTCGGGCACCGACGAGGCTGGCCACGTCATGCGCTCCCACGATGAGGAAGGACGTCCCGGGTTCGTCGTGCTCCCTGGTGAGGTGCAGTCGTTCGGTCGTCTCCTCGTCCGCCCACCAGGAGCGGACGACGCTCGTGTTCTCCGCCGCGGGGTCGGGCTGTCCCAGCCAGGCGGGTCCCGCGAATCTCTCACCGGCCACTTCCCGCCAAGGCAGGTCGAGCCGTCCGATCAGTCGACGCCTGGTGCGTCCCTCGTGCGGTTCGGAGAGCGTCGAGTTCATGAGCACGAGGCCGAGCCGACTGGTGGCCCACAGGGTCGCCTTCCCCAGGCCGTACGATCCACCGGCCGAGGCATCCGCTTTCCGGCTGTCGAGCTGGCGTCGCACCACTGCGGCGAACCGGCCGTCCTCGTAGTCGTCCCCGGTCAGGCCGCTCGCGTTGTAATCGTCGATGCGGAGCAGGACCAGCCGTTCCCGCTCGCACATCTCACGCAAGCCTGTGCTGATGACACGTCCGACCTTCTGGTCCTGTGCAGCGGCGGCCTCGTAGTGCGGCCTGAGGTCGTCCCAACGGATCGCGTCGCGGAATCGGGCCAGATGTTCCCCGGCCAGCTCGTGGAGCGTGTAGCGGACCCTCACCGGGTGGTCGTTCCGCCGATCACGCTCGTCCAGGCTGTTCTGCGTGGCTTCGCGTGCCAATACCTCCAGATCCGCCTCGAAGGCGAAGGCAGCCGCGTTGCCGAACTCCCGCCCGCCGTCCTTGTGACCGGGACGGTGGTACCACACAGGCGGCACACCGGTGCCACCCGAAGAACCCGCCACCGTGGTCGGCGACATCGAGACCCTGAGGTCCTCGGCATCGACACCGCGCTCGCCTGCCGGCCAGGCCGTCTTCGGACCGGGCTCGATCTCCTTCGAGGTCACCGTTCCCCCTCTCCCTTCGGAACTGTGCTTTGCTTCCACCTTGCGGACCGTGCCGCAGCGCCCCCGCGTCCCACCTCGCGCGGACTTTTCGAGGGCCGCTCGCTTCGCGGCCGCCTTCAACCGCCGGCGCGCGGAGGCAGCGTTGTCCGGCAGCAAGCCGAGCAGGATCCCGATGTCCTTCAGCGCCCTGCTCTCGATCTGCCGAATGCGTTCGCGTGAGACCTCGAACCGCTTGCCGATGTCGTCCAAGGTCCACTGTCGTCCGTCGACGAACCCGAACCTCAGGAACAGCACTTCGCGGTCCCGGTCCCCCAGCCCGCAGTCCTCGAACCACTGCAGGAGTTCCTGTCGCTGGAACCGCGCCCACAGTGCGTGCTCCGGTCCTGGGACCGATGCGGTGTCGGTGACCATCAGCTGCCCGAGCGTCACGTCACCGACGGGCTGGTCCATCGAGAAGACCGTCCTTCGACCGAGCCTCAGGTACTCGGTCACCTTTTCCAGGGACAGGGCACATGCGAGCGAGAGGTCGAGGGCGGTCGGCCGGACCCCTCGCTCGACGAACTCCCGCTCCCTCCGCCGGAGTCTTTCGATCTCGGTCCATATGTGGACCGGAAGCCGGATGGCCGACCCTTCATCGGCCACCGCGCGAGTGATGCGCTGACGGATCCACCAGGTCGCGTAGGTCGAGAACTTGCACCCGATGGAGATGTCGAACTTCTCCACGGCCCGGATCAGACCGATCACGCCGTGTTGCACGAGATCCTCGTGGTCGGGGTGATCCGCCCGGTACCCCAGTGTCAGAACGCTCTTGACGACCAGCCTGCGATTGTGGGCGATCATTGCGGAAAAGGCCTGATAGGGCTCGCCGTCGCGTGCGAGAGCGGCGACGTAGCCCTGCGGCAGGTCTTCCCCCGACGCGATGCCGTCGCGGAACAGAAGGCAGAGTCCCACCTCCTCCTCCGCGCTCAGCAGATGCGCGTCCGGGTTCGGTCGCCTGCGATCCGCACGGAGCACGACCCGGCCCAGGCGGCGTGCCGCTTCCAGATCGTGGACACGTACCGTACCCCTGAACTGGTCCAGGTCCGGCGACTCCTCCTCGTCGTTCGCCGGGCCGAACTGGGCGGCTTCGTCCATGTCCCCGGCGGACACCGCCTCGGGCCGGTCGGCCGGCCCGACCCCGAACCGCTCCCCCTCGTCGAGGGAGGAGTCCACCCGGGTTCTGAGGACCGACTGCCACAGGTCGACAGCCTGCTCCTCGCCGAGGCGCGCGGCCCTCACCACCTGTGCCAGCGCAGACCTGGCGTCCGCACCTTCCGCCTCGAACCGACCGATCAGACCGACGAGGAAGTCCCGGTCGACGTCGTGCTGGCGCTCACCGGATGCACCACCGTTCACCATGATCGCCTTGTCCGCTCGCCCGTGTCTGCCCGTAGTCCATCACTCAACCGACCGATCCTGCCAGCGACTCCGCGCCACAGCCCGCACTCGAAGTCCGGAAGTAGGTATGTTGAGATCAGTTGGTGAGGGTGGGGAGAGTTGATGCGGATCATCCCGAGTGAGATCTCGAACAGCACGCGAAGCCGGGCGGAGCGCAGCGTCTTCGCGGCGCTCAAGGCCATCCCGGACGCCCAGAGCGTCGCCCTGCACTCGGTCCACCTCCCACGACACGCCCGTAAGCGCGTCGGTGAGATTGACTTCGTGGTCATCATGCCGGACCTGCTGCTCTTCATCGAGGTCAAGGGCGGCAGGGTCGGCCAACGGGACGGCACGTGGTACTACGGACCGGCCGGTGCGGACGAGCGCCGCGGCGAGAGCCCCTTCGCACAGGCCAACGGGGGCATGCATGCGTTCGAGCGACAGCTCGGCGAGCAGGTCGGCGATCTGCGCACGCTGGGGGTCCCGAGCGGATACCTGGTGATCACACCGGACGTCGATCTCGCCAGGACCACCGAGTTCGAACCCGAACAGTACCTGGGCAGCAAGGCCTACGACGGGGGGCGCGGGCTGGCCGAGGGCATCGCCCGGGCCACTCGCTTCTGGCGCACGCGCAATTGGTGGGCGAAGACCCCCGTACCGGCGCCGTTGCGCGAGAAGATACTCAAGGCGGTTCGCCCGGACTTCGACCTCGTCCCGAACCTACGCGCCCGACTGACGCACTTGGAAGTGGCTTTCGAGCGCCTCACCGAAGAGCAACTGGACAGACTCGACGAGCTGGAGTCGAATCCCCGTCTCGTCTGGACCGGAGGCGCCGGCACCGGGAAGACATTCCTGGCGGCCGAGGCCGCGCGACGCAGCTCCACCACCGGCAGCGTTCTCTTCACCGCCGTGAGCCCCACCCTGACGACCCACCTGGCCGGCATCCTCTCCGATCACCCGGTCACCGTACTGCCGTTCGATCGGTTGGCGGAGGTCCAGGGTCGGACCTTCGATCACCTGATCGTCGACGAGGCCCAGGACTTGATGACCTTCGACGGTCTCGGTGTCCTGGACGGCCTGTCGGCGCGCGGGCTCGAACAAGGCCGATGGACCTTCATGCTGGACCAGAACAACCAGCTGCTCGCTCCGACGACCTTCGACCCCGAGGCGTGGGACTACCTGCGCGGCATGGGCACGGTGTACGGGCCGATGAAGCGCAACTGCCGAAACACCGTGCAGATCGTCAAGGAGGTTCAGGCGTACACGGGCGCCGACCTGGGTGTCGCCTCGGCCGGTGAAGGGGAGCGCCCCTTGTTCCAGAACGTCCAGGACGTCCGGGACGAGGCTGAGCTCCTCGATGCATACGTGAACGACCTCCTGCAGCAGGAGGTCTCACCACAGGACATCACACTACTGTCGGTCGCCGGCGACTGGGAGTCGAGCTCCGCCCGCTTGTCCCAGCGTGCGTCCAAGATCGAACGCTTCACCGACGTGGTCGGCTCCGCGCGTACCAGGCACCGGCTCACCTGGTCGTCCGTCGCCGACTTCAAGGGGCACGAGAACCACGTCGTCTGCCTGATCGACCTCGAGCCCCAGCACCTGGACGGCCGGCTCGATGCGCTCTACGTCGCCTGGACCAGGGCTCGCGCCCAGCTCTGGGTCGCATGCCGACCAGGCGTCAGGAAGTTGCTGGGGGATCTGGGAATGGCCGTGATCACGCGAGGGGGAGCACAAAAGTGACCGACGCCGAGCCGTCACTCGCCTCCCACCGGGACACCTACGTGTCCTATCTCCGCCGGCAACTGGTCGGTCCCGCGCCCGAGGAGGAGGAACACCTCGTCGATCCGCCGGACCGTCGCTACCTGATGGGCACGCTGTACCCACGTGGTTCCTCCATGCTCGAACATGCGGTGGCCGAGGGGGAGGAGAGTTTCGACGAGTCCGAGGCCGGGTCGGGCGAGGAGGACGGCTTCGCCGACGATCCGGTCGCCGAGGCCAACGCCTGGCTCCCCTCATCGATCGGCTTCTCCTTCTTCACCGACGCCCGTCGGATCGAGGTCGTCTGCGAGGCCTCGCGCTACTCGACCCTCCGGGAGGGCGGACGGCGCACCTGGAAGCGCCAGCGGCGGCTGTCGACGACCGAGATCGTGGAGCTCCGATCGGAGTCGCCGATCTCCTGTTTGGACGGACACGGCCTGCTCCACGTCCGCTGGCGCAGCTTCGGCGCGGGGCATCTCGTCACCTGCGTATTGTCCAACGCTCACAAGGAGGAGGAGAGTCGTCACAAGGACCGGGAGCTGATGCTCTTCCAGGTCTCCCTCCGCGCCACCACGGCAGACGGCACCGTGCTCGAGTACCCGAGTACCCGCCTCAACAGCCGGGACGAGGAGGAGCAGGAGCTGCGTGTCCAGTACCGGCACATCATCACCCGCGCCGTGGGCCACGGATGTGCCGTCGTGTGGGACGACGATTCCGGCCCGGTGACCGCCCTCCGTACGGAGGTCATGCCGGAGCAGATCGTCGCGCACATCAAGCCCGACGGTCCCCGAGACCTGCCGATCCTCAACCTCGCGCACCTGTCGGATCCCGAGCTCACGGTCGAGGATCTGCGAGACGGGCTGAACTCGTTCGTCCTCGGGTATCGCAAGTGGTTCGAGACTCAGCAGTCCGAGGCCGAGTCGTTGCCGCGGTGGGCCAGTGCTCCAGCCGGGCGCCTGCTGGGCCGTATCGGCGCGGCGCTCGACCGGATGGACTCCGGCGTGACCGCGCTCACATCGTCGACACCCACCGGGGTGCGGGCGCGGGAGGCCTTCCGCCTGGCCAACCGGGCCATGGCACTCCAGATGCTCCACAGCCGTCCCGAGCTGGCGGGCAGTCGCAGGCGCAGGAACAGCGAGGTGGTCGAGCTCACCGAGCCTCCCACCGACTACGCCTGGCACCCTTTCCAGCTCGCCTACTTCCTGCTCGTGGTCGAGAGCCTGGTGATCCCGGATCACAAAGACCGACGGACGGTCGACCTCATCTGGTTCCCGACCGGTGGCGGAAAGACCGAGGCCTACCTGCTCACCGCCTGTTTCGAGATCCTTCGCCGTCGACTCCAGTACGGTGCTGCGGGCGGCGGCACCGCGGTCCTGAGCCGGTACACGCTCAGTCTGTTGACCACGCAGCAGTTCCAGCGCACGGCCACCGCGATCTGCGCGCTGGAGTACATCAGAGCCGGGCATGACGGCGGGCTGGGCCACGACCTCGGGCAGGAACCCATCAGTATCGGGCTCTGGGTCGGCCAGGAAACGACGCCGAACAGGATCTCCGCCGCCGAGCAGGAACTCGACAACCTGAAGCAGTCGCCCGAACCGGACGACCGCTTCCTGCTTGAGCGCTGCCCCTGGTGCGGTACCGAGATCGTCCCGGAACGCAGCGGCATGAACCAGGATTTCGGCATCCACGCGGAGGGTGGTGAGACCTGGTTCTTCTGTCCGCGGGGGTCGTGCGTCTTCCACGACCGGCTGCCCGTCTCCGTGGTGGACGAGCAGATCTATCGGGAACCGCCGACCTTCCTGCTCGGCACCGTGGACAAGTTCGCCCGCCTGGCTTGGGAGTCCGATGCCGGCAACCTCTTCGGCAGGGACGGCAGGCGGGCGCCGTCCCTGGTGATCCAGGACGAGTTGCACCTGCTGGCGGGGCCCCTGGGGTCCACGGTCGGCCTGTATGAAGCCGCCGTCCTCGAGCTCTGCTCCTGGCAGGGCACGGCACCGAAGGTCATTGCGTCCACGGCGACGATCCGGCGCTCGCAGGACCAGATCCGAAGCCTCTACGGTCGTCCCGTTCAGCTCTTCCCACCTGCAGGTCTCGAGGCGGGCCGCTCCTACTTCGCCTCACCCGACGAGGAGAAGCCCGGGCGCCTGTACGTCGGCGTCATGGCCCAGGGCCACACCGCTTCCACGGCAACCGTCCACGTGGGCGCCGCCGGGCTCCAGGCGCCCGTGGACCTGGGAGACGACGAGACACGGCGGGACGCCTACTGGACCATGGTGGCCTACCACAACAGCCTCAGGGAACTCGGCCGGACCGTCACGATCGCGAGGGACGACATCCCGGCCCGGCTGGAGCACCTGACCAAGGACGAATCACGACGCCGCCGGCTGGACGACGACTCGGTGGTCGAACTCACCAGCAACGTCCCGCGAGCCGACCAACCGCGGCTGCTCGATCGCCTGGGTAGGCGGTTCGGGGAACGGGGCAGTGTCTCCTTCCTCGCCACCACCAACATGCTGTCGGTCGGCGTCGATGTTCCCCGGCTCGGCCTGATGCTCATGAACGGACAGCCCAAGACGACTTCCGAGTACATCCAGGCCACGAGTCGTGTGGGCCGACGCCACGTACCGGGACTGATCGTCACGCTGTTCCGATCGACCAAGCCTCGCGACCGCTCCCACTACGAGTCGTTCGGCATCTACCACCGTTCGCTCTACCGGCATGTCGAACCCACCAGCGTCACCCCGTGGTCGCTCCCGTCCCGCGATCGCGCCCTGCACGCCGTGCTCACCATCCTCGTGCGCCACGGGATCGGGCTCGCCGCCGAGAACAAGGCCGGGGAGATCCTGGAGCACATGGACGAGGTCGCCCGGATACGGGATCTCGTCGTCGACCACGTGCGGCGTGCCGACCCGGACGAGGCCGAAGCCACGGCGGAGCACTTGGACAGGCTGATCGACGAGTGGCAGCAGGAGGCGGAGAATGCGCGGGGCGAGGGTGGCCGACTGTACTACCGTCCCCAGGGCCGCACATTCAGCTCCCTCCTGACCGACTTCGGCAAGCAGGAAGGCCTGTGGAAGACGGCCCAATCGATGCGCAATGTCGACCGCGACTGCCTCGTCGTCGTCAGGGGGGCGTGAACGCTGTGAAGGACATCCGTCGCAAGGTTCGCAGGACACAGACCATCGTTCCGTTCGGGGTCGGTGGAATCATCGATCTCCGGGGCGAATCGTTCGTGGCCGCAGACATCCGCAGCTGGGCCAAGACTGCCGAGCGTGTCGAGTCCCCACGGCTGGCGGCGAAACTGCGCGTGGAAGATTTCCGTTCGGCTCCTGTCATCCCCTCGGGGAAAGCGGCATACACCAGCCGCAACGGGCCCACCTACGTGCGTTTCCCGAAGTGGCTCTTCTGCCCTCTCTGTCGGGCGATGGCGTTCTGGAAGACCTCGCTCGAGGAGAAGGACCGGGTTCCCACTTGTGGGCGCTGCCCGGGCAGGCCGAAACTGGCGCCCATGCGTTTCATTCAGGTCTGTCGGGCCGGTCACCTGGCCGACATCAACTGGTTTCGCTGGGCTCACTCGACCGGCGAGGGGCACGATCAGCGACAGTGCCGCTCCGGTCGGCTCCGGTTCCTCGCCACGCCCGAATCGTCCGGTCTCGAGGCCCTGCACGTCGTGTGCGAGACCTGCCGTGCTCGGCGGGATCTCTCGGGGATCAGCCACAAGAACGTCCTGCGGAAGTTGGGCATGAACTGTCCTGGGACCCATCCCTGGCAGTACGAGACCGACGAGCCGGATGCCTGTGAGGAGACCCCTCAGGCGGTACAGCGCGGTGCTGCCAACGTCTACTTCCCGGTGGTCCATTCCGCGATCGACATCCCGGCTCCGAGCGGCCCGTCGGAGCACGATCCCGCGACCCAACTGGTAGTCGCCAGCCGCTTCTGGCCCGACTACCGGGACCGATACGGCAGTCCGATCGCTGACAGCTTCCGGGCCATCATCGCCGCCGAGTGCGGGGTTTCCGAGGAGTTCGTCGAAGCAATCGGGCGCCGCACCACCGAGCAGGGCGCCTCCTCGTCGCCGTTCGGCTCGGACGAACATCTCAGCATCGCCGAATGGGCGGCGTTCTCCGATCCGGAGTCAGTGCCCGGATCCAAGACGTTCTCCGTGCGCCGGACACGTTTCGACATCGCGGGCACCGCCCCCGACTCGATGCAGGAGCTGGGTCGGAGGGTGGCCTCCGTCGTCGTGGCGGACAGGGTGCGTGAGGTCCGGGCGCTCGAAGGCTTCTCCCGTTACGAACCCAGCGGCGACAACGACGAGGGCGGTCGACTCGTCTCGGTCGACACGGCCAGGCGGGCGAAGTGGCTGCCCGCTGTGGAGACCTTCGGCGAAGGGATCTTCGTCTCCCTGGACGAGGAACGCCTGAGCGCCTGGGAGCGGCTCGAACCGGTCCGTCTCTGGACCCGCCGGATCGAGCGGGACCTGGACGCCTCGTTCAAGGTCGACCGGCTGAGGGACAAGTCGGGACCGGTTCTGCTGCCGCGCTTCGTCATGCTGCACACGCTGGCCCACCACTTCATCCGTCAGCTGTCCTACGACAGCGGCTACAACGCGGCATCCTTGCGAGAACGCGTCTACGCACGAAGCCACTCCACGGACAGCGCGCACCTGCCACAAGCCGGCGTGTTCATCTACACGGCCGCCGGGGACACCGAGGGGACCCTCGGCGGGCTCGTCCGTCAGGGCCGGCCACCGTATCTGGGGGAGACGCTGATCCGCCTGCTCGAATCGGCCCAGTGGTGTTCGCAGGATCCGCTGTGCGCCGACTCGACGGGCCGGTCGCTGGCCAACCTGAACCGCGCGGCGTGCCACGCCTGCACCTTGCTCCCCGAGACCTGCTGCGAAATCGACAACTCCCTCCTGGACCGGACTCTGCTGATCGGCGACAACGAGGTTCCCGGCTTCTTCCAGGAGGTTCTACGGATGGCACTGCTGGAGTCGGCCGAGGCAGTGGGAGGGGCGTGAGATTCCCTTCGCTGCTGGACCTCGGGTTCGACCAGCGGGCGGTCGTCGAACTGCCGTTCCGGGGGAGCCATGTCGTCACCGGTCCGCCCGGCGGAGGAAAGACCGTGATGGCCGTTTACCGTGCATGGGCGCTGGCCACGGCCGGCAGAGAGGTCGTCCTCCTCACCCGATACAACCTGCTGCACCAGTACATCGCGCAACTGGCTCCGGAGCTGACCGGCACTCCACGCGTGACTACGTACGCCCGGTGGCTCAAGGCCTTGTGGCGGGAGAAGTTGGAAACCGAACCGCCGCGGTCGGCCGAGGACGAACGCCACTACGACTGGGTAGAGATGCAGCGGAACTGCGTATTGCGGGGCATCCGGGTGTCAGCGCACCTCGTCATCGACGAAGGCCAGAATCTGCCGCTCGGCTTCTACCGCCTCTGCCGCGTCCTCGGTGTCGATGTCACGGTCTTCGCGGACGAGAACCAGCGCATCGGTACGGAGGAGACGACGCTGTCCGAGGTCTGTCGAACCCTCGGTGCGCCGGCTGCTCCGTTGGAATTGCGGCAGGATCACCGGAGCAGTCGTGAGATCGCCATGCTGGCGTCGGAGTTCCGCGTGGAGAACCGAACCGGGTTGCCGTTGCCGACGCGTTCCGGCAACCTGCCCGTCGTCATGCGGGTTCCGTCCCTCGACAGTCTCCTCACCGGAATCGCTCAGTACTTCAACGCCCATCATGACCGGAGCATCGGGATCATCTGCAGGTCGGTCCCCATGATCCGAGCAATGCAGTGCGGGCTGGCGTCCCGTGGGCTCGCGAAGAAGACCCAGGCGTACGTCTTCGACGACCGTTATCGGGACGCCATGGACTTCTCGACCCGTCCCATCAGAATCGTCAGCACGGTGAGCATGAAGGGCCTGGAGTTCGACAGCGTCTTCGTTCCCGACCTGGAGAGTTACACCGAGGACCCGACCGATGTCGAGGCGCGCCTCCGCTTCCTCGTGCTCTGTACCCGAGCCCGCGAGGATCTGCACTTCACCCATCGAGGAACACACGAGCCCCCCATCACGGCAGCGATCCCCGACGCCCTGCTGGCACGCCACCAGGGCTGACAGGGTTCGCTCCCTCCGACCAGTGGCAGCCCGAGTACCCGACGCTGAGGTGTACGGGTACGCCGCGCTCGCGCGTCTCCGTGAACGCTTCAGGCGACCACACCCACCACTCGACCGGATTGTCGGTGTGCTGGAGCAGGTACGGTCGAGGTCTCGTTCGCGAGGCGGTTCGACATGCGCCCTTCCTGCCGCAACCCCCGCCCGCCGCGGCGTGACGGGCCCGTCACGCCCCCGGCTCGGCCGCCCCGGGTCCCCGGGCAGCCCCCGGCCCGACGGCGGCACCTGCCGCTCCGTTGTGCCTGAGCAGCGGGGCCAGGTCACGGGTCCAGGCGTCGTGGACGGTGGTCCAGTCGGGGGTGCAGCCCCGGGTGCGGTCGGCGAGGTCGGGGTGGCGTTCGGGGGCGGCGCCGAACAGCAGGCAGAGGTGGGCGGCCGCTCGGTCGGCGGGCGGGGCGTGCTCGTCGTGCCCCTGGCCGGCGGCCGACAGCCGGTACTCCTCGGCGGCGGTCCGCAGGGCGCGCTCCCCCTGCGGGCCCTCGCGGATCAGCATGAACGCCGCGAAGCGGTCGGCGGCGTCCTCCTCCGCCCGGTCCGAGGCGACCGGCAGGCCGAGGGCGTCGATGAGGGCGTGGCCCGCTTCGTGGTACACCGTCTCGGTCGTGACGGCGGCGACGGCCTCCTCGTCCCCCAGGAGTTCCCGCTCCTCCTCCAGGTCGTCGTAGCAGAGCTCGATGCGGTGGGCCGCCGGGTCGTAGCCGGTGCCCTCGCCCGCGCAGGAGCGGGCGACGACGGTGACCGGGGCCGGGACGTCCAGGTAGGCGTTGAGTGCGGCGAGGGCCCGTTCGGCGGGCTTGCGGGTGCGCAGCAGGGCGGCGTCGGCCTCGTCGGCCGCGGCGGGGGTCTCGTACCGGAGGAGGAACCCGTGGGCGGGTGGCGCCTGTTGGCACCCCGCCGAGGCCGCGAGGAGGGCTGCGCAGAGGGCCAGGGCCGTCCGCCGTGAGGTCATGCACCCAGCCTAGGCGTACATATATGCGCGCGGATGGCCGTCCAGGGCTCAACTCCCTCTGAACTAGCTCAGATTCCTCGCGCGGGCGGCTGTCCCGCAGGACACTTGGCGCACGTTTCCGCCACTCTCCGAGGAGGATGCCGATGCGGGACAGCCATCGTGTCGAGGCCGAACGGGTGCTGGTCCGGGCCGTCGGGGAGGAGGTGCGGCGGGCGGGGGCGGGGGATCCCGGGGTGTTGCTGGCGCGCGGGCGGGACGCGCTCGACGGGCTGGCGGGGGCCGCCGCCGAGGAGTACGCCGCGTACGTGGCGGCCCTGGACGAGGCGGCCGCCGGGGAGCAGTCC
Organism: Streptomyces sp. NPDC034085; assembly: GCF_055575555.1. Taxonomy (NCBI): domain Bacteria; kingdom Bacillati; phylum Actinomycetota; class Actinomycetes; order Kitasatosporales; family Streptomycetaceae; genus Streptomyces; species Streptomyces sp. NPDC034085. Next base: position 402,836 of record NZ_JBVISL010000002.1, on the reverse strand, counting down.
CTCGGGGAGGCGTTCCGGCGGGGGAACACCGGGACGGCCCTGCTGGCGACCGGGGTCGCCGCGGCCGCCGCCGTCGGGGCGGACCTGGCCTTCGGGGTGGACGGGGGGACGGCCCTGAGCGCGGGGATCGTCGCCGGCGTGGCGGGGGCGGCGGCGACGGTGGCGCGGGTGACCGCACTGCACCTGCCGGCGGCGAACCGCCGGGCCGGGGCCGCGGGCCGCCCGGGCGGGCCGGAGCAGCTGCGGTTGCAGTGGCTGACGGCGCTGGAGGTGCGCGGGATCCGGCCGTTCCTGGAGCAGGAGCGGGCGGTGGCGGCGGCATCGGCGGTGCGGGTGCCCGTGCCGGCGCGGGCCCGGGAGAAGCGGGGGGCCGTCAACGGCAACGGGGCGGCGGCGCCGCTGCTGCGCGGGGGTGACCGCAGCGCGGAGGCGCGTCGGCGCAGCATGCTGGAGCAGTCGTTCGGGCAGCTCCCGGACGCGGACGCGCTGTTCACGGGGCGGCGTGCCGAGCTGACGCGGATCGCGCAGTGGGTGCAGGCGGCGCGGGCCAGTACGGAGACCCGGCCGGTGGTGGTGGTGCTGCACGGTGAGCCGGGGGTGGGCCGTACGGCGCTGGCCCTGCGGGCGGCGCACGCGCTGCGGGACCAGTTCCGCGGCGCGTGCGTGGTGGACCTGCGGGGCGGGTCCGCGGCCGCGGGGGAGGCTCCGCTGTCGACGCGGGAGGCGTTGCTGCACCTGCTGAACCGGCTGGGTGCGCCGCGCGAGCAGTTGCTGTTCCGTGAGGGGGCCTCGGCGGAGTCGCAGGTGCGCCGGCTCACGGAGCTGTACCACCAGCACTTGCAGGGGTTCCCGGTGACGGTGGTGCTGGACGACCCGGTGGATCCGGAGCAGGTGCGGGCGCTCGTGCCGGAGCGCTCGGAGAGCCTGGTGCTGGTCACGGCGAGGGAGCCGCTGGAGCTGCCCGGGGACCTGGGGGCGTGGGTGCACCGGCTGCCGGTGGCGCGGCTGGCGGAGGCGGAGGCGGCCGAGGTGCTGCGGGCGGGGGCGCGGGCGGCGGGTGAGGCGGCGCCGGAGGGGGCGGCGCTGTCGGGGCTGCTGGAGCTGGCGGCGGGGCTGCCGCTGGCGCTGCGGGTGCTGGCTCCGCTGGGGGCGGCGCGGGCCTCGGACGGCGGTGGGGGCGGCGGCCTGGGGCACGCGCTGGAGCTGGCCTACGTACGGCTGCCGGAGGAGCGGCGCCGGCTGCTGCGCCGGCTGACGCTGGCGGGGCGGGCGTCGCTGGGTGCGGCCGCGGCGGCGGCGCTGGCGGGGGCGGACCGGGTGGAGGCCGGGCGGCTGCTGGACGAGCTGGCGCGGGCGGGGCTGCTGGACCTGGTACGCGGGGAGCGGTACCGGATGCACGACGCGGTGCGCGCGTACGCGGCGGCGCGGCTGGCGGCGGACGAGGACCGGGCGGAGGCAGCGGCCGCGCACGAGCGGCTGGTGCGGGACTACGCGCGGCTCGCGGACTCGGTGATCCGGATGGTCGACGGGAAGATGTCGACGCGGGCGAACCCGGTTTCGAAATCGAACGCGGTCGGCGGCCACGGTTTCCCCTCGCTGGACGCGGCGCTGCGCTGGCTGGACGAGGAGTCGAGCTTCATCACGGCGGCGCTGCGGCATTCGGAGGGGGTGGACCAGCAGGCGGTGTTGGATCTGCTGGGCGCGCTGTGCGATTTCTGCCTGCTGCGCGGGGACCTGTACCGGCTGGGGGAGATCAACGAGCTGGCGCGGGCGGTGGACCAGGGGCGGCTGCACCGTTCGGTGCAGTGGCGTACGGGTATCGCGGCGCGTCAGCTGGGTGACCTGGACAAGTCCCGTACGACGCTGACGTCGCTGGTGGACCAGTACCGGGAGGCCCGGCAGGAGGCGGGCGCGGGGATGGCGCTGGTGTCGCTGGGGATCACGCTGCACCACCAGGGGAACCTGCCGGAGGCGGCGGCGCGGATCCGGGAGGCGCTGGTGCTCCAGGAGGCGGAGGAGCTGGCGGGGGACCGGGCGTGGGCGTTGCACGCGCTGGCGGCGGTGGAGCGGGACCGGGCGCGGCTGGGCGAGGCGCTCGGGCTGCTGGAGCGGTCGCTGGAGCTGCACCGGGAGAGCGAGAGCGTGCACGGGGAGGCGTGGGCGCACTTCCAGCTGGGGCAGGTGTTCCTGCGGACGGGTGAGGTGGGGCGGGCGGAGGAGGAGCTGCGGCTGGCGCTGGACCTGTACGGGCGGACGCGCGACGACCGGGGCGAGGCGTGGGCGCTGACGATGCTGGGGCGGGCGCGGGTGGAGGACGGCGATCCGGAGGGGGCGCTGGAGCGGTTGCGGGAGGCGTTGGCGCGGCACCGGCTGGCGGAGGACGCGCGGGGTGAGGCGTGGACGCTGTACTACCTCGGGCAGGCGCTGGAGGAGGGCGGTGAGCGGGACCGGGCGGTGCGGGAGCTGGAGCGGGCGCGGACGATGTTCTCGCGGATGCGGGACGTGTACGGGCTGGCGCACGCGCGGTTCCAGTCGGGGCGGGTGACGCGGGACCAGCGGGCGGCGCAGACGGGGAACCTGCGCAATTCGGGTTTCGCGCGGCAGCTGCTGGTGGACGCGCGGGCGGATTTCCGGCGGATCGGGCTGGCCCACGGGGAGGCGTGGACGTGTGTGGAGCTGGCGGTGATCGACGCGGGCAACGCGCGGGTGGCCCAGGCGGTGGGGCTGTGCGAGGACGCGGTGCGGCTGTTCGTCTCGTACGGGGACCGGCGCGGGGAGGACTGGGCGCGGTTCCTGCGCTGCACGATGCTGGCGTACGCGGGTACGGGCGGATCGGCGGTGGAGGAGGCGCGGGCGGAGCTGGCCCGGCTGGTGGCGGCGCCGCATCCGCTGCGGGACGGCCGGCTGGAGGACTGCCTGGAGACGTACGGGGTGGTGCTGGCGCGCGGGGTGGATGCGGCGGAGGGCTGGCAGGCGTGGCGCCTGGGCCTGGTTCCGGACCTGCGGGCACGGGAGGTCATGGGGGTGCCGACGGCGTAGGGCGTCGTCGTGGCCGCGGGTACGCCGCGGCGCCGTCCCGCCCGGTGACGGGGCGGGACGGGGCTCGCGCGCCGTGTCGCGGGGCCTACGCCTTGGGGGCGTCGGCTGCCGGGGAGGCGGCCGGGCCGGCGGCGGCCGGCTCGGGGGCTTCCTGGAAGTCGACCCGGCCCATGTGCCGGCTCATGGACTTCATCAGGCCCCATACGGCGAGGGCGAGGGCGGCGAACACGACGAACCCGAGGAGGCCCGGGGTCACCTTGTTCTTGTCGAAGGTGTCGGCGGCCAGCGGAAGGAGCTGGGTGACTGCTGCCTGCATAGCGCTCATGGCTACGCATTCTCCCGGATGCCCGCGAAGAGGTCGGACTCGGGGAGGGAGGTGTTGACGAGCGACTTCGCCAGCTCGTACTCCTCGGTGGGCCAGACCTCCTTCTGGATCTCCATGGGGACGCGGAACCAGCCGCCGTCGGGGTCGATCTGCGTGGCGTGCGCGATGAGCGCCTTGTCGCGGATCTCGAAGAAGTCGGCGCAGGGGACGTGGGTGGTCAGGGTCCGCTCCTTGCGCTCGAACTCCTTCCACCGCTCCAGCCACTCGCCGTAGGGGGATTCCAGGCCGCGGGCGAGGAGCGCCTCGTGGAGGGCGATGGTGCGCGGCTTGTTGAAGCCCTGGTTGTAGTAGAGCTTCTGCGGCTGGTACGGGGCGCCGTACTCGGCCTCGGGGAACTTGTCGGTGTCGGCCGCGCCGTCGAAGGCCACCATCGTGATCTTGTGGGTCATGATGTGGTCGGGGTGCGGGTAGCCGCCGTTCTCGTCGTAGGTGGTGATGACCTGCGGCTTGAAGGCGCGGATCTTCTTCACCAGTTCGCCGGCGGCCTCCTCGACGTCCGCGAGGGCGAAGCAGCCCTCGGGGAGCGGGGGCAGCGGGTCGCCCTCGGGGAGGCCGGAGTCGACGTATCCGAGCCACTCCTGTTCGATGCCGAGGATCTCGCGCGCCTCCTCCATCTCCTTGGCGCGCACCTCGTGGATGTTCTCCTCGATGTACTTGTCGCCCTGGAGCTTGGGGTTCAGCACGGAGCCGCGCTCGCCGCCGGTGCACGTGACCACGAGGACCGGCACCCCCTCGGACACGTACTTGGCCATGGTGGCCGCGCCCTTGCTCGACTCGTCGTCGGGGTGGGCGTGGACGGCCATCAGTCGAAGCTGCTCGGTCAAGACAGGATCCTCTGTGATTCGGCGCGACGGTCAACCTCTATATTGACCGAATCGGGGGACGGAAAATTCCTGGGTTTGTGCACCCTCCCCGGCGAGAGGAATCGATCATGAGCGCGGTACGCGAAGGGCTCCCGGAGGGCCGGTACGGCCGGTCGGCGGACGAGCGCGCGGACCGGAAGCTCAAGGTCGTCGGGTCGGTGCTCGGGGTCGGGCTGCTGGCCGTGGTCGGGTGGATCGGCTGGGACTACGTCGGCGGGCAGAGTGTGAGCGCCGAGGTGATCAAGTTCCAGGTCGTCTCCGACAGCGAGGTCAAGGTGCACCTGGAGGTCCGCAAGGAGGCCTCGGTCACCGGTGTGTGCACCCTCATCTCCCAGGACGAACAGCACGGCGAGGTCGGCCGCGCGGACTTCACGTTCGGGCAGGACGGGAAGCGGGTGGACGAGATGGTCACCCTGAAGACCACGGGTCGCGCCACGATGGTGGAGCTCGTGGGCTGCCAGCCTGCGGGCACGGCACGCTGACCCCCACGCGGCGCCTGGACTCCGGGGCCGGGGGCAGGAACCCGGGCCGTGGGCAGGAACCCGGGGCCGGCGCCTGAGGCGCAATCCCCTGCCGCTGACCCGGCCCCCGGCACGGTTTCTTTGATCATGGCCGCAGCGACTGCCTAGCATGGACACGCCACTCCCCCGCGCCCTGTCCAGCCGACGGAAGACACGCATGCGCCTCCAGCGGATATTCGCCGCGACCGCGGCCCTCGCCGCGCTCACCACCCTCGCCACCGCCTGCGAGGACCCCAAGAAGGCGGGCGAGCCCGACCGGAGCCCCGCCGCCAGCGCCACGGCCTCCGGCCAGGCCTCCCCGGCCGCCACCGCCCCCACGCCGGCCACGCTGGCCGGGGCGCAGGCCCACGTGCAGAAGTACACGTCCTGCGAGAACCTGAGCACCGACCCGAAGGACGACCGGGTGCAGCTCAGCGGCTTCATCGGCGTCGGGGACTGGGGCATCACGGAGCGCGGCGTCTGCACGGACAAGAAGGCACGGGGCGAGATCGTCCTCTTCCTGACCCCGGACATGAAGGCCTTCCAGCAGGCCGCCAGGGACGACGCCGCGAAGCTGATCGCCGAGGGCCGCGTCGACACCGACCTCGCCAGCCGCACGGTCGTGGGCAAGACCTTCGCGCTGACCGCGCTCAAGACCGCCACCGCCGTGTCCCTGGTCGACCCGCCCAACTCCGACCTGCGCATCCTGAGCTGCAACCCCGACCTCTACGTACCGGAGGGCTTCAAGAAGGAGAAGGCCCTGGTCGAGGGGTGCTTCCTCACCGACTACGTCAACAGCCCCGACGGCCAGGGCAGCCCCTTCCGCGGGGCGGTCCGCGACCCCTCCACGGAGGGGAGCGCACAGCCCGGCCAGCCCGCCACCGGCAGCCTGGGCCTGCCGAGCGCCGGCAGCCTCGACGAGCTGAAGAAGCTGGTCAGCCCCCACACGGTCGACTGCACGAAGATGACCGTCACCGACGAACACGTCGAGTCGATCGACTACCAGCCGGTCGTCGACGGCAGCCCGCGCTCCTGGGGCGTCAAGCAGCGTGCCGTCTGCGGTGAGCTCGGCGGGGAGCGGCGCGCGCACAATCTGAACTGGCTGGACACCGTCTCCGACATGAAGACCCTCCAGGCCAAGGCCAAGGCGGCGCAGCTGGCCGACCTGAAGGACGACGGGCGGCTGCGGGCCACCGCGAGCAAGCTGATGGTCGGGACGAACATCGCCGTGGAGACCAACAGCGAGAGCATCCGCCACGGGCTCTACCAGCTCCAGTTCCTCTACCTGAACTGCGAGACCGGATTCACCGCCCCGGCCGGCTACCGGTTGGAGAAGGCCCAGGTCGAGGGCTGTGTCCTGACCAACTTCGAGCGCCCCGCCAGGTGAGGGACCGCGGGGAGGGCGCGCGTGCCCGCCGGGCGCGATGACACACTTCATACACAGGGTGTCCTCCCCCTTTTCTTCCCGAATTGTTAGGCTCGTGGTTTCGCCCGCCGCTGGCGGCTATGTACCCCTGTACCGACGAGGAGCACCCGTGACCCAGACGAGCGAGAGCGTCACCTGGCTGACCCAGGCGGCGTACGACCAGCTGAAGGCCGAGCTGGACTACCTCTCTGGTCCCGCCCGCACGGAGATCGCCATGAAGATCGCGGCTGCCCGCGAGGAGGGCGACCTGCGCGAGAACGGCGGTTACCACGCGGCCAAGGAGGAGCAGGGCAAGCAGGAGCTGCGCGTGCGCCAGCTCACGCAGCTCCTGGAGAACGCCAAGGTCGGCACGGCGCCCGCCTCCGAGGGCGAGGTCGCGCCGGGCACCCTCGTCACCATCGCCTTCGACGGTGACGAGGACGACACGCTGGAGTTCCTGCTGGCCTCCCGCGAGTACGCCTCCGGCGACTTCGAGACGTACTCCCCGCAGTCCCCGCTGGGTGCCGGCGTGAACGGCAAGAAGGTCGGCGAGGACGCCCAGTACGAGCTGCCGAACGGCAAGAAGGCCACCGTCAAGATCCTGGCCGTCAAGCCCTTCAACGGCTGATCACCCCCCTTTACGCACAGCACCGCGCGCACGTACGAGCCCCCGCCGGACCGGGTCCGGCGGGGGCTCGCGCGCGTCGGGGCCGGGGCCGCGGGCTCAGGCGGTCGCCGAGCGGTACTTGCGGACCGCGAGGGTCCGGAAAGACCACGATGATCAGCAGCGACCAGCACAGCCTAGGGGGGCCGGGCGTCACCCGCCCGGCGCAACGGCACCGTAAGGCGTCATATCGCGTCCCGCCACGGATTTATCGCGTCCGGCGGCGCGGGCCGCCGTCCCGCCGCCCCGCCGTCAGGACATGACGCGGTAGCCGGCGCCGTGCAGCGTGCGCGCCACCTCCGTGCAGTGCTCGGGCCCCTTCGTCTCCAGGTGCAGCTCCACCTCGACCTCGGTGAGCCCGAGGCGCGGGTCGGTCCGTACGTGGCTGACGTCCAGCACGTTGGCGTCGACCGTCGACAGCACCGCCAGCAGCCCCGCCAGGGCCCCCGGCCGGTCCGCGACCCGCAGCCGCAGCGACAGGTAGCGGCCCGCCGCCGCCATGCCGTGCCGCAGGATGCGCTGGAGCAGCAGCGGGTCGATGTTGCCGCCGGACAGTACGGCGACCACCGGACCGCTCCCGTACAGCTCCGGCTCGCTCAGCAGCGCGGCGACCGGGCTGCACCCGGCGGGCTCCACCACCAGCTTGGCCCGCTCCAGGCACAGGAGCAGCGCGCTGGACAGGGCGTCCTCGGACACGGTGCGTACGTCGTCCACCAGTTCCCCGATGATCGCGAAGGGCACGTCGCCGGGGCGGCCGACCTTGATGCCGTCCGCCATCGTGACCGGGTTCTCGATCGACATGGGGTGGCCCACCCGCAGCGACGGCGGGTACGCGGCCGCACCCGCCGCCTGCACGCCGATCACCTTGACGTCCGGGCGCAGCGCCTTCACCGCGACCGCGATGCCGGCGGCGAGCCCGCCGCCGCCGATGCCGACGAGGATCGTGCGCACCTCGGGGCACTGTTCCAGGATCTCCAGGCCCACGGTGCCCTGTCCGGCGATGATGTCGCGGTGGTCGAAGGGGTGGATGAACACCGCCCCGGTCCGGTCCGCGTACTCCTGGGCCGCCGCCAGGGTCTCGTCGACGACCTGGCCGTGCAGGCGCACCTCGGCGCCGTACTCCTGGGTGGCGGCCACCTTCGGCAGCGGGGCGCCGACCGGCATGAACACGGTGGAGCGGACCCCGAGCAGGGAGGAGGCCAGCGCCACGCCCTGGGCGTGGTTGCCGGCGCTGGCCGCGACAACCCCGGCGGCGCGCTGCTCGGGGCGCAGGCCCGCGATGCGCACGTACGCCCCGCGCAGCTTGAAGGAGCCGGTGCGCTGGAGGTTCTCGCACTTGAGGTGGACCGGGGAGCCGGTGAGGGCCGACAGGTGCCGGCTGCCCTCCATCGCCGTCACCCGGGACACCCCGGACAGCATCTTCTGGGCTCCGCGGACGTCGTCGAGGATGACCTGCGGGACGGGCACGGGCACGCGGTAGTTCATGCGGCCAGTCTCGCAGCCCGCGGCGGCCCCGGCTCAGGGGCGCGGAGAGCCCGGCGGCGGGCCCGCGGGAGGGGCGAGATCTCGCCATGCGGGACGGTCCCGCCGCGGCCGCGGCAACGGCCCGTATCAGTTGTCAAACGCGGCGTACGGGGCGCCGCAGGGCCGCGTACTCTGTCCCCCATCCCTGTCGGCCCCACGCGAAGAGAGCCCACGGCCATGCCCTCGATCCCGGCCAGTTCCGACCTGCCCACGGCGGCCGAAGCGCCCGCCGGTGCCGGACTCCTCGACGCGCTCCAGCACCAGGTGGCGGTCTTCGCCCGCCGGGCCGAGCAGACCCGCCTGGGCGGGGTCGGCCAGGCCCGCAACTCGATGGACCGCGCCGCGTACCTGCTGCTGAACCGGCTCGATCTCGAAGGTCCGATGGGGGTGAAGGCCCTCGCGGGCGGGATGGGCATCGACTCGTCCACCGTCACCCGCCAGGTCGCCCCGCTCGTCGACAGCGGCCTGGTGAAGCGGACCTCGCACCCCGAGGACGGCCGGGCCGTGGTGCTCGCGCTGTCCCCGCGCGGGCTGGCCCGCCTGGAGGAGGTCCGCTCCTCGCGGCGCGAGCTGATGGCTCGGGTGACGGAGGGCTGGGCGGAGGAGGAGCGCGAGGTGTTCACCGCGCTGCTGACCCGTTTCAACGGCTCGCTGTCGGAGCTGATGTCCGCCGCTTCCGAGGGCGGCCCGGCCTCCTGACCCGGCCTGCGGTCCCCTCGTCGGTCCGGCCGCCGGCGCCGCCCGTGACCCGGCGGTGTCCGACCCCTTGACCGGGGTGGTGGCACCGGCCGCACCATGTCTCCTGTGGAACGGGGGCGGGATGCGGAGTTCGAGGCCTTCGTCGCGGGTGCGGCGGGGCGGCTGCTGCACGTCGCGGCCCTGCTGACGGCCGAGCCCCCGGCCGAGGCGCCCGCCGCGCGGCGGATCCTCGCGGGCGCGCTGGCCCGCACGTACGCGCAGTGGGAGCGGCTGCGCGACGACGACCCGTACGACCACACCCGCCAGGAGGTGTGCGCCGCGTACGCCCGCACCGCCCGGCGCCGTCCCCGCGGCGGCGGGGTGCTGGCACCGCTGGGCCCGCTGGAGCGGCTCGTCCTGGTGATGCGGATCTACGAGGGCGTCGCCGAGGAGGTCACGGCCGCGCAGCTGGGGCTGCCGCCCGAGCGGGTCGAAGCCGTGTGCAACCGTGCGGTGGCCACGCTGCGCTCCCGCACCCCGGCGGCCGCCGCATGAGCCCCCTCGACCGCAAGGAGGCGCAGGTCAGGCAGCTGCTGGAGGGCCCGCACCCGGCGGTTCCGGCGGGCCTCGCGACGGCGGCCCGGACGCACGGCAGGCGGCTGCTGCGCCGCAGGCGGGCCCTGCGCCGGTTCGGCTGGGCGCTGCTGTGGGCGGCGGCCGCGGCCTTCACGGTGTGGGCGGCGCTGACCCGCCCCTGGGTGGTCCCGCCGTCCGAGGTGTCGCCGCCCCTGGAGGGTTGGTAGCCCTCCAGGGGCGGCGGACGGTCTAGGCCGTCTCTTCCGGATCTTGCTCCCCCAGCTACCGCTGGGAGGTGCCCCCAGACCCGCGTCGCCCGGCACCGCACCTCGCCGCGTTGTCGAGGCACCCGAGGACGTCCAGTAATCGGGAGCCTCTCCGCCTTGCGATGCACGGCACCGGACGACGCGGGCTTAACCGGCAAGATCCGAAAGAGACGGCCTAGCCGAGGGCCTGGGTGAGGTCCGCGACGAGGTCGTCGGCGTTCTCGATGCCCACGGAGAGACGGATCAGGTCCGCCGGGACCTCCAGGGCCGAGCCGGCCACCGAGGCGTGGGTCATCCGGCCCGGGTGCTCGATGAGGGACTCGACACCGCCGAGGGACTCGGCCAGCGTGAAGATCCGGGTGCGGCCGCAGACCGCGACGGCCTCCTCCTCGCCGCCCGCGACCTGGAACGACACCATGCCGCCGAAGTTGCGCATCTGCTTGGCGGCGACCTCGTGGCCGGGGTGCTCGGGCAGGCCCGGGTAGAGGACCTTGGTGACCTTCGGGTGCCGCTTGAGCACCTCCACGATCTTCGCCGCGTTCTCGGCGTGCCGGTCCATGCGCACGGCCAGGGTCTTGATGCCGCGCAGCACCACCCAGGAGTCGAAGGGCCCGGCGACCGCGCCCATCGCGTTCTGGTGGTAGGCCAGCTCCTCGCCCAGCGCCTCGTCGGCCGTGACCAGGGCGCCGCCGACGACGTCCGAGTGGCCGCCCATGTACTTGGTCAGCGAGTGCACGACCACGTCGGCGCCGAGCGCCAGCGGCTGCTGGAGGTAGGGAGAGGCGAAGGTGTTGTCCACGACGAGCCGGGCGCCGGCCTCGCGCGCGATCTGGGCGGTCATCGCGATGTCGGTGATGCCCAGCAGCGGGTTCGAGGGGGTCTCGACCCAGATGACCTTGGTCTTCGGGGTGAGGGCGGCGCGCACCGAGGCCGCGTCGGAGGTGTCGGCCACCGACCACTCCACGCCCCAGCGGGAGACGACCTTCGCGAAGAGGCGGAACGTGCCGCCGTAGGCGTCGTTCGGGATGACCACGTGGTCGCCCGGGGACAGCAGCGTACGCAGCAGGCAGTCCTCGGCGGCGAGCCCGGACGCGAAGGCGAGGCCGCGCCGGCCGCCCTCCAGCGCCGCGAGGTTCTCCTCCAGCGCGGAACGGGTCGGGTTGGCGCTGCGGCTGTACTCGTAGCCGCCGCGCAGTCCGCCCACGCCGTCCTGCTTGTAGGTGGACACCTGGTAGATGGGCGGTACGACCGCACCGGTCTGCGGGTCCGCCGTGTTGCCCGCGTGGATCGCGCGGGTCTCGAAGCTCTGGTGCTCGTGGCTGTCGTCGCTCATGAGGCAGATGCTATGCCCCGTCAGGCCCGCGGTCCTCTCCTGGCCTGACCGCGGGCTGACCCGCCCCGCGCCGGTCGCCGTTCGCCATTGCGCCGCCGGGTCTGGTTCGCTTGGCGGCATGGAGATTATCTGGGTGCTGATGCTGCTCGCCCTGGCCGCGGCCATGGTCTACAGGTTCGTACGGGCCGGGCGGGGCGGCCTGACCCGGGTCGCGCCCGGCAGCCCCGACGCCGCCGACCCCGCCGACTACGGGTTCGCGCGGCAGGAGGAACTGGACGTCCGGGTCCCCGGGCCCGACCAGGACCTGATGGACGCGCTGGAGAACGTCCGGCGCACCGGCCACTGGCAGGCCGCGTCCGCCCTCCTCGCCGGCACCCCCAAGGACGGCGAGCGGCGCTGGCAGCGCGTGCAGGCCTTCGGCGGTGCGGCGGCGCTGGAGCTGGCCGAGCGGCCCGGAGCGGGCGCGCAGTGGCTGAAGGCGTGGCGGCTGGAGGCGGAGAAGGACCCCGGCGGCGCGCAGGTGCACGCGGAGCTGCTGGTGCAGCAGGCGTGGCGGCATTCGGGCGGGGTGGGCTCGCAGGACCACCGGATCATCCTGGAGGAGGCCCGCGAGGCCTGCCGCAGGGCGGCGCTGCTGGCCCCGGGCGACCCGGTGCCCTTCATCACGGAGCTGGCCGTCGCCCGGGGGCTCGCGTACCCGGAGGCCGAGTTCGACGCGCTGTGGGCCAAGGTGATCGACGTGGCTCCGGCGCACATGGGCGCCCACCTGGCCGCCCTGCACTACTGGTGCGGGAAGTGGCACGGCTCCCGGGAGCAGGCCGACGCCTTCGCCGCGGCGGCCGCGGCCCGCGCCCCGCAGGGGTCGCTGCTGGCGGCGCTGCCGCTGTTCTCGGTGTACGAGAACATGCCCGACACGGTCCTGGTCAGCGACTTCGGGCGGACCGCCGTCGTCTCGCGGGCGCTGGAGGGCGCCCTGTACGCGGTGCACCAGGCGCGCGCCGACGACCCGGTGGCGGCGCACGTACGGCACCTGCTGCTGTGGTTCCTGGTGAGCACCGGCCGCTGGGCGCAGGCGATGGAGCAGGTGCGGCACGTGGACGGCTTCGTGGGCGCGCTGCCGTGGTCGGCCCACGAGGACCCGGCGGCCGCGTACGCGGTGGCCCGGGCGATGGCGGTGGCCGGCTACGAGGCCAACGGCGGCTCCCCGGCGACCCTGCCGCACTGACCGCGCGCGGGGGCGGACGGCCCGGTCCGCCCCCGGCCGCACGGAGCGGGACCCCCGCTGCCCGGCCCGCGGCGCCGGGCCATAAGGTGCGCGTAAACATCGCATCATGTGCGCGTCAAAAACGCACCATTTCCGTAGGGGACCCCCATCCATATGGGCGCTTCGCTGCGCGCTCTGCGCGCCCTCGTCCTGCTCGCCGGTTTCTACCTGCTGAGCGTCGTCCTGCTGGCCCTGCTCGGGCTCGCCGACTGGGCCGCCTTCAGCTGGCTGCACGGCGCCGTCGCAGGCAAGATCGTCATCGGAACGGTGGTCCTGGCCATCCCGATCGTGCGCGGCATGTTCATGCTCCGCACCCCCCGGTCCGAACCGCAGCCCGGCGTCCGCGTCACCGACGCGCAGGAACCCGTCCTGTGGCAGACCGTCCGGGAGGTCGCCGAGCAGGTCGGCACCCGCGCCCCCGACGAGATCGTCCTGATCGACGAGGTCAACGCGGCCGTCTCCGAGGACTCCCGGCTGCTCGGCCTGCGGTCCGGCACCCGCCGCCTCTACCTCGGCCTGCCCCTGATGACGGGCCTGGACGAGATGCAGCTGCGCGCCGTGCTCGCCCACGAGATGGGCCACTACGCCAACCTCGACACCCGCCTCACCCCGCTGATCGTCCGCGGCCGCGCCCAGCTGGTCCGCACCATCACCCACTTCCACGACCGGGCCGACAACACCGAGGCCAAGGAGCGCGCCAAGCAGGAGAAGCGTGCCGAGAAGCGGATCGCCAAGGGCAAGAAGGCCAAGGAGATCGACACCGACGGCGCGGGCTTCTCGTACCGCGCGATGGCGGCGGTCTACACCGGCTACGCCCACTTCTACATGCGGGCCACCCTCTCCTCCTCGCGCCGCCAGGAGCTGGCCGCCGACCTCGCCTCCGTCCGCGTCGCCGGCCGCGACGCGGCCGCCTCCGCGCTGCGCGAGCTGAACGCCATCGGCTCCGCGCACGACTTCTACATGAGCTCGTACGCCACCCTCGGCGTCGGCGCCGGCCTGCTGCCGCGCCCCGGCCAGGTCTTCGGCGGGCTGCGCCACCTCCTCGACGCCCGCTCCGGCGAGCTGGAGGACCTGCGCCGCGAGCTGTCCACCGAGCCCGCCTCCCCGTACGACTCCCACCCCGCGCTCGCCGAGCGCGTGGCCCGCATCGAGGCCCTGCCCGACGACGGCCGCGGCGGCCAGGCGGCCCGCCCGGCGCTGGAGCTCCTCTCCTCCCCGCAGGAGGCGCTGGCCGCGCTGGAGCAGGTGGTCCTCACCCCGCAGGCCCTCGCGCTCACCCGGGTCGACTGGGACGACCTCGTCCACCAGTCGATGAGCACCTACGCGGGCCGCGGCGCCGAGGAGGTCCGCGAGGCCCTCACCGCCGAGGGCGCCGGCCCCGGCCTCGCCGCCCTGCTCGACGCCATAGACGCCGACCCGGCGGTGCGCTGGCGGATCGCCGCGCGCTTCCCGCAGTCCGAGGAGGCCCGGGCCGCGACCGGCCGGACCGCCCGCGAGTTCGCCCGCCCGGTCGTCCGCAGCGCGCTGAGCCGGCTCGTCACCGTCGAGCTGACCGCCCGCGGCGCCGCCCGCTGGCAGCTGTCCTGGTCGGACTCGGCCACCCTGTCCTACCCCGTTCCCGGTTTCGAGGACGAGCTCGGCCCCGCCCTGGACGCGGCCGTCGCCGACCAGCCCGACACCGAACTCCTGCGGAAGCTGGTGCTCGCCCCGTGACCGTCGTCCTCATCGCCCTCGGCGTCCTGCTGCTGGCCGTCGCCGGCTGGGTGCTGCGCGGGGTCTACCTCATCCGCAAGGCCAAGCGCCTGGAAGCCGAGATCGGCGTGCTGGACGCGCAGACCGAGGCCGCGGAAGCCGACGAGCAAGCCCGCAAGGCGGCCGCCGTCGTCGCCCTGGGCTTCGTCGCCGAAGCCGACCTCGACACCGAGAACCCGGCGCCCGTCCCGGCCGGGCGCCTCGCCGTCCTGGAGGCCGTCCGGTCCGGGGACTGGGAGGCGGCGGCCGCGTACCTCGAAGCCGCCGGCCAGGACTGGCAGGAGCGCCTGGAGCGGACGCGCCCGCTCGCCGAGGCAGCCGCCGAGGACGACGCATGGCTGCTGGCCTGGCGCGCCGCCCGGCCCGAGGACCCCACGGCGGCCCTCGTCAACGCCGACACCAGCGTGATGGTGGCGTGGAACGTCCGCGGCAGCCAGTCCGGCAGCCGCACCACGCAGGAGCAGTTCCGCCTCTTCCACCAGCTGCTGACCAAGGCGCAGGCCGACGCGCACGAGGCCCAGAAGCTGGCCGACCCCGCCGACCCGACCCCGTACGTCGTCGAGCAGGCCATCGGCATGGGCCTGGGCTACTCGCACGAGCGCTACCGGGAACTGTGGGAGCGGATCACCGAGCGCGCCCCGAGGCTGCTGTGGTCGCACGTCACCGGGCTCCAGTACTGGTGCGACAAGTGGCAGGGCTCGCACGAGCTGGCGATGGACTTCGCCCGCCGGTCGGCGGCCGCGGGCGAGCCGGGCGACCTGCTCACCCTGCTGCCGCTCATGGCGTACTTCGAGCAGGAGAGCCGCGAGGAGGACCTGCTGCCGGAGACGTACTACAAGGAACCGGAGATCGTCGCCGCGGTCGACGCGGCCCTCGCGGACCTGGCCGCCGCGGGCAACGACCACCCGGGCACCCCGCGCATGCGGCACATGCTGGCGTACCTGCTGTTCTGGCAGGACCGCGACGCGGAGGCGGTCGAACAGTTCCGCCACGTCGACGGGCACATCGGCGCCGTGCCGTGGACGTACGCCGGGGAGCCGAAGCGCCGCTACCTGTACGCCCGCGACTGGGCGGTGGGCGTGACGACCGGGTGACCGCGTCGTGAGGCGGGGGGCGGGCGGGGAATCCCCGCCCGCCCCCGTCCGTTGACACCCCTACAAGGAGGCGATCCATGTTCTCGTACCGCCGCACGCCCGAGCTCCCCACCCGCGAGGAGGCCCTCAAGGGCCGCGCCGAAGCGCCGTTCCCGCTCCCCGAGCGCCACACGGTCCTCGGCAACCCGCTGTCCGGCCCCTACCCGGAGGGCCTGGAGGTCGCCGACTTCGGCCTGGGCTGCTTCTGGGGCGCCGAGCGCACGTTCTGGCAGACCCCCGGAGTGTGGACCACCCTGGCCGGCTACCAGGGCGGCTACACCGAGAACCCGCTGTACGAGGAGGTGTGCTCCGGCCAGACCGGCCACACCGAGGTCGTCCGCGTGGTCTTCGACCCGTCGCAGGTGGCGTACGAGACGCTGCTGAAGCTGTTCTGGGAGTCGCACGACCCCACCCAGGGCTTCCGCCAGGGCAACGACGTCGGCACCCAGTACCGCTCGGCCGTCTACACCCACTCCCCCGCCCACCAGGCGGCCGCCGAAGCCTCCCGCGCGGCCTACCAGCGGGTCCTCACGGCCTCCGGCCACGGCGGGATCACCACCGCCGTCCTCCCGGCGGAAGACCGCCCCTTCTGGCCGGCGGAGCCGTACCACCAGCAGTACCTGGACAAGAACCCCGGCGGCTACTGCGGCATCGGCGGCACGGGCGTGTCCTGCCCGATCGGCATCGCCGCGGCGGAGTGACCACCCCGGACGCCGACCCCGCGCACGAGCGGCTGACGCGGCTCTGGCGGGCCGCGGAGCCGCCCGGGCCGCTCCTGCCGTGGGACGTGAAAAGGGCGTACCGCGAGCGCTGGGTGCGCTTCCACAGCCTGCCGGAGTCGAAGCGCTACCCGGAGGACGAGTCGGAGTACGCCGTCCTCCTCGACCGGTACAACACGGTCCTGGACGAGCTGTTCGGGGGCGGCGAGGTGTACGTGGTGACCATCGACTGGGCCGATCCGGCCGCGCCGACGCAGTGGTCGCACCACCGCGCCGCCCTCCACCCGCAGGGCACCCTGTGGATGACGTGGGACGACCCGGACGACGCCGACGACCCCGACGCGACCCCCTGGTACTTCCACGCCGACCGCCGCCCCTGGCGGCGCGGCTGCGCCGACCCGCTGCTCCGCGCCGCCGCGGACGACGCGCTGCCCGGCGTGTTCTTCACCGACCCCGGCCTCACCCGCATCCACTACCCGTACGAAGGCGGCGCCGACGTCGTCCTCGCCACCCCCGCGGAGCGCGACCGGTTGCGCGACCGGCACCGCGCCTGGCTGCCCGGCCGTCAGATCGTCGAGGTGTCGATGACGAAGCGGTAGCGGACGTCGCTGGCCAGGACGCGTTCGTAGGCCTCGTTGATCTGGTCGCCGCGGATCACCTCGATGTCCGAGCCCAGGCCGTGCTCCGCGCAGAAGTCCAGCATCTCCTGCGTCTCGGCGATGCCGCCGATCATCGATCCCGCGAGGGTCTTGTTCCCGCCGATGACGGAGAACAGGTTGAGCTCGACCGGCTCCTCGGGGGCGCCGACGTTCACGAGCGCGCCGCCGACGCGCAGCAGGGACAGGTACCGGTCCAGGCCCAGCGGCGCCGAGACGGTGGACACGATCAGGTCGAAGCGGCCGGCCAGCTCCTCGAAGGTGGCCTCGTCGCTCGTCGCGTAGTAGTGGGAGGCGCCCAGCCGCAGGCCGTCCTCCTTCTTGCGCAGCGACTGGGACAGGACGGTCACCTCGGCGCCGAGGGCGGCGGCGATCTTGACGCCCATGTGGCCGAGCCCGCCGAGGCCGATGACGGCGACCTTCTTGCCCGGGCCCGCCTTCCAGTGCTTGAGCGGCGAGTACAGGGTGATGCCGGCGCACAGCAGCGGTGCGGCCGCGTCGAGGGGCAGGCCCTCGGGGATGCGGACGGCGTACTTCTCGTCGACGACGAGCTGCGTGGAGTAACCGCCGTACGTGGGCTCGCCGTTCTTGTCGAGGGCGTTGTACGTGCCGGTCATGCCCTTGACGCAGTGCTGCTCCTGCCCGGCCAGGCAGTACTCGCACTCCCGGCAGGAGTCGACCATGCAGCCGACGCCGACCTGGTCGCCGACGGCGAACCGGGTGACGGCCGAGCCGGCCTCGGTGACGACACCGGCGATCTCGTGGCCGGGGACCATCGGGAAGATGCCCTCACCCCAGCCGTCGCGGGCCTGGTGGATGTCGGAGTGGCAGATGCCGCAGTACTTGATGTCGATGAGGACGTCGTGCTCGCCGACCGCGCGGCGTTCGATCGTGGTGCGCTCCAGCGGGGCCTTGGGGGCGGGGGCGGCGTAGGCGGCTGCCTGGGTGACGGACATGGGGTGCTCTCCTCGGACGAGGACGCCGGGCGGGGGTGCGCCGCGTGGTGGCCGGCGCGGGGCCGTGGCGTCCGTGCTGCGATGACTCCACGATGCCCCGCCCCGCGCGGCGGACCCAGCCCCCTGTGGAGCCTAGGTCTGCCGTGCCTACCCCTGGCGGGGTCAGGCTGAGGCCCGCGGCGGGCGCGCACCCCGGGGATACTTGCGCTATGGACCAGCTTGATCAGCGAGCCGAGCTCGGCGACTTCCTGCGCAGCTGCCGCGCCCGGCTGCGTCCCGCGGACGTGGGCCTGCCCGAGCACGGCCGGCGCCGCCGGGTGCCGGGCCTGCGGCGGGAGGAGCTGGCCCAGCTGGCCGGGGTGTCGGTGGCGTACTACACGCGCCTGGAGCAGGGACACGGCCAGAACGTGTCGGCGGAGGTGCTGGACGCCATCGCGCGGGCGCTGCGCCTGAGCGGCACCGAGTCGGCGCACCTGAACCACCTGGCGAGCCCGTGCACCCGTCGGCGCAGCCGTCCCGCGCGCCCCCAGCAGGTCCGGCCGGAGCTGCGCACGCTGCTGGCGGCGATGGAGGGCGTACCGGCGTACCTGGTGGGGCGGCGGCAGGACGTGATCGGCTGGAACCGGCTCGCGGCGGCCGTCTTCGGGGATTTCTCGGCGCTGCCGGCGGCGGAGCGGAACCTGGTGCGGCTGGTGTTCCTGGACCCGGCGACGGCCGAGCTGTACGCGGACTGGGAGTGCCGGGCCTGCGAGGTGGTGAGCAACCTGCGCCTGTACGCGGGCCAGAACCCGGAGGACGAGCGGCTGTCCGCGCTGGTCGGGGAGCTGTCGGTGAAGAACGAGGAGTTCCGGCGGCTGTGGGCGGCGCACACGGTGGCGGACAAGACGCACGGGGTGAAGCGGCTGCGGCACCCGGTGGTGGGCGAGCTGGAGCTGGCGTTCGAGACGCTGACGCTGCCCGACGACCCGGCGCAGTTCCTGGTGACCTACCACGCCGAGCCGGGCTCGCCCTCCGAGGACGCCCTGCGGCTGCTGTCTTCCTGGACGGCGCCGCCCCCGGAGCCGTCGCTCCCCGCGTCGTCGCCGCAGCAGACCGCCGGGGAGCGGGCCTGACCGGGTCGGAGCTTGAGCTCGACCGGGGTCGGAGCCTGAGCGTGGCCGCGGTCAGAGCCTGAGCGTGGCCGGGGTCAGAGCTTGAGCTGGAACAGGCCCGCGCCGCGTTCGCGGCGGTAGCCGAGGGAGTCGTTCACGGCCAGCATCGCGGTGTTCTCGTCTGCCACCGTGGTGCCGATCCGGTGCAGCCCCGGGCAGTGCTCGGCGGCGTACGCCTCCATGCGGAGCTTGACCGCGCGGCCCAGGCCGTGGCCCCGGTGGGCGGGGACGACGACGGTGTCGTACTGGAGCGCGCGCGGGCCGGCCGGCTCGGGCCGCACCAGCACGGTGTACGCGGCGATCTCCCCGGCGGGGGTGACGGCCGCGACCATGGTGATCTCCCCGCCCCGGTCCAGGACGAGCCGCTGCGCGCTGTGCACGCGCTCGGCGGTCCAGGGCTGGAAGGCCTCGTCGCTGTCCCCGCTGGGGGCGTCCTCCATCGCGCCGTGGGCGACGGCGGCCGCCGGGGCCCAGGCGTCGGGTACCAGTCCGGGCCAGACGTGGAGTTCGTAGCCGGGCGTGGCCGGCACGCGCGGCGGGCCGTCCTGCCCGAGTTCGCGCACGTACCAGGCCATGGGGAGGACGTTCTCGAAGCCGAGGGACTCCGCGAAGGCCTGCCCGGGTCCCCCGAGGTCGGCGACGGTGGCGACGGAGGTGCGGCCCTGCGCCAGGAGCTCGCCGCGGACCCGCTGCCACAGGGCCGTGCCCACGCCGCGCCGGCGCGCGTCGGGCCGTACGGTCAGCTCGTCGAGGAAGGCGGTGTGGGTGTTGCCCCGCTCGGTGAACAGCAGCAGGGCGGCCTGGCCCTCGCCGCCGGCGGCCGCCCAGTGCCGCAGGCGTCCCCGGAGCGATGAGACCCGCAGCCGTCCGGTCACCTCGACGCGTGAAGGGGCGGGCACGGCCGGCAGGGCTGCGGCGTCGGTGGCGTGGGCGGCGGTCTGGACCGCCCACCAGGCCTCGACTTCGGCGTCGGTCGGGGGCACGGACAGCGTGTTGATCTTCGTCATACCGGGACCCTAGGCCCTCGCCGCCTCCGCCGCTCAGGCGTTTTGGGCGCGAACGCCGGACGGCGGGGCCCCTTCCGGGCTCCCCGCCGTCCGCCGTCGTGCGTACCGTGCCGTCGCGTCAGGCAGACGGACCGGCCTTCCACTCGGCCCAGGACATGTTCCAGCCGTTGAGGCCGTTGTCCGGCTTGATGGTCTTGTCCGGGGAGTTCACCACGGTGACCACGTCGCCGATGAGCGAGTTGTCGAAGAACCAGGCGCCGGGCTGGTTGGGGTCGTTGGCGCCCTTGGCGTCGTTCAGACCGACACAGCCGTGACTGGTGTTCACCTTGCCGAAGATGGAGTCGGCGCCCCAGTAGTTGCCGTGGATGAAGGTGCCGGACGTGGACAGCCGCATCGCGTGCGGGACGTCCTTGATGTCGTACTCGCCCTTGCCCTCCTTGTTCGTGAAGCCCACGGTGGAGCCGTCCATCCGGGTCTCCTTGAACTTCTCGGAGATCACCATCTGGCCGTTGTAGGTGGGGTTCTCGGGGGAACCGGCCGAGATCGGGATGGTCTTGAGGACCTGTCCGTCACGGGTGACCGTCATCGTCTTGGCCTTCACGTCGACGGTGGAGACCTGGCTCCGGCCGACCTTGAAGGTGACGGTCTTGTTCTGCGCGCCGACGACGCCGGGCGCGCTCTGCACGCCCTGGAGGGCCAGCTTCAGGGTGATGGTGGAGTTCGCCTGCCAGTACTGCTCCGGGCGGAAGTCCAGCCGCTGGTTGCCGAACCAGTGGCCGACGACCTCCTGGCCGCTGCTGGAGGTGACGCTGATGGCCGCCTGGACCGCCTTCTGGTCCTTGATCGGCTTGTTGAAGGTGATCGAGACCGGCATGCCCACACCGACCGTCTCGCCCTCCTCGGGGACGAACGAGCCGACGAAGCTGTTCTCCGGGGAGAGGGTGGTGAAGGAGGCGTTCTCGTGCGCCTCGCGCCCGGCCGCGTCCTTCGCGGTCGCCGACAGGGCGTACTTCGTGGAGCGCTTCAGCGCGGCGTCCGGCTTCCAGCTCTTGCCGTCGGCGGCTATCTTGCCCGCGACGGCCGTGCCGTCGGAGCTCTTCAGCTCGACCTGGGTGAGCGTGCCGTCGCTGACGGCGACGTTCGTCCCGTCGTTCAGGGCGACGTTGGTGGAGCCGTCCTTGGGCGTGATGGCTATTCGGGCCTTCGAGGCGTCCTTGGCGGCCGCCGCGTCCACCTCCGCCTGCGACTTGCCCGCCTCCGCGCTCCCCTGCGGCTTGTCGGAACCCCCGTCATTGCAGGCCGAAAGCATCAGTACGCCACCGAGCACGGCGGACACGGCCACCAGGGACCTTCTCCGCCGCATGCTGTACGTCCTCACACGTCACTCCATCGTTGCCGGAAACCCCGGGGCTGCGAGCCCGGGGTCGGGCCGGGCAGGGGGCATCACCCCCTGCTCGTCCTGACAACGCGTTAACGGTGCGGATCGGTTCCACATTCCGTTCGAATGTGTGCAACCCCACGGTCAGGCGTTGTCGGCCCCTTCTTCGAAGTCACCATCTTCCTCGTCCAGGTCCCACTCCAGGGACTCGGGGTCGTATTCGACCGGTTCGCTGCTCCAGGAGGCCTGCGCCAGTTCCACCCCGGTCAGCTCCGCGACCAGGTCAGTGGGGTCGACGAGGTAGGCCAGGGCCTCGGACTCGTCCTCCCTGACGGCCGACTCGGCGTGCGCCCGCTCCTCGTCCGGCATGAACTCGTCGGCCTTGATGCGTTCGAGGGCCGCGCCGATGAGGGCGTCGGAGTCCGACACCTCCAGCACCAAATCCACCCGAAGCCGTACGTATCGTGATGTCTCAGAAGGGTTCATACGACGGAGAGTAAGCCCGCGACAGCCTCGACTTTCCCGCGACCCGCCCCTTTCACTAGCATCGGCGCACACGGCCAATTCGCTGCTTCCGCAAGGGGGATCGCACCGTGTCCGCACGCCGGCCTCTGCTCACCGCTCTCGGAGCGACCACCCTCCTCGCCGCCCTCTGGTTCGTCCCGTCGGCGAACGCCACCGCCCCGGGGCAACCCACGGGCACCTCGGGCGCGCCCGCCGCCGCCAACACCGGAACCGTCTCGGGCACCGGGACCGACCCCGGTGCGGGAACGGGCACCATCGCCGGTGTCGCCGGCGTCTCCGGCGCCGCCGACGCGCGGCCCGCCAGTGTCACCGTCCTCTCGCTGGCCGACACCGGCAGCGTCGACACCACCCCCTACGTGCTGGGCGGCACCCTCTGCCTCGGCGTGGGGGCGGGCTTCGTGACCTTCTCCGTACGCCGCTCCCGCGGCCTGTAGACACGGCGAAGGGCCGCACCCCGGGCGGGGTGCGGCCCTTCCGCTTCCGTGCGGGCGTACTAGGCCAGCGGGCCCGTCACCGGCTCCACGGCCGCGACGAGACCGCCCGCGCGGACGAAGGCGTCGGCGGCGGCCAGGTCGGGCGCGAGGAACCGGTCCGGGCCGGGGCCCTGCACGCCGGCCGCCCGCAGCGCCGCGACGGCGGCCTGGCTGGCCGGCGCCGGGGTCAGCCCGTGGCGCAGTTCGAGGGCGCGGGTGGCCGCGTACAGCTCGACGGCGATGATCCGGGTCAGGTTGTCCACCGCGGTACGCAGCTTGCGCGCCGCCGACCAGCCCATGGAGACGTGGTCCTCCTGCATGGCGGAGGAGGGGATGGAGTCGGCGGACGCCGGCACCGCGAGCCGCTTCATCTCGCTGACCAGGGCCGCCTGCGTGTACTGGGCGATCATCAGGCCGGAGTCCACGCCGGCGTCGTCCGCGAGGAACGGCGGCAGGCCGTGCGAGCGGTTCTTGTCGAGGAGGCGGTCGGTGCGCCGCTCGGCGATGGAGCCGAGGTCGGCGGCGGCGATGGCCAGGAAGTCCAGAACGTACGCCACGGGCGCGCCGTGGAAGTTGCCGTTGGACTCGACGCGGCCGTCGGGCAGCACGACCGGGTTGTCGACGGCGGAGGCCAGCTCGCGGGAGGCCACGAGGGCGGCGTGCGCGATGGTGTCGCGGCCCGCGCCGGCGACCTGGGGGGCGCAGCGCACGGAGTAGGCGTCCTGCACGCGGGGCGCGGACTCCTCCTGGAAGTGGCCGGTGAGCCCGGAACCCTTCAGCACGGCGGCCATGTTGGCGGCGGAGGCGCCCTGGCCGGGGTGCGGGCGGATGGCGTGCAGCTCGGGCGCGAGCACCTTCTCGGTGCCGAGCAGCGCCTCGAGGGTCAGGGCGGCGGTGATGTCGGCGGAGGTGTACAGCGTCCGCAGGTCGGCGAGGGCCATGACCAGCATGCCGAGCATGCCGTCGGTGCCGTTGAGGAGGGCGAGGCCCTCCTTCTCGCGCAGCTCGACGGGCTCGATCCCGGCTTCGGCGAGCAGTTCCCCGGCGGGGCGGACGGTGCCGTCCGGGCCCTCGGCGTCGCCCTCGCCCATCAGCGCGAGCGCGCAGTGGGAGAGCGGCGCGAGGTCGCCGGAGCAGCCGAGGGAGCCGTACTCGTGCACGACGGGGGTGATCCCGGCGTTGAGCACGTCGGCCATGGTCTGGGCGACCGAGGGCCGGACGCCGGTGTGCCCGGAGGCCACCGTCTTCAGGCGCAGGAACATCAGGGCGCGCACGACCTCCCGCTCGACGCGCGGGCCCATGCCGGCGGCGTGCGAGCGGACGATGTTGCGCTGGAGCTGCGCGCGCAGCTCGGGGCTGATGTGCCGGGAGGCGAGCGCCCCGAACCCGGTGGAGACCCCGTAGACGGGCTCGGGCTTGGCGGCGAGCGCGTCGACGATCTCGCGAGCGCGGCCGAGCGCTTCGAGCGCCTCGGCGGACAGCTCGACGCGTGCGTTGCCGCGGGCGACGGCGATGACGTCCTCGGCGGTGGTCCCGGACGTCCCCACGACGACAGTGTGCATATCCATATTCAGCACCCTACGGACTGAATCCCTTCATGTCACCCCTCCCTTACCCGGATCCCTTGGGCGGTCGCAGGAAGGCTCGGGGGCGGGCGCACCCCCGCCGCCCCTACTGCCGCCCCCGGAAGCGGCGGCGCTCCCCGCGGCCCTCGCGGGCGGCCGCGGCGTCGGCCAGGCGGACCACCGCCGTGTCGCGGCCCGCGACCACCGGCTCCACTGACCTCGCCGCCTTCGCCTTGTACTGCGCGGCGTCCGCCAGCCGGAACAGCCGCCGCGAGGACTTCACCGGGCCGATCGGGTCCCCCGTGGAGGCGACCCCGCACGCCACCCCCTCGCCCAGCTCCAGCTCTGCGGCACGTACGCACACCTCCCCGGTCACCCGGACCACCTCGTCCGCCGACGGCCCCACGCTCATCAGGCAGAACTCGTCCCCGCCCAGCCGCGCGACCAGCGCCCCCGGCAGCATCGCCCCGCACAGGCTCAGCACCGACCCGAACCGCTCCAGCAGCCGGTCGCCGGTCGCGTGGCCCAGGGTGTCGTTGACCCGCTTGAGGCCGTTCAGGTCGCACACCACCAGGCTCACCACCGCCCCGCTGCGCCGGTGCTCCTCCAGGGCCTCGTCGAGCCGCATGTCCACGGCCCGCCGGTTGGCCAGGCCGGTCAGCGGATCCGTGAAGGCCAGCCGCCGGGCCTCCTCCAGGCGCTCGTTCTGCGCGAGCCCGGCCGCCACCACCGCCGCCAGCACCGCCGCGAACTCGGCGTCGTCCTCGTCGAAGTCCGGCAGCCCCTCGTCCCGGGCCACGTACAGCTCGCCCCAGGCCCGCCCGCTGAGCACGATCGGCGCGACCACGCACGTACCGCGCCCGCGCCGGCGCAGGGCGTCGCCGCGGCGCCCCGGGCGGTCGCCGACCGCGCTCTCGACCCAGGCGTGCGGGCCCGCGCCGCCGGCCCAGCGCTCGTGCAGGAACTCCGCGATCTCGGGGAAGTCGTGCACGGGGTAGGACTCGTCCTCGGGGAACTCCTCCTCCCCGGCCCGCCGCTCGCCCTCGTTCACGAGCACCCGCAGCAGCCCCCGCTCGCGCTCCCAGGCGCAGATGGCGGCGAACGAGCCGTCCATCGCCAGCCGGGCGCCCCGGGCGGCCGCCCGCATGCTGTCCCGCGGCGCGCAGGCCGCCGCCATCGCCTGCGCGAGGCCCACGACGGCCCGCAGCCGCCCGTCCACTCCCATCACCCCAGCCTAGGGAGTTTTATCCGATTTAGTGATGGATAGCCCGGCCTAGGGTGATATCCGGGTCACGTCCGGTAACCTCCGGTCGCGACTACTCCCCCGGCCAGTTCGGCTTCCGCTTCTCGTTGAAGGCCGCCACGCCCTCCGCCCGGTCCCCGGAGAAGGCCACCGTCCGCCAGGCCGCGTCCTCGATCTCCAGCCCGGCCGCCAGGTCCATCCCGTGCCCCAGCCGCAGCGCCCGCTTGGCCGCCCGCAGCCCCACGGGCGAGTTCGCGGCCATGGCCAGCGCCAGCTCCAGCGCCCGCGCCCGGTCCTCGCCGGCCGCGGCCACCTCGTCCACCAGGCCCAGGGACAGCGCCTCGGCCGCCTCCACCCGGCGGGCCGTGAAGATCAGTTCCGCCGCCCGCGCCGCACCGACCCGGCGCGGCAGCAGCTGCGTACCGCCGCCGCCCGGGATCACGCCGACCGACACCTCGGGCAGCCCGACCACGGCCGTCTCGTCGGCCACGATCACGTCGCAGGCCAGCGCCAGCTCGAAGCCCCCGCCCAGCGCGTATCCGTGCACCGCCGCGACCGTCGGCATCGGCAGCTCCAGCACGCCCCCGTACGCCCCCCGCGTGGTCGGCCGCTGCCGCACCAGCTCGGCGTCCGACAGCGCGTTGCGCTCCTTGAGGTCCGCGCCCACGCAGAACACCCGCTCATGGCTGGAGGCCAGGACGACGACCCGTACGCCGGGGTCCGCGGCGAGCGCCGCGCAGGCGGCGGAGATCGAGCGGGCCATCTCCGTGGAAACGGCGTTCATCGCCTTGGGCCGGTCCAGCAGCAGCTCCGCGACCACCCCGCGGTCACCGTGCCGCCGCACCGCCACGAACTCCCCGAAACGGCTCTCGCTCACGCCCACGGCGCACTCTCCCCGGAAAACAGGTTAACGAACGTTACCCGGGGATCTTAGGTGTCCGCCGCGTCAGCGACCAGGGCTCCACGACGCCCAGTCCGCGCACGGGGCGCTGCCACATCGGCTGGAGCGCGAAGCGGTAGGTGCCGCCGCCCTCCTCGCTCTCGGCGTCCTTCTCGGACTTCGGCGCGGCGCCCGTACGGCTCAGCTCCTCAGCCATCGCCCCGTCCACCAGCACCGCGTCCTTGGGGGCTATGGAGGTCAGCCGGCTCGCCAGGTTCACCGTCGTGCCGAAGACGTCGCCCATCCGGGTCGTCACCGTCCCGAAGGCGATCCCGACCCGCAGCTCCGGCATCTGCGGGTCCGCCTCCATCGTCTCGATCAGCCGCAGGGCGATCTCCGCCGCCGTCGCCGCGTCGTCCGCCGCGTACAGCACCTCGTCGCCCAGGGTCTTGATCAGCCGCCCGCCGTGCGCCGCGACCAGGTCCGCCGCCGTCGTCTCGAAGGCCTCGACCAGCTCGCCGAGCTCCTCCTCCTCCAGCCGCCGCGTGAGCCGGGTGAAGCCGACCAGGTCCGCGAAGCCCACCGCGAGGCGCCGGTCGACCATCTCCTCGTCGTCGGCGACCTGCACCACCCGACCCGTGGCCGCCGCCAGCTGGCGGCGCCACACGTAGACGAGGAACTCCTCCAGCTCCGGCAGCAACAGCTCGACCAGCGGGTACGTGACCTCCGTGCGGGTCATGCCCGGCTCGGGCGGCTCCGTCAGCCCCTCCAGGAAGGAATCGATCTGCCATTCGGCCAGCCGGGCGGTGGTCTGCCCGGTGGACCGCGCCACCTGCACCGCCATCGGCTCGCTCAGCAGCCCCGCCTCGACCAGGCCCGCCAGGCGCCGCAGCGCCAGTACGTCCGCCTCCGTCAGGGCCTTGGCCTGCCCGATGTCCGCGAAACCCATCGCCCGCCAGAACCGGGAGGCCAGCTCCATCGACACCCCGGCGCTACGGGCCGCCTGGAACGGCGTGTACCGCCGCTCGGCGCCCAGGATCAGCTGCTCCAGCCGGATGGCGAGCGGGTCGGCCGTCGGCTGCGCCGCGTGGTCGACCTCGTGGAAGGGGGTGTGCTGGTCCCGCCCGATGGGGGTGCCGGGACCGCCCGTGGGGCCTGACGGTGACGCGCTGGACGTTGAGTCGTCGACGGTCAAGGGCCGCCTCCTGTCCATTCCGTGCGCGCTGCCGAACCGGGTGATCGCGGCAAGGACCGGGATCGCCTAAACCATACGGCAGGTGTGCCGTAGCTCACTCCCCCTCGTCCGGGAGGCCCCTGCGCCCGTGGAGCGCCGCCCGCCCGGCCCCCGGGCCCGGGCGGGCCCGAAAACCCCCGTACCCCGGCATTCCGCCGCATCCCGGACCCGTTCCCCGGGTGCGCGCCCCCGGCTCAGGAGCCGCGTGCGGGCTTGGGCCGGACAGGGGGCGGCGCGCACCGCACCCGCCCGGCCGGGCAGCCCGCCGGGGCGGGTGTCAGCGGACCGACCGCAGGTGCACCACGTCCCCCGCCCCCACCGCCTCCCGCGCGTCGTCGGCCGTGCGGATCACCAGCCGCCCTTCCGCGTCCACCGCTTCGGCCGTACCGGTGAGCTCGCGGCCGCCCGGCAGGTCCGCGCGGACGTGGCGGCCCAGCGTCGCGCAGCCCGCCGCGTACGCCTCCTGGAGTCCGCTGTCCGCCGGGTCGCCGCCCGCGTCGCGCCACCTCCCGTACCACTCCTCCAGGGACCGCAGCACGGCCTTCAGCACCGGCTCCCGGTCGGTCACCGCCGCCTTGGCCAGCAGCAGCGACCCGGCCGCCGGTACGGGGAGCTCGTCCTCCGTGAGGGTGACGTTGAGGCCGATCCCCAGGACCACCCCGTCCTCGACCCGCTCCGCGAGGATGCCGCCGGCCTTGCGCTCCTCGCCCTCCACGCTCACCAGCACGTCGTTCGGCCACTTGAGGGCGGTGTCCACGCCCGCCCCCCGCGCCAGCCCGGCCGCCGTGGCCACCCCGGCCAGCAGCGGCAGCCACCCCCACTGCTCCTTCGGTACGCCGGCGCCCGGCTTGAGCAGGACGGAGAAGAACAGCCCCGACCGGGCGGGCGCGACCCAGCTGCGGTCCAGGCGCCCCCGGCCGGCGGTCTGCTCCTCGGCGGCCAGCACGGCCCCCTCGGGCAGCTCCGCGGCCCGCCCCGCGAGGTCGGAGTTGGTGGACCCGGTGGCGGCGACGACCTCCAGCGAGGTCCACAGGCCGTCCGGGGTGACGAGCGCCCGGGAGAGGGCGGCGGCGTTCAGGGGCGGCCGGTCCAGGTTCGACCAGCGTCCCGCGGTTGCTCCGGCTGAAGCATCTTGTGGAGTCATGCAAGCAAATGTAGGTGTGTCAAACGCCGCACTGCCGAGCGCCATGCCCGCCGATACGCTACGCACCAGTAGCCAGCAGCAGTCAATCAATTGACCAGGCAGTTGACACCACACAGGGAGCCGCGACCCCGATGTCCCAACCCTCAGAGCCGATCGACATGCACACGACCGCGGGCAAGCTCGCGGACCTGCGGCGCCGCGTCGAGGAAGCCACCCATGCAGGTTCCGCCCGAGCCGTCGAGAAGCAGCACGCCAAGGGCAAGCTGACGGCACGTGAGCGGGTGGCCCTGCTGCTGGACGAGGGGTCCTTCGTAGAGCTGGACGAGTTCGCCCGGCACCGGTCGACCAACTTCGGTCTGGAGCAGACCCGCCCGTACGGCGACGGCGTCGTCACCGGCTACGGCACGGTGGACGGCCGCCCGGTGGCCGTTTTCTCGCAGGACTTCACCGTCTTCGGCGGCGCCCTCGGCGAGGTCTACGGACAGAAGATCATCAAGGTGATGGACTTCGCCCTGAAGACCGGCTGCCCGGTCGTCGGCATCAACGACTCCGGCGGCGCCCGCATCCAGGAGGGCGTCAGCGCGCTGGGCATGTACGGCGAGATCTTCCGCCGCAACGTCCACGCCTCGGGCGTGATCCCGCAGATCAGCCTGGTCGTGGGGCCGTGCGCCGGCGGCGCCGTGTACTCCCCCGCCATCACCGACTTCACGGTCATGGTCGACCAGACCTCGCACATGTTCATCACCGGCCCGGACGTCATCAAGACGGTCACCGGCGAGGACGTCGGCTTCGAGGAGCTGGGCGGGGCGCGGACGCACAACAGCACGTCCGGCGTCGCCCACCACATGGCCGGCGACGAGAAGGACGCGATCGAGTACGTCAAGTCGCTGCTGGCCTACCTGCCGTCGAACAACCTTTC
Source organism: Streptomyces sp. NPDC034085 (assembly GCF_055575555.1). NCBI lineage: Bacteria > Bacillati > Actinomycetota > Actinomycetes > Kitasatosporales > Streptomycetaceae > Streptomyces > Streptomyces sp. NPDC034085. Next base: position 373,604 of record NZ_JBVISL010000002.1, on the reverse strand, counting down.
CGAGCCGCCCGCCTTCCCGGAGGAGGCCGACACCGAGGTCACCGACACGGACCTCGAACTCGACGTCCTGATCCCGGACAGCGCGAACCAGCCGTACGACATGCACACGGTCATCGAGCACGTGCTGGACGACGCGGAGTTCCTGGAGACGCAGTCGCTGTTCGCCCCGAACATCCTCACCGGCTTCGGCCGCGTCGAGGGGCACCCGGTGGGCGTCGTCGCCAACCAGCCGATGCAGTTCGCCGGCTGCCTGGACATCGACGCCTCCGAGAAGGCCGCGCGGTTCGTCCGTACGTGCGACGCCTTCAACATCCCGGTGCTGACGTTCGTCGACGTCCCCGGCTTCCTGCCCGGCACCGACCAGGAGTACAACGGAATCATCAGGCGCGGCGCGAAGCTGATCTACGCGTACGCCGAGGCGACCGTCCCCCTCATCACCGTCATCACCCGCAAGGCCTTCGGCGGCGCCTACGACGTCATGGGCTCCAAGCACCTCGGCGCCGACCTGAACCTGGCCTGGCCGACCGCGCAGATCGCGGTCATGGGCGCGCAGGGCGCGGTGAACATCCTGCACCGACGCACCCTGGCGGAGGCCGCCGCGGAGGAGGTGGAGGAGACCCGGGCCCGGCTCATCACCGAGTACGAGGACACCCTGCTCAACCCCTACACGGCCGCCGAGCGCGGTTACATCGACGCGGTGACCATGCCGTCCGAGACCCGCGCCCATGTGGTGAAGGGGCTGCGCCAGCTGCGCACGAAGCGGGAGTCGCTGCCCCCGAAGAAGCACGGCAACATCCCCCTCTAGGCCCCCCAGGAGGACTCTGTGATGATCAAGGTCGTCAAGGGCAACCCGACCCCCGAGGAGCTGGCCGCCGCACTGGCGGTGGTCCAAGCGCGCGCTGCGGCGCTGGCCTCGGCCCCGTCGGGCGCGCCCAGGATCCCGGACGAGTGGGCGTCGCCGAGCCGGGTGGCCCGCCGGCAGCAGATGCTGCCCGGGCCGCGCGCCTGGGGGCGTACGTACTGGCCCGGACGGGGCTGAGCCCCGGGCCGGCGGAAGATGGCGCGAACGGACGGTGGCGCCTGAGTACCCGTACTCAGGCGCCACCGGCGTGTCCGGGGCCAGGATCGGAGCATGCTCTGGTCAGACCCGAAGGACGAGCCGCCGAAGGACATGCGCGACGCCCAGGCGATGCTCCGGCGGATGCTCGTGGTGCTCGTCCTGGCGATGGTGGTCGCGGTGTACGTCCTCGGCGCGCCCCCGTTCTGAGGCCGTCCGGGGGCACGGCCCGGGGCGGCTCGCGGGCCGCCCTACGATGGCCCCCATGACCGTACGCACGCTCGTCCTCGCCTCCGCCTCCCCCGCCCGGCTGAACCTGCTGCGGCAGGCCGGTCTCGCCCCGCACGTCATCGTCAGCGGCTTCGACGAGGACACGCTGGACCACGACGAGCCGGCGGGCCTGGCGCTGGCCTTGGCCGAGGCCAAGGCGGGCGTGGTGGCGGGCCTGGAGGAGGCGGCGGGCGCCCTGGTGATCGGCTGCGACTCCGTGCTGGAGCTGGACGGCGAGGCGCTCGGCAAGCCCGCCGACGCGGCGGAGGCCACGGCCCGCTGGAAGGCGATGCGCGGGCGCGCGGGAGTGCTGCGCACGGGCCACTGCGTGATCGACACGGCCACCGGGCGTCAGGTCTCGGCGACGGCCTCCACGACGGTGCGCTTCGGCGAACCGTCGGACGCGGAGGTCGCGGCGTACGTGGCCAGCGGCGAGCCGCTGCACGTGGCGGGGGCGTTCACCCTCGACGGGCTGTCGTCGCCGTTCATCGACGGCATCGACGGCGACCCGGGCAACGTCATCGGCCTGTCGATGCCGCTGCTGCGCTCCCTGCTGGCGGAACTGGACGTGTCGATCACGGACTTGTGGGCCTGAGCCGCCCGGCGGGATCCGGGGCCGGCCCCTCGGCCGGCCGGGGGTAGAGCATCAGCGTCAGGACGAGCAGGCACAGGATCAGCATCGTCGCCGCGAAGGCGCCCCAGCCGACGAGCCCCACGGCGAGGGCGCCGAGCACCCCGTGGGTGACGGCCGCGGCGACGAGCAGGACGCGGGCGAAGCGGCCCGGCGGGCGGTCGCGCAGGGCCGTCGCGGCGGCCGCCGCGGCGCACAGCAGGAGGAAGGCGCCGAGGACGGCACCCATGGCGTAGGTCGCCGTCGACATGACGTCGGGGTCCATTCCGGCGATGGACATCGACTGCCCCTCGGCGGCCCGCCCCAGGACCAGATGGACGAGAACGAGCACGACGGCTTCCGCGACGAGCGTGATCGCGGCCAGCCCCGCCACGATTCTGCGCAGCACGACGCCCCCATCCCTCCCACGCCACAAGCGTGTTCGACGCCTGGAGGCTACTAACGAGTAAACCTGGGGACAAGAGCCCGGGCCCGCTTCGTTACGGGAAACCGGTCCCAGGGGCGGAGCGTGACGGCTCTCACTCAAAGAATGCATAGGCCGTTCGTAGGGACTCCACAAAGAATCAGCGGGGGCCGCTGACCCGCCGAACAGAGACCTTCCCCTCGCAACGGGGTTACTGTGCAGTCGGGGATCTCCCTGACCTGGGGCGACACAAGGGTTCTCGCACTCAAGGGGCACTCGCATCACGCTCCGTGTGGGCAAGCTCACCACCGGGGAAGGGTCGTAAGGCCGTGTCGGCAGTCCCTAAACTCAGCTTGTTTCAAGGAGGGAGCCATCGTGCGCAAGGTGCTCATCGCCAACCGTGGCGAAATCGCTGTCCGCGTTGCTCGGGCCTGCCGGGATGCCGGAATCGCGAGCGTAGCCGTCTACGCCGATCCGGACCGGGACGCCCTGCACGTCCGCGCGGCAGACGAAGCTTTCGCGTTGGGCGGTGACACCCCGGCAGCCAGCTACCTCGACATCGCGAAGGTCCTGCAGGCCGCCGCGGACTCCGGAGCGGACGCCATCCACCCCGGATACGGCTTCCTGTCCGAGAACGCCGAATTCGCCCAGGCCGTCATCGACGCGGGCCTGACCTGGATCGGCCCGCCCCCGCAGGCCATCCGCGACCTCGGCGACAAGGTCGCCGCCCGCCACATCGCCCAGCGCGCCGGGGCCCCCCTCGTCGCCGGCACCCCCGACCCCGTCTCCGGGGCCGACGAGGTCGTCGCCTTCGCCCGCGAACACGGCCTGCCCATCGCCATCAAGGCGGCCTTCGGCGGCGGCGGCCGCGGCCTCAAGGTCGCCCGCACCCTCGAAGAAGTCCCCGAGCTGTACGACTCCGCCGTCCGCGAGGCCGTCGCCGCCTTCGGCCGCGGCGAGTGCTTCGTCGAGCGCTACCTCGACAAGCCCCGCCACGTCGAAACCCAGTGCCTGGCCGACTCCCACGGCAACGTGGTCGTCGTCTCCACCCGCGACTGCTCCCTCCAGCGCCGCCACCAGAAGCTCGTCGAGGAGGCCCCGGCCCCCTTCCTGACCCAGGCCCAGAACGACGAGCTCTACGCCGCCTCCAAGGCCATCCTCAAGGAAGCCGGCTACGTCGGCGCCGGCACCGTCGAGTTCCTCGTCGGCACCGACGGCACCATCTCCTTCCTCGAGGTCAACACCCGCCTCCAGGTCGAGCACCCCGTCACCGAGGAAGTCGCCGGCATCGACCTCGTCCGCGAGATGTTCCGCATCGCCGACGGCGAGGAACTCGGCTACGGCGACCCCGTCCTGCGCGGCCACTCCTTCGAGTTCCGCATCAACGGCGAGGACCCGGGCCGCGGCTTCCTCCCCGCCCCCGGCACCGTCACCCTCTTCGCCCCGCCCAGCGGCCCGGGCGTCCGCCTGGACGCGGGCGTCGAGACCGGCTCGGTCATCGGCCCCGCCTGGGACTCCCTGCTCGCCAAGCTCATCGTCACCGGCGCCACCCGCGAGCAGGCCCTCCAGCGCGCCGCGCGCGCCCTGGAGGAGTTCAACGTGGAGGGCATGGCCACCGCCATCCCCTTCCACCGCGCGGTCGTCACCGACCCGGCCTTCGCCCCCACCGACGGCACCCCGTTCAAGGTCCACACCCGCTGGATCGAGACCGAGTTCGTCAACGAGATCAAGCCCTTCGCCGCTCCGGCCGCCGAGGACACCGAGGACGAGCCGGGCCGCGAGACGGTCGTCGTCGAGGTCGGCGGCAAGCGCCTGGAGGTCTCCCTCCCGTCCTCGCTGGGCATGACCCTGGCCCGCACGGCCGCCGCGGGCGGCGCCAAGCCCAAGCGCCGCGCCGCCAAGAAGTCCGGCCCGGCCGCGTCCGGCGACACCCTCGCGTCCCCGATGCAGGGCACGATCGTCAAGGTCGCCGTCGAGGAGGGCCAGCAGGTCAACGAGGGCGACCTGGTCGTCGTCCTGGAAGCGATGAAGATGGAGCAGCCGCTGAACGCGCACCGCTCCGGCACCATCGTCGGCCTGACCGCCGAGGTCGGCGCCTCCCTCACCTCCGGCGCCACCATCTGCGAGATCAAGGACTGATCCCGCGCAGCCACACGAAGGCCCCGCCCGGCATCCCGGGCGGGGCCTTCGGCACGTCACACCAGCCCGTCCGGCGCACCCCCAGCCCGTCCGGCGCTTGAGGACCGGGGCCCGGGGCGGAGCCCCCGCACCCCCAGCCCGTCCGGCGCTTGAGGACCGGGGCCCGGGGCGGAGCCCCCGCACCCCCAGCCCGTCCGGCGCTTGAGGACCGGGGTCCGGGGCGGAGCCCCGGTGAGCGGGAGAGGGGCGGGTAGGGGACCGGCCCCGCAGGGCCGCCCCGCCCCCACCAAGCGGCTAGCGCCGCCGCATGTCCGCCACCCGCGCCCGCTCCCCGGCCTGCTGCTCCAGCAGCGACGCCGGAGCACTGCGCAGCTGGGCCGTGGGCCCGCCGCGCCGCTGGACCGGCAGCGGGGCGTCCCGCCGCGGCCTGCGCCCGGGCATGCCCTCCCCGCCGCCACCGCCGTGACCGCCGGCGGCGGGGGCCGAGCCGGCCACGGTGATCTGCACGCCCTGGTCGGCCAGCGCCTGGAGCTCCGTCGCCGCCCGCTCGTCGTGCTGCGGCGGCTCGTCCGTCACCAGCCGCGTCATCACGTCCGTCGGCACGGTCTGGAACATGGTGTCGGTGCCGAGCTTCGTGTGGTCGGCGAGGACGACCACCTCCGCCGCGGCCTGCACCAGCGCCCGGTCCACGCTCGCGGAGAGCATGTTGGACGTGGACAGCCCGCGCTCGGCGGTCAGGCCGCTCCCCGACAGGAAGGCCCGCGAGACCCGCAGCCCCTGGAGGGACTGCTCGGCGCCGCTGCCGACGAGGGCGTAGTTCGAACCGCGCAGCGTGCCGCCGGTCATCACCACCTCCACCCGGTTGGCGTGCGCCAGCGCCTGGGCGACGAGCAGCGAGTTGGTGACGACGGTGAGACCGGGCACCCGGGCGAGCCGGCGGGCCAGCTCCTGGGTCGTGGTACCCGCGCCGACGACGACGGCCTCGCCTTCTTCGACGAGGCCGGCCGCGACGTCGGCGATGGCGGTCTTCTCCGCCGTGGCGAGATGGGATTTTTGCGGAAAGCCGGACTCCCGCGTGAAACCGCCCGGCAAGACCGCACCGCCGTGCCGGCGGTCGAGGAGTCCTTCTGCCTCGAGTGCCCGCACGTCCCGCCGTACGGTCACTTCGGAGGTCTGGACGACGCGGGCGAGCTCACGGAGCGATACCGCACCGTTGGCCCGCACCATTTCGAGGATCAATTGGCGACGTTCAGCAGCGAACACGAAACTGACAGTAACCCCAACGACCGTCTGCTTTCAGCTCCTTGCGCCGGAATACCGAAGTTGTCCATACCGCGGGGCGAGGAGTGGTATACGCGCCGGCGCCGCTGGAGCGATCCGGCGGCCCGCTTCCCCGCCCCACCGCGGCCTCCGCCCCAACCCCCGTGGGGGAAGGGGCGGTTGGGCTTCGGGTGGCGTCGCCTACGCCTCGCCGCCCGCCTTGCGGGTGTGCAACTGGCGGGCCACCTCGGCGATCGAACCGGACAGCGAGGGGTACACCGTGAACGCGTTTGCGATCTGCTCGACGGTCAGGTTGTTGTCGACGGCGATCGAGATGGGGTGGATCAGCTCGCTGGCGCGCGGCGACACGACGACGCCGCCCACCACGATCCCGGTCCCCGGGCGGCAGAACATCTTCACGAAGCCGTCCCGGATGCCCTGCATCTTCGCGCGCGGGTTGCGCAGCAGCGGCAGCTTGACCACGCGGGCGTCGATCTTCCCGGCGTCCACGTCGGCCTGGGTGTAGCCGACGGTCGCGATCTCGGGGTCGGTGAAGACGTTCGAGGACACCGTCTTGAGGTTCAGCGGGGCCACCGCGTCGCCGAGGAAGTGGTACATCGCGATGCGGCCCTGCATCGCCGCCACGGACGCCAGCGCGAAGATCCCCGTCACGTCGCCGGCCGCGTACACGCCCGGCGAGGAGGTCCGCGACACCTTGTCGGTCCAGATGTGCCCCGACTCCTTGAGCCGGACGCCGGACTCCTCCAGGTTCATGTCCCGGGTGTTCGGGATCGCGCCGACCGCCATCAGGCAGTGGGTACCGGTGATCACGCGGCCGTCGGAGAGGGTGACCTCGACGCGGTCGCCGACCCGCTTGGCGGACTCGGCGCGCGAGCGGCCGATGACGTTCATGCCGCGGCGGCGGAAGACGTCCTCCAGGACGGCCGCCGCGTCCGGGTCCTCGCCCGGCAGCACGCGGTCGCGGGAGGACACCAGGGTCACCCGGGAGCCGAGGGCCTGGTACGCGCCGGCGAACTCGGCACCCGTCACACCGGAGCCGACCACGATGAGCTCCTCGGGGAGCTCCTCCAGGTCGTAGACCTGGGTCCAGTTCAGGATGCGCTCCCCGTCGGGCATGGCGTCCGGGATCTCGCGCGGGGTGCCGCCGGTGGCGATGAGCACGGCGTCGGCGGTGAGGATCGTCTCCGTGCCGTCGGCGGCGGTGACGATGACGTCCCGCGTGCCGTCGATGCCCTGCGGCCCGCCGAGCTTGCCGCGGCCGCGCATGACGCGGGCGCCGGCACGGGTCACCGAGGCGGTGATGTCGTGGGACTGCGCGAGCGCGAGGCGCTTGACGCGCCGATTCACCTTGCCGAGGTCCACGCCGACGACGCGCGCCGCCTGCTCGATGTGCGGGGTGTCGTCCGCGACGACGATCCCCAGCTCCTCGTACGACGAGTCGAAGGTCGTCATGACCTCTGCGGTCGCGATGAGGGTCTTCGAGGGCACGCAGTCGGTCAGCACCGACGCCCCGCCCAGACCGTCGCAGTCGACGACGGTCACCTCCGCGCCGAGCTGGGCCCCCACCAGGGCCGCCTCATACCCGCCGGGTCCGCCGCCGATGATCACGATCCGGGTCACGAAAAGTCCGCCTCACGTCTACCCGGCCGGCTGCCGCCCCGGCCGGTGTTCCGGGGGGTCTCCCCGGGGGATGCATTCCGTGCCCCATTGTCCCGCACGCATCAAGGTGCTCGCACCATCCGGACACGCGTGCCGGGGCGCCCCTCCCGTACCCTCGACCTCATGTCGCTCTACGCCGCGTACGCCGGCAACCTCGACCCGCGGCTGATGACGCGCCGCGCTCCCCATTCACCGCTGCGCGGCACGGGCTGGATCAACGACTGGCGGCTGACCTTCGGCGGCGAGCAGATGGGCTGGGAAGGCGCCCTCGCCACCGTCGTCGAAGCGCCGCGCCAGCAGGTCTTCGTCGCGCTGTACGACATCGCCCCGCTGGACGAGGACTCCATGGACCGCTGGGAGGGCGTCGGTCTGGACATCTACCGCCGCATGCGGATCCGGGTTCACACCCTGGACGGCGAGGAAGCCGCCTGGTGCTACGTCCTGAACGGCTACGAGGGCGGTCTGCCGTCGGCGCGGTACCTCGGGGAGATCGCGGACGCCGCCGAATCGGCGGGTGCGCCGCACGACTACGTGATGGAACTCCGCAAGCGCCCCTGCTGAGCCCCGGCCGTGCGGGCCCGGGCGCGCGAGCGGCGGGGGGACGATTCGGCGGAAACGACAAGGCAACGATCCGAACACCGTGAGCTGCGCCATCTACGCGCGTAGGCGATAAGCGGCTACGCTCGTCTGCGTGAACGCATCTGTTACCGACCCCTTCGCCGCCGCCGACGCCGCCGCCGCCCGCCTCCGCGAGCTCACCGGCGTCGAATCCCACGATGTCGCCCTCGTCATGGGCTCCGGCTGGGCCCCCGCCGCAGAGGCGCTCGGCGCCCCCGAGTCCGAGTTCCTCGTCACCGAGCTGCCCGGCTTCCCGCCCGCCGCCGTCGAGGGCCACGGCGGCAAGATCCGCTCGTACAAGATCGGCGACAAGCGCGCCCTGGTCTTCCTCGGCCGGACCCACTTCTACGAGGGCCGCGGCGTCGCCGCCGTCGCCCACGGCGTGCGCACCGCCGTCGCCGCCGGCTGCAAGACCATCGTCCTCACCAACGGCTGCGGCGGCCTCCGCGAGGGCATGAAGCCCGGCCAGCCCGTCCTGATCAGCGACCACCTCAACCTGACGGCCACCTCGCCGATCGTCGGCGCGAACTTCGTGGACCTCACCAACCTGTACTCGCCGAAGCTCCGCGCGATGTGCAAGGAGATCGACCCCACCCTCGAAGAGGGCGTCTACGTCCAGTTCCCCGGCCCGCACTACGAGACCCCGGCCGAGATCAACATGATCCGCGTCATGGGCGCCGACCTGGTCGGCATGTCCACCGTGCTGGAGGCCATCGCCGCCCGTGAGGCCGGCGCGGACGTGCTCGGCATCTCCCTGGTCACCAACCTGGCCGCGGGCCTGTCCGGCGAGCCGCTGAACCACGAAGAGGTCCTCCAGGCCGGCCGTGATTCCGCCGCGCGCATGGGCACGCTGCTGACGCAGGTCCTGGCCCGCATCTGATCGACACCCGACGATCGACGACGTACGAGAGGTAAGGCGGAAGCAGTGCAGGAACAGGACGACCTCCTCACCCGGGCCCGCACCTGGCTGGCCGAGGACCCGGACCCGGAGACCGCGGCGGAGCTCACGGCCCTGATCGACGCGAACGACACGGCCGAGCTCACGGACCGCTTCTCCGGCACCCTCCAGTTCGGCACCGCCGGACTGCGCGGCGAGATCGGCGCCGGTCCGATGCGGATGAACCGTTCCGTGGTCATCCGGGCCGCGGCCGGCCTGGCGGCCTACCTCAAGGCCCAGGGCCACGCCGGCGGCCTCGTCGTCGTCGGCTACGACGCGCGCTACAAGTCGGCGGACTTCGCCCGCGACACCGCCGCCGTCATGACCGGCGCCGGGCTGCGCGCGGCCGTCCTGCCCCGGCCCCTGCCGACGCCCGTCCTCGCGTACGCCATAAGGCACCTGGGCGCCGTCGCCGGCGTCGAGGTGACCGCCAGCCACAACCCTCCCCGGGACAACGGCTACAAGGTCTACCTCGGCGACGGCTCGCAGATCGTCTCGCCCGCCGACACCGAGATCGCGGCGCACATCGCGGCCGTCGGCGCGCTGGCCGACGTACCGCAGCCGGCGGACGGCTGGCTGCAGCTGGACGAGGAGGTCCTGGAGGCCTACCTGACCCGCACGGACGCCGTCCTGACCCCCGGGTCCCCCCGGAACGTGCGGACCGTCTACACGGCCATGCACGGCGTCGGCAAGGACGTCGTCATGGCGGCCTTCGCCCGGCACGGCTTCCCCGCCCCGGTGCTGGTCGCCGAGCAGGCGGAGCCGGACCCGGCCTTCCCGACGGTCGCCTTCCCGAACCCGGAGGAGCCCGGCGCGATGGACCTGGCCTTCGCGAAGGCCGCCGAGGTCCGGCCGGACATCGTGATCGCCAACGACCCGGACGCCGACCGCTGCGCGGTGGCGGTCCCGGACAACGGCGGCTGGCGGATGCTGCGCGGCGACGAGGTCGGCGCGCTGCTCGCGGCCCACCTCGTCCACAAGGGCGCCCGGGGCGTCTTCGCCGAGTCGATCGTCTCCTCCTCCCTGCTCGGGCGGATCGCCGAGGCAGCGAACCTCGGCTACGAGGAGACCCTCACCGGCTTCAAGTGGATCGCCCGAGTCGAGGGCCTGCGGTACGGCTACGAGGAAGCGCTCGGCTACTGCGTGGACCCGGAGGGCGTCCGCGACAAGGACGGCATCACCGCCGCCCTCCTGGTGGCCGAGCTGGCCGCGACGCTCAAGGAACAGAACCGCACCCTGACCGACCTGCTGGACGACCTGGCGATGGCCCACGGCCTGCACCACACCGACCAGCTGTCGGTCCGCGTCTCGGACCTGTCGGTCATCGCCAACGCCATGGCGCAGCTGCGCGCCCAGCCCCCGCTGTCCCTCGCGGGCCTGCGGGTGGTCTCGGCGGAGGACCTATCGGTCGGCTCGGCCGCCCTCCCGCCCACGGACGGCCTGCGCTACTACCTGGACGGCGACTACAAGGCCCGCGTCATCTGCCGCCCGTCCGGCACGGAGCCCAAGCTGAAGTGCTACCTGGAGGTGGTGGTCCCGGTCGCCGAAGCCTCCGACCTCACCTCGGCCCGCACCCGCGGCCAGGAGATCCTGGACGCGGTGAAGAAGGACCTCGCGGCAGCCATGGGCCTCTGACCCGGCCCCGCCCCACGACGGCCCCCTCGGCCCCGCCCGAGGGGGCCGTCGTCGTTCCTGTACGCGGCGTGCGGCGCGGGGGGCGGGGCGGGGTGCCGGCGGGGCCGTCTCACAGCCGGTTCGGGGGTTTCCCGTCAGTCCCATCGTCCTTCCGCGTCGGGCCGGTCCCTCAAGGGCGCTCCTTCGTCGCGTCGCTTCGCGATTTCGCTGCGCTCAACCCTTGACCGACCGACCCGCCCCGGAAAGCCGAAAGACTGCCGGGAAGCCCCCAAAGGAACGGTCACCAGGGAGAGGTCCCAGGAGCGGGTCTCTCAGGGATGAGACGAGGGACCGGGCTGGGCGAGAAGGGGGCGATCGGGTGCTTTCGAGGGGTGAAGGGCGCCTCACGCAGGTCGGGTGACGGCTTGTCGGAGTCTGAGGGTGTCTTTTTCACCCGCAGACTCCGACAGGGCTTCCCTCGCCGCTCTGATCACCGTGTGGTGCGGGTGACAGCCCAAGACGGCCGTCGGCCGGCGAGACCTGGGGAACGCGTGGCGATCTGCTGCGCCTGGGTGCTCCGCAGGGGGCCCTGGGCAGCCTCTCGTGCGGGTAGCCCGCGCCTGTCCGGAATCTCCGCCATGAGGGCCCGGGCGCCAGCCGGCCAAGGCCCGGCCCCGTCGCCTCGTCCCTGAGGGACCCGCTCCTGCCTGTCCTCCCCAGTGACCGTTCTTTCGGGGGCTTCCCGGCAGTCCTTGTCTTTCTGGGGCGGGGCGGTCGGTCAAGGGTGGCCGAAGGCCATCGCGAAGCGACGCGACCGAAGGGAGCGCCCTTGAGGGACCGGCACGGCACGGAATGACGATGGGACTGACGGGAAACCACCGAACCGGCTGTGAGACCGCCCCTCCACGACACCGCCCACCACCCCGCCCGGCCCCACCCCCACGAGGGAGACAGCCGGCCCGCGCCACAAGCCCCGTACGCCTCAGACCCCCGACGACGCCCCCGGCGACGGTGTCGGGCTCGCCAGGTCGCCCAGGGTCGGGACGGATTCCGGGCGGGAGCGGACCGCGTCCGTGCACTCCCACGCGCGCGGCGGGTCCGCGTCCGGGCCGCCCAGGACCACCGGGCCCGCGCCCGCCGAGACGGCCTCGCTCGCGGCCAGGGTGCACACCACCTGGGCCAGCGCCACCGGCGCCAGGTCCTCCGGCTTGCGGCTCAGCCGGAGCGTGCCCGCCGGGTCGCCCGCCCGCGCCGGGGCAGCCGACAGGCCGTCCGGGACGCTGGTGGTGAAGCCCCCGTCCCGTTCCTCCGCCGACGGGTTCCGTTCCAGTTCCTCCAGCAGCGCCTGCGCGACCAGCACCACCGGCTCCCGCGAAGCCCGCTTCTCAGGCACCGGAACCACCCGCTCCACGCCCACCAGCTGCGACCCGCAGACCAGTTCCACCGTGGCCCGGAAGCCCTGCACCCCGCTCTGCCCGCCCGGCTGCCCGGGGGTTTCGCAGGACACCCGCGACGGCGCCGCGCCCACGTCGACCGGTACGGTCGTGGCGCGGATCCCGCACCCGGACAGGGCGAACACCCCCGCCAGCACCAGGGCCCCGCACGCCCTACCCCTCCATGCCGTCACCGGCGATCACCTTCCCCACGTCCACCGGCAGCCGCAACGTGAAGACGGCCCCGCCCTCCGGCCCGTTCGCGGCCGTGATGTCACCGCCGTGGATGTGCGCGTTCTCCATCGCGATCGACAGCCCCAGCCCGCTCCCGTCCGACTTCGGCCGGGACGCGCTCGCCTTGTAGAAGCGGTCGAAGACGTGCGGCAGCACCTCCTCCGGGATGCCCGGCCCGTTGTCCTTGACCGCGATCACCAGCCACTCCCCCTCCACCAGCACCGACACCCGCACCGGCGAACCGCCGTGCTTGAGCGCGTTGCCGATCAGGTTGGCCAGGATGACGTCGAGCCGCCGCGGGTCGAGCCGCGCGACGATCCCGCGCCCGGCGTCGAGTTCGACCGCGTCCAGCCAGGCCCGCGCGTCGATGCACGCCGTGACCTGGTCGGCGACGTTCACGTCGTCCAGCACCAGGCGGGCCGTCCCCGCGTCGAAGCGGGTGACCTCCATCAGGTTCTCCACCAGGTCGTTCAGCCGCCGCGTCTCGCTGACGACGAGCCCGACCGCCGGGGCGATCATCGGGTCGAGGTACTCGACCTCCTCCTCCAGCACCTCGGCGACCGCCGTCAGCGCCGTCAGCGGCGTGCGCAGTTCGTGGGACATGTCCGCCACGAACCGCCGGCTCGCCTCCTCGCGCGCGCTCATGTCGGCGACCTTCTTCTCCAGGGCCTCCGCGGTCCGGTTGAACGTCCGTGACAGATCGGCGAGTTCGTCGGTGCCCGACACCTCCAGCCGGTGGTCCAGTTCGCCCTCGCCGAGCCGCCGGGCCGCGTCCCCGAGCCGCTGTACGGGCTTGAGGACGGTCCGCGCCGCCGCCTGCGCGAGCAGCGCCGACCCGAGCAGCGCCACACCGGTGGCGATGGTCAGCGACCAGCCCAGCGCGTTGAGGTCGTCCCGCTCCGTGGCGAGCGACTTGTACATGTAGCCGGTGGGCCCGCCGCCGACGATCCGGGTGCCGCCGACCAGGTACGGGTTGCCCTGCGGCTTCGTCCGCTGCCAGTACATGTGGTACTCGGCGTCGTTGGCGGCGGTGGTCTTCTGCCGGTCGTTCACCGCGTGCTGGAGGGACTGCGGTACGTCGTTCAGCCCGAACGGGACGGCGCCGGCGGCGCCGATCACCTTGCGCCCGTCCTTGCGTTCGTGGACGAGCAGCACGCTGTAGCCGGGGCTGCTTCCCGCCATCAGCTCGGCGGTGCGCTGTATCTCGTCGGGCGTCGGGTCCGCGGGCAGTGCCGCGGCCCGGTTCTGCATCTCCTGGCGGAAGTCGCCGAGGGCCGCGTCCTGGGTCCGGGTGAGCACCGCTTCGCGGTTGAGCCAGTACGCGATGCCGGACGCGGAGACCGCGGCGGTCAGCGCGACCAGCGCGAACACCACGAGCAGGCGCAGCCGCAGGCTGGTCCAGCGCCGGCCCGCGAAGAGGGGCTTGGTCACTGCGGCGAGTCCAGCCGGTAGCCGACGCCCCGCACGGTACGGATCAGCGTCGGCGAGGAGGGCACTTCCTCGACCTTGGCACGCAGCCGCTGCACGCAGGCGTCGACGAGCCGGGAGTCGCCGAGGTAGTCGTGCTCCCACACGAGGCGCAGCAGCTGCTGGCGGGACAGCGCCTGGCCGGGCCGGCGGCTGAGCTCCAGGAGCAGCCGCAGTTCGGTCGGGGTCAGCTGGAGGTCCTCGCCGTTCTTGGTGACGGTCATGGCGGCCCGGTCGATCACCAGCGAGCCGAACACGGCCGAGTCGCTGGCCTCGCGCTCGCCGCGGCGCAGCACGGCCCGGATGCGGGCGTCGAGCACCCGGCCCTGGACGGGCTTGACCACGTAGTCGTCGGCACCGGACTCCAGGCCCACCACGACATCGATGTCGTCGCTGCGCGCGGTGAGCAGGATGATCGGCAGCTGGTCGGTGCGGCGGATCCGCCGGCACACCTCGAAGCCGTCGATCCCGGGCAGCATCACGTCCAGCACGATCAGGTCGGGCCGCTGCTCGCGGAGCAGTTTCAGACCGTCCTCGCCCGTCGCCGCGGTGGCCACTCGGTGGCCCTGGCGTGACAGGGAGAGTTCGAGGGCCGTGCGGATGGCGTCGTCGTCCTCGATCAGCAACAGGAAAGGCACGGGCTCATTCTGTCCCATCGGCCGTCCGCACTTCGACCGTCCGGCAGGGGGCAATCGCGCCACGGACCGGCGGGCCGGTGGCTGTGACAGGCCTGTGACAGTCGGCGGACACCCTGGTTATGTCCGGCGGGCAGGCTTTTCCCATCGACAACGACGGACCGGAACCACGGGCCGAAGCAGACTCCACGACGGGGGGCGCGAGATGAACACGCTGCACAGCACCACGACCAGCGCGGTCGTCACGCGGCTGCACGATGTGAACCGCCGGGCGGGTGTCCGTACGGTGACGGTCGCCCGTCAGCGGCCGGCACACGTCACAGCCATTGACGCGAAGCAGTACCAGGCGGTTCCCGCACAGCGCAGCACGCCTTCCCCGTCGTCCTCCTCGGAGGCGGAGTTCACCGCGTACGTCCAGGAGCGGCGGGCCGCGCTGTTCGCGACGGCCTTCCACCTCACCGGCGACCGGCACGAGGCCGAGGACCTGTTGCAGAGCGCGCTGTTCTCCACGTACCGCGCCTGGGACCGGATCAGCGACAAGGCGGCGGTCGGCGGGTACCTGCGCCGCACGATGACGAACCTGCACATCAGCGCGTGGCGTCGGCGCAAGCTGAACGAGTACCCGACCGAGGAGCTGCCGGAGACGGCCTCCGACACGGACGCCATGCGCGGTACGGAGCTGCGCGCGGTGCTGTGGCAGGCGCTGTCCCGCATCCCGGAGCCGCAGCGCACGATGCTGGTGCTGCGCTACTACGAGGGCCGTACGGACCCGGAGATCGCGGAGATCCTGGGCATCAGCGTCGGCACCGTGAAGTCGAGCATCTGGCGCTCGCTGCGCCGGCTGCGGGAGGACGAGGTGCTGAGCTTCGGGCGTGACGAGGCGGAGTCCTTCGGGGAGCTCGTCGCGTAACCACAGACCATGGGGCCGGGGGGCCCGTCCTACGGGGGTGGGACGGGGGCCGCAGGGGGAGAAGAGGCGGGATCGGGCGGCCGGGGGTCCGCGCGGTCCCGCCTCTTCGCATTTCCGCCGGTGTGCCGGGGTCTGCGTACCGCCGGTCAGAGGGCGGTGGGGGTGCGGTGGCGGCCCGCCGCGGCGGCGGCCAGCCGGCCGAGGGCCTCGTCGCGGGCGCAGGCGTGGGCGCCGAGGGCGACGTGCCGGGCGACGATGCCGCGTTCGGCGCGCATCAGCCGGTAGCCCCTGCGCAGCAGGAACGGCAGGGACTTGCGGCCTTCGCGCAGGTCCCGGGCGAGGCGGCGGCGGAAGGTGGTGGAGGGCCGGCCGCGCAGGCAGATGGCGTCGGCGAGCAGGCCCAGTTCCTGGCAGCGCGCCGCGATGTCGGCGGCGAAGATGCCCTCCGCGATGAACAGCGGGGTGCGGTCGATGTCCAGGGTCTCCGTGCCGGTCCGCGAGGACGTGGCGAGGGAGTAGACGGGGACGTGGGTACGGCCCGAGGCGCACAGCTCCGCGATGGCCGTGACGGCGGTGTCCGCGTCCCAGGAGAGCGGGGAGTCCCAGTCGATGTCGGAGCTGCCCTCGACCAGCGGAAGGGTCGGGTCCGTCCCCTCCTTGTAGAAGTCGTCCAGGCGCAGTACGGGAAGGCCCGACCGGGCCGCGAGCGAGGACTTGCCGGAACCCGAGGGACCGGTCAGCAGGACGACGCGCGTGGGGAGGGGAGATGAACTGCTCACGGGAGACCAGTGTGAGGCATGACCCGGCGTATCGACACACCGGCGACGGCCCCTGCGACGGGCCTCACACGGCGGGTTGGCGACCGGGAAGCCGCCTCCACTACTGTGTGTGCGCACGCGACTACGACCTCAGGCGGGAACCCATGGCACGTCACGCAGCCCCCGAACCGTCGCCGAAGCGGCTCCGCGCCGCCGGCCTGACCCTGTCCATGGCCGGGGCGGCCCTGGCGATGGCGGCCGGCGGGGCCCAGGCGCAGACCCGCCTGCAGGCGGCGGAGACCGACCTCCAGGCGGCGGTGGCCGGGGTCGCCGACCCGGTCACGAACCTCAAGGTGAATCCGCTCGCCCACACCGGGGTGGACCCGCTCGACAACGGGGTGGCGACCAAGGTCGCGGACTTCCCGGCCGTGGGTACGGGGATGGTGACCGGGGTCCTGACGCAGGGCCCGTCGGTCGGGGAGCTGCCGACGACGGCGGTGTCCTCGCTGCTCGGCCCGGTCCTGCCGAAGCAGTAGCGGGGAAAGCACGAAGGCCCTGGCGGCACGGGGGTCGCCGCCAGGGCCGGTCTTCGTGTGCTCGTACCTGCCGTGACGGCTAGTACGAGGATCCGCCCGAGCCCAGCGAGCCCGTCGGGTGCCAGACCGTCTTGGTCTCCAGGAACGCCGTCATGCGGTGCGTGCCCGGGTCGGCGGTCCAGTCGTCCACAGGCTGTGGACGCAGGACGCGCTTGAGGTTGTCGGCGGCCGCGATTTCCAGCTCCTTGGCGAGGGCCGCGTCGGCGCCCGCCAGGTCGATGGCGTTGACGTCCTGGTGGGCCGCCAGGTGCGGGCCCATCTCGGCGGCCTTGCCGGACAGGATGTTCACCACGCCGCCGGGCAGGTCGGAGGTGGCCAGCACCTCGCCCAGCGAGAGGGCGGGCAGCGGGGACTTCTCCGAGGCGATCACCACGACCGTGTTGCCCGTGGCGATGACCGGCGCGATCACCGAGACCAGGCCCAGGAACGACGAGTCCTGCGGGGCGACGACGGTGACGACACCGGTCGGCTCCGGCGTGGACAGGTTGAAGAACGGCCCCGCGACCGGGTTGGCGGCTCCCACGACCTGGCCGATCTTGTCGGTCCAGCCCGCGTACCAGACCCAGCGGTCGATGGCCGCGTCCACGACGGCGGCGGCCTTCACCTTGGACAGGCCCTCCGCCTCGCGGACCTCGTGGACGAACTGTCCGCGGCGGCCCTCCAGCATCTCGGCGATGCGGTAGAGGATCTGGCCGCGGTTGTACGCGGTCGCGCCCGCCCAGCCGCCGAAGGCCTTGCGCGCGGCGACGACCGCGTCACGGGCGTCCTTGCGGGAGGACAGGGGGGCGTTGGCCAGCCACTTGCCGTTGGAGTCCGTCACCTCGTACACCCGGCCGCTCTCGGAGCGGGGGAACTTGCCCCCGACGTACAGCTTGTAGGTCTTGAAGACGTTCAGACGCGTGGTCGTCTCAGACATCGAGGTAAGCCTCCAGGCCGTGGCGACCGCCCTCGCGGCCGAAGCCCGACTCCTTGTAGCCGCCGAAGGGCGAGGTCGGGTCGAACTTGTTGAACGTGTTGGCCCACACCACACCCGCGCGGAGCTTGTTCGCGACCGCGAGGATGCGCGAGCCCTTCTCCGTCCAGATGCCGGCGGACAGGCCGTACTGGCTGTTGTTGGCCTTGGCGACGGCCTCGTCGGGCGTGCGGAAGGTCAGTACGGACAGCACCGGGCCGAAGATCTCGTCGCGGGCGACGGTGTGCGCCTGGGTGACGTTGGTGAACAGCGTCGGGGCGAACCAGTAACCGGCGGACGGCAGCTCGCACGCCGGGGACCAGCGCTCGGCGCCCTCGGCCTCGCCGGTGTCGGCGAGCGCGGTGATCCGGGCGAGCTGCTCGGCGGAGTTGATGGCGCCGATGTCGGTGTTCTTGTCGAGCGGGTCGCCCAGGCGCAGCGTGGACAGGCGGCGCTTGAGGGAGTCGAGCAGCTCGTCGTGGATCGACTCCTGGACCAGCAGGCGCGAGCCCGCGCAGCAGACCTGGCCCTGGTTGAAGAAGATGCCGCCCACGATGCCCTCGACGGCCTGGTCGATGGGGGCGTCGTCGAAGACGATGTTGGCGCCCTTGCCGCCCAGTTCCAGGGTGACCTTCTTGTCGGTGCCGGCGATCTGGCGGGCGATGGCCTTGCCGACGGCGGTGGAGCCGGTGAAGGCGACCTTGTTGACGTCCGGGTGCGCGACGAGCTCGGCGCCCGCGTCCCCGTAGCCGGGGATGATGTTGACGACGCCCTTGGGCAGGCCGGCCTGGCGGCAGATGTCCGCGAAGAACAGGGCGGACAGCGGGGTCGTCTCGGCGGGCTTCAGCACGACCGTGTTGCCGGTGGCGAGCGCCGGGGCGATCTTCCACGCGAGCATCAGCAGCGGGAAGTTCCACGGGATGACCTGTCCGGCCACGCCGAGGGGGCGGGGGTTCGCGCCGTAGCCGGCGTGGTCGAGCTTGTCGGCCCAGCCCGCGTAGTAGAAGAAGTGCGCGGCGACCAGCGGGAGGTCCGCGTCGCGGGTCTCCCTGATCGGCTTGCCGTTGTCCAGGGTCTCCAGGACGGCCAGCTCGCGGCTGCGCTCCTGGATGATCCGGGCGATGCGGAAGAGGTACTTGGCGCGCTCGGAGCCCGGCAGCGCGGACCACTTCTCGAAGGCCTTGCGGGCGGCCTTGACGGCACGGTCGACGTCGGCGGCGCCGGCCTGGGCGACCTCGGCCAGCACCTCCTCGCTGGAGGGGCTGACGGTCTTGAAGACCTTGCCGTCGGCGGCGTCGGTGAACTCGCCGTCGATGAAGAGCCCGTAGGAGGGGGCGATGTCGACGACCGAGCGGGACTCGGGGGCCGGCGCGTACTCGAAGAGGGATGCCATGGTGATCAGTCCACCGTCACGTAGTCGGGACCGGAGTAACGCCCGGTGCTCAGCTTCTGGCGCTGCATGAGCAGGTCGTTCAGCAGGCTGGAGGCGCCGAAGCGGAACCACTCGTTGGTCAGCCAGTCCTCGCCCGCGGTCTCGTTGACCAGGACGAGGAACTTGATGGCGTCCTTGGTGGTGCGGATGCCGCCGGCCGGCTTCACGCCGATCTGAATTCCAGTCTGCGCCTTGAAGTCGCGTACGGCTTCGAGCATCAGCAGGGTGTTGGCGGGGGTGGCGTTGACGCCGACCTTGCCGGTGGAGGTCTTGATGAAGTCGGCGCCGGCGAGCATGCCGATCCAGGAGGCGCGGCGGATGTTGTCGTACGTCGACAGCTCGCCGGTCTCGAAGATGACCTTCAGGCGGGCGGCCGTGCCGTCCTCTCGGACGCAGGCCTCCTTGACGGCCCTGATCAGCTCGTACGTCTCCAGGTAGCGGCCGGCGAGGAAGGCGCCACGGTCGATGACCATGTCGATCTCGTCGGCGCCGGCGGCGACGGCGTCACGGGTGTCGGCGAGCTTGACCGGCAGGGCGGCGCGGCCGGCCGGGAAGGCGGTGGCGACGGAGGCGACCTTGACGTCGGCTCCGTGCAGCGCGGCCTTGGCGGTGGCCACCATGTCGGGGTAGACGCAGACCGCCGCGGTCATGGGCGTGCTGCGGTCGGTCGGGTCGGGGTTGACGGCCTTGGCGGAGAGCGCCCGGACCTTGCCCGGGGTGTCCGCACCCTCGAGCGTCGTCAGGTCGATCATCGAGATGGCCAGGTCGATGGCGTACGCCTTGGCCGTCGTCTTGATCGAGCGGGTGCCGAGTGAGGCCGCGCGGGCCTCCAGGCCGACTGCGTCTACGCCGGGCAGCCCGTGCAGGAAGCGGCGCAGCGCACTGTCGGACGTCGTCACGTCAGCGAATGCGGTGAGGGTGGTGGGCATGGTCACCAGATGAGCATATCTACGCGCGTAGCGCCTGTCACCCCCCACGGTGCACACATGGGCGTGACATCCGTCATCGGAGCTTCGGGCTCCGCGTGCCGGTACCGCCCGGCGGCCCATGCGGCACAATCGGCGCATGACTACGCCCTCCCCCCACGAGCCGGTCTACGCCGACCGCGTCTACCGCTCCCCCATGGCCGTCGTCACCGGGGTGCTGCTGCTCGCGCTCGTCGCGTGGCTGTGCGGGGACGCCGTCGTACGGGGCGGGGCGAGCGCCCGCTGGATCGGGATCGCCGTCGCGCTGTGCGCCGTCCCGCTGATCGTGGCGTTCACCCTGCGGCCGGCCGTCTTCGCCAACGACGACCGGATGCGGATCCGCAACCCCTTCCGGATCATCGAGCTGCCCTGGGCCGCCGTCGACGCGGTGCGCGCCGGGTACTCGGCCGAGGTGCTGGCGCAGGGGTCGAAGTACCAGCTGTGGTCGGTCCCGGTGTCGCTGCGCGAGCGCAAGAAGGCGGGCCGGCAGTTCAGCCGCCGGGACGCGCTCAGCGGCAAGGGCGTGACGGAGCAGGAGGAGGCCGCCGCGGGCGCCGCGCCGCAGCGGGCGGGCGCCGACCGGGTCGTGGACGAGCTGCGCGAGCTCCACGAGACGGGCGCCGCCCGGCCCGGCGCGCAGGGCGGCGTCACCGTGCGGTGGGCGTACGAGATCATCGCGCCGGCCGTGGCGGGTGCGGTGCTGCTGGCCGTCCTCCTCGCGACGGGCTGAGGCGTCCTGCCGTCGCCGGCCGGGCCGCTGAGCGGCCGTAACCGTTCCGCAACGGCGCCGGCTGCCGGAACCATCGCCGCCGGGGGGCGCGTCCTCGCAGGTGTGCACCGTCATGCAGGCAGCGGCAGCGCCGCCACCGCCACACAGCTCCCGGTCCGGTCCCGGCTCCTGAGCGGGGCCCTGCTGGCCGCGCACCTGCTGGTCGTCGGATGGCTGACCCTGAGCCCCCTGGACGTCCCCTGGGCGGCGGCCGCGAACATGACCCCGCTGGAGGGGATCCGGGCGGACCTCGCCTACGGCCCGCTGGAGGCCGCCCAGCGGATCGGCGAGGGGCTGGCGCTGCTGGCCCCGCTGGGGGTGCTCCTGCCGCTGGCCGGCGGGCGCCTGGTCCCCGGGCCGCTGGCCGCCTGGTCCTCGCTGGGGCGGACGGCGGCAGCGGCCGTACTGATCTCCCTGAGCATCGAGATGCTCCAGACCGCGGTCCCGGGCCGGGTACTGGACGTGGACGCGCTGCTGCTGAACACCACCGGCGTGGTGCTCGTCCACCTGGCCGTCGTACCGGTGCTGCGCGCCCGGCTGCGACGCACCCACGCGACTCAGGGGCCCACCCCGAGAATTACCAGGGTCGGCATCGGCCCTTGGACCGAGGTGCTGTCGGCGGTACCGCGCGAGTATTGAGGCATCGCGGAAAGGGAATATCCCGGCCCGCGGTCCCCTACGAAGGAGAAGAAAATGAGCGCGATTACCCGCCCCCGTGACGGACGGATGATCGGCGGCGTCTGCGCCGGGCTCGCACGGCGTTACGGAATCAAGACGCGGACGATGCGGATCATCTTCGTCGCCTCGTGCCTGCTGCCCGGACCGCAGTTCCTCATCTACCTCGCGCTGTGGCTGCTGCTCCCGAACGAGAAGTCCGGAGCGGGCACCGCGCGGACCGCCTGGTAGCACCAGACCGGGGCTCTGGTGTGGCCGGAGCGCGGCTCTGGCGGGGATCAGCCCGCCTTCCGGACCTTCTCGAGCTGCTTGTCGGCCACTTCCTGCGGGACCAGCGCCTTCTGGTCCTGGGCGGCCACGTTGAGGGCCATCAGCCGCACCACCCGGTCGCCCTCGCGCACGACGACCAGGTGGACCGGCGCCGAGACGCCTTCGGCCGCGGCGGTCGTCGTCCAGCTGACGGTCTCGTCGCCGGCGGTCCGGTACGGGACGGTCTTCACGTCCCGGTAGCGGCCGGTCTGCTTCTCGACGGTGGCGGTGAAGCCCGTACCGCAGGCGGCGACGGCCTCGCGCAGCCGGGAGAGGACCTTCTTGGCGTCACCCTCGGCGTAGGAGCTGACGGAGGCGGAGACCGCGAGTCCGACCTGCTTCTGGGAGCCGATGCCCCGGTTGACGGTCTCGCGGGCGGCCGGGTCGGGCTTGTCGCCCATGACGTCGGCGAGCGGCTGGCAGGCCTTCTTGTCGGCCTGCGGCTGGCCGTCCGGGGCGTTCGGGTTCTTGCCCTGCGCGGAGATCTGGTAGCCGGCCAGGTCGCCCTGGGCGAGGGCGGCCCGCTCCAGGCTCGCGTCCTTGGCCTTGGGGGCGGCGGAGGCGGCCGGGGCGCCGGGCGCGCCGGGTGCGTCCGAGGGGCGTACGGCCGCCGAACCCTTGGGGTCGGGGGACTTCCCGGACGCGGAGGTGTCCGTACCGCCGCCGCACGCGGCCGCCCCGAGGAGCAGGGCGGGGAGCAGCGCGAACCTCGTCGCGGGCGCCGTGAATCGAGCCGTGATGCGCATGACCGAACCTCATACCCCTTGCTGAGCCGGGCAGTTGGTGGTGATCGTGGCACACCGCGCGACGCGGCGCACACCTCCTCGAAGGGGCGTGCGCCGCGTGCACGTGCGTGCGATTCAAGGGGCCCGGATCAGCCGCC
This sequence comes from Streptomyces sp. NPDC034085, assembly GCF_055575555.1. Lineage (NCBI taxonomy): Bacteria > Bacillati > Actinomycetota > Actinomycetes > Kitasatosporales > Streptomycetaceae > Streptomyces > Streptomyces sp. NPDC034085. Next base: position 350,977 of record NZ_JBVISL010000002.1, on the reverse strand, counting down.
GAGGCCGCCGGGCAGCGGGGGGAGCCCGCCGAGCAGGCTGGTGACGGGGGCGGCGGCGTCCGTGGCCTCGCCCTCCTGCGCCGCCTGCTGCGTCTGGTCGGTGAGCTGGCTGGTGGCGCTGGTGAGGGAGCCGAGGGTGTCCGTCAGGCTGGCGGCGGGGAGCGCCGAGGCCGAGGCGGTTCCGGCGGCGCCCGCGGCGAGGGCGGCACCCATCACAGCGACACCGAGGGACTTGGCAGCAGACTGCTTCATGAAAGATCGTCCTTGCGACGGGGAACTGAGCGGCTCCGCAAACTAGCCACTTCAAACCCCCTCCTGCAAACATCCTTAAATACGAGAAAGCGTCCGGAAATCATTTCTCCCGGACGCTTTCCGTAGGTCAGCCCATGGCCTAGGCCGAGACAGTTCCGCTGGTGGAAGCGGTCTGGCGGAACAGCCATTCGGACTTCAGCTCCGCGTAGCCCGGCTTGATCACGTCATTGATCATGGCCAGTCGTTCATCGAAAGGAATGAACGCGGACTTCATCGCATTGACGGTGAACCACTGCATGTCGTCGAGCGAGTAACCGAAGGTGTCGACCAGGTGCTCGAACTCGCGGCTCATGCTGGTGCCGCTCATCAGCCGGTTGTCGGTGTTGACCGTCAGCCGGAAGTGCAGCTTGCGCAGCAGGCCGATCGGGTGTTCGGCGTACGAGGCGGCCGCGGCGGTCTGGAGGTTCGAGGTGGGGCACATCTCCAGGGGGATGCGCTTGTCCCGGACGTACGAGGCCAGGCGGCCCAGCTTGACCGAGCCGTCCTCGGCGACCTCGATGTCGTCGATGATCTTCACGCCGTGGCCGAGCCGGTCGGCGCCGCACCACTGGAGGGCCTGCCAGATCGACGGCAGGCCGAAGGCCTCGCCCGCGTGGATGGTGAAGTGGTTGTTCTCGCGCTTGAGGTACTCGAAGGCGTCGAGGTGGCGGGTGGGGGGGAACCCGGCCTCCGCGCCGGCGATGTCGAAGCCGACCACGCCGTTGTCGCGGTAGCGGTTGGCCAGCTCGGCGATCTCCAGGGCGCGGGCCGCGTGGCGCATCGCGGTCAGCAGGGCGCCGACGCGGATGCGGTGGCCGTTGGCCCGGGCGCGGCGCTCGCCCTCGCGGAAGCCGTCGTTCACGGCCTCGACGACCTCTTCGAGGGTCAGGCCGGCTTCCAGGTGCTGTTCGGGGGCGTAGCGGATCTCGGCGTACACGACGCCGTCCTCGGCCAGGTCCTCGGCGCATTCGGCGGCGACCCGGTGCAGGGCCGCCTTCGTCTGCATGACGGCGCAGGTGTGCGCGAACGTCTCCAGGTAGCGCGGGAGGGAGCCGGAGTCCGCGGCGTCGCGGAACCAGACGCCCAGCTTGTCGGCGTCGGTCTCGGGCAGCTTGTCGTAGCCGGCCTCGGCGGCCAGTTCGATGATGGTGCCGGGGCGCAGTCCACCGTCGAGGTGGTCGTGCAGCAGCACCTTCGGGGAGCGCCGGATCTGATCCGGGGTGGGCAGGTTGGAGGTCTCGCTCGTCATCCGGGCACTCTACTCCTACGCGCGTAGAGCGGGGAGTCGGCGCCGAGGTCGATATGTAACAGAGACCGTACGGACGGGTCGCGTACACCTGTGGGTCTGAGACTGTTCCGCCATGGCACAGCATGCGCCGCCGGCGCGCGGGGCCCGCCTGGGGCGGGCGGCCGGCGCGAACGGCTCGGTCTCGACGGTCGGCACGGTCAACGGGGTGGTGCTCCTGGTCCCCGGAGCATCCAGATGGTCCCCCTCTCCGGTACGCCCGCTCGCGCGGGCGCTGGCCCGGGCGGGCGGGGCGCAGGGGCTGGTGGCGCATCCGGTGGTGCCCGGGGCGGGGCCCCTCGAGGAGGCCGCCGGGTGGGCGGCGGACGAGGTGGTGCGGCGGTACGGGGACGTGCCGGTGTGCCTGGCGGGTTTCGGCGCGGGCGGCGGGGCGGCACTGCGGGCGGCGGGGCACGACGCCGTCAACTCGGTGGTGGCGCTGGCCCCTTGCTTACCCGGGGTGGTTCCCGGGGGCTCCCCTGAACCGGTGAAACAGCTCGCGGGGCGCCAGGTGCTGATCGTGCACGGCACGAATGACGCGCGCAGCGATCCGGAGTCCTCCTTCCTGCTGGCCGCGCGGGCGAAGAAGGCGAATCGTTCCACTTGCCGGTTCGAGGTGCACTCGGACGGCCACCGGCTGCGGGACCACCGGGCGGAAGTGGTGGCGCTGGCCGTGGACTTCGTACTCGGCGCGATGTTCACGGGCCGTTACTCCCGGCCGGTCACCGACGCACTCGCCGCGCCCCCGCCGCTGGGCCTGCGGATGCCGCTGGCCTCGGGTTTCGGGCGGTCCCTGCGGGGCTGAGGAGGCGCGGACCCGAGCGTAGAGTGGGGAGTGGACTCGGGGTGGCTCCTTCGCGGGAGGCGATCCGCCATGGCCAACATGGTGCGCAAGAGCTTCGACAGCGCCGACGAGACCCGCCCGTTCGCCGAGGGCAAGGGCAGGCTGGACCTGATCGAGACGGACGGCGGGCCGGTCGGGCGGGCCGTCTTCGAGCCGGGCTGGAAGTGGTCGGAGCACATCAAGCCGCTGGCGGGGACGGACAGCTGCCAGTCCGCGCACACGGGGTACGTGGTGAGCGGCCGCATGCACGTCGTCATGGACGACGGGGAGAGCGCCGAGTACGGCCCGGGGGACTTCATGCAGATCGCCCCGGGGCACGACGCGTGGGTGCTGGGCGACGAGCCGTGCGTCGCGGTGGACTGGACGGGCTTCGGCTCCTACGCGAAGCAGGCCTGAGCCCCTCACCGACGCGTTGCCCTGCGCCTTCCGGCGCAGTCGCCACGGCGCGGCCGCGTCGGCGGAGCCTGCCGTTCCGTCCCCTCTCGGTCGGACGGCTCCCGGTCCGGCGCGGCCGCGCGCCGTGGGACCACTGTGCCGGTCCGGCGAGGAGCGGAAGCCCTCGTTCAGGCGTCGAGTTGCCGCCTTGCGGGAACCCGAGGGGTTTATAAACGGACACAGTCAGGGACGTATGTGCACATGCCCGCCGATGCCGAAGACGACGACCTGAGCCCGGCGGCGCGGCGCCTGTACGCGTACGCCGTCGAGCGGCACGCCTTCACGGTGGCCGACGCCACGGCCGCGCTGGGGGCCTGCGCGGCGGCGGCCGTGACCGAGCTGGCCGCCGCGCACCTGCTCCAGCGGGCCCCCGGCGGCGGCCCGGAGCGCTGGAGCGCGGTGGCGCCCCGCGCGGCGGCGGCCCGGGCGCTGGCCCCGCTCGCCCTGCTCGTACGGGAGACCCACGACGAGATGGACCGGCTGCGCGGGCGGCTGGAGGCGCTGGTCCCGGCGTACGAGGCGGGGGCCTCGCACCGGGACCTGAGCGGGTCGGGGCGGCTGGAGCTGGTGACGGACCTCGGCGCGGTGCGCGGGCTGATCACCGAACTGGCGGCGGGCTGCGAACGGGAGCTGCTGACCTCCCAGCCGGGCGGGGGCCGGCCGCAGGAGACGCTGGAGGAGGCGGTCGGCCGGGACGAGTCGCTGCTGGCGCGCGGCGTCCGGATGCGGACCATCTACCAGCACACGGCGCGCTATTCACGGCCGACGGCGGCGTACGTCGAGCGGGTCACGGCGCTGGGAGCGCAGGTGCGCACCCTGGGCGACGGGCTGATGCGGATGCTGATCTTCGACGGGCACACCGGGCTGATGGCGGTGCCGGACCGGCAGGGCGCGGCGCTGGTGGTGCGGGAACCGAGCGTCGTGCACTTCATGACGGCGGCGTTCGAACGCTCCTGGACGGGGGCGGAGCCCTTCCCCACGACGGTGAGCCCGGAGGCGGCCAAGTCCCTCTCGGACGAACTCCGCCAGACGATCGTACGACTGCTGTCGGAGGGCCTGGAGGACAAGGTAATCGCCCGCCGCCTCGGCATGTCCGAACGCACCTGCCAACGCCACATCGCCGAGATCATGCGCGCGATCGGCGCCAAATCCCGCTTCCAGGCCGGGTACTTGCTCTCCCCTAGGACGGCGGTTCCAGTTCCGGGATCAGGCGGCCGCGGCGGGACAGGAGGAAGCGCTTGAACGCGGCCACCGGTGGGGTGTCCGGGTGGCCGTCCAGCCAGGCCACGCCGATCTCGCGCACCGCGCGCGGCGCCGTCACCGTCAGCTCGACCACCCCCGGGCGGGGCACCGCCGGCGGGGGCAGGAGGGCCACGCCGAGACCCGCCGCGACCAGGCCGCGCAGGGTCTCCGCCTCCTCGCCCTCGAAGGCGACCCTGGGGGTGAACCCGGCCTCCGCGCACAGGTCGTCGGTGATCCGGCGCAGGCCGTAGCCCGCTTCGAGGGTGACGAAGGTTTCCTCCGCGGCCTCCGCGAGGCGGATCCGCTTGCGGCCCGCGAGGCGGTGGTCGTCCGGGACCACCAGGCGCAGCCGCTGTTCGTCGAGGCGGCGGGCCACCAGGTCGGGGGCGTCGGGCACCGGCGAGGTCAGGCACAGGTCGAGTTCCCCGGCGCGGAGTTTCTCCAGCATGGCCTCGCCGTAGTTCTGGACCAGGGCGAAGCGGACGCGGGGGTGGTCGGCGCGGAAGCCGCGGATCAGGCCGGGCACCGTCTCGGGGCCCAGGGTGTGCAGGAAGCCGAACGCCACCTTGCCGGACGCCGGATCGGCGTCCTCCTGGACGGATCCGGCGGCGCGGGCGATCCCGTCGAGGGCCCGTTCGGCGGAGGCGAGGAAGGTGCGGCCGGCGGTGGTGAGGGCGACGGTGCGGCCCTTGCGGGCGAACAGCGTGACGCCCAGGTCCTGTTCGAGGCGGACCATCGCCCGGGACAGGGTCGACTGCGGTACGCCCAGCTCGTGGGCGGCGCGCGTGACGTGCTCGTGCCGGGCGACCGCGACGAACTGGGCGAGGCGGGGGGCCAGCTGATGTGTCACGGCCATGTCTTCTTCGTAACGGTTCATTGATATCCGAAGCCCTGAGCAGTGGTGATGCGTGAGTGGATCGATTATCGCGAATTCGTGCATTGGACGCATGAAAAAGGGAGGCCTACCTTCGACGTATGCCTCCCGCTCATACCGGGGCACCCCTCGTCACGGGTGCCTCCACCCCGTCGTTCCCCCAGCCCGAGCCGCACTCCCCCGGCCGCCCCGGCTACCGCCGGATGAGCCTCGCGCTCTTCGCCGCCGGGCTGGCGGTCTTCGCCCTCCTGTACTCCACCCAGGCCCTGCTGCCCGCGGTCTCCGCCGGCTTCGGCGTGACGGCCGGCCAGGCCAGTTGGACGGTGTCCGCGGCCACCGGCGCGCTCGCCCTCGCCGTCCTGCCGCTCAGCGCGCTGTCCGAGCGGTTCGGCCGGACCCGGATGATGACCTGCTCGATGGTGGTGGCCGTCGGCATCGGCCTGCTGGTGCCGTTCGCGCCGAGCCTGGAGTGGCTGGTGGCGCTGCGGGCGGTGCAGGGCGCGGCGATCGCCGGCGTCCCCGCCTCCGCGATGGCGTACCTGGCGGAGGAGGTCCGGCCGAAGGCGCTGGTCGGGGCGATCGGCCTGTTCGTGGCGGGCAACTCCATCGGCGGCATGAGCGGCCGCATCGTCACCGGCTGGGCCGCGCAGCTGTGGGGCTGGCGCGGCGGGCTGCTGGCCGTCGGCGTGATGGCGCTGGTCTGCGCGGCGGCCTTCCTGGCGCTGCTGCCCCGGGCGCGTTTCTTCCGCCCGGCGTCGCTGGAGCCGCGCGCGGTGGGCCGTACCGTCGCCGGGCACCTGCGCGATCCGCTGCTGCTGCGGCTGTACGGGATCGGCGCGCTGTTCATGACCGTCTTCGGGGCGGTGTACACCGTCATCGGCTACCGGCTGGCCGCCGCGCCGTTCTCGCTGGGCCAGGGCGTGGTCGGCTCGGTCTTCCTGGTCTACCTGGTGGGGACGGTCTCCTCGGCCGCCGCCGGGAAGCTGGTGGCGCGGGCGGGCCGGCGCGGGGCGCTGTACCTGGCGGTGACCACGACCGCGCTGGGGCTGCTGCTGTCGCTCGGGAACTCCCTGGGGCTGATCCTGCCGGGGCTGGTGCTGATCACGGCCGGTTTCTTCGCGGGGCACGCGGTGGCCTCGGCGGCGGTGAGCCGGACGGCGAAGACGGGCCGGGCGCAGGCCTCCGCGCTCTACCAGTCCGCGTACTACCTCGGCTCCAGCGCGGGCGGCACCCTGGGCGCCCTGGCGTACCACGCCTCGGGCTGGGCGGCCACGGTCGGCATCGCCCTGCTGGCGGTGCTGGGCGTCGTCTCGATCACCCTGTACGGGTCCCACGCGGCCCGGGCCGAGCGGCGGCGGCTGCTCTCCCCGGGCGGCCCGGCCGCGGCGGCCCGCTGAGGCATCGGAAACGGTCGGCTCCGGACCCCGCGGGAGCCCGCGGCGGCCAAGTCCGTTCAAGGTCTGTGCGGCGTGCGCAACTCGCTCTAGCGTGGGGGGAAGTGGCGCCCCCACCGGGCGGGCGCGGCAGGGGAGGGACCGGATGGCGGCGATACGCGTGCGCGCGAAGCGGCGGGCTGCGATGGTGTTCGGCGGGGCTCTGGCGCTGGCGGCGCCCCTGGTGGCGGTGGGGGGCGGTACGGCTCAGGCCGCCTCCTGCAACGTGACCACCGGGCCCTACCAGCGGCAGGTCGAGCAGTTCCTGGGGCGGCCGGTGGACGGGGTGCAGTCGGCGGCCGACTGCACGGCCATCCAGTCCTTCCAGGCCACCCACGGGATCACCCCGACCATGGGGTACGCGGGTCCGCTGACCTGGCAGACGATGAGCACGATGCTGGCGCAGCGGGCGGCCGGCAAGAACCCGAACGCGGCGGGGGCGTGCCCCACCCACCTGGGGCGGATCGCCTGCGTGGACCTGACCCGCCAGCTCAGCTGGATCCAGGACGGCGCCACGCTGAAGTACGGTCCGGTGCCGGTGCGCACCGGCAAGGCGGAGACGCCGACGCGGACCGGCCTGAAGAAGATCTACTACCGGAGCATCAACCACTGGTCGACGATCTACAACGTGGCCATGCCGTACTCGCAGTTCTTCGACGGGGGCATCGCCTTCCACTCGGTCACCAAGAGCATGTGGAACCCGCCGGGTTCGGGTGGCTGCGTGAACATGACGACGACCGACGCCAAGGCCTACTGGAGCATGCTGACCAACGGCGAGGACGTCTACGTGTACGGCCGCAAGCCCGGTACCTGACGTTCCCCCCTCGCTCCGGCTGCCGTTGTCAGACCCCTCCGGTAGTTTCCGAAGGGACGGCAACAACCTGGGGGACGGCAGCCATGAGTGACCTCGCGACCTCGTCACCGGAACTCGACGCGGCGATGGACCTCTACCGCGTCGAGCTGACCGGCTACTGCTACCGGATGCTCGGCTCGTCCTTCGACGCGGAGGACGCCGTGCAGGACACCTTCGTCCGCGCCTGGCGGGCGCACGGGAAGTTCGAGGGCCGCTCCTCGCTGCGCTCGTGGCTGTACCGGATCGCCACCAACGTCTGCCTGGACCAGCTGAAGGCGGGGAGCAAGCGGGCCCGGCCGATGGACCTGTCCGCCCCGCAGCACCAGGCCTCGGCCGTGCTCAACGAGCGGCCCGAGGTGACCTGGCTGGAGCCCGTGCCGGACGGACGGGTGCTGCCGCAGACCGCCGACCCGGCGGAGGCGGCCCTCGCGAAGGAATCCGTCCGGCTGGCCTTCGTGGCGGCCCTGCAGCACCTGCCGGCGAAGCAGCGGGCCGTGCTGATCCTGCGGGAGGTGCTGGCCTGGAAGGCGGACGAGGTCGCGCAGCTGCTGGAGACCTCGGTGGCGTCGGTGAACAGCGCCCTCCAGCGTGCGCGGGCCACCCTCGCGGGGCAGGCGCTGCGCCCCGGCGAGCCGAAGGACCCGCTGGACGCGGACCAGGCGAAGCTGCTGGAGCAGTACCTGTCGGCCTTCGAGGCGTACGACATCACGCGGCTCACCGCGCTGCTCCACGAGGACGCGGTGCTGTCGATGCCGCCGTTCGACCTGTGGCTCCAGGGCCACGCGGACATCGCCGCGTGGCACCTGAACCAGGGCATCGGCTGCAAGGGTTCGCGCCTGGTCCCGACCACGGCGAACGGCCTGCCGGCCTTCGGGCAGTACCGTCCGCGGGAGGACGGCCTGCCCGGGCACGTGCCGTGGGCGCTGCAGGTGCTGGAGGTGTCAGAGGGGCGGATCGTCGGGCTGAACGCCTTCCTGGACACGGCGCGGTGGTTCCCGCTGTTCGGGCTGCCGGAGGAGCTCTCCGAGGCCGGCCAGGTGTAGCAGGGCCCGGAGCGGCGGGGCTGCGCCGGTGACGCCGAAGGGGGCGCCGTGGCGGCGGGCCGCCAGGGCCATGCGGGCCAGGGCGTCGACGGTGGCGAGGGTGGGCTCCGTGACGCCGCCCGCGTCGCAGGTCACCGGCCCGTGGCGGGAGGCCTCGCGGACGCGGGCGCAGAGGGCGGGGACGTCGGGCTCGGGCCCTTCCAGGGCCAGGGTTCTGATCTCCACGAGGGGATGACCGTCCGCTGCCGCGGAACTCATCGGTAGCCGTGCGCTGCCGCGCGGGGGCCTGAGCGGTGCGCTGCCGCGGGGTGCCGGTGTGGTGGCCGGGTGCGCTGCCGCGGGGTGCCGCTGCGCGGCGCGAGGTCCCCTACCCGCCCTTCGCCCGTTCCCCGGGCTGCGCCCGGACCCCTGGGGGCTCCGCCCCCAGACCCCCGCGCCTCAAACGCCGGCGAGGCTGGATTCTCCAGCCCGCGCGGCGTTTGAGCGCACCGGGCGCGGAGCGTCCGGAACGGGGTCCGGAGCAGAGCCCCGGGGGCTTTCAGCCCCGCCGGCGACTGAGGGCGAGAACGGTGAAGGGTGGGGAGGGGCAAGCCCCGCGCAGCGGCGGGACCGGCCCCGCCCCGGCCGGGGATCAGGCGATGCGGTCCAGGACGATCGGCTGCGCCGAGAACGCCGTGCCCGCCGGGGCGACGTCGTAGGAGCCCTCCAGGGAGGCCAGGGCGTACGCGAACTTCTCCGGGGTGTCCGTGTGCAGGGTCATCAGCGGCTGGCCCGCGGTGACCGTGTCGCCCGGCTTCGCGTGGAGCTCGATGCCCGCGCCCGCCTGGACCGGGTCCTCCTTGCGGGCGCGGCCCGCGCCCAGGCGCCACGCGCCGACGCCGACCGCGTACGCGTCGAGGCGGGTCAGGACGCCCGAGGCGGGCGCGGTGACCACGTGCTGCTCGCGCGCCACCGGCAGGGCCGCGTCCGGGTCGCCGCCCTGGGCCGCGATCATCCGGCGCCACACGTCCATGGCGGAGCCGTCGGCGAGGGCCTTCGCCGGGTCGGCGTCCTTGATGCCCGCCGCGTCCAGCATCTCCTTGGCCAGGGCGACGGTCAGCTCGACCACGTCGGCCGGGCCGCCGCCGGCGAGGACCTCGACGGACTCGCGGACCTCCAGGGCGTTGCCCGCGGTCAGGCCGAGCGGGGTGGACATGTCGGTGAGCAGGGCGATCGTCTTGACGCCGCTGTCGGTGCCCAGGGCGACCATGGTGGAGGCCAGTTCGCGGGCGTCCTCGATGGTCTTCATGAAGGCGCCGGAGCCGACCTTGACGTCGAGGACGAGCGAGCCCGTGCCCTCGGCGATCTTCTTCGACATGATCGAGGAGGCGATCAGCGGGATGGCCTCGACCGTGCCGGTGACGTCGCGCAGGGCGTAGAGCTTCTTGTCGGCGGGGGCCAGGCCGTCGCCGGCCGCGCAGATGACGGCGCCGGTGGTGTCGAGGACGTTCAGCATCTCCTCGTTGGACAGCAGGGCGCGCCAGCCGGGGATGGACTCCAGCTTGTCCAGGGTGCCGCCGGTGTGGCCGAGGCCCCGGCCCGACAGCTGGGGCACGGCCGCGCCGCAGGCGGCGACGAGCGGGGCCAGCGGGAGGGTGATCTTGTCGCCGACGCCGCCGGTGGAGTGCTTGTCGGCGGTCGGGCGGGAGAGGGAGTCGAAGTTCATCCGCTCGCCGGAGGCGATCATGGCGGCGGTCCAGCGGGCGATCTCGGCCCGGTTCATGCCGTTCAGCAGGATGGCCATCGCGAGCGCCGACATCTGCTCGTCGGCGACGACCCCGCGGGTGTACGCGTCGATGACCCAGTCGATCTGCTCGGGGCTCAGCTCACCGCGGTCCCGCTTGGTCCGGATGACGGAGATGACGTCCATGAGGTGACTTCCTTCTACGCGCATAGAGATGAGGGAGGGAGGTTCAAGGAGTTTTCGAGGAGGGGGCCGGGAGCGGCGACGGCCCTCCGCCCGGCAGGGCGGAGGGCCGTCGCTACGGCTATCTCAGGTGGTCGGGCCCGAAGGCCTGCGGCAGCATCGCGCTCAGCGGCAGGATCCCGTCCGGCGTCTCCACCAGCAGGTCCGGGCCGCCGAACTCGTACAGCAGCTGCCGGCAGCGCCCGCACGGGACGAGGACCTCGCCCTTGCCGTCCACGCACGTGAAGTGGGTGAGACGGCCGCCGCCGGTGGCCTGGAGGGAGGAGACCAGGCCGCACTCGGCGCACAGGCCGAGTCCGTAGCTGGCGTTCTCGACGTTGCACCCGGTCACGACCCGGCCGTCGTCCACCAGGGCGGCGACCCCGACCGGGAAGCCCGAGTAGGGGGCGTACGCCCGGGTCATCGCCGCCCGGGCGGCCGTGCGCAGGGCTTCCCAGTCCACCGTCGGGTCCGCGGTCACTTGCCCTGGCCCTTGCGGTACGGCATTCCGTCCGCCTTCGGCATCCGCAGGCGCTGCGCCGACAGCGCGAGCACCAGCAGCGTCGTCACGTACGGGGCGGCGTCCACGAACTGGCTGGGCACCTGGTCGGTGGCCGCGTACCAGGCGAAGAGCCCGGCGGCGCAGACCGCGGCGATGCCGGCCTGGAGGTACTTCTTCTTGTAGAGCTGCCAGCCGACGGAGAGCACCAGCAGGATGGCGACCAGGAGCAGCATCGCGTGGACGTTCTCGGCACCGCCGCGCAGCTTGAGGCTGTCGGTGAAGCCGAACAGGCCCGCGCCCAGCGCCATGCCGCCCGGCATCCAGTTGCCGAAGATCATCGCGGCGAGGCCGATGTAGCCGCGGCCGCCGGTCTGGCCTTCCTGGTAGATGCCGGTGGAGACGATCGCGAGGAAGGCGCCGCCGAGGCCCGCCAGACCGCCGGAGACGATCACGGCGATGTACTTGTACTTGTAGACGTTCACGCCGAGGGACTCCGCCGCGACCGGGTTCTCACCGCAGGAGCGCAGGCGCAGGCCGAAGGCGGTGCGCCACAGCACCCACCAGGTGGCGGGGATCAGCAGGACGGCGACGACCGTCAGCAGCGACAGGTGCGTGATCAGGCCGCCGAGGATGCCGGCGACGTCCGAGAGCAGGAACCAGTGCTTGGCCTGGAGGCTGTCCAGGCCGCTGGAGAGTCCCGGGATGGTGATCTCGGTGATGGACTCGATGCGCGGGGACTGCTTGGAGGAGCCGCCCTCGGCCTTGTCGAAGGTGAAGTTCGACAGGTACTGGGTGAAGCCCGTCGCGAGGATGGTGACCGCCACACCGGAGACGATGTGGTTGACGTTGAAGGTGACGGTGATGATCGCGTGCAGCAGGCCGCCGATGGCGCCGCCGACGATGCCCATCACGACACCGGTCCAGGGGCCCCACTGGTAGCCGGCCCAGGCACCGAACCAGGTGCCGAGGATCATCATGCCTTCGAGGCCGATGTTGACCACGCCGGCCCGCTCGGCCCACAGGCCGCCGAGGCCCGCGAGGCCGATGGGCACGGCGAGCTGGAGGGCACCGGAGACCTGGCCGACGGAGGTCAGGTCGTTGGCGCCGGAGATGACCCGGACCAGCGAGACCAGCGCGAGGCCACCCGCGATGATCAGCAGGATCCAGGGCAGGGTGAGCTTGCGGCGGCCGCCGGGGGCGGGCGCGGCTTTCGTCGCGGAAACGGTGCTGGCGCTCACGCCGCGACCTCCTTCTCGGTCTTGATGGCGTGGCCGGCGGCCAGCTCCTCGCCGACCTTCTGCTGCTGGCGGCGGATGCCGTAGCGGCGGACGAGCTCGTAGCTGACGACCACGGCGACCACGATCAGGCCCTTCATGATCGTGCCGATTTCCTTGGCGTAGCCGGCGGTGTCGAGGCCCGCGGACGCCTTGTCGATGAAGGCGATCAGCAGCGCGGCGAAGAAGATGCCGACCGGGTTGTTGCGGCCGAGCAGCGCGATGGTGATGCCGGTGAAGCCGATGCCCGCCGGGAAGGACAGGTTGTACGTGTGGGACTCGCCCAGCAGCAGCGGCATGGAGACCAGACCGGCGACGGCGCCCGAGATGAGCATCGACGTCATGATCATCTTCTTGGCGTCCACACCGGAGGCCTGGGCGGCGGACTCGCTGGCGCCGGTGGCGCGCAGGTCGAAGCCGAAGCGGGTGCGGTTGAGCACGAACCAGTAGACGATGCCCAGCGCGAAGGCGATGAAGGTGAAGCCGTAGATCTCCAGGCCGTCACCGAGCGAGACGGCCGGGAACCAGCCGGACTCCGGGATGTCACCGGTGGTCAGGTCGTTGGAGCCGGCCGGCTGGACGCCGAGGTTCTTGGGGAGGATCAGCCAGGCGATCAGCGCGGTCGCGATGGCGTTGAGCATGATCGTGGAGACGACCTCGCTCACGCCCCGCTTGGCCTTGAGGATGCCCGCGATACCGGACCAGAAGGCGCCGACGAGCATCGCGACGAGCACGATCACCAGGATGTGCAGCGGGCCGGGCAGCGTCACCGCCGCGCCGACCAGGGCGCTCACCATCGCGGCGAGGCGGTACTGGCCGTCCACACCGATGTTGAAGAGGTTCATCCGGAAGCCGATGGCGACGGCCAGGGCTGCCAGGTAGTACGTGCCGGCCTGGTTCACGATGAGGACCTGCACGTCCTCGTAGCCGGACTGTTCGATCATGATGCGCAGCGGCTCGATCGGGTCGACGCCCGAGGCGGCCAGCACGATCATGCTGAGTACGAAGGCGCTGATCAGTGCCAGCGCCGGGCCGGCGAAGCCGAGAAGCAGCCGGTCCTTGTCGAATTTCTTCATCGGGCCTCGTCCTCCGTCGTGTCGCCGTCGACCTCGGCGGAGTGGTCGTCATGGGCTTCCAGGTGCCCGGTGGCGGCGCCGGTCATGGCGGTGCCGAGCTCCTCGGGGGTGATCGTCGCCGGGTCGGCGTCCGCGACCAGGCGGCCGCGGTAGATGACGCGCAGCGTGTCGGACAGGCCGATCAGCTCGTCCAGGTCGGCGGAGATCAGCAGGACGGCGAGGCCCTCGCGGCGGGCCTCGCGGATCGCGTCCCAGATCTGCGCCTGCGCGCCGACGTCCACGCCGCGCGTGGGGTGGGCGGCGATGAGGAACTTCGGGTTGTGGCTCATCTCGCGGCCGACGATCAGCTTCTGCTGGTTGCCGCCGGAGAGCGAGGCCGCGGTGACGTCGATGCCGGGCGTGCGGACGTCGTACTCGCGCACGATCCGCTCGGTGTCCTTGCGGGCGGCCTTCGGGTCGAGGATGCCGCGCCGGGAGTTGGGCTTCTCGGTGACGTGGCCGAGGATGCGGTTCTCCCACAGCGGGGATTCCAGCAGCAGGCCGTGCCGGTGGCGGTCCTCGGGGATGTAGCCGATGCCGCCCTCGCGGCGCTTGCGCACCGGGGTCCTGGTGATGTCGGTGCCGTCGAGGGTGATGACGCCCGCGTCGGGGGTGATCATGCCCATCAGGGCCTCGATCAGCTCCGTCTGGCCGTTCCCCTCGACGCCGGCGATGCCGAGGACCTCGCCCTTGTGGATCGTGAAGGTGATCCCGTCGAGCAGCAGGCGGCCGAGCACCGGGGCCTCGCGCAGGTCGGTGTCGGAGTCGCCGAGGGCGGCCGCGGAGGTCTCGGGGGCGACGACGACGCCCGACTCGACGACGGTGAGGGCGTTGACCTCCAGCATCGGGGTCGTGGTCACCGTGGACTCGCGGGTCTCCGGCGAGGGCAGCTCGGTGCCGACCATCAGCTCGGCGAGCTGCTTGGTCGTGGCGGTCTTCGGGTCGGCGGTGCCGACGGTGGTGCCGCGGCGGATGACGGTGATGTCGTCGGCGACCTTCAGCACCTCGCCCAGCTTGTGCGAGATGAAGATGACCGTGAGGCCCTCCGCCTTGAGCTCGCGCAGGTTGTCGAAGAGCGCGTCCACTTCCTGCGGCACGAGCACGGCGGTCGGCTCGTCGAGGATGAGGGTCTTGGCGCCGCGGTAGAGGACCTTGAGGATCTCCACGCGCTGGCGGTCGGCGACACCGAGGTCCTCGACCAGGGCGTCGGGGCGAACGCCGAGGCCGTACGCGTCCGAGATCTCCTTGATCTTCTTGCGGGCCTTGGAGCCGATGCCGTACAGCTTCTCGCCGCCGAGGACGACGTTCTCCAGGACGGTGAGGTTGTCGGCGAGCATGAAGTGCTGGTGCACCATGCCGATGCCGCGGGCGATGGCCTCGCCGGGGTTGTTGAAGGAGACCTGCTCCCCGTCGATGGCGATGGTGCCCTCGTCCGGCTTCTGCATGCCGTAGAGGATCTTCATCAGGGTCGACTTGCCGGCACCGTTCTCACCGATGAGGGCGTGGACCGTGCCCTTGCGGACGGAGATGGCGATGTCCTTGTTGGCGACGACGCCGGGGAAACGCTTGGTGATGCCGTGCAGTTCTACGGCGAGAGGGGGGCTGGACGCGTTGATGACGCACTCTCCTTGGCGCGGAAGGAGCTGGAAAAGCCGCGTGGACGGCAGGGGCGGGGACAGGGCGAGGATCGGCCGGGCGGGTGGGCGGGAGTCGGACGGTATCGCGTCCACGATGCCTCTACGCGCGTAGCACTGTCGGAAGTGAAAACTTGCGGCCAACTGGCCACACGTCGTCACGGACCTGGGGGGAAGACGCGGCTCGGGGTCCGGGAGCGGTAGAGACCGCTCCCGGACCCCGGAGACCGCGACGAGACGTCAGACAGCCGTTACGGCGTGGTCTTGACGGTGATCTTCTTCGCGATGATGTCGGCCTTGGCCTTGTCCACCGCGGCGATCAGTTCGGCGTTGTTCTTGTACTCCGGGTTGGAGTCGGCCAGGCCGACGCCGTCCTTGTCCAGACCGTAGCGGACCTCACCGCTCTCCGGCTTGCCGTCCTTGACCGACTTGATCAGGTTGTAGACGGAGTCGGAGACGTCCTTGGTGACCGAGGTCAGGATCTTGTCCTTGTACTTCGACAGACCGGCCTGGTTGTACTGGTCGGAGTCGACACCGATGGCCCACTTGCCGGAGGTCGCGGCGGCCTCGATGGCGCCCGAGCCGGCGAGGCCGGCGGCGGCGTAGATCACGTCGGCGCCACCGTCGATCTGGCCCTTGGCGGCGGCCTTGCCCAGGTCGGGCTTGGCGAAGCCACCGAAGTCCGGCGGCTGCGAGAGGTACTTGGTCAGTACCTTGGCGTTGGGGTTGGTGTCCTTGACGCCCTGGGTGAAGCCCGCCTCGAACTTCTTGATCAGCGGGACCTCGACACCGCCGATGAAGCCGACCGTGCCGCTCTTCGACGCCTTGGCGGCGGCGACGCCGGCCAGGTAGGAGCCCTGCTCCTCGTTGAAGACCAGGTTGGCGATGTTCTTGTCGGTCACCGAGGTGTCGTCGATGATGCCGAAGGTGGTCTTCGGGAACTTCGCGGCGACCTTCTTGATGGCCGGGGCGTACGAGAAGCCGACGCCGATGACCGGGTTGTTGCCCTTGCGGGCCAGCTCGGTGAGGCGCTGGACCTTGTCGGCCTCGCTCTCGCCCTCGGTGGGCTCCGCCTCGGCGCCCTTGATCTTCAGGTCCTTCTCGGCCTTCTCGAGGCCCGCGTAGGCGGCGTCGTTGAACGACTGGTCGCCACGGCCGCCGATGTCGTACGCGATGGCCGCGCCCGCGGAGGAGGCGGTGGCGCTGCCGTCGGCGGAGGGGCTGTCCGAGGACTTCTTTCCGCCACAGGCGGTGGCCGAGAGGGCCAGCGCCGCGGACGCGATGCCCACGGTGGCGATCCTGGTGATCCGGCGCAAGGGGAGGCTCCTTCAAAACCTGACCGAAGCGCCACGACCGGCGCTGGTTTCGCGGCGATCGTAACGCGCGTAGATGTCAGTTAAAGGCCCGTTCATGAGTCGTTATCGGATCGACGCGAACCGGACAGTGACCGATCGGTAACAGGACGACCGTCCGGCCCTTGTGTACCAAGGGCCGGACGCCGCCGACGGCCGACCCGCCGGTGCTGTATGGAGCTTTACCCGATCTTTTACGCGACGGGCCCGTTGCGGCGGCCGTCGAGGAGTGCGGCGGCCGTGAAGAACTCCACGCCGTAGCCGATCGCGGACTCGTCGACGTCGAAGTCGCCCCGGTGCAGGTCCCGCTTGGCGGTGTCGCCGGGCCGGCGGACGCCCAGCCGGGCCATGGCCCCGGGCACGTGCTCCAGGTACCAGGAGAAGTCCTCGCCGCCGAGGCTCTGCTCGGTGTCCTCGACCGACTCCGGCCCGCGCCGGGCGCCCATGGCCTCGCGGAGCAGCTCGGTGACCACCGGGTCGTTCACCACGGGCGGCACCCCGCGCACGTGGTTGATCTCGAACTTGGCGCCGTGCATCGTCGCGACCTCGTCGATCGCCGCGTGGATCATGTCGGGCGCCTCGTACCAGGCGTTGAGGTCCAGGCAGCGCACCGTGCCGGACAGCTCGGCGTGCATCGGCACGACGTTGCAGGCGTGTCCCGACTCGATCCGGCCCCAGGTGACGGACATGCCGGAGCGGGCGTCCATCCGGCGGGCCAGCAGGGCCGGCACGTCGACCGCGACGCGCGCGGCGGCCGTGACCATGTCGGTGGTCAGGTGCGGGCGGGCGGTGTGGCCGCCCGGGCCGGAGAGGGTGACCTCCAGGCGGTCGCAGGCGGAGGTGATCGGGCCGGGCCGCAGCCCGATCATGCCCGCGTCGACCCGGGGGTCGCAGTGGACCGCGATGATCTTGCCGACGCCGTCCAGCACGTCGGACTCGATGGCCTCGGTCGCCCCTCCCGGCAGCACCTCCTCGGCGGGCTGGAACAGCAGCCGCACGGGCCGGGGCAGCAGGCCCTGGCGGTCGAGGTCGGCGAGCACCAGGCCGGCGCCGAGGACGACGGCGGTGTGGACGTCGTGGCCGCAGGCGTGGGCCCGGTCGGGGTAGGTGGAGCGGTACGAGACGTGCGTCTTGGCGTCCGGGATGGGCAGGGCGTCGATGTCCGCGCGCAGGGCCAGCATCGGCCGCCCCCCGTCCCAGGTGCCGACGTCACAGATCAGCCCGGTGCCGGACTTCAGGACGCGCGGCCGCAGCCCGGCCTGCTCCAGCCGGGCCTTGATCGCCGCGGTGGTGCGGAACTCCTGGTGTCCTAGCTCGGGGTGCATGTGCAAGTCCCGGCGGAAAGCGATCAGTTCGGCACGCAGCCGGTCCGGCAGCTTGCCGGGCAGCTCGGGCCGGGCAGGCTTGCCGGGCAGGGCGGTCTGGGGCTCGCGGGACATCAACTGGTTCACCCGTTGAAGGGTAGGCGCACGGATGGGTCAACTGTCCGGAGATCACCAAAAGTTCATGCCCTTAGGGGAAAGAAAAGCGACCTCTGGACGCATGAGCGGTTGCACCGGGGGGTAAACTCGCGCGCTCATCCGGCCGCCGGGGCGGTTCACCGACACCGCCCGTGGGGTGCGCGGACCGCCCCTCGGGCCCGGGGCGGGGCGCCGGGGGCGGGCCGGGCGGGGTCGATACCGCATACGGCCACCGTCACGCCAGTGCCGGTCAGTGCGTACGGCAGCGTGTGGACGACCGTGGACGCAAAGCTGACGATCGTACGGCCGACCGGGCCCCGACGGACGGTCAGCGAGGCCGGTGCGCCCGGTCAGCCGACCGCGAGCTTGGCGGCGAAGCCGAGGAAGATCACGCCGGCCGCCGAGGTGGCCCCGGCCGAGAGCCGCTTGCGGCGGCGGAAGGCGGCGGACAGGCGGGTGCCGGCGAAGATCAGCGTGGACAGGTAGAGGAGGCTGATCAGCTGGGAGACCGTTCCGAGCAGCAGGAACGACAGCGCCGGGTAGGCGTACCCGGGGTCGACGAACTGCACGAAGAACGACAGCAGGAAGAGGATCGCCTTCGGGTTGAACAGGCTGACCAGCAGCGCCCGCCGGTAGGGCCGCTCGGCCGCGCCGGCCGGCTCCTCCGCCGCCACGGGCTCCTCGTGGCGGTCCCCGCGGGTGCGCCACATCCCCCAGGCGGCCCGCATCATTCCCACGGCCAGCCAGCCGAGGTACCCGACGCCGAGCACCTTGACCGCGGTGAACAGCACCGGGCTCGCCTGGAGCAGCGCGCCCGCGCCCACCGCCGCGAGCACCATCAGCACGGTGTCCCCGGTGAACACCCCGCAGGCGGCCTTGTAGCCCTCCGCGATCCCGCGCCGAGAGGCGACGGAGAGCACGTACAGCGAGTTCGGCCCCGGCAGCAGCACGATCAGGACGACAGCGGCGAGATAGGTAGGAAGATCTGGCACACCCAGCATGAGCAGGAGTGTCCCATGAGGACACACCTGTCGCGTCAGTCGGTTTCAGTGACCGGAACCGGACGGTTCGTAGCCGCCCCAGACCTCCCGCAGCACCCCGCACACCTCCCCCACCGTGGCCCGTGCCCGCAGGGCCTCCTTCATCGGGTAGAGGACGTTGTCCCGCGTCCCGGCCGCCGCCTCCCGCAGCGCGGCCAGCGCCCCGGCCACCGCCCGCCCGTCCCGCTCCGCCCTCAGCCGCTCCAGGGCGGCGCACTGCCGGGCCTCGATGGCCGGGTCGACGCGCAGCGGCTCGTAGCGCTCCTCCCGTTCCAGGGCGAAGCGGTTGACGCCGACCACGACCCGCTCCCCGCTCTCCTGCTCCCGCGCGATGCGGTAGGCGTTGGCCTCGATCTCCTCCTTCTGGAACCCGGCCTCGATCGCCGCGACCGCCCCGCCCATGTCCTCGACCCGTCGCATGAGCGCGAGCGCGGCCGCCTCCACCTCGTCCGTCATGCGCTCCACCGCGTACGACCCGGCGAAGGGGTCGACCGTCAGCGGCACGTCCGTCTCGTACGCCAGCACCTGCTGGGTGCGCAGCGCGAGCCGGGCCGCCTTCTCCGTCGGCAGCGCGATGGCCTCGTCGAAGGAGTTGGTGTGCAGCGACTGGGTGCCGCCCAGCACGGCGGACAGCGCCTGCACGGCCACGCGTACGAGGTTCAGTTCGGGCTGCTGCGCCGTCAGCTGCACCCCGGCCGTCTGGGTGTGGAAGCGCAGCATCAGCGACCTGGGGTCCCGGGCCCCGAACTCCTCGCGCATCACCCGGGCCCAGATCCGCCGGGCGGCACGGAACTTGGCCACCTCCTCCAGGAGCGTGGTCCGGGCGACGAAGAAGAAGGACAGCCGGGGCGCGAACTCGTCGACGGCCATCCCGGCGGCGAGCGCCGTGCGGACGTAGGCGATCGCGTCGGCGAGGGTGAAGGCGATCTCCTGCACGGGCGAGGCCCCGGCTTCCGCCATGTGGTAGCCGGAGACGGAGATGGTGTTCCACTTGGGGACCTCCTCGCGGCAGTAGCGGAAGGTGTCGGCGGTCAGCCGCAAGGAGGGGCCGGGCGGGAAGATGTAGGTCCCGCGCGCGATGTACTCCTTCAGGACGTCGTTCTGCACGGTGCCCGTCAGCTGTCCGCCCGTGATGCCCTGTTCCTCCGCGACCAGCTGGTACATCAGGAGCAGCAGCGCGGCCGGGGCGTTGATGGTCATCGAGGTGGACACCCGGTCGAGGGGGATGCCGGCCAGCAGCACCCGCATGTCCTCGACCGAGTCGACGGCGACGCCGACCTTGCCGACCTCCCCGTGCGCGAGCGGGGCGTCGGAGTCGTGCCCCATCTGGGTGGGCAGGTCGAAGGCCACGGACAGCCCGGTCCCGCCGCCCTCGATGAGCGCCCGGTAGCGGGCGTTGGACTCGGCGGCCGTGCCGAATCCGGCGTACTGACGCATGGTCCAGGGCCGGCCGGTGTACATCGTGGGGTGGATCCCCCTGGTGAAGGGGTACTCCCCGGGGCTGCCGAGGCGCTCCTCGGGATCCCAGCCCGTCAGGTCGCCGGGACCGTACACCGGTTCGACGGGGATGCCGCTCTCGGTGCGTGCGGTGGAACGGGCCATGAGGAACCCTCCGTGTCCGTGGAGCCGACGGGCCCGGGGGCTGGTACAACCGAGCCCGCGACGGCCGCTGGTCACAATGGGGCAACATCGCGCGTTCGTCCGCAACTGTCCACGCCCGTGAGGCATCACCTAGATACACGACGTTGAACTCGGGGGACCCGCCATGCACCGACAGAGAGCCATCATCCGTACGCTCGGCCTGGCCGCGGCCGTCGCGCTCACCGCGACCGCCTGCGGGCCCCAGGGTTCCGGCGCCGCTCCGGCCGCCCCCTCCGCGCCGCCGGCGGGCAGCTCCCCGGCGGCCTCCCCGTCCGCGGGCGACGACAAGCCCGGCGAGGCGTCGCCTTCCGCGTCGCCCTCGCAGTCCCCGTCCTCGTCGTCCTCGCCGTCGCCCTCGCAGTCGTCCGCTCCGGGCCCCAAGCCGCTCATGGCCAACGGCGACGAGAGCGAGCAGGTCCGCGAGCTCCAGGCGAGGCTGCGCCAGCTCAAGCTGGTGTCGACGGCGCCCACCGCCTTCTACGGCTCGAAGACGACCGCCGCGGTCAGGACGTTCCAGTCGCAGCACGGGCTGGCCGCGACCGGCTCGGTGGACGAGGCCACCTGGCAGAAGGTGCAGGGCCTCAGCCGGAAGCCGACGGACGAGGAGCTGCGCCCGCCGACCACCAACGAGGTGGACGCCCCGGACCCGCGCTGCATGCAGGGCCGGGTGATGTGCATCAGCAAGGAGAGCCGCACCCTCGCCTGGATGATCGACGGCAAGGTCGTCTCCACGATGGACGTGCGCTTCGGGTCGGAGAACACGCCGACCCGCGAGGGCCTCTTCCAGGTGGAGTGGAAGGCGAAGGAGTGGACGTCGACGATCTACCACACGTCGATGCCGTACTCGATGTTCTTCAGCCAGGGCCAGGCCGTGCACTACTCGTCGGACTTCGCGGCCCGCGGCTACGCCGGCGCCTCGCACGGCTGCGTGAACGTCCGGGACAAGGGGAAGCTGTCGGCGCTCTTCGACCAGGTGAAGGTGGGCGACAAGGTCGTCGTCTACTGGTGAGCCGCCGGGCCCGGAGCGGTCGGAAGGAGTGAGGGCGCGGGCAGGGCCGGGGGAACGTGCCCCGCCCGCGCCGGTTGCGCAGAGCCCAGGGGTACGGGGGGAACCCCGGCTCGTGCGCGGCCGATGACCAGTCGGCTCGATACGTACTGCGCCGAGGGGTCGAAAAGTGTTACTGCCCTGCGCGGAGAGCTTGCCGAAACGTTTCCGCAGCTCGTTCCGGCTGCCGTTCAGGCCTTCGTCCGGCCGTCGTTCCGGCGCCTGCGCCGGCCCTCGTCAGCGGGTGCGGAAGCCGAGCGCCCCGCCCGTCAGGGAGGACGGCGACGGCAGGGGCGCGCTGCCCTGGTCGGCCCCGCTCTGCGGGAGGCCGCGGGTGGCCCCGTCCAGCAGGGTCGCGCAGAAGCGCTGGACCTTGGCGGCCCCGCCGGCCAGCTTCGAGAGGTACTCACGCCGGTCGTCGGTGAGCTTCTTCGCCCTGTTGTCCCGGCACAGCTCCTCGGGGCGGGGCTTGTCCCGCCCCGTCAGGTCCCTGCCGCCGTCGGTGGTGGCGCCCCCGCCGCTGTCGATGAACCGGTCGTCGCGGCTGCCGTCCGAGCCGGCCGCGCCACCGCCGCCCGCCGTGGCGGTACCGGGCGTGGCCGACGGGCCGGGGGCCGTCCCGGGCTGCGTACGGGAATCCGTGCCCGGGATCCGTGACGCGTCCGGGCTGGACGCGGGGACGTCACCGCCCAGGGACGGGGTCGGCCGCAGCTGCGGGACCAGGGTGGGGCCGGCGGTGTCCCCGGCGGGCTCCGGGTCCGAGTCGGCGCTGACGGAGACCGCCGGGGCGGGACCCGCCGTCAGGTGCGCGGCGCGGTCCAGCAGACCGGCTCCGGCGACGGCCGCGATCCCGCCGACGGCGACGCCGGCCAGCGCGGCCGCCAGCCCGAAGCGGGCGGCCGTGGCGGGGCGCCGCTGCGCGGGGATGCGTACGGGCGGTACGGGGGCCAGGGCGACCAGGGGCTCGTCGGCGCGGCCGGCGCCGGCCGGGCCGGGCTTCGCGGGCGCGCCGGATCCGGCCGCCTGGGCCCCCTCGGCGCGGGCGGCGCGGAAGGCGGCCAGGGCGGCCTCTTCACCGGGCAGCCCGCCCCCGGCGGCGCGGGGCGTCAGGGCGTCGAGGGCGGCGCGCAGACGGGCGGCCTCCGCCCGGGCACGCGGGTCGGCGCCCGCTCCGGCCGGGCCGGGTGTTCCTCCGCGCAGCAGCTCGTCCGCCGTGGCCCCGTCCAGCCACGCGTTGTGCTCGTCGGCCATCACATGTCCTTCTGCGTCCGCCAACGTGAATGCGTCACACCGGTTTGCTTCACCAGATCTCCCGCCCGCGCGCGCTGGGCGGGCACCGCGTCGAGATCACGCTCCCGTGCCTGGTCCCCGGCATTATGGCCGACCCGGGCCCGCGGCTCCGCTTCGATTTCCGTCCCGCCCGCCGCACCGGCCGGGCCGGCGGCGCCGAACTCCGCGGTCAGCAGTTCCGCGAGCTTCTTCAGCCCCCGGTGCGCGGCGGTGCGGACCGCGCCGGGGCGCTTGCCCAGGGTCTCGGCCGCGCTCTTGGCGTCCAGACCCACGACCACCCGCAGGACGACGGCCTCGGCCTGGTCCTGCGGGAGCTGGGCTATCAGCGCCATGGTCCGCCCGGTGGACAGCGCCTCCATGGCCTCGCCCGCGGTGTCGCTGTCGGCGGCGCGCCCGGTCAGCTCGGTCTCGTCGCCGCCGATGGCGGGTCGGCGGCCGCGCATGCGGATGTGGTCGAGGGCCCGGTTGCGGGCGATGCGGGCGGCCCAGCCGCGGAAGCGGTCGGCGTCCCCGGTGAAGGAGGCGAGGTCGCGGGCGATCTGCAGCCAGGCCTCCGAGGTCACGTCCTCGGCGTCGCCGTCCCCGACGAGCGTGCGCACGTATCCGAGCAGGCGTGGGTGCACGGCGCGGTACACAGTCCGGAACGCGCTCTCGTCGCCGTCCTGTGCCGCGAGCACCGCGGCGGTCAGCTCGGCGTCGTCCCCCAGCAAAGTCCCCAACCCGTTCAACGTCCCTGTACGTGTGGCGCAAATCCGCACGTTACGGCCTACACGCACCTCTCGTCCACGAGTTGTACAACCAGCAACCAAGCCTGCGCGGAGCGGGGTGTGACAGAAAACGCACTCCATACGCTGACATGGATACGGGCTTGTCGCACGAGTCCGTGACGGATGGCGACCGGGGCCTCTCCTGTGGGGGGTGGCGGCCTCGGTCGCCCTCCCCTTCTCGCGGGTCCCGGCCGGGCTCTTGACCGTTCTTGCGCCGGGTCAAACCTCCTGGCCTCATCCTTTCGGCTCACTTCCGGGTGAAATCCCCGCGCGAGCGGGGCGCGGCCCCTCCGAGATCGCTAGCGTGGCGGCACACCCCGCGCACGCCCCGAGGAGAACTCCGCTGTCCAGCCACCTTCCGGCACAGGTCCGCGGCCCGGCCTCCGCCCCCGGCGCCGGACTGGCGCGATTCAACTGCCTGCCGCCCGAGACCGCCCGCGCGGTCCTGCTGCGCTGCTGCGGCAGCGGGCGCTGGGCCCACCGGGTCGCCGCCCACCGCCCCTACCCGGACACCGCCTCGCTGCTGGCGGCGGCCGACGAGGCCGCGTACGACCTCTCCCAGCGCGACCTCTCCGAGGCGCTGGCCCGGGAGTCCTCCGCCGAGCTGGGGCAGGGGGCCCCGTACGCCGCGCTGCTCGCGCTCGACGCGGCGCGGGCGGAGTACGAGCGGACCTTCGGGCACGCCTTCGTGATCTGCCTGGACGGGCATCCGCCGGAGGAGCAGGTGGACCAGCTGCTGGCCGCGATCCGCCGCAGGATGGCTCACGAGATCGACGAGGAGCGCTCGATCGCCGCCGACGAACTGCGCCTGGTGACCCGCTCCCGGATGGTCCGGCTGCTGGACGGTCTCGCCGGTGTGCAGCGTCCGAACCCGGACGACGGCCTGTCTGCTGCCGATTTCGGGCTATTTGCCCCTGTGGGATAGCCCGTCCGTGCCTGTTTGATCACACCGGAGGACCCCGGGCGAGGGAACCGACAAAGCGTCGCTACGATGTCCGGGGCCGGTGGACCGTACCCGGCCGGGCCCGACCGACAAAGAAGCCGGCTGGCCCCCGCCCCGCTTCCGGAGGGTTTTCCGTGCCGGCTGGAACGTTGTACCGCGGCCGGGAAGGAATGTGGTCCTGGGTGGCTCATCGAGTCACCGGCGTCCTCATCTTCTTCTTCCTGTTCGTACACGTCCTCGACACCGCTCTCGTCCGCGTCTCCCCCGAGGCGTACGACGATGTCGTGGCTACCTACAAGACCCCGATCGTCGCGCTGCTGGAGTACGGCCTCGTCGCCGCAATCCTCTTCCACGCGCTCAACGGTCTCCGTGTCATCGCCGTGGACTTCTGGTCCAAGGGCCCCCGCCACCAGAAGTCGATGCTCTGGTGGGTCGTGGGCATTTGGGTCCTGCTGATGGGCGGGGCCCTGTACCCCGTACTCGGCCACGCCTACCTCGAACTGTTCGGGAAGTGACACGCATGTCCTCTGACACTTCTTCCGCCAAGGCGATCGGCGACGTGGAGGGCGTTTCCCTCTACGACACCGACAACCCGGCGCCCTACATCGAGGCCCCGCGCAAGCGCACCGGCAAGACCCCGCGCTCGACCCGCGGCAACTTCGAGATGGCCGCATGGCTCTTCATGCGCCTCTCGGGCATCGTGCTGGTCGTCCTGGTCATCGGCCACCTCCTGATCCAGCTGGTGCTGGACGGCGGCGTCTCCAAGATCGGCTTCGCCTTCGTGGCCGGCCGCTGGGCGTCCCCGTTCTGGCAGGTCTGGGACCTGCTGATGCTGTGGCTGGCCATGCTGCACGGCGCCAACGGTCTGCGTACCGTCATCAACGACTACGCGGAGCGCGCCAACACGCGGCTGTGGCTGAAGGGCCTGCTCTACACCGCCACGGTGTTCACCATCCTTCTGGGCACGCTGGTGATCTTCACCTTCGACCCGAACATCCGCTAGGCACGGGCTGAGGCGAATCGACTCATGAAGATCCACAAGTACGACACCGTCATCGTCGGCGCCGGTGGCGCGGGCATGCGCGCCGCCATCGAGGCGACGAAGCGCAGCCGCACCGCCGTGCTGACGAAGCTCTACCCCACCCGCTCCCACACGGGCGCGGCGCAGGGCGGCATGGCCGCCGCGCTGGCCAACGTGGAGGACGACAACTGGGAGTGGCACACCTTCGACACGGTCAAGGGCGGTGACTACCTGGTCGACCAGGACGCCGCCGAGATCCTGGCGAAGGAGGCCATCGACGCGGTCCTCGACCTCGAGAAGATGGGCCTGCCGTTCAACCGCACCCCGGACGGCACCATCGACCAGCGCCGCTTCGGCGGCCACTCCCGCAACCACGGCGAGGCGCCGGTCCGCCGGTCCTGCTACGCCGCGGACCGCACGGGCCACATGATCCTTCAGACGCTGTACCAGAACTGCGTCAAGGAGGGCGTGGAGTTCTTCAACGAGTTCTACGTCCTGGACCAGCTGCTGGTCGAGGAGGACGGCGTCAAGAAGTCGGCCGGTGTGGTCGCGTACGAGCTCGCCACCGGCGAGATCCACGTGTTCCAGGCCAAGGCCGTCATCTACGCCTCCGGCGGCACCGGCAAGTTCTTCAAGGTGACCTCCAACGCGCACACCCTCACGGGTGACGGCCAGGCGGCCTGCTACCGCCGCGGGCTGCCGCTGGAGGACATGGAGTTCTTCCAGTTCCACCCGACGGGCATCTGGCGCATGGGCATCCTGCTGACGGAGGGCGCCCGCGGTGAGGGCGGCATCCTGCGCAACAAGGACGGCGAGCGCTTCATGGAGAAGTACGCGCCGGTCATGAAGGACCTCGCGTCCCGTGACGTCGTCTCGCGCTCCATCTACACGGAGATCCGCGAGGGCCGCGGCTGCGGTCCCGAGGGCGACCACGTGTACCTGGACCTGACCCACCTGCCGCCGGAGCAGCTCGACGCGAAGCTCCCGGACATCACCGAGTTCGCCCGCACGTACCTCGGCATCGAGCCGTACACGGACCCGATCCCGATCCAGCCCACCGCGCACTACGCCATGGGCGGCATCCCGACCAACGTCGAGGGTGAGGTCCTGGCGGACAACACCACCGTCGTGCCCGGCCTGTACGCGGCCGGCGAGGTCGCGTGCGTGTCGGTGCACGGCGCGAACCGCCTGGGCACCAACTCGCTGCTGGACATCAACGTCTTCGGCAAGCGCTCCGGTATCGCGGCGGCCGCGTACGCGGCCCAGAACGACTACGTCGAGCTGCCGGAGAACCCTGCGCAGCAGGTCGCCGAGCTCGTCGAGCGGCTGCGCAACTCCACGGGCAAGGAGCGGGTCGCCGAGCTGCGCCTGGAGCTCCAGGAGACGATGGACGCGAACGTGATGGTCTTCCGTACGGAGCAGACCATCAAGACGGCGGTCGAGAAGATCGCCGAGCTGCGCGAGCGCTACAAGAACGTGTCCGTCCAGGACAAGGGCAAGCGCTTCAACACGGACCTGCTGGAGGCCATCGAGCTGGGCAACCTGCTCGACCTGGCCGAGGTCATGGCCGTGTCCGCGCTGGCGCGCAAGGAGTCCCGCGGCGGTCACTACCGCGAGGACTACCCGAACCGCGACGACGTCAACTTCATGCGCCACACCATGGCGTACCGCGAGGTCGGCGCCGACGGCCAGGACTCCGTGCGCCTGGACTACAAGCCCGTCGTCGTCACCCGCTACCAGCCGATGGAGCGTAAGTACTGATGGCCACCCCGACCCTGGACAAGATGGAGGCGGCGGCCGCCGCTTCGCCGTACATCACGGTCACGTTCCGGATCCGCCGCTACAACCCCGAGGTCTCGGCCGAGGCGGAGTGGCAGGACTTCCAGATCGAGATCGACCCGAAGGAGCGCGTGCTCGACGGTCTCCACAAGATCAAGTGGGACCTCGACGGCACGCTGACCTTCCGCCGCTCGTGCGCGCACGGCATCTGCGGCTCCGACGCGATGCGGATCAACGGCAAGAACAGGCTCGCCTGCAAGACGCTGATCAAGGACATCAACCCGGAGAAGCCGATCACCGTCGAGGCCATCAAGGGCCTCACGGTGATGAAGGACCTCGTGGTCGACATGGAGCCCTTCTTCCAGGCGTACCGCGACGTCATGCCGTTCCTGGTCACCAAGGGCAACGAGCCGACGCGTGAGCGCCTGCAGTCCGCCGAGGACCGCGAGCGCTTCGACGACACCACCAAGTGCATCCTGTGCGCCGCGTGCACGTCCTCGTGCCCGGTGTTCTGGAACGACGGCCAGTACTTCGGCCCGGCGGCGATCGTCAACGCCCACCGCTTCATCTTCGACAGCCGTGACGAGGCGGGCGAGCAGCGCCTGGAGATCCTGAACGACAAGGACGGCGTGTGGCGCTGCCGCACGACCTTCAACTGCACCGACGCGTGCCCGCGCGGCATCGAGGTCACGAAGGCGATCCAGGAAGTCAAGCGCGCGCTGATCACCCGCCGCTTCTGATCCCCTTCACGCGCCGGACTCCGTCCGCCGGTCCCCGCTGAGGCCGGTGGACCGCCGAGGCCCGTACCCCTGCCAGGGGTACGGGCCTCGCTCGTGTACGCCGCCCACCGCGGGCGCGCCCCCGGCGAGCCGGCCGGCGCGCAGGGGTGAAGCCCGGCACGGCGCCTCGACACGTGCGCCCCGGCCCGGGAGCATGGGCGGCTGTGACGAGGCCCACCAGCACCGCGCGTCCCGGCGCCAGTTCGCAGCGCCTCGGGCGGCGGACGTTCCTCACCGCCCTCGGCACCGTCGCCGCCACCTTCGCCACCGGCGTGCCCGCCCGCGCCACCGACGACGCCCGGGACGCGGCCACCGCCGCCGAGTACGTGGACGTACAGCTCCTCAACATCACCGACCTGCACGGCTACCTCCAGGCCGCCCCGGGCGGCGACGCCACCATCACGGGCAACGGGGGCCGTACGTACACCGTCGGCGGCGTCGCCCACATGGCCGCCCACCTCGCCCGGCTCCGGGCCGGGCGGGCCAACTCGCTCTTCTTCACCCCCGGGGACGCCTTCGCCGGCTGGGAGTTCGACGCCGCCGCCTTCGCCGACGAACCGACCGTCGAGGCGCTCAACCGCATGGGCCTCGACTTCGCGACCGCCGGGAACCACGAGTTCGACAAGTCGCCCGCCATGCTGCGCCGGCACATGGAGCAGGGCGTGCCGTTCCCCGTCGAGGGCCGCGACGCCACCTTCACCGACTCCTCGGGCGCCCGCTTCCACGGCTGCGACTTCCGCTACCACAGCGCCAACGTCGTCCGGGGTTCCGACGGGCGCACCGTCCTGCCCGCGTACAACATCGAGACGGTCCGCACCGCCGCCGGACAGGAGCTGCGGATCGGCTTCGTCCACCTCACCGCCCTCGGCACCGAGCTGCTGCCCGGCTCCTACCAGCCCGGGCTCACCACCCTCGACCAGGTCGCCACCGCCGACCGGTACGCGGCCCTGCTGAAGGCCCGGGGCGTGGGCGCCCTCGTCCTCAGCGTCCACGACGGGGCCGTGGCCGGCGCCGACTTCAACAGCGGCTCCGACCCCACCGGTCCGGCCCTCGACCTGGCGCTGCGCGTCTCCCCCGACTTCGACGCCATCGTCACCGGCCACTGGCACAGCCGGTTCAACATGATGGTCCCGGATCCCGACGGCGTCCCCCGCCCCTTCGTCGAGGCGGGCTGCCACGGCCAGCTCATCAACGAGATCAACCTCCGCCTCGACCCGGTGACCGGCCAGGTGGTCCGCGAGCTGACCGTGTCGACCAACCACCCCAACACCCGCGACATCGCCCCGGACCCGGACCTCAAGGAGGTCGTCGACTACTGGGCCGGCCAGGCCGCCGCGCGCGACGCCGCCCGGATCGGCCGGCAGACCGGCTCGTTCCGGCGTACGCGCGACACCGCCGGCGAGAGCACCATGGGCGACCTGGCCGCCGACTGGGCGCTGTGGGCGGGCCGCAGGCCGTCCGACCCGGAGAACGACGCCAACGCCCACCCCAACGTGCCGGCCCAGCTCGCCCTGGTCGCCGCCGCTCCCCGGGTGGGCCAGGCCGTGATCGCCGGGGACCTGGTGCGTGACGCGGCTTCGGGCGGCGCGGTCACCTTCGGCCGGGCCTGGCGGGCCGTCGGCTACGGCAACCCGGTCGTCACCGCGACGGTGACGGGACGGCAGATCCACGACGCACTGGAGCAGCAGTGGACGAGGGCGGCGAGCGGCGAGCTGCTCTTCGCGCCGCTGGCCGTCTCCCGGAACGTGCGCTACACCTTCGACGCCCGGGGCGGGGTCGGCGACCGGGTGGATCCGGCGGACGTGTTCATCGACGGCGTCCCGCTCGATCCCGCCGGCACCTACCGGCTCGCGGCGCCCTCGTACACCTTCCTCGCGTGCGACGGCTACGACGCCCTCGCGGGCTTCCGGGCCCCCTACCGCCACCAGCGCGACTTCGAGAGCTTCGTCGCGTACGTCCGCGAGACGGGGACGCTCACGCCCGCGCCGCTGGACCGGGTGACGGCCGCGCACGCGGACCGGCGCGGCGCCGAGGTCGGCACCGTCCGGGAGCCGGTCCCCGTCCTCCACTCCGACGGCTCCGCGACGCCCCGCCCCCAGGCCGCGATCGTCGCGGCGGACCGCCCCGCAGGGATCCGCGCCGGGTACCGGCCGCCCTGCTGACCAAGGCTTGAACCCGTTCAAAAATAGGTCTAGAGTCAGCCCTGCCAAGGAGTTGAACACGTTCAAGGGGGCTGGGGCAATGGACCTCACCGTGGTCGCGTACGTCATCTACCTGCTCATCAGCATCGGGCTGACCGTCTGGGTGGCCCGTACGCTCAGCCGCAACGGCCGCGTCTTCATCGGCGACGTCCTCCAGGGGAACGAGAAGCTCGCCGACGCCGTCAACCACCTGCTGGTGGTCGGCTTCTACCTGGTCAACGTCGGCTTCGTGACCCTGTACCTGCGCTCGGGCGAGACGATCCTCGAAGCGCGCGGCCTCTTCGAGGCGCTGTCGGTCAAGCTCGGCGTCGTCCTGCTGGTCCTCGGCGTCATGCACCTCGGCAACGTGTGGGTCCTGAGCCGGATGCGCCGCCGCGGGATCATGGAGCGGCAGGCCCCGCAGATGCCGCCGCTGCCGCCGGTCGCCCCGCAGGGGTGGACCGCGCCGGCCGGGGCCTGACCGGTGGCGCGGGGCGCGCGGGCCGCGCGGGCCGCCGTCCGATACCTGACCGTCCTGTACGACGCCGACTGCCCCGTGTGCGTCCACATCCGGAACTGGCTGCTGGGGCAGCGGCAGCTGGTCCCGCTGCGGCTCGTGCCGGCGGCCTCCGCCGAGGCCTGGCGGCGGTTCCCGCGGCTGGCGCACGCCGACACCCTCCGCGAGATCACCGTCGTCGGGGACGGGGGGCAGGTATGGCGCGGGACGGACGCCTTCATCGTCTGCCTGTGGGCGCTGGCCGAACACCGTGCGAAGGCCGACTGGCTCGCCACCGCGGCAGGCCGGCCCTTCGCGAAGGCCGCCATGTACACGGCCGCCGCCGTCCGGCACGCGGTCCGTACCAATTCCCAAGCGGAGCCCGGAGAACCGGCCTGTGACGAACAGTGCCCGGCGCCCCGATAAGGTCGGACACCGTGACAGATCAGAAGGCGCCCAAGAGCGAGCAGACCCGCACGCTCATTCTCGAAACCGCGCTCCGGCTCTTCCAGGAGCGCGGTTTCGACAAGACGACCATGCGGGGCATCGCCAAGGAGGCGGGGGTCTCGGTCGGCAACGCGTACTACTACTTCGAGTCGAAGGAACACCTGGTCCAGGGGTTCTACGACCGGATCGGCGCCGCACACCAGGCGGCCGTACGGCCCGTCCTGGACCAGGAGACCGACCTCCAGAAGCGGCTCGCCGGCGTGCTGACGAGCTGGCTGGACATCGCGGAGCCGTACCACGAGTTCGCCTCCCAGTTCTTCAAGAACGCGGCGGACCCGGAGAGTCCGCTGAGCCCCTTCTCGGTGGAATCGGAACCGGCGCGCAAGGCGGCCATCGACATCCACCGCGAGGTGCTGGCCGGGGCGAAGACCAAGGTGCCGGCCGAACTGGCGGACGTACTGCCGGAGCTGATGTGGCTCTCGCAGATGGGCCTGGTCCTCTACTGGGTCTTCGACCGCTCGCCCGGCAGCGAGAAGACGCGCCGGCTCGCCGAGCGCGGTGCGCAGCTGACCACGCGGGGCATCGTGCTGGCCCGGTTCCGGGTGCTGCGGCCGCTGGTGCGCGAGGTGCACGAGCTGTTCGCGGACTTCCTGCCGGGCATGGCCCAGACGGCGGCCTCGCGCGCCGGGAAGCGGGCCTCGGACCCGCACCCCGGCGAGGAGTGAGCGCCCGGTCCCGGAACCCGGGGTCTCAGCCGAGGACCAGCAGGGCGGCGACGGCCGGGCCGAAGGCGCCGCCGAGCTGGTAGCAGAGGGTGAACAGGCCGATGGCGCTGGGCCGCTGGGCCTCCCCGGGGGCGTCGGCCACGGCGTGCGTGGACAGGATGGCGTTGGCTGCGCCGGCGGTGAACACCCCCGCCGCGGTGGCCGCCAGCAGCAGAGCCCCTGATGTGCCGAGGATCCCGGCGAGCGCGGCCAGGGCGCCGGTGGTGACGAGGACCGTGCGCACGGCCGTCCGGCTCATCCGGGCCGAGGCGGCGGCGAGCGGCCAGGACAGCGCGGACCCGGCGAGCAGCGCGACCAGCTGTCCGGTGCCGGCGGCGGCGGTGTCCCAGCCGGCACGGTCGGCGAGCAGCCGGGGCACCGCGAAGAGCAGCGTGAAGTAGGAGGCCGACAGGGCCAGCGCGAGCAGCGAGGAGACCACGAACACGGGCCGGCGCAGCAGCTCGGCGGGCACGAACCCGTCGGGGCGCCGGCGGACGTGCAGGGTGAGCAGCGCGGCGGCGACGAGGGCTGCGGCGAGGGCGGCGAGCGGTGCGGTCGGCAGCAGGACCAGGGCGGTGGCGAGCGCGGTCAGCAGGGCGGCGCCGCGGCCGTCGAAGCGGCCGGGGGCCGGCGGGGTGCCCGCGCCGGCCCGGCGGAGGACGGCGGGCACCGCCAGCAGGGACACGGCCTGGACGGTGAGGGCGATCCGCCATGAGGCGCCGTCCGCGAGGGCCCGGCCGAGCAGCGGCCCGGCCGCGCCGAGCATGCCGAAGCCGGCGCTGACGACGCCCATGCGGCGGGCGGTTCCGGCGAGGCTGATCGCGGCCGCCACCAGCCCGGCCCCGCCCGCCGCCTGGGCGCAGCGGCCGGCCAGGGTGAGCGGGAGCCAGGGGGAGGCGGCGACCAGCAGGGTGCCGGCCAGGACCAGGACGGTGGCCAGGCGCAGCACCGCGGCGAGGCCCCGGCGGCGCAGGAGTCCGGCGAGCAGCGGGGTGCCGACGGCGATCGCCCAGCCGAAGCCCGTGAGCAGCCAGGCGGCGCCGGCGGTGGTGACGCCGAGGGAGGCGGCCATGTCGGGGAGGATCAGCACCGGCGCGTTGGCTCCGGCGGCGATGGGCGTGGCCAGCAGGGCGAGCCAGAGGACGGGGACGGTCCCGCGCTCCGGGACGGCGGTGCTCCTGCTCCCGACGGTCGTGCCGGTGCCGGTGGTGGCGGTCATGACGGCCCCTCCCCTTCACATCTCAGCCTTGACAATCTCAACGTTGAGATAAAAACACCGGCGGTGGTTCAACGTCAAGTGTCTTAACGTTGAGGTAATCTGGGGCCATGGAAGACGCCAGGGAGAAGGACACGGTGGCCACCTTCATCGGCCAGTGGGAGGCGGAGTGCCCCGACCTCGCGGCGGGTCTGTGGCCGGTCGAGGTCCTGGCCCGCATCCAGCGGATGACCCGGATCATCGACAAGCAGCTCAAGGCCTTCATGGCCGAGCGCGGCCTGGAGGTCGGCGAGTTCGACGTCCTGGCCAGCCTGCGCCGGTCGGGCCCGCCGTACGCGATGACCGCCGGCGCCCTGATCCCGGCCGCGATGGTCACCTCGGGCGCCATCACCAACCGGATCGACCGGCTGGAGGCCAAGGGCCTGGTCGAGCGGGTCCGCGACGGGGCGGACCGCCGCTCGGTACGGATCCGGCTGACCGACGCGGGCCTAGCGGTCAGCGGTGCCGTCATGGAGGAGCACCTGGTGCACTACGCCCGGCTGCTGGCCCCGCTGGACCCCGGCACGGCGTCCGTGGTCGCCGACGCCCTGCGCACCCTGCTGCTGGCCCACGGCGACACCGTGGGGAGCACTCCCTAGCCAGTGCCCCCGGCGCCCGGTCGGACCGGGTCAGGCCTGGTACGAGGCGAGTTCGACGACGGTGATGTCGGACGGGGCTCCGACCCGCACCGGCGGACCCCACGCGCCCGCGCCGCGCGAGACGTACAGCTGGGTGTCGCCGTAGCGCTCCAGGCCCGCGACGGTCGGGTTCGCCAGCTCGGCCAGGTACTTGCCGGGCCACAGCTGGCCGCCGTGGGTGTGCCCGGAGAGCTGGAGGTCCACGCCGTGGCGGACGGCCTCGTCGATCACGATCGGCTGGTGGGCGAGGAGCACGGAGGTGCGGGAGCGGTCGCGGTCCCCGAGGGCCGCCCCGAAGTCGGGGCCGTGGCCCTCGCTCTCCCCCTGGACGTCGTTGACCCCGGCGAGGTCGAAGTGCGGCAGCTCGCGGCGGGCGTTCTCCAGCGGGGTGAGGCCGAGTTCGCGGACGTGGTCGACCCACTGCCGGGCGCCGGAGAAGTACTCGTGGTTGCCGGTGACGAAGTAGCTGCCGAGGCGGGCGCGGAGCTCGCGCAGCGGCTCGGCGGCGGGGCCGAGGTCGTGGACGTCGCCGTCCACGAGGTCACCGACGACGGCGATGAGGTCGGGCTGGGTGCGGTTGACGGTGTCGACGATGCGGCGGGTGTGGGCGCGGCCGAGGACGGGACCGAGGTGGACGTCGCTGACGACGGCGATCCGGAACCCGTGCGCCGCGCGGGGCAGCCGGGCCAGCGGCACCTGCACCCGCTTGACGCGCGGCCCGCGGAGCACCCCGTAGGTCCCGGCCCCCACGGTCACCCCGGCCGCGGCCACGGCCGCCCCGCCGAGCACCCGGGCGGCGAACACCCGCCGGCTCACCTCACGCGCCGCGGCGTCGCCGGGAACAGGCACCGCGCCCGGCTGCCCGGCGGGGCCGTCCTGCGGGGCGGTGACCGGCTGGTCGGCGGGGGCGGGGCCCTGCGGGGCCGATCCCCCGCCCGCCCCTTCCCGCAGCCGCGGCTCCTCCCCCGGCCCCGCGGACACGGCGACGGGATCCCCGGCCGCATCCGCCGCGACACGGGGCTGCGCCTCGGCCACTTCGCCAGCGCCGCGGACTCCGTCTCCCCCGGACGTACCGGCCGTACCCGCCGGGGCAGGGGGCAGTGCCCCGGAGCCCGCGGCCGGAACCTGCGGCGGCCGCGGAGCACCGGGCGCGGCGGGCCGGCGGAGCCAGAGGCGGCGGACCGGCTCCGCCACCGCCATCGCCATCGTCAGGTACAGCAGCACCGCCAGCCACATGTACCCCGGCCACGCCACCAGCCGCTCGAACCAGAACGGCGCGCCCGCCCGTCCGGCGGTGAGCGCCGCCAGCGCCAGCAGCGGCAGCGCGAAGGCCAGCACCGTGCCCGCCCGCCGGAGCGGCCCGCCCGCACGGGTCGTGTCGCGGACCAGCCGGACCCACAGCCACCGGTGGACCAGCCCCAGCAGCGCCAGTACCGCGGCCACCGCCGCGATCACCACGACCACGGTCATCGCGATTCCCGCCGCAGGGCCAGGAGACCACGCACGCCGATCACCCCAACGGCCGTCCCCAGGAGAAAGGACGTCACCGCCAGGAGAAGGTGGACCCAGAAGTAGGCCGTGGGCCGGCCGTCGTCGAAAGCCAGACCGCTGGCGTCGTGGAGGAGGTTCTTGACGAACGTGGACCAGATCACCCAGGACCAGACTCCGAACGCTGCGAGGAACCAGGACGCGGTGCGGCTGAGTTTCATGTCCCCAGTATCGGATTCGTCCCCAGGACGGACGCGCCGGGGTGGGCCGTACCGGGGGTGGTCGGGCCCGGTTGGCCGGTCCCGGGCGCCGGTCAGTCAATCGGGATGTACGTTCACCTGCGTGTCTGCCAAGAAGACCGCGCTGACGGTCCTTTCCGCCGCGCTGCTGCTTCCAGCGGTGCTCATGGCACCCGCGAGCGCGCCCGCCCAGGCGGCGCCGGCGCCGCCCCCGCCGGCCGACGGGAAGGGACAGCCCCCGAAGGCACCGGACGCCGCCGCGCCGCCCCCCTCGATGTCCACCGTCGGCGGCGCCCGCCTCGGGCAGCCCGGGACCCAGGTCAACCTGCTGCCCGGCGCGCCCGCCCTCCCGGCCAACCTCAGCGGCCGTTCCTGGATCGTGGCGGACGCCGAGACGGGCGAGGTCCTCGCGGCGCACAACGCCCACTGGCGGCTGCCCCCGGCCTCCACCATGAAGATGCTGTTCGCCGACACGGTGCTGCCCGGCCTTCCCAAGGACAAGGTGCACCTGGTCACCGACGAGGACATGGAGGGCGTCGGCCCGGGCAGCAGCCTGGTCGGGGTCAAGGAGGACCACGAGTACAGCGTCCACGACCTGTGGCTGGGCGTGTTCCTGCGCTCCGGGAACGACGCGGTGCACGTGCTGTCGGCCATGAACGGCGGCATCGAGAAGACCGTCAAGGACATGCAGGCGCACGCCGAGGAGCTCCAGGCCCTGGACACCCACGTGGTGTCCCCGGACGGCTACGACGCCCCCGAGCAGGTGTCCAGCGCCTACGACCTCACCCTCGTCGCCCGCTCCGGGCTGCAGAAGCAGGACTTCCGCGAGTACTGCGGCACGGCGGAGGCGAAGTTCCCCGGCCGGCAGGAGGCGGGCCGGCCGCGCGAGTACTTCGAGATCCAGAACACCAACCGGCTGATGACCGGCGCCGGCGGCATCACCCCCTACAAGGGCATCGCCGGGGTGAAGAACGGCAACACCACCATGGCCGGCTCGACCTTCACCGGCGCCGCCCAGCGCGGTGACAAGAAGCTGCTGGTGACGGTCATGAACCCGGACAACGGCGGCCTGAACGGGGTGTACGAGGAGACCGCGCAGCTCTTCGACTGGGGTTTCGCCGCGGCCGGCAAGGTCAAGCCGGTCGGCGAGCTGGTCCCGCCGAAGAGCCTGGACGCCTCCCCGCTCGGCTCCCCCGCCCAGACGCACGGGAAGGGCAAGCCGGCGGCGGGCGGCCAGGCGGCCTCCGGCTCCGGCGGGCTCGGCACGGCGCTCGGGATCGCGGGCGGGGCGCTGGCCGTCCTGACGGGCGGGGCCTTCGTGGTCAACCGGCGCTGGCCGCGCGGCCGCCGCGGCCCCGGTGGCGGCGGCGACGCCCTCTAGAGCCGGCTAGGGAACGGCTTCGGCCCCGTCGTCGGGGCGGTACTCCCCGGACGCGGCTCCGCCGGCCGCGTCCTGCGCGTCGTCCGTGTCGTCCGCTTCGGCCGGGTCCCGGTGGCCGGTCGCCGTCCAGGCCGCGCAGAAGAGGAGCAGCCGCGCCGTGAAGCTGATCCACAGCAGCAGGGCGATCGGCACGCCGAAGGCCCCGTACATGCTCTTGGCCGCGACCTCCCGCATATAGCCGCTGAGCAGCAGTTTCAGCAGCTCGAAGCCCGCCGCGCCGATCAGCGCCGCCTGGATCAGGCGGCCGCGGGGCGGGTCGACGCCGGGCAGCAGGGTCAGGAGGTAGAGCAGCAGCAGGAAGGCGGCCAGGACGCCGACGACGAAGGCCGCGCCGCGCAGCAGCGCCCCGCCCACGCCGTCGCGCGGGATGCCGAGGACTTCGGCGAACTTGCCGACCGCGCTGGCTCCCACGATCGACGCGGCGGCCGAGGCGAGGGCGGCGCCGCCGAGGCCGAGGAGGACGAGGGCGTCCTTGCCCTTGCGCAGGAAGGGGTTGCCCTCGTCCTCGTCGTCCTTCTCCCACACCGCGCGCAGGCAGTCGCGCATCGAGCCGATCCAGCCGATGCCGGTGAAGAGGAGCACGGCGCCGGCGACGAGGCCGACGGTGCCGGCGTTGGCGACGAGCCCCTCCAGGTCGAGCTGGTCGGAGATGCCGGGGACCTGTTCGGCGAGGCTGTGCTGGAGCTTGTCCAGCTGGTCCTGGCTGAGCAGGGTGGCGCCGATGGCGGCGGCGACCGTGATCAGCGGGAAGAGCGCGAGGAAGCTGATGAAGGTGATCGCGGCGGCGAGGCGGGTCCAGTGCACGCGGTCGAGGCGCTCGTAGGAACGCCAGGCGTGGGTCCGCATGGCGGCCGTGGCCGCCGGCCCGATCACCGGGAGTTTCTTCAGCCAGTCCATGGGGCCACCGTAAATGAGCTGCCGGAAATAGCCAGGATTGTCGCTTTCGGGCAGTACGGTCGTCGATTGTGACTTTTCGCCCTACGGCTCGTTCTGCGACCCGTCCGTTCCACACGCTGGTCCTGCGGGGCCTGCGGTTCCGTGCCCGCCGGGCCCTGCGGCTCCTGCGTCAGGAGCGGCGCGCGGCCGTGTCGCCCACCGGAGCGGGCTGTGCGGGGACGCCGGCGGTGCCCGCGCCGAAGGGGTACTCGCGCAGCATGCGCCAGACCCCGTCCGAACCCTGCTCGTAGAGGGCGAAGCCCTGGCACAGCCAGGCGGCGGCGTAGTCGGCGAGCTCGGCGAAGGCCCGGTCCATCGCCTCGTCGGAGATCCCGTGGGCGACCGTGACGTGCGGGTGGTACGGGAACGCCAGCTCGCGCGCGAGCGGCCCCTCGGGATCGCGGACGCGGCCCTGGAGGCGGGTGCAGCCCGCCGTGCCCTCGGCGAGCCGGACGAAGACGACCGGCGAGAGGGGGCGGAAGGTTCCCGTCCCCTCCAGGCGCATCGGGAAGGCCCGGAAGGAGCCCGCGACCTCCGCCAGGTGGGCGCGGACCGCGGGCAGCCGCTCCGCCTCCACCTCGGTGGGCGGCAGGAGGGTGACGTGCGTGGGGATGCCGTGCGCGGCGGCGTCCCCGAAGCCGGCGCGCAGCTCCTGGAGCTGGCGGCCGTACGGCTCCGGGACCGCGATCGAAACGCCGAGCGTTACGGTCCCCACGTGTGTCTCCTTGGTGTGTGTACGAGGTGCTGCCGCCTCAGTGTGGCGCCAGCACCCCCTCGGCCGCCAGGGGCGCCGGTCCGTCAGTGCTTGGCGGGCAGGAAACCGAGGCGGTCGTACGCCTGCGCCAGGGTCTCCGCGGCGACCGCCCGCGCCTTCTCCGCGCCCTTGGCCAGCAGGGAGTCCAGGGTCTCCGGGTCGTCCAGGTACTCCTGGGTGCGCTGCTTGAAGGGTGTGACGAAATCGACCATCACGCCGGCGAGGTCGGTCTTGAGCGCGCCGTAGCCCTTGCCCTCGTAGCGGGCCTCCAGGGCGGGGACCGACTCGCCCGTGAGGGTGGAGTAGATCGTGAGCAGGTTGCTGACGCCCGGCTTGTTCTCCGTGTCGAAGCGGATCTCGGCCCCGGTGTCGGTGACCGCGCTCTTGATCTTCTTCTCGGTGACCTTGGCCTCGTCGAGGAGGTTGATCAGGCCCTTCGGGGAGGACGCGGACTTCGACATCTTGATCGACGGGTCCTGGAGGTCGTAGATCTTCGCGACCTCCTTGACGATGTGCGCGGCGGGGAGCGTGAAGGTCCGGCCGAAGCGCTGGTTGAAGCGCTCCGCCAGGTCGCGGGTCAGCTCGATGTGCTGGCGCTGGTCCTCGCC
Source organism: Streptomyces sp. NPDC034085 (assembly GCF_055575555.1). Taxonomy (NCBI): domain Bacteria; kingdom Bacillati; phylum Actinomycetota; class Actinomycetes; order Kitasatosporales; family Streptomycetaceae; genus Streptomyces; species Streptomyces sp. NPDC034085. The sequence goes on along the minus strand of NZ_JBVISL010000002.1, from coordinate 311,844 downwards.
GACCGGGACGGCGTTCGCCTGGTAGAGCAGGATGTCGGCGACCTGGAGGATCGGGTACGTGAAGAGGCCGACGCTGGCGCTGTTGACCCCGCCCTTGGCGGACTTGTCCTTGAACTGGGTCATCCGGCTGGCCTCGCCGAAGCCGGTGATGCAGTTCATGACCCAGCCGAGCTGCGCGTGCTCGGGCACGTGGCTCTGGACGAAGAGCGTGCAGCGCTCGGGGTCCAGGCCGGCGGCGAGCAGCTGCGCGGCGGACAGGCGGGTGTTGGCGCGGAGGTCCTTCGGATCCTGCGGCATGGTGATCGCGTGCAGGTCGACGACCATGTAGAAGGCGTCGTGCGTCTCCTGGAGGGCGACGTACTGGCGGATCGCTCCGAGGTAGTTCCCGAGGTGGAACGAGCCGGAGGTGGGCTGGATGCCGGAGAGCGCGCGAGGACGATCAGAAGCCATGCCGCCATTCTCTCAGGTGCCCGACCCGTCCTGGGCCCGCGCCCGGGAGCCCGCCGCGCGGGGCCGGAGTCCCCGACCCCGCCCTTCGCCCGTTCCCCGGCGCCGGCGTTCGAGGCGGAAGCGGAGAAAGGGCGGGGCGGGGAGGGGCTCCGCGCAGCGGGAGCTCGGGGGCTGGGGCTACGCCAGCGGGAGGCCCGGGGCCGGGTAGGCGGCCAGGAGGTCGGCGACCTCGGCGCGGACGGCGCCCAGGGCCGGCTCGTCGTCCTTGGCGGCCGCGTCGACGGCGCGGGAGATCCACTCCGCCACCAGCGGCATGTGCTCCACGCCCAGCCCCCGCGACGTCAGCGACGGCGTACCGATGCGGATGCCCGACGGGTCGAACGGCTTGCGCGGGTCGAACGGCACCGTGTTGTAGTTCACCACGATCCCCGCCCGGTCCAGCGCCTTCGCCGCGACCTTGCCCGCCACGCCCCGCGAGGTCAGGTCCATCAGGATCAGGTGGTTGTCCGTGCCGCCCGAGACGAGGTCGAAGCCCCGCTCCAGCAGCGCCCCGGCCAGCGCCTTCGCGTTGGCGACGACCGCGTGGGCGTACGAGACGAACGACGGCTGCGCGGCCTCGTGGAGGGCCACGGCGATGCCGGCCGTCGTCTGGTTGTGCGGGCCGCCCTGGAGGCCGGGGAAGACCGCCTTGTCGATGGCCTTCGCGTGCTCCTCCCGGCACATCAGCATCGCGCCGCGCGGCCCGCGCAGGGTCTTGTGGGTGGTCGTGGAGATCACGTCCACGTGCCCCGCCGGGGAGGGGTGGGCCCCGCCCGCGATCAGGCCCGCGATGTGGGCGACGTCCGCGACCAGGACCGAGCCCGCCTCCTCGGCGATCGAGGCGAAGGCGGCGAAGTCGATGGTCCGGGGCAGGGCCGTACCGCCACAGAAGATGATCTTCGGGCGCTCCGCGAGGGCCAGCGCCCGGACCTCGTCGTAGTCGATGAGGCCGGTGTCGGCCCGGACGCCGTACTGGACGCCCCGGAACCATGAGCCCGTCGCCGAGACCCCCCAGCCGTGCGTCAGGTGCCCGCCCATCGGCAGGGCCATGCCCATCACCGTGTCCCCGGGCCGGGCGAAGGCCAGGTAGACGGCCAGGTTCGCCGGCGAGCCCGAGTACGGCTGGACGTTGGCGTGGTCCACCCCGAACAGGCCCTTGGCCCGCTCGACCGCCAGCGCCTCGACGCGGTCGATGTTCTGCTGGCCCTCGTAGTAGCGGCGGCCCGGGTAGCCCTCGCTGTACTTGTTCTGCAGGACCGTGCCGGAGGCCTCCAGGACCGCCGCGGAGACGTAGTTCTCGCTGGGGATCAGCCGCAGCGTCTGTGCCTGGAGGGTCTCCTCGGCGGTGACGAGCGAGGCGAGCTCGGGGTCGGTGGCGTACAGGGCGGGCTGGCGGTGCGCGGTCATCGCGGCTCCTCCGGGGTCGATGTCGTCTCTCGTCCCCGCGAGGCCCAGGCGAGCGGCCCTGTCTGCGGTCGTACGCGCACGACTCCCCCGGAGTCCGTTCTCCGTGCGCCAGTCGCCGTGCGTACCGCACACCCTAGCGGGCGCGGCTACGGGGAGGTTTCCGGGTCCACGATCCGAGCGACGATACAAAGGACGTCACCCACGTCACCCGCGCCACCAGCCAGACGGACGATCGGAGACCCCGTGTCGAGAACTGCTGATGCCATCCGCTCCGCCGAGGAACACAGCGCGCACAACTACCACCCCCTGCCGATCGTCGTCGCGTCGGCGGACGGGGCGTGGATGACCGACGTGGAGGGCCGCCGGTACCTCGACATGCTCGCCGGGTACTCGGCGCTCAACTTCGGCCACGGCAACCGCCGGCTGATCGACGCCGCCCGGGCCCAGCTGGAGCGGGTCACGCTCACCTCCCGCGCCTTCCACCACGACCGCTTCGCCGACTTCTGCACCGAACTGGCCGCGCTGTGCGGCAAGGAGATGGTGCTGCCCATGAACACGGGCGCGGAGGCGGTGGAGACGGCGGTCAAGACGGCCCGCAAGTGGGGGTACGAGGTCAAGGGCGTCCCCGACGGCCAGGCCAAGATCGTCGTCGCGGCGAACAACTTCCACGGCCGTACGACGACCATCGTGTCCTTCTCCACCGACCACGAGGCCCGCGACCACTACGGCCCCTACACACCCGGCTTCGAGATCGTCCCGTACGGGGACCTGACCGCCCTCGACGCCGCCGTCACCGCCAACACGGTGGCCGTGCTGCTGGAACCGGTCCAGGGCGAGGCGGGCGTCCTCGTCCCGCCCGCCGGATACCTGCCGGGCGTACGGGAGCTGACGCGCCGGCGGAACGTGCTGTTCATGGCGGACGAGATCCAGTCGGGCCTGGGCCGCACCGGCCGGACCTTCGCGTGCGAGCACGAGGGCGTCGTGCCCGACGTGTACGTGCTGGGCAAGGCGCTCGGCGGCGGGGTGGTGCCCGTGTCCGCCGTGGTCGCCGACCGGGACGTGCTCGGGGTGTTCCGCCCGGGCGAGCACGGGTCCACCTTCGGCGGGAACCCCCTCGCCTGCGCCGTCGCCCTGGAGGTGATCGCGATGCTGCGCACCGGCGAGTACCAGCAGCGCGCCGCCGAACTCGGTGACCACCTGCACCGGGAGCTGAACCTGCTGACCGGCGGCGGCGCGGTGACCGCCGTACGCGGCCGCGGGCTGTGGGCGGGCGTGGACATCGACCCGGCGCGCGGGACGGGCCGCGACGTCTCCGAGAAGCTGATGGAGCTGGGCGTCCTGGTGAAGGACACCCACGGGTCGACGATCCGCATCGCACCGCCGCTGGTGATCAGCAAGGAGGACCTGGACTGGGGGCTGGACCAGTTGCGGTCGGTGCTCTCCGCCTAGCCGGCCGAGCAGCGGGGGGGGGGGGGGGTCGGGTACACAGCCGCCGCTCTGAGGGGGGGCATATACAACAAGAACAGCCCCCCCAACA
>NZ_JBVISL010000002.1:0-308401 GCF_055575555.1 Streptomyces sp. NPDC034085 | reverse complement strand
CAAGAAGGGGGAGTGGGGGTGGGGGCTGAAACGGGTGGTGTGTGTCCCCCCCTCCCCCGCCGCCAGGCCGGGGGGGGTCGGCTTCCCCCCCCCCCCCCCCCGCTGCTCGGGGCGCTGCGGTGGACACCGGGAACGGTCCGCCGGACGATGGAAGGACCCCGTACGGGTGCGCGCCCCTGGTCTTCGCGGGCCGCCCCTCCGATGGGAGACCCCCATGCACCGACGCAACCGAAACACCCTGCTCTGCGGCGTCCTGGCGTCCTGCGTCGCCCTCGGCGGCGCCGCCGCCGTCGCCGCACCGGCGGCCGCCGCCACGACGGCGGTGCCCACCGCCAGCTGTACGGTCACCCCCGATCCGGGCGGGAAGTTCGTCGTCATCACCGGCGAGGGCTTCACGCCGCCGCGCAACCTGAACGACGGCGAGTCGACCGAGCCGCTGAACATCGACGCCAACGGCAACTTCCGGGTCCAGCGGTTCCAGAAGAACGTCGACTACACCGTCCTGGCGGTCGCGGAGGACCAGAACTTCATCTTCGTGAACTGCAAGAAGGCGGAGCCCAAGTCCCCGTCCCCCACCAACAACCGGCAGGACTACCGCAACGGTTACAGGGACGGCGCCACGGCCGGCGTGAAGGCCTCCAAGGAAGACTGCGACAGCCCGCCCGCGCCGGACAAGAGCCAGACCCACTCCGACTCCTACTGGAAGGGCTGGACGGCAGGCGCCAAGCTCAGCTTCGAGAAGTACTGCCCGGACGCGGACTAGTCCTCCAGGATCACGTGCGGCAGGAAGCGGGCGTACTCGTCCGTGACCGGCCCCGCCGACTCCCTGATGCCGAGCCCCGCCGCCTCCTCCTCCACGACCCACGCGCCGAGCACCACCCGGTTGCCGTCGAAGTCGGGCAGCGGGGCCAACGCCTGGAAGACGTACGTCTCCCCCTCGGCCGGGACGAAGGGCTCCCCGCCCTCGCCCGGCTCGTGGAGCGTGACCCCGGCGCCCTCGCGGCCCAGCAGCGGCTTGGCGGCGTACCCGCAGGTCGCGGCCAGCTCGCGCGGGCCGTCGAGGTAGGCGGGCAGCAGGTTCGGGTGGTCCGGGAAGAGCTCCCACAGGATCGCCAGCAGCGCCTTGTTGGAGAGCAGCATCTTCCACATCGGCTCGATCCAGACGGTGCTGCCGGAGCCGCCGCCGTGGTCGTAGGTGCCCAGCACCTGCGGGCCGAACTCGTCGGTGGCCAGCCACTCCCACGGGTAGAGCTTGAAGCAGCTGCGGATGAAGCGGAGCTTCTCGTCCACGAACCGGCCCGCGAGGCTGTCCCAGCCGATCGTCTCCACGGACAGCGCGTGCGTCTCCAGCCCGGCCTGCTCGGCGGTCTCCTGGAGGTAGGCGACCGTCATCAGGTCCTCGCCGAGCTCGTCGGTCTCGGAGTGCGCGAAGTGCAGCGGGCCGGGCGGAAGCAGCTCCGCCTGGCGGCGCCAGGCCTCCACGAGCCGTTCGTGGAGGGAGTTCCACTGGTCGGCGCCGGGGAAGCGGTCCTCCATCCAGAACCACTGCGGGCTCGCCGCCTCCACGAGGGAGGTGGGCGTGTCGGCGTTGTACTCCAGCAGCTTGGCGGGGGCGCCCGCTCCGTCGTAGCGCAGGTCGAACCGGCCGTAGAGGGAGGGCTGTTCGGCGCGCCGCCGCCAGGACTCCGCGATCAGGGCGGCCAGCTTCGGGTCGGTGATGCCGAGGTCCGCGAAGCGGTCGTTCTCCACGATGTGCGCGGCCGCGGCCAGGCACATGGCGTGCAGCTCCTCGACCACCCCCTCCAGCGCCTCGACCTCCGGCAGCGAGAAGGAGTAGTACGCGCTCTCGTCCCAGTAGGGGCGCAGCGAGTCGTCGGGGTAACGGGTGAGGGGGTAGATCAGCCCCTGCTCCTCGACGGTCTTCTGCCAGTCGGGGCGCGGTTCGATGGTGTGCCGCTGCATGGGGCTCAGCCGCCGGAGGAGCCGGAGGTGCTGTGGCCGCCGATGCCGCCCCGGGTGACGGCGGACTTGTCGAAACTGCCGCCGGTCACCTTGCCGTTGCGGACGGAGCCGCCGTAGTAGTACGCGCCGTGGCCGCCGCTCTTGCACTCCTTGGCGTTCAGGTGGTCCAGGGTGGTGCGGGAGGCGCAGCGCTTGTCGGGCTCGTCGTTGCTCCCGCAGGCCACGAGGGTGGCGGCGAGCAGGCCCATGCCGCCGAGGGCGACCGCGCTGGAGCGCATGCGGCGTCTGGTGGTGTTGCCGGTATCCATGGCTTGCACCCTAGAGCGGGGGCGCGGGGGGAGGGAATCCGGCCGCCGTCACACCCTTGTCACGATGGTGACCTAGAGTCTGTTCGTGCTGATTGGGATGGTTTGCGCGCTGGGTGCGGCGGTGTGTTTCGGTACCGCGTCGGTGTTCCAGGCGGTGGCTGCCCGGGCGGCGGCGGTCCCGGGGTCGGGGTCGGGCGTCGACGCGGCCCTGTTCCTGCGGGCGGTGCGGCAGTGGCGGTACGTGGCGGGGCTCGGCCTGGACGCGGTCGGCTTCGTGCTCCAGATCATCGCCCTGCGGCACGTCCCGATCTACACGGTGGGGGCCGCGCTGGCCGCGAGCCTCGCGGTGACGGCGGTGGTCGCGGCGCGGATGCTGCGGATGCGGCTGACGCGGCTGGAGTGGGGCGCGGTGGGGGTGGTGTGCGCGGGGCTGCTGATGCTCGGGCTGGCCTCCGGTGAGGAGGGGTCCGGGACGGGGACGCTCGCGCTGAAGCTGGGCCTGCTGGGGGTGGCCGTGCTCGTCCTGGTGGCGGGCGCGGCGGCGGGGCGGCTGCCGGACGGGCCGCGCGCACTGGTCCTGGGGCTGGCGGCCGGGACGGGCTTCGGGGTGGTGGAGGTGGCGGTCCGGCTCATCGGCTCCCTCTCGGTACGGGAACTGCGCAACCCGGCGCTGTACGCACTGCTGCTGGGCGGGGCGGCGGCGTTCCTGCTGCTCACCTCCGCCCTGCAGCGCGGCTCGGTGACGGCGGCGACGGCGGGCCTGGTCCTGGGCGAGACGGTCGGCCCGGCGGTGGTGGGCGTGGTCTGGCTCGGCGACCGCACCCGCGAGGGCCTGACCTGGGCGGCGGTGGCGGGCTTCGCGGTGGCGGTGGCGGGCGCCCTGACCCTGTCCCGCTTCGGCGAACCGTAGCCCTGGCCGGGCGCCTCCCCGTCCGGAGCCCGGGGGCTGCGGCTGCCCGGGTGCGGCTGCGGCTGTGCGGAGGGCAGGCCGGCCCGGGTGCCCTCGGGGGCCCGGCGCGGATGCGCGGTGTCCGGGCTGCGGCTGTGCGTGCCCTGCGGGGCCGGTCCCCTACCCGCCCTTCCACCGTTCCCCGGGTCGCCGCCCCGGACCCCGCGCCTCAAACGCCGGCGGGGCTGGCGGGGCCGCGCGCCGCGCTCGCGTTGCCCTCGCAGACGGGGCGTACACTGCTGCCCGCCGACCGGCCTCCGCGCCGCACACGTCGGCGGGGCCGGACGCGGCTGCACCGCCATGGCCGGCGGGGCGTGAACTGCCGCCCGGCAACCGGACCCCGCGTCTCTGGTGGCGGGTGCGCCGCCATCGTAGAAGGGGCGTGAGCTGTCACCTGCCCACCGGCCCCTGCGCACAAAGGCCGGCGGGGCCGGACGCGGCGCAGGCGAGAGATCCAGCCCCGCCGGCGTTTGAGGCGCGGGTCCGGGCAGAGCCCGGGGAACGGTGGAAGGGCGGGGAGGGGAACCTGCCCGCGCAGCGGCCGACCACCCGCAGGCGGTGGACCCGCCAGCCCGGGCCCACCGCCCCGCCGACGGCCCGAGTCCGCGGGCGCCGAGCGGGCGAGGGCGGCGACGGGGCGCAGCAGGTGGCGGCGCCTGCGGTCCCGGACGGAGTCCGGCGCAGCGGCGGGAAGCCCGGGCGGGGGAAGGAGGCGCCGGTGGGGCGTCACGGCAGGGCCGCGGTGAGGGCCTTCAGGGTCGGGGTCCAGGCGCTCGTGGGCGGGGTGCCGTAGCCCACGATCAGCGCCTCGCGCACCGGCATCGCCGACTCCGGGTGGCGGAAGCGCGCCAGGCCCTCCAGGGCCAGGTCCTGCCAGGCGGCGGCCTGGACGAGGGAGCGCTCGGTGCCCGCCGGGAGGTCCAGCACGGCGTGCAGCCCGGCCGCGATGCCGGAGACGGGGACCCGCCCCGCCACGGCGGCCAGCAGTTCGTCCCGGCGCCGCCGGTACCGCAGGCGCATGCCGCGCACGTGGCGGTCGTACGCCCCGGAGGTGATGAACTCCGCCAGGGTCAGCTGGTCCAGCGCGCTGGACGTCCAGTCGACCGGGCCCTTCGCCGCCGTCACCTCCTCCAGCAGGTCCGGCGGGACCACCATCCAGCCCATCCGCAGCGCCGGCGCCAGGGACTTGCTCGCGGTGCCCAGGTACACCACCCGGTCCGGGTCCAGCCCCTGGAGCGCGCCGACGGGCTGGCGGTCGTAGCGGAACTCCCCGTCGTAGTCGTCCTCCAGGATCACCCCGCCCGTGGTGCGCGCCCAGTCCACGGCCGCCGCCCGGCGCGCGGGGGTGAGGGCCGCGCCCGTGGGGAACTGGTGCGCCGGGGTCAGCAGGACCGCGCCCGTCCGGGGGCCGAGCGCGGCCAGCTCCGGGGTGCGGGCGCCGGCCTCGTCCACCCACAGCGGGCGGGTCACCAGCCCGGCCCCGGTCAGCAGGTCCCGGTGCACGTCGAGGCTGTACCCCTCCACCGCCACCTCCCGCACCCGGCGCCCCCGCAGCACCCGCCCGAGGAGCTGGAGCGCGTGCGCGAAGCCGGCGCACAGCACGATCCGGTCCGGGTCGGCGTACACCCCGCGCGCCCGCGCCAGGTACCCGGCGAGCGCCTCGCGCAGCTCGGCCCGGCCGCGTGCGTCGGCGGCGTAGCCGAAGGCGTCGTTCGGGGCGCCGGTCAGCGCCCGCCGGGCCGCCGCCAGCCAGGCGGTGCGCGGGAAGCCGCTCAGGTCGGGCGAGCCGGGGAGCAGGCTGTACGCGGGCCCCCGCCGCGCGGGGCGGCGTACCGGGGAGGCCCCGGCGGCCCGGCGCACCCTGGCCCGCTCCGCGACCCGGGTGCCGGAACCCTGGCGGGCCGTCAGCCAGCCCTCGGCGACGAGCTCGGCGTACGCCTCCGCGACGGTGTTGCGGGCGATCCCCAGGTCGGCGGCGAAGGACCGCGAGGACGGCAGCCGCGTCCCGGGCGCGAGCCGCCCGCTGCGCGCGGCCTCCCGCAGCGCCTCGGTCAGGGCGGCCCGCAGGCCCCGTCCGGCCGCCGCGGCGGCGAGGTCCAGGTGCAGGTCGGCACCGAAAGTGGCCCACGATCCGGTCATGGACATGGACCATAGCGGCGGGCCGCCTCGTCCGTACGGTGGAGCCATGAGCAACCAGACCGGCACGCACGCCGACACCGCCGAACTCGCCGTCGCACACGCCCCCCGCATGCAGTTCGCCCAAGTCGCCCCCGAGGTCTACAAGGCCGTCATCGGCCTGGAGATCGCGGCGAAGAAGGGCCTGGACCCGGCCCTCGTCGAACTCGTCAAGATCCGCGCCTCGCAGCTCAACCACTGCGCCTTCTGCCTGGACATGCACAGCAAGGACGCGCTCGCCGCCGGCGAGAGCGTCGAGCGCGTCCTGCTGCTCGGCGCCTGGGAGGAATCGCGGCACTTCTACACCGAGAAGGAGCTGGCGGCGATCGAACTGACCGAGGCCGTCACCGTCCTGACGGAGGGCTTCGTCCCCGACGAGGTGTACGCCAGGGCCGCCAAGCACTTCGAGGAGGCGGAGCTGGCCCAGCTGATCGCCGTCATCGCGACGATCAACGTGTGGAACCGGATCGGCGTCACCACCCGCATGACCCCGGGGCACTACACCCCGGCGTCGGCGAAGAAGGCCTGACCGGCCGGGCGGCCTGACCGGGCGGCCCAGTCGGGCCGGGCCGCTCAGTCGGGCCGGGCGGCTCAGTCGGGCCGGAACGAGTCCAGGGCCGCCGTCAGGTTGGCGCGCGTCGTCGTGCTCTCGCCGGACGGGCCGGCCGCCAGCAGCGCCCACCGCTTGCCGTCCGGCGTGGTGATGATCCGCTCCATGCCCCGGCGGCGGCCGTGGGACTCCGCGCTGTCGTACTCGTAGACCAGCTCGCAGCCGGTTCCGGACGCCGGTTCGAGGGAGACCTGACGGTAGCCGGGGGTCCCGTCGCGCAGGCGGTCCGAGGACATCTGCAGCAGCGTGCAGGAGCCCGTGGAGCCGCTCTCCGTCACGCGGAAGATCTGGAGCAGGGCGCTGCGGTCCCCGGGCGGGCGGTAGAAGGCCCCGCTGCCCGTCTCGTTGTGGCTGGGCTCCCAGCCGGCGGGTACCGCCACCGAGAAGCCGTCGTCGTTGCGCACCACCGTGTAGCCGGCGCTGCCGGTGCCCGCCGGGGTGCTGGGCGTGCCGGTGCCCGGTGACGACGGGTCCACGGGCGGCTCGGGGGCCGGTCCGGTGGGCTGCCCCGACGACGGGGACGCCGGTGGCCGCGCGGCCGTCGCCGGGCCGTTGTCGGGACCGAGCAGCATCCACGCCGCGACCGCGGCGCCGCCCGCGACCGCAGCCGCCAGGCCCACCAGCACCGGGGCGCGCCACTGCCCCGCGCCCGGCGGGGGCGGGGGTGGCACCGGGGGCCACGGCTCGTGGTACCCGGACCCGGTCGGCCCGGGCGGCGTCAGGGGCAGGGTGGGCAGCTGCGGCGGCATGGGCGGCTGCGGCTGCATGGGCGGCTGCGCGGGCGGCTGCGGCGGCCCGGCGGCCCGGTCAGGAGCCGCCGGGGATCCGGCCGCCGGACCCGGATCCGGCGCGGGGGCCGCCGCCGGGGCCGGACCCCACTCCCACCGCTGCGACTGCGGGTCCCAGCGGGCACCGTCGGACGAGGGCACCGGTCAGCCTCCCAGCGAGGCGAGCAGCCCGCCCAGCGCGGTGGCCGCGCTCAGCGTCTCCACCAGCGGGGCCCACCGCTCCAGCGCGCCGCGCAGCCGCGCGGGCAGGCCTGGCCGGATCTGTTCGGCCTCCTCCAGTTCCCCGGCGGCCTCGTCGAGTTCGGCGTCGAGCGCCGCCCGCTCGGTGCTGCGGGGCAGCCGGACGAGGGCGGCGCGCAGTTCGCGTACGGCCTCCAGCAGTTCCTCCGCGCCGGGTGCCCGGTCCTGCGCACCGCCGCCGTTGTGGACGGTGTTGGTGTTGTTGCTGCCACCGAAGCTCACGGCACTGCCGTGTACGTTGTCCATCCGGATCCCGCGCTGGTCGTCAGTTCCCACCGCTTCTCCCCCTGCCGCTCGTGCCGACGGTGTTGGTGTTGTTGCTGCCGTTGAAGCTGGCCGCGCTGTTGTTCATCGACTGGATGTAGATGCCGCCCTCGGCGACGTGCACCGCTCGCTGCGCGAACTCCTCGGTGTGCCAGCCGGACTCGTGCAGGGCGACGGTAACCCCGCCGACCACCCGGTCCTGAATGGTTTTGAGGTACCGGGCGAGGTCCATGAGGTGGAAGAGGGAGCCGTCGTCCTGGGCGGCGAGTTCCCGCACGGACAGCTCAGGCCCCTCCGGGCGCGCTCCGCCGTGGCCGCCGGTGACGATCCGCCACCAGCTGGCGACGCCGCGGCCCAGGGTGGCGACGGATCCGGCGAACGAGCCGGGGGTCGCGGCCAGCGCCTCGACCGCCTTGCCGAACCAGGTGTTGTTCAGCAGCCGCTGGGCGGCCGCGTCGGCGTTCTGGAACCGGGTGCGCACCGGCAGCAGCACGTGCGGGGCCACTTCCAGCATCAGCATGCGGCCCTGGGTGTGGACCCGTACGAAGACGGTGACGACGAGGTTCTCGTCCCAGCCGCCGACCCGGATGCGCAGGAAGTGCCTGCGCCGCTCCCCGCCCTCCTCTATGGCGCCGAGCCGGTGCTCGGCGAACTGCTGCGGGGTCAGCGGAGCGACGTCCCGGTGCGGGAGCCCGACGGCCGGCAGGAAGACGCACTCGTCGACGACCAGCTCGCGCAGCCGGTCCAGTACGGCGTCCTGGGCCGCCCGCGTGCCGTGCGGGGACGGCACGCGCAGGGCGTGCAGCAGCGGGACGATGCGCTGCACGATGTGGGCGTTGGTGACGGGCTGCGGCTTCTGGCCGGGGTCGAGGCCTTCGCGGGGGCGCAGTTCGACGGACAGCTGCCAGGGCCGGAAGGCGGCGCCCGCCCCGGTGAACGGGGCGTTGATGTTGTACATGACCAGCGGGGCGTGCTGTTCGCCCCGGATCCGGGCGCGGACCCGGGCGAACCGGGGGCTCTGGGTGCTCTCGGCGGGGTCGTTCGCCTGGTCGGCGTACCGGGGCGGGGAGAGTTCGGTGGAGACGATCCGGGCGGCGTGCCCGCGCTGGAGGGCGACGAGGGCCACGACGGCCGCGAACACCGCGGGGGTCAGCCAGACGACCGGCGAGCCGGACGGATCCCCGGATCCGCTGTAGCGGCCGTACTCCCCGTACCCGCCGGACCCGTATCCGGAGCTGCCCGAGGTGAGGGAGAAGAAGTCCAGGAACTCGGCGATGGCCAGTGCCTCCCCGGTCGCGGCCGCCCAGAGCCCGAAGACGACGAGGAGCAGCGAGATCCACGCGTAGATCCGCACCAGCAGCCCGAGGAAGCGTACGAGGGGGTTGCGCCGGGCGCGCAGCCAGTTGGCCAGGCTCAGCATCAGGAAGGGGACGAGCAGCAGGGTGAGGCCCCCGCTGGTCAGCAGGGAGCCCACCAGCCAGGCGCCGATGATCCCGCCGGCCCAGGCCAGTTCGATGCGGCGGGCGCGCAGCGCGTGGGCGAGCACGCGGGTGGCGTCGAAGCCGTAGGACGGGGCGGCGATGCGCTCCTCGTGGACGTACAGCTCGTCGATCACGCGGTCGCGGTACGCGGCGTCGAGGTAGGTTCCCGCGCACAGGAGGCGACCGGCCTCGCTGACCGCGGGGTGCACCGGTGGGCGGCCGTGGCGAGGGTCCGCCCCGGCGTCACCGCCGCCGGACTGAGGGGGAATCAGGTGGTCGGTCACCGGGCGACCTTATTTTCCACCTACAGGGATAGACAGGTGCTTTCACGCCAAAGCGCCCCGGCCAGGTTTGGCCGGGGCGCAAGGACGTTCGCGACGCGCACACGATCGGGTGAACCCGATCAGCGGCCGCCGTCGGCGCGCCGGGATCGGCCCGCCGTGGACCGGCTCGGTCAGATCAGGCCGAGCTCGCGCACCGCGTCGCGCTCCTCGACGAGCTCCGCCACGGACGCGTCGATGCGGGTCCGGGAGAACTCGTTGACGTCCAGGCCCTGGACGATCTCGTACTTACCGTCGGCGCAGGTGACGGGGAAGGAGGAGATGATGCCCTCCGGGACGCCGTAGGAGCCGTCCGACGGGATGCCCATGGAGGTCCAGTCGCCCGCGGCGGTGCCGTTGACCCAGGTGTGCACGTGGTCGATGGCGGCGTTGGCGGCCGAGGCGGCCGAGGAGGCGCCACGGGCGTCGATGATCGCGGCACCGCGCTTGGCGACGGTCGGGATGAAGGTGTCGGCCAGCCACTGCTGGTCGTTCACGACCTCGGCGGCGTTCTTGCCGGCGATCTCCGCGTGGAAGATGTCGGGGTACTGGGTCGCCGAGTGGTTGCCCCAGATGGTCAGGCGCTTGATGTCGGTGACGTCGGCACCGGTCTTCTGCGCGAGCTGCGAGATCGCCCGGTTGTGGTCCAGGCGGGTCATCGCGGTGAAGCGCTCGGCCGGTACGTCCGGGGCGGCGGCCTGCGCGATGAGCGCGTTGGTGTTGGCCGGGTTGCCCACGACCAGGACCTTGATGTCGTCGGCCGCGTGCGCGTTGATCGCGGCGCCCTGCGGCTTGAAGATGCCGCCGTTGGCGGAGAGCAGGTCACCGCGCTCCATGCCCTTGGTGCGCGGGCGGGCGCCCACGAGCAGCGCGACGTTGGCGCCGTCGAAGCCCTGGTTCGGGTCGTCGAAGATGTCGATGCCCTTCAGGAGCGGGAAGGCGCAGTCGTCGAGCTCCATGGCGGTGCCCTCGGCGGCCTTCATGCCCTGGGGGATCTCCAGGAGGCGGAGCTTGACCGGCACGTCCGCGCCGAGCAGGTGGCCGGACGCGATGCGGAAGAGCAGCGCGTAGCCGATCTGGCCGGCGGCGCCGGTGACAGTGACATTCACGGGAGTGCGGGTCATGGCCTTCTCCGTTAGACAGCTGGCGGTGGGGCGTCCCCGCCCCATGTGCTGGGTCCCACGTACTGGGGAGGACGCCGCTTCCCTGTCCTGTGAATCTTGACGTGAAGAGACATCCGCGGTCAGGCTATCCGACCCGCGGGGCCCCCAATCCCCCGGTCCCTGTGGTCCACGGCACACGGAGGGCCAGAGCCCGGCGTTTCGAAGGTCCGGCCGGGTGGCGGGCCTGCGCCCGCGTCCTACTCCACCCGGAAGACCTCCCCGGTCCGGTGCCCTTCGACGGACTTGACGTAGGCGTTCGCCGCGCGGGCGACCGGCACCGGGTCGAAGCCGGCGAAGGTGTCCCCGTACGCGTCGAGGGACTCGGTGAAGACGGTCGGGCTGACGGCGTTGATCCGCTGGCGGCCCGGCAGTTCGATGGCGGCGGCCCGCACGAAGGCCTCGACCGCGCCGTTGACGAGGGAGGCGACGGAGCCGGTGAGCAGGGGTTCGCGCGCCAGGATGCCGGTGATCAGCGTGAAGGAGGCGTGCGCGGGCAGCCGGGCGGCGCCCTGGCGGACCAGCTCGATCTGGCTGACGGCCTTGCCCTCCAGGCCCTCGCGGACGTCGGCGGTGGTCAGCGCGGACAGCGGCCGCCAGGGGACGCTGCCGGCGGCGTTCGCCACCGCGTCCAGCGGGCCGGCCGCGTCGTACAGGGCCCGGACGGACTCCGGGTCGGTGATGTCGACGTACAGGTCCGCACCCTTGCGGGAGGCGGTGACGACGTCGTGACCGCGCTCGCGCAGGGCGGTGTGGACGGCGCGGCCGAGGGTTCCGCCGGCTCCGACCAGGAGCACCTTCAGAGGATTCATACGACGAGCTTCCGCCCCGGCCACCGTGAAGTCCAGCTACTTCAGCTACACCCGTCGTTAAGCTGAGCTCATGCTTGACGTGAAACGGATGGTCATACTCCGGGACCTGGCCGAGCACGGGAAGGTGACCGCGGTCGCCGAGCTGCACCGGGTGACCCCCTCCGCGGTCTCGCAGCAGCTGCGCGCCCTGGAGGCCGAGGCGGGCGCCGCCCTCGTCGAGCGCGAGGGGCGCGGCCTGCGGCTCACCCCTGCCGGCGCGGCGCTCGCCGCCGCCTGCGAGCCGGTGCTGGCCGCCCTGGAACGCGCCGAGGGGGCGGTACGGGCCCTCGACACCGGCCCGGCCGGGGAGCTGTACGTCGGCTGCGCCCCGAGCGCGCTGGCCACGGTCGCCGCGCCGCTCGTCGCCGCCCTGGCCCGGCGCCACCCGGGCCTGCGGCCGCGCGTGGTCCAGGCGGACCCGGAGGAGGCCGTGCCGCAGCTGCGCGGGCGGCGCCTGGACCTCGCGGTGACGTACGCGTACCCCCTGCTCGGCGCCGCGCCCGCGAGCGGCACCACCGCCGTCCCGCTGTTCGAGGACCCGCTGTGCCTGGCGCTGCCCGAGGCGCTGCTGCCGGCCTACGAGCGGGAGGGGCCGGCGGCGCTGCGCGGGGCCGACTGGGTGTCGGCGCCGGCCCCGAGCAGCTGCCGGGAGATGCTCGTGCACACCTGCCGCAACGCCGGGTTCACCCCGCGCATCGCGCACGAGTGCGCCGACCTGCGGGCCGGGCTGTGGCTGGTCGCCGCCGGGCGGGCCGCCGCGGTCCTGCCGAAGCTGCTGTGCGACGCGCCGCCGCCCGGCACGGCGGTGGTGGAGCTGCCGGGCCCGGGGCGGACCCTCCAGGCGCTGGTGCGGGCCGGTACGGAGTCCCGTCCGGCCGTCGCCGCGGCCCTGGACGCCCTGCTGGACCTCACTAGCGGACGGTGAAGCGGACCACGCTCTCCAGGAACGGGATCTCCAGCCCCTGCGGCTCCATCACCAGCGCGAGCAGGGTGATGGCCACCCCCAGCACCCCGTACGTGATCATGTCCGTGAAGCGGGAGCGCACCGCGAGCATGCCCACCGAGGGCAGGACGCGGCGCAGCACCGCGGCCGCGATCAGCGCGACGCCCATCACCAGGCAGCCGACCCGCGGATGGCCCACCGCGGTGGACAGCAGCCCGACCGCGGTGGCGCCGAGGACGCTGAGCATCGGCCACTGACGGGCGGGCGTGGACACCGCTCCGGGGATGGCACGGCCGGCGCCCTCGGGGCGGGCCGTGTCCTGGGTGACGGTGGGGAAGCGCCGGGACCGCGCGGCGCTCTGCGCGGCGGGCGCGGCCTTCTCCGGCTCGCCGCCCCCGGACCCCTCCGGCCCCCGGCCGGCTTCGGGGCCGACGGCGGCACCGGCCGCCGCACCCGCCGCGGCACCCGTCCGCGCGCCCGTACCGGCCGCCTTCCCCGGGCCCGCCTCGGCGCCCGGCGTGGCACCCGGAGCGGCACCCGGCTCGGCGCCCGGCCCGGCGCCCGGTTCGGGGCGGGCCGCCTCGCCGGGCGTCCCGCCCGTACCGCTCACGTCGTGCTCAGCCCGCACTGGTGGTCCGCTCCGCCGCCTCGACGACGTTCACCAGCAGCTGCGCCCGGGTCATGGGGCCGACACCGCCCGGGTTCGGGGAGATCCAGCCCGCCACCTCGGCGACGCCCGGGTGGACGTCCCCGACGATCTTGCCGCTCTCGTCGCGGCTGACGCCGACGTCGAGCACGGCCGCGCCCGGCTTCACGTCCTCCGGCTTCACCAGGTGCGGCACGCCCGCCGCCGCGACGACGATGTCCGCCTGGCGCAGCAGCCCGGCGAGGTCGCGCGTACCGGTGTGGCACAGGGTCACGGTGGCGTTCTCGGACTTGCGGGTGAGCAGCAGCCCGATGGAGCGGCCGACGGTGATGCCCCGGCCGAGCACCACGACGTGCGCGCCGTTGATCTCGACCCCGTGGTGGCGCAGCAGCTCGACGATCCCGTACGGGGTGCAGGGCAGCGGGCCCTCGATGCCCAGCACCAGCCGGCCCAGCGACGTCGGGTGCAGCCCGTCGGCGTCCTTGGCCGGATCCATCAGCTCCAGGACGCGGTTGGTGTCGATGCCCTTGGGGAGCGGCAGTTGGACGATGTAGCCGGTGCACGCGGGGTCGTCGTTCAGCTCGCGCACGACCGCCTCGATCTCCTCCTGGGAGGCCGTGGCGGGCAGTTCGCGGCGGATGGAGGTGATGCCGACCTCCGCGCAGTCCTTGTGCTTGCCGTTGACGTACCAGCGGCTGCCCGGGTCGTCGCCGACCAGCAGGGTGCCGAGGCCGGGGGTGATGCCCCGGGCCTTCAGCTGCGCCACGCGGGCCGTCAGTTCGGTTTTGATCGCGGCTGCGGTGGCCTTGCCATCGAGAATCTGGGCGGTCATGGGGGCATCCTCCCGGATGGAGCGGTCCGCCTTCCACTCGGACGACGGCCGGATCGCGCTCTTGATTGCACTTGCACAACAAGTCTGGCCCCACCGGGCAACGAACTGGACAAGCCCGGTGCGGGCCCACCACGATGACGGGCAGCAAGACGATCGGAAAGAGTGCCGCGGGCAGTGCCGGGGGGCGTACCGCAGAAAGCAAGTGTCCTCCAGGTGTGCCGTGCGTCCCCGCACTTCACGGAGGAAACACCCAGATGAGCTTCGGCGACCCGAACAACCCCTACGGGCAGCAGCAGCCGCCGCAGGGCCAGCCCGGTTACGGCTACCCGCAGCAGGCCCCGCAGGGCGTCCCGCCGCAGGGCCAGCCCGGATACGGCTACCCGCAGCAGGGCCAGCCGCCGTACGGCGTCCCGCCGCAGGCCCCCGGCACCCTGCAGGCCAACAACGGCTACATCAACGTCGCGGGTCTGGGCACCGTCCAGGTCGCCACGATGGGCCGCCGCTTCGGCGCGCGCCTGATCGACGGCCTCGCCATCTCCGTCCTCGTGTGGATCCTCATGGCGATCGGCCTGGCCGGGTCCCTGGGCCTCGCGGAGTCGGTCGAGGACTGCGGCACGGACTACGCGTCGGCCGCCTACCAGCAGTGCGTCAACGACCAGGCCGAGGCCGCTGGCGGCATGATCGCCGCCATGTTCGGCACGCTCGCCCTCATCGGCATCGCCACCCTGCTCTACGAGTGGCTGATGATCTCCTTCGTCGGCGCGACGCTCGGCAAGATGGCGCTGGGCCTGAAGGTCGTCAAGGAGAACACGGGCCAGGTCCCGGGCCTCGGCGGCGGCTTCATCCGCTGGATCATCCCGCTGGTCGGCAGCTTCCTCTGCGGCATCGGCCAGATCCTGGTCTACCTGTCCCCGTTCTTCGACAACTCGGGCAAGCTCCAGGGCTGGCACGACCGCGCCGCCGGCACCCTCGTCATCAAGAAGTAGTACCCGGCGCGTTCCAGCGCGAAGGCCGCGTCCCGCAGTGCGGGACGCGGCCTTCGCCGTTTCTGCGTGCCGGTCGCCGTGTCAGTGGAAGAAGTGACGGGTACCGGTGAAGTACATCGTCACGCCCGCCTTCGCAGCGGCCTCGACGACCTGCTCGTCACGGACCGAACCGCCCGGCTGGACCACGGCCTTGATACCGGCGGCGGTCAGGATCTCCAGCCCGTCCGGGAAGGGGAAGAAGGCGTCCGAGGCCGCGTACGAGCCCTGCGCGCGCTCGGCGCCCGCCCGCTCGACGGCGAGCTTCGCCGAGTCGACGCGGTTGACCTGGCCCATGCCGACGCCGACCGAGGCGCCGTCCTTGGCGAGCAGGATGGCGTTGGACTTGACGGCGCGGCAGGCCCGCCAGGCGAAGGCGAGCTCGGCCAGCTCCTCGGCGGACAGGGCGTCACCGGTGGCCAGGGTCCAGTTCGCCGGGTCGTCGCCCTCGGCCTGGAAGACGTCGGACTCCTGGAGCAGCACGCCGCCGCTGATGGGCTTGAGGTCACCCGGCTGGTGCGGGGTGCCGTCCACCTTCAGGACGCGGATGTTCTTCTTCTTGGCGAGGATCTCGACCGCGCCGTCCTCGTAGCCGGGGGCGGCGATGACCTCGGTGAAGATCTCCGCGACCTGCTCGGCGAGCTCGACGGTCACCGGGCGGTTGACGGCGATGACACCGCCGAAGGCCGAGAGCGGGTCGCAGGCGTGCGCCTTGCGGTGAGCGGCGGCGACGTCGTCGCCCACGGCGATGCCGCAGGGGTTGGCGTGCTTGATGATCGCGACGCAGGGCTCGTCGTGGTCGTACGCGGCCCGGCGGGCGGCCTCGGTGTCCACGTAGTTGTTGAAGGACATCTCCTTGCCGTGCAGCTGCTCGGCGTTGGCGAGCCCGCCCGGCCGGCCGTCGGTGTACAGCGCGGCGGCCTGGTGCGGGTTCTCGCCGTACCGCAGGGGCGACTTGCGCTCCCAGGCGCCGGCCAGGAACTCGGGCAGCGCGCCCTCCTCGCCCTCCGGGGCGTACGCGTTGGTGAACCAGGACGCGACGGCCACGTCGTAGGCGGCCGTGTGCTGGAAGGCCTCGGCCGCGAGCCGCTTGCGGGCGGTCAGGTCGAAACCGCCGCCCTGGGCGGCCGCGAGGACGTCGGCGTAGCGGGCGGGGCTGGTGACGACCGCGACCGAGGGGTGGTTCTTGGCCGCGGCACGGACCATCGAGGGGCCGCCGATGTCGATCTGCTCGACGCACTCGTCGGGGGTGGCGCCGGAGGCGACGGTCTCGCGGAAGGGGTAGAGGTTGACGATCACCAGGTCGAAGGGCTCCACGCCCAGCTCGGCCAGCTGGCGCCGGTGGTCCTCCAGGCGCAGGTCGGCGAGGATGCCGGCGTGCACGCGCGGGTGGAGGGTCTTGACGCGGCCGTCGAGGCACTCGGGGAAGCCGGTGAGCTCCTCGACCTTGGTGACGGGCACCCCGGCGGCGGCGATCTTCGACGCGGTGGAGCCGGTGGAGACGAGCGCGACGCCCGCCTCGTGCAGGCCGCGGGCCAGCTCTTCCAGTCCCGTCTTGTCGTAGACACTCACGAGCGCGCGGCGGATCGGCCGCTGAGTCGTCGTCGTTTCGTTGGCGGTCACTGGATTGTTACCTTTCGTCCCTCAATGCGGTAGCCGTGCCGGGCCAGGCGCCCCACGACGTCGACGAGCAGCTGGCGCTCGACTTCCTTGATGCGCTCATGGAGCGCGGCTTCGTCCTCCCCGTCCCGGATCTCCACGACACCCTGGGCGATGATCGGACCGGTGTCCACGCCGCTGTCCACGAAGTGGACCGTGCAGCCGGTGACCTTCGCCCCGTACGCGAGGGCGTCGCGCACCCCGTGCGCGCCGGGGAAGGCCGGGAGGAGGGCGGGGTGGGTGTTGATGAACCGGCCGCCGAAGCGGTCGATGAAGTTCTTGCCGACGATCTTCATGAACCCGGCGGAGACGACGAGGTCCGGCGCGTACGCGTCGGTCGCGCCGGTCAGGGCGGCGTCCCACTCCTCACGGCTCCCGTAGGCCTTCACCGGGCACACGAAGGTGGGGATCCCGGCCTTCTCCGCCCGCTCGAGGCCGGCGATGTTCTCGCGGTCGGCCCCTACGGCGACGACTTCGGCCCCGAAGCCCTCGGCTCCGCCGGGGTGCGCGTCGATGGCGTCGAGCAGGGCCTGGAGGTTGGTGCCGGAGCCGGAAACCAGCACGACCAGGCGGGAGGCGGCCATGGGAGGCCCTTTCTCACAGGATTTGCGACGTTCGTCTTGTGTGGTCATACGAAACTTCGGGGTACCGATATACGGGGAACCATACGAAGCCACCGACCGCCTGCAACGATACCGGCACACGGGACCGCCCCCGAGGGACGGGGGGACGGGCGGGCGGTAGCGTCTGGCGTACACGCCGCACACGACGTGGTACGCCCCCGCACGCGGGGCGCACCGCCGACGACTCAGGGGAAGAAACGCACTCGATGCCGGACCGCCGTCAGCCCGACCCCTCGAACGACGACAACCCCTTCGCGGCGCCGCCGGAGGGCCGGCCCGACCAGCCGTGGCAGCCCAGGCAGCCGCAGCGGCCGCAGGACGGCGGCGGCGGTCCGGCCGGCGACGGCCCCGGCGGCCCCGAGGGACCGGCCCGGTGGGACCCGATGGACCCGGTCCAGCGGCGCGCGCGGTACGCGCTGCTGTCGGGCATGTGGGGCTTCTTCTTCGGGATCTTCGGGATCCCCTCGGTGGGGCTGCTGCTGGGGGCCCTGGCCCTGTACTGGGGCATCAGCGCCCTGCGCGGCCGCCCGGCGACCGACGCCGACCCCGGCGGCCTGGCCGCCCTCGGCCCGGCGGCCCGCCCGCAGCGCGCGGCGGCCGTCAGCGGCCTGGTCACGGCGTCGCTGGCGCTGCTGCTGGCGGGAAGCTCGTACGCCCTGCAACTGGCGTACAAGGACTTCTACATCTGCCGCGACGACGCCCTGACCCGCACGGCGGAACTCGAGTGCAACACCCTCCTCCCGGACAACGTGGTGGGCCAGATCCTCAAGGTCCAACGCTGACCCACTCCGCCCGATCACCGGACGCACCGCCGGGGCCCCCGGGCCGGCGCGGAACGGGGCAGAGCCCCGCGGGGAACGGGGCAGAGCCCCACGGGGAACGGGGCGGAGCCCCGGGGGGGGGCCGGGGCGGAGCCCCGGGGAACGGGCGAAGGGCGGGGAGGGGATCCGGCCCCGCGCAGCGGCACACCCCCCGCGTCCGGCGGACGGGGTCGGCGCGTCAGGAAGGGGTCGGCCGCCGCCGGGCCAGCACCCGCACCCCCACCACCGCGGCCGGCAGCAACGGCTCCGCAGCCGGCGCCACTTCCGCCGCGGGAGCAACCAACGGCTCCGCAGCCACCACCGCCTCCACCACGGGAGCAACCAACGGCTCCGCAGCCACCACCGCCTCCACCGCGGGAGCAACCAACGGCTCCGCAGCCACCACCGCCTCCACCGCGGGAGCAACCATCGGCTCGGCCGCCCTCCGCAACGCCTCCCACCGCAGCTCCCGCACCTCCGGGTCGTGCCACGCGTCCGCCGCCCCGGCCTCCTCCCCGCCGCCGCCGGGGGCCCGCACCGGCCGGGTGCGCCACGCGTGCACCCCCACCGCCAGCGGCACCGACAGCACCAGCGTCCACCCCGCCGCCGCGCCCCCCACCGCCCACCACACCGGCCCGAAGCCCGCCAGCACCCGCGACCCCAGCGGCCCCGCCGAAGCCGCGGCCAGGCCGGCCGTCGCCAGCCCGCACACCACCGCCCCCAGCGCCGCCGTCAGCGCGGTCTCCCCGTACGACACCTCCCGCGCCCGCCGCACCGCGAACCACCCCACCACCAGCCCCGCCAGGACCGGCACCCCCAGCGCCGCCCAGGTCACCGGCGTGCCCGGCCCCGGCGCCGGCAGCGCCGCCAGCAGCGGGAACCTCGGCAGGTCCGCCGCCCCCTGGAGGCCGAGCGGGGTCGCCACCGCCCCGGCGCCGAGCGCGAACCCGGGCCCGAGCGCGTACGCCGCGCCCCACACCACCGCGTTCGGGATCAGCGCCAGCGCCAGCAGCAGCACCGCGAACCGCCCCGACCACACCCCGGTCAGCGTCAGGAAGGCGTTCTGCGCCTCCGCCGCGTGCCACGCCAGCGAGGTTCCGACGAGCAGGGTCCCGCCGCCCAGCAGGACGAGCACCCCGGCCGCGCCGGAGCGCAGTGCCAGTGCGTAGCGGGGGCGGCCGACGGCCTTGCGCACGCCGGCCGGAACCCAGCCCGGCAGGGTCCCCCGCGGCTTCCCCTTGGCCGCCCAGACCCCGCCCGCCGCGGCGACCACGGCCACCAGCGGGACGTGCCAGGCCGCGCTGAGCGGGTCGGCCGGCATCGGCCCGCCGGCGGCGTACACGGTGGCGAGCGCACCGACCGCCAGGTAGCCGCAGGTCACGGCGGAGAACACGGCACTGGCGGGCAGCACCTCGTCCCCTTCCGCCCCGGCGGCGTCCCCCGAGGCACTGCCGAGGCGGGCCGCCCGCCGCATGAGCAGCACGGGCAGTACCACCAGCAGCAGCGGGACCAGGCCGACGGGTGCCGGCAGCCCCGAAAGGGTGTCGTAGCGGACGAGTTCCGTCCCGTGGGCCATCAGCCACAGGCCGGCGGCGAGGTGCAGCGCGCCGCCGGGGCCGCTGTCCGGGTAGGGGGAGCTGATCCACAGCACGATCACGAGCACGGCCAGGAAGCCGAGCCCCAGCCCGGCGGCGACGGCGCCGCCCAGGACGCAGGCGGCGGCCGCCGGCGAACGGCGCCGCACGGCGCCGGCCCGCGGGGCCGCCGGCGACGGGGTCCCGCGTTCGGTCACTTCGGTCACCCCGCCATGGTGCCCTCGACACGCGCTATGTCCGGGTAACAACCGATTGACCGTTGTGTCGCTCAATATACGTTTATGTACTTTATCGCCCAGAGCAGCCGTGTCGCGGGGAGAGTGGCATGACACAAGACGCCGAAACGTCCTCCGGCTCGGAGCTGGGCCTGCCGTCCCCCAAGGAGCGCCGATGGCTGCGCGAGTCGGGCGGGCTGACGTACGAGGAGGCCGCGGCGCGGGTGGGCGTCACCGCGGCCACCGTCCGCTCCTGGGAGTGCGGCCGCACCGAGCCCCGCGGGCGCACGCGCGAGGCGTACGCCGCACTCCTGGAGCGGCTCGCGGCGGACGGGTCCGCCCCCGTCCGGCCGGTGGCGGCGGGCCCGCCCACCCGCCGGCCCCGGACCGCCGCCGCGCGCGGGGCGAAACCGCCGGCCGCCCCGCCCCGCCCGGCACACCCGCCCCGGACGGCCCCGCCACCCCCCGCCCCGGGTGAACCGGCCCTCCGGGGCGACCCCGTCCCGGCACCCCCCGCCGCCCCGCCCGCCGCCCCGGCCACGGCCCCGGCGCACGACCCCGCCGAGCCGGCCCCCGCCCCGACCCCCGCGGCCGCGCCGCCCGGCGACCGGGCCTGCGCGGACGTACCCGCCGCGGAGGAACCGTTTCCTCAGACCGCCCCGGCCCCCGCCGGAGCACCCCACCCGGACCCCGCCCCAGGTGAGCCCGCCCGCCCCGCCGCCCCGCCCGGACCGCGGCCGCTGCCCCCGCAGAACCCCGCCGAGGCCTTCGACGCCCTGTACGACCACGCCGCGGCCGCCCTCGTCCGCCAGGCCTACCTGCTCACCGGCCGCCGCACCCTCGCCCTGCACTCCGTCGAGCAGGCGTTCCGTCAGGCCTGGGGCCGCTGGCCCGAGGTGGCCACCGACCCCGACCCCGTCGGCTGGGTGCGCTCGGCCGCGTACGAGTACGCCCTCTCCCCCTGGCACCGCTTCCGCCGGGCCCACCGGCACCCCGACAAGCCCCCGGCCGACCCGGCCGACCGGGTCCTGCTGGACGCCCTCCTCGCGCTGGCACCCGTACGCCGCCGGACGGTGCTGCTCTACGACGGCGTCGGCCTCGACCTGCCCGACACCGCCGCCGAGACGGAGGCCAGCACGCCCGCCGCGGGGCACCGCCTGCTGCGCGCGCACGCGGAACTCTCCCGCCGGCTCCCCGAACTGGCCGGCGTACCGCCCCGGCAGCGGTCCGCCCTGCTGCGCGAGCGGCTCGGCACGGTACGGCCCGCCGTACCGCTGGAGCCGCGCCCGGCGGCCGCCGTCCGCACCCTGTGCGAGCACCGGGCCCGGCGGCTGGCGCGGGCCGCGCTCGTCCTGACGGCCGTGATCGCCGCCTCGACGGGGTACACCACCGTCACCGCGCCGGACCACTACGAGCCGCCGGTCGCACCCGGGGCGAGCGTCTCCGGGGTCCCGCCGCTGAGCGGCCCCCAGCGGCTCACCGAGGAGAGCCGGGACCTCCAGGACAAACTCCGCGCCGACCCGGGCGCCGGGCCCCACCGGCTCTCCCCGAGCAGCGAATGAGAACGGGCGTGGCCCGCACCCCGGAGGGTGCGGGCCACGCCCGTGCATCCGTACAGCTGCTGCCTACTGGGCGGCGTTGAGGATCTCGCGCGCCAGCTTGGCCGTCTCGGTCGGGGTCTTGCCGACCTTGACGCCCGCGGCCTCGAGGGCCTCCTTCTTGGCCTGTGCGGTGCCAGAAGAACCGGAGACGATGGCGCCGGCGTGGCCCATGGTCTTGCCCTCGGGGGCGGTGAAGCCCGCGACGTAGCCGACCACCGGCTTGGTGACGTTCTTCGCGATGAAGTCCGCCGCACGCTCCTCGGCGTCGCCGCCGATCTCGCCGATCATGACGATGAGCTCGGTCTCCGGGTCGGCCTCGAAGGCCTCCAGGGCGTCGATGTGCGTGGTGCCGATGACCGGGTCGCCACCGATGCCGACGGCGGAGGTGAAGCCGATGTCGCGCAGCTCGTACATCATCTGGTAGGTCAGCGTGCCCGACTTGGACACGAGACCGATCTTGCCGGGCTTGGTGATGTCGCCCGGGATGATGCCGGCGTTGGACTGGCCGGGGGTGATCAGACCCGGGCAGTTCGGGCCGATGATCCGGGTCTTGTTGCCCTTGGCGGTCGCGTACGCCCAGAAGGCGGCGGAGTCGTGCACCGCGATGCCCTCGGTGATGACGACGGCCAGCGGGATCTCGGCGTCGATGGCCTCGACGACGGCGGCCTTGGCGAAGGCCGGCGGGACGAAGAGGACGGAGACGTTGGCGCCCGTCTTCTCCATCGCCTCGGCGACGGAGCCGAAGACCGGGACCTCGGTGCCGTCGAAGTCGACGCTCGTGCCGGCCTTGCGCGGGTTCACGCCGCCGACGATGTTGGTGCCGTCAGCCAGCATCAGCTTGGTGTGCTTCATGCCCGTGGCACCGGTCATGCCCTGGACGATGACCTTGCTGTCCTTGTTGAGGAAGATAGCCATGTGAGTCTTTGACCTCTGCCCTTACTTCGCAGCCGCGAGCTCGGCGGCCTTGTCGGCCGCGCCGTCCATGGTGTCCACGCGCTGCACCAGCGGGTGGTTGGCGTCCGAGAGGATCTTGCGACCCAGCTCGGCGTTGTTGCCGTCGAGGCGGACGACCAGCGGCTTGGTGACCGCCTCGCCCTTGTCCTCGAGCAGCTGCAGCGCCTGGACGATGCCGTTGGCAACCTCGTCACACGCGGTGATGCCACCGAAGACGTTGACGAACACGGACTTGACGTCCGGGTCGCCGAGGATGATCTCGAGGCCGTTGGCCATGACGGCGGCGGAGGCGCCACCGCCGATGTCGAGGAAGTTGGCGGGCTTGACGCCGCCGTGGTTCTCGCCGGCGTAGGCGACGACGTCGAGGGTGCTCATGACGAGACCCGCGCCGTTGCCGATGATGCCGACCTCACCGTCGAGCTTGACGTAGTTGAGGTTCTTCGCCTTGGCGGCGGCCTCGAGCGGGTTCGCGGCCGCGTGGTCCACGAACTCCTCGTGGCCCGGCTGGCGGAACTCGGCGTTCTCGTCGAGCGAGACCTTGCCGTCGAGGGCGATGACGTCGCCGTTGGCGACCTTCGCGAGCGGGTTGACCTCGACGAGGAGCGCGTCCTCCGCGATGAAGGTCTGCCACAGGGTCACGAGGACCTCGGCGACCTTCTCGGCGACCTCGGCCGGGAACTTCGCGAGGGCGACGATCTCGCGGGCCTTCTCGATGGTCACGCCCTCGTTGGCGTTCACCGGGACCTTGGCGAGCTTCTCGGGGGTCTCCTCGGCGACCTGCTCGATGTCCATGCCGCCCGCGACCGAGGCCATGGCCAGGAAGGTGCGGTTGGTGCGGTCGAGGAGGTACGAGACGTAGTACTCCTCGAGGATCTCCGGAGCGGTCTCGGCGATCATCACCTTGTGGACCGTGTGGCCCTTGATGTCCATGCCGAGGATGTCCGTCGCGCGGGCGACGGCCTCGTCGGGGGTGGCGGCGAGCTTCACGCCACCGGCCTTGCCGCGGCCGCCGACCTTCACCTGAGCCTTGACGACCGACTTGCCGCCCAGCTTCTCGGTGGCCTCGCGCGCCGCCTCAGGCGTGTCGATGACTTCACCGGCCAGCACCGGTACACCGTGCTTGGCGAAGAGGTCCCTCGCCTGGTACTCGAACAGGTCCACGCGCGTCCGTCCCTTGTCTTCAAAGATTCGCAGTGATTCGCGGTTTGTCTGCTATCTGCGTGGGCGTGCCGCGGAGGGCAACGTGACGGCGCTGTCACTAGGAAGGCGCACACGGTGACCGTGGACGCGGCATGTCCGTCTCGCAGGTTATCCCCGTGGGACGTGGGTCCCTAAATCGCAGATCACACCTGAGCGGTGATACCTGTCACAGATCGCCTCACGGTTGAACTGCATCTTCGTGTGATCTGCCGATATGCAGCGGCCGCGGTGCGCGGCTCACGGGACGGGCAGCGGCCGCTTCTCCAGGGCGGCCGCCATCACCTCCGGGAACAGGTCGGGGGTGCAGGCGAAGGCGGGCGCACCCAGGGCGGCCAGGGCCGCCGCGTGCTCGCGGTCGTAGGCGGGCGCACCCTCGTCGGACAGCGCCAGCAGGGTCACGAACTCCACGCCCGCCCCCTTCATGGCCGCGACGCGCTTGAGCATCTCGTCGCGTATGCCGCCCTCGTACAGATCGCTGATCAGGACGACGACCGTGTCGGCCGGCCGGGTGATCTTCGACTGGCAGTAGGCGAGGGCGCGGTTGATGTCGGTGCCGCCGCCCAGCTGCGTGCCGAACAGGACGTCGACCGGATCGTCGAGCTGCTCGGTCAGGTCGACCACCGCCGTGTCGAAGACGACCAGCCGGGTGGCGATCGAGCGCATGGAGGCGAGGACCGCCCCGAAGACGGAGGCGTAGACGACCGAGGCGGCCATCGATCCCGACTGGTCGATGCAGAGGACGACCTCCTTCTTCACCGCCCGGGACGCCCGGCCGTAGCCGACGAGCCGCTCGGGGACGACGGTCCGGTGCTCCGGGAGGTAGTTCTTCAGGTTGGCCCGGATGGTCCGGTCCCAGTCGATGTCCCGGTGGCGGGGGCGGCTGATGCGCGCCGAACGGTCCAGCGCCCCCGTCAGTGTCGCCCGGGTGCGCGTCGCGAGGCGCTTCTCCAGCTGCTCGACCACCTTGCGGACGACGGCCCGCGCCGTCTCCCTGGTGGTGTCGGGCATGGCCTTGTTCAGCGACAGCAGGGTGCCGACCAGATGGACGTCCGGCTCGACGGCCTCCAGCATCTCCGGCTCCAGCAGGAGCGCGGACAGCCCGAGCCGCTCGATGGCGTCCCGCTGCATGACCTGGACCACCGGGCTCGGGAAGTACGTACGGATGTCCCCGAGCCAGCGCGCCACGTGCGGCGCGGAACCCCCGAGGCCGGCGGACCGCTCCCCCCGGTCCCGGCCGCCCCCGCCTCCGCCTCCGCCGTAGAGCGCCCCCAGGGCCCCGTCCATCGCCGCGTCCCGCCCGCTGAGAGCGAGGCCCGTCCCCTCGCCCTCGCCGCCGCCGAGCACCAGCCGCCACCGCCGCAACCGCTCGCCTCCGGCGGTCCCCGGGTCACCCGTCCTCGTCATCTGCCGTCCCCTCTCGTTCCGTTCCTGTGGTCCGCTGCCTGCGGACGGTCGCCACTGCGCGGAGCTTCCGCCCGTTCCCGGGCCGCACCCCGCCCCGCCGGGGCGAGGTCAGGCCGCCGTGAGGAGGAGGCGGGCCACGTCGGCGGCCGCGGCCGCGCGGGCCTCGTCCAGCTCCGGGGCGAAGCCCGCGGGGGCGACTCCGGATGCGGTGGCCGCCGCACGGGCACCCGGGCCGCGCCGGACCAGCTCGCCCAGGGTCCGCCGCACGCCCGGCTCGTACGCCCCGAACGTCCGCCGCAGCAGCGGCAGTACGTCGATGAAGGCACCGTCCGGCACCGACACCAGCCACGCGTCGATCAGCCCGAGCAGCCGCTCGTCGTGGACCAGCAGCGCCCCCCCGCCGGCACCCCCGCCGGCGAACCCCTCGATCCAGCCCGCCGCGTCGGCCGGGGCGGCCGCCGGGGACAGGGCGAGCCCCATCAGCCGCGCCGTCTCCCCGCCCGCCAGCCGTCCGTCGTCCAGCAGGAGCCGCACGGCCCGCCCGCGTATCCCCCCGGGCACGCTCTCCCGCCCGGCCAGGGTCCGCAGCACGGCCGACCAGCGCTCCCGCAGCCCCGGGTCCGCGTCGGCCAGCAGGCCCACCGCCCCGTGCACCGCGTCGATGTGGCCGCGCAGCGCGGCCGCACCGTCGGCGTCGAGCCCGGCCGCGCAGGCCGGCGGCAGGGCCACGCAGATCCGCTCGGCCAGCCCGGCGGCGACCGTGCCGAGCGCCGCCGCGTCCGTACCCCGTACGTCCCCGTACCGCAGCGAACGGGTCAGGGCGGGCAGCGCCTTGGCGAGCCGGGCCACGTCCGTGTCCAGCGCGGCCCGGTCGGCGAGCGCCCGCAGCACGGCCGGCAGCGCCTGCGACAGCCCGGCCAGCAGGCAGCGCTCGGCCAGTGCCGTGACCTCCCCCAGCTCCCCGGCGGCCGCCGCGTCGGCCTCCGCCTTGGCGGTGGCCGCCCCCAGGACGGTGGTGCCCCAGATCCCGGCCTCGGCGACACGCACCGACAGCTCCGGCTCCCAGCACAGCCGCCAGGTCTCCCGGAAGGTGCCCGTGCCGCTCCGGGAGGCGGTGGGTGTGCCCCAGTCGACCCCGAGCAGCCGCAGCCGGTGCAGCAGCAGGGACTTGGCCGCGTCGGAGTCCTTGCGCAGGTCCAGCTCCAGATCCCGCCGCTGCGCCTCGGCCTTGAGCCGCAGGGAGCGCTGCCGGCGGGTGAGGTCCCGTTGGAGCGGCACGGCGGGCGCCGCGTCCGGGACCTCGCCGAGCACGTCCCCGACCACGAGCCGGTCCTCGATCAGCGCGAGCGGCACGTCCGAGCCGTCGCACATCACCGCCCGGGCCGCTTCCAGCGTCTCCGCGAGCCCCGGGAGCGGGCGGCCCCGTACCGCGGCCAGGGTCTCGGCCAGGCGGACCGCCTCGATCACGTGCGCCGAGGAGACCTGCCGGTCCTCCTCCCGCAGCAGCCCCGCGACCTTGGTCAGCCACCGCTCGACCGGCCGGTCGCGGGCCGCGAAGAGGTGGGCGTACCAGCCGGGCGAGGTGACGCCCGCGCCGTACCCGCCGGCCCGGGCCAGCCTGCGGTGGGTCCACGGCACCCAGGTGGTCTCCACCTTGACCTTGGGCAGCCCGGCCAGCAGCGCCCTGTCCGCGGCCACGGTGGACCCGGCCCGCAGCGCCGGGACGTGCCAGGCGCCGCACACCACGGCGTAGTCCTCCCCGAACTCCCGGCGGGCCGCGCGCATCCGCTGCCGCATATGGGCCTCGCGGACCAGGTCGTGGGGCCGCCCGGCGTCCCCGTAGGCCTCGCGCAGGGCGCCCATGGCCTCCCCCACGGCCTCGAAGGCGGCCAGCGGATCCCGGACCTCCCCCGTGCCCCGGTGTTCGACCACGTCCTCCCACCAGTGCTCGGGGTCCTCGTACCCGGCGGTCCGCGCCAGCACCCCGAGCGGGTCCACCGGCAGGGCGGAGGGCCGGAGCGCGCCCGGCCGCCCCTCCTCCTGCTCGTCGTCGTCCTCGTCGTCGTCCTCGGGCGCGGCCAGCGTGTGGGCGGCCGGCAGGTCGATGAAGCGCACCGGCACGTCCCGCGCCTGGGCCCAGCGCAGGGCGGCCCATTCCGGGGAGAAGCCGGCCAGGGGCCAGAAGGCGGCCCTGCCCGGGTCGTCCGCCGCGTGCGCGAGCAGGGCGACCGGCGGGCGCATGCCGGGCTCGGCGGCCAGGGCGAGCAGCGCGTCGCCCTCGGGCGGTCCCTCGATGAGCACGGCCCGCGGCTGCGCCCGGTCCAGCGCGGCCCGCACCGCCCGCGCCGAGCCCGGCCCGTGGTGGCGGACGCCCAGCAGCAGCGGTCCCGCGGCCCCAGGGCTCATGCCGTCACCTCCCGGCAGGCGCGGTAGAAGTCCTTCCAGCCGTCCCGCTCGCGGACGACCGCCTCGAGGTACTCCTGCCAGACGACGCGGTCGGCGGCCGGGTCGCGGACGACGGCCCCGAGGATCCCGGCGGCCACGTCGGAGGGGCGCAGGACGCCGTCCCCGAAGTGCGCGGCGAGGGCCAGTCCGCCGGTGACCACGGAGATGGCCTCGGCGGTGGACAGGGTGCCGCTGGGCGACTTCACCTTGGTGCGGCCGTCGTCGGTGACGCCGTCGCGCAGCTCCCGGAAGACGGTGACGACCCTGCGGATCTCCTCCAGTCCCTCGGGTACGGCGGGCAGGTCCAGGGCGCGGCCCATCTGGTCGACGCGGCGGGCGACGATGTCGACCTCGGCTTCGGCGGTGGCGGGCAGCGGCAGGACCACGGTGTTGAAGCGGCGGCGCAGTGCGCTGGAGAGCTCGTTGACCCCGCGGTCGCGGTCGTTGGCGGTGGCGATCAGGTTGAAGCCGCGCACGGCCTGGACCTCTTCGCCCAGCTCCGGTATCGGGAGCGTCTTCTCCGACAGGACGGTGATGAGGGTGTCCTGCACGTCGGCCGGGATGCGGGTGAGCTCCTCGACGCGGGCGGTCATGCCCTCGGCCATGGCCCGCATGACGGGGCTGGGGACGAGGGCTTCGCGGCTGGGGCCGTGGGCGAGGAGGCGGGCGTAGTTCCAGCCGTAGCGGATGGCCTCCTCCGGCGTGCCGGCCGTGCCCTGCACCAGGAGGGTGGAGTCCCCGCTGACGGCGGCGGCGAGGTGTTCGGACACCCAGGTCTTGGCGGTGCCGGGGACGCCGAGCAGGAGCAGGGCGCGGTCGGTGGCGAGCGTGGTGACGGCGACCTCGACGATCCGGCGCGGCCCGACGTACTTCGGCGTGATGACGGTGCCGTCGGCGAGCGTGCCGCCCTGGAGGTAGGTGGCCACGGCCCACGGGGAGAGCTTCCAGCGGGCCGGGCGGGGCCGGTCGTCGGCGGCCGCGAGGGCTTTCAGTTCGTGTGCGAAGGCGTCTTCGGCGTGCGGTCGCAGCGCCTCGCCGCCGGTGCCGTTCTCGGGCGTGCTCATGGTCCCCCTCCGATCCTCGGCAGCCGCTCCCGACTGCTGGTCCCACCGTGCACCATGCCACTGACAACGCCCCCTGTTCGCAGCGTTGTTGCAGGTCACAGGGATTGTCAGTGGGGGTCTCTACGGTGGTTGACATGACTGAGCAGGGGGTCCGCTGGACGGCGGAACAGGTACTGGCTCTGGCTCCTGACGAGGCGTCACGCAAGGCGGGGGGCAGGCTGGGAGGGGCGGGTCCGTGGTCACAGACCGGAGGTTCCGCTTCCGGTGCGGTGTGGGGATCGTGCAAGGGCAGTGGCAGTACGCCGTACCGGACGGTCGTCGACCTGACCGGACCGGCGTTCAAGTGCTCCTGCCCGAGCCGGAAGTTCCCGTGCAAGCACGCGCTGGGGCTGCTGCTGCTCTGGGCGGCGGAGGGGCTCGGCGAACCGGGCGAGGCTCCGGACTGGGCGGCGGAATGGCTGGCCGGGCGCGCGGCGAAGGCGGCGCGGCCCGCGGGCCCGGCGGCCGGGCCGGTGGACGTGGAGGCGGCCCGCAAGCGGGCCGAGCGGCGGGCCGGACGCGTCAGCGCGGGCGTCACCGAGCTGGAGCAGCGGCTCGTGGACCTGCTGCGCGGCGGGATCGCCGGGCAGCAGCAGGCCGGCTACGCGCCCTGGGAGGAGGCCGCGGCCCGCATGGTCGACGCCCAGGCACCCGGACTCGCCGCCCGGGTACGGGAGTTGGGGACAATACCCGGTTGCGGCCCCGGCTGGCCCGCCCGGATGCTTGAGGAGTTCGCGCTGCTGCACCTGCTGGACAGGGCCTGGCTGGGGGTGTCCGGGCTGCCGGAGCCGCTGGCCGCGACCGTCCGGAGCCGGGTGGGGCTGCCGTCTCCGGCGGAGGGTGAGACCGTCCGGGACCGCTGGCTCGTACTGGCCCAGTACGACTCGGTGTCCCCGGACGGCCGCCTCACCACCCGCCGGATATGGCTGCGCGGGCTGGAGGGCGGACGCCCGGCGCTGGTACTGGACTTCGGCCCGCCGGGGCGGCCGCCGGCGCTGGCGCTGCCCGTCGGACTGGTGCTGGAGGCGGAAGCCCGCTTCCGGCCCGGATCGGCGGGGCTGCGGGCGGAGTTGGGGGACCGTACCGCGGCCGCGGTGCCGGCCGCCCGCACTCCGCCCGGGGTGAGCACCGCCGAGGCCCTGGAGTCCTACGGGGCCGCGCTGCGGGAGGACCCGTGGCTGGAGTCCTGGCCGGTGGTGCTCGGCCCCGTGATCCCGATACCGGGTGAAGGGGGCGAGGCGGCCTGGCAGCTCGCGGACGCGCAGGGGACGTCCGCACTGCCGGTGGCGCTCGGCCAGGGCCGTTCGCGGTCCGGCCTGTGGCAGCTGGCCGCCCTCTCGGGCGGCGGCCCGGTCACGGTCTTCGGCGAGTGCGGCCACCGCGGCTTCACCCCGCTGACGGCCTGGCAGCCCGGCTCGCCCGAGCCGGTGGCCCTGGTCTGAGCACGGGCGGAACCACAAGAAAACGCAGGGGGCCTGGGGGCCCGTATGCCTTCGGAGGGGGGCGGCACGGGGAGGGGCGCACGGCGCGGGGGCGCCGGAGCGCGAAGAAGGACGAGAAGCCGGGGGGCTTGTATGAACGACAACCACGCCAGTTGAACGCGGTCGAGCCGCACACCGGCGGCCCGGTCCCGCGGAGGGGGCGGGACCGGGCCGCCGGCGGCCGGCCGACGACGAGGGGCCCCGGCCGCCGGCTTCCGGCAGGCCGCAGCCGGCGGATGGCGGCCGGGCCGTTGGGCGGGAGTCGGCGGTCGGTGGAGGACGGGGTACCGGTGATGAGGGAGGGGTTCGATGGACAAGGGTGACGAGGGGTACCGGGACTGGGAGGAGCTGGTCACCGCCGCGCTGCTGGGCACCGAGCGGCGGGGCGGTTCACCCGAGGCGCTGCTCGACGCGGCCGCCGTGCAGACGCTGCGCCGCCGCGCCGGGCTGCGGCCCGCGGAGGCGGCCCGGCGGCCGCAGCCGGCGGCGCGCGATCCGCGGCCGGCGCCTCCGGAGGCCGCCCGGCGGCGGCTCGCGCAGCTGCTGGCGGGCCGGACCGCGGCGGCCGGCGGCAGTGGGCGGCGCGGGGCCGCCCCGGATCTGACGGAGCTGCTCCCGCAGTGGCTGGCCGCGGCCGCGCGGCACGGGTACCGGGCGCCGTCGGCGCTGGTACCGGCGCTGCTGGACGCGGCCCGCGCCAGGACCGACCTGCGCCCGCAGGCCCTGGCGTTGGCGGGGGCGCGGGGGCTGTGGCTGGCCCGGCTGAATCCGGAGTGGCGGTTCGCCCTGCGCGGCGCGGCCGGCGGTGCCGGGGAGCTGCCCGACCCCGCGGACGGGGAGGCGGTGGCCCGGCTCTGGCAGGAGGGGCTGTTCGCGGAGCGGGTCGCCCTGCTCGGCGCCGTACGGGCCCACGAGCCGGCGGCGGCGCCCCGGCTGCTGGCCACGACCTGGGCCACGGAGCGGGCCGAGGACCGGCTGATGTTCCTCGACTCGCTGCGGGCGGGTCTGTCCGAGGAGGACGAGCCCTTCCTGGAGGCGGCGCTGGGTGACCGCAGCCGCAACGTCCGGGCGACGGCCGCCGAACTGCTGTCCGCGCTGCCCGGCTCGGCCCTTGCCGGGCGGATGGCGGAGCGGGCGCTGGCCTGCGTGGGCCCGGGGGCAGTGGTGCCCCCGGCGGAGTGCGACGCGGGGATGCTGCGCGACGGGGTGGTCAAGCGGCCGCCGGCCGGGCGCGGGGAGCGGGCGTGGTGGCTCGGCCAGCTGGTGGAGGCGGCGCCGCTGTCCTGCTGGCGGGAGCGGTTCGGGGGGCTCGGTCCGGCGGAGATCGTGGCGCTGCCGGTGGCCGAGGGCTGGGCGGAGGAGATCCACGCGGCCTGGTGCCGGGCGGCGGTGCGCCAGCGCGACCCGCAGTGGGCGAAGGCCCTCCTCGGGCCGGCTTCCGCCCCGCCCGCGGCCGGTCCCGGCACGGCTTCGCTGGCCGAGCGGGCGAAGCTGCTGGAGACGCTGCCGGAGGAGGAACGGGCCGAGTGGGTGGCCCGGTTCGTACGCGCCCACGGGCTCTCGGAGGCGTTCCAGCTGCTCGGCGTGTGCCTGGTGCCCTGGGCGGGGGCGCTGGGCCGGGCGGTGGTGGACGCGCTGGACGCCGCGCGCGAGGCGGGCAGCTACCCGTGGAGCTTCAGCGGGGTGATGGGCCTCGCGGAGCGGTGCCTGGACCCGGCGGAGGCGGACCGGCTGGAGGCGATGACGGCCGTCGCGCAGGACCCGCCGGAGGCGTCGCCGGGAGCCGCCGCCTACTGGGCGGAGGCCTTCCAGCGCCTGGTGGCCACCCTGCGCCTGCGCGCGGCCATGCTCGCCGAACTGGCCCCGGCCGCCGCCTGATCCCCGGCGCGGGCGGGCACCGGAAGCGGCGCCGACGGCGAACAGCGCCCCGGCGCACACGCTCGGCCCGAGCGTGCCCGGGCCCAGGCCCGGTGCGCCCGGCCCGGATGCGTCCGGGCCGGATGCGTCCGGGCCGGATGCGTCCGGGCCGGATGCGTCCGGGCCGGGGGGCCGCCGGCCCGGGAGGAGGCGTCAGGCCTGGCGGACGTTGGCGTTGACCCAGTCCACGATGGAGGTGGTGGTGGCGCCGGGCGTGAAGATCGCGGCAACGCCCTTGGCCTTGAGGGGGGCGATGTCGTCCTCCGGGATGATCCCGCCGCCGAACACCTTGATGTCCTCCGCGTCGCGCTCCTTGAGGAGTTCGAGAACGCGGACGAAGAGCGTGTTGTGCGCCCCGGAGAGGATGGAGAGGCCGATGGCGTCCGCGTCCTCCTGGATGGCGGTGTCCACGATCTGCTCGGGGGTCTGGTGGAGGCCGGTGTAGATGACCTCCATACCGGCGTCCCGCAGCGCACGCGCGATCACCTTGGCGCCGCGGTCGTGGCCGTCGAGACCCGGCTTGGCCACCACCACACGGATCGGACCGGTCACACCCATCGCACTGCCTCCCGAGTGAACGAACGTTAAGTACAGCATTGCGCACCGCACCGTTTCACGGTCAACGGGGAGGGGGAAATCACACGTGGGACGCCGTTGATTCATCACCGCCCCGTCGCCCCGCCACCGCGCCGACAGCCGCGCGGCACGGTGGCGGGGCCGCGTCGGCAGCACGGGCCCGCACCCGAGAGGTCCAGGGGGAGGCCGTCCATGGGGCTGACGATCGCACCGCTGCCCGTGCCGCGGACGGGCGCCGCCCTGCGGGCCGCGGTCCTGGAGGTGGCGGTGCTCGCCGGGCACCTCCTCCTCTACCCCACCGGGATCCTGGAGGAACGGCTCGCCGACCAGGCCGCCGGCCAGGCCTCCGCCCGGCCCGCCGGGCAGCCGCCGCCCGTCCTGCTCCTGCACGGCTTCACCGACAACCGCTCGGTCTTCGTCCTGCTGCGCCGCGCCCTCGGTGCCGGCGGCCGGCGGCGGGTGGAGACGTACAACCACTCCCCCTTCACCCGGGACCTGCGGGTGACCGCCCGCCACCTCGCCCGGCGCGTCGAGGAACTGTGCGAGCGCAGCGGCCAGGACCGGGTGGACCTCGTGGGCCACAGCCTCGGCGGGCTGGTCGCGCGGTACTACGTCCAGCGGCTCGGCGGTGACGCGCGGGTGCGGACGCTGGTCACCCTGGGCACCCCGCACGGCGGCACCCGGGTCGCCCCCTTCATGGACGCGCACCCTCTGGTCCGCCAGATGCGCCCGGACTCCGAGGTGATGACCGAGCTGCGCGCGCCCGCGCCCGGCTGCCTGACCCGGTTCGTGGCGTTCTGGAGCGAGTTCGACGCGCTGATGGCGCCCACCGGGACGGCCCGGATCCAGCACCCCGACCTGGACGCGACGAACGTGCAGGTCACCGGGATCGGCCACCTCGCCCTCCCCGTCCATCCCGCCGTCATCACCGCTGTCCGGCGCGCCCTCGACGGCCCGGTCCGCGCAGCGGACGGCACGCCCCGCACGACGGAGGCCGCCCGCGCCACGGGAACCGAGGGCCACAGCCAGGTCGTCTGACCGGGACCAGGACCGGGACCGGAACCGGGACCAGGCCCAGGACCGGGAGCCGCATCAGGGGCCGGAACAGGCCCCGTGGCCGGGAAGTCCTACAACACCGGTGGACCCACAGTCGAACGAATTTCGAACTCAAGGCCAAGGCTCGGTCTTTCAGCGACCGAAAGACAGCCGAATGCCCGGTTCCGCTGAGGACGAAACCCCCGGAAGATTGTCGTGACGAGTAACCGCCGGGTACAGTCACGCCACTGCTCTCCTCCGGTGAACTTTGAGTTCCCCGGCCACCCAGGCCCCCACTGCCGAGGCGAAAGAGAAGTTGGTGAACGACCGCCCGACGTCGGGCCAGTACCCCGATTCGGGGTACGACGGCCTTTCCACCACCACTTTCGCTGGTGACCAGACCTATGCGTCCTATGAAACGCAGGGCCAGGGATATCAGTACGTCACCGACTACGCCGCTTCCGGCAGTTACGGAACGTACGACGCGTACGGGGCCTACCAGTCCGCCGCCGACACCGGCGCGTACGACACCACCGCCTGGACCGCGCCGGAGAGTTACCTCTCGAGCGTCCCGGCCCAGAGCGCCCCGGCGGACACCACCGGCCAGTACGACGCGAGCGCCTGGAACGCGGCGACCGCCGAGTACCAGCCGAACTCCTACGGCTACGACGCCACCGCGACGGAGCAGACCGGCCACTGGACCCTCCCCGGCTACGGGCAGGACACCGGCAGCTACGACGCCACCGCCTGGAACGGGGGCGCGGCCGACGGGGCCACGGCCGCCGGTTACGAGGCCACCACCGTCGTCCCCGCGTACACGGGAACCCCCGACGCCGAAGCCGACGGCTACCCGGACGCCGATCCGTACGCCGACGACGAGACCTCCGTCTTCGAGCCCGTGGCCGTCGACGCCGAGGACGAGCCCGGCTCGCCGGACGGCCTCGTGCACGACCTGCCCACGCAGGCCGTACCCGTCACCCCGGCGGCGACCGCCCCCCGCGCCGGGCGCCGGGCCACCGGCAGGGGCAACGCGGCCAAGGGCGGCGGCGGCAGCGCCGCCGGCAGCCGCCGGCGCAGCCCGGCCAAGCGGTCCGCCCTCCTGACGGTGGCCGTGCCGTCCGCCTGCGTGATGGGCGTCGCGGGTGTGGCCGCCGCCTCCGTCGGCGGGCTCACCGGCGCCGACAAGCCGGCCGAGGAAACCACCACGATGGCCGCCCCCGACCCGGCCTCGGTGCGGCCGGTCGAGGCGAACAACAAGCTCGACACGCAGCTCGCGGCGCTCAGCGCCGACGCGGGCGACTTCGCGGACCGCGCGAGCCGCACGCAGGAGCGCCTCGACCTCAAGCAGCGCCAGGAAGAAGAGAAGAAGAAGCGGGCCGAGGAGGCCGCGGCCAAGGAAGCGGCCCGCCCCAAGTTCTCGGTCCCCGTCGCGCAGCGCGGCCTGAGCGCCAGCTTCGGTCAGGCCGGCGGCATGTGGATGTCGGTGCACACCGGCATCGACTTCCCCGTCTCCTACGGCACCCCGGTCATGGCCGCCACCGACGGCACCGTGCGCACCCAGTGGAACAGCGCCTACGGCAACATGGCCATAGTGACCTCCCCGGACGGCACCGAGACCTGGTACTGCCACCTCGGCAGCACCAAGATCCGGTCCGGCAAGGTCAAGGCGGGCGACGTCATCGCGTACTCCGGCAACTCCGGCAACTCCACCGGCCCGCACCTCCACTTCGAGGTACGGCCCGGCGGCGGCTCCGCGGTCGACCCCCTGTCGTGGCTGCGCAGCCACGGCCTGGACCCGACGTAGCCCACCGAGGGGCCCTGGCCCGGGCCCCCGGCGCAGGACGCCCGAGAGGCGCAGGACGCCCGAGAGGCCCTACAGCTTCTGCACCGGCGCGTAGCGCAGCAGCAGCCGCTTCGGCTTGGCGTCCCCGAAGTCCACGGTGGCCTGCGCCTCCGCGCCGGCCCCCTGGACCTCCATGACCGTCCCGAGTCCGAACTGGTCGTGCGTGACCCGGTCCCCGACGGACAGGGCGACGACCGGCTTGTCGGCGGCCCGGCGCGTGGCGAACCCGGACGGGCCCGACTTCGTGCGCGACGACGACAGGAACGCCTCGGGCGAGGTCCCGAAGGCGGCCTTCCCGGAGGACGAGCCGTACCCGGAAGCGCGCACCGGCCCCGCCGGCTTCTGCGCGGCGCCCGTGCGCTTCCACTGGAGGTACTCGGCCGGGATCTCCTCGAGGAACCGCGACGGCGGGTTGTACGAGGGCGTCCCCCACGCGCTGCGCATGCTGGAGCGGGTCAGGTACAGCCGCTCGCGGGCCCGGGTGATGCCCACGTAGGCGAGGCGGCGCTCCTCCTCCAGCTCCTTGGTCTGGCCCAGCGCGCGCATGTGCGGGAAGACGCCGTCCTCCATGCCGGTCAGGAAGACCACCGGGAACTCCAGGCCCTTCGCGGTGTGCAGGGTCATCAGCGTGATGACGCCGCTGCCGTCGGTGTCCTCGTCCGGGATCTGGTCGGAGTCGGCGACGAGGGCGACCTGCTCCAGGAACTCGGCCAGCGTCCCCGGGTTGTTCTCCTCGCGGCCCTGCTCGAATTCCAGGGCCACGGCCGCGAGCTCCTGGAGGTTCTCGATCCGGGTCTCGTCCTGCGGGTCCGTGGAGGCCTGGAGTTCGGCGAGGTATCCGGTGCGCTCCAGCACCGCCTCCAGCACCACGGCCGGGCCGGCGCCGGAGTCGGCGATCGTGCGCAGCTCCTCCATCAGCACGTTGAACCGCTTGACGGCGTTGGTCGAGCGCGCGGCCATCCCGAAGGCCTCGTCCACGCGCCGCAGCGCCTGGGGGAAGGTGATCTTCTCGCGCAGCGCGAGGGCGTCGATCATCGCCTCGGCGCGCTCGCCGATCCCCCGCTTGGGGACGTTGAGGATCCGGCGGAGGGGGACGTTGTCCTCGGGGTTGGCCAGGACGCGCAGGTAGGCCAGGACGTCCCGGACCTCCTTGCGCTCGTAGAAGCGGACGCCGCCGACGACCTTGTAGGGCAGCCCGACGCGGATGAAGATCTCCTCGAAGACGCGCGACTGGGCGTTCGTCCGGTAGAAGATCGCGACGTCGCCGGCCTTGGCCTCGCCCGCGTCCGTGAGCCGGTCGATCTCGTCTGCGACGAACTGGGCCTCGTCGTGCTCGGTGTCCGCGACGTAGCCGGTGATCACGGCGCCCGTGCCGGCCTGGGTCCACAGGTTCTTGGCGCGGCGGTTCTCGTTGCGCTCGATGACCGCGTTGGCGGCCGACAGGATCGTCTGGGTGGAGCGGTAGTTCTGCTCCAGCAGGATCGTCGTCGCGTCCTTGTAGTCCTCCTCGAACTGGAGGATGTTGCGGATCGTCGCGCCGCGGAAGGCGTAGATCGACTGGTCGGCGTCACCCACCACGCACAGTTCGGCGGGCGGCAGATCCGGGTAGCCGGGGCCGACCAGCTCGCGCACCAGCGTGTACTGGGCGTGGTTGGTGTCCTGGTACTCGTCGACCAGGACGTGCCGGAAGCGGCGCCGGTAGTGCTCGGCGACGTCCGGGAAGGCCTGGAGGAGGTGGACGGTGGTCATGATGATGTCGTCGAAGTCGAGCGCGTTGGCCTCGCGCAGCCGCCCCTGGTACATCGCGTACGCCTGGGCGAGGGTCTTCTCGAACCCGTCGGCGGCCTGCGCGGCGAAGACGTCCTCGTCGATCAGCTCGTTCTTCAGGTTCGAGATCTTGGCGTTGAAGGACTTGGGCGGGAACTTCTTCGGGTCCAGGTCCAGGTCGCGGCAGACGAGCGCCATCAGGCGCTTCGAGTCGGCCGCGTCGTAGATCGAGAACGACGAGGTGAAGCCGAGCCGCTTCGACTCGCGGCGCAGGATGCGGACGCAGGCGCTGTGGAAGGTGGAGACCCACATGGCGTTCGCGCGGGGGCCGACCAGGCTCTCGACGCGTTCCTTCATCTCACCGGCGGCCTTGTTGGTGAAGGTGATCGCCAGGATCTGGCCGGGGTGGACGTTCCGCGCGGACAGCAGGTGGCCGATGCGGTGGGTGAGCACCCGGGTCTTGCCGGAGCCGGCGCCGGCCACGATGAGCAGCGGCGAGCCCGCGTGGACCACGGCCGCGGCCTGCTGCTCGTTGAGCCCGTCCAGGAGCGTCGCCGGGTCGATGACGGGGCGCGGGGCGCCGTCCCGGTAGTACGCGTCCCCGCTCATGGGCACGTCGAAGGCGCCCCCGAAGAGGTCGTCCGCGCCGGGCTCCGGCTCGGCGTGCTCCTCGGGCGGCGGCGGGACCTCGTCGGAGGGGGTGAGGTCGGCCAGGAAGCTGTCGTCAAAGAGGCTGCTCATCGCCTTCCGAGTCTAGGGGGCGGGACCGACAGCCGGTCCCGCCCCCGGAAAATCCGCGGGAAACTGGTGCCCGTACGCTCGTCGGCATGACCGTTCTCACCCACATCTTCGTCGGCCTGCACATCATCGGCATCGCCTCGCTCCTGGGCGGTTTCCTGACCCAGATGAAGGCGATGGGCGCCGGCACGGCGCGTTTCGTGCCCGCGATGCTGCACGGCGCGCTGACCATGCTCGTCACCGGTGTGCTGCTGGTGGGCTTCAGGGAGATGGGCGACGGCGCGCCCCTGAACCACGTCAAGATAGGCGTGAAGCTGGCGGTCCTGTTCGTGGTCCTGGCGCTCGTCTACGTCAAGCGCGACGAGGAGCACGTCGGGAAGGGCGTCTTCGCGACGGTCGGCGGGCTGACCGTGGCCAACATCTTCATCGCCGTCCTCTGGCACTGAACCGTCGCGCCCTCCGGCACTGAACCGTCGCGCCCTCCGGCACTGATTCCTCGCGTCCTCCGGCACCGACCGGTCAGCCGAGACCAACCCCGGTCGGACGCGGCCAGTTCCGATCATCTCGTCATCTGACCGTTACCTTCCGGTCTAGCGTCCTCCCCGCAAAGACCTACGGGACGAGCGGAAGGACGTGAGGCCCCCGTGGCCAGTCATCGAAAGCCCAGGCAGCGCCCGCTCTCCGGCGGCACCGTACGCACCGCCGCCACCCTCGCCCTCGCGGGCGCTGCCACCGCCACCGCCTTCGAAGGCACCTCGCACGCCGAGCCGCAGCTCACCCCCGCCCAGGTCAAGACGGAGGTCGACCGGCTCTACGGGGAGGCCGAGGCGGCGACCGAGCGCTACAACGGGGCGAAGGCCGAGTCGGACGAGGCCGAGCGGGCACTGACCGGCCTGCGCGAGGAGGCCGCCCGCAAGCAGGACCGGCTGAACACGGCCCGCAGCGCGCTCGGCGCGCTCGCCGCCTCCCAGTACCGCAGCGGCGGCCTGGGTCCGGCCCTCCAGCTGGCCATGGCCTCCGACCCGCAGGACTACCTGGACCGGGCCGGCATGCTCACCCGGGCCGGGGACCGCACCGCCGCCGAGGTGGCCTCCGTCAAGCGCGGGCTCGACGAGGTCGGGCAGCTGCGCGACCAGGCCGCCGGCCGGCTCGCGGACCTGCGCGCCCGCCGGCAGGAGCTGGCCGGGCACAAGGCCGTCATCGAGGGCAAGCTCGCCACCGCCCGGCAGCTGCTCGCCCGGCTCACCGCCGAGGAGCGGGCGGCGTACGAGGCCCGGCCGGGCGCCGCCGGCACCGCCGCCCCCGCGGCCGCCCACGGCACCCCGCCTCCCCCCGCCGACGGCTCCCGCGCCGCCCGCGCGGTGGCCTTCGCCTACGGGGCGATCGGCAAGCCGTACGTCTGGGGCGCGACGGGACCGGGCGCGTACGACTGCTCGGGCCTGACCCAGGCGGCGTGGCGCGCGGCCGGGGTGTCCCTGCCCCGCACCACCTACACCCAGATCAACGCGGGCCGGCGGGTCTCCCGGGACCAGCTCGCCCCCGGGGACCTGGTCTTCTTCTACTCCGGGGTCACCCACGTCGGCATGTACGTCGGCAACGGCCAGATGGTCCACGCCCCGCGCCCCGGCTCCACGGTCCGGCTGGCGCCCGTCGACTCCATGCCCTGGGCCGGCGCGTCCCGTCCCGCGTAGCGCCGCACCCCGCTACGGCGTCTTGACCTGCCGGCTCAGCCACCCGAACGTCTGCGGCAGCTGCTTGGACCACGCGTCGAGGTTGTGGCCGCCGGTGACCTTCTCCGCGTGCACGGTGGTCGGGCTCTTCGCGAGCCCCTGGAGGTCCGTGCCCGACAGGTACCCGTCCTGCTCGGCGCCCGACATCCACAGCGCGACCGCCGGCGGCGCGGGCTGGGCCTGGAGCAGCGCCTTCAGGTTGTGGGTGCGGCGCAGCTCCGGGTCCTGGGCGACCAGCGAGCTGGGCTCCTGGCCGGGGTCGTTGTAGCCGGAGAGGGAGACGGCCGCGCCGTAGCGGTCGGGGTGCAGGATCGCCAGCTTGGCGGCGCAGTACGCGCCGGCCGAGTACCCGGCCACGCCCCAGGTGCGGGGGTCGTCGGAGGCGCGGAAGTTGTCGGTGACCATCTTGCGGACGTCGACGCTGAACCAGCTGTCGGCGTTGACCTTGCCGGGGATGTTCGCGCAGCCGGTGTCGCCGTTGCCCAGGAGCATCGCGCGCGGGGAGACCAGGATGAAGGGCTGGACCTTGCCCTCCCTCATCAGGGGCTCCAGCACCTCGTGCGCCTTGAGCCCCTGGAACCAGGACTTGCCCGTGCCGGGGATGCCCGGGATCAGCTCGACCACCGGGAACTTCCTGTCCTTGTGGGCGGGGTCGTCGTACTGCGGCGGCAGCCACACCATGACGTCGCCCTTGACCCCGGAGATCCTGCCGTCCAGCTCGGTCTTCTTCACCCGCCCGCCGAGTCCCTCGACGGGCACGAACTCCTGGCGGACCTTCGGCTCCTGCCTGACCTGCTCGGCCTTCTTGCCGCCGAGCCCGTCCGGGCCGAGGTCCGGGGCGGCCTGCACGTACTTCCCGGTGCCCATCAGGTCGCCCCAGGAGACGTAGAAGTTCATCTCCCGGTTGAGCGCGAGGAAGACCAGGGCGACGGCGGTGGCCTGGGCGAACACCACCATCAGCCCGCGGGTGGCGACGCGTGCCGCGGCCGGGCCGCGCACCTTGCTCCACACGGCCAGCGGCAGGACGACGGCGGTCACGGTCAGGACGACCGCCGTCGCGAAGAGGGGGGTCCCGGTCAGGCTCATCACGCCACCCAAGAGTCGGGTGCGCCACCCTCCGGTTGCCCTGCGGACCTGCGGCGTGGATCACACCGGTCCGGGCCGGGATCCCGTCAGACCAGCCGGCGGGCCGTCGCCCAGCGGGTCAGCTCGTGGCGGTTGGAGAGCTGGAGCTTCCTGAGCACCGCCGAGACGTGCGACTCGACCGTCTTGACCGAGATGAACAGCTGCTTGGCGATCTCCTTGTACGCGTACCCGCGCGCGATCAGCCGCAGCACCTCGCGCTCGCGCTGGGTGAGCCGGTCCAGGTCCTCGTCCACCGGCGGGGCGTCCGTCGAGGCGAACGCGTCCAGGACGAAGCCGGCCAGGCGGGGGGAGAACACCGCGTCCCCGTCCTGGACCCGGAAGACCGAGTCCACCAGGTCGGCGCCGGTGATGGTCTTGGTGACGTAGCCGCGGGCACCGCCGCGGATGACCCCGATGACGTCCTCGGCGGCGTCCGACACCGACAGCGCCAGGAAGCGCACCGGGTTCTCGGCGGCCGCCATCAGCGGGGCGCAGCGCCGCAGCACCTCGACGCCGCCGCCGCCGGGCAGGTGCACGTCGAGGAGGACCACCTCGGGCCGGGTGGCGGTGATGACGGTGACGGCCTGGTCCACGTCGGCGGCCTCGCCGACGACCTCGACCCCGGTCCGGCCGGTGTCGCCGATCTCGGCCTGGACGCCGGTGCGGAACATCCGGTGGTCGTCGACGAGCACCACCCGCACCCTCCTGGTCTCGCCGCCGGTGGTCGCGTTGTTGTCCTCGGTCATGCTGCCTTCGCCGCCCTCTCCATCTCCAGCTCGACTACCGTGCCGCCGTCGGGCGCCGACCGCAGCACCGCGGTCCCCCCGTTGCGCTGCATCCGGCCGATGATCGATTCTCGTACGCCCATGCGGTCGTCCGGTACCGCTTCCATGTCGAAGCCCGGTCCGCGGTCCCGTACGGACACGAACACGGTCTGGCCCTCGACCTCCGCGTACACCTGGACGGCGCCGCCCTCGCCACCGTAC
The DNA here is from genome assembly GCF_055575555.1 of Streptomyces sp. NPDC034085. Classification (NCBI taxonomy): domain Bacteria; kingdom Bacillati; phylum Actinomycetota; class Actinomycetes; order Kitasatosporales; family Streptomycetaceae; genus Streptomyces; species Streptomyces sp. NPDC034085. The sequence continues at coordinate 267,053 of NZ_JBVISL010000002.1, read as the reverse complement.
TTGGCGGCGTTGACCATGGCTTCGCGCGCGGCCTGGACCTGGGCGCCCAGCCGCTCGTCGAGCGGGCAGTCGCCGACGACGACCACCTCGATCGGGACGCCGTGGTGGTCCTCGACGTCGGCGGCGGTCTTCTTCACGGCCTCGGCGAGCGTGGCCGGCTCCTCGGCCTCGTCCTTGCCGGTGCCCTCCGGCTTGTAGAGCCAGTTGCGCAGCTCCCGCTCCTGGGCCCGCGCGAGGCGGCGCACCTCCCCCGCGTCCTCGGCGTTGCGCTGGATCAGGGTGAGGGTGTGCAGCACCGAGTCGTGGACGTGCGCGGCGACCTCGGCGCGCTCCTGGGCGCGGATGCGCATCAGGCGCTCCTCGGAGAGGTCCTGGGTCATGCGGATCAGCCAGGGCCCGGCCAGCAGGGCTATGCCGACGAGGACGGCGAGGACGGCGGTGAGCAGGTTGCCGAGCTGGGCCGCGGAGCCGCGTACGACGATGAACACGGTCAGGCCCACCCCGACCAGCAGCACCCCGGCGAGGGCGCGGGCGGCCTGGAGGAGGCGCCGCTGGCGTCCGGCGGCTGCGCTCCAGTGGGCGCGCCGTGCGTTGTCGGCCTGGCGCCACACGAGGACGACGCCGGCGCCGACCAGCAGCGTGGGCCAGACGTAGCGGCCGCTCGCGCCGCCGACGCGCAGCTGGGAGACGAAGATGCCCACCCCGACGGCGAGCGCGATCAGCCCGGAGACCGCTCCCTTGTCGGGTTTGCGCAGCCGGCGGGTGCCGTCGCCGAGGGTCTCGAAGAAGGAGTGGTGTCCGGTCTTGCCGCCCTGGCCGAGCGGTACGAACACCCAGAACGCCGCGTAGAGCAGTACGCCGAGCCCGTCCCCGAACATGAACATGCCGAGGAAGGCGAGCCGGACCCAGAGCACGGGCAGCCCGAGGTGCCCGGCGAGACCGCGGGCGACACCGCCGAGCATCCGGCCGTCGGCGCTGCGGTAGAGCTTGCGCTGCGGGACGTCTTCCGGTTCGGCTGGGTGCGGGACGCGTGGGGCGGCGGCTACGGGCATGTCACCAAGGGTCACACGCACGGGCGCGGCCGGGCATCAGGGCGTCCCCCCAGTTCGGTAGGGGGGATATCAGGGTTGCGCCAGGGTCGGGCCCGGTGCCGGCGGCCCGCGCCGCCCGTCACCATGGACGCATGACCGACGTTCACGACGCCCCGCCCGAGGATCCGGGGGCACCCCCGCCGGCGGAGCGGCCGCTCCTGCGCCGCAGCAGGCGCGACAAGGTCCTCGCGGGCGTCTGCGGCGGCCTCGGCCGCTACTTCGACCTGGACCCGGTGGTGTTCCGGATCGTGCTCGGGGTGCTCGCCGTCACCGGCGGCGTCGGCCTGATCTTCTACGGATTCGCGTGGCTGCTGCTCCCCCTGGAGGGCGAGGAGGACAGCGAGGGCAAGCGGCTGCTGACCGGCCGGGTCGAGGGCGCCACCCTGGCCGCCGTGTTCAGCGCCCTGGTGGGCTGCGCGCTGTTCCTGTCGATGGTGGACAACGGGGTGATGGGGGCCTTCTCCGTCCTGGTCGTCCTGGCGCTCGGCGGGGCCTCCCACTGGGCCCGGCGCCACCGCGGCACCGCCGTCCCGGAGGCGCAGGCGCCCGCCGCGCACCGGCCGGCGCCGCCCGAGACGCTGGCGCCGCCGGTGCCCGGCAGCCCCTCCTGGTGGCGGGACCCGCTGGTCAAGGACGGCACCACCGGCCCGGTCGGCTCCTCCGGCTACCTGTGGGGCCCGGACGACGGCGACCCCGGCCCGGCGGGGCCGGACACCGCTCCGGCGCAGCCCCGGGCCGGCGCGCCCGCGCGGGCGGGCGGGGGCATCGGCGGCCGGGTGTTCGTGCTGGCCCTGCTGGCGGGAGCGGCCGGCACCGCCTCCGTGTGGGAGGGCAGCACGCTCGGGCACGCCCTCCAGGTGGGCCTGGCGTCCGCGCTCGCCGTCTTCGGGCTGGGTCTGGCGGTCAGCTCCGTCAAGGGCCGCACCGGCTTCGGCACGGTCCTGCTCGGCCTGATCACCGCCGGGCTGCTCGCGGGGGCGGTCGCCCTGCCGCGCGAGATCGGCACCGACTGGCGGGACGTGGCCTGGCGCCCGGCGGCGGTGGCCGACGTCCGGCCCGCGTACCGGGCGGGGACGGGGCTGGCGACCTTGGACCTGAGCCGCCTGGACGTGCCCAGGGGCGCCACCGTGTCCGTACGGGCCTCCATCGAGGCGGGCCGGCTGAAGGTGGTCCTCCCCCGCGAGGTCACCGCGAAGACCGACCTGTCCGTCCGGCTCGGCGACATCCAGCTGCCCGGTGACGGCGGCCCGGACATACGCGTGAGGAGCGAAGGGGAGACCCGCCGGGTGACCCTGCCCCCCGCCGCCGGCACCGAGGCCGGCGGGACGATCGAGCTGCGCCTGGACGCGGGCGTGGGACAGCTGGAGGTGGCCCGTGCCTCGTCATGAGTTCCAGCCGGGACGGCTGCTGGCGGGGCTGGTCCTGACCGCCGCGGGCGTGCTCTACCTGCTCGACGCGGCCGGCGAGACGGACGTGCCGTGGTTCCTGGTGGTGCCGCTCGCCCTGGGCGGCCTGACGCTGGCCGCCCTGGTCGGGGTGGTCACGTACGCCGTGCGCCGGGATCAGCGCGACCGGACCCTCGAGTCGAACGACCAGTAGGGCGCCCCCGCGAGGACGAGCGGGGTCCAGGCCATCAGGTAGGCCAGGTCGTTGCCGTAGTAGTACGGGGTCACCGCCCAGGAGACGGTGAGCCACAGGCTGAGCGAGATCAGCAGTCCGCCGGCGGCGGCGACCCGGGTCAGCACCCCGGCGAGCACGCCGAGGCCCACGAGGAGTTCCCCGATGGCGATGGCGGCGCCGAAGCCGACGGGGGCCTTCAGGGCCAGGTCCACCAGGGCCGGGACCGCGGAGGTGTCGCGCACCCCGCGCATCAGCTCGCCGATGGAGCCGCTGCCGGTCTCGGCGAGGAAGCCGGCGGCCGTCAGTTTGTCGACGCCTGCGTAGACGAAGGTCACGCCGAGGAAGATCCTCAGCGGGAGGAGCGCGTAGCGGGTGGCCCGCTCCTTGAGCGGGGTGGTCCGCTGCCCGGATGGGGCGTCAGTTCGGGTCACGCCCCCATGTCTACCCGCTTCACTCCGCCACGTCGACGACGCAGCGGTTGGATTCCACTCCCGCGGCCGTGACGACCTGGATGTCCACGCGGCCCGGTTCCACTTCCGCGGGCACGGGGACGGTGAGCACCGAGTCGGAGGGGTTGGTGAACCCGCCGGCCACCGGGACCAGCGGCACGTGCACGTGGACCGCCCCGATCCGCACCACCAGCCGGGCGAGCATCTCCGGCGTCTGCGCCCCGGGCGGCACGAAGCCGACGCCCCGGATCTCGATGTCGTCGCCGGGCCGGACGGCCGCGTCCAGGTCCCCCGGCTCGCGCCTGCGGACCACCGACAGCACGAGCGGGCGGCTCCCCTCCGCGTACTTCGCCGCGAGGTACACGGCCGCCGACAGCGCCACCAGCATGGCCAGTGCCCACGGGAGCTGGGGCAGCCGGTCGGGGAACCGGGCCAGCGACACCGCCGCGTAGGCGAGCACCACGGTGGAGACGAGCACGTACTGCGCGTCGGGGAAACTGCCGCGGCCGTCGTCGTCCGTCAGCAGGTCCACCCCGCGCGGCCGGTCCGCCGGCAGCTTCTGCAGCCGCTGCCGCATGATCCGTACGGAGACCACCCGGCGCACCAGCACCGCCACCGCCGAGGTCAGCGCGACCACCGCCAGCAACGGCAGCGCCCGGCCCAGCGCGAACCCCTGGTACAGGGCCTGGCGCTCGGGGCCGGGCGAGGAGGCGGCCAGCCGCAGCGCGGGCAGCAGCGCCGCGAACGCGGTCAGCACCAGCCAGGCGCTCGGCACCGCCTTCGAGGTGGACAGCCGGTTGTCCTCCCCCACGATCGGGGCCAGCAGGCCGCCGCGCACCGACTGGGCCCGGGCGGCGGCCGTGAGCAGCCCGGCCAGCACCAGCGCGGCCAGCAGCCCGGCGGTGCGGGCGGTGGACCAGCCGGTGCCGACCGCGGTGCCGACCTGCACCAGCAGCAGGACCCCGGCGGCGATCCACAGGGCGAGCACGGCCCGCCGCGAGAACAGGTACAGCCAGGAGTTGCCGGCCTCCCGGCCCCGGTCGGCGACCGTGCGGGCGGACAGGGCCAGCTCGTCGGACACCCACTGGCGGGAGGCGCCGAGGGAGTGGGCGACCGCGGCCGGCACCCCCTGCCCGGCGGCGAACTCGTCCCGTCTCTCGAGGAAGGCGGCGACCGCTCTGCGGTGCCCCTCCCGTGCGCAGTCGTCGCAGGCGCAGACGGCGGTATGGGAACTCCGGGACATCTCTTGGACAGCCACGTGCGTGCCGCCTCTCTGAACTACGGTGCGATGCCAGCGAATTGTGCACCACTGCGGCAGTGCTCCGGATTGCGCACGATGTCAGAGCAGGTGATTAACGGTTCATGATGTTGACGCCACCGTCCGCGACCGTCTGCCACAGCGGCTGGTAGCTCACCCACGCGGCGAGATCACCGCCGAACCGCTCGCGCGTGGCCACGGCTGCGCGGTGGCCGACGGTCACCGGCTTCCCGGCCGCCCGGGCGATCAGCTGCACCTGCGCGGCCCGCTCCGCGGCGATGAACCACCAGACGGCCGCGTCGACCGAGCCGCCGACCGTCAGCAGTCCCTGGTTGCGCAGGATCAGCGCCTTGTACGGGCCGACGGCGCGGGCGATCCGGGCGGGGTCCGCCGCGCCGTCCCCCGGGTACTCGTCCAGCAGCGCGTGGTCCTCGTAGAAGGCGCAGGCCTCCTGCGTGACCGGGGCCAGCAGCTCGCCGAGGCAGGCCAGCGCCCTGCCGTACGGGGCCTGCGTACGGACCACCGCGACCGCCTCGGGCCGGGCCCGGTGCACGGCGGCGTGCACCGCGAAGGCCAGCTCGTTGACCCGCCGCGCGCCCTCCAGCACCCGGCCGTCGCCGTCGGCCAGCAGCAGGTCCCCCGGGCGCAGCCCCGCGAAGGCCCGGCCGAAGGGGTTCACCCAGTAGCAGTCCTCGTACTCCGGGTCCCGTGCGGTGACGTGCCCCGAGACCCCGTCCTCGTACCCGAGGCGCCCCAGCAGCCGCAGCGCCCCGGCGAGCCGCTCCTTGCGGTACGCGCGCTCCTCGGCCGGGTCGGCGTGGACGGGCGGCATCTCGAAGGCCAGCCGGTCCACCGGCACGGGTACGGGCTGATCCGGCATGCGCCCTCCTCAGGCTCCTGCGGCGTGCGCGGCGCAAGGTACCGGCGCGGCCGTCAAGTGGCCAGGGGAAAGGCGGAAGCCGCCGCCCCCACGGAGGGGAGCGGCGGCTTCCGTCAGGCAGCGGTGGGGACTACTCCCACTCGATGGTGCCCGGGGGCTTGCTCGTGCAGTCCAGCACCACGCGGTTCACGTCCGGCACCTCGTTGGTGATCCGGGTGGAGATCCGCGCGAGCACCTCGTACGGCATGCGCGTCCAGTCCGCGGTCATCGCGTCCTCGGAGGAGACGGGGCGCAGCACGATGGGGTGGCCGTAGGTGCGGCCGTCGCCCTGCACGCCCACGCTGCGGACGTCCGCGAGCAGCACGACCGGGCACTGCCAGATCTCCCGGTCCAGGCCGGCGGCGGTGAGCTCGTGGCGGGCGATGGCGTCGGCCTCGCGCAGCAGGTCCAGGCGCTCCTTGGTGACCTCGCCGACGATGCGGATGCCCAGGCCGGGGCCCGGGAAGGGCTGGCGCTGGACGATCTCCTCGGGCAGGCCGAGCTCCTGGCCGACCATCCGGACCTCGTCCTTGAACAGCTGGCGCAGCGGCTCGATCAGCTCGAACTCGATGTCCTCGGGCAGGCCGCCCACGTTGTGGTGGGACTTGATGTTGGCGGTGCCGGTGCCGCCGCCGGACTCGACGACGTCCGGGTACAGGGTGCCCTGGACCAGGAACGCCACGTCCGGGCCGCCCTCGGCCTCGGCGATGATCTCCGCCTGGGCCTGCTCGAAGACGCGGATGAACTCGCGGCCGATGATCTTGCGCTTGGTCTCCGGGTCGGAGACGCCGGCCAGCGCGTTCAGGAAGCGCTCCTGGGCGTCGACGACCTTCAGCTGGACGCCGGTGGCCGCGACGAAGTCCTTCTCGACCTGCTCGGTCTCGCCCTTGCGCATCAGGCCGTGGTCGACGTACACGCAGGTCAGCTGGGAGCCGATGGCCTTCTGGACGAGGGCCGCGGCGACCGCGGAGTCCACGCCGCCGGACAGGCCGCAGATGGCGCGCTTGTCGCCGACCTGCTCGCGGATGGCCGCGATCTGCTCCTCGACGATGTTGCCGGTGGTCCAGGTGGGCTTCAGGCCCGCGCCCCGGTAGAGGAAGTGCTCCAGCACCTGCTGGCCGTGCGTGGAGTGCATCACCTCGGGGTGGTACTGCACGCCGAACAGGCGCTTCTCGTCGTTCTCGAAGGCCGCGACGGGGACGACGTTGGTCGACGCGGTGACCGTGAAGCCCTCGGGGGCGGCGGAGCAGGCGTCGCCGTGGGACATCCACACCGACTGGTTCTCGGGGGTGCCCTCGAAGAGGGTCGAGCCGCTCTTGGAGACGGCGAGCGGGGTACGGCCGTACTCGCGCGCACCGGTGTTGTCGACGGTGCCGCCGAGGGTCGTCGCCATCAGCTGGAAGCCGTAGCACATGCCGAAGACGGGGACACCGGCTCCGAAGAGGCCGTCGGCGTCGTCCAGGCGCGGGGCACCCTCCTCGTACACGGACGACGGTCCGCCGGAGAGGATGATCGCCTTGGGGTCCTTGGCGAGCATCTCGGCCACGGGCATCGTGCTGGGCACGATCTCGCTGTAGACCCGCGCTTCGCGGACACGACGGGCGATGAGCTGGGCGTACTGGGCGCCGAAGTCGACGACGAGAACCGTGTCCGGGGCGCTGTCGTGGGCGGCGGAGGGTGCTTCTGGCACGGGACGGCCTTCCGGCGGAAAGAGGTGGCTGTTTTGTCGATTCTACCGGTGGCGCCGACCGCCGGTTTGTCGCACCATCCGAGGCCCACGTCACGGCCGGGGCGCCCGGGCGTGACGGGACCGCGTCACCGCCGGGGCGTCTCAGCATCCGGGCCCGGTTGGCCGGAGCGCGGGCCGGGGGCCATAATCCACACCATGCGCAAGCAGCTGAGCTTCCTCTTTACCTATGGCACCGGCCGGTCCGGTCGCCATGGGTCCGTGTGATGCTCGCTTGAGCCGCTGACTTCCCAGAGCGCCCCGGTCCGCACGGACCGGGGCGCTCCGCGTTTCCGCTCCTGCGGGCCACCACCAACCACAGGAGAAACGCCATGACCACCATGACCACCACCCCCGAGCAGCTGATCGCCGGCTCCCGCGAGCGCATCGACGCCCTGGACGACCGGATCATCGGGCTGATCCAGGAGCGGATGGCCGTCTCGGCCGTCATCCAGGAGGCCCGGATCGGGGCGGGCGGCAGGCGGGTGCACCTCTCGCGCGAGATGGAGGTGCTCTCGCACTGGAGCGACGCCCTCGGCAAGCCCGGGACCGCCCTGGCGATGACCCTGCTGGAGCTGTGCCGGGGCCGGGTCTGACCCCGCGGGCGCCCGTTCACCCGTCCGGAGCGTGACCGGCCCGGGAGGCCTTCGTTGGTGAGGTTGTCCGTGCCAGCCAGGCGCGGGACGCAGCACCACGCGTGGCTCTACGGGAGCGATGAGGCGCGACGCCCGACGGCGCGCGTCGTGGGACCTCGCTCCCTGCGTGTGACCGGACGGCAGGGGACAGCAGCCCGGTCACCCCATGAGGACGGTCGGCCCGGGGGACGCCCCGGGCCGGCCGTTCGTCTTTCACTGCCTTCACGCGGTCACGCGGTCACGCGTGCGCGCCGCCGCCCGCCCGGCGGCGGAAGGACAGGTACAGCGCGGCGCCGACGGCGAGCAGGCCGGCGCCCGCGACGCCGACCAGACCAGCCGTGCTGCCGGTGGAGGCCAGCGGACCGCCGCTGCGGCCTGCGGCGGCCGAGGCGTTGTTGCCGGTCCCCGTGGTGGAGCCGGTGCTGCTCCCCGCGGTGGGCGAGGCGCTCGTGGAGGCGCTCGGCGAGGCGCTCCCGGAGGGGGAGGGGCTCGGCGACTTGGTCGGGGTGACCGTCGGATTCGCCGTGAAGGGGGCCTGGTTGTTGGCCAGCACCGGGTCGAAGGCGTGCCTCTCGGGTTCGCCCTTCGCGCCGAGGCGGCCGACGGTGATGGCGCCCTTGGCGTCCTTGACGGCCTTCTCGATCTTCAGCTCGAAGGGGAACTCCAGCTTCTCGTTCTCCAGCACGCTCGTCCCGCCGGCGCAGCGGTACTGCGCCGGCTGCACGGCGCGGCAGGCCGCCGGAGCCGTGAGGACCTTCACGCCCTCGGGGAGGGCCACGTCGACCACGGCCGCGGGGTCGTTGCCGGTGCCGGTGACCCAGGCGGGACCGTTGTTGCGTGCGGTGACGACGGCCTTGACCGTCGTGCCGGCGGCGCCCTTGACGGTGAGGGGCTCGGCCGCGAAGTCGGCCTTGTTCGGCACGGAGAGCTCGAACACGCGCTTGTTGTCGGCGAGGTTCAGGTCGGGCCCGTGCAGGGAGGCGGCGGCGGGCGCGGCCTTCTTGCGGGCGACGAGCTTGCGGCCCGAGGCGGTGGCGCCGCCCGCGACGGGGCCCTTGGCGTTGGCGTCCGTCGCCTGCTGCGGGGTGGGCGCCGGGTAGATGCCGTAGCCGAACCGCTCGGTCAGGGCGTTCGCACCGGCCTTCAGGTGCAGCGGGCTGTCCCCGGCCAGTTCGTAGGCGGCCTTGGCCTCGAAGTCCCCTTCGACGGTGCAGACGGCGGTGGTCGAGGTGCGGGTGGTGCGGTAGGTGCAGTTGTCGTACCGCTCCGGGAACTCCATGCCGTGGGTGGCCTCCAGTTCCAGGACCACCCCCTTCGCCGGCAGCGTCCCCTCGTTGCTGAAGGCGAGGGGCAGGGCCTGGCTCTCGCCCGGCTTCGGGTCCTTCTTGAGGTCCAGCTTCCGCATGACCAGGTCGGGGCCGCCCACCGAGAGGGTGGTCGAGGCGGGGGTGACGGTGGCCCCGGCGGCCGTGCCGGTCACGGTGAGCACGCCGAAGACGCCGTCCTTGGCGTCCTTCACGGCGACGGCCTCCAGGTCGACACCGGAGTGCGGGCCCTTGTCCTTGCAGACGAGGGTGGTGCCCTTGTCCTCACACTTCTTGCCCCCCGCCGCCTCCTTCACGGACGCGACGCCGGCGAGCTTGGTGAGGTCGACGGTGAGGACGGACTCGCCGCCGAAGGTGTCGGCGTCGAGGAGTCCGTAGTGCAGGGCGACCGGCTGCGGGGAGCCCTGCCGAAGGGCGAGGGCGGCGGGGCCGTTCAGGCGGAGGACTGGATCCGCGGATTCGGCGGCCATCGCGGTGGGGGTGGTCAGCCCCACGGCCACCAGGCCGCACGCGGCCAGCAGGGAGATGCGCTGTCTCATGCCCCCCTTGACCCCCGGACCGCCTTCGCGGTTGCGCACTCGACCGTGTGACCGACACCACAGCCCCCGGCAAAGGATTCCGGTACAACCTTTTTCGGCGACCGCCTGTCCACTCATGTACCGCGGTGAGTACCGCGCTCGGAGGGGGAGCGCGGTACTCGCCGTCGTCGTTCTCGCGGCGTCAGTGCTCCGGTTCCGCTTGCCTGGACGGCACTTCGGGGACCGCGAGGAAGGGCAGCCGCAGCGCCCCGAAGGCCTCCTTGGGCACCGCCGGACGGATCGGCTCCACCGCCTCCAGCCGCTCGTACGCCGCTCCCTGCGCGGGCCGCCGGTCCGGCTCGCCCTTGTTGGGCCAGTACGACATCGCCCGCTCCGCCTGTGCCGTGATGGTCAGCGACGGGTTGACCCCGAGGTTGGCGGAGACCGCCGAGCCGTCGACCACCGAGATGCCGGGGTGTCCGTACAGCCGGTGGTACGGGTCCACCACGCCCTCCTCGGCCGAGGCGCCGATCGGGCAGCCGCCGAGGAAGTGCGCGGTCAGCGGGGTGCCCATCAGCTCGCCGACGTTGCTGCCCGGGAAGCCGTTGATCTCCTCGGCGAGCAGGGTCGCGGCGCGGGTGGCCTCCTCGATCTGCACCGGGTTGGGCGCGCCGTGGCCCTGGCGGGCGGTGAGCAGCCCCTTGCCGAGCCCGCCGGGCTTGCGGTAGGTCGTCAGGGAGTTGTCCAGGGACTGCATGACGAGCCCGATGATGGTCCGCTCCGACCAGCGCCGGTTCGACAGGGAGCGCAGCAGCTGCACCGGGTGCGTGGCGCTGCGGGCGAACCAGGCCCGGACCCGGTGCCGGGCGTGGGGCACCTGGAGGACGGTGAGGAACCCCATGGCGTTGGAGCCCCTGCCGTAGCGGACGGGCTCGATGTGGGTGTCGGCGTCGGGGTGCACGGACGAGGTGATGGCCACCCCGCGGGTGAAGTCCGCCCGGGCTCCGGCGCCGTGCCGCTTGCGGTAGCGGCGGTCGTCGGTCTGGGCGCCGACCAGGCCCTCGGAGTTGGTCCGGGTCAGCTCGCCGAGCCGGCCGGAGATCCGGGGCAGTTCGCCGAGGTCCTTCATGGTGTGCAGCAGGGTCTGGGTGCCGTAGGTGCCCGCCGCGACCACCACGTACCGGGCGCGCAGCACCGTGGCGCGGCCCTTGGGGCCCTTGTGCCCCTTGGGGGCGGTGCGGCGCCGGTCGGTGGGGACGGTGCGGACCCGGTAGCCCCCGTCGGGGTGCTCGGCGAGCGCGGTGACGGTGGTCATGGGGTGGATGACGGCGCCGGCCCGTTCGGCGAGGTGCAGGTAGTTCTCGTTGAGGGTGTTCTTCGCGCCGTGCCGGCAGCCCGTCATGCACTCGCCGCATTCGGTGCAGGCCTTGCGGGTGGGTCCGGCGCCGCCGAAGTAGGGGTCGGCGACCTCCTGGCCGGGCCGGGCCTTCGGCCGGCCGTCGGCGTCCGCGCCGTCGCCGAAGAAGACGCCGACGGGGGCCATGTGGAAGGAGTCGCCGACGCCCATCTTCTCGGCGACGGCCTTCAGGTGGACGTCGGAGGGGGTGAGCGTCGGGTTGAGCCGTACGCCGAGCATCCGCTTGGCCTGGTCGTAGTACGGGGCGAGTTCCGCCCGCCAGTCGGTGATGGAGGCCCACTGCCGGTCCTCGAAGAAGGCGGCGGGCGGCACGTACAGGGTGTTGGCGTAGTTGAGCGAGCCGCCGCCGACCCCGGCGCCCGCGAGCACCATCACGTTGCCGAGCAGGTGGATGCGCTGGATCCCGTACAGTCCGAGGGCGGGCGCCCACAGGTAGTTGCGCAGGTCCCAGCTGGTGCGGGGCAGCTCCTCACGGGTGAAGCGGCGCCCTGCCTCCAGGACGCCGACCCGGTAGCCCTTCTCGGTGAGGCGCAGTGCCGAGACGGAACCTCCGAAACCCGATCCGATGACGATGACGTCGTAGTCGTACTGGTCGTCGTGCGGCACGGATGCCCACCCTTCAGCGCAGTCGGAGGGCCTTGAGGACCTTGAGGCTGGTGGTCATGAAGCGGGCGTACTGCTCGTCGTCCATGCCGAGCGAGGGCGCCATCGGGAGCAGCCGCTGGTGCGCGACGGTCTGGGCCTCCGTGTACTTGAGGATGCCCTCGGAGCCGTGCCGCCGGCCGAGCCCGGAGTCCTTCATGCCGCCCATGGGCGCCCGGGCGCTGCCGTAAGCCGGGGCGTAGCCCTCGTTGATGTTCACGGTGCCGGTGCGCAGCCGGGCGGCGACGGCGTGGCCGCGGCGGGCGTCCCTGGTCCAGACGCTGGAGTTGAGGCCGTAGGGGGTGGCGTTGGCCCGGGCCACGGCCTCGTCCTCGTCGGTGAAGCGGTAGACGGAGACGACCGGGCCGAAGGTCTCCTCGGCGCAGACCGACATGGGGGCCTCGACCCCGTCGAGGATGGTGGGCTCGTAGAAGAGCGGGCCGATGTCGGGGCGGGCCACCCCGCCGGCGACGAGGGTGGCGCCCTTGGCGACGGCCTCGTCCACGTGCCGCTGTACGGTTTCCAGCTGGCGCGTCCCGACGAGCGAGCCCATGTCGGCCCCATAGGCGAGGGAGCTGCCGAGGCGCATGGCCTTGGTGCGGGCGGCGAACCGCTCCAGGAAGGCGTCGGCTATGGACGCGTGGACGTAGAGGCGCTCGATGGAGATGCACAGCTGGCCGGCGGAGGAGAAGCAGGCGCGGACGGCGCCGGCGGCGGCCTTCTCGACGTCGGCGTCGTGCAGGACGAGCATGGCGTTCTTGCCGCCGAGTTCGAGGGAGACGCCGACCAGGCGGGCGGCGGCGCCCTGGGCGACCTCGCGGCCGGTCCGGGTGGAGCCGGTGAAGGAGACGTAGTCGGCGTGCCGGACGACCTCGGGGCCGACGACCGGGCCCTCGCCGAGGACGACCTGGAAGACCTCGGCGGGCAGTCCTGCCTCGATGAGCAGGTCGCGGGCCCACAGGGCGGTGAGGGCGGTCTCGGTGTCGGGCTTCATGACGACGGCGTTGCCCGAGACGAAGGCGGGCAGGGCGTCGCCGACGGAGAGCTCCAGGGGGTAGTTCCAGGGGGCGATCTGGCCGACGACCCCGCGCGGCTGGCGCAGCTCGGTGACCTTGGTGAGGGTCGGCACGGCGCCCGTGTGGCCCTTGGGGCGCAGGTACGAGGGCGCCTTGCGGCCGTAGTGGCGGGCGGCGATCGCGACGGCCTGGACCTCCTCGTGGGCGTGCAGGCGGGCCTTGCCGGTCTCCAGCTGGATGAGGTCGAGGACCTCGGCCTGGCGGTCGAGGACCAGGTCGTGGAAGCGCAGCAGTACGGCGGCGCGCTCGCGCACGGGCAGCGCGGCCCAGGCGGGCTGGGCGGCGCGGGCCCTGGCGAAGGCGTCGGCCACGTCCTCGGGGGTGGCCTCGGGCAGGACCGCCAGCTCGTCCCCGGTGAAGGGGGTGTGGTTGGCGGTCCGGCCGGAGCCGATAACTCCGCGGGTGAGCCGGGTGACCAGGTCGGGGGTCACCACGTCGGCGGCGGTACGGGCGCCTGCCGGGGCCGGGGCGACCGGGTTGGTGGGCTGCGGTGCGGTGCGGAGGGTGGCGGCGGGGGCCTGCGAGTCCGTCATGGCGGTGAGCGTATTGGGCGGGCGGGCCTTTGGGTACCCGTGGGTAACCGGATTTTGCCACATCTGCCAGTGATCGCTGGCAGGATGGCCGGGGAGCGGGGGCTCAGCCCTTCTTCCCGGCCGGCTCCCAGCCGCTGAGCACGGTGTCGAACTGCTGGCGGGTCGTGGCCCAGTCCGCGGCCGGTCCCGTCATGTAGATCGCGTACTCGGTGCCGTCCGGGGCGTAGTACATCTGCTCGATGGCCCGGCGCGGCCCGGCGTGGACCCCCTTCTCCGTCCACGTGAAGTCCCACAGCACGGCGTTGGTGGTGTCCCGGAAGGTGTTCGGGTTGAGCTTCTGCCGCTTGTAGTCCGTCCGCTTCGCCACCTGCTTCTCCAGGTCGAGCAGGTGCGCGTACGGGTCCGGGAAGTCCGGGGTGGGGTCGACGGCGATCCGGATGTAGTGCTTGCCGTTGTCCGCCGTGTAGTCGATCTGGTTGCCGTCCGTCTGGCGCGTCCAGCCGTTCGGCACGAAGAGCGTGAAGCCCTCCTTGTCCGTGACCTTGTTCCAGCCGGGCGGCGGGGTGGGGGCGGCGTCCTTGCGGCCCTCCTGGCCGCCGGTGGCACTCGTGTTCTTGTCGGAGCCGCCGCCCTTGTCCCCGTCGCCGTCCCCGTCCCCGGTGAACTTCAGCAGCCCGAAGACGGCGCCGCCGCCCAGCAGCGCCGCCACCAGGGCGACCGCGGCGACCTTCCGCACCCGGCCCGGCGGGCGCCCGGCGGAGGCCGCGGGCCGCTCGGGCAGGGCGGCGGTGGCGGCCGGGGCGGAGGCGGGCGCGGGGTCCGGCGCCGGGTCCGCGGCCGCCCGGGCCGGGGCCCGCTCCTCCTCGCTCACCGCGCGCGTGGGCACGTACGCCTGGGCCGCCCTCGGCTCGCGGCCCTCCATCGCCTCCAGCAGCATCCGCTCGGCTTCCGCCGCCGAGGGGCGCTCGGCCGGGTCCTTGCGCAACAGCGCGGTGATGACCGGGCCCAGGGCGCCGGACTGGCGCGGCACGGGCGGCTCGTCGTTCACCACGGCCTGGAGGCTGGAGATGGGCGAGGTACGGCGGAAGGGCGAGCGTGCCTCGACGGCCGTGTAGAGGGTGGCGCCCAGCGACCAGAGGTCGGAGGACGGGTCGGGGGCGCCGCCGGTGACGCGCTCCGGGGCGAGGTAGTCGATGGAGCCGACGAGTTCACCCGTACGCGTGATCGACGAGTCGCCCTCGATCGCGGCGATCCCGAAGTCGGTCAGCAGCACCCGGCCGTCCTTCGCCAGCAGCACGTTGCCCGGCTTCACGTCCCGGTGCAGTACGCCGACCGCGTGCGCGGCGCGCAGCGCGCCCAGCACGTGCAGCCCGATCCGGGCCGCCTCGCGCGGCTCGATCCGGCCGGCGGCCTTGGCGGCCTCGGCGAGGGAGGGGCCGTCGATGTGCTCCATGACGATCCACGGCCGGTCGTCGTGCTCCAGCACGTCGTGGACGGTGACCACCGCCGGATGCTGGATCCGGGCCGCGGCCCGCGCCTCCTTCTGCGTACGGGCGTGCAGGACCTCCCGGTCGGCCTGGGCCACGTACAGCCCCGCCGTCAGTTCCTTGACCGCGACCGTCCTGTGCAGCAGCTCGTCATGCGCGCGCCACACCTTCCCCATGCCGCCGCTGCCGATGGGCTCCACGAGCCGGTAACGGCCCGCCAGCACCGCACCCGCGCCTGTCTGCTGTTCCACGAATTCCCGCCGCTCTGTGCACTCGACGTCAGATTACGGAGCCCGCGGGTGCTGCCGGAACCGGGCGGGCCCCATAAGACAGCACTGTGACGCAATCGCCGTACTGATCGACCGTCAGCCACCCGCCCGGTAACTCGCCGTCGTCTTCTCGAAGACGTCGGTGACCTCGTCCTGGTTGTCCTCCGGGCCGGTGACCATGACGACGTGGTAGGCGCCGCCGAGCGCGACGACGAAGTTGCGGGCGAACAGCGACCGGCCGGCCGCGTCGATCCAGGTGTAGCGGCCCGTCACCCGCAACTGCTGCCCCACCCGGGTGGATTTGACGTCCCCGCCCGACGCCCAGGTGGAGTTGCGGTACGGGGCCAGCTCGGGCTCCTTGTCCTTCTGGTACCCCAGCGGGTCCGGGCTGCCGCCCTCGACCCGGTCCCGACCCGGGACGACGATCAGGGTGAACTGGCCGCGGGTGTAGCGCACCTGGCCGGCCTCGTTGAGGGACTGGCGCTCCCAGCCGGCCGGTACGGCGATGCTGAAGTGCGCCGGGTCCTGCTGGACGGTGTAGCCCTCCGGCGCGGGTGCGTCGCCCTGCGGGGCGGGCGTGGACTCCGGGCTCGCGGCCGGAGTGCGGCCGGGCGTCTGCGCCGGCCGGGGCGCGGGGCCCTGCGGGGAGCTGCGCGGCCCGGGGGAGGTGGCCGCGGGGCCCTGGGAGGCGGCGGGCTGCTGCCCGGAGTCGCCCGCGCGCGGCAGGAAGAGCATCGCGTACGCCACCCCGCCCGCGAGCAGGGCCAGGACGCCGACCAGCAGGCCCCGGCCCAGCGAGCGCGGCTTGCGGGGGCCGGCGGGGTTGCGGTGGCGTCCGTGCAGGTCGCCGCGGCGGCGTACGACGGGCAGCCGGGCCGGGTCCGGCTCCGGCAGCGGGAGCCCCGCGAAGTCCCCGTCGGGCTCCGGGGCGGAGCGGATCAGCGAGCGCAGCCAGCCGCGGAGCTCCTCGAAGTCGGGCCGCTCGGTCGGGTCCTGGCGCAGCAGGGACTCCACCACGGGGCGCAGCGGGCCGCACTCCTCGGCGAAGGCGGGCGGCTCGGCGCAGACCATCTCGACGAGTTCCGCGACGCTGTCCTCGGGGTACGGGGCGTGGCCCTGGACGGAGCGGTACAGCAGCGCCCCGAGGGCCCAGAGGTCGGTGGCGGGCCCCACGGGCGCGGCCAGCTGCCAGTTGCCGTGGACGGGGCCGGCCTGCTCGGGCGCCCAGCGCTCGGTGAGGGGGCCGACGACGGCCATCCGGGTCTGGCGGGCCCGCTCGGCGTCCAGACCGGTACGGGGTCCGCCCCAGGCCCCGCCGGTCGGCCGGGGGCGGGCTTCGGGGGCCGCGGGGGCTGCCGGCACCGCGGGCGGGCGGGCCGGCCGCGGGGCGGGGGGCCGTACGGGCTCGGGCGCGGCGGGGGGCTCCGCCTGGCGGTAGCCCTGCGGGAGGGCGAGCTGCGCGGGCAGCGCGGGGCGGGCCGGCTCGGCCGGCAGCTCGGGCTGCGGCGGCCGCTCCGGTGCGGGATCCGGCTCCGGGACGGGCTCCGGCTCGGGCTCCGGCTCGGCCCGGCGGCGCGGGGTCGCCCCGTGCCAGGGCGTGGCGGCGGTGTCCGGTCCCCCGTACGGGTACGCGTACTCCTGGGGCAGGTTGGCGCCGGTCGGCGGCAGCACCGGCACGACCACGGGGCCGCGCTCGCCGCGCTGCCGCGCCACCTCGGCGGTCGCGGCCCGGCGACCGGCCCGGTAGGCGGCGATGGTCCCGGCGCGGGCGGCGGCCTCGGCGGCGGCCCGGTCCGGGGCGGGCGGGGCGGGCTGGTCCGGCTGGACCGGCTGGACCGGCTCCGGGGTGATGTGGTCCGTGTAGCGCGGGCCGGTGTCGTAGCCCGGCGCCACCAGCGGCGCGTACCGGGGCCCCTCGTCCGGGATCCCGGCCGGGGGATGCCCCGGTCCCGGCCCGCCGGCCGCGTACCGTGCGCCCCGACCGGTCCCGGGGTGCGAGGACTCCCCGTCCACCTCCGCCCCGGCATACCCGGCGGCATCACCCGCCTCCATTCCGGCATACCCGGAGGCGTCATCCACCTCCGCCCCGGCGTACCCCGAGGCGTCATCCGCATCGGCCCCGCCGTACCCGGCGCCGTACCGACCGGCGTCGTCCGCCTCCGCCCCGGCGTACCCGGCGCCGTACCGACCCGCGTCGTCCGCCTCGGTTCCGCCCGGCCAGGGCACGGGCACCGGGTCGTACCCGCACAGCGCCTCCTCGGCGGCGCCCGCCGCCAGGCCCGTCAGGACGACCCGGCCGTCCTCGCATATCAGCACGGTCCGGGCGGTGATGTTGCGGTGCGTCCAGCCGTGCGCGTGCAGCACCCGCAGCGCGGTCAGCACGTCGGAGGCCACCTCCGCCGCACGGTAGGGGCTCAGCGGTCCGTCGGCGATGAGCGCGGCCAGCGGCCTGGCGGGGACGAGTTCGCTCACTATCCACAGCGAGCCGTCCTCCGCGAAGACGTCGAAGACCTGGTCGAGGCGGGGATGGTCCGGCACGGAGGCGGCCGCCTGCGCGGCGGCGATCGCCCGCCGCACGGCGGGGAGTTCCCCCGTGGCCCCGGCCCGCGCGCGGGTTCCGTCGAGCAGCTCCGCGTCCACGACCTCGGGTAACGGCACCTGCCGGACGAGGACTTCCTGCCCGCTGCGCGTGTCGAAGGCGCGGGTCTCTATCAGCTCGTACTCGTCGGACGGCGGAATCGGCAGACGGTAGCGGTCGGACAGGATCCGGCCGGCGTAGTCCTCCACATCGCCTCCCCCGAGTGCGGTCCCCATGGCCCCCGCTGGACACGATACGTCGCCGGGGCCGCCCGCGTCCTGGGCTTGCGAGGGCCGTCAGCCCAACTGCTGGAAGGTCTCGAAGGCGGTGTTGCGCAGCTGCGTGCACTCGGGGCCGTCCCACTGGTCGGCGGCGCAGCTGATCATGATGGCGTAGCCGTGCGAGGCGTCCGTCTTGAAGCCCCGGTCGAGGACACGGACCCGGACGCCCTGCTGCTCGCGCTCGAACTCCCAGTCCGCGACGGTCGGGTACCCGCGGTAGTCCACGGTGTCCAGGCGGATCTGGCGGTAGCCCTTGCTGCTTCCGGCCACGGCCGGGGCGAGCTTGGCCCAGGCCAGCCGGGCGTCACTGCCCGGGCTGTTCGTGTAGTCGACCTGGATCCGCGGGAAGCCGCCGTCGCGGGTGTATATGGCGCCGGAGCCGGCGCCGGCGGTGTCGGTCTGGTGGAAGCCCTCGGGCATCGCCATCGAGAAGTGGTACCGCAGGTCGGTCACCGTGGCGAACCCGGCCGGGAGCCCGGCGCCCGGGCCGCCGGGGCTGGCCCCCTGGCCCTGGCCCTGACCCTGGCCCTGGCCCTGGCCCGTGTCGCCGCCGCCCGGGGTTCCGCTGGGCGCGGGAGTACCCGGGGTGCCGCTCGGGGTCGCGCCCGGCGAGGAACCGGCCGAGGCGGCCGGCGCGTTGCCCGAGGCGCCGGGCGAGGGACTGCCGGACGCGACCGGGACCGGTCCGCCCTTGCCCTCGTCCTTGCGGCCGCCGCCCTTGTCGTCGCCGTGGGCCATGTACGCGATGAGCGAGCCGACCAGCGCGAGCACCACGACCACGCCGGCCACGGCCAGCGCGATGGTGCGGCGCGACACCACGTCGGTGAGTGAGGCCGGGGCCTGCGCGGGCCGGGCCGGCGGTGCCTCGGCCGCGGTGGCGGCGGCCGCCTCGGCGGCAGCGGCCTTGCGGGTCGCCTTCAGCGCGGCCCGGGTCCGCTCGCGCTGCTCGCGCTCGCGGCGCTCGCGTTCCTTCCTGGCCGCCTTCTCGGCCGTCGCGTCGGCCTTGGTGAGGGAGATCGGGCGGGTCTCCTCGACCGTCGCGACCGGCTCGGGCTCCGGTTCGGCCGCGACCGGCTCGGGGGCGTTGACCACGGCGGTGAGCATCGACCGCGCCTGGTCGTCGCCCAGACGGTGGGCCGGGTCCTTGACCAGCAGCCCGTAGATGACCTCGGTCAGTGGGCCGGCGTTCTTCGGCGGGTCCACGGGCTCCGTCATCACCGCGGTGAGGGTCGCCAGCGCGTTGCCCTTGTCGTACGGGGGCACGCCTTCGACGGCCGCGTACAGCAGACCGCCGAGGGACCACATGTCGGCGGGCGGGCCGGGCTTGTAGCCGCGGGCGCGCTCGGGGGAGATGTAGGAGGGGGCGCCGACGAGCATGCCGGTGGAGGTGATGGACGGGTCGCCCTCCACCTGCGCGATGCCGAAGTCGGTGAGGACGACGCGGCCGGATGCGGCGATCAGCACGTTGGACGGCTTCACGTCGCGGTGCAGGATCCCCTGCCGGTGGGCGGCGCGGAGCACGTCGAGCACGGCGAGCCCGACCTCGGCGGCGCGGTGCGGGGTCAGCGGGCCGTTCTCCCGGACGAACTCGGCGAGCGAGGGGCCCTCGATGAGCTCCATGACGATCCAGGGGCGGGCGTCCTCGTCGACGACGTCGAAGACGGTGACGGCCCCTTCGCTGCGGATGCGCGCGATGGCCTTGGCCTCGCGCAGGGTCCGGGTGATGAGGCGGCGCTTCTCGTCCTCGTCGACGCCGTTGCCGAACCGGAGTTCCTTGACGGCGACCGTCCGTCCGAGGACCTCGTCCTCGGCGCGCCACACGGTGCCCATGCCGCCCTTGCCGAGCACGGCGCCGAGCCGGTACCGGCCGGCCAGCAGCCGCCCCTCGCGCCGCGCGTCCTCGGCCGCTTCCTCGGCGTCGTCCTCGTCCCCGACGCCGACCCCGGCGGCCGCGGCCTTTTCGGGCGCGGCCTTCGCGGGCGCGGCTTCGGCTCCCGGCTTCGCGTCCTCGACGCCCTTGCCGGTCTCGGTCTTCGCCCCGGACACCTCGGCGGGCGCGGCGTCCTCGGCACCGGAGCCGCCCCCGGCCGCAGCCCCGGCCTCTGCGGACTCCGCGTCCTCGACGCCCTTGCCGGTCTCGGCCTTCGCCCCGGACACCTCGGCGGGCGCGGCGTCCTCGGACCGCGCGCCCGTCGGCTCCGCGTCCTCGGGTTCCGCTTCGGCGCTCGCGCCCTTCGCGGCGTCAGGACGCCGCCCGCCGGCGGGAGCAGCACCGCCCGACCTCGGCCGGGGCACGGCGGCCGGCTCGGCCTCCGCCGTCCCGGCGCCGGCCGCGGGCTTCGCGTCCTCAGGCGCTCCGGGCCGCCCGCCCGCCGGTGCAGCCCCGGCCCCGCCGTCCGGTTGGGCCGCAGGCGCACCGGCGCCGTCCGGCTTCGCCGCGCGCGCCCCGGCAGACGACTCGGTGTGCTCCGGCTTCGACATGCGTCCCCTCTGCGATCGTGCAGCCTGCCCCGGCTGCCTCGGCAGCCGCCGGAGGGCACGGTAATCCACCCCGGCAGAAACCTCATTGTTGCTCACTCCGCATCGGACGGGAGCCCCGGGTCCGACGGTTCCCCCTTCCGCATCGCGGAGTTACAACGGCACGATGTCCGGCGCCCCCAGCCGGGCCGCGTCCGCCGTCTGGTCGTCGGGCTGACGCTGTGACTCCCGCTCGGCCTGCACCCTCTTCTCGTAGTGCTCGATCTCCTTCTCGATCTGCTGCTTGTCCCAGCCCAGCACCGGAGCCATCAATTCCGCGCACTCCCGCGCCGATCGGGTCCCCCGGTCGAAGGTCTCGATGGAGATCCGGGTCCGCCGCGTCAGCACGTCGTCCAGGTGCCGGGCGCCCTCGTGCGAGGCGGCGTAGGCGATCTCCGCCCTCAGGTAGTCGTCCGCCCCGGTCACCGGCTCCCCCAGCCCGGGGTCGGCCGCGATCAGGTCGAGCAGTTCCTCCGTCAGGGATCCGTAGCGGTTCAACAGGTGCTCCACCCGCACCACATGGAGTCCCGTCCGGGCGGCGATGCGGGCGCGGCCGTTCCACAGGGCGCGGTAGCCCTCCGCCCCCACCAGCGGCACGTCCTCCGTCACGCACGCCGCGACCCGCTGGTCCAGCCCGTGCACCGCCTCGTCCACCGCGTCCTTCGCCATGACCCGGTACGTCGTGTACTTGCCGCCCGCCACCACCACCAGGCCCGGCACCGGGTGGGCCACCGTGTGCTCGCGCGAGAGCTTGCTCGTCGCGTCCGACTCGCCGGCCAGCAGCGGCCGCAGGCCCGCGTACACGCCCTGGACGTCGTCCCGCGTCAGCGGCACCGCCAGGACCGAGTTCACGTGCTCCAGCAGGTAGTCGATGTCCGCGCTGGACGCCGCCGGGTGGGCCTTGTCCAGGTCCCAGTCGGTGTCCGTGGTGCCCACGATCCAGTGCCGGCCCCACGGGATCACGAACAGCACCGACTTCTCGGTCCGCAGGATCAGCCCCGTGTTCGAGTGGATCCGGTCCTTCGGGACGACCAGGTGGATCCCCTTCGAGGCCCGCACGTGGAACTGCCCGCGTTCCCCGATCAGCGCCTGGGTGTCGTCCGTCCACACCCCGGTGGCGTTCACGACCTGCTTCGCGCGGATCTCGTACTCGCCGCCGCCCTCGACGTCGCGCACCTTCGCCCCGACCACCCGCTCGCCCTCGCGCAGGAAGCCGACCACCCTCGCCCGGTTGGCGCAGTGCGCCCCGTACGCCGCGGCCGTCCGTACGAGCGTGGTGACGTAGCGCGCGTCGTCCATCTGGGCGTCGTAGTACTGCAGGGCGCCCACGAGCGCGTCCTTGCGCAGGGCCGGCGCGATGCGCAGGGCCCGTTTGCGCGAGAGGTGGCGGTGGGTGGGCAGGCCCCGCCCGTGCCCGCTGGAGACGGACATCGCGTCGTAGAGGGCCACGCCGGAACCGGCGTAGAACCTCTCCCAGCCCTTGTGCTGGAGCGGGTACAGGAACGGCACCGGTTTCACCAGGTGCGGGGCGAGCCGCTCCAGCAGCAGCCCGCGCTCCTTGAGCGCCTCCCGTACGAGGGCGAAGTCGAGCATCTCCAGGTAGCGCAGGCCGCCGTGGATCAGCTTGCTGGACCGGCTCGACGTCCCGGACGCCCAGTCACGGGCCTCCACCAGCCCGGTGGACAGGCCCCTGGTCACCGCGTCGAGCGCGGTGCCCGCACCGACCACCCCCGCGCCGACGACCAGCACGTCCAGTTCCCGCTCGGCCATCCGGGCGAGCGCCTGCGCGCGCTGCTCCGGTCCCAGTGTCGCTGTCCTCACGGCTGCCTCCCGTTGGTGCGGGCCGTACCCGCTCGGTGCGCGGGTGATCCCGCTCACATCCCCCGCTTCACGATTCTGACCGGCCGCACCGGCATCAGCCACCGCCTGTGGACAACACAACGGCGACCACCACCCCACAATGCGGCATATCGGTCATACATACACCTAGTCTGACATTGCGCCAGCTCCAGTCGTCCACCGGACGTGCGCGCACCGCCCCCTCATGCATGCCAGGGAAGGGAAGGGACGGCCCCCCATGCCCGCAGATCTCGCCGTCATCGGACTCGGCCACCTCGGCCTCCCCCTCGCCCAGGCGGCCGTCGCCGCCGGAATCGAGACCGTCGGCTACGACAGCGGCCCCGCCACGGACAGCACCCTCACCGCCGCCGAGATCCGCCGCATGTCGGCGGCCGGCTTCCGGGTCACCACCAACCCCGCCGAACTCGGCCGGGTCCGCACCGCCGTCATCTGCGCCCCCACCCGGCTCGGCGCCGACCGCGCGCTCGACCTCGGCGCCGTCGGCGAGGCGGGCCGCACCCTCGCCGCCCGGCTGCGCCCGCACACCACCGTCATCCTGGAGTCCGCCGCCCACCCGGGCGTCACGGAGGACTACCTGCGGCCCGTACTCGAAGAGGGCTCGGGCCTGCGGGCCGGCCGGGACTTCCACCTGGCCTACTCCCCCAGCCGCCTGGACCCGGGCAACCGGACGCACACCATCTCCAACACCCCCCGGGTGATCGGCGGCCTCACCCCCGCCTGCACCGAGTCCGCGCACGCCTTCTACGCCCGGCTCACCGACAAGGTCGTCCGCGCCCGCGGGCTGCGCGAGGCCGAGACCGTACAGCTCCTCGAAACCAACTACCGGCACGTCAACATCGCCCTGATGAACGAGATGGCCGTCCTCTGCCACGACCTCGGCGTCGACCTGTGGGACGTCATCCGCTGCGCCGAGACCAAGCCGTACGGGTTCCAGGCCTTCCGCCCCGGCCCCGGCGTCGGCGGCCACGGCGTCCCCCTCGACCCCAACTACCTCCCCCACACCACCCGCACCCCCGGCCACCCGCTGCGCATGGTCGGCCTGGCGCAGGAGATCAACAACCGGATGCCGCAGTACGTCATCCAGCGCTCCGCCACCCTGCTGAACGAACACGGCAAGTCCGCGCGCGGGGCCCGCGTCCTCCTCCTGGGCGTCACCTACAAGCCCGACCTCGCCGACCAGGAGGGCTCACCGGCCGGCGAGATCGCCAGCCGGCTCCTCGACCTCGGGGCCCAGATCAGCTACCACGACCCGTACATCGCTAGCTGGCGGGTCCGCGACCAGCCGGTACCGCGCGCCGAATCGCTCTACGAGGCCGCCGCGAACGCCGACCTCACGATCCTGCTCCAGCACCACCGCACGTACGACATGCAGGGCCTGGCGGTGAAGGCGCAGCTCCTGCTGGACACCCGCGGCGCCAGCCCGGCGGGCGCGGCCCACCGCCTCTGACCAGCCCCCGGAGCAGTCCACGGGCCGATTACGGCTCGATCATCCGACCGAAATCCCCTCTTGGAACGCCACCGTCCCCTGCTAACCTGCGGCGTCGCTTATCCCGCACTTATGCCTGATCGCACGGGTGCGCCATGATCCCTGGGGGGGATTTCCATGAGCCAGAACTTCCAGCCGCCCGCACCCGCCCACTTCGCCGAGACCCCGGCGCCGGCACGCAGGGGCAACATCGGCTTGGGCGTCGTCGCCGCGGTCGTCGCCGGCCTGATCGCCGCAGCGGCGTACGGCGGCATCATGTACGCGATCGACCGGGAGCGGTCCTTCGGCGCGATCGGCATCGGCCTCCTCGTCGGCTTCGCCGCAGGGAAGATCGGCGGCCGGAACCCGGCCCTGCCCGTGGTCGCGGGCCTGGTGTCGGTCGGCGGCGTCTACCTCGGGAAGCTGTTCCTCTTCGCGCTCGCCTTGGCCGAGCTCAACAAGATCGGCCTGTCCGAGCTGATCGACAAGATCGGCATCAGCGGCCTGAACGACATCACCAAGGACTCCCTGGACGGCTGGGCCTTCGTCTACATCGGCCTCGCCGCGCTCGTCGCCGTCGGAACGGCCAAGAAGGCCAACGACTGACGCCGCCCACGCCGGAGGGCCGGCACCCCGCTCGGGGTGCCGGCCCTCCGGCGTACGTGCGCTGGACCGGTCAGCGGCTGTGCTCCGCGTCCGCGACCGTAACCTCGACCCGCTGGAACTCCTTGAGCTCGCTGTAGCCGGTGGTGGCCATCGAGCGGCGCAACGCGCCGAAGAGGTTCATCGAGCCGTCCGGGCTGTGCGACGGGCCGGTGAGGATCTCCTCGGTGGTGCCGACCGTGCCGAGGTCGACCTTCTTGCCGCGCGGCACGTCCTCGTGGACGGCCTCCATGCCCCAGTGGTTGCCCTTGCCCGGCGCGTCGGCGGCGCGGGCCAGCGGGGAGCCCATCATCACGGCGTCCGCGCCGCAGGCCACGGCCTTCGGGATGTCGCCCGACCAGCCCACGCCGCCGTCGGCGATGACGTGCACGTAACGGCCGCCGGACTCGTCCATGTAGTCGCGGCGCGCCGCGGCCACGTCGGCGACGGCGGTGGCCATCGGGACCTGGATGCCGAGCACGTTGCGCGTGGTGTGCGCGGCGCCGCCGCCGAAGCCGACGAGGACGCCCGCCGCGCCGGTGCGCATCAGGTGCAGGGCCGCCGTGTAGGTGGCGCAGCCGCCGACGATGACCGGGACGTCGAGCTCGTAGATGAACTGCTTGAGGTTGAGCGGCTCGGCGGCACCGGAGACGTGCTCCGCCGACACGGTGGTGCCGCGGATCACGAAGATGTCGACGCCCGCCTCGACGACGGCCTTGGAGAACTGCGCGGTGCGCTGCGGGGAGAGCGCGGCGGCGGTCACGACGCCGGAGTCGCGGACCTCCTTGATCCGCTGCCCGATCAGGTCGGCCTGGATCGGCGCCTCGTAGATCTCCTGGAGGCGGCGGGTGGCGGTCGCCTCGTCCAGCTCCGCGATCTCGTCGAGCAGCGGCTGCGGGTCCTCGTAGCGGGTCCACAGGCCTTCGAGGTTCAGCACGCCGAGGCCGCCGAGCTCGCCGATGCGGATCGCGGTCTGCGGGGAGACCACCGAGTCCATGGGGGCGGCCAGGAAGGGGAGCTCGAAGCGGTACGCGTCGATCTGCCAGGCGATCGAGACCTCCTTCGGGTCCCGCGTACGCCGGCTGGGGACGATGGCGATGTCGTCGAAGGCGTACGCCCGGCGGCCGCGCTTGCCGCGCCCGATCTCGATCTCAGTCACGTGTGGTGGCCTTTCCTCTGGGTCTGCCCGTCCAGTATCCCCGAACGGCGGGGACCCGCGTTCCGGTGACCGCTGTACGGACGCACGGCGAAGGGGCGGACCCGCCGAGCGCGGGTCCGCCCCTCCGGGAGCCGGTCAGCCCTTGCGGGAGTAGTTCGGTGCTTCCACGGTCATCTGAATGTCGTGCGGGTGGCTCTCCTTGAGGCCCGCCGAGGTGATCCGCACGAAGCGGCCCCGGTCCTGGAGCTCGGGGACGGTGCGGCCGCCGACGTAGAACATCGACTGGCGCAGGCCGCCGACCAGCTGGTGGACCACCGCGGAGAGCGGGCCGCGGTAGGGGACCTGGCCCTCGATGCCCTCGGGGATCAGCTTGTCGTCGCCGCCGACCCCTTCCTGGAAGTAGCGGTCCTTGGAGAAGGACTTGCGGTCGCCGCGGGTCTGCATCGCGCCGAGCGAGCCCATGCCGCGGTAGGACTTGAACTGCTTGCCGTTGATGAAGAGCAGCTCGCCCGGGGACTCCTCGCAGCCCGCGAGCAGCGAGCCGAGCATCACCGTGTCGGCGCCCGCGACCAGGGCCTTGGCGATGTCGCCGGAGTACTGGAGGCCACCGTCGCCGATGACGGGGACGCCCGCGGCCTTGGCGGCCAGGGAGGCCTCGTAGATGGCGGTGACCTGCGGGACGCCGATGCCGGCGACGACGCGGGTGGTGCAGATGGAGCCGGGGCCGACGCCGACCTTGATGCCGTCGCAGCCGGCGTCGATGAGGGCCTGGGCGCCGTCGCGGGTGGCGACGTTGCCGCCGATGACGTCCACGCCGGAGTTCGACTTGATCTTGGCGACCATGTCGCCGACCAGGCGGGAGTGGCCGTGGGCGGTGTCGACGACGATGAAGTCGGCGCCCGCCTCGATCAGGGCCTGGGCGCGCTCGTACGCGTCGCCGGCGACACCGACGGCGGCGCCGACGAGCAGCCGGCCTTCCTTGTCCTTGGCGGCGTTCGGGTACTGCTCGGCCTTGACGAAGTCCTTGACCGTGATGAGGCCCTTGAGGATGCCCGCGTCGTCGACCAGCGGCAGCTTCTCGATCTTGTGGCGGCGCAGCAGCTCCATGGCGTCCACGCCGGAGATGCCGACCTTGCCGGTGACCAGCGGCATCGGGGTCATGACCTCGCGCACCTGGCGGCTGCGGTCCGGCTCGAAGGCCATGTCGCGGTTGGTGACGATGCCGAGCAGCTTGCCCGCCGGGTCGGTGACCGGGACGCCGGAGATGCGGAACTTCCCGCAGAGCTCGTTGGCCTCGCGCAGCGTCGCGTCCGGGTGCACCGTGATCGGGTCGGTGACCATGCCGGACTCGGAGCGCTTGACCAGGTCGACCTGGTTGGCCTGGTCGGCGATGGAGAGGTTGCGGTGCAGTACGCCGACGCCGCCCTGGCGGGCCATCGCGATGGCCATGCGGGCCTCGGTGACCTTGTCCATGGCGGCGGACAGCAGCGGAACGTTCACCCGGACGTTGCGCGAGATGAGGGAAGAGGTGTCGATCTCATCGGGGGCCATGTCCGACGCGCCCGGCAGCAGCAGCACGTCGTCGTAGGTCAGTCCGAGCGTGGCGAATTTGTCGGGCACTCCGTCGGCGGTCATGACACCTTCCCAAATGGTCTTGCTCAGCGCGGATGTCCATGCTAACGGGATCCCGAGGCGTCTCATTCCACGACCAAGGTCAACCAGAAGATTCGTCGGTTCCTACGACAGAAAGGGAGCGAAACGGAACACGCACCTCCGAGCGCGGCGATCACCTCTTGGCGATCACCGCTCGGCAATCACTGCTCGGCGAGCGCGCGCAGCCGGCTGAGCGCGCGGTGCTGGGCCACCCGCACCGCGCCCGGGGACATCCCGAGCATCTGACCGGTCTCCTCCGCGGTCAGCCCGACGGCCACCCGCAGGACGAGCAGCTCGCGCTGGTTCTCCGGCAGGTTCGCCAGGAGCTTCTTGGCCCAGGCGGCGTCGCTGCTGAGCAGCGCGCGCTCCTCCGGGCCCAGCGAGTCGTCCGGCCGCTCCGGCATCTCGTCGGAGGGCACGGCCGTGCTGCCGGGGTGCCGCATGGCGGCGCGTTGCAGGTCGGCGACCTTGTGCGCGGCGATGGCGAAGACGAAGGCCTCGAAGGGCCGGCCGGTGTCCCGGTAGCGGGGCAGGGCCATCAGCACCGCCACGCAGACCTCCTGCGCGAGGTCCTCCACGAAGTGACGGGCGTCACCCGGCAGCCGCGACAGCCGGGTGCGGCAGTAGCGCAGGGCGAGCGGGTGCACGAAGGCCAGGAGGTCGTGCGTGGCCTGCTCGTCCCCCTCGACCGCACGGCGTACGAGCGCGCCGACGGCCCCGGCGTTGCCGCCCTTGGCGGCGCCGGTGGGGCCTGTGGCCGCAGGTGACCCCGGGGCCTCGTCGTCGCGCATCAATCCATGGTGCCTTGGCGCGGAAGCGTTCGCGGCACCGCGGTCCGTGTTGTGCATCGAAGCGTTATGAGCGGGTGCGCCGGAACTCGTCATCTGCGCCCTCCCCTCCGCTCGGCCCGAATCGTCGTCCCGGAGGACTCGACCTCTCCAAGAATGCGGCACACCATCAAGGATGCGGCATCGCGCCCGAAGCGACACGTCCCCCGGATTGTGCCCCGCCAATCCCCGGCGGAACACCGGGTGCGGCGGGACCGCCCCTCCGGCGGCGCGGGCGGACGCCCGCCGCCCCCGCCCGCCGGCGGCGGACGGGACCGGCCGCGCCGGCCGCCGGTGCCGTGGTCAGCGGACGAGACCCCAGCGGAAGCCGAGTGCCACCGCGTGCGCCCGGTCGGAGGCGCCGAGCTTCTTGAACAGCCTGCGGGCGTGCGTCTTGACCGTGTCCTCGGAGAGGAAGAGCTCGCGCCCGATCTCCGCGTTGGACCGGCCGTGGCTCATGCCCTCCAGGACCTGGATCTCGCGCGCGGTCAGGGTGGGGGCGGCCCCCATCTCGGCCGAGCGCAGGCGCCGGGGCGCCAGCCGCCAGGTGGGGTCGGCGAGCGCCTGGGTGACCGTGGCCCGCAGCTCGGCGCGCGAGGCGTCCTTGTGCAGGTAGCCGCGGGCGCCGGCGGCGACCGCGAGGGCCACGCCGTCCAGGTCCTCGGCGACCGTGAGCATGATGATGCGGGCACCGGGGTCGGCGGACAGGAGCCGGCGGACCGTCTCGACACCGCCCAGGCCGGGCATCCGTACATCCATCAGAATCAGGTCGGAGCGGTCGGCACCCCAGCGGCGGAGGACTTCCTCGCCGTTGGCAGCCGTCGTCACACGCTCGACGCCGGGCACGGTGGCAACCGCGCGACGGAGCGCCTCTCGGGCAAGCGGGGAGTCGTCGCAGACGAGGACGGAAGTCATGACCGCCCTCCGCAGCTGCTGATGCGCGTCACCTTGAGCCTCCAGGCTGGGTACGTATCGTCACCTGTGCGGTCGACGCCCTCGGACACCTGTCCGGGAACTTCTCGTTTCAACCGCACTCGCTCTCTCAACGATGGTCACTCGAAAGAGTTACGGGTCGGACGGACACCTTCGGCACTCTACGTGAGGAAGCGATCACCGTGCCGGAGCCACCAGCCATCTGTCCTCCATCTGGAGGTATGCCCTATTTGGCGGCTTTCCTTCCGTTTGCCATGTGTCTGAGGCTAGATTCCCAATGAGTCATATTTACATCTACTACGACAGTAGGTGTGGAGACATGGACCGTATCCGCCTCAGTACCGGCACCAAGAGGACTACCCATGGCAGATTTCTCCCGCCTCCCCGGACCGAACGCCGACCTGTGGGACTGGCAGCTGCTGGCCGCCTGCCGCGGAGTCGACAGCTCCCTCTTCTTCCACCCGGAAGGCGAGCGGGGCGCGGCCAGGAGTGCGCGCGAGGCCTCGGCTAAAGAGGTCTGCATGCGCTGCCCGGTGCGTTCGGAATGCGCGGCGCACGCACTCGCCGTCCGCGAGCCCTACGGGGTCTGGGGAGGGCTCACCGAGGACGAACGCGAGGAGCTGATGGGCCGCGCACGCCACCGCCTGATCCCCGCCTCCAGCACGATCGGCCCCCTCCCTCCGCACTGACGGCCGGCCGGACGCCCGACGCACACACCCTCGAAGCGGACACCCCCGACGAACATCCATCCGAAGAATCGTTGCCTCGTATCCGCGCGCGCTTCCGGGCGTGTCGCGACCGACTCCGGTCCGGGCCGTCACCCGTCCGGCCGTACACCCCCGTACGGTCAGCGCGCGGCGGCCCGCACCAGCTCGCCCAGGGTCGCCGCCACGGCCGGTACGCGCGCCAGGTCCGGCAGGGTCAGCGCCACGATCTCCCGCTCCACGACCGGCTCGACGGCCAGGATGCTCACGCCCTTCGCCCGTACGGACTCCACCGCCAGCTCCGGCAGCACCGCCACCCCCAGCCCCGCGCCGACCAGTCCCACCACGGCCGGGTAGTCGTCGGTGGCGAAGTCGATCCGCGGGGTGAACCCCGCCCCCTCGCACACCTCCACCAGGTGGCGGCGGCAGCGCGGGCAGCCCGCGATCCACGGCTCCCCGGCCAGCTCCGCCATGCCCACCCGCCCGGCGCCGGCCAGCGCGTGGCCCTCGGGAACCAGCCCGACGAGCCGGTCGGTCAGCAGCGGCGTGACGACCAGGTCCTCCCACTCGGCCGCGCTGCCCGCCGCCGGTCCGTCCCCTCCGTACCGGAAGGCCAGCGCCACGTCGCAGTCGCCCTCGCGCAGCATCTCCACCGACCGCGGCGGCTCCGCCTCGACGAGGGAGATACGGGTCCCCGGGTGCTCGGCGCGCATCGCCGCGAGCGCCGTCGGCACCAGCGTGGAGCTGCCGCTCGGGAAGGAGACGAGCCTGACCCGCCCCGCGCGCAGCCCGGCGATGGCCGCGACCTCCTCCTCGGCGGCCGTCAGCCCGGCCAGGATCCCGGCGGCGTGCCGCACCAGCGCCTCGCCCGCCTGGGTCAGCCGCATCTCGCGGCCGGTGCGCACGAGCAGCGGGGTGCCGGCCGACTGTTCCAGCGCCTTCATCTGCTGGGAGACGGCGGGCTGGGTGCAGCCGAGCTCGCGGGCGGCGGCGGAGAAGGAACCGGTCCCGGCGACAGCGCGCAGGATCCGCAGGTGGCGTGCCTCAATCACCCTTCGAGCATAAGGCCGGCTTTGATCCTGGCGCCAATATCCCGCCGCCGCTTTGGGCAAGGACGACCGGGGACGGACGGGGGCCGACGCGGGCGGCTATTTTGCGCACATGACGACTGCGCTGATCACTGGATCCACGGCGGGCATCGGTGCCGCCTTCGCCCGGCGGCTCGCCTCCCAGGGCCACAACCTCGTACTGGTGGCCCGCGACACCGAGCGGCTGGCCGAGCAGGCCACCGAACTGCACGACCGGCACGGCATCGAGGCCGAGGTACTGGCCGCGGACCTGTCCACCGAGGAGGGCATCGCATCCGTCGAGACCCGCCTCGGGGACCGTACGCACCCGGTGGACCTGCTCGTCAACAACGCGGGCTTCGGCAACAAGGGCCGCTACCTCGAGGTCTCGATGGCCGACGAGCTGACCATGCTGAAGGTGCACATCGAGGCGGTGCTGCGGCTGACCTCGGCGGCGACGGAGTCGATGCGCTCGCGCGGCCGCGGCGGGGTCATCAACGTGGCCTCGGTGGCCGCCTTCGTACCGCGCGGCACCTACGGCGCCAGCAAGGCCTGGGTCGTGCAGTTCACCCAGGGCGCGGCGCGGGACCTCGGCGGGACCGGGGTGCGCCTGATGGCCCTGTGCCCCGGCTTCGTGCGGACCGAGTTCCACCAGCGGGCCGGCATGGGCACGGACAACATCCCGGGCTGGCTGTGGCTGGACGCGGACAAGCTGGTGGCCGCCGCGCTGGCCGACCTGGCGCGCGGCAGGACCGTGTCGATCCCGGACCCGCGCTACAAGGCGCTGATGGGCGTGGTGAAGCTGACGCCGCGCGGGCTGCTGGGCGGCGTCTCCTCGCGGACGGGCCGCAAGTACGGGCCGCAGTGAGCGGGGAGCCCGTCGGCTGATCTGGCGGGTGACCTGCCGGGCGATCTGCCGGTGACCCGCCGGTAGACCGGCCGAATGGGGGAATTATTCCTAAAATGGACATGTCCCATCCAGCCCGGGAGACGGCCATGACATTCGTACAGATCATCGATTACAAGACGCGCCGGCAGGACGACCTCAACAGGCTGCTGGACCAGTACGTCTCGCAGAGCCAGGGCAAGCGCACCGTCACCCACAGCGTCGTGGGCAAGGACCGCGAAGCCGACGACCACTACGTGGACATGGTCGAATTCCCCTCGTACGAAGACGCCATGAAGAACTCTCAGCTCCCGGAAACGGACAGGATGTTCCAGGAGATGATGTCCCTCTGCGAGGGGATGCCCACCTTCACCAACCTGGACGTCGTCCGTGACGAGCACCTCAACACGCGGCTCGCGAACCGCATGTTCGAGGAGATGGCGATGAAGGGCGACATGTCGGTCGCCGACGAGATCTTCGCGCCGGACTACCGCGACCACGACATCGGGAACCCCCAGGACAAGACCGGTCCCGAAGGAATGCGCGAGGACGTCGAGATGTGGCGGGGCGGCTTCGACTTCACCTTCACCCGCAACGCGCAGATGGCCCAGGACGACTACGTCACCACGCTGTGGACCTGGGAGGGCACCCACAAGGGCGAGTTCATGGGCATCGCCCCGACCGGCAAGAGCTGCACGATGACCGGTACGACCGTCTTCCGCTGCGAGGACGGAATGATCAAGGAAGGCTGGTGGCACTACGACGCCATGGGCCTCATGAAGCAGCTGGGCGCCATGTAGCCGCAACGCCGCACGCGCAAAGGCCCTGGTCACCACCGCTCGGCAGTGGTGACCAGGGCCTTTTCACGCGTCGGGCGCGAAGGGCTGCGCGTCAGGCGTCAGCCCGCGGGCCTCAGTGGCTGTGGCCGTGACCGTGGCCGTGACCGGCCTCGGCCTCTTCCTCGGCCGGCTTCTCGACGACCAGGGTCTCGGTCGTGAGCAGCAGGGAGGCGATGGACGCGGCGTTCTCCAGCGCGGAGCGGGTGACCTTGACCGGGTCGATGACGCCGGCCTTGACCAGGTCGCCGTACTCGCCGGTGGCGGCGTTGAAGCCCTGGCCCTTGTCGAGCTCGGCGACCTTCGAGGTGATGACGTAGCCCTCGAGGCCGGCGTTCTCGGCGATCCAGCGCAGCGGCTCGACCGCGGCGCGGCGGACGACCGCGACACCCGTGCCCTCGTCGCCGGCCAGGCCGAGGTTGCCCTCGAGGACCTTGACGGCGTGGACGAGCGCGGAGCCACCGCCGGAGACGATGCCCTCCTCGACCGCGGCGCGGGTCGCCGAGATGGCGTCCTCGAGGCGGTGCTTCTTCTCCTTCAGCTCCACCTCGGTGGCGGCGCCGACCTTGATGACGCAGACGCCGCCGGCGAGCTTCGCCAGGCGCTCCTGCAGCTTCTCGCGGTCCCAGTCCGAGTCCGTGGACTCGATCTCGGCCTTGATCTGGTTGACGCGGCCCGCGACGTCAGCGGCGTTGCCGCCACCGTCGACGATGGTCGTGTCGTCCTTGGAGATGGTCACGCGGCGGGCGGAGCCCAGCACGTCCAGACCGGCCTGGTCGAGCTTGAGGCCGACCTCCTCGGCGATGACGGTGGCACCGGTGAGGGTCGCCATGTCCTGGAGCATCGCCTTGCGGCGGTCACCGAAGCCGGGGGCCTTGACCGCGACCGCGTTGAAGGTGCCGCGGATCTTGTTGACGACGAGGGTGGAGAGGGCCTCGCCCTCGACGTCCTCGGCGATGATCAGCAGCGGCTTGGAGCCACCCGCCTGGATGACCTTCTCCAGCAGCGGCAGGAGGTCCTGGATGGAGGAGATCTTGCCCTGGTTGATCAGGATGTACGGGTCGTCGAGGACGGCCTCCATACGCTCCTGGTCGGTGACCATATAGGGGGAGAGGTAGCCCTTGTCGAAGGCCATGCCCTCGGTGAACTCGAGCTCCAGGCCGAAGGCGTTGGACTCCTCGACGGTGATGACACCGTCCTTGCCGACCTTGTCCATCGCCTCGGCGATGAGCTCGCCGACCTGGGCGTCCTGCGCGGAGAGCGCGGCCACGGCGGCGATGTCGGACTTGTCCTCGATCGGGCGGGCGGTCGCGAGGAGCTCCTCGGACACGGCCTTGACCGCGGCGTCGATGCCCTTCTTCAGGGCGGCCGGGGAGGCGCCGGCGGCGACGTTGCGCAGACCCTCGCGGACCAGCGCCTGGGCCAGCACGGTCGCGGTGGTGGTGCCGTCACCCGCGATGTCGTTGGTCTTGGTCGCCACCTCCTTCACCAGCTGCGCGCCCAGGTTCTCGTACGGGTCGTCCAGCTCGACCTCGCGGGCGATGGTGACACCGTCGTTGGTGATGGTGGGGGCGCCGAACTTCTTGTCGATGACGACGTTGCGGCCCTTGGGGCCGATCGTCACCTTGACCGTGTCGGCAAGCTTGTTGACGCCGCGCTCGAGGGCGCGACGGGCGTCCTCGTCGAACTTCAGGATCTTCGCCATGGGAGCGGTTCAGCCCTCTCGAAAAATCGGGTTTAACGAACCGCGCCCCTCGCCGCCCGGCAAATCAGCGGGGTGACCAGGGGCGCAGCTCAAGCAAACTTCGTGAAGCGAATTACTTCTCGACGATCGCGAGCACGTCGCGAGCCGAGAGGACGAGGTACTCCTCGCCGCTGTACTTCACTTCGGTGCCGCCGTACTTGCTGTACAGCACGATGTCGCCGACGCTGACGTCCAGCGGGAGACGCTGGCCGTCCTCGAAGCGGCCCGGGCCCACCGCGAGGACGACGCCCTCCTGGGGCTTCTCCTTCGCGGTGTCCGGGATGACCAGGCCGGAGGCCGTGGTCTGCTCGGCGTCGAGCGGCTGGACCACAATGCGGTCCTCAAGCGGCTTGATGGCAACCTTGGAGCTGGCGGTCGTCACGATCCGACCTCCCCCTTCGGAGATCCGGGGTTAACTGTCTGAGGTGGCGACCAGGTCGATCCGTCGTCGCGGGTGCCGGACCTGCCTGTCGCTGTGTTGGCACTCACCAGGGGCGAGTGCCAGGTGCGAGACTATTCCGGCGATTAGCACTCGGTCAAGCGGAGTGCCAACACGGACCGTCGGTTCCACGTATTCCGGCCGCCGAACCCCCCGTTCGGCTGAACACCGACCCTCCGGGCCCGTCCGCCGGGCAAGGAACCACAGCGGGGGTGTGAACGTCTTAGACGATATGAAGATAAAGCGCCGCAATGCCGAGCAGAACGGCCCCAGGTCGACCGCTGCGACGACCCCGGCCGCTCCGGGCGGCGCACCGTCTTCTCCTCCCCCTCCCCCCGCGCGTTCATCCGCCCCGCCGCCGCCCCCTCCGCAGCCGGAGGCGGGCGCCCTCGCCGGCGGCGGCGTCCCGTGCGCGGCCTGAGGCCCCTGACGGTGGCGGGCGCCCGCCGCCGCACCGAAGCGCTGCTGCTGCTCCTGGTCATCGGCATCGCCGTGTTCGGCCACGTCAGCGCCGGGCTGGCCATGAACGGCGAGCTGCCGCAGCACCTCACCAGCTTCGTCATCAGCATGACGCTGCTGTCCCTGGTGGGACACCTGGGCATCCGCCGGTTCGCGGCGTACGCGGATCCGCTGGTCTTCCCGCTCGCCATGCTGCTGACGGGGCTCGGGCTGGTGCTGATCCACCGGCTCGACCAGGGCTACATCGAGCGCTGGGACTCGACGGCCAACGCGCCCGACCAACTGCTGTGGACGGTGGTCGGGGTCGCCGCCTGCCTCCTCGTGGTGGCGCTGCTGCGGGACCACCGGCTGCTCCAGCGCTTCATCTACATCACCATGGCCGTCGCGCTGGTGCTGCTGATCGCCCCCGCGTTCTTCGGCGCGGACACGTACGGCGCGAAGCGCTGGATCATCCTGTTCGGTTTCTCGCTCCAGCCCGGCGAGTTCGTGAAGATCATGATCGCTGTCTTCTTCGCCGGCTACCTGGTCGTCCACCGGGACTCGCTGGCCCTGACGGGCCGCAGGTTCCTGGGCGTGCGGCTGCCCCCCATGCGCCAGCTCGGACCGATCATCACGGTGTGGATCCTGTCGCTGCTCGTCCTGGTCTTCGAGCGCGACCTCGGCACGTCGCTGATCTTCTTCGGCGTCTTCGTGGTGATGCTGTACGTCGCCACCGAGCGCACCAGCTGGATCGTGTGCGGCCTGCTCATGGCGGCGGCGGGGGCCTTCGTGGTGGGTTCGACCGAACCCCACGTCAAGGCGCGCGTCGCGGCCTGGCTGAACCCACTGGCGATCTACTCGCCGAACCCTCCGCCGGGCCTGAACTCGGAGCAGTCCGCGCAGGCGCTGTTCAGCTTCGGCACCGGCGGCGTCTCGGGCACGGGCCTCGGCCTGGGCCACCCGGAGCTGATCAAGTTCGCGGGCCGCAGCGACTTCATCCTGACGACGGTCGGCGAGGAGCTCGGCCTGGCGGGGGTCATGGCCGTCCTGCTCGTCTACGCCCTGCTGGTCCAGCGGGGCCTGCGCATGGCGCTGGCCGCGCGGGACCCCTTCGGCAAGCTGCTGGCGGTGGGCCTGGCGGCGGCACTGGCGCTCCAGGTCTTCGTGGTCGCCGGCGGCGTCACGGGCCTGATCCCCCTGACCGGCAAGGCGCTCCCCTTCCTGGCGAAGGGCGGCTCCTCCCTCCTGGCCAACTGGATCATGATCGCCCTGCTCCTCCGCATCAGCGACAGCGCGGAACGCCAACGCGAGGCCGACGCCCTCGGCCCGGCGGAGACCACGATCA
Source organism: Streptomyces sp. NPDC034085 (assembly GCF_055575555.1). Classification (NCBI taxonomy): domain Bacteria; kingdom Bacillati; phylum Actinomycetota; class Actinomycetes; order Kitasatosporales; family Streptomycetaceae; genus Streptomyces; species Streptomyces sp. NPDC034085. The sequence continues at coordinate 230,714 of NZ_JBVISL010000002.1, read as the reverse complement.
CCCCCGTGGTCGCGGGGGTGGGGAGGGCCTAGTGGCCGTGGGGGCTGCGCATCTCCAGGAAGCGGAGTTCGAGGTCCGTGGCCAGGTAGTCCATCCGGCGCTCCCAGAAGTCCCGCAGGTGCGGCAGGGCGAGGTGGGCGTCCAGGTCGGCCCGGCTGCGCCACACCTCGTAGAAGACGAACACGCCGGGCTCCTCCCGGTCCTCGTGGAAGTGGTACTCGAGGCAGCCCGGCTCCTGGCGGGTGGGCTCCACGAAGGAGAGCAGCAACCGCATCAGCTCCGCGGCGCGTTCGGGCTTGGGGCGGGCGGTGCCCATGACCGTGACGAGCTGGTCCATCGGAGTTCTCCCCATCAGTAGGTACGACTGGATTCGTACCTGCCGGACGGTAGCAGCCGCCGCAGGTAAGATCCAATCCATACCTGAGGGAAGGGGTCGCCACCATGCCCGACGACGAGGGCCACCCGGCCGTCGAGGAGATCGAGCTCGGCAAGGTCCTGGCCGCGCTCGCCGACCCGCTGCGCCGCCGCGTCGTGCGCGAGCTGGCCACCGCCCCGGAGGGGACGGCGCGCACCTGCGCCTCGTTCGCGCTCCCCGTCTCGAAGGCGACGGTCACCCACCACTTCCGGACCCTGCGCGAGGCGGGCCTGATCCACCAGGTCGACCGGGGCAACAGCCGGATGGCGGCCCTGCGTCGAGCCGACCTCGAGTCCCGCTTCCCCGGCCTTCTGGCCATCCTGGCGTCCGAACCCGCCGCCACCTGACCCCTGCCGGCCCGGGACGGGCGGCCGGGGGTTGACCTGGAGTGCGCTCCAGGCCCTAGGGTCCGCCGGTATGACCATGCGATACCGAAATCTGGGTGGGACCGGCATCGAGGTGAGTGCGTACTGCCTCGGCACGATGATGTTCGGCGCGGTGGGCAACCCCGACCACGACGACTGCGTACGAATCATCCACACCGCCCTCGACCAGGGCGTCAACTTCGTGGACACCGCCGACATGTACTCCGCCGGCGAGTCCGAGACGATCGTCGGGAAGGCGCTCAAGGGGCGGCGCGACGACGTCGTGCTGTCCACCAAGGTGCACTTCCAGATGGGCGAGGGCCGCAACCGGAGCGGCAATTCGCGCCGCTGGATCACCCGGGCCGTGGAGGAGAGCCTGGGGCGGCTCGGCACCGACTGGATCGACCTCTACCAGGTGCACCGGCCCGACCCCTCGACCGACATCGAGGAGACCCTGTCCGTCCTCGGCGACCTGGTCAGGGCCGGGAAGATCCGGGCGTTCGGCTGCTCCACCTTCCCCGCCGAGCAGATCGCCGAGGCGCACCACGTGGCCGAGCGCCGCGGGCTGCCGCGGCTGCGCACCGAGCAGCCCCCGTACTCGATCCTCGCGCGCGGCGTGGAGCGGGACGTGCTGCCGACGGCCCGGCGCTACGGCATGGGGGTGCTGACCTGGAGCCCGCTGGCCTCCGGCTTCCTGAGCGGCAAGCACCGGCTGGGCCGTGACATCGACATGACGACCGGCCGCGCCGCGCTGCATCCCGCGCGCTTCGACCTCTCGATCCCGGGGAACGTCGCCAAGCTGGAGGCCGTCGAGAAGCTGGCCGAGGTGGCGGACGGCATCGGCCGCACGGTGCCGGAACTCGCCCTGGCCTTCCCGCTCGCGCACCCGGCCGTCACCTCGGTGATCATCGGTCCGCGGACGGCCGAGCAGCTGGAGGCCGCGCTCAAGGGGGCGGACCTGGTCCTGGACGACGCGGTGCTGGACCGGATCGACGAGATCGTGCCGCCCGGCACCAACCTCTACCACCCCGACGGCGTATGGCAGCCGCTGGCCCTGACCGACCCCGCCCAGCGCCGCCGTCCCCTCACCGACCGCTCCGCCGGTTAGCCGCCCGCCGCCGGGCGCTCCACCGCTCCCACGGACGCACGACGAAGACCACCGGTGTGGGCCAGGCCCGTCCCACTCGCGGAGGCGCCCCCGGCCCTTCCGCCCTACAGGTAGTCCTCCAGCCGGGCGATCCGGTAGCCCTGCTCCTGTATCCGCTGGAGCATCCGCGTCGTCATCTGGGTCTCGGTCGCGCCCTTGAGTTCCGAGCGGCCGCGGAAGTGGGCCAGGATGATGTCACCCGGCTTGAGGGCGGAGCCCTCCGCGTACTGGAAGTCGTTGATCTGCATCGACGCCCGCCACAGGACGACCGTCGGGGCCCCGCACTCCGCGGCGGCCTTGAGGGTGTCGTCGTTGTAGTTGCCGAACGGGGGCCGGAAGAGGGGCGGGCGCTTGCCGAAGCGCTTCTCCAGGCGCTCCTGCTGGCCGCATATCTCCTTCTTCTGCGCCGCGAAGGGCAGGGTGCGCAGGTTCGGATGCGTCAGGGTGTGGTTGTTTATCGTGCTGCCGGAGCCGTTGTCGCGCAGCTTCTCGAAGTGCCCGTAGTCCGCGGAAGCCACGTTGTCCGTCAGGAACATGCTGATCGGCAGCTTCAGGTCCGCCGCCATCTTCAGGAACTCGGGGTCCTTCTCGGCGCCGTCGTCGAAGGTCAGGAAGACGACCTTCTCCGTCGGCGCGACGGGTATTCGGTCCAGTACGGCCGCCTTGCCCGGGGCGGCCTTGGGGAGCTGGGGCTTCTGGGCCGGCTTGGGGGCGTACTGGACGGGGGCCGTCAGACCCCACTTCCGGTAGGCCTCGTCCCCCGCCGTACCGGCCTTCGCGGAGCTCGCCGCGGGGGCCGGCACGGACGGGGAGGCCGACGGGGAAGCGGTGTCCTGCGCGGTCTTGCGGCCCAGTCGTTCGATGGGATCCACGCTGTTCCCGCATCCCGTCAGGGACAGCGCGAGCGCGCCGGCCGTCAGCGTCCCGGCTACGAACCGGCGCGCGTACCTCACAAGTAGTCCTCCAGGCGGGCCACGGCATATCCCTTGTCCGTGACGGTCTTCATGACATGACGGATCATGTCAGGCATCGTGCCCTTCCAGTCCTCCCGGCCCCGGAAGTGCGTGAGGATGATGTCACCGGGGTGCAGGTCGCGGTCCCATTCGCGGTAGTCCATCCGGTTCACGAACGCCTCGGCGTTCCACAGCGGAACCGCCTTGATGCCGCAGGACTTGGCGGCGCGCAGCGTGTCCTGGTTGTAGTTGCCGTACGGCGGGCGGAAGAGCGAGGGCCGCTTGCCGAACTGCTTCTGGATGGTGTCCTGCTGGCCGCAGATCTCCTCGCGCTGCTGCTCGTAGGAGAGCCCCGGCATGTAGCGGTGGTTGAGGGTGTGGTTGTTCAGGGTGACACCCGCCGCCTGCATCTCCTTGAAGTAGGGGTAGTTGTCGCGTACGAGGTAGTCGCTGAGGAACGCCGTGTACGGGATCTTCAGCTCCCGCATCATCCTGATGAACTCGGGGTCCTTCTCGGCCCCGTCGTCCACGGTCAGGAAGACGACCTTGTCCTCGGTCGGGACGGTGGTGAAGACCGGGGGGAGTTCGTCCTGGTCCTCGACCTCGAAGCCCTCGCGGGTGGTGATCTCGGGCTTCGTCTTCGGCGCGGCCGGGGCCAGGAGCGGTGGCTTGGCCAGCCGCCACTTCTTCGCGGCGGCGATCCGGGCCTGCTGGGCGGCCTTGAGCTCCTCGGCCGGATTGGCGAGCGCGCCCGCCGCGCCGCCCGCCTCGGCGGCGCCGGGCTTGCCCTTGGCCGGCTTGGCGGGCTCCGCGGAGCCGCAGCCCGTGCCCAGGGCGGCGACGAGCAGTGCGGCCAGGGCCACCCCGTACCGGCCGCGCGGGCGTCCCGCGAGCCGGTGACCAAACTGCGCAGTATTTCCCTTTTGTCGTACAAGCTGCATAGCAGCGGATCCTCGCACCGCGCGGCGCCGCGCCCCGGACGACACCACGGCCCGGGCCCTGCCTTCCACCGGCTGGCCCACAATGGAGCGGTGACTCCCGAAGACTTCGCCGCGCTCCTCACCCCCGAGGGCCGCGCTCTCCTCGACTCGCTCCGCGACCACGACCCCGCCCAGGAGCTCGCCGTGGCCACCCGGCTGCGCCGCGAGCACCCCGCCGGGCTGGTGTCGGCCGCGCTCGGGCAGGCCCGGCTGAGGCAGCGCGCGGTGGCGAAGTTCGGGGCCGAGGACGCGTTCCGCATGTACTTCACCCCGGGCGGCGGCGAGATGGCCACCCGCGCGCCGGTGGCCGCGTACCGCGCCGAGCGGCTCGCGGAGCTGGGCGTACGGAGCGTCGCGGACCTGTGCTGCGGGATCGGCGGGGACGCCCTGGCCCTGGCCCGGCGCGGGATCCGGGTCCTGGCCGTGGACCGCGACCCGCTGACGGTAGCCGTGGCCCGCGCCAACGCCGACGCGCTGGGGCTGGCGGACCTGATCGAGGTCCGCGAGGCCGATGTGACGGCGGTGGACGTGTCCTCCTACGACGCCGTCTTCATCGACCCCGCGCGGCGGGGAGGGCGCGGCCGCGTCTTCGACCCGGAGGCCTACTCGCCCCCGCTGTCCTGGGCGGTGGAGACGGCCCGTGCGGCCCGGTACGCCGCCATCAAGATCGCGCCCGGGATCCCGCACGAGGCGGTCCCGGCCGAGGCCGAGGCCGAGTGGATCTCCGACCACGGGGACGTGAAGGAGGCCGTGCTGTGGTTCGGCACCGCCCCGGGGACGGTACGGGCCACCCTGCTGCCGGGGCCGCGCGGCCTGGAGACCGCCGAACCGCTGCCGGACCCGCAGGCCGGGCCGGTCGGACGCTGGCTGTACGAACCCGACGGGGCCGTGATCCGCGCGCACCTCGTGGCGGAGGTGGCCGAGCAGCTGGCCGGCCGGCTGATCGACCCGACCATCGCGTACATCACCGCCGACGAACTGCGCGCGACGCCGTACGCGACGGCGTACGAGATCACGGACGTGCTGCCGTTCGGGCTGAAGAAGCTGAAGGCGCTGCTGCGCGAGCGGGAGGTCGGGATCCTGACGGTGAAGAAGCGGGGGTCCGCGATCGAGCCGGAGGAACTGCGCAAGAAGGTCAAGCCGCAGGGGCCGAACTCCGCGACGGTCTTCCTGACCCGGGTGGCGGGAGCCCCGTCGATGCTGATCGGCCACCCTTCCCCTGGCCGGGGGTGACGGGTCACGCTGCCGCGCCGCCGCGCAGGCGGCCCCGGGCTGCGCCCGGGCCATCCGGGGGCTCCGTCCCCGGACCCCCGCGCCTCACACGCCGGCGGGGCTGGATTCTGCCGACCGGCGCCGGCGGGGCTGGAACTCCGGGGCGGGGCCGTGCGTCCAGCGGTGGTGGGTGGCGGCCTTGGCCAGCCCCAGCAGGGCGGTGATCCACAGGATCATGCCGAATCCGGTGGAGAACGCCACCTCCCCGTACGTGTCCGTGCCCGGCCACGCCCCCGCAGCCGGCGCGAAGGCCAGCCAGAGCCCGGCCGCGCCCAGTGCCCCCGAGGCCGCCAGCCACACCAGGCTCCGCGCCGGGGCCCGCAGCCGGGCGTCCGCCTCGGGGTCCCGGCCCGCCAGGACCCAGGCGCACAGCAGCTGCCGCACCTCCCGCTCCCGCCGGGCGCCCCGCGCGAAGCAGAGCCCCGCGCCTCCCAGGACAGCCGGCCCGGCCACCGCGCAGACGGCGCCGGCGAGGTACCCGGGCGGCCCGCCGGCCGCGAAGGACGTCACGGCCAGCCCGACGAGGGCCCAGCCCAGCGCGAAGGCCGCCGCGACGCCCCAGAGCGCCAGCAGCCGCCCCAGGCCCATGCTGCGCCGGCTCAGCTCCGCGAGGAAACGCGCGCGGTCGGCCCGTACGACGTCCTCGTCCAGCCACTCGCGCAGGTGCGCGGGCGGCGGCGGGGGCGGGAGCTCACGGCTGGGGGGCATGGACATGACCCTAGCGGCGGCCCTTCGAGCTTCACCGCAGCCCGCCTCGACCACCGTCCCGACCGGAGCCTCAGGCCGCGCCCGTGGCCTCCACCGACTCGAACCGCCAGCGGTGCACCGCCCGGGTGATCAGGTCCGCGGCCGGCTCCGGCAGTTCGGGCAGCTCCGCCGCCAGGCCCTCGGGGGCGTCCCACCAGGTGATCACGAGCACCCGGTCGTGCGGGGCGCGCAGCACCTCGCGGCGCACCGGCTCCCGGGCCAGGACCTGCGCCCGGGCCCATTCCAGGAGTTCGTTGCCCCGCCCGTCGGCCGCCCGGGCCTCCCACATCAGCGCGACGGTGCTCACGAGTAGAGGTTGTCCTTGCTGAGTTCGTGCACGTGGTCGTGGTCATGGCCGTGGCCGTGACCGTGCGGGTGGCCGTGCTCGGCGGACGTCCCCGGCACGTGCGGGTCGGTCACCGGCAGCGAGGAGTCGGCCGACAGGTCCCAGTCGGAGGCCGGCCGGTTGCGGCGGACCATCTCCGAGCCCAGCGCCGCGACCATCGCGCCGTTGTCGGTGCACAGCTTGGGCCGCGGCACCCGCAGGATGATCCCCGCGTCGTCGCAGCGCTCCTGCGCGAGCGAGCGCAGCCGGGAGTTGGCCGCCACGCCGCCGCCGATCATCAGGTGGTCCACGCCCTCGTCCTTGCACGCGCGGATCGCCTTGCGCGTCAGCACGTCCACCACGGCCTCCTGGAAGGACGCCGCCACGTCGCGCACCGGCACCTCCTCGCCCGCCTTGCGCTTGGCCTCGATCCAGCGGGCCACCGCCGTCTTGAGGCCGGAGAAGGAGAAGTCGTACGCCGCGTCGCGCGGCCCCGTCAGACCGCGCGGGAAGTGGATCGCCGTGGGATCGCCCTCGCGGGCGAGCCGGTCGATGACCGGACCGCCCGGGAAGCCCAGCTGGAGCACGCGGGCGATCTTGTCGAAGGCCTCGCCGGCGGCGTCGTCGATGGTCGCGCCCAGCGGCCGGACGTCGCTGGTGATGTCGGGGGCCAGCAGCAGCGAGGAGTGCCCGCCGGAGACCAGCAGCGCCATGGTCGGCTCGGGCAGCGGCCCGTGCTCCAGCTGGTCGACGCAGATGTGGGAGGCCAGGTGGTTCACCCCGTACAGCGGCTTGCCGAGCGCGTACGCGTACGCCTTCGCCGCCGAGACGCCCACGAGCAGGGCGCCCGCGAGGCCCGGACCGGCCGTGACCGCGATGCCGTCGAGGTCGCGGGCGCTGACCCCGGCCTCCTTCAGCGCGCGCTCGATGGTGGGGACCATCGCCTCCAGGTGCGCGCGGGAGGCCACTTCGGGCACGACCCCGCCGAAGCGGGCGTGCTCGTCGACGCTCGACGCGACCGCGTCGGCCAGCAGGGTGGTGCCGCGGACGACGCCGACGCCGGTCTCGTCGCAGGAGGTCTCGATGCCGAGGACGAGCGGTTCGTCAGCCATTGCTCTCACTGCTCTCAGGGTTTTCGGTTCTGGTCTGTGCCGGGTCGGTCAGGCGCATCACGAGCGCGTCGACGTTGCCGGGCTGGTAGTAGCCGCGCCGGAAGCCGATCGGCTCGAAGCCGAACCGCTCGTAGAGCCGCTGGGCGCGGGTGTTGTCCACGCGGACCTCCAGCAGCACCTCGGCGCACTCGAAGGCGGTCGCGGCGCGCAGCAGGTCGGTGAGCAGCCTGGCGCCGAGGCCGGTGCCCCACTGGTCCTTGGCGGCCGCGATGGTCTGTACGTCGCCGAGGTCGCCCGCGGCGGCCAGTCCGGCGTAGCCGACGAGGCGTCCGGTGCCCGGCTCTTCGGCGACGACGTAGCGGCGGGTGGCCGCGGGGCCGCGCGCGTGGGCGAGCTCGGACCAGAACATCCCGGCCGACCAGGCGTCGTCGGGGAAGAGCTCGTGTTCCAGCTCCAGCACCGGTTCGATGTCCCACCAGCGCATCTCGCGGAGCACCGTGGTCGGGGCGGTCACTGCGGGGTGACCACCTTGTAGTTCTTGGGCACCTGGGCGTCGGGGCGGCGCAGGTAGAGGGGGGTCGGAGGCATGCCCTCGGCGTTTTCGAACGCCGCCCCGGCCGCCAGCCGTTCCGCGGCCAGCGCGGCCAGCGCCGCGGCCGACTGGTGCTCGGGGCCGCGCGCGTCCGGGAAGACGTCCGGGTACAGCGCGGCGCCCTGGCCCACCGCCGGGAGGCCGGCGACGCGGTCGGCGATGTCGGCCGGGCGGTCCACGGCGGGCTCGCCGACGCGGGTGCGCGGGTCCTCGTACCGCGCCCAGTAGACCTCCTTGCGCCGGGCGTCGGTGGCGACGGTGAAGGGGCCCTCGATCCCGGCGGCCCCGGCGGCGTACGCGAGCCCGTCGAGGGTGCACAGTCCGTGCACCGGGGCGCCGAGGACGGCGGCGAAGGTGGAGGCGGTGACGAGGCCGACGCGCAGCCCGGTGTAGGGGCCGGGGCCGACGCCGACGACGATGCCGGTGACGGCTTCGAGCTTCACCCCGGCCTCGGCGAGGACGCGGTCCACGGAGGGCAGCAGCAGCTCTCCGTGGCGGCGGGCGTCGACCTGGTTCGACTCGGCGAGCACGGACTCCCCGTCGTGCAGGGCGACGGTGACGGCGGGCGTGGCGGTATCTACGGCGAGCAAGAGCACGCGAACAGCCTACGACTCCTCGGACCCGGGGCCTTGCGGCCGGTCGGGGCGGGGACCGGCTGCTACCTTTCGACCGGGTACTCAGCCACGTTCGGCAGAGAGTTCGACAACGCAGGCGCGGAGAGGTGGAGCAAGGTGGCACGCAGCAGCTCGGGAATCGTGGCCGGGCTCACGGTGGCGGCGCTCGCCGCGATCGGCTTCCTCGGCTACCAGGCCTCCGCGACGGCGCCGGCGCTCCCCGCGAAGCCGGGCGCGCACGCTCCGGCCGCACCCCAGGCGCAGGCCCCGGCGAAGCAGGACCCGGCCAAGCCGGCGGCGGTGCCGGCCGACTCCGGGACCGGGACGCGGGTCGTCTACTCGGTGTCGCAGAAGCGGGTGTGGCTGGTCACGGAGGACGGCAAGGAACCGCGGACGTTCACGGTGATGCCGAGCACGGTGCACCCGGCGCCGGGCAGCTACCTGGTCGGCTCGCGCGCGGGCACGGTCACCGGCACGGACGGGGTGCCGATCGAGCACGTCGTGCGGTTCGCGAGCACGGACGGGATCGCGATCGGCTTCAGCGCCCGCGTGGACGGTTCGATGCCGGAGCCGGACCTGGCGAAGAAGACGGGCGGCATCCGCATGTCGCGCGCGGACGGCGACGCGGTCTGGGCCTTCGCGACGATCGGCGCGAAGGTCGTGGTCGTCGCCTGACGCCTGCCCGGGGCCTTCCCGGGCCGTGGCCCTCGTCCCCCTGCGGGGATGTCCCGCGCAACGCACCACGCCGAGGCACGACACCACGCGGGGTGATTCACCCGAACGCGGTACCGGGAGGCGGTGTCAGGCCGCTTCCGAATCCGGGGCGGCCCGTTCCGCGTCCGTCCCGGGCCCGGCCCCCGCTTCCGGTTCGGGCTCCGCGCGCGCCGGCGGCGTGGACACCGCCGTGGCGGCCACGCCCGCCGCGAGCAGGGCCCGCATGGACACGACGGGCGCTCGCTCTGCTCCTGCTGCCGACATGGCTGCCTCCTGAGACCCGGGACGCCGTACTTAGGCACACCTAACCAGCGCTCGGTACCATGTCATCACGCGAGCCGGGGCCGGCGCAATATCTTCCCGACGAGTTGTCGGTACGTCGTCGGGAAGACGCCCCGAAGCCGTCCCCGCCCCGTCGCTCCGGCGCCGGACGGGCCCGGGCCCCGGGCGCGGCCGCTACCGCGCCGCGGAGAGCGCCGTCAGCTCCGCGTCGGCCCACCGCGCCCCCACGCCGCGCAGCACGACCTCGCGCACGTCGTCCAGGACCTCCTCGTGGCCGACCGCGCGCCCGATGACCACGTGCAGCCGGTCGTCCGACAGTTCCTCGACCTTGCCGTCGCCCCACTCCACGACGACCACGGACTCGGGCAGGGAGACGTCGAGGTCCAGGTCCTCCATCTCCTCGAGCCCGCCGCCGAGCCGGTACGCGTCCACGTGCACCAGCGGCGGACCGTCGCCCAGGGACGGGTGCACCCGGGCGATCACGAAGGTCGGCGAGGTCACGGCCCCGCGCACGCCCAGCCCCTCCCCCAGTCCCCGCGTCAGGGTGGTCTTGCCCGCGCCGAGTTCGCCGGTCAGCAGGACCAGGTCGCCCGGGCGCAGCAGGGCGGCGATCCTGCGGCCCAGCTCCTGCATGGAGGCGGGCGAGTCGACGGTGATCAGGGTTTCTGCGGCGGCCTCGGCCAGGGCCTCAGCGGCCGGGCTGCGCGGCGCTTCCCGCGGTACTTCTTCCATGTCCCCCAACGTTAGCCGCTGCGGGGACGGCTCCGGTGCGCGCCAGGAGGCCGGTGAGCAGCCCGGTCACGAGGTCGGGGCGCTCCAGCATCATCAGGTGCCCGGTGTCCTCCAGCACCGCCAGCTCGGCGGCCGGCAGTGCCTCCTTGATGCTCACGCTGTGCGCCGCCGGGATGATCATGTCCCGGTCGCCGGCGACGACGGTGACGGGGATGCCCGCGAAGTGCTGGAGGGCGGCGCTCTTGTCGTGGATCTGGAAGGCCGGGTAGAACTCGGCGACCACGTCGATCGGGGTCGCCTCGATCAGCCGCTCGGCGAAGCGCGCCACACCGGGATCCACGTCCCGGGAGCCGAACGAGTACATCTTGATCATGCCGGCGAAGAGGTCGGCGGTGGCCCGGCGGCCCTTCTCCACCAGCTCGACCTGCGTGCCGAGGGCCTTGAGCACGCCGGGCAGCAGGCGGCGCACCGCGCCCTGCCCGAGGGAGGGCAGCCCGTACGTCACCTCGTCGAGCCGGCCGCTGGAGGTGCCGATCAGCGCCACCCCGAGGACGCGGTCGCGCACCAGCTCGGGGAACTGCTCGGCGAAGGCCATGACGGTCATGCCGCCCATGGAGTGGCCGACGAGGACGAGCGGGCCCTCGGGCGCGGCGGCGTCGATGACGGCCTTCAGGTCCCGGCCGAGCTGCTCGATGGTCACCGGTTCACCGTCGGCCTGGGCCAGGCCCCGCGCGCTGCGGCCGTGGCTGCGCTGGTCCCAGTACACGGAGCGGACCACTCCGCGCAGGGCGGCGCGCTGGAAGTGCCAGGAGTCCTGGGCGAGGCAGTAGCCGTGGCAGAAGACGACGGTGGCCCCGGCCGCGCCCTTGCGCCGCAGCCGGTGCTCCTCGCCGTCCTCGGGCAGTTCGTCGACCTCGTAGTGGAGCTCGGTGCCGTCCTCGGCGCGGCAGCCGCCCTCGGTGCCGCGCAGCGAGCCGTAGTCCCCGGCGGCGTCCAGCGCCAGCCGCGCCTTCATCCGGATGCCGCGCCCCACGGTGATCCGTTCGACCGCGACACCGGCCGCGGCGCCCGCCGCCAGCACGCCGATGGCGGCGCCGGCCCAGCCCGCCTTGCGCCAGTTCTCGCTCACGACGTCGCCGTCCTCACTCAGGCCGTCACTGCCGGGTCAGCCGCCGAGGTACACCCGGGGGACGCGGCTTCCGATACGGGTGACGATCTCATACGCGATCGTGTGTGCCGCTTGAGCCCAGTCCTCGGCGGTCGGCTCGCCGCGCTCGGCGTCCCCGAAGAGGACCGCCTCGTCACCGGCTTCGGCGCTGTCCTCGCCGAGGTCCACGACGAACTGGTCCATGGCGATCCGCCCGGCGGCCTGCCGGACCTTGCCGCCCACGAGCACCGGACCGCGGCCGGAGGCGTTGCGCGGGACGCCGTCGGCGTAGCCGGCGGGGACGAGCGCGAGGTGCGTCTCGGACTCGGTGACGTAGTGGTGGCCGTAGCTGACGCCGTGCCCGGCGGGGACCGTCTTGACCAGCGCGAGGGAGGCCTTGAGGGTCATGGCGGGGCGCAGTCCGAGCTGGGCGGGGGTGCCGAGTTCGGGCGAGGGGGAGACGCCGTAGACGGCGATCCCGGTGCGCACCAGGTCGAAGTGGCTCTCGGGGAGGGTGAGCGTCGCGGGCGAGTTGGCGATGTGCCGGACCTCGGGGTCGACGCCCTCCTTCTCCGCGTAGGCCAGCATGTCGCGGAAGGCGTCGAGCTGGAGCCGGATGGAGGGGTGGCCGGGCTCGTCGGCGCAGGCGAAGTGGGACCAGACGCCGGTGACCTGGACGGTGCCCTCGGCCTGCGCGGCGACGGCCGCGCCGACCAGCTCGGCCCAGTCGGCGGGCTGGCAGCCGTTGCGGCCGAGGCCGGTGTCGGCCTTGAGCTGGATCCGGGCGCTGCGGCCGGCCGCGCGGGCCGCGGCCCGGACCTCGTCCAGGGCCCACATCCCGCTGACGGACACGTCGACGTCGGCCTCGACGGCCTCCCGCCAGGGCCCGCCGGGGGTCCAGAGCCAGCACATGACCCGGCCCTCGATACCGGCGTCGCGCAGGGCGAGCGCCTCCTCGGGGGTGGCGGTGCCGAGCCACGTGGCACCGGCCTCCTGGGCTGCGCGGGCGCACTGGACGGCACCGTGCCCGTAGGCGTTCGACTTGACGACGGCCATCAGCTCGGCCCGGGGTGCCCGCGCGCGCAGGGCGCGCACGTTCTCCCGTACCGCGTCAAGATCGATCTCGGCGTACACGCGCATCGGTGTCTCGTTCATCGCCCACAGTCTCTCAGAAGCCTCCCCGAGCCCCTGAGCTGCCCGGCGGCAGCATCGCAACAAGCCCCCGCCCGGGTGGCGGCCGAACCGCCGCCCGGGGTTCGAGGCGGCCCCGGGGAACGGGCGGAGGGCGGGGCGGGGGCAGGCACGCCCGGCGGCCGCCCGCCGGGGTCGGAGGCCCGGCCCGTGGGGGAGCCCGCGCGGCGGCGGCCCGCCGGGGTCAGGTCCGCACCGAACGCCACGCCTGCGGCAGCGCGGCGGCCACCTCCTGCGCCACCACCGGCGCCCCGTCCGCCGCGAACCGCCCGGCCAGCCCGTGCAGGTAGGCGGCGACCGACCCCGCGTCGACCCCCGACAGCCCGCCCGCCAGCAACGCCCCCGCCAGCCCGGACAGCACGTCCCCGCTCCCGGCGGTGGCCAGCCAGGGCGTACCCGTCGCATTGACCCGTACGACCCCGCCGGAGGCGACCAGCGTCGTCGAGCCCTTGAGCAGCACCGCCGCCCCGTACCGCCCGGCCAGCTCCCGTACGGCGGCCAGCCGCCCCGCCTCCACCGACTCCCTCGGCACCCCCAGCAGCGCCGCCGCCTCCCCCGCGTGCGGCGTCAGCAGGGTCGCCCCGCGGCGTCCGCGCACCACCGCCGGGTCCAGCCCGCGCAGCCCGTCCGCGTCCACCAGCACCGGCACGTCCCGGTCGGCCAGGGCCCGTTCGACGTCGGCCGCCCGCGCGGACCCCAGTCCCGGGCCGACCACCCAGGCCTGCACCCGTCCCCGCCCGACCAGCACCTCCGGGTGGCGGGCCAGCACGGCGTCCGCCGCCGGGCCCACGTACCGCACCGCGCCCGCGCCGCCGCGCAGCGCCCCCGCCACGGCGAGCACGGCCGCGCCCGGGTACTGCTCCGACCCGGCGACGACTCCGACCACGCCCCGCCGGTACTTGTCGCTCGACGCCGCCGGGAGGGGCAGCAGCCCCGCCACGTCGGCGTGCTGGAGGGCCTCCATCTCCGCGGGTTCCGGCAGGTCCAGGCCGATGGGCACGAGCCGCACCGCGCCCGCCCGCGAGGCCCCCGGGTCGGTCAGCAGCCCCGGCTTGTACGCCCCGAAGGTGACCGTCACGTCGGCCGACACCGCCGGGCCCGCCACCTCCCCGGTGTCCGCGTCCACCCCGCTGGGCAGGTCGACGGCGACGACGAGCGCCCCCGCCGGGACCGCCCGGGCCAGGGCGGCCGCCGCCGGCCGCAGCCCGCCCCGGCCGCCGATCCCGACCAGCCCGTCCAGTACGAGGTCCGCCCGCGCGGGTACCGACTCCGCGAGCCGTCCCCCGGCGGCCCGCAGCGCGGCCAGCCCGCCGGGGTGGATCCGCCCCGGGTCCATCGGCACCGCCGTCACCCCGGCCCCGCGCCGCGCCAGCCGCGCGCCCGCGTACAGCGCGTCGCCGCCGTTGTCCCCGGGCCCGGCCAGCACCACGACGCGGGAGCCGTAGACCCGGCCCCGGCGGCGCGCCAGCAACTGCGCGCACACGGCGGCCAGTCCGGCCGCCGCCCGGGCCATCAGGGCGCCCTCCGGCAGCCGTGCCATCAGCTCGCGCTCGGCGGCCCGTACGGTCTCCACGCTGTAAGCAGTACGCATGCCCCCAGCCTGCCCCACGACGGGGCCGCTCCCCGGGCGGTGCCCGGTCCGGGCGCGGTGGCGGCGTCAGCCCTCGGCGATGACCACCGCCGAGGCGACGCCGGCGTCGTGGCTCAGCGAGATGTGCCAGGACTTCACGCCGAGCGCCCGGGCCCGGGCCTCGACCGTCCCGGACACCCGCAGCCGGGGCTGCCCGGAGTCCTCCACGTACACCTCGGCGTCGGTCCACAGCAGCCCGGCCGGCGCGCCAAGGGCTTTGGCCAGGGCTTCCTTGGCCGCGAACCGGGCGGCGAGCGAGGCGGTTCCGCGCCGCTCGCCGCTCGGCAGGGTCAATTCGGAGTCGACGAAGAGACGCCGGGCCATCTGCGGCGTCCGCTCCAGCGCCGCGCCGAACCGCTCGATCTCGGCCACGTCAATCCCCACACCGACGATCACAACAACCCCAGCCCCTATTCCACGGTCACCGACTTGGCGAGGTTACGCGGCTGGTCGACCTCGTTGCCCCGCGCCGTCGCCAGTTCGCACGCGAACACCTGGAGCGGCACCGTCGCCACCAGCGGCTGGAGCAGCGTCGGCGTCACCGGGATGCGGATCAGGTGGTCGGCGTACGGGACCACGGCCTCGTCGCCCTCCTCCGCGATGACGATGGTCCGCGCCCCGCGCGCCCGGATCTCCTGGATGTTCGAGACGATCTTGTCGTGCAGGACCGAGCGCCCGCGCGGCGACGGTACGACGACCACCACCGGCAGGTCCTTCTCGATCAGCGCGATCGGCCCGTGCTTGAGCTCGCCCGCCGCGAAGCCCTCGGCGTGCATGTACGCCAGCTCCTTGAGCTTGAGCGCGCCCTCCAGCGCCACCGGATACCCGACGTGGCGGCCCAGGAACAGCACGGTGTCCTTGTCGGCGAGCGAGCGCGCCAGGGCCCGTACCGGCTCCATCGTCTCCAGTACGGTGTCCACCGCCGCGGCGATGTCCGACAGCTCCCGGACCACCGCCTGGATCTCGTCGCCCCACTTCGTGCCCCGCACCTGCCCGAGGTACAGCGCGACGAGGTAGCAGGCGACCAGCTGCGTCAGGAACGCCTTGGTGGAGGCGACGGCCACCTCCGGACCGGCGTGCGTGTACAGCACGGCGTCCGATTCGCGGGGGATGGTCGAGCCGTTCGTATTGCAGACGGCCAGCACCCGGGCGCCCTGCTCGCGCGCGTGCCGCAGCGCCATCAGGGTGTCCATGGTCTCGCCGGACTGCGAGATCGCGATCACCAGCGTCCGCTGGTCCAGGATCGGGTCGCGGTAGCGGAACTCGCTGGCCAGCTCCGTCTCGCACGGGATGCGGGTCCAGTGCTCGATGGCCAGCTTCGCGATCATGCCCGCGTGGTACGCCGTACCGCAGGCCACGATCACGACCTTGTCGACCTCGCGGAGCACCGAGGCGGGGATGCGCACCTCGTCCAGGGTCAGCAGGCCGCTCGCGTCGATCCTGCCCAGGAGGGTGTCGGCGACAGCCTTCGGCTGCTCGGCGATCTCCTTGAGCATGAAGTAGTCATAGCCCCCCTTCTCGGCCGCCGAGGCGTCCCAGTCCACGTGGTACGCCCGCACGGTCGCGGGCGCACCGTCGAAGCCGGTCACCGTGACCCCGTCGCGGCGGAGTTCGACGACCTGGTCCTGCCCCAGCTCGATCGCGGACCGGGTGTGGGCGATGAACGCGGCCACGTCCGAGGCGAGGAAGTTCTCGCCCTCTCCAACGCCCACCACCAGCGGGGAGTTCCGGCGCGCGCCGACCACCACGTCCGGTTCGTCGGCGTGCACCGCGACCAGCGTGAACGCACCCTCCAGCCGCCTGCACACCTGCCGCATGGCCGCCGCGAGCCGCCCGCCCCCGCCCCCGGCGCCGGCGCCCGCGCCCGCGCCCGCGCCCGCCACCGTCCCGAACTGCTCGGCCAGCAGGTGCGCCACCACCTCGGTGTCCGTCTCGGACTCCAGCCGGTGCCCGCGCTCGGCCAGTTCGGCGCGCAGCTCGGCGAAGTTCTCGATGATGCCGTTGTGCACGACCGCCACCCGCCCGGAGTTGTCCAGGTGGGGGTGGGCGTTGACGTCGGTGGGCCCGCCGTGGGTCGCCCACCGGGTGTGCCCGAGCCCGGTGGAGCCGGCCGGCAGCGGCCGACTGACCAGTTCCTTCTCCAGGTTGACCAGTTTTCCGGCTTTCTTGGCGCTGGCGAGGGCGCCGTCGGCGAGCACGGCGATCCCTGCCGAGTCGTAGCCGCGGTACTCGAGCCGCTTCAGTCCGGCGATGACCACATCGAGCGCAGACTGCGCTCCTACGTAACCCACAATTCCGCACATAGGCGGCAGCGTACGCCGTGCCCGGCCGCACGCCGCGTACCCGAACAAGACGAAAACCCCGCCCCGGTGAATCCACCGGGGCGGGGTTGACGCTGTTTTCGAACGATCCGTTCGACGTGTCCTCAGCCGAGCTTGCGCAGCTGCGCCTCGACCACGGGAGCCGCGAGCTCGGCCGCTCCGGAGGCCCGGCCGGCCACCAGGTTGGCGAGGGTGCCGCCCTTGCGCACCACCATGAGCTCGGTGGCGTACTGCTCGCCGTCGCGCTCGGCCTCGACCGTGTACGCGAGTGCCTCGTCACCGCCGTGCGCGGCGTGCGCGAGGACCCGGGTGACCCGGACGGTCTCCCCGTTCGCCGTCACCGAGTAGCCCGTGCCGCACGCCTCCCCCGCGGCCCGCACCCCGGCGAAGTGCCCGCCGGCGGTGTCCCCCGCGTACGAGCCGAGGGTCACCACGGTCACGGTCGAGCTGGCCGCGTCCAGGGCGGCCGCCCGCTTCTGCGGCTCCGGGGCGTCCTGCGGCAGCGGCGCCGGCACGGCGACCACAGACGCCTTGGCCCAGCCGGTCCGCCCGGCCGGCAGGTAGCCGGTCACGGCGTAGGCCAGTTCTCGGCACTCGGGCCGGTCCACGCTCACCGGGGCGCCGTCCGCGCCCCCGGGGCTGACCTTGTGGTCGGCCAGGTCCCCCTGCGCCAGGATCAGCCGGGACGGGAGCTCGTGCGCCCTGCCCTTCGAGGCGTGCTCGGCCGCCCCGGAGGGCGACTCGGCCGCCGGTACGATCTCCAGGACCAGGCCGGGCCGGGCGGTCCCGCATCCGGTGGCGAGCAGGGCCAGCGTCAGCCCGGAGAGGGCCGAGGCGCCCAGTGCGGCCGCGCGCCGCGCGCGGGCCCCGCTCATCCGAGCTTCTTGGCCTGCGCCTCCACGACCGCCTTGGGCTGGGCGGCCTCACCGGTCACGTTCATCGCGTAGAAGGTGGCCAGGGTGTCGCCCTTGCGCACGACCACGAACTGCATCGTGGCCTTGTCCCCGTCCTTCAGGTCCATCACGGTGTTGTAGGCGAGGGACTCGTCCCCGGCGGAGACCGCGGGGGAGGACCCCACCTTCTCGATCTTGGTGGACTCGGTGCCCTGGGTGACCGTGTAGCCACCCGCACAGGCCGTGGTCGCGGCCTTCAGCGCGCCGAAGGCCTCCTGGGCACCCTTGTCGTCGTACGAGGCGAGACCGACCGAGGTACGGGTCACGGCCAGGCCGCCCTTGAGCGCGTCCAGCTTGTCCTCCACCGACGCGCCCTCGGCCGGCTTCTTCGGCTTCTCCGTGGCGGCGACGGTCGCGGTGCCGGCCGGCTTGCCGAGCGGCACGAGGGTCTGGAGCTGGACCAGCGGCTTGCACTCGGCCTTGTCGGGGGCGGCGTTCTGCTCGGCCCCGGCCTTCGCGGCCGCGTCCGGCTCCACCTTGTGCTCGGGCAGGTCGGCCTGCGTGACCAGCAGCGGCGCCAGCTCCGCGGCCGACTTCCCCTTGGCCGCGGCGGCCGGCGCGGACGCGGACTGCTTCGGGTCCGCCTTGCCGTCGGCCTCGGCACCCGAGTCACCCGAGCCCGAACCGCAGGCGGTGGCCAGCAGGGTCAGGGACAGGGCCGACGCGGTCAGGACGGCACGACGGACGACAGTGGTACGCACGAACAATCTCCCCCATGAACAACAGAACGCCGTCAGGACGCAGGTCGGCGCCGCGGCGACGAACAATCTACGGCCCGATCGATCACACGAGCGGGTTTTCGGGCGAACGGGCGGAATCGTGATGCGCACGAGACCGGGCAGGCCTCCGATCGATACGTACACGTGCACGACCGGTCCCGCCCCTGCCACCTGCGCTTCCTCCTGCGGTCACCGCCACGTGACCGACCCCACCACCCACGAGCGCCCCCGAGCCCCGACAATGGCGGTGTGATCACCTCGCCGACGCGTTGTACGCCGGACCGCGCAACGGAGCGTCCCGGCCCCCGCCGGGCCCATGACGCCTCCCCGTACGTCGACCTCACCCGGGCGGAGTGGAGCGCCCTGCGCGAGCGGACGCCGCTGCCCCTGACCGCCGAGGAGGTCGAGCGGCTGCGCGGCCTCGGCGACGTCATCGACCTCGACGAGGTGCGGGACGTGTACCTGCCGCTCTCCCGCCTGCTCAACCTCTACGTCGGCGCCACCAGCAACCTGCGCGGCACCGTGAACACCTTCCTCGGCGACGCGGCCAACGGCCACGGCGCCCAGCCGGGCACCCCCTTCGTGATAGGCGTCGCCGGCTCCGTCGCCGTCGGCAAGTCCACGGTCGCGCGTCTGCTCCAGGCGCTCCTGGCCCGCTGGCCGGAGCACCCCCGCGTCGAGCTGGTCACCACGGACGGCTTCCTGTACCCGATGAAGGAGCTCCAGCGCAGGGGCCTTACCTCCCGCAAGGGCTTCCCCGAGTCCTATGACCGGCGGGCGCTCACCCGCTTCGTCGCCGACATCAAGGCGGGCAAGGACGAGGTGAGGGCCCCGGTCTACTCCCACCTGATCTACGACATCGTGCCCGGCGAGGAGCTCGTCGTACGCCGCCCGGACATCCTCATCGTCGAGGGCCTCAACGTCCTCCAGCCCGCCCTGCCCGGCAAGGACGGCCGCACCCGCGTCGGGCTCGCGGACTACTTCGACTTCAGCGTGTACGTGGACGCGCGCCCCGAGGACATCGAGCGCTGGTACCTCAACCGGTTCCGGAAGCTGCGCGAGACCGCGTTCCAGAACCCCTTCTCCTACTTCCGCAAGTACACCCAGGTCTCCGAGGAGGAGGCCCTGGAGTACGCGCAGACGATGTGGCGGACCATCAACAAGCCCAACCTGCTGGAGAACGTGGCCCCCACCCGCGGCCGGGCCACCCTCGTCGTCCGCAAGGGCCCCGACCACAAGGTGCAGAAACTGAGCCTGCGCAAGCTCTAGCACTAGGGTGCGGCCATGCTGCATCTGAGGATGATCACCCCGCCCCACCTCACCGAGGAGGTGGTGGGACTGGTCGAGCAGACGGTCGGGACCACCCACCTGGTCGTGCTCGCCGGCGCCGCCCGCGACCCCGTGGGCGATCTGGTGCTGTGCGACGTGGCGCGCGAGGCGGCCGACGAGCTGCTGCACGGGATGCGCTCCCTCGGCATCGACGAGAGCGGGTCCATCGCCGTCGAGAACATCGACCTGTCCATCTCCCGGCACGCCGACGCGGCGGAGGAGGAGGCGCCGGGCGAGGCCGCCGACGCGGTGATCTGGGAGCAGCTCGCGGAGTCGACCCACGAGGAGTCGACCCTGACGATCACCTACAGCGTCTTCATGATCGTCGCCACGATGATCGCGGCCTGCGGCGTGGTCCTGGACAACGCGATCCTGATCGTCGGCGCGATGGCCGTCGGCCCCGAGTTCGGTCCGCTCGCGGGGATCTGCACCGGGCTGGTGCGGCGCGCCCCGAAGGACGCGTGGCGCTCGCTGGTGGCGCTGCTGGTCGGCTTCGCCGCGGCGATCGTGGGGACGACCCTGTTCAGCCTGGCGATGGACGCGCTCGGGCTGTTCCACCCGGGCATACTCGACAAGGCGCGGCCGAACACCAGCTTCATCTGGCAGCCCGACCCGTTCTCGTTCGTCGTGGCGGTGCTCGCCGGCGTGGCCGGGATGCTGTCGCTGACGTCGGCGAGGGCCGGGGCGCTGGTGGGCGTGGCGATCTCGGTGACCACCGTCCCGGCCGCCGCCAACGCGGCCGTGGCTCTCAGCTACGGGGAGTTCGCCCAGATGTGGGGATCGGCCGAGCAACTCCTGCTGAACCTGCTCGGCATCATCGTCGCGGGCTCGCTGACCCTGATCGGCTGGAAGCTGCTGTGGCGCACCCAGCAGCCACGGATGAGCCGGCTGCCGGGTACGCCACGGAGGAAAATGATCGACTAGCCGAGGGCCGACTTCACGACGTCGGCGAGCCGGCCGGCGACCGCGCGGGCCTGCTCGATGTCGGCGGCCTCCACCATCACCCGTACGAGCGGCTCCGTACCGGACGGACGCAGCAGCACCCGGCCGGTGGCTCCCAGCTCGCGCTCGGCGTCGGAGACGGCCGCGGCCAGCTCGCCGGAGGTGGCGACGCGGGACTTGTCCACGTCCGGGACGTTGATCAGGATCTGCGGCAGCCGCTGCATGACCCCGGCCAGATCGGCCAGCGGGCGCCCGGTGGCCGCGACCCGCGCCGCGAGCATCAGGCCGGTCAGGGTGCCGTCGCCGGTGGTCGCGTGGTCGAGGATGATCACGTGGCCGGACTGCTCGCCGCCCAGGGCGTAGCCGTGCTCCTTCATCGACTCCAGGACGTACCGGTCGCCGACGCCGGTCTGTACGACCTGGATGCCCTCGGCCTCCATGGCCAGCTTGAAGCCCAGGTTCGACATGACGGTGCCGACCACGGTGTTCTCCCGCAGTCCGCCCGCCTCGCGCATGGCGAGCGCCAGCACCGCGAGGATCTGGTCGCCGTCGACCTCGGCGCCGGTGTGGTCCACCGCCAGGCAGCGGTCGGCGTCCCCGTCGTGGGCGATGCCGAGGTCGGCGCCGTGCTCGACCACGGCCTGCTTCAGCAGGTCGAGGTGGGTGGAGCCGCAGCCGTCGTTGATGTTCAGGCCGTCGGGCTCGGCGCCGATCGTGACGACCTCCGCGCCCGCCCGGGCGAAGGCCTCGGGCGAGACGTAAGCGGCCGCGCCGTGGGCCTCGTCCAGGACGACCTTCAGGCCATCGAAGCGGTTGGGCAGGACCCCGATGAGGTGGGCGACGTACTTGTCGAAGCCCTCGTCGTAGTCGGAGACCCGGCCGACGCCGGAGCCGGTGGGGCGCTGCCAGGGCGCGCCCGTGCGGTGCTCCTCGTACACGGATTCGATGCGGTCCTCGAGGTCGTCGGCGAGTTTGTGGCCGCCGCGCGCGAAGAACTTGATGCCGTTGTCCGGCATGGCGTTGTGGCTCGCGGAGAGCATCACGCCGAGGTCGGCGCCCAGCGCACCGGTGAGATACGCCACCGCCGGGGTGGGCAGCACACCGACGCGCAGGACGTCCACGCCGGCGCTGGCGAGGCCCGCGACGACCGCGGCTTCCAGGAACTCGCCCGACGCGCGGGGGTCCCGGCCGACCACCGCGGTGGCGCGGTGCCCCTCGAAGGTGCCTGCCTCGGCCAGTACGTGTGCGGCCGCCACGGAGAGGCCGAGCGCGAGCTCCGCCGTCAGATCCGCGTTGGCGACGCCGCGTACACCGTCCGTCCCGAAGAGTCGTCCCACTGTTGTCCTCCCGAGTTCACACTTCGCTTGTGACCGCTAGTGACAGGTATGTGCCGCTTATGGCGGTAAACGAACCGCCCCGGCAGCACAGAGAGTGCTGCCGGGGCGGTTTCGTTGCAGAACAGCAGGCGCAGATTAACGCTTGCTGTACTGCGGAGCCTTACGGGCCTTCTTGAGACCGGCCTTCTTGCGCTCGACCGCACGGTCGTCGCGGGAGAGGAAGCCGGCCTTCTTCAGCGCCGGGCGGTTGTTGTCCACGTCCGCCTCGTTCAGCGCGCGGGCCACGCCGAGGCGCAGGGCGCCGGCCTGACCGGAGACGCCGCCACCCGAGATGCGGGCGATGACGTCGTAGCGGCCGTCAAGCTCGAGGAGCTTGAAGGGCTCGTTGACTTCCTGCTGGTGCACCTTGTTGGGGAAGTAGTCCTCAAGGGTGCGACCGTTGATCTTCCACTTGCCGGTGCCCGGAACGATCCGGACGCGGGCGATGGCGTTCTTGCGACGGCCCAGGCCGGCGGCCGGCTGCGGGTCGCCGAAGCGGCCGGCAAGGGACTCGGAGGTGTAGTCGCCCTCGACGGCGACGTCCGACTCGGTGGTGTACTCCTCGACGCCCTCGAACTCGTCGACGGGGGTCTCGGCGGTGGTCTCGGCCACGATGCTCCTCAGAATTTTCTACGTCTTAGGGGGTGGCCGGAACTACTGCGCGACCTGGGTGATCTCGAACGGCACCGGCTGCTGGGCAGCGTGGGGGTGCTGGTCGCCCGAGTAGACCTTCAGCTTCGAGAGCATCTGACGGCCCAGGGTGTTCTTGGGGAGCATGCCCTTGACGGCCTTCTCGACGGCCTTCTCCGGGTTGTTCGCCAGGAGGTCGTCGTAACGCACCGAACGCAGACCGCCCGGGAAACCGGAGTGGCGGTACGCCATCTTCTGGGAGGCCTTGTTGCCCGACAGGTGGACCTTGTCGGCGTTGATGATGATGACGAAGTCGCCCATGTCCATGTGGGGGGCGTAAGTCGGCTTGTGCTTGCCGCGCAGGAGGGCGGCGGCCTGGGTCGCCAGACGGCCGAGGACAACGTCCTGGGCGTCGATGACGAGCCACTGGCGCGAGATGTCGCCGGGCTTGGGGCTGAACGTACGCACGCGTATGCCTTCGCTTCTTCAGTGGTGGGTCATCCCATAGGGCGCTAGCCCCGAGGGAAGGGTCCTGACAGGGTCACCACGGACGATCACGACAGCCCTCGTTCACATCGGGGACGCAACCCGTGTGAACCGCTGGTCATCGGCCCGGTGGACCGGCGTAAGGCCCTCACGTGAGAATGAGCAAGCCACTACGCATAACAAACCAGCAGAGTACCCAAGCAAACCCGTACGGGTCAAAACGCGGTCCGCGATGCCGATTCTGCTGGCGTCGCGGCGCACTCCGGTTCGGTCCTGGGTGGGGACCCCGCAGTTGTTACGGGCTCAAGGGTAACCCGACCGGAGCGCAGCGCACGACGCGCCAGCAGAACCGCGAGCCCGCACAGCGTCGCCATGTCCTTGAACGCGCGCCGCTTGTGGGCCAGCTCCGAGGGCCACGGGACCAGTGCCACCTGGGGCGTCAGGGCCGCCCAGAACCAGGGCGAGCGGGGCATCGAGCCCGGCCGCACCCCCGACGCCAGCAGCAGCGGCAGCACCACCAGCAGGTAGTGGTCGAAGGAGGGCCGCGAGACCAGGAATGCGGCGAGCATCACCATGGCGGCCGTCTCCGCCAGCCGCAGCTCGCCGCCGTCGGGCTCGGCGGAGTCCGGCCGCCGCCAGCGCCGCCAGGCGCCCCAAAGCCCCGCCCCGGCCCCCGCGAAGGCCAGCGCCACCGCCACCGGCTGGGGCACCCCCAGCCGCGGCAGCACCGCGATCGGCGAGGCGTCCCACGGCAGCGCGTAGGCGTCCTGCCCCTGGAACAGGAAGGGCAGGGTCTTGGTGAAGAACAGCGTCGGGCTCGGCATCAGCAGCGCACCCGCCAGCGACATCCCCACCGGCACCAGCACCGCCACCGCCAGCCCCCGCCACTGCCGGGCCAGCACGAAGAGCAGCCCCAGCGGCACCAGCATCGGCTTGCAGGCGATCGCCAGCCCCACCACCAGCCCCGCGGCGCCCCACTGCCGCCGGTGCGCGAGGAGCAGGGCCGCCGGCAGGGCGGCCGCCGAGATCGCCGTCCAGTTCCCGAGCATCACGAGGTTCACGTACGGCTTGTAGGCCAGCGCGAGCAGCCCGAGGCCGCCCACCGCCATCCGCGAGCCCAGCGGCACCGCGAACAGCCGCAGCGACGCCCACCACCCGGCACCCAGCAGCCCGGTCATGCCGGCCGGCAGCAGCCAGCGCAGCACGGCCCGCGGCACCATCGCCTCCGGCACCGCCATGATCACGGCGCTCGGCAGGTACAGGAACCGCTTGTCCTCGTACGGGGAGACCCCCGCCAGGAGCGCGTCCGCCGCCTTGACCACGAAGGCGTTGTCCGAGCCCCACTTCGGCTGGAGGCTCGCGGACACGGCGATGACCAGCAGGATCCCGGCGGAAGCCACCCGCCAGGGCCGCGGGGCCGGCCCCAGGAGCCAGGCCGTCACCCGGCCCGCCGTGGCCGGCTGATCCCATCGCATGAGCCAGATGCTAGGCCGCAGCCCCACAGCTCTCCTCCTCGCCCCGCCGAGGGGAGGTCACCCCCTGGCACTCGCGCCCGACGCCTACGTCCGTCCCGGACGACCGTAGGCGTCTCCTCCCTCAGCGCTTGCGCTCGACCCTACGTTCGTCCCAGACGGGCTCCTGAGTCTCCCGCACAACACCGTCGGAACCGAAGACCAGGTAACGGTCAAATGTGCGCGCGAACCAGCGGTCGTGCGTCACGCACAGCACGGTCCCGTCGTACGACTCCAGACCGTCCTGCAGGGCCTCCGCCGACTCCAGGTCGAGGTTGTCCGTCGGCTCGTCCAGCAGCAGCGCCGTCGTACCGGCCAGCTCCAGCAGCAGGATCTGGAAGCGCGCCTGCTGCCCGCCCGAGAGCTTCTCGAACTTCTGCTCGCCCTGGCGGTCCAGCTCGTAGCGGCGCAGGACGGCCATGGCGGCGCCCAGCGGCTTCGCGGCCTCCGTCCACAGGATGTCGACGAGGGTGCGCCCGAACAGCTCCGGGTGCGCGTGCGTCTGCGCGAAATGGCCGGGGAGCACCCGCGCGCCCAGCTTCCAGCTGCCCGTGTGCTTGACGTCCTCCCCCGCCAGCAGCCGCAGGAAGTGCGACTTGCCGGAACCGTTCGAGCCGAGCACCGCGACCCGCTCCCCGTAGAAGACCTCCAGCGAGAACGGCTTCATCAGGCCGGTCAGCTCCAGGTTCTCCACGGTCAGCGCGCGCACGCCCGTCCGGCCGCCCTTGAGCCGCATCCGGATCTCCTGCTCGCGCGGCGGCTCCGGCGGCGGGCCGGCCTCCTCGAACTTCTGGAAGCGGGTCTGCATCGCCCGGTACCGCGAGGCCATGTCGGGGCTGCTCGCGGCCTGGTTGCGCAGCCGCAGCACCAGGGCCTTCAGGCGGGCGTGCTCCTCGTCCCAGCGGCGCTTGAGCTCCTCGAAGCGCGCGAAGCGCTCCTTGCGGGCGTCGTGGTAGGTGTCGAACCCGGCACCGTGCACCCAGACGTCCGTACCCGTCGGGCCCGGCTCCAGGCTGATGATCTTCTCGGCGGCCCGGGACAGCAGCTCCCGGTCGTGCGACACGAAGAGCACCGTCTTGCGGGTGGCCGCCAGCTGCTCCTCCAGCCACCGCTTGCCGGGCACGTCGAGGTAGTTGTCCGGCTCGTCGAGCAGCAGCACCTCGTCCGGCCCGCGCAGCAGCGCCTCCAGCACCAGCCGCTTCTGCTCACCGCCCGACAGGGTGCGCACCTCGCGGTACTGCGCCCGGTCGAACGGGATGTCCAGCGCGGCCGTGGTGCACACGTCCCACAGGGTCTCCGCCTCGTAGCCCTGGACGTCGGCCCAGTCGCTGAGCGCCTGCGCGTAGGCCATCTGCGCGGCCTCGTCGTCCACCGTGAGGATCAGGTGCTCGGCGTGGTCCACGGCCTTCGCGGCCTCCCGAATCCGCGGCTGCGCCACCGAGACCAGCAGGTCCCGTACGGTCGTCTCGTCCCGGACCGAGCCCACGAACTGCGACATCACGCCGAGGCCGCCGCTGATGGAGACCCCGCCGCCGTGCGGCTGGAGCTCACCGGAGATCAGCTTCAGCAGGGTGGTCTTGCCGGCGCCGTTCGCCCCCACCAGGGCCACCACCGACCCCTCCCCCACACGGAAGGAGACGTCGGGGAGCAGGACCCGCCCGTCGGGAAGGTAGTACTCAAGGTGGCTGGCTTCGAGGTGTCCCATGCCGCGCATTGTCCCCGCCCCGCGGCGCGGGGCCCAAACCGATTAGCAGCAGCCCTTGCCCGGCAGGGTGCGCATGTTCCGCGCCTCCTTGCTGCGCGCGGCCAGCAGCTCGTCGGCCGGATAGCCGACCTCCTCCAGGGTGAGCCCGTGCGGCTTGACCACGTGGACCGAGGAGTCCCGTACGGCGGCGGCCAGCACCTGCCCGGGCCACTCGACGGGCCGGTGCCCGTCGCCCACGTGCAGGAGCGCTCCGACCAGCGAGCGCACCATGTTGTGGCAGAACGCGTCCGCCCGCACGGTGGCGGTGACGATCCCGTCCTCCGCCCGCTCCCAGCTGAGCTGCTGGAGCGTACGGATGGTCGTGGCGCCCTCGCGCTTCTTGCAGTACGCGGCGAAGTCGTGCTCGCCCACCAGCGCGGCGGCGGCCTCGTTCATGGCGTCCACGTCGAGCGGCCACTGGTGCCACAGCACGTGCCCGCGGCGCAGCGGGTCCACACCGGCCTGGTGGTCGCCGACGCGGTACGCGTAGCGGCGCCAGATGGCGGAGAAGCGGGCGTTGAAGCCCTCGGGGGCCCGTGCCGCCCTCCACACCCGCACGTCGTGCGGGAGCCGCCCCGCGAGGCGCCTCAGCAGCTTGTCGTGGTGCTCGGCCCACACCTCTTCGGCCAGGTCGAACTGCGCGACCTGTCCCCGCGCGTGCACCCCGGCGTCGGTGCGCCCGGCCACGGTCAGCTCGACGGGCTCCTTCAGCCGCATCACGGTCTGCAGGGCGCTCTCCAGCTCGCCCTGCACGGTCCGCAGCGTGCGCTGCTTCGCCCAGCCGGAGAAGTCCCTGCCGTCGTACGACAGGTCCAGCCGTACCCGGACGTGCCCGGGCTCCACCTCGTCACTCACGTGACAGATCCTCTCTCACACGTACCGGAACGCAGAACGGGCCCGCCCCGGAAGGGGGCGGGCCCGTTCAGAGCCGATCAAGAACGCTTGATCCCGGGCGGGGATCAGGCCTCCTTGGTCTCCTCGGCCGGAGCCTCGGTCTCGGCGGGAGCCTCGGTCTTGGCCTCGGCCTCCTTCACCGCACGCTTGGTGGCGGCCTCGGCCTCACCGGTGGCCTGCTGGGCCACGGTCAGGGCCTCGACCAGCTCGATCACGGCCATCGGGGCGTTGTCGCCACGACGGTTGCCGATCTTGGTGATGCGGGTGTAACCACCGGGGCGGTTCTCGTAACGCGGGGCGATCTCGGTGAACAGCGTGTGCACGATGCTCTTGTCCGTGATCGTCTGCAGCACCAGGCGACGGTTGTGAATGTCGCCCTTCTTCGCCTTGGTGACCAGACGCTCGGCGTAGGGACGCAGGCGACGGGCCTTGGCCTCGGTGGTGGTGATGCGGCCGTGCTCGAAGAGCGCCTTCGCGAGGTTCGCGAGGAGGTGCTTCTCGTGCGCGGCGGAGCCGCCCAGGCGGGCACCCTTTGCGGGACGCGGCATTGTTACTCCTTCATATCTGCACCGGCCGTGTCAGGTACCGGTGTCAGTTCCCTCAGGCGGTCGCGAGAGGGGGGTGCGGGGGGCGCGAGCCCCCCGCAAGCTTTCTCAGTACTGCTCGGTCTCGACGAAACCGGCGTCCGCGTCGTCGTCGGCGCCGAAGGCGTCGGCGGCGGCGGTCGGGTCGAATCCGGGCGGGCTGTCCTTGAGGGCCAGGCCCATGCCGGCCAGCTTCGCCTTGACCTCGTCGATCGACTTCGCACCGAAGTTGCGGATGTCGAGCAGGTCGGCCTCGGAACGCGCCACGAGCTCACCCACGGAGTGGATGCCCTCGCGCTTGAGGCAGTTGTACGAGCGGACCGTGAGCTCGAGCTCCTCGATCGGCAGCGCCAGGTCGGCGGCCAGGGCCGCGTCCGTCGGCGAGGGGCCCATGTCGATGCCCTCGGCGTCGATGTTGAGCTCGCGCGCCAGACCGAACAGCTCGACCAGGGTCTTGCCGGCGGACGCCATGGCGTCGCGCGGGCGCATGGCCTGCTTGGTCTCGACGTCGACGATCAGCTTGTCGAAGTCGGTGCGCTGCTCGACTCGGGTCGCCTCGACCTTGTAGGTGACCTTGAGGACCGGGCTGTAGATGGAGTCGACCGGGATGCGGCCGATCTCCTGGCCCAGCTGCTTGTTCTGGACGGCGGAGACGTAGCCGCGACCGCGCTCGACGGTCAGCTCCATCTCCAGCTTGCCCTTGCCGTTGAGCGTGGCGAGGACGAGGTCCGGGTTGTGCACCTCGACACCGGCCGGGGGCGCGATGTCGGCAGCGGTGACCAGGCCGGGACCCTGCTTGCGCAGGTACATCACGACCGGCTCGTCGTGCTCCGAGGAGACGACCAGCTGCTTGATGTTGAGGATGATGTCCGTGACGTCTTCCTTGACGCCCGGCACGGTGGTGAACTCGTGCAGGACGCCGTCCACGCGGATGCTGGTGACAGCGGCACCCGGGATGGAGGACAGGAGGGTACGGCGCAGGGAGTTGCCGAGGGTGTAGCCGAAGCCCGGCTCCAGCGGCTCGATCACGAACCGCGAGCGGTACTCGTCGACGACCTCTTCGGTCAGCGAAGGACGCTGAGCGATAAGCATGTCTGTTCCTTCAGTCGTGGACGCCCACTATTTGACGCCCGACGGTGCGGCCCCGGAGGGCCGCGGACTTACAAGGGTACGGGCGGTACGTCCCCCGAAGGGAGCGCACCGCCCGGACACTCAAGAACGCACAGGGCGTCCGCTGCGTCAGACGCGGCGGCGCTTGGGCGGCCGGCAGCCGTTGTGCGGGGTGGGGGTGACGTCCTGGATCGAGCCGACCTCGAGGCCGGTGGCCTGGAGGGAGCGGATCGCGGTCTCGCGGCCGGAGCCCGGACCCTTCACGAAGACGTCGACCTTGCGCATGCCGTGCTCCTGCGCGCGGCGGGCGGCCGACTCGGCGGCCATCTGCGCGGCGAAGGGGGTGGACTTGCGCGAGCCCTTGAAGCCGACGTGGCCGGCGGAGGCCCAGGAGATCACGTTGCCCGAGGGGTCCGTGATCGAGACGATCGTGTTGTTGAACGTGCTCTTGATGTGGGCGTGCCCGTGAGCGACGTTCTTCTTTTCCTTGCGGCGCACCTTCTTGGCAGCGCCCTGACGACCCTTGGGGGGCATCTAAATCTCCTACGGGAGGTGGTCGGTCCTACAGCGCAAGACCGCTGAACAGGACTACTTCTTGCCCGGCTTCTTCTTACCGGCGATCGCGCGACGCGGGCCCTTGCGGGTACGCGCGTTCGTGCTGGTGCGCTGACCGTGCACCGGCAGGCCACGACGGTGGCGGATGCCCTGGTAGCACTGGATCTCGATCTTGCGGCGAATGTCGCCCTGGATCTCGCGGCGGAGGTCACCCTCGGTACGGAGGTTGGCGTCCACGTACTCGCGGATCTTGACGAGGTCCTCTTCGGCCAGGTCACGAACGCGGGTGTTCGGGTTCACGCCGGTGGAGGCGAGGATCTCCTTGGACCGGGTGCGCCCGATACCGAAGACGTAGGTGAGTGCGATCTCCACACGCTTTTCGCGCGGGATGTCAACACCGGAAACGCGTGCCACAAATGGCTCCTGTGTGTTCGGGGGTCTTCCGCAGAACCACTCCCGACCGCCGACCACCCTGATGGATGGTGGTACGTCCGGGTCCCCGGCCCCCGCCGGAGGTACCGCCGGCCCTGTGCAGGGCTGGGCGGGTTCTGCGTATGTACGTTTTTACGTCGCGCTGAAGAACTGCGGAGTGCAGGTCGGTCGGCGTGCGTCAGCCCTGGCGCTGCTTGTGGCGCAGGTTGTCGCAGATGACCATGACCCGACCGTGACGGCGGATCACCTTGCACTTGTCGCAGATCTTCTTGACGCTCGGCTTGACCTTCATGTTGGTGAGGTTCTCCGGGTCAGTGCCACCACCCGCACCGGGACGGACGCCCAGGCAGGAGTGAGGACAAGATCTACTTGTATCGGTAGACGATCCGGCCACGCGTCAGGTCGTAGGGAGAGAGCTCCACGACGACCCGGTCATCGGGAAGGATGCGGATGTAGTGCATGCGCATCTTCCCGCTGATGTGCGCGAGGACCTTGTGACCGTTCTGGAGTTCCACCTTGAACATCGCGTTCGGGAGGGACTCGATCACGGTGCCCTCGATCTCGATGGCACCTTGCTTCTTGGCCACGCTTCGCCTTTCGAATCGGCTACCTTGATCGGCCCACAGGCATGGAAATGCACGCGAGCCGACGAGTCAGTCTACGTCAGGGCACCCAGAAAGACGAATCCGGAAAGTTTGCCCATGAGTCTAGATCATTAAGCGGCGGCTACCCGAGGGGGTCCGGGGCCGTCGTGACCCCGTACTCCGCCAGCTTCGCCTTGCCGCAGTCCGGGCTGGTCAGGACGATGGGGCCGGCCTCGGTCAGCGCGACCGAGTGCTCCCAGTGCGAGGACCAGGTGCCGTCCGTGGTGATGACCGTCCAGTCGTCCGCCAGTACCTCCGTCTGGGCGGTGCCCAGGGAGACCATCGGCTCGATCGCCAGGCACAGGCCCGGCACCAGCTTGATGCCCTTGCCCCGCTTGCGCGAGACGTAGTTCAGCAGGTGCGGGTCCATGTGCATCTCGGAGCCGATGCCGTGGCCGCCGTAGTCCTCGATGATCCCGAACTTGCCGAGGCTGTGCTCACCGGTCGCCGGCCTGGGCTGCCGCTTGATGTAGCCCTCGATCGCCTTGGAGATGTCCACCAGGCGGTTGCCGGACTTCATGGCGGCGATGCCGGCCCACATCGACTCCTCGGTGACGCGCGACAGCTCGAGGAGCTCCGGGGCGTGACCGGTGCCCACGAAGGCCGTGTACGCCGCGTCGCCGTGCCAGCCGTCGACGATGGCGCCCGCGTCGATGGAGATGACGTCCCCGTCCTTGAGGACCGTCTTGTCGTCCGGGATGCCGTGGACGACGACCTCGTTCACCGAGGTGCAGATGGTCGCGGGGAAGCCCCCGTAGCCGAGGAAGTTCGACTTGGCCCCGGCGTCCGCGATCACCTTCCGCGCCACCATGTCCAGGTCCCGCGTCGTGGCGCCCGGCACGGCCGCCTCACGGGTCGCCGCGTGGATCGCGGCGACGACCAGCCCTGCCTCCCGCATCTTCGCGATCTGCTCGGGGGTCTTCAGCTGAACCATGAACGGGGACCTTCCACCTTCGAAAACGGGTCTTCTCAACAGTAAGGCCGCGGTGTCACTGGGACACCGCGGCCGTACTGCCGGTCACAAGAGGAGTGACTACTTCTGCAGGGCGTCCATCGCCCGCTGGGTGATCTCGTGCACCTCGCCGAGCGCGGCGATCGTCACCAGCAGGTCCTGGGCCTTGTAGTAGTCGATGATCGGCTCGGTCTGCGTGTGGTAGACCTCCAGCCGGGTGCGCACCGTGGCCTCGGAGTCGTCGTCGCGCTGGTACAGCTCGCCGCCGCAGACGTCGCAGACGCCCTCGGCCTTCGGCGCCGCGTACGAGACGTGGAAGACGTGCGCGGAGTCCTTGCGGCAGATGCGCCGCCCGGCGATCCGCTTGACGACCTCGTCCTCCTCGACCTCCAGGTCGAGGACGGCGTCGAGCTTCATGCCCGCGCCCTGGAGCATCTCGTCGAGCGCCTCGGCCTGCGACACGTTGCGCGGGAAGCCGTCGAGCAGGAAGCCGCCCGCGGCGTCCGGCTGCTCCATGCGGTCCTTGGCCATGCCGATGGTGATCTCGTCGGGGACGAGGTCTCCGGCGTCCATGAACGCCTTCGCGCGCCGGCCCAGCTCGGTGTTCTTGCTGATGTTGGCGCGGAAGAGATCGCCCGTGGAGATGTGCGGGATCGACAGGTTCTTGGCGAGGAACGCGGCCTGCGTTCCCTTGCCCGCACCCGGGGGTCCGACGAGGACGATTCGCATCAGCGGAGGAACCCTTCGTAGTTGCGCTGCTGGAGCTGGCTCTCGATCTGCTTCACGGTTTCCAGACCCACACCCACGATGATGAGGATGCTCGTCCCGCCGAACGGGAAGTTCTGGTTCGCTCCGAAGCCGGCCAACGCCATTGTCGGCACAAGAGCGATCAGACCCAGGTACAGCGACCCCGGCCAGGTGATCCGGTTGAGTACGTAGCTCAGGTACTCGGCGGTAGGCCGGCCGGCGCGGATGCCCGGGATGAACCCACCATACTTCTTCATGTTGTCGGCAACTTCCTCGGGGTTGAACGAGATCGCCACGTAGAAGAACGCGAAGAAGACGATCAGGAGGAAGTAGGCGGCGATGTAGTACGGGTGGTCGCCCTTGACGAAGTGCTTCTGGATCCAGGTGGCCCAGCCGGCGGTCGAACCGCTGAACTGCACGATCAGCGCCGGGATGTACAGCAGCGACGAGGCGAAGATGACCGGGATGACACCGGCCTGGTTCACCTTGAGCGGGATGTAGGTGGACGTGCCGCCGTAGGCACGGCGTCCGATCATGCGCTTCGCGTACTGGACCGGGATCCTGCGCTGCGCCTGTTCGACGAAGACCACCAGGGCCACCATCGCGAGGCCCACCAGGATGACCACGGCGAACTCCACCCAGCCATCAGCGATCTTGCCCTGGAGCTTGATCGTCCAGAGAGCGCCGACGAAGCCGGCCGCGATCGAGATGAACATCAGGATGGACATGCCGTTGCCGATGCCGCGGTCGGTGATCAGCTCACCGAGCCACATGACGACACAGGTACCGGCGGTCATGGTGAGCACCATGACGACCGTGGTGAAGATCGAGCGGTCGGGAACGATCTCACGGGCGACGGGGCAGGTACCGAAGAGGGCGCCGGTCCGCGCGGTGGCGACCAGGCCGGTGCCCTGGAGGATCGCCAGGGCGACCGTCAAATAGCGCGTGTACTGGGTGATCTTCGCCGTGCCGGACTGTCCCTCTTTTTTGAGGTTCTCCAGCTTCGGGATGACCACGGTCAGCAGCTGCAGGATGATGCTCGCCGTGATGTACGGCATGATGCCGAGCGCGAAGATCGTGATCTGCAGCAGCGCACCGCCGCTGAACATGTTGACCAGACCGAAGAGGCTGTTGCTGCTCCCCATCTGGTCCACGCAGATCTGGACGTTCTTGTAGCTCACGCCGGGTACCGGGATGTGGGACCCGAGCCTGTACAGCACGATGATGCCGAGTGTGAAGAGCAGCTTCTTGCGCAGGTCGGGCGTCTTGAACGCCCGGGCGAACGCGGTGAGCACGGTGCCTCCTGCGACCCCCGCGCTACTGCGTCAGAGGTGACGGTCTGAGGGATCGACGAATACGTACGAGCAAAGGTGCAGGCCACCTTACCGGCGACTGCGCCCCCCGTGGAACGACCGACCGGGGATGCCCCATATGTGAGGCATCCCCGGTCGGGTTTTACTCGCTATTTGTCACAGAGTTCGTCTTAGACGAGCTCGGTCACGGTGCCGCCGGCGGCGGCGATCTTCTCCTTGGCGGAGGCGGACACGGCGTCGACCGACACCGTCAGCGCCACGGAGATCTCGCCCTGGCCCAGGACCTTGACGAGGCTGTTCTTGCGAACCGCGCCCTTGGCGACCAGGTCGGCCACCGTGACCTCTCCACCCTCGGGGTAGAGGGCACCGAGCTTGTCCAGGTTGACGACCTGGAACTCGGTGCGGAACGGGTTCTTGAAGCCCTTGAGCTTCGGCAGGCGCATGTGGAGGGGCATCTGCCCGCCCTCGAAGCGCTGCGGGATCTGGTAGCGGGCCTTCTGGCCCTTCGTACCACGACCGGCCGTCTTACCCTTCGACGCCTCACCACGACCGACACGGGTCTTCGCGGTCTTGGCGCCGGGGGCGGGACGGAGGTTGTGGGCCTTCAGCGGGCTGTTCTCAGCCATGTTAGTCAACCTCCTCAACCGTCACGAGGTGGCGGACGGTGTGAACCATTCCGCGGAACTCGGGGCGGTCCTCCTTGACGACCACGTCGTTCAGGCGCTTGAGCCCGAGCGAACGCAGAGTGTCGCGGTGGTTCTGCTTGCTGCCGATGTACGACTTCGTCTGCGTGATCTTGAGGCGGGCCATCAGACACCCGCCCCTGCACGAGCACGGAGCAGAGCCGCGGGGGCGACGTCCTCGAGGGGCAGACCACGGCGAGCCGCGATCTCCTCGGGACGCTGCAGGCCCTTGAGGGCCGCCACGGTCGCGTGCACGATGTTGATCGCGTTGGACGAGCCGAGCGACTTCGACAGGATGTCGTGAACGCCGGCGCACTCCAGAACGGCGCGCACCGGGCCACCGGCGATAACACCGGTACCGGGGGAAGCCGGCTTCAGCAGCACGACGCCCGCGGCACGCTCGCCCGTGATCGGGTGAGGGATGGTGCCCTGGATGCGCGGAACCTTGAAGAAGTTCTTCTTGGCTTCCTCGACACCCTTGGCGATGGCCGCGGGAACTTCCTTGGCCTTGCCGTAACCGACACCTACGGTGCCGTCACCGTCGCCCACCACGACCAGCGCGGTGAAGCTGAAGCGGCGACCACCCTTGACAACCTTGGCGACGCGGTTGATCGCGACAACGCGCTCAACGTAAGCGGTCTTCTCGGCGGCAGCGCCACCGTCGCGACCCTTCCGGTCCCGCCGCTCGCCGCCACCGGCACCGCTTCCGCGGCGCTGGGGTCCAGCCATTGGATTACCTCTCTCTGTTACGTCCGTGAGTCCCGGAACCGGGGCTTAGAACTTCAGCCCGGCTTCGCGGGCGGCGTCAGCCAGAGCGGCAATGCGCCCGGCGTATCGGTTGCCACCGCGGTCGAACACGACGGTCTCGACACCCGCAGCCTTGGCACGCTCGGCGACGAGCGCGCCGACAGCCTGGGCCTGGGCGCTCTTGTCGCCTTCGCCACCGCGGATCGAAGCGTCCAGGGTCGACGCGGACGCAAGGGTGTGACCCTTGAGGT
Source organism: Streptomyces sp. NPDC034085 (assembly GCF_055575555.1). Lineage (NCBI taxonomy): Bacteria > Bacillati > Actinomycetota > Actinomycetes > Kitasatosporales > Streptomycetaceae > Streptomyces > Streptomyces sp. NPDC034085. The sequence continues at coordinate 195,573 of NZ_JBVISL010000002.1, read as the reverse complement.
CGTCGATGACCTGGGCAACGATGTTGCGGTTCGAACGCGTCACGACGAGGCGCGGACGCTCCGCCGTACCCGAGACGTTCTTGCGGATGCGGATGTGGCGGCGAGCCTTGGCAGCGCGCTTGTACGCGTCGCCCTTGGCGATCTTCACACCGTATGCCATGGCTACTTACCAGCCTTTCCGACCTTGCGGCGGATGACTTCGCCGGCGTACTTGACACCCTTGGCCTTGTACGGGTCGGGCTTCCGCAGCTTGCGGATGTTGGCGGCGACCTCGCCGACCTTCTGCTTGTCGATGCCCTCGACCGTGAACTTGGTGGGCGACTCGACCTTGAAGGAGATGCCCTCGGGCGCCTCGATCAGGATCGGGTGGCTGTAACCAAGCTGGAACTCCAGAGCGGAGCCCTTCGCGGCGACGCGGTAACCGACACCGCTGATCTCGAGAGCCTTGACGTATCCCGTGGTCACACCGGTGATCATGTTCGCCACCAGCGTGCGGGACAGGCCGTGCAGGGCCTTGTTCTGACGCTCGTCGTTGGGGCGGGTGACGTTCAGAACGCCGTCCTCACCCTTGACGATCTCGATCGGCGCGGCGACGGTGTGCGAGAGGAGACCCTTGGGGCCCTTCACCGCGACCGTGCGGCCATCGATGGTGACGTCCACACCGGCGGGAACCTGGATGGGGAGCTTGCCGATTCGCGACATTGCTTTTCCTCCGTTCCCGACTACCAGACGTAGGCGAGGACTTCCCCACCTACGCCCTTCTTGCCTGCCTGCTGGCCGGTCAGGAGACCGTGCGACGTGGAGATGATCGCCACGCCCAGGCCACCGAGGACCTTCGGCAGGTTGGTGGACTTCGCGTACACGCGCAGACCGGGCTTCGAGATCCGCTTGATGCCCGCGATGGAGCGCTCACGGTTCGGCCCGAACTTCAGCTCGAGGACGAGGTTCTTGCCGACCTCGGCGTCCTCGACCTTCCAGCCGGTGATGAAACCCTCCTGCTTGAGGATCTCTGCGATGTGCGACTTGATCTTGCTGTGCGGCATCACGACGGTGTCGTGGTACGCCGAGTTAGCGTTACGCAGACGCGTGAGCATGTCTGCGATCGGGTCAGTCATGGTCATGAAGTGGCCTTCGGCCTCTCTCGCCGGGGTTTCCTGTATGCGCCATCCCTCTCCCCGCTCAGAGGCGGGACGGGTGCGGTGCGGGGACCTACGGCGTAGTAAGTCGTTATGGGCGGCGGACGCCCAACCACACAAGCCTAAGGCATGCGGGGCCGGGCATCCGCCGACCAGATGCTTACCGAGAGTCTCTGGAACTTCCCCAAGTCCTTACGGACGGGAGGGAGTTACCAGGAGCTCTTGGTCACGCCCGGCAGCTCGCCACGGTGAGCCATCTCACGAAGGCAGACGCGGCACAGGCCGAACTTGCGGTACACGGAGTGGGGGCGACCGCAGCGCTGGCAGCGGGTGTACGCACGCACACCGAACTTGGGCTTGCGGGCAGCCTTCGCGATGAGAGCCTTCTTCGCCATCTCGCTTACGCCTCCTTGAAGGGGAAGCCGAGGTGACGAAGGAGAGCGCGGCCCTCGTCGTCGTTGGTCGCCGTGGTGACCACGGTGATGTCCATACCCCGGGTACGGTCGATCTTGTCCTGGTCGATCTCGTGGAACATGACCTGCTCCGTGAGACCGAAGGTGTAGTTGCCACGGCCGTCGAACTGCTTCGGCGACAGACCACGGAAGTCACGGATACGCGGCAGCGCGAGCGACAGCGTACGGTCCAGGAACTCCCACATGCGGTCACCACGGAGGGTGACGTGGCACCCGATCGGCTGACCCTCGCGCAGCTTGAACTGCGCGATGGACTTGCGGGCCTTCGTGACGGCCGGCTTCTGGCCGGTGATCGTCGTCAGGTCGCGGATGGCGCCGTCGATCAGCTTCGAGTCACGGGCGGCGTCGCCGACACCCATGTTCACGACGATCTTGACGAGGCCGGGGATCTGCATGACGTTCTCGTAGGAGAACTCCTCACGCAGCTTGCCCGCGATGTCCTCGCGGTACTTCGTCTTCAGACGCGGAGTGGTAGCCATCAGATGTCCTCACCCGTGCGCTTGGCAACGCGGATCTTGTTGCCTTCGTCGTCGAAGCGGTAACCGACGCGGGTGACGACCTTCTTGCCGTCCTTCTCCACGACCAGCTGCACGTTGCTCACGTGGACCGGGGCCTCGGTGATGACGATGCCACCGGCCTGGTTCTGCGCGGCCTTGGTGTGCTTCTTGACCCGGTTGACACCCTCGACCAGGACGCGGTTCTCGCTGGGCATGGCCGCGATGACCTTGCCCTGCTTGCCCTTGTCCTTACCGGTGATGACCTGGACCAGGTCGCCCTTCTTGATCTTCATGCTTACAGCACCTCCGGCGCGAGCGAGATGATCTTCATGAACTTCTTCTCGCGCAGCTCACGGCCCACGGGGCCGAAGATACGGGTGCCGCGAGGGTCGCCGTCGTTCTTCAGAATGACGGCGGCGTTCTCGTCGAAGCGGATGTACGAGCCGTCCTGGCGGCGGCGCTCCTTGACGGTGCGAACGATGACCGCCTTGACGACGTCACCCTTCTTCACGTTGCCACCGGGGATCGCATCCTTGACGGTGGCGACGATGACGTCACCGATGCCCGCGTAGCGGCGACCGGAGCCACCGAGAACACGGATGCAAAGGATCTCCTTGGCACCAGTGTTGTCGGCGACACGCAGTCGCGACTCCTGCTGGATCACGTCTATCTCCTGTTTGTCTGCCGGTTCCCGGCCGGGGCTTCAGTGAAGCCCCGGCCGAGCCTGGCGGAACGAACCTGAAGGGTTACCCCTTCAAGTGATTACTTGGCCTTCTCGAGGATCTCGACGATGCGCCAGCGCTTGGTCGCCGACAGCGGACGCGTCTCCATGATGAGGACGCGGTCGCCGACGCCGGCAGCGTTCTGCTCGTCGTGCGCCTTGAGCTTGTTCGTACGGCGGATGACCTTGCCGTACAGCGCGTGCTTCACGCGGTCCTCGACGGCGACGACGACGGTCTTGTCCATCTTGTCGCTGACGACCAGACCCTCACGGGTCTTGCGGAATCCGCGGTCGGTCTTCTCAGTCACGTTGTTCTCGCTCATCAGGCGTTCTCCACCGTCTCGATACCGAGCTCACGCTCGTGCATCAGGGTGTAGATGCGAGCGATGTCCTTACGGACGGACTTGAGCCGGCCGTTGTTCTCCAGCTGACCCGTGGCCGCCTGGAAACGGAGCTTGAACAGCTCCTCCTTGGCCTCGCGCAGCTTGCCAACGAGCTCCTCGTTGCCGAGCTCACGCAGCTCGGACGCCTTGGTTCCCGTCGCCATCACGACTCACCTGCCTCGCGCCGCACGATCCGGCACTTCATCGGAAGCTTGTGAGCAGCGCGGGTGAGCGCCTCACGAGCAATCTTCTCGTTCGGGTAGGACAGCTCGAACATGACCCGGCCCGGGTGCACGTTCGCGATCCACCACTCGGGAGAACCCTTACCGGAACCCATGCGGGTCTCGGCCGGCTTCTTCGTCAGGGGGCGGTCCGGGTAGATGTTGATCCAGACCTTGCCGCCACGCTTGATGTGGCGGGTCATCGCGATACGAGCCGCCTCGATCTGGCGGTTCGTCACGTAGGCGGGGGTGAGCGCCTGGATGCCGTACTCGCCGAACGAGACCTCAGTACCGCCCTTGGCCATACCGCTGCGCTTCGGGTGGTGCTGCTTGCGGTGCTTGACCCTACGAGGGATCAGCATGTCGGTCAGGCCTCCGTTCCGGTGCTCTCGGCCGGAGCGGCGGCGGGAGCGTCGGCCTTGGGGGCCTCGGCACCAGCAGCCTGCTGCGGCTTGCGGCCACCACGGCCGCCGCGCTCGCCACCACGGCCACCACGGCCGGCGGGACGGTCGCCAGCGCCGGCGCCACGGGCCGGGCGGTTACCCGCACGGGCCGCAGCGTTCTCGGCGCGAACCTCGGCGATGTTCTTGACGTCGCCCTTGTAGATCCAGACCTTCACACCGATACGGCCGAAGGTGGTCTTGGCCTCGAAGAAGCCGTAGTCCACGTTCGCGCGCAGCGTGTGCAGCGGCACACGACCCTCGCGGTAGAACTCGGAGCGGGACATCTCGGCGCCGCCGAGGCGGCCGCCGCACTGGATCTTGATGCCCTTGGCGCCGGCCTTCATGGTGCCCTGCATGCTCTTGCGCATGGCACGACGGAAGGAGACGCGGGAGGAGAGCTGCTCGGCAACGGCCTGGGCAACGAGCTGAGCGTCGAGCTCGGGGTTCTTGACCTCGAGGATGTTCAGCTGGACCTGCTTGCCCGTGAGCTTCTCGAGGTCGCCGCGGATGCGGTCGGCCTCGGCGCCACGGCGGCCGATGACGATGCCGGGACGGGCGGTGTGGATGTCCACACGCACGCGGTCACGGGTGCGCTCGATCTCAACCTTCGAGATGCCGGCGCGCTCCATGCCGGACGTCATCATCCGACGGATGGCGACGTCTTCCTTGACGTAGTCCTTGTACAGCTTGTCGGCGTACCAACGCGACTTGAAGTCCGTGGTGATGCCGAGTCGGAACCCGTGCGGGTTTACCTTCTGGCCCATTACCGGGAACCTTCCTTGCTGCTGACGACCACGGTGATGTGGCTGGTCCGCTTGCGGATCCGGTAGGCACGGCCCTGGGCACGCGGACGGAACCGCTTCAGGGTCGGGCCCTCGTCCACGTACGCCTCGCTGATGACCAGCGTGGAGGCGTCCGGGTGGTTGTAGTTGTGTGCGGCGTTGGCAATGGCGCTGTCCAGCACCTTGCCGACCGGCACGCTCGCGGCCTGCGGGGCGAAACGCAGGACCGCCTGAGCCTCCGTGGCATCCATGCCACGGATAAGGTCCACCACGCGGCGGGCCTTCATGGGCGTGACGCGGATGTACCGCGCCTGGGCCCTGGCTTCCATGGTTGTCCCTTCGGTGTAAGTCATAGTCGTAACCACCCCGCCTTTAGCGGCGCTTCGACTTCCGGTCGTCCTTGACGTGGCCGCGGAAGGTGCGAGTCGGCGAGAACTCGCCGAGCTTGTGGCCGACCATCGACTCGGTGACGAACACCGGGACGTGGGTCTTGCCGTTGTGCACCGCGATGGTGTGACCCAGCATGCTGGGGATGATCATCGAGCGACGGGACCAGGTCTTGATGACGTTCTTGGTGCCGGCTTCGTTCTGGACGTCCACCTTCTTTACGAGGTGGTCGTCGACGAAGGGCCCCTTCTTGAGACTGCGCGGCATCTAAACCCGCTCCTAGCGCTTCTTGTTCGTCTTGCGGCGGCGGACGATGTACTTGCTCGAAGCCTTCTTCGGCGAGCGAGTACGACCCTCCTTCTGACCCCACGGGGAGACCGGGTGGCGACCACCACTGGTCTTGCCCTCACCACCACCGTGCGGGTGGTCAACCGGGTTCATCGCGACACCGCGGACGGACGGGCGAACGCCCTTCCAGCGCATGCGGCCGGCCTTGCCCCAGTTGATGTTCGACTGCTCGGCGTTGCCGACCTCGCCGACCGTGGCGCGGCAGCGCGCGTCGACGAGACGGATCTCGCCCGACGGCATGCGGAGGTGGGCCATGACGCCCTCCTTCGCGAGCAGCTGCACGGAGGCACCGGCGGAGCGGGCGAACTTGGCGCCGCCACCGGGACGGAGCTCGATCGCGTGGATCGTGGTACCGACCGGGATGTTGCGGAGCGCGAGGTTGTTGCCCGGCTTGATGTCGGCCGTCGGGCCGTTCTCGATCCGGTCACCCTGCTGCAGACCGCGCGGCGCGATGATGTAGCGCTTCTCGCCGTCGGCGTAGTGCAGCAGCGCGATGCGCGCGGTGCGGTTGGGGTCGTACTCGATGTGCGCGACCTTGGCCGGCACGCCGTCCTTGTCGTGACGACGGAAGTCGATCACGCGGTAGGCGCGCTTGTGTCCGCCACCCTGGTGGCGAACGGTGATCCGGCCGGTGTTGTTACGGCCGCCCTTGCTGTGCAGAGGGCGAACCAGCGACTTCTCCGGCGTGGACCGCGTGATCTCGACAAAGTCGGCGACGCTGGAGCCACGACGGCCCGGGGTCGTCGGCTTGTACTTGCGGATACCCATTTCTCAGTCCTCGTCCGATTCCGGACGACTAGACCTCCGCTAGGAGGCCTGGCCGCCGAAGATGTCGATACGGTTGCCCTCGGCAAGGGTCACGATGGCGCGCTTGGTGTTGGCGCGCTTGCCGAAACCGGTCTTGGTGCGCTTGCGCTTACCCTGACGGTTGATCGTGTTGACCCCGGTGACCTTGACCGAGAAGACCGCTTCCACGGCCTGCTTGATCTGGGTCTTGTTGGCGCCGGGCGCGACGATGAACGTGTACTTGTTCTCGTCCAGCAGCGCGTAGCTCTTCTCCGAGACGACCGGCTTGATCAGCAGGTCGCGCGGGTCGGTGAAGGTCTTGCTGGTAACGGTCGCCTCAGACATCAGGCGTCGCTCCCTTCGGTCTCGTCGGCCTTGGGGCCAGACACGAAGGACTCGAGCGCGGCCTGGGTGAAGACCACGTCGTCAGAGACGATCACGTCGTACGTGTTCAGCTGGCCCGGCTCCAGGATGTGGACCTGGGGCAGGTTGCGGGCGGACAGCCACGCGGCCTCGTCGGCACGCTCGACGACCAGGAGCAGGTTCTTGCGCTCCGAGATCTTGCCGAACAGCGTCTTGGCGGCCTTCGTGGAGGCGGCACCCTCGACCACGCCGGTGACGACGTGGATGCGGGAGTGACGCGCACGGTCCGAGAGGGCACCGCGGAGGGCGGCGGCCTTCATCTTCTTGGGGGTCCGCTGCGAGTAGTCACGCGGCTGCGGGCCGTGGACGACGCCACCGCCGGCGAACTGCGGAGCGCGGGTCGAACCCTGACGGGCGCGGCCGGTGCCCTTCTGGCGGTAAGGCTTCTTGCCACCACCACGGACTTCGCCACGGGTCTTGGTCTTGTGCGTGCCCTGACGGGCAGCTGCCAGCTGGGCGACAACGACCTGGTGGATCAGCGGAACGCTGGTCTTCGCGTCGAAGATCTCCGCGGGGAGCTCGACGGTACCGGCCTTGTCGCCTGCCGGCGAAAGGATGTCAATGGTGCTCATTACCTCAAGCCCCCTTGGCCGCGGTACGGACCAGGACGAGGCCGCCGTTCGGACCGGGGACCGCGCCCTTGATGAGGAGCAGACCCTTCTCCGCGTCAACCGCGTGGATGGTCAGGTTCTGGGTGGTGACGCGCTCGTTACCCATGCGACCGGCCATGCGCATGCCCTTGAAGACACGCCCAGGGGTGGCACAGCCACCGATCGAACCGGGGGAGCGGTGCTTGCGCTGCACACCGTGACCGGCGCCGAGGCCCCGGAAGTTGTGCCGCTTCATGACACCGGCGAAGCCCTTGCCCTTGCTGTTGCCCGTGACGTCGACCTTGACGCCGGACTCGAACACCTCAGCAGTGATCTCCTGGCCGAGCGTGTACTCGCTGGCGTCGGAGGTGCGGAGCTCCACCAGGTGGCGGCGGGGGGTCACGTCGGCCTTGGCGAAGTGGCCCTTGAGGGGCTTGTTCACCTTGCGCGGGTCGATCTCGCCGAAGGCGATCTGGACCGACTCGTAGCCGTCGATGTCGTTCGTACGGACCTGGGTAACGACGCAGGGTCCGGCCTTGACGACGGTCACCGGGACGACACGGTTGTTCTCGTCCCAGACCTGGGTCATGCCGAGCTTCTCGCCCAGGACGCCCTTGATCTGCTTTGCCATCTTCTCGACGCCTCTCAGAGCTTGATCTCGATGTCAACGCCGGCCGGAAGGTCCAGGCGCATCAGCGAGTCAACGGTCTTGGGCGTCGGGTCGAGGATGTCGATCAGGCGCTTGTGCGTGCGCATCTCGAAGTGCTCGCGCGAGTCCTTGTACTTGTGCGGCGACTTGATGACGCAGTACACGTTCTTCTCAGTGGGCAGCGGCACCGGGCCCGCGACCGACGCACCAGTGCGCGTCACCGTCTCGACGATCTTCTTCGCCGAGGAGTCGATGACCTCGTGGTCGTAGGCCTTGAGCCGGATGCGGATCTTCTGTCCCGCCATGGCTACTCCGTAGTCCTGTCTCTGTGTGGAAACGCTCTGGCTCCCGGAAGGCTGCGGAACCGGGGTTCCGCGGCTTCTCTCCGACCCACGCGGTCGGGCGTGTCGCACTCCCTCTACAGAAAATTCCCATAGGGAATTCCCTCGTCCAAGGGGGTGCGGTCCTTGACCGCGCATCGGGGGAGAAACACCCGCCGAGTGCCTGGTGGGCACCGTGCTGACACTTCCCAGAAGATTCCCGTACGTCCGCCCTCATTGCTGCCCCGAAAGGCAGATTAAGGACGACGAGTACTGTGGGACTCGCTTCCGGTCCTCCCGGCGGGAGGCGCACAGCATCGGCACTCAACCGAGCAACTTGAGTAGTCTGCCATACGAGACACGTACCTGGCCAATCGGGGCGAAGAGCTTACCCCGCCGCGCGGACACGTCAAACCGCGCCGCGCGTTTGCCCGGGGGGTTCCTCCCAGGTCAGGAGCGGGATGCCGTCGTGCACTCCTGCGGCAGCTCGGCCATGGACCTGCTCCGGTCGTACGGATCCACGACCGGCCCGGACGGGCCCGGCCCGGGCGCCCTGAGCTCGCTGTCGAACTGGGGGTGGAGGAAGCCGGTCCCCTCCCGCGTGCAGTCGTCGTTGCCGGCGGTCTCCCGCCACTCCACGACCTGGAGCTTGCCCGCGGTCGCGACCACCTTGCGCGGGTCGGACAGCGCCAGGACCATCGTGCGCCGCACCACCGTGCGGGCCACCTCGTCCGCGCCGGGCTTCGCCCGGACCACGGGGTACACGAAGGTGTAGTCGGCGTGCACCTTCACCTCGCCGTCCCGGCTGCTGTCGAAGCTCATCCGGCCGCGCGTCTTGACCACGTCGCCGTGGACCCGGACCTCCGCCGGGTCGAACCGGCTGACCAGCCACAGCGGGTCCGCGTCCGCCGAGGGGCGGGCCAGCGCCTGCTCCATGAGGCCCTTCCCGTCGCCCTGGAGCGGGTCCAGCAGGTCCAGCGCCGCCTGGGGTCGCTCTCCCCGCAGGGCGGCGGGGTCCAGGTTGGACGCGACCAGCAGTGCCTTGGTCTTCGCCAGGGCGTCCGCGACCTGTTCCTTCGACATCCCGCCCACGGCACTGGCCTCCGGGACCTCGATGCCGGCGGCTCCATCGGCCCACTGGAGGGCCGGAGAGCCCCGGAACGGCTCCTTCAGGGTCGGACGGTCCGGGTAGCCGGCCTCCGGGGCCGCCGTCGGGCGGGCGGACTCGGCCGGCAGCGGCGAGGCCCCGGCGGCCGCCCGACGGGCCTCGGTCCTGCCGGTCAGCCGGTCGATCAGCAGCTCCGGCCGTACGACGACCAGCGCCAGGGCCGCGACGCCCACGATCGCCGCAACGGCCTTGAGCCCCCGGCGGCGCCGACGCCGGCCCTCCAGCTCCTGCCAGGCAGGCCCCGTACGCCAGCCCGGCGGGTCACTCGGCGCGGGCCGGCCCGTCCCGAAGCGGCGCCGGCCGGCCGCCCGTTCGCGCTCCGCGTCCTCGCGCCGCAGCCGCTCGGTGACCATCCGCGCCCGCGCGGACGGCTCCTTCGGCGCGTCCGCGCTCTCCCGCGCCAGCTGCTCGCTGAAGCGCGCCCACTCCTCGTCCGATATCCCGGCCCCGTCGGCGTCCTGCCGCCCCATGATCCCCACCTCGAACGTTCGTACGTGATCCGTGCCGGAGCCTCTCACGCCCCCCGCGTCCATCATTACCGGGGGGTACGACAAAGGACCCCTCCCCCACCGCCGGAGCGGTGGGAGAGGGGTCCCTCGGTCGGACAAGGTGCTCGCTCTCACGAGCTACCAGGTCAGAACACGAATTACTTCGTGATCTTGGTGACCTGGCCGGCGCCCACGGTACGACCACCCTCACGGATGGCGAACTTCAGGCCCTCCTCCATGGCGACCGGCTGGATCAGCGCGACCGTCATGTCGGTGTTGTCGCCCGGCATGACCATCTCGGTGCCCTCGGGGAGGGTGACGACGCCGGTCACGTCCGTGGTACGGAAGTAGAACTGCGGGCGGTAGTTGTTGAAGAACGGGGTGTGACGACCACCTTCGTCCTTCGACAGGATGTACGCGGCGGCCTCGAACTCGGTGTGCGGCGTGACCGAACCGGGCTTGATGATGACCTGGCCGCGCTCGACGTCCTCGCGCTTGATGCCACGGAGGAGCAGACCGACGTTCTCGCCGGCCTGGCCCTCGTCGAGCAGCTTGCGGAACATCTCGATGCCGGTGACCGTGGTGGTGGTCTTCTCGGTCTTGATGCCGATGATGTCGACGGTCTCGTTGACCTTCAGGACACCACGCTCGATGCGACCGGTGACGACGGTGCCACGACCGGTGATCGTGAAGACGTCCTCGACGGGCATGAGGAACGGCTTGTCGGTGTCACGCGGCGGGGTGGGGATCGACTCGTCGACGGCCTTCATGAGGCCGAGGAGCTTCTCGCCCCACTCCTTGTCGCCCTCGAGCGCCTTCAGCGCGGAGACCTGGACGACCGGCAGGTCGTCGCCCGGGAAGTCGTACTCGGAGAGCAGCTCACGGACCTCGAGCTCGACGAGCTCCAGGATCTCCTCGTCGTCCACCATGTCGGCCTTGTTCAGGGCGACGACGATGTAGGGGACGCCGACCTGGCGGGCCAGGAGCACGTGCTCCTTGGTCTGCGGCATCGGGCCGTCGGTGGCGGCGACCACGAGGATCGCGCCGTCCATCTGCGCGGCACCCGTGATCATGTTCTTGATGTAGTCCGCGTGACCGGGGCAGTCAACGTGGGCGTAGTGACGCGCCTCGGTCTGGTACTCGACGTGCGCGATGGAGATGGTGATACCGCGCTGGCGCTCCTCAGGAGCCTTGTCGATCTGGTCGAAGGCCGAGGCCTCGTTCAGGTCCGGGTACGCGTCGTGCAGCACCTTGGTAATGGCGGCCGTGAGGGTCGTCTTACCGTGGTCAATGTGACCGATGGTGCCGATGTTGACGTGCGGCTTAGTCCGCTCGAACTTCGCCTTCGCCACGGGGGTCCTCCTGGAGAGTGGTTCTGTACGCCTTACAGATCGGCGCCAGGTGATCTTTGCTGGGAAGCCGGGTTCCCCGGGGCAACGGGAGGGTTGCTCCTGTTGCCCCAGAGGCTCCGGTGACAAGCCTAAAGCGTGTACTCGGAAGAGTTACTCGCCCTTGGCCTTCGCGATGATCTCCTCGGCGACGTTCCGCGGAACCTCGGCGTAGGAGTCGAACTGCATCGAGTAGCTGGCGCGACCCGAGGTCTTGCTGCGGAGGTCTCCGACGTAGCCGAACATCTCCGAAAGCGGCACGAGGCCCTTGACGATCTTGGCTCCGTGACGGTCCTCCATGGCCTGGATCTGGCCACGGCGGGAGTTGATGTCACCGATGACGTCGCCCATGGACTCCTCCGGCGTGGTGACCTCGACGGCCATCATCGGCTCGAGGAGCACGGGAGAAGCCTTGCGCGCGGCCTCCTTGAAGGCCTGCGAACCGGCGATCTTGAAGGCGAGCTCGGAGGAGTCGACCTCGTGGTAGCCACCGTCGAGAAGCGTGACGCGGACGCCCGTCATCTCGTAGCCGGCCAGGATGCCGAACTGCATGGCCTCCTGCGCACCGGCGTCGACCGAAGGGATGTACTCCTTCGGCACGCGGCCACCGGTGACCTTGTTGACGAACTCGTACGCCGGACCATCGGCGTCCGTGATCGGCTCGATCGCGATCTGCACCTTGGCGAACTGACCGGTACCACCGGTCTGCTTCTTGTGGGTGTAGTCGTGACGCTCGACGGCCTTGCGGATCGTCTCACGGTACGCGACCTGCGGCTTGCCGACGTTGGCCTCGACCTTGAACTCGCGCTTCATACGGTCGACCAGCACCTCGAGGTGCAGCTCGCCCATACCGCCGAGGATGGTCTGGCCCGTCTCCTCGTCCGAGTGAACGTGGAAGGAGGGGTCCTCCTCCGCGAGACGCTGGATGGCGACACCCAGCTTCTCCTGGTCACCCTTGGACTTGGGCTCGATGGCGACCTGGATGACCGGGGCCGGGAAGTCCATGGACTCCAGGATCACCTGGTTCTTGTCGTCACACAGCGTCTCACCGGTGGTGGTCTGCTTCAGGCCCATGACGGCGACGATGTCGCCGGCGCCCACCGAGTCGATCTCCTCACGCTTGTTCGCGTGCATGCGGTAGATCTTGCCGATGCGCTCCTTCTTGCCCTTGACGGAGTTCAGCACCGCAGTGCCGGCCTCCAGGCGGCCCGAGTAAACCCGGACGAAGGTGAGCTTGCCGAGGTGCGGGTCGCTCATGATCTTGAACGCGAGCGCCGCGAGGGGCTCCTCGTCCGACGGCTTGCGCCGCACGACGACCTCGGCGTCCTTGACGTCGTGGCCCTCGATGGCCTCGATGTCCAGGGGGGACGGGAGGTAGCGCACGACGGCGTCGAGCAGGGGCTGGACGCCCTTGTTCTTGAACGCCGTACCGCAGAACACCGCGGTGATCGTGGGCTCGCCCTTGCCCTTGCCGGAGCCGAGGATGATGCGGCGCACGGCCGCGTGGAGCTGCTCCTCGGTGGGCTCGGTGCCCTCGAGGAAGAGCTCCATCATCTCTTCGTCGTTCTCGGCAACCTGCTCGACGAGGGTGGCGCGCCACTCCTCGGCCAGCTCGGTGTGCGTGGCCGGGATGTCGACGACGTCGTACATCTCGCCCTTGGTGGCCTCGGCGGACCACACGAGCGCCTTCATGCGGACGAGGTCGACGACGCCCTTGAAGTCCGCCTCGGCACCGATCGGCAGCTGCATGACGATCGGAACCGCACCGAGGCGGTCCTTGATCATGTCGACGCAGCGCATGAACTCGGCGCCGGTACGGTCGAGCTTGTTGACGAAGCAGATGCGCGGCACGCCGTAGCGGTCCGCCTGACGCCAAACGGTCTCGGACTGCGGCTCCACACCGGCGACACCGTCGAACACGGTGACGGCACCGTCGAGGACGCGGAGCGAACGCTCCACCTCGACCGTGAAGTCAACGTGACCCGGGGTGTCGATGATGTTGATGGTGTGGTCGACGTCCTCGAGCGGCCAGTGACAGGTCGTCGCGGCGGACGTGATCGTGATGCCGCGCTCCTGCTCCTGCTCCATCCAGTCCATCGTGGCAGCGCCGTCGTGGACCTCACCGATCTTGTACGACACACCGGTGTAGAACAGGATGCGCTCGGTGGTGGTCGTCTTGCCCGCGTCGATGTGGGCCATGATGCCGATGTTGCGCACCTTGGCCAGGTCAAGCGAAGTGGTAGCCATAAGGCTTCGGTCTTCTCTCGGTCTCGATGTGGGGTGGGACTACCAGCGGTAGTGCGCGAAGGCCTTGTTGGACTCGGCCATCTTGTGCGTGTCCTCGCGCTTCTTGACGGCAGCGCCAAGACCGTTGGAGGCGTCGAGCAGCTCGTTCATGAGGCGCTCGGTCATGGTCTTCTCACGGCGGGCGCGGGAGTAACCCACGAGCCAGCGGAGGGCCAGGGTCGACTGACGACCCGGCTTGACCTCGACGGGGACCTGGTAGGTCGCGCCACCGACACGGCGGGACTTGACCTCGAGGGACGGCTTGACGTTCTCCAGCGCGCGCTTCAGCGTGATGACCGGGTCGTTGCCGGTCTTCTCGCGGAGGCCTTCCATGGCGCCGTAGACGATGCGCTCGGCGGTGGAGCGCTTGCCGTTCAGCAGGATCTTGTTGATGAGCGAGGTCACCAGAGGAGATGCGTAGACCGGGTCGATGATGACCGGGCGCTTCGGGGCGGGGCCCTTACGAGGCATTCTTACTTCTCCTTCTTGGCGCCGTAGCGGCTGCGGGCCTGCTTGCGGTTCTTGACAGCCTGGGTGTCAAGCGCACCGCGGATGATCTTGTAACGAACACCCGGCAGGTCCTTCACACGGCCACCACGCACGAGCACGATGGAGTGCTCCTGCAGGTTGTGTCCCTCACCCGGAATGTAAGCGGTGACCTCGATGCCGGAGGTCAGACGCACACGCGCGACCTTACGGAGCGCCGAGTTCGGCTTCTTCGGGGTGGTCGTGAACACACGCGTGCAGACGCCGCGACGCTGGGGCGAAGCCTCGAGCGCGGGAGTCTTTGTCTTCTCGACCTTGTCCTGCCGGCCCTTACGGACCAGCTGCTGGATCGTAGGCACTACTTCTCCGGTTTCTGTGTGCCGTGTAGTGAAGCTAACCTGGAACTTTGCCGACCCACGCGGTCGGGTGTGTCGGATCCGGCGGAGCTCCCCGCAGAAGCGGAAAGACGCGTGGATCGCAGTGGCCGTTGACTCTCTCGTGCGGTTGATGGACACGCACGGGAGCCCAGGCACACCCCAGGCACAAGGTCTGAGCGTACCCACCGCATCCACTCCGGTCAAAACATAAGCCGCACCGCGGCCCCCGGGACGAGCGCACAGCTCAGGCGCCGCACGGGCGCGGCCCCTGTCGGACGGGGCGGGCGCGCGCAGCGCGCACCGGCGTGGTAGTGCGGGCGAACTACACTGCGCACCGAATCCCAGCGAATCAGTCCACATCGTACGAGCGCCAGGAGCAGGACATTGGGGACGGTCAGCACGGAGCCGGCGACGGCGGAAACCCCGCCCCCTGACGGCGGCCGGGCCCCCAGGTCACGGCGGCGAACCGGGCTCACCCGGCTGTACGGGCCGCTGCTGGCCTTCCTCGTCACCTCGGGCGCCTTCTGCGCGGCCTGGGTGGCCCGGGGCACCTTCCCCTTCGGCGACACGGGCCGGGCCGTCAACGACCAGGCCAACCAGTACGTGCCCTTCCACCGCGCCCTCTGGGACCTGGTGCACGGCCAGGCCGCCGGCGACGTGCTGTTCACCTGGCGGGGAGGCTTCGGACAGCAGTTCCTGTCCGACTACTACACCTACCTCGGCAACCCCTTCTCCTGGCTCGCGGTGCTGGTGCCGCGCGAGCACGTGGACCTGGCCGTCTTCGTGATCACCCCGGTCACGATGGGCACCGCGGCCGCCCTGATGACCGTCTACCTCGGCAAACTGCACCCCGGGCCGTGGTGGCAGCGCGGGGTGCTCGGGGCGACGTACGGCCTGTGCGGGTGGGCGCTGAGCGACGCCTCGTACATCCCCATGTGGCTGTGGGGCCTGGTGGCCCTCCCGCTGCTCGGCATCGCCGTCGAGTGGTGCCTGGAGGGCCGCCGCTGGCCGGGGGTTGCGCTGCTGGTCGCCCTCGCCTGGTTCGGGAACTTCTACACGGCGATGATGGCCACGATGGCGGCCTGCGTCCTGCTGGCGATCCGCCTGGTGACCCTGGACATGACGGGCGCGCAGCGGCTGCGCGCCGTGGGGCGGGCGGCCACCGCGGCCGCCACGGGCATCCTCCTCACGCTCCCCCTCCTCCTCCCGTCGTTCCTGTCGAGCGGGGCCGCGCAGCCCACCAAGGCCGGTGCCTTCGACCCCGTACGGATCGAGGTCTTCCTCGCCGGGATGCTCCCGGCCACCCACCTGTGGGGCGGCCGGCCGCGCCTGTACGTCGCCTCCCTCGGCCTGATCCTGGCCGGGAGCTTCCTGCTGAACGGCCGGATCGCCGCGCGCACCCGCCTGACGTGGGCGGCCGCCACCCTCCTGGTCCTCGTGTCCTTCCAGTTCCCGCCGACCCAGTACGTGTGGCACGGCCTGGCGGTGCCGAACGGCAACCCGTACCGCGAGGCCTTCGTCTTCAGCGGGATGGTGGTCGTGGTGGCCTGGCTGGCGCTGGCCAACCGCCCGCGCCCGCTGCACCTGGCCCTGTCGGCCGGCCTCCTGGTCCTGGCCACCTTCGTCCTGCGCCACACCGACGACTTCGGCGGCTGGACCTGGCCCGCCGTCCTCGCCGGCGGCGCGGTGTCCCTGCTGGCCCTGACCCTCCTGGCCCTGGGCGAGAAGCGCCGCGCCCTGGTCCCGGTGGCCGCGCTGCTGATGATCGGCGTCGTCTTCGCCGAATCGGCGGTCGCCGCGGCCAACGCGGACGCCCGCCGCTCCCGCGAGCGCTGGGCCCACCCCGCCGCGACCTCGAACCGCTCGATCACCAACCACTTCGAGGCCGTCCGGAAGGCGGACGGCTGGCCCGCCTACCGGACGGACTCAGGCGCGCCGCAGACCTCGTACAACGACGCCCTCGCCCTCCGGGCGGAGGGACCGCAGTACTACAGCAGCTACCTCCCCGAGGCCACCTACCGGGCCCTGGAGCCCCTCGGCTACGGCTACAAGAACGACGGCCGGACCTTCTTCGGCGCCGACAACCCGGTACTGGACGCGATCTTCTCCATCGGCGCCCGGGTCCGCCCCGGGACGGAGCCGAACACCTGGACGTCGACCCGCTCCCCCGCCCCTCCCCTGGTCACGCTCCGCACGGCCCCGTACACCTCCCCCAACCCGGCCGGCTCGGTCTACGCCCGCCAGGAGAACGTCCTGGGCGCCACGGTCTACGAGGTCCCGCGGACCACCCGGACGGGCACCCCCGCCACCCAGACCTACACGGCCCAGTGCACCCCCGGCTCCGAGGCGTACTGGTACTCCCCCGCCCTCCACGGCACGCTACGCACCGGCGCCTCCGCCCTCGCCCTCCAGGACCGCATGACGGGGGTCCTCCCCCTCGGCCCCGTCCCCGCCTCCGGCACGATCACCACCACGGTGGAGACCCGCACGGAGAACGCCACGGCCGGCCCGACCCCCATCGGCTGCCTGGACCGCACCCGCCTCGACGCGGCGGTCCGCCACCTGACCGCCACCGGCGCCACCACCGTCCGGGCGGGCGGCCACACCCTCGAAGCCACCCTCCCGCCGAACACCACCGGCACCGCCGTCCTCGCCGTCACGAACATCCCCGGCTGGCAGTGCTCGGCCCCGATCCGCGACCACCACGGCCTGCTCTCCCTCCCGGTCACCCCGGGCACCGGCCACCTCTCCTGCACCTTCACCCCCAAGGGCCTCACCCCGGGCCTGGCAGCCGCCACCCTGGCCCTCCTCACCCTCACCTCGGTCACCACAACGACCCACCTCAGACGCCGCCGCGGGATCCGCTAATCCGCCGTCACGCATCCCCGGTGACCAGTACATTGACCGCCCTGACAACCGGGGGGTGCACATGGCATCGGAGCACGTGGCGGGCGACGGAGGGCTGGACGACCGGGTCCCCTTCCTCGCCCGTTTGGAGGACGAGGACGGCGCTGCGTTACGGGCACTGGGCCACGAGCTGACCTTCGCGCCCCGCGCACACCTCATCCACCAGAACGAACCCGCCGCCCACGTCCTGCTGATCCTCCATGGCTGGACGAAGGTCACCAGCTCCGCCGCCAACGGCAAGGAGGCGCTGCTCGCTCTGCGCGGCCCGGGCGACATCATCGGCGAATCCGCCGCCCTCACGGGGCGCGCCCGCTCCGCCACCGTGACCGCGCTCGAACCGGTGCGCGCCGTGGCCGTCGCCCCCGAACGCTTCCGCGCCTTCCTCGCCCGCGTCCCCGCCGCCGCCTTCCAGCTCCTGGCCCTCACCACGGACCGCGCACGCGCCGGCGACCGGAGGCGGCTGGAGTTCGCCTCGCTGAGCGTGCGCGAGCGGCTGGCCGTCCTGCTCCAGGACCTGGCACGTACCCACGGGCGGCGCACCGAGGAGGGGATCGAGATCACCGTCCCCCTCAGCAAGCAGGAGATCGGCGGAGCGATCGGGGCCTCCCGCGAGATGGTCCAGCGCCAGCTCAAGGACCTGCGCGACCGCGGGGTCGTCATCACGGGCCGCCGCACGACGGTGATCACACGGCCGGACGTACTGCGCCGGATCGCCCATGCGCAGGGCGAGAGCTGAACCGTCCCTTTCAGTGCAGGCCGTCACACTCCGGGTGTGCCATCCGCCCTCTCGGCGGCGCGCCCGTCTGCGCCAATCTTTTGTCATCCCTGCTGTCACCGCAGGAAGCCCACCACGAGAGGCGAGCATGAGCGACCCGATCCCCCGCACCTTCCTCCTCGTCGACACGGAGCGGTTCAGCGACCGCGACGACGTCCAGCAGGCCTATCTGCGCCGGATGCTGTACGACGTCGTCGACCGGACCCTGCTGGCCGCCGGAATCGATCAGACGTTACGGCTGCGCGCCGACCGGGGCGACGCGGTCATGGAGCTGATCGACCCGCATGTCCCGCTCAACATCCTGCTGCGCGCCCTGCTGACGGAGTTCCCCGCCCAACTCCGAGCCGTGAACCGGATGGCCGCCGCCTCGGCCCAGATTCGGCTGCGGGTCGTGCTCGCGACCGGGATCGTGATGATCGACGAACACGACGGATGGGTGGGCACCGACCTCAACGAGGCCTGCCGGCTCCTGGACGGCGAACCACTGCGTGCGGCGCTGCGCGAGCGGACGGACGACTACGCGCTCTGTGTTTCCCAGTCGGTCCACGCCGGGATCGTGCGGCACAACCACACCGGCATCCCTTCGGAGGAATTCCGCGAGATCACCATGCCCAGCAAGAACGGCCCGCTACAGGCGTGGCTGTACGGCGCCCTGCCTTCGGGAACAGCCCCCCAGCCGGTGACGGCCCCCGCGTCGACGGACCCCCCTCGGGGACCCCGAGGAGCGGGAGCCGGGGCGGAGACTGCCGGAGAGGGCCGGCCTGACGCCCCCGGAATCCGCTTCCAGGGCGTCAACGACGGATTCGTCGCCGGTCACATCGAGGGCAACGCCGTCCGGGCCGACGTGGTCCACGGCGACATCATCTTCGGTGACCGCCGGTGAGCGATCAGCCGGACCAGCCGGCCAACCCCGCCGAGGAGCCCGAGCCGGCACCAGCGGAAGACGGGGGCGCGGCCGAACAGGAGAAGAAGACCGAGGAGGAGGTCCAGCAACCCTGGGCCACCCGTCGCGAGCTGCACGCCCACGCACCGAAGTCGATGGCGTTCGACGGCACCAACCACGGCGTCGTCGCCGACCGGATCATCGGCAACGTCACCACCGAAATCCACTACAGCTTCGGCGGGCTCGGCAGCGGCACCCCCGCCTCGGGGGAGATATCGCCTGCCTACCTCGACCGGCTGTCCGGTGTCTTCGTCGACGAGGGCACCCGCTTCGCGCAGCTGCGCGACCGCCTCTTGAAGGAGCAGGTCCTCGTCCTCACGGGGACACCCTTCACCGGGCGCCGGGCTGCCGCGCTCATGCTCCTCCGCTCCGTGGGCGCCACCCCGGTGCACGCCCTGGACAGCACCACGGCCCCGGGGAACCTGACGGGCCTGTTCGGCACACCCGGGAAGGCGGCCGGCTACGTGCTGTGCGACCTGACCACCAGCCGCGACGACCCCTTGCGCGAAGCCCAGTTCAACGCACTGCGCGACCTCATGCACGAACAGAAGACCCATCTGGTGATCACCACCGGTGTGGGGGCATACCTGGAAGACGCCATCCGCCCCGAGGAGTGGAAGCCTCCGGGCCAGAAGGCGGTCCTGGCCGCCCGGCTCACCGTGGACGTCGGAGCCGAGGCCACCTCCCGGTTGCTCGCCCTCCCGGGCGTCGACGAGTTCCTCTCCCGCGGCCACCAACTCCGCGAGGTCGTCGGATACGCGACGGAGTTACGCCAGTACGCAGTGGGCCAGCGCGACGAGAGCGAGCTGGCCGACTACTCCCTGCGCGCGCTGAAGCACCAGGTGCGTGAGTGGTTCGCGGAGCCCGAGGAGATCATCCACCTGCGGGAGAAGGCCTTCCTCATCGCCTTGGCCGCCTTCGACGGCGGCCCGTACGCCCTGACCGCAGAACTCAGCGACCTGCTGTACTCCCAGCTCCAGCGTGTCGGCGACCCCAAGCGCCACGAAGCCATCCCCGTCTTCAGCACCCACATCGGCAAACGGCTCCAGCTCGCCCGGGCGGATACCTATGCGGAGGCCGAGGACACTGAGTGGGGCGAGGTCACCCAGCTCAAAGCGGCCTTTCTCGACGACCGGACGGCCCTCGTCCTGCTTCCGGAGGTGTGGACTGGACATCCCGCCGCCCGCCCGGCCCTGGTGAAGTGGCTGAACGAGCTCGCGGACGACGGGCGGCCACTGGTGCGCACCCGCGCCGCCGCCACCGCCGCCGTACTCGCGCGCACGGACCTGCCGTCCACGATGGCCCTGATCATCGAACCCTGGGCCCGCTCGGACAGGGCCCGGAGGCGGACGACAGCTGTCAGCGCCCTCACCCTCGCCCACCAGATCGACGCGCCGAACATCCCCCGCATCATCGACGCCTGGAGCGCGGATGCGGACGACCCCCGCCCCTGTTGGGTCGCGGTGCGGGCCCAGGGGCTGATCGGAACCGAGCGCCCCGAGGCTGCCCTGGCCTCCCTGCGCGCACAGGCCCAACGGCAGCACGCGAGGAAGAACCCCGACCAGCAGGTGCGCGACGAACTCCCGAAATCGGTCGCCCTCCTCCTGCTCTCACCCGAAGCGGACACCGTCCTCGCCGAACTGTTGCGGAGCCTTCCCGACCACCGTTCCGCCCGCGAGCTCGCCGTGCAGGGCTTCCTCACCGCGTGCGGTCGGCGTGACGAGGAAGCCAGACACGGCCGCCCGCTGGTCCTCGACTGGTATGCGCGCGCCGACCAGGACGACAGCCCGGCGGCGCTCGGAATCGTGCAGCTCGTGCGTGACGCCCTCGACGACCGCGCCTTCACCGAGGAAGCCGAGCGGGTGCTGCGTGGCTGGATCCAGGCCGCCGACCAGGACGAGAAGGCGGAATGGGCTCTGGCCTCGCTGCTGACCCGGCTGGCCGCGACCCCCCGCGAGATTTCCCGCCTGGACTACCTGCTGCGCAACCCGCAGGGCCCCGACGGTGGCCCGTATCCACAGGTCGCCACCCGGCTGCGCGCCGTGCTCCCCCGCCCCATGCCCGCCTGAAGGGAAGGCCCGCACGATGTACGACTTCAACCAGCGCGCCGAACGCAACACCAAGCTGACCGACCCCGTCGTCACGGTCCGCCAGATCGGCCGCTTCGAGTTCGGCGGCCTGGCGGCGACACGCATCGACCACGCCTTGGTCTACGCGACCCCGAAGGGCACGTACGTGACGTATCTGCCCCCGAACCGGCCACGTCCCAGGACCACACGTCTCTACACCGCCGTGTACGAGGTGGACATGGGGGCGCATCCCGTCCAGGCGCAGATCTCACTGCCCAGTGACAATGACGCCCACGAGTTCACAGCAGCGGTCGACCTCACCTGGCAGGTCGCCGACCCCGCCCTGTACGTGCGAAGCGGCTGCCGTGACGTCCCCCGGCTGCTGATCGGCGAACTGGAACAGTCCTGCCGGCCGGTGACCAGAGGCTTCCACATCACGGGCAGTGCGGCTGCCGAAGAACGGCTGCTCGCCACGGTGAACGCCGGCAAGCCGCTCGGCGAAGGCGTCGGACTGCGCGTCGACTGGACGGTCCGCTTGCGCCGCGACGCCGACAACATCGAACACGAGCGGCGCCTCCAGGCCGCCCGGCACGAGCTGGAGCTCCAGCGGTACGAGGCCCAGAAGATCGCCTTCTACCAGCAACACTTCACCCAGGGCGGCATCCAGGCCTGGGCCCTGCACCTGGCCCGACACCCCGAGGACACCCAGCTCGCGCTGGACAGCATGGAGAAGCACCAGCTCGCGCTCCTCCGCTCGCAGCTCGACCAGGTCAAGACGCTCCTGGGCCCCGACGGTGGTGAGGCCCACGAGCTGGACCGCACCCGACAACTCATGATCGAGCAGATCAACAAGGCTCTCGCGCCCCACTCCCATACCCCACTGCCCACGCCGGAGCTCCCGGAGCTGCCGCCCGATTACGGACGCCGCCCCCATCCGCCCGCCGGCCCGGAGCGGGCGCGGTGACCAAGCCCGCCGAGTCGCCCGGTCCCCCGCCGGATTACCCCCGGTACCCAGAGGCCCCACCGCCCACGCCCGCGCACGTCCCCTCGCAGCCCAGCCCGGAGCACGACGATCTCGACTACCGCCACCCCGGCGGGACACGCGTCCATTACCGCGCCCGGCAGCGCACCGCCGACGCCACCGCCCTCGGCCGGCTCGCTCTGCACCTGCCGGGATTCCTGACGAGCCTGCTCGTCGTGCTGGGAATGGCCACATTGCTGGAAGCCTGGGTCGGGCTGCCGGCCTGGCTGCCGACCGCCCTGTGGCCGGCTTCCGGTGCCCTCACGTTCCACCGACCCAGCGAGCGGTTCCTGGCCCGTCACCTGCTCCGGCTCAAGCACCCGATCCCTTCCGAGCTGGCCCTGCTCACCCCCGTGTGGCGTGAGGTGACCGCCCGTGCCGGCGTGGACGGCGACCGCTACGAGCTGTGGATCGAAGACAGCGACGACCTGAACGCCCTCGCCGCCGCCGGCCATATCGTCGCCGTCACCCGTCGGGCCCTGGAACGGCTGCCCGAGGCGCAACTGGCCGCGGTACTCGCCCACGAACTGGGCCATCACACCGCCGGGCACGCATGGACAAGCCTCCTCAGCTGGTGGTATTCGCTCCCGGGCCGGTTGGCCTGGCAGTGCCTGGCCGCAGCCACCGTAGGGCTGATCCGCATCACGAGCGGGTTCTCGTACGTGGCCGCAGGCATCCTGATCGTCCTGCTTGGGTGGATCACCTTCGCCACCCTGACCCTGACCTACGGCCTGCCGCTGCTCCTGCTCGCGCTGCCCTACTTGTCCGCCGCCGTCGGACGCCGCGCCGAACTCCGCGCCGACATGCACGCAGCCTCACTGGGCTTCGCTCCGATGCTCTCGCGGACGCTGCACGACGGACTGGCCGAGGAAGCACCACCGTCCGACGACGGCATGCTGTCCCGGCTGCTCTCCACCCACCCCGACCACCGGACCCGCCTCCACCACCTGCAGCGCTACCTCACACCGCGCCCCTAGAACGCCGCAGGGCGGTCACCCTCTCGGGTGACCGCCCTGCGGTTACTGCTCTTCGACGACTCAGCCGTTGTACGGGCCGTAGTCGTAGTCCTCCAGCGGGACAGCCTGGCCGGAGCCGGTGCCGAAGGGCGAGTAGTCGATGTCGTCGTAGCCGACGGCCGAGTACATCGCTGCCTTGGCTTCCTCGGTGGGCTCGACCCGGATGTTGCGGTAGCGGGACAGGCCCGTACCGGCCGGGATGAGCTTACCGATGATGACGTTCTCCTTGAGGCCGATGAGGCTGTCGGACTTGGCGTTGATCGCCGCATCCGTCAGGACTCGGGTCGTCTCCTGGAAGGAGGCGGCCGACAGCCAGGACTCCGTCGCCAGCGAGGCCTTGGTGATACCCATCAGCTGCGGACGGCCGGAGGCGGGGTGACCGCCCTCGGTGACCACACGACGGTTCTCGGTCTCGAACTTCGAGCGCTCGACGAGCTCGCCCGGCAGGAGCTCCGCGTCGCCGGACTCGATGATCGTCACGCGGCGCAGCATCTGCCGGATGATGATCTCGATGTGCTTGTCGTGGATCGACACGCCCTGCGAGTTGTAGACCTTCTGGACTTCGCCGACCAGGTGGACCTGGACGGCACGCTGGCCGAGGATGCGCAGCACGTCGTGCGGGTTGGTGGCACCCATGGTGAGCTTCTGGCCCACCTCGACGTGGTCGCCCTCGTGCACGATGACCTTGGCGCGCTTGGAGATCGGGAAGGCCGTCTCCTCGCTGCCGTCGTCGGGCGTGATGACGATCTTCTTCGTCTTCTCGGTCTCCTCGATCCGCACGCGGCCGGCGGCCTCGGAGATCGGGGCGACACCCTTCGGGGTACGGGCCTCGAAGAGCTCGACGACACGCGGCAGACCCTGCGTGATGTCGTCACCGGCCACACCACCGGTGTGGAAGGTACGCATCGTCAGCTGGGTACCGGGCTCACCGATGGACTGGGCGGCGATGATGCCGACCGCCTCGCCGATGTCGACGAGCTTGCCGGTGGCCAGCGAGCGGCCGTAGCAGAAGGCACAGGTGCCGACCGCGGACTCGCAGGTCAGGACCGAGCGGGTCTTGACCTCCTCGACGCCGTTCGCGATGAGGGCGTCGATGAGCACGTCGCCGAGGTCCACGTTCGCCGGCGCGATGACCTTGCCGTCGATGACGACGTCCTCGGCCAGCATGCGGGCGTACACGGAGGTCTCGACGTCGTCCGCCTTGCGGAGGACACCCGCCTCGTCCTTGACACCGATCTTGAGCTTGAGGCCGCGCTCGGTGCCGCAGTCCTCCTCGCGGATGATGACGTCCTGCGAGACGTCCACCAGACGACGGGTGAGGTAACCCGAGTCGGCGGTACGCAGGGCGGTGTCCGCCAGACCCTTACGGGCACCGTGCGTGGAGATGAAGTACTCCAGAACGGTGAGGCCCTCACGGAAGGACGCCTTGATCGGACGCGGGATGGTCTCGTTCTTCGCGTTCGACACCAGACCACGCATACCGGCGATCTGTCGCATCTGCATCATGTTTCCTCGGGCACCCGAGTCAACCATCATGAAGATGGGGTTCGTCTTGGGGAAGTTCGCGTTCATCGCCTCGGCAACCTCGTTGGTCGCCTTGGTCCAGATCGCGATGAGCTCCTGCGTGCGCTCGTCCTTGGTGATCAGACCGCGCTCGTACTGCTTCTGGACCTTCTCGTCCTGCGCCTCGTAGCCCGCGACGATGGCCTTCTTGGCCTCGGGCACGACGACGTCGGAGATGGCCACGGTGACGCCCGAACGGGTCGCCCAGTGGAAGCCGGCCGCCTTCAGGTTGTCGAGCGTCGCCGCCACGATCACCTTGGGGTAGCGCTCCGCCAGGTCGTTGACGATCTCGGAGAGCTGCTTCTTGCCCACCGAGTAGTCGACGAACGGGTAGTCCTCGGGCAGCAGCTCGTTGAAGAGCGCGCGACCCAGGGTCGTCTTCAGACGGAAGCTGTCGCCCGGCTGGAACTCCTGCTCGCCCTCCTCGGCGACCGGCGGCACCCAGCCGCGCGGCGGGATGGTGCCCACCGGGAAGCGGATGTCGACGGACGACTGCAGCGCGAGCTCGCCGGCGTCGAACGCCATGATCGCCTCGGCCGTGGAGCCGAACGCACGGCCCTCGCCCTTGGTGTCACGGAGCTCACCGTCGGTGGTCAGGAAGAACAGACCCAGGACCATGTCCTGCGTCGGCATCGTGACCGGACGGCCGTCGGCCGGCTTGAGGATGTTGTTCGAGGACAGCATCAGGATGCGGGCCTCGGCCTGCGCCTCCGCGGAGAGCGGCAGGTGCACGGCCATCTGGTCACCGTCGAAGTCCGCGTTGAACGCGGTGCAGACGAGCGGGTGGATCTGGATGGCCTTGCCTTCGACCAGCTGGGGCTCGAAGGCCTGGATGCCGAGGCGGTGCAGCGTGGGCGCACGGTTCAGCAGCACCGGGTGCTCGGCGATGACCTCTTCGAGCACGTCGTAGACGACCGTGCGGCCGCGCTCGACCATGCGCTTCGCCGACTTGATGTTCTGCGCGTGGTTCAGGTCGACCAGGCGCTTCATCACGAACGGCTTGAAGAGCTCCAGCGCCATGGCCTTCGGCAGACCGCACTGGTGCAGCTTGAGCTGCGGGCCGACGACGATGACGGAACGCGCGGAGTAGTCCACGCGCTTGCCGAGGAGGTTCTGACGGAATCGACCCTGCTTGCCCTTCAGCATGTCGCTGAGGGACTTCAGCGGGCGGTTGCCGGGGCCCGTCACCGGGCGGCCGCGACGACCGTTGTCGAAGAGCGCGTCCACGGCCTCCTGGAGCATGCGCTTCTCGTTGTTCACGATGATCTCGGGGGCACCGAGGTCGAGAAGGCGCTTCAGGCGGTTGTTGCGGTTGATCACGCGGCGGTACAGGTCGTTCAGGTCGGAGGTCGCGAAGCGGCCACCGTCCAGCTGCACCATCGGACGCAGGTCCGGCGGGATGACCGGCACGCAGTCCAGCACCATGCCCTTGGGGCTGTTGCTGGTCTGCAGGAACGCGGAGACGACCTTGAGGCGCTTGAGCGCACGGGTCTTCTTCTGGCCCTTGCCGGTACGGATGATCTCGCGGAGGCGCTCGGCCTCCTCCTCGAGGTCGAAGGACTCCAGGCGCTTCTGCAGCGCCGCGGCACCCATCGAACCGTCGAAGTACGTACCGAAGCGGTCGCGCAGCTCGCGGTAGAGCAGCTCGTCACCCTCGAGGTCCTGGACCTTGAGGTTCTTGAAGCGGTTCCACACCTCGTCGAGGCGGTCGATCTCGCGCTGGGCGCGGTCACGGAGCTGCTTCATCTCGCGCTCGGCGCCTTCGCGCACCTTGCGGCGCACGTCGGCCTTGGCGCCCTCGGCCTCGAGCTCGCCCAGGTCGCTCTCGAGCTTCTTGGCGCGGCCTTCGAGGTCCGCGTCACGGCGGTTCTCGATCTGCTGGCGCTCGACGGAGACGTGGGCCTCCAGCGACGGCAGGTCGCGCTGACGGCGCTCGTCGTCGACGAACGTGATCATGTACGCGGCGAAGTAGATGACCTTCTCGAGGTCCTTCGGCGCGAGGTCGAGCAGGTAGCCAAGACGCGACGGAACGCCCTTGAAGTACCAGATGTGGGTGACGGGAGCGGCGAGCTCGATGTGGCCCATCCGCTCACGGCGCACCTTGGCGCGCGTGACCTCGACGCCACAGCGCTCACAGATGATGCCCTTGAAGCGGACACGCTTGTACTTGCCGCAGTAGCACTCCCAGTCCCGGGTCGGACCGAAGATCTTCTCGCAGAAGAGTCCGTCCTTCTCGGGCTTGAGGGTGCGGTAGTTGATGGTCTCCGGCTTCTTGACCTCGCCGTGGGACCAGGTTCGGATGTCGTCCGCGGTGGCAAGGCCGATCCGCAGCTCGTCGAAGAAGTTGACGTCGAGCACTGTGCGTCAATCCCTCTTTCGGGGTCGAGTCTCAATCATGGTCTGAACGGTCCCGGGGGCGGCCGGGGGGATCACGCGGATCCCCCCGGCCAGGCCCGTCAGACCTCTTCGACGCTGCTCGGCTCGCGCCGGGACAGGTCGATACCGAGCTCCTCCGCCGCGCGGAAGACGTCCTCGTCGGTGTCGCGCATCTCGATGGACATGCCGTCCGAGGACAGCACCTCCACGTTGAGGCAGAGCGACTGCATTTCCTTGATGAGCACCTTGAAGGACTCGGGAATGCCCGGCTCGGGGATGTTCTCGCCCTTGACGATGGCCTCGTAGACCTTCACGCGGCCGGTCACGTCGTCGGACTTGATCGTCAGGAGTTCCTGGAGTGCGTACGCGGCACCGTAAGCCTCAAGCGCCCACACCTCCATCTCACCGAAGCGCTGACCACCGAACTGCGCCTTACCACCCAGCGGCTGCTGCGTGATCATCGAGTACGGACCGGTCGAACGGGCGTGGAGCTTGTCGTCGACCAGGTGGTGCAGCTTGAGGATGTACATGTACCCGACCGAGATCGGGTCCGGGAACGGCTCGCCGGAGCGGCCGTCGAACAGGCGGGCCTTACCGGTCGGGAGCACCATGCGCTCGCCGTCGCGGTTCGGGATGGTGTGCTGGAGCAGGCCGGCCAGCTCGTCCTCACGCGCACCGTCGAAGACGGGGGTGGCGACGTTGGTGCCGGGGGCGACCTGGTCGGCGCCGATCGCCTGGAGGCGCTGCGCCCACTCGTCCGCCAGGCCGGAGACGTCCCAGCCGCGGCTGGCGAGCCAGCCGAGGTGGATCTCCAGGACCTGTCCCGGGTTCATTCGGGACGGGACACCCAGCGGGTTCAGGATGATGTCGACCGGAGTTCCGTCCTCGAGGAACGGCATGTCCTCGATCGGAAGGATCTTCGAGATGACGCCCTTGTTGCCGTGGCGGCCGGCGAGCTTGTCACCGTCGGTGATCTTGCGCTTCTGGGCGACGTAGACGCGGACCAGCTGGTTCACGCCCGGAGGAAGCTCGTCGCCCTCCTCGCGGTCGAAGACGCGGACGCCGATGACCTTGCCGATCTCACCGTGAGGCACCTTGAGCGAGGTGTCGCGCACCTCGCGGGCCTTCTCACCGAAGATCGCGCGGAGCAGGCGCTCCTCGGGGGTCAGCTCGGTCTCACCCTTGGGCGTGACCTTGCCGACCAGGATGTCGCCGGCGACGACGTCCGCACCGATGCGGATGATGCCGCGCTCGTCGAGGTCGGCGAGGACCTCCTCGGAGACGTTCGGGATGTCCCGGGTGATCTCCTCGGGGCCCAGCTTGGTGTCACGGGCGTCGACCTCGTGCTCCTCGATGTGGATCGAGGAGAGGACGTCGTCCTGCACGAGGCGCTGCGACAGGATGATCGCGTCCTCGTAGTTGTGGCCTTCCCACGGCATGAACGCGACGAGCAGGTTCTTGCCGAGGGCCATCTCGCCCTCTTCGGTGGCCGGGCCGTCGGCGAGGACCTGGGCCTCGACGATCCGGTCGCCCTCGTTGACGATGACCTTCTGGTTGACCGAGGTGCCCTGGTTCGAGCGGGAGAACTTGGCGACGCGGTACGTGGTGTACGTGCCGTCGTCGTTGGCGACGGTGATGTAGTCGGCCGAGACCTCCTGGACGACACCGTCCTTCTCCGCCTTGATCGAGTCGCCGGCGTCGACCGCACAGCGGTACTCCATGCCGGTGCCGACGAGCGGGGCCTCCGCCTTGATGAGCGGAACGGCCTGGCGCATCATGTTCGCGCCCATGAGGGCGCGGTTGGCGTCGTCGTGCTCGAGGAAGGGGATCATCGCGGTCGCGACGGACACCATCTGGCGCGGCGAGACGTCCATGTAGTCCACGTCGGACGGCTCGACGTAGTCGACCTCGCCGCCACGCTTGCGGACCAGGACGCGGTTCTCGGTGAAGCGCAGGTCGTCGTCCAGGCGGGCGTTCGCCTGGGCGATGACGAAGCGGTCTTCCTCGTCGGCGGTGACGTAGTCGACCTCGTCGGTGACCTGGCCGTCGACGACCTTGCGGTACGGGGTCTCGATGAAACCGAACGCGTTGACGCGGCCGTAGGAGGCGAGCGAGCCGATCAGACCGATGTTCGGGCCTTCGGGGGTCTCGATCGGACACATGCGGCCGTAGTGCGACGGGTGCACGTCACGGACCTCGAAGCCGGCCCGCTCACGGGAGAGACCGCCGGGACCCAGGGCCGAGAGGCGACGCTTGTGCGTCAGACCCGACAGCGGGTTGTTCTGGTCCATGAACTGCGACAGCTGGCTGGTGCCGAAGAACTCCTTGATGGAGGCGACGACCGGCCGGATGTTGATCAGGGTCTGCGGCGTGATCGCCTCGACGTCCTGGGTGGTCATGCGCTCGCGCACGACGCGCTCCATACGGGCGAGACCCGTACGGACCTGGTTCTGGATGAGCTCGCCGACGTTGCGCAGACGACGGTTGCCGAAGTGGTCGATGTCGTCGGTCTCGACGACGATCGAACGGCCCGACTCACCGATGGTCTCGGTCTCGCCCGCGTGGAGCTTCACGAGGTACTTGATCGTCGCGATGATGTCGTCGGTGGTGAGCACACCGGCGTCGAGCGGCTCGTCGGCGCCGAGCTTCTTGTTCACCTTGTAGCGGCCGACCTTCGCGAGGTCGTAGCGCTTCGGGTTGAAGTAGAGGTTCTCGAGCAGCGTCTGAGCGGCCTCGCGGGTCGGCGGCTCGCCCGGGCGCAGCTTGCGGTAGATGTCGAGCAGCGCGTCGTCCTGGCCCTGGGTGTGGTCCTTCTCCAGGGTGGCGCGCATGGACTCGTACTCGCCGAACTCCTCGAGGATCTGCTCGGTGGTCCAGCCGAGAGCCTTCAGGAGGACGGTGACGGACTGCTTGCGCTTGCGGTCGATGCGGACACCGACCATGTCGCGCTTGTCGACCTCCATCTCCAGCCAGGCACCCCGGGACGGGATGATCTTGGCGGAGAAGATGTCCTTGTCGGACGTCTTGTCGATGGAGGAGTCGAAGTAGACACCGGGGGAGCGGACAAGCTGCGACACGACGACACGCTCGGTGCCGTTGATGACGAAGGTGCCCTTGTTGGTCATGAGCGGGAAGTCGCCCATGAAGACCGTCTGAGACTTGATCTCTCCGGTCTCGTTGTTCGTGAACTCGGCCGTGACGAACAGCGGAGCCGCGTACGTGAAGTCGCGCTCCTTGCACTCGTCGACGGAGTTCTTCGCCGGCTCGAAACGGTGGTCGCGGAAGGTCAGCGACATCGACCCGGAGAAGTCCTCGATCGGCGAGATCTCCTCGAAGATCTCTTCCAGACCGGACTTGGTGGGGACGTCCTGTCCACTCTCAAGCGCCGACTCGACGCGGGACTTCCAGGCGGCGTTGCCGAGCAGCCAGTCAAAGCTCTCGGTCTGCAGCGCCAGGAGGTTCGGAACCTCGAGCGGCTCCTTGATCTTTGCAAAGGAGATGCGCAGCGGGGCGGTGCTGGCACCGTTGTTCGTATTGGTCGAGGCGTTGCGCGAGGCGGCCAAGAGGGGGTCCTTCCGAGGGCTCGGACTCACTACGCGCGTACCGGTCCCAGCCGACACAAAGACAAGGTGCTTCCGATCTGGCCAAAAGGCCAGGTCAGGGCGGTCAGTCAGATGTGCTCGAGCGTGGGCATGCCCCTGGCGACGGGCAGGGGACAGCTAACAGGCAGCGCAAAGGGTCAGTGTAGCCACTCGGCTCACTGATGTCCAGACCGCGTCTCCGGCAACCGGCAACAGGCCCTTCCCTACGTTGTTCAACCGACACGCTGCGGCTCTCGAACACAGAGCGCGTATCAGTACTGCCCTCTTCGTAGTCGATCCATGCCTCGGATCCAGGATCGAGCTGGCCGACCTCACGACGGACTGAGAATTGCGCGCCGCTGGCCGTTCGTCAAGGCCCCGTGCTCCGAGCGGATCATCTCCGGACCCTGCTTCGAGGCAACGAAGATCACCCTACTCCCCAACGAGACCAGGGCAAGTCAGGCACTGCGCATACGCCGAAGGGCGACCACCCTTACGGGTGATCGCCCTTGGCTGAGGCCGTCTAGGCGGCCTCAGAGGTGTTACTTGACCTCGACGGAGGCGCCGGCAGCCTTGAGGGCCTCAGCGGCCTTGTCAGCGGCTTCCTTGTTGGCCTTCTCGAGAACCGGCTTCGGGGTGCCGTCGACGAGGTCCTTGGCCTCCTTCAGACCCAGGGAGGTCAGCTCGCGCACGACCTTGATGACCTGGATCTTCTTGTCGCCGGCGCCGGTGAGGATGACGTCGAACTCGTCCTTCTCCTCGACCTCGGCAGCGGCACCGGCGCCCGGGGCACCCGGGGCGGCGACGGCGACGGCCGCGGCGGCGGTGACGTCGAACTTCTCCTCGAAGGCCTTCACGAACTCGGAGAGCTCGATGAGGGTCATCTCCTCGAACTGGGCGAGGAGGTCGTCCTGAGAGAGCTTCGCCATGATGGGCGATCCTTCCACTTAATTCGGCAGGTGCCGGATGTATAGAGAGGCGGGCGTAACGGCCCGCTACGACCCGCGCACTAGGCGGCGCGGATCAGTGCGCGAGCCGAATTACTCGGCACCGCCCTGCTCGGCGAGCTTGACGCGAAGCGCTTCCGCGGTGCGGACGAACTTCGACGGCAGCGCCTGGAAGAGCGAGGCAGCCTGAGACTGCTTGCCCTTGAACGCGCCGGCCAGCTTGCTGAGCAGAACCTCGCGGGACTCGAGGTCCGCGAGCTGCTTGATCTCATCGGCGGTCAGCGCCTTGCCATCAAGGACACCGCCCTTGATGATGAGGTTCGGGTTCTCCTTGGCGAAGTCACGAAGACCCTTGGCCGACTCCACCGGGTCACCGGTGATGAAGGCGGCACCCGTCGGACCAGTGAACTGGTCGTCGAGCGAGGTGATCCCGGCGTTGTTAGCCGCAATCTTGGTCAGCGTGTTCTTCACCACGGCGTACTGGGCGTTCTCACCGAGCGAGCGACGCAGCGTCTTGAGCTGCGCGACGGTGAGACCCCGGTACTCGGTCAGCACAACGGCGTTCGAGCTGCGGAACTTGTCCTCAAGCTCGGCTACGTCGGCAGCCTTGTCGGGCCTTGCCATAGAGCGTCGGCCTCCTTCCGGGTGATGAGGACCGCTCAGAAGGGGCTGACATACAAAACGCCCCGGCGCAGGCGCCAGGGCGTAGCTCAACCGGACGAAGTCCGGGAACGATTCCTCAGTCACCTGCGCGGGTCGTCCGCAGTAGCGGATCCTTCGGCCACCGCACCCTTCCAGGCACGGCAACGACCAGCGGTCTTTGGCTTCTGTGGAAGCGTACGCGAACCATGGGTGCGGGTGCAAATCCGCCCGTACGGCGGAGCCGCCCCCGCGCCCCCGCCGGCCCCAGGGCGGGCGGGGAGGCCTGCGGGGAGGACGCGGCCGCCGCACGGCCCCGTCGGCCCTCTTCCCGTCCCCTCCCGTCCTCTCCCGTCCTCGCGGGCCGTCGTGGCCCACCAGGGCATGCGCCGCATCCGACGGGCACGGAACACGAAGAACGGGCCCTCCGCTCCCCGCGAGGGGAGTGGAGGACCCGTTCAGCCACTCAGGCGAGCCGTGAGGCTCAGACCGCGGCCGGGTCTTCCTCGACGAGGAGGTTCCGGGTGCGGTTGGAGTCCAGCTGGATGCCGGGGCCCATCGTGGTGCTCAGGGCGGCCTTCTTGATGTAGCGGCCCTTGGCGGCGGACGGCTTCAGACGGATGATCTCGTCCAGGGCCGCCGCGTAGTTCTCGACCAGCTGCTCATCGGAGAAGGAGACCTTGCCGATGATGAAGTGCAGGTTCGAGTGCTTGTCGACGCGGAACTCGATCTTGCCACCCTTGATGTCGGTGACAGCCTTGGCGACGTCCATGGTGACGGTGCCGGTCTTCGGGTTCGGCATGAGACCACGCGGACCGAGCACGCGGCCGAGGCGGCCGACCTTGCCCATGAGGTCCGGGGTGGCCACGACGGCGTCGAACTCGTTGAGGCGGTTGCCCTTGGCGATCTCGTTGATCAGCTCGTCGTCGCCGACGATGTCGGCGCCGGCGGCTTCCGCGGCCGCAGCACGGTCACCGGTCGCGAAGACCAGGACCCGGGCGGTCTTGCCGGTGCCGTGCGGGAGGTTCACGGTGCCGCGGACCATCTGGTCGGCCTTGCGCGGGTCGACACCCAGGCGGAAGGCAACCTCGACGGTGGAGTCGAACTTGGTGGTGCTGGTGTCCTTGGCGAGACGGACGGCCTCGAGGGGAGCGTAGAGCTTCTCCCGGTCGATCTTGGCGTCCGCAGCGCGGAGAGTCTTGCTGCGCTTCACTTCTGCTCCTGTGTAAGTACTTCAGGCGTGGAGTCGTGGTGCGGACCAGCGCTTGGTCCTACCACTGGGGACTGCGAGGGGGCTGGATCAGCCCTCGACCGTGATACCCATCGAACGGGCGGTGCCGGCGATGATCTTCTCGGCGGCGTCGATGTCGTTCGCGTTGAGGTCGGGCATCTTGATCGTGGCGATCTCGCGGACCTGGTCACGCGTGAGCTTCGCGACCTTGGTCTTGTGCGGCTCGCCGGAGCCCTTCTCGACGCCCGCGCTCTTCAGGATGAGGCGCGCGGCCGGCGGGGTCTTGGTGATGAAGGTGAAGGAGCGGTCCTCGTAGACCGTGATCTCCACCGGCACGACCATGCCACGCTGCGACTCGGTCGCGGCGTTGTAGGCCTTGCAGAACTCCATGATGTTGACGCCGTGCTGACCGAGCGCGGGGCCGACCGGCGGAGCCGGGTTGGCCGCACCGGCCTTGATCTGGAGCTTGATAAGCCCCGTGACCTTCTTCTTCTTGGGAGGCATTGCTCTCTCCGGGTCCTAGTGAGAGTTTTCAGCCGTCCTTCCGGTCATCCGGATGGAGGCATACCGCACCACGATAGCGGGTATCAGTGCGGGGCTAAAAACCGAGCAGGTCAGACCGCCCTTGACGGGCTGGTCTGACCTGTTTCGGAAGCGTTTGGTCCGGAAGATCAGTTCTTCTGGATCTGGTCGAAGCTGAGCTCGACCGGGGTCTCGCGGCCGAAGATCTCGACGAGGCCCTTGACCTTCTTCGAGTCCGGGTTGATCTCGTTGATCGTCGCCTGGAGCGTGGCGAACGGGCCGTCCGTGACGGTGACCGAGTCGCCGACCTCGAAGTCCAGGACCTCGATGGTGCGCTTGACGGCGGGCGCGGGCAGGCCGGCCTCTTCGGCAGCCTGCTTGGCGGCCTTCTCCTGCGCCTCGGGGGCGAGCATCTTGACGATCTCGTCGAGGGTCAGCGGGTACGGGTCGTACGCGTTGCCGACGAAGCCGGTGACGCCCGGGGTGTTGCGGACGACGCCCCAGGACTCGTTCGTCAGATCCATGCGGACGAGAACGTAACCGGGCAGCTTGTTCTGCCGGACGTTCTTGCGCTCGCCGTTCTTGATCTGGACGATCTCTTCCTCGGGCACCTCGGCCTGGTAGATGAACTCCTCGACGTTCAGCGAGACGGCGCGCTGCTCCAGGTTGGCCTTCACGCGCTTCTCGTAGCCCGCGTAGGTGTGGATCACGTACCACTCACCGGGGAGCAGGCGCAGCTCCTCGCGGAGGGCCTGGATGGGGTCGACGGGCTCCGCCGGCTCGGCCGGGGCTTCCTCGTCGGCCTCGGCCTCGGCCTCGACGGCCTCGATGTCGGCCTCGTCCTCGGCGTCCTCGTCGGCGATGTCGGCGTCGGCGGCCTCTTCGGCCTCGGCGCCATCAGCCTCGGCGTCGACCTCGTCCTCGACGTGCAGGGCGGCTTCCTCCGCGGCGGCGCCGGCTTCGGCGTCGGCGAGCTCGGCCTCGTCGGGGTCCACAGCGTCCGCCGCCTCGACGATGTCGAGCTCGTCCTCGACGGACTCGACGGAGTCGTGGCTCACGTTCAGGTTCGGGTCAGACACGGTGGCTGCTTCTTCCTGGATACAAAAGGTGGTGGAACATGCGAAAACGGGCGGCACCCATCAGGCGCCGCCCTCCGCGGGGATCAGCCGAAGACGAACTTGATGGCTTCCTGGAACCCATAGTCAATCACGGTCACCAGACCGATCATGATGACGACGAAGACGATCACCACGGTGGTGTACGTCGTGAGCTGGTTCCGGGTGGGCCAGACGACCTTGCGGAGTTCCGCGACGATCTGGCGGTAGAAAAGCGCGAGGCGCCCCAGGGGGCCCTTCTTCCCGCGCTTGCCGCCCTTGCGGGCCTTCTTCTCTCGAGTGTCGCTCTCGGCGTCAGGCATGTCGATGGAGCCCAGGGCGTCCGTCACGTCTCTCACCTGAATCCGGGTCGTGGCCGTAGCCGCGCCCGGTTGCGCCGCACGGCGTTGCATCGAAGTACGTACCTGCGCACACGTCCGAGAAGGAGTGTGAAGCAGGGCCGGAGGGACTCGAACCCCCAACCGCTGGTTTTGGAGACCAGTGCTCTACCAATTGAGCTACGACCCTTTGCGTTCCCCAACCTACCGCATCCGAGCGAGTGCACGGAGTGCTCACGCTCTGGGGCGGCTGTTGAGGACCAACGACAGGTGAGTGTACGTGGTCCGGGCCCTGACGTCGAACAGAAGACATCCGGATCTGCTCCGTCCGGTAACTGAAACGGTGTGCGGCGCTTCTCGGCCGTCTGGGACGATTGGCCCCATGACCTCTGCAACGCCTTCCTCCGAGCGCCGGGTGTCTGCCCGCATCGGCGCCATTTCCGAGTCCGCCACCCTCGCCGTCGACGCCAAGGCCAAGGCCCTCAAGGCCGCCGGCCGACCGGTCATCGGCTTCGGCGCGGGCGAGCCCGACTTCCCGACGCCGGACTACATCGTCGAGGCGGCGGTCGAGGCCTGCCGCGACCCGAAGTTCCACCGCTACACCCCGGCCGGCGGCCTGCCCGAGCTGAAGAAGGCCATCGCCGCCAAGACGCTGCGCGACTCCGGCTACGAGGTCGACGCCTCCCAGGTCCTGGTGACCAACGGCGGCAAGCAGGCCATCTACGAGGCCTTCGCCGCGATCCTCGACCCGGGCGACGAGGTCATCGTCCCGGCCCCCTACTGGACCACCTACCCCGAGTCGATCCGCCTCGCCGGCGGTGTCCCGGTCGAGGTCGTCGCCGACGAGACCACCGGCTACCGGGTCTCCGTCGAGCAGCTCGAGGCCGCGCGCACCGAGCGCACCAAGGTCGTCCTGTTCGTCTCCCCGTCCAACCCGACCGGCGCCGTCTACAGCGAGGACGACGCCCGCGCCATCGGCGAGTGGGCGGCCGAGCACGGCCTGTGGGTGCTGACCGACGAGATCTACGAGCACCTCGTCTACGGCGACGCGAAGTTCACCTCGCTCCCCGTGCTGGTCCCGGCCCTGCGCGACAAGTGCATCATCGTCAACGGCGTCGCCAAGACGTACGCCATGACGGGCTGGCGCGTGGGCTGGGTCATCGCCCCGCAGGACGTCATCAAGGCCGCGACCAACCTCCAGTCGCACGCCACCTCCAACGTCTCCAACGTCGCCCAGGTCGCCGCGCTGGCCGCCGTCTCCGGCAACCTGGACGCCGTCGCCGAGATGCGCAAGGCCTTCGACCGCCGCCGCCAGACCATGGTGAAGATGCTCAACGAGATCGACGGCGTCTTCTGCCCGACCCCCGAGGGCGCGTTCTACGCGTACCCGTCGGTCAAGGAGCTGCTGGGCAAGGAGATCCGCGGCAAGCGCCCGCAGACCTCGGTCGAGCTCGCCGCGCTGATCCTCGACGAGGCCGAGGTCGCGGTCGTCCCGGGCGAGGCCTTCGGCACCCCCGGCTACCTGCGCCTGTCGTACGCCCTGGGCGACGAGGACCTGGTCGAGGGCGTGTCCCGCGTCCAGAAGCTCCTCGCGGAGGCCAAGGCCTAGCCTGCGGCGGTCCCATGGCCAGAGATCCTGGGCGGCGGCTCCCCCGGTACGGGGAGCCGCCGCTCAGGCGTTTCCGCGGCGCGGGCCCGTCCCCTGCTCGGCGTTCCGCCGGGCTCCCGCTCCAGACCCCGGGCGGCGCCGGAAAGGTCCCCCGCAGCGGCACCGAAGCCCCGCTCTCGCGTTCGGACAAGCCCCCGAAAGGTAAAACCCCCTCCCGCCCAGCGCCGCGGTACGGCAGGATCACCAGATGGAGCACGTACGCGATCTCACGCTTCTGCCGAAAGCCCACCTCCACCTGCACTTCACCGGCTCGATGCGCCCGTCGACCCTGCTGGAGCTCGCCGACAAGTACGGCGTCCGCCTCCCCGACGCCCTGACCGCCGGGGAACCGCCCAAGCTGCGCGCCACCGACGAGCGCGGCTGGTTCCGCTTCCAGCGCCTCTACGACGCCGCCCGGAGCTGCCTGCGCGAGCCGGAGGACATCCAGCGGCTGGTGCGCGAGGCCGCCGAGGAAGACGTACGGGACGGCAGCGGCTGGCTGGAGATCCAGGTCGACCCCACCTCCTACGCGCCCCTCCTCGGCGGCATGATCCCGGCCGTCGAGGTCATCCTCGACGCCGTCGACAGCGCCTCCCGCGAGACCGGCCTCGGCATGCGGGTCCTCATCGCGGCCAACCGCATGAAGCACCCCCTGGACGCCCGCACCCTCGCCCGCCTCGCCGTCCGCTACGCCGACCGCGGCATCGTCGGCTTCGGGCTCTCCAACGACGAGCGCCGCGGCATGGCCCGCGACTTCGACCGGGCCTTCGCCATCGCCCGCGACGGCGGCCTCCTCGCGGCCCCGCACGGCGGCGAGCTGACGGGCCCCGCCTCCGTCCGCGACTGCCTCGACGACCTGCACGCCTCCCGCATCGGGCACGGCGTACGGGCCGCCGAGGACCCCCGGCTGCTGAAGCGGCTCGCCGACCGGCAGGTCACCTGCGAGGTCTGCCCCGCCTCCAACGTCGCGCTCGGTGTCTACGAGCGGCCCGAGGACGTACCGCTGCGCACCCTCTTCGAGGCCGGGGTGCCGATGGCCCTGGGCGCCGACGACCCGCTGCTCTTCGGGTCCCGGCTCGCGGCCCAGTACGAGATCGCCCGCCGCCACCACGCCTTCACGGACGCGGAGCTGGCCGAACTGGCCCGTCAGTCGGTGCGCGGCTCGGCCGCGCCGGAGGAGGTCAAGAACAAGCTGCTGGACGGCATCGACCACTGGCTGGCCGGGTGAGCCGCAGGTCCCCCTCGTGGCAGTCGGCCCGGACCCGGTGGCCGTCGGGGAAGCCGATCTCCAGGTGGGTGCGGCCCTGCTCGGGCAGCGCGAACTCGGCGACCGACTCGACGGTCTGGCCGAGGTGGCGCAGGAAGGGGTGCTCGCCGAGGTCCTCGCCGACTTCGATCCGGCCCCACTCCCCCAGGTCGTAGGGCCCGTGCGGCTCGGCGCGCTCCACGATGAGGCACTGGTCCGACCCGGTGGTGATGCGCGTGGTCTCGCCGGCGCTGTCGATCAGCCAGACGTCGAGCGGTGCCTCGGAGCGCTCGCCCTCGCAGATGTGCCAGGACGCGACGACCCGGCGGATCTCGCGCCCCACCAGTCGTGTGGGGTCCGTACCGGCCCCGTGCAGGGGGCAGTGCATGTCAGATGCTGACGCCGACCGTCACCGGCTCGTTGACGAGGGTGACGCCGAACGCCGCGTGGACGCCCGCGACGACCTCCCGGGCGAGGGTCAGCAGGTCCTCGGTCGTGGCCGCGCCCCGGTTGGTGAGGGCGAGGGTGTGCTTGGTGGAGATGCGGGCGGGGCCGCTGCCGTAGCCCTTGGTGAAGCCGGCCTTGTCGATCAGCCAGGCCGCGCTGGTCTTCGTACGGCCTTCACCGGCCGGGTAGGCGGGCGGGGTGGTGTCGGTGCCGAGGCGGTCCTGGACGCGGGCCAGGAAGGCCGCGTAGGCCTCGTCCGTGAGGATCGGGTTGTGGAAGAAGGAGCCGGCCGACCAGGTGTCGTGGTCGGCGGGGTCGAGGACCATGCCCTTGCCGGCGCGCAGGCGCAGGACGGTCTCGCGGGCGAGGGCGGCCGGGACGCGGTCGCCGGCCTCGACGCCGAGGGCGCGGGCCGTCTCGGGGTACTTGATCGGGGCCGAGAGGCCGCCCGCGTCCTCCAGGGCGAAGCGCACGCGCAGGACGACGTAGCGGTCGGGCTGGTCCTTGAAGGTGCTGTTGCGGTAGCGGAAGGCGCATTCGGCGGCGGTCAGGGTGACCGTCTCGCCGGTGGTGCGGTCGTAGGCGACGACCTCGGTGATGGTGTCGCAGACCTCCTGGCCGTACGCCCCGACGTTCTGGATCGGGGTGGCGCCGGCCGAGCCGGGGATCCCCGCGAGGCACTCGACTCCGGCGAGCCCGGCCTCGACGGTGCGGGTGACGGCGTCGCTCCAGTTCTCGCCGGCCGCCAGCTCCAGGGTGGTGCCGTCGAGCCGGAAGCCGGTGGTGGCGATGCGCAGGGCGGTGCCGTCGAAGCCCTGGTCGCCGATGACCAGGTTGCTGCCGCCGCCGATGACCAGCAGCGGGGTGCCGCTCGCGTCCGCGGCGCGGACGGTTTCGACGACTTCGGCGTCGGTGGTCGCGGTGACCAGCCGGGCCGCGGGGCCGCCGAGGCGGAAGGTGGTCAGCGGGGCGAGGGGGGCATCGTGGAGTTCCTGCACGTGCACAAGAGTACGGTCCGTCCCCCTCGCGTCCCGGCGGGGCACTCAGTGGCCCTGGTTCCGCTCGGCCAGACGGCGTTCGGCCTCGGGCCAGCCGAGGGGGAGTTCCGAGGCGGGGACGGTCCAGAAGGTGAAGGCGGACTCCTTCATGTACGCGCTGGCTGCTCGGGAGCCGGAGCGGTGCGGCTCGCTGCGGGCGAAGCTGTAGAGGGCGTCCCGGTCCTCCCAGGCGGAGAGGGTGAGGAAGGTGCGGTCCAGGACTCGGGCCCGCAGGGCCACGCCGTGGGCGCCGGGAGCCTTGCGGATCTGGCGGATGATGCCGGGCGCCTTGAGGAAGAACTTCACGGCGCCGGCGAGGGTCGCGGTCTCGAAGCGGGAGGCCATGACGTAGACCTCGGCGCCGGGAGCGGCCTGGGTGGGCGTGGACCAGGGGATGTCGGGCATGACGGGTTCTCCTTCGCTGGTCGGGTGGGGCTCAGCCGGCCCGGACCGGGGCGGGGACGGTCACGGCTTCGGGGGTGACGGCCGGGGTGCTCTTCGTCCTGCGCGGGAGCAGCAGGGCGAGGGCGGCGGCCAGGGCCACCGCGGCGGCGCCTATCCACAGGGCGGGGACGGTGCCGTCGGTGAAGGTCTGCGGGGTCTCGTAGCCGCCCCGGGCGGAGAAGACGGAGGCGAGCACCGCCACGCCGAGGGCGCCGCCGACCTCGCGCAGGGCGTTGTTGGCGCCGGAGGCCTTGCCCTGGTCGGCGGGGGTGACGGTGGACATCAGCACGTTGTTGGCGGGGGCGAAGTACAGGGACATCCCGATGCCGCTCAGGACGAGCGCCGGGAGCTGGGCGGCGTACGAGACGTCCGGGCTCAGGATCACCGCGAACCAGCCGAGCCCGAGCGCCTGGAGGGCCAGCCCGGCGACGACGACGGGCCGGCCGCCGATCCGGTCGGACAGCACCCCCGCGATCGGGGCGACGAGGACCGCCATCCCGGTCCAGGGGAGCATCCGCAGTCCGGCCTGGGTGGGCGAGTAGCCGGCGACACCCTGGAGGAACTGGCTGAGCAGGAAGATCGACCCGAACATGCCGAGGTACATCAGCAGGCTGGCGATGTTGATCCCGAAGAAGCCGCGGCTGCGGAACAGCCGCATGGGGAGCATGGGGTTCGCGTTGTGGAAGCCGTGGTGGACGAAGCCGCCGATGAGCGCACTGCCCGCGATGAGGCCGGTCAGGACGGGGGCGCTGGTCCAGCCGTGGGCGTTGGCGTTGACCAGGCCGTAGACGACGCCGAAGAGGCCGCCGCTGATCAGCAGAGTGCCGGGGACGTCGAGACGGGAGTCCGGGGCGGTGGACTCGGCGAGGCGCAGGCGGGCGAGCGGGACCAGGGCCAGGCCGATGGGCACGTTGAGCCAGAAGATCCACTGCCAGGAGATGTGCTCGGTGAGGCTGCCTCCGACGAGGGGACCGCTGGCGACGGCGAGCCCGCCGACGGCCCCGTAGATCCCCAGGGCCATCCCCCGCCGGGCGGCGGGGACGGCGGCGGTGAGCAGGGTGAGGCTGAGCGGCATCATGATCGCCGCGCCGACGCCCTGCACGGCGCGGGCGGCAATGAGCTGGCCGAT
Source organism: Streptomyces sp. NPDC034085 (assembly GCF_055575555.1). NCBI lineage: Bacteria > Bacillati > Actinomycetota > Actinomycetes > Kitasatosporales > Streptomycetaceae > Streptomyces > Streptomyces sp. NPDC034085. Next base: position 154,248 of record NZ_JBVISL010000002.1, on the reverse strand, counting down.
CCCGGACGCGAGGGCGGCTGCGGCGGAGGCGCCGGTGAAGACCAGGAGCCCGGTGACGAAGAGCCGCCGCCGGCCGAATCGGTCACCGAGGGCGGAGCCGAACATGAGCAGGACGGCGAAGGTGAGCGTGTAGGCGTTCACCGTCCACTCCAGGTCCTCCAGCTTGCCGCCGAGGTCGTTCCGGATGGCGGGGAGGGCGGTGGTGACGACGAGGTTGTCGAGGGCGGCCATGAAGCTGGCGGCCCCGGTGAGCACGAGGGCCCATATCGCGGGCGGGCGGAGCTTGGTCTCGGCTGGCTGGGTCACGGTTTCCCCCTGAGGGTTGTTAGTTATTGCTGACTAACTTTCGTGGGCAGGGAAGGGCCGGGGGGCCGGGCCGGGCGGGGCGCGGCGTGAGGGCCTCGGGCCCGGGGGGCCTCGGGCCCGGGGCCTACTGCCCCGGGCTGGACTGGGCCTGGGTGGGCGCGCTGCGGGCGGGGGTATGGAACCCCTCCCAGATGCGGTGCCCGGACGGGAACCCCATCGCGGTCAGGGTGTTGATGAGCATCCCGTAGGCCATGAAGGTGGTCGTCTCCCTGACGTCCCCGCCCAGGGGCACCTTCACGGTGTCCCACAGCTCCAGCCAGCCGGCCCGTACGAGCTCACCGAGCTCCCGGTCCCCGGCCGCCTCGGCGGCGGCGACGGTGACGTACATCTGGAGCTGCATCTGCACGATCTGCGGGTCCTCGGCGATGTGCCGGGTGTAGGCCTCGGCCATGGCACGCTCGGCGTCCTCCCCGCTCAGCCCCTCGACGGCCTCGGCGAACACCTCCCGGGTGCGCTTCAGGCAGCGGGCGGCGGCCGCGAGGAAGATGGCCTGCTTGTTCGGGAACAGCCGGAAGAGGTACGGCTGCGAAACCCCGACCCGCTTGGCGATCGCCTCGGTGGAGGTCCCGTAGTAGCCGCCGCGCGCGAACTCGTGGATCGCCGCGCGAATGACGCTCTCACGCCGCTCGTCCGCACTCATCCTTGCCATGGTTGTAAGTTAGTACTCAATCACTAACCGAGTCAAGGGGTGGGGCGGGGTCGGGCGAGCGGGGTTTCGGTGGGGCGGTCTCAGGGAGGGTTCGGGGGTTTCCCGTCAGTCCCATCGTCATTCCGTGCCGTGCCGGTCCCTCAAGGGCGCTCCTTCGTCGCGTCGCTTCGCGATGGCCTTCGGCCACCCTTGACCGACCGACCCGCCCCGGAAAGCCGAAAGACTGCCGGGAACCCCCCAAAAGAACGGTCACCAGGGACACGTCCGAGGAGCGGGTCTCTCAGGGACGAGGCGAGGGGTCAGGGGCCATGACCCCCTCCCGGATCCGGGACCATGTCCCACGCCCAGGGCCGGGGGCCCGGCCCCACCCGCACCGAACAGCGACCAGAGCAGCGCGGGAAGCGCCCAGGCGCGACAGATCGCTAAGCGCCTCTCACGTCTCGGCGACCGACGGCCGTCTGGGGCTGATACCTGCACCAAACGGTGATCAGAAGCCCGTCCGGGGCCGACGGGCGCGGCGGATCGCTACGCGCTGCGCTCCGGGGAGGGAAATGGGCCCTTCGGGGCGGGCTCGGGGGCCTGTCGGACCCTACGGACACCATTTCTGTCGGCAGATTCCGACAGAAGTCCTTCACCCCTCACGCCAACCGCTGAAAGCGGGCAAACAGGACGGGAAAGGTCTCGCGGTGGCTCCTCACCAGCCCCAGACGGGCCGCAGGCGCCCGGCGAAGCATGCCCCCGGTCCCTCGCCTCATCCCTGACGGGGCCGCTCCTGGGACCTGTCCACCGTGACCGTTCTTTTGGGGGCTTCCCGGCAGTCTTTCGGCTTTCCGGGGCGGGTCGGTCGGTCAAGGGTTGAGCGCAGCGAAATCGCGAAGCGACGCGACCGAAGGGAGCGCCCTTGACGGACCGGCCCGACACGGAATGACGATGGGACTGACGGGAAACCCCCAAACCGGCTCTGAGACGGCCCAGCGGAACCCCGCCCCCACCCCGCCCCGCGGCTCCCGCCCCGCGGCTCCCGCCCCGCCCCGCCGCTCAGGCCAGCTTGACCACTGCGCGGGACATGCCCAGGACCTTCTGGCCCGCGCTCATCGCCGTCAGGTCGACCCGCACGCGGTTGTCCTCCAGCTTGGCGGCGACCTTCGCGGTGACCTCGATCAGCGCGCCCTTGTCGTCGTTCGGGACGACGACCGGCTTGGTGAAGCGGACTCCGTACTCGACGACCGCACCCGGGTCGCCCACCCAGTCGGTCACCACGCGGATCGCCTCGGCCATGGTGAACATGCCGTGCGCGATCACGTCCGGCAGTCCGACCTCCTGGGCGAACTTCTCGTTCCAGTGGATCGGGTTGAAGTCACCCGAGGCGCCGGCGTAGCGGACGAGGGTGGCGCGCGTCACGGGGAAGGACGCCGCCGGGAGCTCGGTGCCGACCTCGACGTCGGCGTACTGGATCTGCGCGGTCATCTCAGGCCTCCTCGGGGGCGCGGGACACGAGCTTGGTCCACGCGGTCACCACGTGCTCACCGGACTCGTCGTGGACTTCGCCGCGGATGTCGACGATGTCGTTGCCGGCGAGCGACTTCACGGCCTCGATGGTGGAGGTCACGGTGAGCCGGTCACCCGCCCGCACGGGGCGGACGTACGCGAACTTCTGGTCGCCGTGCACGACGCGGCTGTAGTCCAGTCCCAGCTGCGGGTCCTCGATGACCTGGCCGGCCGCCGCGAAAGTGATGGCGAACACGAAAGTCGGCGGGGCGATCACATCCTGGTGACCGAACGCCTTGGCGGCTTCGGGATCGGTGTAGACGGGATTCTCGTCACCCACCGCGACCGCGAATTCGCGGATCTTCTCCCGGCCGACCTCGTACGGCTCGGTGGGCGGGTAGGTCCGCCCCACGAAGGTCTGATCGAGGGCCATGGCTCACTGCCTCCTGTTGCAGGGACACGATGAAGGGGCACGTTCCGAGGACACGTGCGGAGGGGCACGGAACGAACACAGCGGTCGCGCCCGGGCCGGTACGCAGCGGATCGGATCAAGATCCGCTGCGGAAACGACACAAGGTCGCCCCCATTGAAGGGGACGACCTCATGACGGTGCCTATATTCGAGACTTCGCCAGTGACTAGCGGGTCTCGCGGTGCGCGGTGTGCGAGTTGCAGCGCGGGCAGTGCTTCTTCATCTCAAGACGGTCCGGGTTGTTACGCCGGTTCTTCTTGGTGATGTAGTTCCGCTCCTTGCACTCCACGCAGGCCAGCGTGATCTTCGGGCGGACGTCGGTGGCAGCCACGTGAGTGCTCCTTGACGGACTATGGGACGGATGAACGCATAAAAGAGTAGCCGATCGGGAGACCGACCCCGCAATCGGCTACTGGGTGTAGCGGCGACCGGACTTGAACCGGTGACACAGCGATTATGAGCCGCTTGCTCTACCGACTGAGCTACGCCGCTTTGATGAGATCCGTTCCCCACCCGAGGGTGGGGAACCTCTCTCACCAGAGCCCCAATGCGGAATCGAACCGCAGACCTTCTCCTTACCATGGAGACGCTCTACCGACTGAGCTATTGGGGCGAGCGATGAAGACATTACACGGTTGCCTGCCGATCGCCCAAATCCTTTGGGGGGACTGGGCTCCGAAGACACCGTCGGGTCTTTCCCGGACCGCCCGCCCCGCCCTTTGTGGCGGGGATCACGCCCCTCGGCCTCCTTGCGGCCCCGCCGAGCCCGCTCAGCCGCACGGGCACCACACCGGTACGACTATTGCGCTCTTCCGCGAACCCGGCACCCCCGCGCCCTAGGCTCTGAGCACGCTGCGTGATCTTGGGCCGAGGGCTGCGGCCACGGCACAGGAACCGCCCGAGCCACCGCAGGAGCGCGATGTCCGACAGCCAGCCGCAGCAGCCCTCCCCCTCCCCGCGCCACCCCGTCGGCGGCCCCCTCGGCGGACCCGTCCCCGAGGCCAGCGGGCTCCTGCTGACCGGGGCGCGGCTCACCGACGGCCGTACCGTCGACGTCCGGCTGGGCGGCGGCCGTATCCAGGCCGTCGGCACCGCCGGCAGCCTCCCCACCCCCGGCCTGTCCCGGGTCGACCTGCGGGGTTACCTGCTCCTGCCGGCCCCCGCCGAGCCCCACGGCCACGGGGACACCGCGCTGACCGCGGACGCCGAGGGGCCGGTCTCCTACGCCCCCGACGAGGTGCAGCGCCGGGCCACCGAGGCGGCGCTGCTCCAGCTCGGCCACGGCGCCACCGCCGTGCGCTCCCACGTGCGGATCGGCGACGTGCACGGGCTGGGCCCCATGGAGGCCGTGCTCCAGGCCCGCCGCTCCCTGCGCGGCCTCACCGACCTGACCACGGTGGCCGTGCCCCGGCTGCTGACCGGGGTGGCCGGCGCCGACGGGCTCGCCAGGCTGCGCGACGCCGTGAAGATGGGCGCCTCCGTGATCGGCGGCTGCCCCGACCTGGACCCCGATCCGACGGGCTTCCTCGAGGCGGTCCTGGAGCTGGCCGCGGAACACGGCTGCCCGGTGGACCTGCACACCGACGGTGACGACCCGGGCCGGCTGGCCCGGCTGGCGGCCATGGCCGGGGGGCTGCGCCCCGGGGTGACCATCGGCCCGTGCGGCGGCCTGTCTCGGCTCCCGCTGGACTCGGCCACCCGCGCCGCCGACCGGCTCGCGGCGGCGGGCGTACGGGTGACGTGCCTGCCCCAGGGCGACTGCGCGGCGCTGGAGCGGCGAGGCCTGCGCACCGCCCCGGTACGCCTCCTGCGGGCGGCCGGGGTCCGGGTCGCGGCCGGCAGCGGGGCCCTGCGGGACGCCGGGAACCCGGTCGGCCGGGGCGACCCGCTCGAAGCCGCGTACCTGCTGGCCTCGCAGGGCGGGCTGCGCGCGGGCGAGGCCTACGAGGCGGTGAGCGCCGCCGCCCGGGAGGCCATGGGGCTGCCGGAGGTGCGGGTGGAGGCCGGCTTCCCGGCGGAGCTGCTCGCGGTGCGCGGGGAACGGATCGCGGGGGTGCTGTCGCTGGCGTACAGCCGCATCGTGGTCCACCGGGGGCGCGTGGTAGCCCGTACGAGTGCCGTGCGGGAGTACTGCGACTCCGCGGTCGCGGTGGCCCTGGACCTGCCCCGGCAGGGCCGTACGGAGCCGGGGCCCTGATCGTCGCCCCGGCTGTTCGCGGGCGGGGGCGCCCGGGTCGTCGTACGGTCGGGGCATGCGCATCGTCATCGCGGGTGGACACGGTCGGATCGCGCTGCGGCTGGAGCGCCTGCTCGCCGCGCGCGGGTACGAGGTCGCGGGCATCATCCGGGACCCGGAGCAGGGCGGCGACCTGCGGGAGGCCGGTGCCGAACCGGTGCTGTGCGACCTGGAGTCGGCCTCGCTCGAGCACGTGGCGGGGATCCTGCAGGGCGCGGACGTGGCGGTGTTCGCCGCCGGGGCCGGTCCGGGCAGCGGCGCGGCCCGGAAGGACACCGTGGACCGGGACGCGGCGGTGCTGTTCGCCGACGCCGCCGAACGGGCCCGTGTGCGCCGCTTCCTGATGGTCTCCACGATGGGCGCCGACTCCCGGCACGAGGGCGACGAGGTCTTCGACGTGTACCTGCGCGCGAAGGGCGACGCCGACGCGCACCTGCAAACCCGGCTGGGGCTGGAGTGGACGGTGCTGCGCCCGGGCCGGCTGACGGACGACGCCGGCACGGGGCTGGTCCGGCTGGAGGCCCGCACGGGCCGGGGCATGGTCCCGCGCGACGACGTGGCGGCGGTGCTGGCGGAGCTGGTCGAGACCCCGGCGACGGCCGGCCTGACGCTGGAGCTCGTCTCGGGGTCGGCGCCGGTGTCGGTGGCCGTGAAGGACGTGGCGGGCAACTGACGCGGCGGGCCCGGCCGCCGCGCAGCCGTCGACCGTCCGTCAGAAGCCCGCTTGCACCGCGGCGTCGGAGCGTTCGACCGAGCCCTGCGGGAACTGCTTGCGGTACTGCTGCCGGATCCGCTCGACGCGGGCGCCGCGCTCGTCGGCCTCCTTCTCGGGGTAGAGCAGCACGACCTCGTAGGAGCTTTCGCGGACGATGGAGCCGTCCTCGCCGCGCCACTGGCCGGACCCGTCCCGGAGGGTCAGTCCCTCGGGGAAGGCGGGGGTGACCTCGTCGTCGAGGAACCGCCCGAACTCGCCCTGGGCGACGGGTTGCCGTCCGTCGGGGCGCTGCGTGCCGAAGTACAGCCGGGTTTCCCGGTAGGGCTGCCCGGTGTCGCTGTGCAGTGCCGCCCCCACCAGGGCGGGGATCCCGGCGCCGAGCAGGGCGATGAGTACGCCGCCCCCGGCCTTGCCGCGTCTGTCCGAAGTCCATGTCACGCCCCGTGAAACGACCGGCCGCCCGCTTCGGTGCGTGGCGGGGGGCCGATAGGGTCACCCGGAAATCGGCCGCAGGGGGCGGTCGTACGGGTTCCGGGGTGGGGCATGGGCGACGGCGAGTGGCGCGTCAGCGCGGCGGAGGGCGGCCGGCTCGCGGCCCGGTGGTGGCGGTGGGCCCTGTCCGCGCCGGACGGGGAGAGCCCGGTGGGGGACACGACGGGCGCGTACGCCGGGTGGCGGCAGCCCCGGAGCGTGTGGTTCCTGGCGGGTACGCACGGCGGGCGGGTGGTGCGCCGGTGCAGCATCCCGTCGGGCCGGCCGCTGTTCTTCCCGGTGCTGAACACCAGGCGGACGGCGGTGCCGTTCGTGACCAAGCCGTGGCGGCTGGAGGTCACCCGGGCCTCGGCGGCCCTGAACAGCTCGCCCCTGAAGCTGCGGGAGTTCTCCTCGAAGCCCTTCCCGGTCCTGGGCATACCGCAGGTCGCCTGGGGGCTGTGGTGCGCCCTCGAACCCCTCCCGCCGGGTCAGTTCGTCCTGGAGATCGAGGCCGCGGCGTCGAACGGCTTCTGGATCGACACGACCTACCACCTGACGGTCACCGAGCCCCGGCCCTGAACCCGCGCCCCGTGCCGCGGGGCGGCCGTGGACGGGACATGCGAAGAAACCCCCGTCCACTGCGCTTCCGCAGATGAACGGGGGTTCCACTCGCGTGGCGGCGCCAGGATTCGAACCTGGGTAGGCTAAGCCGACGGATTTACAGTCCGCTCCCATTGGCCACTCGGGCACACCGCCATGGGATGTCGCCTCGGATCCCCCGCCTTGCGGCGTTGTTCCCTGGCAACGACGTAAACGATACCCGATGCTCGGGGGTGGTTCGCCACCGGATTGATCAGCGCCGCACGTGGGCGCGGTGGCTAGGCTTTGCGGAGCGGGCCGGGGATGTCCGGACGCGCCCTCCGGGGCACACCACAGCCGACTTCAAGGAGCCACAGCACATGGCCGACTCCAGTTTCGACATCGTCTCGAAGGTCGAGCGGCAGGAGGTCGACAACGCCCTCAACCAGGCCGCCAAGGAGCTCTCGCAGCGCTACGACTTCAAGGGCACCGGCGCCACCATCGCCTGGTCCGGCGAGAAGATCCTGATGGAGGCGAACTCCGAGGAGCGCGTCAAGGCCGTCCTCGACGTGTTCGAGACGAAGCTGGTCAAGCGCGGGATCTCGCTGAAGGCGCTGGACGCCGGCGAGCCGCAGCTGTCCGGCAAGGAGTACAAGATCTTCGCGTCGATCGAGGAGGGCATCTCCCAGGAGAACGCCAAGAAGGTCGCGAAGATCATCCGGGACGAGGGCCCCAAGGGCGTCAAGGCCCAGGTCCAGGGTGAGGAGCTGCGTGTCAGCTCCAAGAGCCGTGACGACCTCCAGGCCGTCCAGGCGCTCCTCAAGGGCAAGGACCTGGACTTCGCGATCCAGTTCGTGAACTACCGCTGAACCACCGCTGAGCTGCGCGTACGTCGCTGAGCGGACCCGTGGGGCACAACGGGGGCGATCGCCGGGCCTGACCGGCGGCCGCCCGCGTTGTGCCCTTCGTCATGGGGCGCCACGGCAGGGAGGGTGCTGGCCGCGGGGGTGCTCCAGCTGGGCATGGGGCTGCTGCGGCTCGGGCGGTGGTTCCGGGCGATCTCGGTCGCCGTGGTTCACGGGATGCTGGCCGGTATCGGTCTCGTGCTGATCGCCGCAAACGCGTGCCGCTGCCGGGCCGGGAGGGCGTCGGCTAGGGAACGCCCCGGGCGTCATCTTGCCCCGTTACCCTCCGCCCGTGGACAACGAGCTGAAGCGCAGCCTGGGGGTGTCCGACGCCGTCGTGGTCGGACTCGGCGCGATGGTCGGCGCCGGCATCTTCGCCGCCCTCGCCCCGGCGGCACGCGCCGCGGGCGGCGGGCTCCTCGCCGCCCTCGCTGTGGCGGCCCTGGTGGCGTACTGCAACGCCCGTTCCTCGGCCCGGCTGGCCGCCCGGTATCCGGCCTCCGGCGGGACCTACGTCTACGGGCGCGAGCGGCTCGGCCCCTTCTGGGGGTATCTGGCCGGCTGGGGGTTCGTGGTCGGCAAGACGGCTTCCTGCGCGGCGATGGCCCTGACCGTCGGCGCGTACGTGTGGCCCGGGCGGCAGCACGCGGTGGCCGTCGCGGCGGTGGTGGCGCTGACCGCCGCCGGCTACGGCGGGGTGCAGAAGTCCGCCCGGATCGCCCGGCTGATCGTGGCGGCGGTGTTGGCGGTGCTGGCCGGGGTCGTCGTGGTGTGCCTGACCTCCGACGCGGCGGATCCCGGGGCCCTGGCCGGCGGGGGCTGGGGCGCCGCCGGGCTGTTGCAGGGGGCCGGCCTGCTGTTCTTCGCCTTCGCGGGCTACGCCCGGATCACCACCCTGGGCGAGGAGGTGCGTGATCCGCAGCGCACGATCCCGCGCGCGGTGCCGCTCGCGCTGGGGATCGCCCTGCTGGTGTACGCCGCCGTGGCGGTGGCGGCCCTGTCGGTGCTCGGCAGCGCGGGTCTGGCGGCGTCGGCCGCCCCGCTGGCCGACGCGGTGCGCGCTGCCGGGTGGCCCGGACTGTCCCCCGTCGTCCGGGTGGGCGCGGCGCTGGCCGCGCTGGGCTCTCTGCTGGCCCTCGTGCTCGGGGTGTCGCGCACGGCCCTGGCGATGGCCCGGGACGGCCACCTGCCGCGCGCGCTGGCCGCCGTACATCCCCGGCATCAGGTGCCGCACCGTGCGGAGCTGGCCGTGGGTGCGGTCGTGGCGGTGCTCGCGGCCACCGCCGATCTGCGGGGCGCGATCGGCTTCTCCTCCTTCGGAGTGCTGGTCTACTACGCGATCGCGAACGCCTCCGCGTGGACTCTCGGTTCAGGTGTCAAGGGCCGGGCCGTGGCAGCGGTGGGGCTGTCCGGCTGTGTGGTGCTGGCCTGCACGCTGCCCTTCGCGGCGGCGGTCGCGGGGGCGGCGGTGCTGGTGCTGGGCGCGGCGGTCTACGGGGTTCGGGGCCGGTTCAGGTCCGGGAGCTGAACTCGGGCCACGGGATCGGGTCCATGTCGTCGTCCCCCCAGTCGTCGCGGAACCAGCCCGCACCGTCGAGCCAGTCGCGCAGCCAGCCCGCCAGGCTCGGTGAGTGGAGGTACCAGGCGAGCGCGGGCTCCCCCGGATTCGGTTCGAAGAGCAGGACCTGGGCGGTTTCGGAGCGGCAGTCCACGCAGGCGTACATGGCACAGCCGAAGTCCGCTATCGGCAGGACACCCTCGGGCCAGCCCCAGTCGGACGCTCGGCCCGACTCGTATGCGGTGATGGCCTGACGCAGCGGCAGCAGTCCGCCTTCGGGACCGAATCCGCCGTCGCCGACGCGCGTGTAGAGCGCGGCGAGGAGGGGCGGCAGGGCGAAGCCGAGTATCTGCTCGGCGCGGTCGGCCTCCGCCGGCGCCAAAGGCGCGGGCAGGCGCTTTCCGCGTCGGCGCGCGGGGTCCCGTACGTGCTCGGTGACTTGCTCCAGCAACTGCTCGGTTTCGTTCATGTGTTCATGGTGGCGTACCCCGCCGACAGTCGTCCTCGCCTGTGGACAACTCAGGCGAGGACGACGTCGATGCCCTTCTCCCGGAGGAAGTCGAGGAGTTCGGGGAAGGTGGCCGGGCTTCTCACCAGCGGCTGCAGGCCCAGGCAGCGGCGGGCCACCTCGTGGTGGTGCCAGACGAGGGTGAACGGCCATGTGGCTCCGAATCCGCCGCAGAGGGCGTCCGAGACACCGTTCAGGCAGCGCCCGAAGTACCCGCCCGGCCCGTTGACGGCCTCGCCGAGTGCGCAGAAGAAGCCATCGGCGTCGGTGACGTGCCTCCCGTCGAGGTGGTAGGTGCCGCCGGCCGGCCGGTCCGGGCCCCTGCGGTGCGCCAGGGCCGGATCCAGCCAGAGGGCCCGGCCGCTGCCGTCGAACCGCGCCCACAGGTTGGGGACGGCCGGAGTGCCGTCCCGCCACAGCGGCCAGATGTCCGCGACGACGGGCGGCTGGGGCTCCATGTGCACGGTCAGGTCGTACAGGCCGGGGCCGCGCGGGGAGGGCTGCCAGTCGACGATGTGCGGGTATCCGACCGGGGCGAGGACCGCGCCGGCGGCGTCCAGGGCGTCCAGGTGCCGGTAGCCGAGCGGCCGCTCCTCCCGGCCTTCCAGCACCTCCCGCAGCGGCCCGCGCACCGCGCACCCGAGCAGGCGTACGGAGTGCGGCGGCGGCTCCTCGACGGGCAGCACCTCGGCGAGGTCCCGGAAGTGGCCCAGGACCCGGTCCTGGTGGTCGGACAGGCTGAAGCCCACTGCCGAGGGGGCTCCGGCCGGGTGGGGCGGCTGGTCGTCCGGGCGGACGGCCTCGACGGTCACGTCCTGCCGCGACCCGTCACGGGCGCGGGTGGCGAGGACGCGGGCGTCCTCCAGGTACCACTCCCGGGCGGGCCGGCCGTGCTCGTGGAGCGGTTGCAGTACGAGGAATCCGAGCGCGGCCGGGAGTGCGGCCTCCGCGGTGAACCCGCGCAGCTCGTAACGCCGCCGTACGGGCTCCGGCGGTTCGGCGAAGAGGCCCTCCGCCTCCTCGCACGAAGCCCACAGCTGCTCTTCCTCGTGGTCCTCGTCCTCGCCCCACAGGGCGAAGCGCACGCCGGCCGTCACCGGGAGGCGAAGGGGGCGTCGGTCGGGACGATTTCGCGGCCCAGCGGGAGCAGGGAGAGGGGGACCATCTTGAAGTTGGCGATGCCGAACGGGATGCCGATGATCGTGACGCAGAGCGCGAGGCCCGTGACGATGTGGCCGAGGGCCAGCCACCAGCCGGCCAGGAGGAGCCACAGGACGTTGCCGACGCAGGACGGTGCGCCCGCGTCGCGGCGTTCGACCGCGGTGTAGCCGAAGGGCCAGAGGGCGTAGACGGCGATGCGGAAGGCGGCGATGCCGAAGGGGATGCCGATGATGGTGACACAGAGGATCAGGCCGGCCACGCAGTATCCGAGGAACAGCCAGATCCCGCTGAGTATGAGCCAAATGACGTTGAGGATTGTCTTCACTGGCTGTGGCCTGCCATCTGTTCGAGCCGGGCGATGCGCTCGGCCATCGGAGGGTGCGTCGAGAACATCCTGGAGAGCCCCTGACCTGGCCGGAAGGGGTTGGCGATCATCATGTGGCTCGCCGTCTCCAGGCGGGGTTCGGGGGGCAGCGGGAGCTGCTTGGTGCCGGCGTCGAGCTTGCGCAGGGCGCTGGCCAGGGCGAGCGGGTCGCCGGTGAGCTGCGCTCCGGAGGCGTCGGCCTCGTACTCGCGCGAGCGGCTGATGGCGAGCTGGATCACGGAGGCGGCCAGCGGGCCGAGGAGCATGACGAGCAGCATGCCGAAGAGGCCGGGTCCCTCGTCGTCGTTCGAGCGGCCGACCGGGATCAGCCAGGCGAAGTTCACCAGGAACATGATCACGGAGGCGAGTGCTCCGGCGACCGACGAGATGAGGATGTCGCGGTTGTAGACGTGGCTCAGCTCGTGCCCGATGACTCCGCGCAGTTCGCGTTCGTCGAGTATGCGGAGGATGCCCTCCGTGCAGCAGACGGCGGCGTTGCGCGGGTTGCGGCCGGTCGCGAAGGCGTTGGGGGCCTCGGTCGGAGAGATGTAGAGCCGTGGCATGGGCTGGCGCGCGGAGGTGGAGAGCTCGCGCACCATGCGGTAGAGCTCGGGGGCCTCGAACTCGCTGACGGGGCGTGCGCGCATCGCGCGTAGAGCCAGCTTGTCGCTGTTCCAGTACGCGTACGCGTTCGTCCCCAGGGCGACGAGGACGGCGATGATCAGGCCGTTCCGTCCGAAGAAGCTTCCGATGAGGATGATGAGTGCGGACAGCCCGCCGAGGAGTACGGCGGTCTTCAGCCCGTTGTTCCGGCGGTGCACGGTACGCCCTCCAAGTGGTGCGGCAGGGGAGCCCCGTCGTGGAACCGAGGGACTTCGGTCCAGTGGACCCTCCCTTTCTGGTCAACGCGAGGTGGCGGCGTCTGGTTCCCAGGGCACGGCGGCGCCGCCGCCCCCGGGGCGCGGGCCGGGGGGCGGCAGCGGGCGTTGCTCCGTACGGGTGAGCGGCGGGCGGCCGGGAGGGCTACAGCGGGAAGAGGCTGCCGGAGGCGAAGCGCAGGACGAGCTGCGGGGCGCCGGAGAGGACCAGGGCCGTGATGGCGGTGAGTGCGATCGCGGCCGCGACGGGCCAGGGGGCCTTCGTACGGGCGGGTACGCCCTCGGCGGCTTCCGGGGTGCGGAACAGCAGGGCGGTCCACCGCAGGTAGTAGTACAGGGCGACGACGACGTTGACCGCCATGACCACGGCGAGCCAGCCCAGGCCGGCGTCGACGGCCGACCGGAAGACGGCGACCTTGGCGAAGAGCCCGATGATGCCCGGCGGCAGCCCCGCCAGGCAGAGCAGGAAGAAGGCCATCGACAGGGCGGCGGCGGGACGCTGCGCGTACAGGCCCCGGTAGTCGCTGATGCGGTGCAGCGGCTTCGTACGGGCGACCAGCGCGGCCACGGCGAAGGCTCCGAGGTTCACGGCCGCGTACATCAGCGCGTAGGCGACGGTGGAGCCGATCTGGTCGCGGTCGGAGTACGCGGCCGCGGCGATCGGGACCAGCAGGTAGCCGGCCTGGCCGACGGAGGACCAGGCGAGCAGCCGTACGGCGCTGTGGGGGCGGTCGGCGGACTGGCGCAGGGCTGCGGCGTTGCCGAGGGTCATGGTGAGCGCCGCGAGCACGGCCAGGGCCGGCCCCCAGATGTCGGAGTACGCCGGGAAGGCGATCACGGTGACGAGGACGAGGCCGGTGAAGCCGACGGCCTTGCCGATCACGGAGAGGTATCCGGCGACGGGCAGCGGGGCGCCGACGTAGGTGTCGGGGACCCAGAAGTGGAAGGGGACGGCGGCGGTCTTGAAGGCGAAGCCGACGAGGGTGAGCGCGACGCCCGCCATGGCGAGGGTGTCGAGCTGCCCGGGTACGTCTTCGAGCCGGCCGGCGACCTGGGTGAGGTGCAGGGAGCCGGTGGCGGCGTAGACGAGGCTGACGCCCATCAGGGAGACGGCGGTGGCGGTGACCGAGGACAGGAAGAACTTGAGGGCGGCCTCGGAGGAGAGCCGGTCGCCGCGCCGCATGCCGACGAGGGCGAAGGCGGGCAGCGAGGCCACTTCGAGGGCGACGATCAGGGTGGCGAGGTCGCGGGAGGCGGGCAGCAGGGCGGCGCCGGCGGCGGAGGACAGCAGCAGGAACCAGTACTCGCCGGCCGGGGTGCGGGCCTCGCGGACGACGGTGACCGACATCAGCGCGGTGACCAGGGCTCCGGCGAGCACGAGGAACTGCACGACGAGCGTGAAGCGGTCGGCGGTGTAGCTGCACGCGGCCGGGTCGGTGGTGAGGCAGAAGGTGGTGCGGTCGCCGCCGCGCAGCGGCAGCAGGGTGGCGGTCGCGGCGGCCAGGCCGGCGACCGAGATCCAGCCGAGGAGCGGTTTGCGGCCCTCGGGGACGAAGAGGTCGGCGACCAGGACGGCCAGGGCGACGGCGGCGGTGATGACCACGGGCGCGATCGCGAGCCAGTCGACGGACTGGACGAGGCTGGGGGTGTCGGCGGCGAGGACCGTCGTGGCCGTCATGCGTTGCCTCCTGCGAGGAGCTTCTGTACGGCCGGGTCGGTGAGGCCGAGGAGGAGGGCCGGCCACAGGCCGGCGAGGACGGTGAGGGCGACGAGCGGGGTCCAGGCGGCGAACTCGTAGCGCTGGACGTCCGCGAGGGTCACCTCGGGGCCGGCCTTCGGGTCTCCCATGCAGACGCGGCGTACGACGATCAGCAGGTAGGCGGCGGTCAGCAGGGTGCCGAACGCGCCGACGGCCATGTAGGTGAGGAACGCCGGGCGGGAGAGGCCCTCGGCCGGGTCGAAGGCCCCGAACAGGGCCAGCATCTCGCCCCAGAAGCCGGCCAGGCCCGGCAGGCCGAGGGAGGCGACGGCGGCGAAGGCGAGGAGTGCGCCGAGGCGGGGCGCCCGGCCGTAGAGGGCGGCGCCGGTGGCTCCGGCGAGGGTGTCGAGGTCGCTGCTGCCGTAGCGGTCCTTGAGGGCGCCGACGAGGAAGAAGAGGAGGCCGGTGATGAGGCCGTGGGCGATGTTGGCGAAGAGCGCGCCGTTGACTCCGGTGGGGGTCATGGTGGCGATGCCGAGCAGGACGAAGCCCATGTGCCCGACGGAGGAGTACGCGATGAGGCGCTTGAGGTCGCCCTTGCCGTTCTTGCGGGTCAGCGCGAGGCAGGCGAGGGATCCGTAGACGATGCCGACGGCGGCGAAGGCGCCGAGGTAGGGGGCGAAGGTGTGCATGCCGTCGGGGGTGACGGGCAGCAGGATGCGGACGAACCCGTAAGTGCCCATCTTCAGCATGACGCCGGCGAGCAGGACGGAGCCGACGGTCGGGGCGGCGGTGTGGGCGTCGGGCAGCCAGGTGTGCAGCGGCCACATCGGGGTCTTCACGGCGAGGCCGATGCCGATGGCGAGGACGGCCAGGAGCTGGGTGGTGTGGCTCAGTCCGCGCCCGTTGTCAGTGGCGAGTGCCACCATGTCGAAAGTGCCGCTGTTCAGCCCGATCAGCAGCAGCCCGAGCAGCATGACCACGGAGCCGAGGAGCGTGTAGAGGATGAACTTCCAGGCGGCCGCCTGCCGCTGAGCACCGCCCCAGCGGGCGATGAGGAAGTACATCGGGACGAGGACCATCTCGAAGGCGAGGAAGAAGAGCATCAGGTCGAGTACGGCGAAGGTCGCGAGGGTGCCGGACTCGAGTACGAGGAGCAGCGCGACGAAGCCCTTGGCGGAGGGGCCTTCGGGGAGCTTGAAGTAGCTGTACACCGCGCAGAGGAAGAACAGCAGCGCGGTCATCAGGAGGAGGGGGAGCGAGATGCCGTCGATGCCGAGGTGGATCCGGATGTTCAGCGCCTGGATCCAGCTGATGTCCGTCGCCGCCTGGAAGCGGGACGGGGCGTCGTGGTCGAAGCCCAGGGTGAGGGCGACGGCTGCGGCGAGGACGACTGCGGTGATGGTGACGCCGTGGCGGAGCACGGCCTGTTCGGGGCTCTTGCCCTTGAGTCCGGGCGGGGCCGGCAGGAGGGCCGCGACGGCGCCGAGGAGCGGTGCGGCCACGATGAACGCCAGAAGGAACTGCATCACGGACGGGCTGATATCGATCACGGCTGACTCTCGGCTCACGATCCGGCGTTGACGTTGGCGAGGACGGCGGTGGCGATCGCCAGGACCACGGCGCCGGCGAGCAGGGCGCTCAGGTAGCTCTGCACGTTGCCGGTCTGGGCCCGGCGGACGAGGCTGCCGAGCAGCCGGGGGCCGGTGCCCGCGCCGCGGACGTACGTGTCGACGACCTCGCGGTCCAGGAAGCGCACCAGGCCCGCGGCCGCCCGGGTGGGGCGGACGAAGAGCCGGTCGTAGACGGCGTCGAGGTGGAAGCCGTCGGCGGCGTGGCGGTGCAGCGGACCGAGCAGGGCCCGGCCGGGGTCGGCCGCGGGGGCGGCCGGGACGGCGGGGTGGTCGTGGGTCACCTCGGCCACCTCAGGGGTCTCGGCGGCGGATTCGGCGGCCGCGACGGAGGCGGGCACGGCGGCTCCGTTGCGGATCCCGGCGGCGGCGCGGGCGGTGGCGCGCTGCCAGAGGGCGTACGTGAGCACCACGCCGATCAGGGCGGCGCCCGTGCCGAGGACGGAGGTGGTCACGGACGGGGTGAGTTCCCTGCCGTCGAACCAGTCGGCGAGGGGGCCGGCGGCGAGGCCGAAGGCGACGGACGGGACGGCCAGCAGCCACAGCACACCGGTCATGGCGACGGGTTCCCTGCCGTGGTCGGGGGCGGCGGCGCCCCGGCCGCGGAAGGCCATCAGCCACAGCCGGGTGGCGTAGGCGGCGGTGAGCAGGGCGGTCAGCAGGCCGGCGGTCAGGACGATCCAGCCGGCCGCGCCGGGCACGAGGTCGGAGTGTCCGCCGGCGGTGTGCTCGGCGGCGACGAGGACGGCTTCCTTGGAGAAGAAGCCGGCGAAGGGCGGGATGGCGGCGAGCGCGAGCAGCGCGACCGTCATCGTCCAGAAGGCGTCGGGGATGCGCTTGGCCAGGCCGTCCATACGGGACATGGCGGCCAGGGAGTTCGTTCCGGCGGCGTGGATGATGACGCCCGCGCCGAGGAAGAGGAGCGCCTTGAAGGCGCCGTGGGACAGGAGGTGGAAGACGGCGGCGCCGCGGTCGCCGACGGCCAGGGCCCCGGTCATGTAGCCGAGCTGGCCGACCGTGGAGTAGGCGAGGACGCGCTTGATGTCGTCCTGGGCGAGGGCGGCGAGGGCGGAGCCGACCATCGTGACGGCGGCCATGACGGCCATGACCACCAGTGCGGCCCGCGAGGCCGTGAAGACGGGCAGGAGGCGGGCGATGAAGTAGACACCGGCGGCGACCATCGTGGCGGCGTGGATCAGCGCGGAGACCGGGGTGGGGCCGGCCATGGCGTCCGGGAGCCAGGTGTGCAGCGGGAACTGCGCGGACTTGCCGGCGACACCGGCGAGCAGGAGCAGGGCGATGAGCGTCGGGTGGTCGAGTCCGCCCGCGGCGACGGTGCCGAGGATCTTGGTGATCCGGAAGGAGCCGGCGTCGGCGGCGAGCGCGAACAGGCCGATGAGGAAGGGGACGTCGCCGAGCTTGGTGACGAGGAAGGCCTTGAGGGAGGCGGAGCGGGCCGCCTCGGTCTCCCAGTAGTGGCCGACGAGGAAGTACGAGCAGATGCCCATGACCTCCCAGCCGACCAGCAGCACCATGAGGTCGCCGGAGTAGACGACGAGCAGCATGGCGGAGGTGAACAGGGAGACCAGCGCGGCGTACGAGGGGTAGCGCGGGTCCTCGCGGAGGTACGCCGTCGAGTAGAGCTGTACGCAGGTGGCGACGACCCCGACGAGGGCGGCGACCAGGACGGCGAAGCCGTCCAGGTGGAGTGACAGCTCGATCGGCACCGAGCCGGTCGGGGTCAGCTCGGTCGCGGTGTCGATGGCCGGTCCGCCTCCCTGGCGGACGGCGACGAGCACGGCCAGGACGGCCGCGGCCAGGGCCGGGAGCACGGCGAGCGGCCTGACGAAGCCGGGAGCCGAGCGGCCCAGGAGGAGACCTGCGACCGCGCCGAGGAACGGGAGGAGGGGGACGAGGACCGCGAGGGTCGTGGTGCTCACGCGGCGACCTCCGGCCGGGCAGTGGTGTCGTCGGGCCGGCCGCTGTCGCGGCCCTCGGCGGTGTCGCGGAGCTTGTCGACGTCCGAGGTGCCCCGGTTGCGGTACACCATCAGCACGATGGCGAGGCCGATGCCGATCTCGGCGGCGGCGATGGCGATCGTGAAGAGGGTGAGGGCCTGGCCGGCGTGCAGGGTGTCGCGGAGCCAGACGTCGAAGGCCACCAGGTTGAGGTTGACGGCGTTGAGCATGAGCTCGACGGACATCAGGACCAGGATGGCGTTGCGGCGGGCGAGCACTCCGTAGAGGCCGGTGGCGAAGAGGAGGGCCGCGAGGACCGCGGGGTAGGCGAGGTGCATCAGCGCTGTTCCTCCTGGCGGCCCGCGCGGGCGGCGGCGTCGGCGGCTTCCTCGGCGGGGGTGTTGCGGCGGGAGAGCACGATGGCGCCGATCAGGGCGGCGAGGAGGAGCACGGAGAGCGCCTCGAAGGGCAGCACCCAGTGCTGGAAGAGGATCTCCCCGGAGACCTTGGTGGAGCCCTGGGCGGGTCCGTCGAGGTCGATCCAGGTGGTGCGGAAGGCGTCGGTGACGACCCAGACGAGCGAGGCTCCGGCGGCCGCGGCGACGGCGAGCGCCACCGGGCGGTTGCCGGAGTCGGCATCCGGGGAACGGCCGATGGGGGCCTTGGTGAGCATCAGCCCGAAGAGGAGGAGGACGACCACGGAGCCGAGGTAGATCAGGACCTGGACCCAGGCGATGAACTCGGCGGTCAGCAGCAGGTACTCGACGGCGATCCCGCCGAGCGCGACGACCAGCCACAGGGCGGCGTGCACGAGCTGCTTGGTGGTGACGGTGATGACGGCCGCGCCGAGGGTGGCGAGGCCGACGAGGAGGAAGGCGATCTCGACGCCGGTCGGCGAGAGGAAGCCGGGGCCGGGCGCGGGCGCGGGGGCGCCGACGGCCGCGGCCGCTGCGAGGTGGGCGGCGTACATCAGGCGGTGCCTCCCGCCGGGGTGTCGGGGGTGCCGTCGGCGGGCGGGGCCGATCCGGCCTGCGCCGCTGCGGCCGCCGCGGCGGCTTCGGCTGCGGCGGCGGCTTCGGCCTTCTCCACGGCCTTGCGGGCGGCCGCGACCTCCTTGGGCTCCTCCGCCGCGGGGTCGAGGGCGGGCGGGGCCGGCACGGTCCACATCCACTCGCGCAGCTTGTCGCGCTCGTGGGTGAGCTCGTGGATGTCGGTCTCCGCGTACTCGAACTCCGGCGACCAGAAGAGGGCGTCGAAGGGGCACACCTCGATGCAGATGCCGCAGTACATGCAGAGGGAGAAGTCGATGGCGAAGCGGTCGAGGACGTTGCGGCTGCGCTCGCGGCCGCCGGGCGTGGCGGCCGGCACCGTCTCCTTGTGGGAGTCGATGTAGATGCACCAGTCGGGGCACTCGCGGGCGCACAGCATGCAGACCGTGCAGTTCTCCTCGAACAGGCCGATGACCCCGCGGCTGCGGGGCGGGAGCTCGGGCTGCACCTCGGGGTACTGGGCGGTGTGCGCGCGCTTGGTCATCGTGCGCAGGGTGACGGCCAGGCCCTTGGCGAGGCCGGATCCGGGAATCGGGGGCATTACTGGATCGCCACCTTCACGATGCCGGTGAGCGCGATCTGGGCGAGCGCGAGGGGGATGAGTACGGTCCAGGCGAGCTTCTGGAGCTGATCCTCGCGCAGGCGCGGGTAGCTCACCCGGAGCCAGATGACGACGAAGGCGAGGAGGGCGGTCTTGAGCAGGGTCCAGAACCAGGCGAGGTCGTCACCGCCGAAGGGGCCGTGCCAGCCGCCGAGGAAGAGGACGGTGGTGAGGGCGCAGAGGACGACGATGCCGGCGTACTCGGCGAGCAGGAACAGCGCGAAGCGCAGGCCGGTGTACTCGGTGTAGGCGCCGAAGATGATCTCGGAGTCGGCGACGGGCATGTCGAACGGGGGCCGCTGGAGTTCGGCGAGGCCGGCGGTGAAGAAGACGACCGCGCCGATGATCTGCCAGGGCAGCCACCACCACTCGAACGCGCCGACGATGCCGGGCAGGGAGACGGTCCCGGCGGCCATGGCGACCGAGGCGGCGGCCAGCAGCATGGGCAGCTCGTACGCGAGCAGCTGGGCCGCGGTGCGCAGGCCGCCGAGCAGGGAGAACTTGTTGGCGGAGGCCCAGCCGCCCATGAGGCTGCCGAGCACGCCGACGCCCATCACGGCGAGCGCGAAGAAGAGGCCCGCGTCGATGACCTGGCCGACCGCGCCGTTGCCCGGGCCGATGGGGATGGCGAGCAGGACGAGGAGGTACGGCAGCAGCGCGACGGCGGGGGCGAGCTGGAAGATCCGCCGGTCGGCGTTGGCCGGGACGATGTCCTCCTTCTGCGCGAACTTCACGCCGTCGGCGACGAGCTGGGCCCAGCCGTGGAAGCCGCCCGCGTACATGGGGCCGAGGCGGCCCTGCATGTGCGCCATCACCTTGTGCTCGGTCTGCCCGATGACGAGCGGCAGCACGAGGAAGACGGCGAAGACGACGATCAGTCGCAGGGCGACGTCGAGGACGTCGTTCACGCGTCGCCTCCGGTGGTGTCGGGGTCGGGCTTGGGGTCGGTGTCGGGCTCGGGCTCGCGGCCGGGGTCCGGCTGCGGTGCGGTGGTGGCCGGGGGCTCCTCGAAGGCGGGCTTCGGGTCGTGCCAGGGCGCGTCCGCGCTGCGTTTCGCCGCCGGCGGGGTGACCGGGCGCGGGGCGTCAGGGGCGTCGGCCGGCTCGGCCGGGGCCGGGGTGGCCTGGCTGGCGGAGCCCTCCGTCACCGAGCGGGTGCGGCGCGGCGGGCGCGGGGTCTGCGGGACGCCCTCGCCGGCGGTGTCCGGGGCGGCGGCCGCCTGGCTGGCGGAGCCGTCCGTCACCGAGCGGGTGCGGCGCGGCGGGCGCGGGGTGTCCGGGGCGCCCTCGCCGGCGGCGGCCGCCTGGGTGGCCGAGCCCTCCGTCACCGAGCGGGTGCGGCGTACCGGGGCGCCCTCGCGGGGGGCGCGCGCCGGGCCGGCGCCGGCCGCCGCGCCCCGCGGGGTGCGGGCCGGCCGGGCCGGGGCCGGGGGCAGCTGGCCCTTGAGGGGGCCCCAGTCGTTCGGGTCCGGTACCCCGGGAGGGAGCATCTGGCGGCGCTTGGGGGCGTCGGGATCGTGCGCCTCGCCCGGCTCCTTGGCTCCGGGCCAGGCCTTGGCGACGCGCGCCGCCAGGACGAAGTCCTTGCGCAGCGGGTGTCCCTCGAAGTTCTCGGGGAGCAGCAGGTGGACGAGGTTCGGGTGGTCGGTGAAGGTCACCCCGAACATCTCGAAGGTCTCCCGCTCGTGCCAGGCCGCGCCCGCGTACACCGCGACGGCCGAGGGGAGGGAGGGCGCCGCGTGCGGAACGGTCGTACGCAGCAGCAGGCGGCGCACCCGGTGGTTCTCCAGGGCGACGACGTGCGCGCAGACGCGGAAGCCCGTGCCGGGTTCGTCGACGGCGCTCAGCCAGTCGAAGTAGGTGCAGCCGAGCTTGTCGCGGGCGATCTCCAGCGCGGGGATCCAGGAGCCGGCCGGGACGTCGACGGTGAGGACGTCGTACGCGGACGAGGCCACGGCCTCGGCGCCGAATACCGTCGCGGCCGCTTCGGGGAGGGAGTCGTAGAGGTTCACGCGCCGGCCCCCGGTGCGGGCGGCGGGGTGACCAGGCCGCTGGTGAGCTGGGCGACGGACGGGGTCGCCGCGTAACGGTCCGCCAGGGACTCCCGGGCGATCTTCTCCTGGAGTTTGAGGATGCCCTGGAGGAGGGCCTCCGGGCGCGGCGGGCAGCCCGGCACGTAGACGTCGACCGGAATGATCTGGTCCACGCCCTTGGTGACGGAGTACGAGTCCCAGTACGGCCCGCCGCAGTTGGAGCAGGCGCCGAAGGAGATGACGTACTTCGGCTCGGGCATCTGCTCGTACAGGCGCCTGACGGCCGGGGCCATCTTGTCCGTCACCGTGCCGGAGACGATCATCAGGTCGGCCTGGCGCGGCCCGGGCGCGAACGGGATGACACCCAGGCGGATGAAGTCGTGGCGGGCCATGGACGCGGCGATGAACTCGATCGCGCAGCAGGCGAGGCCGAAGTTGAAGACCCACAGGCTGTAGCGGCGGCCCCAGTTCAGGACCACCTTCATGGGCTCCGGGGCGAGGCGGGAGAGCACTCCCAGCCTCTTCGGCTCCGGAAGCGGCTGGGGCTCCGGGGTGACGGCCGGTGTCACGTCCATTCGAGGACGCCCTTCTTGTACGCGTAGAGCAGGCCGACGGCCAGGAACCCCAGGAAGACGAACATCTCGACCAGGGTCGTGGCGCCGTAACCGGCGGCGGCGAACACCGTCGCCCACGGGAAGAGGAAGATCGAGTCGACGGCGAAGACGACGTAGAGGAAGGAGTAGACGTAGTAGCGGACCTGGGTGTGCGCCCAGCCCTCGCCCACGGGGTCCACGCCGCACTCGTACGTCAGCAGCTTCTCGGGGGTCGGGACCACGGGCCGCAGCAGGCGGCCGGCGCCGAAGGCCACGGCGACGAAGAGCACGCCGAGCACCGCGAGCAGGCCCACGACCGAATAGCTCCGGAAGTAGTCCGCCGCGATCACGGCTGCTGTCGATACCGTTGGGTCGGGCACGTCCGTTCCTCGCTCCTCGGCCACTGTCGACGATCTGGTGATCTGGTACGGCAGGGAGTCTAGGGCCTGGGCTGCACGGGGTGGGGTTACCCCCCGTTCACTCCGCCCGGCCGCCCCATGGCGTCGGCCGGGCGGACTTGGCAGGCTGAGCCGCATGACCGCGAACGATCAAGCTTCCGCTCCCCCTCCCGTGCGCCCCGCCTTCGACGCGGCCACGTGGAAGGAAATCGCTTATCTGCTGAGCAATCTGCCGGTGGCGTTGATCGGATTTGTTTACACGGTTTTCATGCTCGCAACGGCGGGCGGTCTGTCCGTGACCGCGATCGGACTGCCGTTGATCACATGCGGTCTCCTCGGTTCCCGGCAGCTCGGAAAGCTCGACCGCGTCCGGGCGCGGGCCCTGCTGGGCGTGCGGGTGGACGAGCCGACCCCGCTGCCGGGGCCGGGGCGGGCCGGCGGGTTCTTCGCCTGGCTGTGGGCCGGGCTCAAGGACCCGGTGGGCTGGCGGACCGTGCTGTACGAGCTGGTCCGGCTGCCGTGGGGAGTACTGACCTTCAGTATCGCGCTGACGGGCCTGTTCGTGCTGTGGCCGGTCCTGCCGTACGTGGTGCGCGGCCTGGCGAACGTGGACCGCGCGATGGTACGGGGCCTGCTGTCGCCCTCCGACGAGCTGGAGCGGCGCATCGCCGAGCTGGAGACCGGGCGCGGGGTCGTCGTGGACACCGCGGCCGCCGACCTGCGGCGCATCGAACGGGACCTGCACGACGGGGCCCAGGCACGCCTGGTGGCGCTCGCCATGGGGCTGGGCCTGGCCAAGGAGAAGCTGCTCGAGGACCCGGAGGGCGCGGCCGCCATGGTCGACGAGGCGCACGGCGAGGTGAAGCTGGCGCTGCGGGAGCTGCGGGACCTGGCCCGCGGGATCCACCCGGCGGTGCTGACCGACCGGGGGCTGGACGCGGCGCTGTCGTCGGTGGCCTCGCGGTGCCTGGTGCCGGTCAAGGTGCTCGTGGACCTGCCGGCGCGGCCGGCGGAGGCGATCGAGGGGATCGCGTACTTCACGGTCTCCGAGCTGCTGCAGAACGTCAGCAAGCACGCGGGGGCGCGGGGCGCGAGCGTCGAGGTGTGGCGGGCGGGCGCCCGGCTGCTGGTCCGGGTCTCCGACGACGGCCGCGGCGGAGCCAGGGCCTCCGGCGGGAGCGGGCTGGCGGGGCTGGCGGAGCGGTTGCGGGCGGTGGACGGAGTGTTCGCCGTGGACTCCCCCGAGGGGGAGGGGACGGTGGCGACGGCGGAGCTGCCGTGGCGCGACCGCGCGTAGGGGGGTGCGGGTGGCGGTGCCGGTGCCGTGCGGGCCGGTGCCGGCGGGAGAGCGCCTGCGGGTGGTGTGCCGCTGCGCGGGGTGGTGTCCCCTACCCGCCCTTCCACCGTTCCCCGGGGCTCCGCCCCGGACCCCGCGCCTCAAACGCCGGCGGGGCTGAAAGGCCCAGGAGCACCGCCCCGGACCCTGCGCCTCACACGCCGGCGGGGCTGAAAGGCCCAGGGGCTCCGCCCCGACCCGCACCGCGAACGCCCAGCGGGCTGGAGCGTGCCGGCCGGGCCGGAAGGCCACGGCTCTGCCCCGATTCCGCGCCTCGGTGCCGGGCGGGGCTGGAGCGTGCCGGCCGGGCCGGAAGGCCACGGCTCCGCCCCGATTCCGCGCCTCGGTGCCGGGCGCGGTGGGTGGGGTTATCCCCCCGGGGGAGACGCCGACTCGCCTCATGGCTCGGGCAGAGGGGCGGGCGGCAGGGTGGGAGGGTCAACGGATGAGCTGAAGGGCGGGTCGGGATCATGGGCAACGGCAAGGCGGCTGCGGTGCTACGGGCCCCGGTGGCCGCGCAGACC
This sequence comes from Streptomyces sp. NPDC034085, assembly GCF_055575555.1. Lineage (NCBI taxonomy): Bacteria > Bacillati > Actinomycetota > Actinomycetes > Kitasatosporales > Streptomycetaceae > Streptomyces > Streptomyces sp. NPDC034085. The sequence goes on along the minus strand of NZ_JBVISL010000002.1, from coordinate 130,075 downwards.
TGGCGCGAGTTCGCGTACCTGCTCGTCGGCCTCCCCCTCAGCACCCTGTACTTCTCGCTCGCCGTCACCGGAGTGGCCCTCGGCGCCGGGCTGCTCGTGACGTTCGTCGGGGTGCCGGTGCTGGCCGGGGCGCTGGCCATGTGCCGGGGGTTCGGGCAGGTGGAGCGGGCCCGGGTGCGCGGGATGCTGCGGGTCCCGCTCGCCGATCCGGCACCGGTCCGCCCGGCCAAGAGCGGCGCGGTGGCCATGGTCGGGGCACTGCTCAAGAGCGGCAGCGCCTGGCGGCACGCGCTGTACTCGGTGGTCCACCTGCCGTGGGCGGTGTTCGCCTTCTCGACGGCGGTGGTGCTGTGGAGCGCCGGCTGGAGCATGCTGCTGTACCCGCTGTGGTTCTGGGTCTTCCCCGCCTTCACCGACGAGCCGGGTCTGCCGGTCCTCCAGAACGGCGACTACGCCTTCTACCTCGACTCCCCCCTGTCGATCGCCGCCGCCTTCGCCGTCGGGCTGGGCCTGACGCTGGCCACCCCGTGGGTCCTGCGGGCCCTGACCACCGTGGACCGCGTCCTGGTCGGCGGGCTGCTCGGCCGGTCCCGCCTCGACGACCGGGTCAGCGAGCTGGAGTCCGACCGCGGGACGGTCGTGGACACCGCCGCCGCCGACCTGCGGCGCATCGAACGCGACCTGCACGACGGGGCGCAGGCCCGCCTGGTGGCGCTGGCCATGGACCTGGGGCTGGCGAAGGAGAAGCTCGCCGAGGACCCGCAGGCCGCCGCCCGCATGGTGGACGAAGCCCACGGCGAGGTGAAGATCGCCCTCCAGGAGCTGCGCGACCTCGCCCGGGGCATCCACCCGGCGGTGCTGACCGACCGGGGGCTGGACGCCGCCCTGTCGTCGGTGGCCTCCCGCTGCGCGGTGCCGGTGCGGGTGGAGGTGGACCTGCCGGCCCGGCCGGCGGCGGCGATCGAGGGCATCGCCTACTTCACGGTCTCCGAGCTGCTCCAGAACGTCAGCAAGCACGCCGGGGCGCGGGGCGCGCGGGTCGAGGTGTGGAAGTCCGGGGAACGGCTGCTGATCCAGGTCAGCGACGACGGGCGCGGCGGGGCGAGGCCCTCCGGCGGGAGCGGGCTGGCGGGGCTCGCGGAGCGGCTGGACGCGGTGGACGGGGTGTTCGCGGTGGACTCCCCGGAGGGGGAGGGGACGGTGGTCACGGCGGACCTCCCATGGCGTCCTGACCGCGGCTGACGGGGGTTCCTCCCGGGGCCGTCCGCCGCCTGCGGGGTGATGTGCCGCTGCGCGGAGCCGGTCCCCTCCCCGCCCTTCGCCCGTTCCCCGGGCGCTGCCCGGACCCACGCCTCAAACGCCGGCGGGGCTGCAAGACCCTGGGGCTCCGCCCCAGACCCCGCGCCTCAAACGCCGGCGGGGCTGGATGTGCCGACGCCGGTCATGCGCCTGCGGACCGTTTCCCGGGGGCCAGCCCCCGGACCCCCGCGCCTCAAACGCCGGCGAGGCTGGGTTGGGCACTCACCGGAGGGGGCGGGGGCGGGGTGGGGTGTCGTCCGGGACTAAAACGAGATGAATTCGGCGCGAGGCACCGCCCCGCACACCACACCCGGAACAGGCGCCGAACATCGAAGCCCGTCCCGGACGACACCCCACCCCGCCCCCGGCCCCGGCCCACACGCAGCCACCCCACCCGACCGCGCCCGGCCAGGGCACCGGCCCCGCCGGGACACCGGCAATCCCACACCGCCCGCCCACGCCCCCCGCTCCCCCTGGGGGCGCCCCCACCCGGCACCCCGCCCGGCCAGGGCATCGGCAAGGGTTTTGGCCATCTATTCGCTTCCTGGCCGGGATTCGCCCTCCGCCAGGGGTCCGGCTGGGATGCTTGGCCCTGCCAAGTGGGTGGACGAGTGACGCGGGAGCTGCTGGAACGTGGACGACAGGGTGCGTGTGGTCATCGCCGAGGACTCAGTGCTGCTCCGTGAGGGCCTGACCCGGCTGCTGACCGACCGGGGGCATGACGTCGTGGCCGGCGTCGGGGACGCGGAAGCCCTGCTCAAGACGGTGGCCGAGCTCGCCGCCGAGGACGCGCTGCCGGACGTCGTGGTGGCCGACGTGCGGATGCCCCCCACCCACACGGACGAAGGCGTACGCGCCGCCGTCCGCCTGCGCCGCGACTACCCCGGCATCGGGGTGCTCGTCCTGTCGCAGTACGTGGAGGAGCAGTACGCCACCGAACTGCTGGCCGGTTCCAGCACCGGCGTGGGCTACCTGCTCAAGGACCGCGTGGCCGAGGTCCGCGAGTTCCTCGACGCCGTGGTGCGCGTCGCCCGGGGCGGTACCGCGCTGGACCCGGAGGTCGTCGCCCAGCTGCTGGGGCGCAGCCGCAAGCAGGACGTCCTCGCCGGTCTGACCCCGCGCGAGCGGGAGGTACTGGGCCTGATGGCCGAAGGACGCACGAATTCCGCCGTGGCCAAGCAGCTCGTGGTGAGCGACGGAGCCGTGGAGAAGCACGTCAGCAACATCTTCATGAAGCTGGGGCTGTCCCCGAGTGACGGGGATCACCGGCGTGTACTGGCGGTCCTCACCTATCTGAGGTCCTGATGGACTGACACCCTGTCAGGCAGGACGCGCCGCTCCGGCGCGCGCCCCGGCGACCGCCGGTTGGTTTGGAATATTTCGAGTAGTGCACGACGTCTGTCGGACAGGCCGCCCCGGAAAGGGGCGGTCCAGAATGCGGGCGACCCAGGGCCGGACGACCCCGCGGACGTAGGGTTGGCTCTGGGAGCGAGCGCCCGCGCCTCGAAGGAGGTCCAGTTCAGTGACCAGCCAGGTCAGTAGCCCGGCCGAGCAGGCCGACGGGGCCGGTGGGTCCATCGGCGAGCAGCGCACCGCGCCTCAGCCCGGTGGAGCCGGCAAGGAGATCCGTCGCGTAGACCGCGTGATCATCCGTTTCGCGGGTGACTCGGGTGACGGTATGCAGCTGACGGGTGACCGTTTCACCTCGGAGACGGCGTCCTTCGGAAACGACCTCTCCACGCTGCCGAACTTCCCCGCCGAGATCCGGGCGCCTGCCGGAACCCTGCCGGGCGTGTCCTCGTTCCAGCTGCACTTCGCCGACCACGACATCCTGACCCCCGGTGACGCGCCGAACGTGCTGGTCGCGATGAATCCGGCGGCCCTGAAGGCCAACATCGCCGACGTGCCGCGCGGCGCGGAGATCATCGTCAACACCGACGAGTTCACCAAGCGGCCCATGGCCAAGGTCGGCTACGAAACCTCCCCGCTGGAGGACGGCTCCCTCTCGGCCTACAACATCCACCCGGTGCCGCTGACCACCCTGACGGTGGAGGCGCTGAAGGACTTCGGCCTCAGCCGCAAGGAGGCGGAGCGCAGCAAGAACATGTTCGCGCTGGGCCTGCTGAGCTGGATGTACCACCGCCCCACCGAGGCGACGGAGAACTTCCTGCGGCAGAAGTTCGCGAAGAAGCCGGACATCGCCGAGGCGAACATCGTCGCCTTCCGGGCCGGCTGGAACTTCGGCGAGACCACCGAGGACTTCGCCGTCTCCTACGAGGTCGCTCCCGCGACGCAGGCGTTCCCGACCGGCACCTACCGCAACATCTCCGGGAACCTGGCCCTGTCCTACGGCCTGATCGCCGCGGCCCAGCAGGCCGACCTGCCGCTCTACCTGGGCTCGTACCCGATCACCCCGGCCTCGGACATCCTGCACGAGCTGTCGAAGCACAAGAACTTCGGCGTGCGGACCTTCCAGGCCGAGGACGAGATCGCCGGCATCGGCGCCGCGCTCGGCGCGGCCTTCGGCGGCTCGCTCGCCGTCACCACCACCTCGGGCCCGGGCGTGGCCCTGAAGTCGGAGACCATCGGCCTGGCCGTGTCCCTGGAGCTGCCGCTCCTGATCGTGGACATCCAGCGCGGCGGCCCCTCCACCGGCCTGCCCACCAAGACCGAGCAGGCCGACCTCCTCCAGGCCATGTACGGCCGCAACGGCGAGGCCCCCGTCCCGATCGTCGCCCCGCGCACCCCGGCGGACTGCTTCGACGCCGCACTGGACGCGGCCCGGATCGCCCTCACCTACCGGACGCCGGTCTTCCTGCTCTCCGACGGGTATCTCGCCAACGGCTCCGAGCCCTGGCGGATCCCCGACGTGGCCGACCTCCCCGACCTCACGGTCCAGTTCGCGACGGCCCCGAACCACACGCTGGCCGACGGCACCGAGGTGTTCTGGCCCTACAAGCGCGACCCGCAGACCCGGGCCCGCCCGTGGGCGGTGCCGGGCACGCCGGGCCTGGAGCACCGGATCGGCGGGATCGAGAAGCAGGACGGCACGGGCAACATCTCCTACGACCCGGCCAACCACGACTTCATGGTCCGCACCCGCCAGGCCAAGATCGACGGCATCGAGGTCCCGGACCTGGACGTCGACGACCCGGACGGCGCCCGCACCCTCGTCCTGGGCTGGGGCTCCACCTACGGCCCCGTCACCGCCGCCGTCCGCCGCCTGCGCCGGCACGGAACCCCGATCGCGCAGGCCCACCTGCGCCACCTCAACCCCTTCCCGAGGAATCTCGGAGAGGTCCTGAAGCGTTACGACAAGGTAGTGGTGCCCGAGATGAACCTCGGGCAGCTGGCCACCCTGATCCGGGCGAGGTACTTGGTCGACGCCCAGTCGTACAACCAGGTCAACGGAATGCCCTTCAAGGCGGAGCAGCTCGCGAAGGTTCTCGAGGAGGCCATCAATGACTGAGGTGACCGACGCCCCCACCCTGCTGTCCCTGGTCCCCAAGGCCGAGGCGAAGCAGTCGATGAAGGACTTCAAGTCGGACCAGGAGGTCCGGTGGTGTCCGGGCTGCGGTGACTACGCGGTCCTGGCCGCCGTACAGGGCTTCATGCCCGAGCTCGGCCTCGCCCGGGAGAACATCGTCTTCGTCTCCGGCATCGGCTGCTCCTCCCGCTTCCCGTACTACATGAACACCTACGGGATGCACTCCATCCACGGCCGCGCCCCCGCCATCGCCACCGGCCTGGCCACCTCCCGCCGGGACCTCTCCGTCTGGGTCGTCACCGGCGACGGCGACGCCCTCTCCATCGGCGGCAACCACCTCATCCACGCCCTGCGCCGCAACGTCAACCTCAAGATCCTCCTCTTCAACAACCGGATCTACGGCCTCACCAAAGGCCAGTACTCCCCCACCTCGGAACTCGGCAAAATCACCAAGTCCACCCCCATGGGCTCCCTCGACGCCCCCTTCAACCCCGTCTCCCTCGCCCTCGGAGCCGAAGCCTCCTTCGTCGCGCGCACCATCGACTCCGACCGCCGACACCTCACCGAAGTCCTGCGCCAGGCCGCCGACCACCCCGGCACCGCCCTCGTCGAGATCTACCAGAACTGCAACATCTTCAACGACGGCGCCTTCGACGCCCTCAAGGACCAGGACCAGGCCCAGGACGCGGTCATCCGCCTCGAACACGGCCGGCCCATCCGCTTCGGCGCCGGCGACACCAAGGGCGTCATCCGCAACCCCGGCACCGGTGACCTCGAAGTCGTCGAGGTCACCCCGCAGAACGAAGCACAGATCCTCACCCACGACGCCCACGCCGCCAGCCCCACCACGGCCTTCGCCCTCTCCAGGCTCGCCGACCCCGACACCCTCCACCGGACACCCGTCGGCGTCTTCCGGAGCGTGCAGCGGCCCGTCTACGACACCCTGATGGCCGACCAGCTCGACACCGCCGTCGACCAGCACGGCAAGGGTGACCTGGCAGCCCTGCTCGCCGGCTCCGACACGTGGACCGTGGTCGGCTAGGCACACCGCCCGACCGGCCGACCGGTGACCGACAGCCCGGACCCGCTCCAGGGTCCGGGCTTCGTCGTATCCCCACCCGGGTGTCATGAGCATCTCCCTGAGACGGGCATGACAGCGGCGCCGTACGGCGCTACCGTCGTTGAGGTTGTGAGATTGGCTGGAAGTCGCACTGGAGGCCCCGTGAAGGCGGAGAACGAACAGCGCACGGGTCTGCTCTACGGATTCGGCGCATATGGGATGTGGGGGCTCGTCCCCCTCTTCTGGCCCCTCATCAAGCCTTCCGGGGCGATCGAGATCCTCGCCCACCGCATGGTCTGGTCGCTGGGTGCCGTCGGGATCGCGCTCCTCGCGCTGCGGCGCTGGGGGTGGATCAGCGAAATGGTGCGCCACCCGCGCAAACTCGGGCTGACGGCGCTGGCCGCCACCGTGATCAGCGTGAACTGGGGCCTGTACATCTGGGCGGTCAACAACGGCCAGGTCGTCGAGGCCAGCCTCGGCTACTTCATCAACCCGCTGGTCACCATCGCCATCGGCGTCCTGGTGCTGGGCGAGCGGCTGCGCCGGGCCCAGTGGGCGGCGGTGGGGATCGGCTTCGCCGCCGTACTGGTCCTGGCCGTCGGCTACGGGCGGCCCCCGTGGATCTCGCTGACGCTGGCCTTCTCCTTCGCCACCTACGGGCTGATCAAGAAGAAGCTCGACATGGGCGGACTGGAGTCGCTGGCCGCCGAGACGGCCCTGCAGTTCCTGCCCGCCCTCGGCTACCTGCTGTGGCTGGGAGTCCAGGGGCGGTCGACCTTCGCCTCGGAGGGGCTCGGACACTCCGCGCTGCTCGCCGCGACGGGGCTGGTCACCGCGATCCCCCTGGTCTGCTTCGGGGCGGCCGCGATCCGGGTGCCGCTGTCCACGCTGGGACTGCTCCAGTACCTGGCCCCGCTGTTCCAGTTCGCGCTCGGGGTCGTCTACTTCCACGAGGCGATGCCGCCCGAGCGGTGGGCCGGCTTCTCGCTGGTCTGGGCCGCGCTGGTGCTGCTGACCTGGGACGCCCTGCGGACCGCCCGGCGCTCCAGGGCCCTGCTCGCCGAGGCGGCCGCCGCCGCCCGGCCGCCGGCGCCGAGCCGCGAGCCCGCGTAACCGCACGCCCCTGCACCACACGATCCCCGGTACGGAACATCCGTACCGGGGATCGTCCGTTTTCCGAACGCCCCTGACCGGATTGTGGTCTTGACGGATAGTCATACTCTCGCTGACCATCAGGCTCGCACTGACGCACCACGCTCACCTGCACGATTCCCGCACGTTCCGTCTCATCCCCAACGGATCATCCCAAACGGAATCCCGGAGCCCCCACATGAGCCTGTCCGTCTCCCGGCGTCTCGCCGCCGCGTCCGCACTCGCGGTCGCGGGGCTGCTGTCCGCCACGTCCCCCGCCGCGCTCGCGGCCCCCACGGCCGTCACGGCAGCGCCGACGCCGCCCGACATCCCGCTGGCCAACGTCAAGGCCCACCTGTCACAGCTCCAGACCATCGCCACCAACAACGGCGGCAACCGAGCCCACGGCCGGGCCGGCTACAAGGCCTCGATCGACTACGTGAAGGGCAAGCTGGACGCGGCGGGCTTCACCACCACGCTCCAGACCTTCACCTCCAGCGGCGCCACCGGCTACAACCTGATCGCCGACTGGCCGGGCGGCGACCCGAACTCGGTCCTGATGTCCGGCTCGCACCTGGACTCGGTGACCTCGGGCCCCGGCATCAACGACAACGGCTCCGGCTCGGCGGCCGTCCTGGAGACGGCGCTCGCGGTGTCCCGCGCGAACCTCCAGCCGACCAAGCACCTGCGCTTCGGCTGGTGGGGCGCGGAGGAGCTGGGCCTCGTCGGCTCGAAGTACTACGTCAACAGCCTGCCGGCGACGGAGAAGGCGAAGATCTCCGGCTACCTGAACTTCGACATGATCGGCTCGCCGAACCCGGGCTACTTCGTCTACGACGACGACCCGACGATCGAGCAGACCTTCAAGAACTACTACGCGGGCCTCGGCATCCCCACCGAGATCGAGACCGAGGGCGACGGCCGCTCCGACCACGCGCCGTTCAAGTCCGCCGGGATCCCGGTCGGCGGCCTGTTCTCCGGCGCGGACTACACCAAGACGGCCGCGCAGGCCCAGAAGTGGGGCGGCACCTCCGGTCAGGCCTTCGACCGCTGCTACCACTCCTCCTGCGACACCACGGCGAACATCAACGACACCGCCCTGGACCGCAACGCCGACGCCATCGCCTACGCGGTCTGGAACCTGGGGGCGGCCACCCCCGTCCCGCCCGGCCAGTCCTTCGAGAACACCGCGGACGTGACCATCCCGGACTCCCCGGCCGCCGCGGTGACCTCGCCGATCACGGTCTCGGGCGTCGCGGGCAACGCCCCGGCCACCACCAAGGTGGACGTGAACATCGTCCACACCTACCGCGGTGACCTCCAGATCGACCTGGTCGCCCCGGACGGGACGGCGTACCGGCTGAAGAACTCCAGCAGCTCGGACTCGGCGGACAACGTGGTGGCGAGCTACACGGTGAACGCGTCGAGCGAGGTCGCCAACGGCGTCTGGAAGCTCCAGGTCAAGGACGTGGCCGCGCAGGACGTCGGCTACATCAACAGCTGGAAGATCACCTTCTGACGGGACCGGACGACGGCCCGCCGGGTCCTGGACGGCCCCGGCCCCGGACGGCTCCGGTCCTCGACGGCACTAGTCCTCCCCCGCTCCGGCGTGACCCGACTGGATCACGCCGGACAGGGGGTCCTGGATGCGGGCGCGCAGCTCCTGGGCGACCGCCGAGACGTCCGCCCGGCCCAGCTTCGCGGCCTCCACCAGGTCGCCCAGCTCCTCCGGCGAGGGCAGCTGCTTCGCCCCGGCCACCCGCAGGTACGAGCGGGTCGCGGCGGCGGCGTAGAACTCGTTCATCGGCGATTCCAGCGCCGGGCAGACGGCGAGCGTGTGCAGGAAGGCCGCCGCCCGCCAGGCGGTGTCGGGGGCGGGCTGCTCCGGGACCATCACCAGGTCGTTCTGGTGCCGGGCGACGGCAGCGGCCACCCCGGAGGGGTCCCACACGGCGGGATCCGACGGCAGATGGTGGGCCAGTGCGGTCCAGGCCCACTCCATGGTGATCTTCAATTGCCGAACCGCTCCTGGAAGTAGCCCCAGTGGTCGGCGAACTCCTCGATGCCCGTGAGGAACGTCTTGCGGTCCTCGTCGAGTTCGCGTTCCGTGACCTCGGTGATGAGCGCGGTGACCGTCGTACCCAGCGCCGCCGCGCGCGCCTTCAGGCGTTCGTGGAACTCTTCGTCCAGGCGGATGGTGACGTGTCTCGACATGTCCATCACGGTACAGCGGCCGCGCTGTACGCAGGAGGGGAACGGCACAAGGGTGGCCGGGGACACAGGTCCCCGGCCACCCCCGGCGGTGCTGCGGCTACTTCGCGGAGTCGGCCGTCCTCACCAGCTGGTCCTTGGTGACCGCACCGACGTAGACCTTGCCGTCGTCCGTGATCAGCGCGTTGACCAGGCGGGTGGAGAAGAACCGGCCCTCGCCGAACTTCCCGGAGACCTTGTCCCCGAGGGAGTTCAGGAACTGCTTGGCCTCCTTCGGCGCGTTCTTGTCGTTCTCCAGGTCCTTCAGGGACATCCCGGACGCGCCGGCCCCCGAGTCGATCCGCGCCACCGTGGACCAGCCCTCGCCAAGGACCTTTACCTCGCCCTTGCCGTCCGCCCCGCCGGCCAGGGCGCCGAGGCCGGGGAAGGACTCCAGCGCCTTGAGCGGCTTGTCCTCCTTCCCGTCCTTGCCGTGCTCCGAGCCCTCCGTCACCTTGGCGCCCTTCGGCGGGGCGAAGGCGAAGGCGTCCGCGGCCGGCTTGGCGAAGTCCACCTGGGTGAAGCCCGCGTCCACGATCGGCTTGCCGCCCTGGCTGGACAGCAGCCGGACCCGCAGCGGCACGCCGTTCCCGGCGTCCACCGCGATCTGCACCGAGCCGACGGTGGAGCCGCCCTGCTTGGGCTTGAGGACCAGCTGGTAGGCGTCGCGCCCGGCGACCTGCGCGGTGTCGCCGACGCTGATGTCGGTGGTGGGGCCGGCGGCCTTGAGGACCTCCTGCGCCAGCTCCTGCGGCGAGGCCGCGAGGCGGTCGGCGGCCTTCCCGTGCTCCTGGCCCGCGGCGTCCCGCCCGCCCTTCTCGTGGAAGGCCTCGTTGGACTTGGAGTCGTAGCCCCAGACGTCCTCACCGTTGTGGACGAGGGTGTACTCGTCCTTGCCGTCGAGGAAGGTCACCTTCTGGCGGTCCGGGCCGTCGGCCGCGACCCGGAAGGTGTGCGTGCCGTTCGCCAGCTGCGCGATCTTGTCCTGCGGGTCGGCCGACCCGCCCGCCATGCCGCCGCCGCCGAGCAGCCCGGAGGCCAGCTGGGGCAGACCCAGATCGGTGGTGATCTTGGCGGTGCCGGAGAGCTGCTCCACGTCGGAGGCCGCGACCTTCTCGATCAGCTGCTGCGCCGTCACCTTGGGCAGGTCCGGTCCGCCGGCGTTGGCGAAGGCCGGGACCATCGCCACGGTCGCCGCCGCGACCCCCGCCACGGCGACCGGTACGGCGTACCGGGCGGCCTTGCGCGAGGTCTTCGTGTTCGCTGCCATGTCAGTCCCTGCCCTCTGTGTCCACGGCGGCGACCCCCGTGTCGCCGCGCTCACCCGATCCGGTGGGGTTCTCGATGGCTCCATCTGACCAAAACGGGGAGCCCGGGGCGTCAGCCCCCGGAATCAACTCCGCGTACGACCGTGGGATGACATGGGAAGGGCCCCCGCTCCGCGACCCGTAGGGGTCCCCGGGCCGCGGGGGCCCTTCCACTGCCAGGGGCGCCGGTCAGCCCGCGCGGTGGACCACCGCGTCGCACAGCTCCTCCAGCGCCGACTTCGCGAAGCACTCCGGCAGCGGGGCGAGCGTGGCGCGCGCGTCCTCCGCGTACTGGATGGTGTCGCGGCGGGCCTGCTCCAGCGCGGGGTGCACCCGCAGCCGGGCGAGGACCTCGGCGTGCCGGGCGTCGTCCGTGAGGTCCCCGTCGAGCAGGGCCACGAGCTCCAGGTCCTCGGGGCGGCGGTCCCGCTCGGCCGTCTCGCGCAGCCGCAGCACGGGCAGGGTCGGGATGCCCTCGCGCAGGTCGGTGCCGGGGGTCTTGCCGGACTCGTGCGAGTCGGAGGCGATGTCGAGGACGTCGTCCGCGAGCTGGAAGGCGGTGCCGAGGCGCTCGCCGTACTGGGTCAGGATGTCGACGACGGACTCGTCGGCGCCGGACATCAGCGCGCCGAAGCGGCCGGAGACGGCGATCAGCGAGCCGGTCTTGCCGGCGATGACGTCCAGGTAGTGCGCGACCGGGTCGCGGCCGTCGCGCGGACCGGCCGTCTCCAGGATCTGGCCGGTCACGAGCCGCTCGAAGGCCTCGGCCTGGATGCGCACGGCCTCCGGCCCGAGGTCCGCGAGGATGTGCGACGCACGGGCGAACAGGAAGTCACCCGTCAGGACCGCCACGGAGTTGCCCCAGCGGGTGTTGGCGCTCTCCACCCCGCGGCGCACGTCCGCCTCGTCCATGACGTCGTCGTGGTACAGCGTCGCCAGGTGGGTGAGCTCCACGACCACCGCGGACGGCACGATCCCGGGCGCGTAGGGATCGCCGAAGCGGGAGGCCAGCATCACCAGCAGCGGCCGGAAGCGCTTGCCCCCGGCGCGCACCAGATGCTGCGCGGCCTCGGTGATGAAGGGGACTTCGCTCTTGGTGGCCTCCAGCAGACCCGCCTCGACGGCGGCCAGTCCGGCCTGGACATCGGTCTCAAGAGCCTGGTCCCGCACGCTCAGTCCGAACGGCCCGACGACGGTCACGAGGGGTACTCCTGTCTGCTGACGATCACGCTGACGATCACATGGATTGTCGATGTGTCGCTGCCATCACTCAAGCCAGCGTATCCGGTCTGTTTTCGATCACCGAGAGGGCCTGTCCGGTTGCCGCGCACGCGCGGTCCGATCCGTCCCGGTATGTTCGGTGGGAGCCGAAACAACCGGAGCATCTGTTTTGTCCAGAACTGCTACCTCCGTGGTCGAGTCCAGGCAGGCCCCGCCGGACGGGCGGCCCTCCGCGCGCCGCCAGATCCGCCCGTTCCGCCGCGGGCGTCAACCCCGGCGGCCGTGCCGCGCCCGCCGCCCGGCGGGCACCGGCCGGTTGACGACGGGCCGTTTCGCGCCGCCCGGGCCGTCGCGGATCCGGCCCTCGCGGGTCCGGCCGTGGCGGTCCGGACCGCGCGCCGGCCGGGTCCCGGCCGCGCCGTACGGGGCGTCCCGTCCACCACTGAGGGGCCGGTGAAGGAATCCCGATGATCATCCGTACCGACTTCCCGTACGCGACCGCCCGCGAGGATGTCCGGATCCCGACGCCGGACGGGGTGGATCTGTACGCCCGCATCTGGCGCCCGGTGACGGACGAGCCCGTTCCCGCCCTGCTGGAGTACCTCCCGTACCGGCTGACCGACGGGACCGCGCCGCGCGACGGGCAGCGCCACCCCTGGTACGCCGGGCACGGCTACGCCTCCGTACGGGTGGACGTGCGCGGCCACGGCTGCAGCGGGGGCCGGCCCGGGGACGCGTACGACGCCCGCGAACTGGCCGACGGGGTCGCGGTGGTGGAATGGCTGGCCGCGCAGCCGTGGTGCACGGGTGCGGTGGGGATGTTCGGCATCGGCTGGGGCGGGTGCAACAGCCTCCGGATCGCCGCGCTCGCCCCGAAGGCGCTGAAGGCCGTCGTCACCGTCTGCTCGACGGACGACCGCTACGACGACGACGGCCACTACATGGGCGGCTCCGTGCTGGCCGTGGACATGCACGCCCGGGCCGCCGCCCTGCTGGCCTTCGCCTCCCGCCCGCCGGACCCGCTCCACGTCGGCGACGGCTGGCGCGAGCAGTGGCTGGACCGGCTGGAGGGCGTGGAGCCCCTGATCCACACCTGGCTCTCGCACCAGACCCGCGACGCCTACTGGCGCCACGGCAGCGTCTGCGAGGACTACGCGGCGATCGGCGCGGCGGTGCTCGCGGTGGGCGGCTGGCACGACCCCCACCGGGACGCGGTGCTGCGGCTGGTCTCCCACCTGCCCGCCTCCCGGGTGCGGGGCCTGATCGGGCCGTGGTCACAGCAGTACCCCGACCGGGAACGGCCGCCGGGACCGGCGATCGGCTTCCTCCAGGAGACCCTGCGCTGGTGGGACCACTGGCTGAAGGGCGACGACAACGGGGTGATGGACGAGCCGCTGCTGCGCGCCTGGATCAGCGGCTCGCACCCGCCCGCGACCGCCTACGAGCGGCTGCCGGGCCGCTGGGCCGGCGAGAAGGCGTGGCCGTCGCCCTCCGTCGTGCCCGTCTCGTACGGGCTCCAGGGCGCGCCGGTGGCGGTGGCCTCGCCGCAGCACACCGGGCTGGACGCCGGGCGGTTCTCCCCCTCGGGCAACGAAGCCGACCTGCCGCCGGACCAGCGGGAGGAGGACGCGAAGTCGGCCTGCTTCGAGTTCCCGGTCGCGCCGGGTGAACCGGTGGAGATCCTGGGCCGGCCGTCGGTGACGCTGCGGCTGCGGATGGACGTCCCGTACGGGCAGGTGGTGGCGCGGCTGTGCGACGTCGCCCCCGACGGGGCGTCGACGCTGGTCACGCGCGGGGCGCTGAACCTCTCGGCGCGGCAGGGGCGGGAGCGGGCGGTGCCGTGGCGGGTGGGCGCGTACGAGGACGTCACCTTCGAACTGAACGGCATCGGCCACTCCTTCTCCCCGGGCCACCGGATCCGGCTCGCGCTGTCCTCCGCGTACTGGCCGTGGATCTGGCCGCGGGCCGGCTCCGAGGCGGGCTGGACCCTCGACCCGGGGGGCAGCACGCTGGAACTGCCGGTCCGCGCGGCCTCCTCCCTCGACGGGCAGATCGCCTTCGGGGCGCCGGAGCAGGCGGAGCCGCCGGCGGTGGTCCATCCGGAGACCCTGGACGATCCGCGTCCGGAACGCGTCGTCGTACGGGACGTCGCCCGCGGCCTCTGGCGGCTGGAAGTGGACCCCCGGTCCGGGGGGACGCGGGTGTACCCGGACGGGCTGGAGTACGAGGAGGACGCGGAGGAGTCGTACGAGATCCGGTCCGCGGACGCGCTGTCCGCGCGGACGGGCTCGCGGTGGCGGATCCGGCTGCACCGGGCGGAGCTGGGGTGGGACGCGCGGGTGGAGACCCGGTCGGAGATCTCGTGCGACGAGGGCGGCTTCGTGACGGTGAACGAGGTCGTCTGCCGCGAGGGCGAGGAGGTCCTCTTCCACCGCACCTGGGAGCGCCGCCTCCCCCGCGCGGCGGGCTGAGCCCGTCCGGCTCGGCCGTGCCCGGCTTCCCCGGCTCCGCGCCGCGGCCGGACCTCCGGCCGTCGGACCGGGACGGGGCCGCGGGCGGGTGCCCGCCTGCGGGGGGGGTGCCGCTGCGCGGGGCTGGTCCCCTGCCCGCCCTTCCCCCGTTCCCCGGGGCTCCGCCCCGGACCCCGCGCCTCAAACGCCGACGAGGCTGGGTCTGCCTGCGCCGGCCCCCAGCCGCCCCGTGGCCCCGCCGCGGCGTCGACGGACGGAGTCCGGCGCAGCGGGCCGAAGCCCGGGAAGCGCGCCAGCGCTGAGCGGTGCGAGGACCGCGTCAAGAGGGTCCGTACAGCCGTTCCAGGACGACCGCGATGCCGTCCGCCTCGTTCGACAGCGTCACCTCGTCGGCGACGGCGACCAGTTCGCGGTGCGCGTTCGCCATCGCCACCCCGTGCGCTGCCCACGCGAACATCGGGACGTCGTTCGGCATGTCGCCGAAGGCGATCGTCGACTCCGCCCCCACCCCCAGGGCCGACGCCGCCCGCGCGAGCCCACTGGCCTTGTCGATGCCCGGTGGCTGGAGTTCCACCGTGTGCTCCCCCGCCATCGTGACGTTCACCAGCTCCCCGACCACCGACCGCGCCACCCGCGTCAGTTCGTCGTCGTCCAGCCGCGGATGCTGGAGCAGCACCTTGTTGATCGGTGACGACCACAAGTCGCCACGCCCCCGCACGCGGACCATCGGCAGGTGCGGGTGCGGCATCCGGTAGCCCGGCCCCACCAGCATCTCCGCGTCCACCCCCTCCTGGTTGACCGCCACGTACACCTCGCCGATCTCCGCCTCGATCTTGCCGAGGGCCACCTCGGCCAGGCCCCGGTCCATCGCGACGGAGTGCAGCAGGATTCCGCGCGCCGCGTCGTACACCTGCGCTCCCTGCCCGCACACCGCGAGCCCCGTGTAGCCGAGGTCGTCCAGGACGTGCCGGATCTGTGGGACCGGGCGGCCGGTGACGACGATGTGGCGGGCGCCGGCCGCGCGCGCCGTCGCGAGCGCCGCGCCGGAGCGGGGGGAGACGGTGTCACCGGCGCACAGCAGAGTCCCGTCCAGGTCGGTGGCGATCAAGGCATAGGGGAGGGCGGAAGTCACGGCGCCAAGGATACGGACCCCCTTGGACAAGTCCTACAAATAGCGCCCTAATCCGGCCTCCCACAGACCCCACACGCCACGTAACGTGTCAACCAGCCCCCGGGACACCCCCCGGCCCCCCTCGAAAGCGAGGCAGCACCCCATGCCCCAGCAGAGCCCCCTCGACGTCCCCGAGGGCGACCCGTTCGGGCCGCACAACCTCCCCTACGGCGTGTTCTCCACTCCGGCGGAGCCGCAGCGCCGCCGGGTCGGCGTGCGCCTCGGCGGGTACGTGCTCGACGCGGGGGCCGTCGCCGTCGCGCTCGGCTCCCCCTACGCCGGGGTCCTCGCCCAGGGTTCGCTCAACCCGCTGCTGGCCGCCGGCCGCACCGCCTGGCGCGACGTGCGCCGCGCGCTGACCGCCTGGGTCACCGACCCCGGGCACCGCGAGACGGTCGAGCCGCACCTGCTGCCGCTGGACGCCGTCGCGCTGCACCTGCCGTACGAGGTCGCGGACTACGTCGACTTCTACGCGAGCGAGCACCACGCCACCAACGTCGGACGGATCTTCCGCCCCGACGGGGACGCGCTCACCCCCAACTGGAAGCACCTGCCCATCGGTTACCACGGCCGCTCGGGCACGATCGTGGTCTCCGGGACGGACGTGGTGCGGCCTTCCGGGCAGCGCAAGGCCCCCGCCGACCCGGCGCCGGTCTTCGGTCCGTCGGTGAAGCTCGACATCGAGGCCGAGGTCGGCTTCGTCGTCGGCACCCCCTCGGAGCTGGGCCGTCCGGTCGCGCTCGGCGACTTCGAGGAGCACGTCTTCGGGCTGTTCCTCCTCAACGACTGGTCCGCGCGCGACATCCAGGCCTGGGAGTACGTACCGCTCGGCCCCTTCCTCGGCAAGTCCTTCGCCACCTCCGTCTCCGCCTGGGTGACCCCCCTGGAGGCCCTGGACGCGGCCCGCGTCGCGCCGCCCGCCCGGGACTTCCCGCTGCTGCCCTACCTCGACGACGCCGACGTCGACCGCCCCGGCGGCTTCGACCTGCGCATCACGGTCTCCGTCAACGGGCAGGAGGTCGCCCGGCCGCCGTTCGCCTCGATGTACTGGACCGCCGCCCAGCAGCTGGCCCACATGACCGTCAACGGCGCCTCGCTGCGCACCGGCGACGTGTTCGGCTCCGGCACGGTCAGCGGCCCCGAGGTCGACCAGCGCGGCTCGCTGCTGGAGCTCACCTGGAACGGCCGCGACGCCATCGAGCTCGCCGACGGCAAGCGCACCTTCCTGGAGGACGGGGACACCGTCACCCTCACCGCCTGGGCGCCGGGCGCCGACGGCACCCGCGTGGGCCTCGGCGAGGTCACCGGCCGCATCACGGCCTCCCGGTAGCCCGGAGACGGGAGCGGCGGGTCTCCCCCGCCGCCCCCGGATACTCCGCCCGCGCCGCCTGAGTGGCGGGGGCCCGGGGCCGCGGTGACGCTGCTGGCATGGCCTCTCGTACCGCACAGCTCGCCCCCCTGGCCCTCGCGGCCACCGCCTCCCTCGCCCTCGGCGCCGCCCCCGCCGCACCGGCCTCCCCCCCGGCCGCGCCCGCCGCCCAACTGGCCGCGTCCTACCGCGCCACCGCCAAGTACCACCGGCACGAGGCGGCCGTCGCCGCCGGCTACGTCCCCGACCAGTACTGCGTCGTCAACCCGGGCGACGGCGGCGGGGCCCTCGGCTACCCGCACTTCAACCACGCCTACGACGGCTCCACCGACCCCCAGAAGCCCACCGCCCTGCTCTACGAGGGGGACGGCGCGGGGCACTGGCGCCTGGCCGGCCTCGAATGGATGGTCGTGGACCGCGACGGCCGCATCGACACCGACGACGACCGCCCCTCCCTGTTCGGGGAGCCGTTCCGCGGCCCGCTTCCCGCCCGCTACAAGGGCCAGAAGGTCCACTACTCGCTCCACCTGTGGCTGTGGAAGGACAACCCGTCCGGGCGGTTCGAGCCCTTCAACCCGTCGGTGACCTGCCGTCCCGGCACCACCAGGCCGCGCCCCGCCACGCCCTCCACCGCGTAGCGCGGCGCCGCCCCCCGTTCGGATCCCCGCCGCGTGCGGGGCCCCCGCCGTCCCGGGATGGTGGACGAAAGCCCCTCCGGGACCGGCCCCGAACACCAGGAGCTCCCATGTCCGTACCCCGCAGCCCCAAGGCCCTGCTGGCCTGCGCCGTCGCCGGCGCGTCCCTGCTCCTGGCCGCCCTGCCGCCGGCGCAGGCGGTGGAGGGCCCGGCGCCCGACCCCCGCAACCCGCAGGCGATGCGCGACATGGCCACGGCGATCGCGGTGACCGCGAAGTACGTCGACGAGCAGCAGGCCCTCAAGGACGGGTACGTCCCGCACGGCCAGGAGTGCATGACCAACCCGTTCGGGGTCGGCACGATGGGCTACCACTACGTCAAGGAGTCCAACTGGGGTTCGACGGACCCCGCCAGGCCGACCGCGCTCCTCTACAGCACCGCCAAGGACCGCCACGGCCGCCGCAAGCTCCAGACGGTGGAGTGGATGTCCGCCGACCGGGACCAGGACCTGAAGACCACCGACGACCGGCCCACCATGTTCGGGCTGCCCTTCGACGGCCCCATGCCCGGCCACTGGGCGGGCATGCCCAAGCACTACGACCTCCACATGTGGGCGTACCGGGAGAACCCGGCCGGCCGCTTCCACAACTGGAACCCCGGGCTGAGCTGCCCCCCGAAGGCCCCCGGCGCGGCGGCCGCCACCCCGGCGGCCGCGTCGCACGCGCACGGGCACTAGGCACCGCCCGGACCGCCCCCGCACGGCGCAGGGCCCGGCCCCCCGAGGGGGCCGGGCCCTGGCGTCCGTACGGACCGGGTCAGCGGACGAAGGTGCTCGCCTGTCCCGCCAGGTCCAGGAAGTACTGCGGGGCCAGGCCGAGGACCAGGGTGACCGCGACGCCCACCGCGATGGTGGTCATGGTCAGCGGCGAGGGCACGGCCACCGTCGGGCCGTCGGCCTTCGGCTCGCTGAAGAACATGAGCACGATCACCCGGATGTAGAAGAACGCGGCGATCGCCGACGAGACGACACCGACCACCACCAACGCCCCGGCGCCGCCCTCCGCGGCCGCCTTGAACACCGCGAACTTCCCGGCGAAGCCGGACGTCAGCGGGATGCCGGCGAAGGCCAGCAGGAACACCGCGAAGACGGCCGCGGTGAGCGGCGAGCGCCGCCCCAGGCCCGCCCACTTCGACAGGTGCGTCGCCTCGCCGCCCGCGTCGCGCACCAGCGTGACCACCGCGAAGGCGCCGATGGTCACGAAGGAGTAGGCCGCCAGGTAGAAGAGGACGGACTTGACGCCCTCCTCGGACGTGGCGATCACACCGGCCAGGATGAAGCCGGCGTGCGCGATGGAGGAGTACGCCAGCAGCCGCTTCACGTCGGTCTGGGTCACGGCGATCACCGCTCCCGCGAGCATCGTGACGATCGCGACGCCCCACATCACCGGCCGCCAGTCCCACCGCAGCCCCGGCAGGACCACGTACAGCAGCCGCAGCAGCGCGCCGAAGGCGGCCACCTTGGTCGCCGCCGCCATGAAGCCGGTGACCGGGGTCGGGGCGCCCTGGTAGACGTCCGGGGTCCACATGTGGAAGGGGACCGCGCCGACCTTGAACAGCAGGCCCATGAGGATGAGCGCGCCGCCGATGAGCAGCAGCGCGTCGTTGCCCATGGTGGACGCCAGCGCCGGGTCGATCCGGGTGACGGTGCCGTCCACCACGTCGGCGATGACCGCGTAGGAGACCGAGCCGGCGTAGCCGTAGAGCAGTGCGATGCCGAAGAGGAGGAACGCCGAGGAGAACGCGCCGAGCAGGAAGTACTTGACGGCGGCCTCCTGCGACATCAGCCGCTGGCGGCGGGCGAGGGCGCAGAGCAGGTACAGCGGGAGGGAGAAGACCTCCAGGGCGACGAACAGCGTCAGCAGGTCGTCGGCGGCCGGGAAGATCAGCATGCCGGAGACCGCGAACAGGGCGAGCGGGAACACCTCGGTGGTGGTGAAACCGGCCTTGACGGCGGCCTTCTCGCTGTCGCTGCCCGGGACGGACGCGGCCTGGGCGGCGAAGGAGTCCACCCGCTTGCCGTGCGCCATCGGGTCGAGGCGGCGCTCGGCGAAGGTGAACACCGCGACGAGGGAGGCGAGCAGGATGGTGCCCTGGAGGAAGAGCGCCGGGCCGTCCACCGCGATGGCGCCCATGGCCGCGATGTGCGCCTTGGTGCTCCCGTACCCGCCGGCCGCGAGGCCGACGACCGCCGCGAAGGCCGAGGCCAGGGCGGCGACGGCGAGGAACACCTGGACGTAGTAGCGGGACCTGCGCGGGACGAAGGCCTCGACGAGGACGCCGAGGACGGCCGCGCCCACCACGATCAGCGTGGGCGCGAGCTGCGCGTACTCGATGTGCGGGGCCGGGATCCGGTCGGCCGGTCCGTTGGCCGCCAGCGTCAGCAGGTGCTGGGATGCGATCACTTGGCCGCCTCCACGTTCTGGATGGACAGCTCGGGCTTCGGGTCCGTCTGCTTCACGTCCGACATGGTGTGCTCCACCGCCGGGTTGACGATGTCGGTGAGCACCTTGGGGTAGACGCCCAGCCCGATCAGCAGGGCGATCAGCGGGGCGACCACCAGCAGTTCCCGTGCGCGCAGGTCCGGCATGGCGCGGACCCCCTCCTTGACGGGGCCGGTCATGGTGCGCTGGTAGAGGACCAGCGTGTACAGGGCGGCCAGCACGATCCCGATGGTGGCGATGATGCCGATGACCGGGTAGCGGGCGAAGGTGCCGACCAGGACCAGGAACTCGCTGACGAAGGGGGCGAGGCCCGGCAGGGACAGGGTGGCGAGGCCGCCGATCAGGAAGGTGCCGGCGAGGACCGGGGCGACCTTCTGCACGCCGCCGTAGTCGGCGATGAGCCGCGAGCCGCGCCGGGAGATCAGGAAGCCGGCTACCAGCATCAGCGCCGCCGTGGAGATCCCGTGGTTGACCATGTAGAGCGTGGCGCCTGACTGGCCCTGGGAGGTCATCGCGAAGATGCCCAGGATGATGAAGCCGAAGTGCGAGATCGACGCGTAGGCGATCAGCCGCTTGATGTCCCGCTGGCCGACCGCGAGCAGCGCGCCGTAGACGATGCTGATCAGGGCCAGGACGAGGATCGCCGGGGTGGCCCACTTGCTGGCCTCGGGGAAGAGCCCGAGGCAGAAGCGGAGCATCGCGAAGGTGCCGACCTTGTCGACGATCGCGGTGATCAGGACCGCGACCGGGGCGGTGGCCTCGCCCATCGCGTTGGGCAGCCAGGTGTGCAGCGGCCACAGCGGGGCCTTCACCGCGAAGGCGAAGAAGAAGCCGAGGAAGAGCAGCCGCTCGGTGTTGGTGGCCATGTCGAGCGTGCCCGCGGCGCGGGCGGCGGTGATCTCCTGGAGCGAGAAGTTCCCGGCGACCACGTACAGCCCGATGACGGCGGCCAGCATGATCAGGCCGCCGGCCAGGTTGTAGAGGAGGAACTTGACGGCCGCGTACGAGCGCTGCGCGGCGGCGTTCTCGTCCGTTCCGGCGTGCGCCCGGTCCCCGAAGCCGCCGATGAGGAAGTACATCGGGATGAGCATGGCTTCGAAGAAGATGTAGAAGAGGAAGACGTCGGTGGCCTCGAAGGAGATCACCACCATCGCCTCGACCAGCAGGATCAGGGCGAAGAAGCCCTGGGTGGGCCGCCAGCGGGAGGAGGCGGTCTCCAGGGGGTCGGCGTCGTGCCAGCCGGCCAGGATCACGAAGGGGATCAGCAGGGCGGTGAGCGCGATGAGCGCCACGCCGATGCCGTCGACGCCCAGTTCGTAGCGGACGCCGAAGTCGGCGATCCAGGCGTGGGACTCGGTGAGCTGGTAGCGCTTGCCACCGGGCTCGAAGCGGACCGCGACCAGCACGGCCAGGGCCAGTGTGGCCAGCGAGAAGAGCAGCGCGAGCCATTTGGCGACGGTCCTGCGGGCGGCCGGGACGGCCGCCGTCAGGACCGCGCCGGCCGCGGGTACCGCGGCCGTCACCGTCAGAAGCGGGAAACTCATTTCACACCGCCCTCATCAGCAGGGTCGCGGCGATCAGGATCGCCGTGCCCCCGAACATCGAGACCGCGTAGCTGCGGGCGTAGCCGTTCTGCAGCTTGCGCAGCCGGCCCGAGAGTCCGCCGACCGAGGCGGCCGTGCCGTTGACCACTCCGTCGACGAGGCTGTGGTCGACGTACACCAGGGAGCGGGTCAGGTGCTCTCCGCCCCGTACGAGGACCACGTGGTTGAAGTCGTCCTGGAACAGGTCCCGACGGGCCGCCCGGGTGAGGAACGAGCCGCGCGGGGCGACGACGGGGACGGGCCGGCGGCCGTACACGGCCCAGGCGAGGGCCACGCCGACGACCAGGACCACCATGGTGGAGGCGGTCACCGTCATGGCGCTGACCGGTGGGTGGCCGTGCTCGTACCCGGTGACGGGCTCCAGCCAGTTCAGGAAGCGCTCGCCGATCTCGAAGAAGCCGCCCGCGAAGACCGAGCCGAAGGCCAGCACGATCATGGGGATGGTCATGGACTTCGGCGACTCGTGCGGGTGCGGCATCCGTCCCGCCCGGTGCTCGGCGGCCGGTTCGGCGCTCGGCGTCCCGTCGGCGTCGGGCGCGGGCTGCCAGCGCTTCTCGCCGAAGAAGGTGAGGAGCATGACCCGGGTCATGTAGAAGGCGGTGATGCCGGCGCCCAGCAGGGCGACCCCGCCGAGGATCCAGCCCTGGGTGCCGCCCTTGGCGAAGGCCGCCTCGATGATCATGTCCTTGGAGAAGAAGCCGGACAGGCCGGGGAAGCCGATGATCGCGAGGTACCCGAGGCCGAAGGTGACGAAGGTGACCGGCATGTAGGTGCGCAGGCCGCCGTACTTGCGCATGTCGACCTCGTCGTTCATCCCGTGCATGACGGAGCCCGCGCCGAGGAAGAGGCCGGCCTTGAAGAAGCCGTGCGTCACCAGGTGCATGATCGCGAAGACGTAGCCGACCGGGCCGAGGCCGGCGGCGAGGATCATGTAGCCGATCTGCGACATCGTGGAGCCGGCGAGGGCCTTCTTGATGTCGTCCTTCGCGCAACCGACGATCGCACCGAAGAGCAGGGTCACCGCACCGACGACGGTGGTGACGAGCTGCGCGTCCGGTGCCCCGTCGAAGATCACGCCCGAGCGGACGATCAGGTAGACGCCCGCGGTGACCATGGTGGCGGCGTGGATGAGGGCGGAGACCGGGGTCGGGCCCTCCATCGCGTCACCGAGCCAGGACTGCAGCGGGACCTGCGCCGACTTGCCGCAGGCCGCCAGCAGCAGCATCAGGCCGATCGCGGTCAGCCTGCCCTCCGAGGCGTCGCCCGCGGAGGCGAACACCGGCCCGAAGGCGAACGTCCCGAAGGTGGTGAACATCAGCATGATCGCGATCGACAGGCCGATGTCGCCGACCCGGTTGACCAGGAAGGCCTTCTTCGCGGCGGTGGCCGCGCTGGGCTTGTGCTGCCAGAAGCCGATCAGGAGGTACGAGGCGAGGCCGACGCCCTCCCAGCCGAAGTACAGCAGCAGGTAGTTGTCGGCGAGGACGAGCAGCAGCATCGCCGCGACGAACAGGTTGAGGTAGCCGAAGAAGCGGCGGCGGCGCTCGTCGTGCTCCATGTACCCGATCGAGTACACGTGGATGAGCGTGCCCACCCCGGAGATCAGCAGGACGAAGGTCATCGACAGCTGGTCCAGCTGGAAGGCGATGTCCGCCTGGAAGCCCTCCACCGGCACCCAGCTGAACAGGTGCTGGGCCAGGGCCCGGTCCTCGGCGCCGCGCCCGAGCATGCCGGCGAACAGGACGACGCCGATGCCGAACGAGACGGCCGCGAGCAGGGTGCCGATCCAGTGGCCGGCCTTGTCGAGGCGCCGGCCGCCGCACAGCAGCACCACCGCTCCGAGCAGGGGCGCCGCCACCAGCAGCGCAATCAGATTCTCCACTGTGAACGCCCCTTACAGCTTCATCAGGCTGGCGTCGTCGACCGAGGCCGAGTGGCGGGTACGGAACAGCGACACGATGATCGCGAGGCCCACCACGACCTCGGCGGCGGCGACGACCATCGTGAAGAACGCGATGATCTGGCCGTCGAGGTTGCCGTGCATCCGGGAGAAGGTGACGAAGGCGAGGTTGCAGGCGTTGAGCATCAGCTCGACGCACATGAACAGCACGATCGCGTTCTTCCGGATGAGTACGCCGGCCGCGCCGATGGTGAACAGCAGGGCGGCCAGGTACAGGTAGTTGACCGGATTCACTTCGAGGCCTCCTCTCGGCCGAGGCGCTCCGCGGAGCGATGTTCCAGCGCCTTGAGGTCGTCCAGGGCCTGGCCGGAGACGTCCCGGACCTGGCCGCGGGCGCGCAGCGTCTTGTTCACGGTCAGCTCGGACGGGGTGCCGTCGGGCAGCAGGCCGGCGACGTCCACCGCGTTGTGCCGGGCGTAGACGCCGGGGGCCGGCAGCGGCGGGAGCTGCACGCCCTCGCGGACGCGCTTCTCGGCGAGTTCGCGCTGGGTGGCGGCCCGCTCGGTGCGCTCGCGGTGGGTGAGCACCATGGCGCCGACGGCCGCCGTGATCAGCAGTGCGCCGGTGATCTCGAAGGCGAAGATGTAGCGGGTGAAGATCAGTTCGGCGAGGCCCTCGACGTGCCCGGCGGAGTTGACCCGGCCGAGCCCGTTGAAGTGGCCGAGCCCCGCGTGGCCGATGCCGGCGATCAGCAGGACGCCGAAGCCGAGCCCGCACAGGGCGGCCAGCCAGCGCTGCCCCTTGAGGGTCTCCTTCAGCGAGTCGGCCGCCGTGACGCCGACGAGCATGACCACGAAGAGGAACAGCATCATGATGGCGCCGGTATAGACGACGACCTGGACCACGCCCAGGAAGTACGCCCCGTTGGCGAGGTAGAAGACCGCCAGGACGATCATCGTCCCGGCCAGGCACAGGGCGCTGTGCACGGCCTTCTTCATCAGGATGGTGCACAGCGCGCCGATGACGGCGACCGTGCCGAGCACCCAGAACTGCACGGCCTCACCGGTGGAGGTCGAGGTGGCGGCCGCGGCGATGGCGCTCATGCCCCGACCCCCTCGGTCGTACCGGCGGGCGCGTCGGCGGGGGCGTCGGCCGGGGCCGTCTCCCCCTTGGAGACGGCCACCTGCCGGACCGTGCCCGGGGCGGCGCCCGTCACCAGCCCACGGTAGTAGTCCTGCTCGTCGGTGCCCGGGAAGATGGAGTGCGGGGTCTCGACCATGCCCTCGGTCAGCCCCGCGAGGAGCTGCTCCTTGGTGTAGATCAGTGACTCCCGGCTGGAGTCGGCCAGTTCGAACTCGTTGGTCATCGTCAGCGCCCGCGTCGGGCACGCCTCGATGCACAGGCCGCACAGGATGCAGCGGGCGTAGTTGATCTGGTAGACCCGCCCGTACCGCTCACCCGGGGAGTAGCGCTCCTCCTCGGTGTTGTCCGCGCCCTCCACGTAGATCGCGTCGGCGGGACAGGCCCAGGCGCACAGTTCGCACCCGATGCACTTCTCCAGGCCGTCGGGGTGGCGGTTGAGCTGGTGCCGTCCGTGGAAGCGCGGAGCGGTGGTCTTCGGCTGCTCCGGGTACTGCTCGGTGAGCCGCTTCTTGAACATGGCCTTGAAGGTCACGCCGAAGCCGGCCACCGGGTTCTGCCACTTGTCGCCCTCTGCGTCAGGCATGGTCAGCACCCTCCTCTCGGTCACTGTCGGTGTTCGCCCCGCCGCTGACCATCAGCTCCCGCTCGCCGCGGGGACGTCGGCGCGGTACAGGGGCCAGGTGCTGGCCGGGCTTGGGCGGTACGGGGAAGCCGCCGGCCATCGCGTCGAAGGGCTCGGCCGCGGCGGCCTTCCCGGCCTCGGCGGCGGCCGCCTTCTCCCGCTTGTCCCGGAAGTGGTCCGCGACGGAGGAGACCAGCAGGACCGCGATGACCGCGCCCCCGACGTACAGGACGATCTCGCTGAAGTCGTAGCGCTCGTTGCGCAGCGCCCGGACGGTGGCGACCAGCATCAGCCAGACCACGGAGACCGGGATCAGGACCTTCCAGCCGAGCTTCATCAACTGGTCGTAGCGCACGCGCGGGAGCGTGCCGCGCAGCCAGATGAAGAAGAACAGCAGCAGCTGGACCTTGATGACGAACCACAGCAGCGGCCACCAGCCGTGGTTGGCGCCCTCCCAGTACGTGGAGATCGGCGCCGGGGCCCGCCAGCCGCCCAGGAAGAGGGTGACCGACACCGCCGAGACGGTGACCATGTTGACGTACTCGGCCAGCATGAACAGCGCGAACTTGATGGAGGAGTACTCGGTGTTGAAGCCGCCGACGAGGTCGCCCTCGGACTCCGGCATGTCGAAGGGGGCGCGGTTCGTCTCACCGACCATCGTGACGACGTAGATGATGAAGGACACCGGCAGGAGCACGATGTACCAGCGGTCCGCCTGCGCCTCCACGATCGCCGAGGTCGACATCGACCCGGAGTAGAGGAACACCGAGGCGAAGGCCGCGCCCATCGCGATCTCGTACGAGATCATCTGCGCGCAGGAGCGCAGGCCGCCGAGCAGCGGGTAGGTGGAGCCGGAGGACCAGCCGGCGAGGACGATGCCGTAGATGCCGACCGAGGCGACCGCGAGGACGTACAGCATCGCGATCGGGAGGTCCGTCAGCTGCATCGTGGTGCGCTGGCCGAAGATCGACACCTCGTTGCCCGAGGGGCCGAAGGGGATCACCGCGATGGCCATGAAGGCCGGGATCGCCGCGATGATCGGGGCCAGGACGTACACCACCTTGTCGGCCCGCTTGACGACGACGTCTTCCTTCAGCATCAGCTTCACGCCGTCGGCGAGCGACTGGAGCATGCCCCAGGGGCCGTGCCGGTTGGGGCCGATGCGCAGCTGCATCCAGGCGACGACCTTGCGCTCCCACACGATGGAGAAGAGCACCGTCACCATCAAGAAGGCGAAGCAGAACACCGCCTTGACGAGGACGAGCCACCAGACGTCCCTGCCGAACAGGGTGAGGTCCTCGGCGGCCAGGATGTGCGGCTGCGCCGCGAACGGGGCGAGGTGGGTCACGGTCGTACCTCCGCGTCGGCCGCAGGGCCGGCCCCGGCCGGGCCGATCCGTACGAGGGTTCCGGGGCGGGCGCCGGTGTCGGCGAGGACTCCGGAGCCGGTGGAGTTCAGCGGGAGCCACACCACCCGGTCGGGCATCTCGGTGATCCGCAGCGGGAGTTCCGCCACGCCCGCCGGGCCGGTGACGGCGAGGACGTCGCCGTCCTTGACGCCGGTCTCGGCGGCGGTGGCGGCCGAGAGCCGGGCGGCGGCCTCGTGCCGGGTGCCGGCCAGGGCGTCGTCGCCCTCCTGGAGCCGGCCCAGGTCGAGCAGCAGCCGGTGCCCGGCGAGGACGGCCTCGCCCGCGCCGGGGCGGGGCAGCGGCTCGGGGGCGGTGGACCGCTCGGGCGCCAGCTCCCCCTCCCAGGGGCCGAGCCGCGCCAGCTCCCTGCGTACGGCGTGTACGTCGGGCAGCGCGAGGGGCCGGTCGGCGGCGTCGGCGAGCATGTGCAGCACGCGGGCGTCGGCGGGGGCGAGGCGGCGGGTCATCTGGTCGGGTTTGAGGGCGGCCTCGAACGGGCGGACCCTGCCCTCCCAGTTGATGAACGTCCCGGCCTTCTCGGCGACGGCGGCGACCGGCAGGACCACGTCCGCGCGGTCGGTGACCTCCCCGGGCCGCAGCTCCAGGGAGACCACGAAGGCCTCCTCCAGGGCGGTGCGGGCGCGGGCCGGGTCCGGCAGGTCGGCGACCTCGACGCCCGCGACCAGCAGGGCGGACAGCTCCCCGGTGGCGGCGGCCTCGACGATCTGCCCCGTGTCGCGGCCGTAGCGGTGCGGGAGTTCCTCCAGCCCCCAGGCCGCGGCGACCTCCTCGCGGGCCCGCGGGTCGGTGGCGGGGCGCCCGCCCGGCAGCAGCGACGGCAGCGCGCCCGCCTCGACGGCGGCCCGCTCCCCGGCCCGGCGCGGGATCCACACCAGGCGGGCCCCGGTCGCGGTGGCCGTGCGGACGGCGGCGGTCAGCGCGCCGGGCACGCCGGCCAGGCGCTCTCCGGCGACGATGACCGCGCCCGGCCGGCGCAGCGCCTCCGCGGCCTCGGAGCCGCCCGCCTCCAGGCCGGTGCGGGTGGCCAGTGCGTCGAGCCACTCGGGCTCGGTCCCGGGGGCGGCGGCCAGCAGGGTGCCGCCCGCCTTGGCGAGGCCGCGGGTGGCGAAGGGGGCGAGGGCGAAGGTCTGCTGCTTGTGCCTGCGGTGGGCCTTGCGCAGCCGCAGGAAGACCCCGGGGGCCTCCTCCTCGGCCTCGATGCCGACGAGGAGCACGGCGGGGGCCGCCTCCAGCGAGGAGTACGTGACGCCCGTCCCGTCGAGGTCCTTTCCGGTGCCGGCCACGGCGGCGGCCAGGAACTCGGTCTCCTCCGCGCTGTGCACCCGGGCCCGGAAGTCGATGTCGTTGGTGCCGAGCACCACCCGGGCGAACTTGGCGTAGGCGTAGGCGTCCTCGACGGTGAGCCGGCCGCCGGTCAGCACCCCGGCCCGCCCGCGCGCGGCGGTGAGCCCACGGGCCGCCGCCTCCAGCGCCTCGGGCCAGCTCGCGGGCGCCAGCACCCCGTCCGCGCCGCGGACCAGGGGCGTGGTCAGCCGGTCGGGGCGCTGCGCGTAGCGGAACGCGAAGCGGCCCTTGTCGCAGATCCACTCCTCGTTGACCTCGGGGTCCTCGGCGGCGAGGCGGCGCAGCACCTTGCCGCGCCGGTGGTCGGTGCGGGTCGCGCAGCCGCCCGCGCAGTGCTCGCACACGCTCGGGGAGGAGACGAGGTCGAAGGGGCGGGAGCGGAACCGGTAGGCGGCCGAGGTGAGGGCGCCGACCGGGCAGATCTGGATGGTGTTGCCGGAGAAGTACGACTCGAAGGGGTCGCCCTCGCCGGTGCCGACCTGCTGGAGCGCGCCGCGTTCCAGCAGTTCGATCATCGGGTCGCCGGCGATCTCGTTGGAGAAGCGGGTGCAGCGCGCGCACAGCACGCACCGCTCGCGGTCCAGCAGCACCTGGGTGGAGATCGGGACGGGCTTCTCGTAGGTGCGCTTCTTGCCCTCGAAACGCGATGCGGCGTTGCCGTGCGACATCGCCTGGTTCTGCAGCGGGCACTCGCCGCCCTTGTCGCAGACGGGGCAGTCCAGCGGGTGGTTGATGAGCAGCAGCTCCATCACCCCGCGCTGGGCCTTGTCGGCGGCCTCGGAGGTCAGCTGGGTCTTGACGACCATGCCGTCGGTGCAGGTGATGGTGCAGGAGGCCATCGGCTTGCGCTGGCCCTCGACCTCGACGATGCACTGGCGGCAGGCGCCGGCCGGGGGGAGGAGGGGGTGGTCGCAGAACCGGGGGATCTCGATGCCGAGCTGTTCGGCGGCCCGGATGACGAGGGTGCCCTTGGGGACGGACAGTTCGATGCCGTCGATGGTCAGGGAGACCAGGTCCTGCGGCGGCTTCGCGGCCTCGCCGCCGCCGGCGGGGGCATTGGTGGCGACGGTCATGCGTTCACCTCGGAGTTCTTGGCCGGACCGTCAGCCCAGAGGGTCGACTTCCTGGGGTCGAAGGGGCAGCCCTTGCCGGTGATGTGCTGCTCGTACTCCGCGCGGAAGTACTTCAGCGAGGAGAAGATCGGGCTGGCCGCGCCGTCGCCGAGCGCGCAGAACGACTTGCCGTTGATGTTGTCGGCGATGTCGTTCAGCTTGTCGAGGTCGGACAGGACGCCCTGGCCGGCCTCGATGTCGCGCAGCAGCTGGACCAGCCAGTACGTGCCCTCGCGGCACGGGGTGCACTTGCCGCAGGACTCGTGGGCGTAGAACTCGGTCCAGCGGGTGACGGCGCGCACCACGCAGGTGGTCTCGTCGAAGCACTGGAGCGCCTTGGTGCCGAGCATCGATCCGGCGGCGCCGACGCCCTCGTAGTCGAGCGGGACGTCCAGGTGCTCGTCGGTGAACATCGGCGTGGAGGAGCCGCCCGGGGTCCAGAACTTCAGCCGGTGCCCGGGGCGCATCCCGCCGCTCATGTCGAGGAGCTGGCGCAGGGTGATGCCGAGCGGGGCCTCGTACTGGCCGGGGCCCGCGACGTGCCCGGAGAGCGAGTACAGGGTGAAGCCGGGGGACTTCTCCGTCCCCATCGCCTTGAACCAGTCCTTGCCCTTGTTGAGGATCGCGGGAACCGAGGCGATGGACTCGACGTTGTTGACGACAGTGGGGCACGCGTAGAGCCCCTCGACAGCGGGGAAGGGGGGACGCAGCCGGGGCTGACCGCGCCGGCCTTCGAGGGAGTCGAGCAGTGCCGTCTCCTCGCCGCAGATGTACGCGCCCGCTCCCGCGTGCACCGTGATGTCGAGGTTGCGCCCGCTGCCGGCGATGTCCTTGCCGAGGTATCCGGCCGCGTACGCCTCGCGCACCGCCTCGTGCAGGCGCCGCAGGACCGGGACCGTCTCCCCGCGCAGGTAGATGAAGGCGTGCTCCGACCGGATCGCGTAACAGGCGATGATCATTCCCTCGATGAGGGAGTGCGGATTGGCGAAGAGGAGGGGGATGTCCTTGCAGGTTCCCGGCTCCGACTCGTCCGCGTTCACCACGAGGTAGTGCGGCTTGCCGTCGCCCTGCGGGATGAACTGCCACTTCATCCCGGTGGGGAAGCCCGCGCCGCCGCGTCCGCGCAGACCGGAGTCCTTGACGTACGCGATCACCTCGTCCGGGGTCATCGCGAGGGCCTTGCGCAGGCCTTCGTAGCCCTCGTGGCGCCGGTAGGTCTCCAGCGTCCAGGACTCGGGCTCGTCCCAGAACGCCGACAGGACGGGTGCGAGGAGCTTCTCCGGGCTCCCTCCCCCAGCCTTCGGCTGGGAGGGGCCCCCATGACTTTCCTTGGATGACACCGTCATCACTCCCCTCCCTCGGTGGTGGCCTCGCCGCGCGGGTGCACGATCGGGGCGTGCGGGGATTCACCGCGGGCGATGCGCAGGCCGATCAGGGAGGCGGGGCCCGCCCCGCCGCTCGCCCCGACCGCGCCCTCGCGCTCGTCGGGGAAGCCCGCCAGGATCCGGGCGGTCTCCTTGTACGTGCACAGCGGCGCGCCCCGGGTCGGCTCGACCGGGCGGCCCGCCAGCAGGTCGTCGACGAGGGCCTTGGCGGACTGGGGGGTCTGGTTGTCGAAGAACTCCCAGTTGACCATCACCACGGGTGCGTAGTCGCAGGCCGCGTTGCACTCGATGTGCTCCAGCGTCACCTTGCCGTCGGCGGTGGTCTCGTTGTTGCCGACCCCCAGGTGCTCCTTGAGCTCGTCGAAGATGGCGTCGCCGCCCATCACCGCGCACAGGGTGTTCGTACAGACGCCGACCTGGTAGTCCCCGGAGGGGCGGCGCCGGTACATCGTGTAGAAGGTGGCGACCGCGGTGACCTCGGCGGTGGTCAGGCCCAGCACCTCGGCGCAGAAGCGGATGCCGGTGCGCGAGACGTAGCCCTCCTCGGACTGGGTCAGGTGCAGCAGCGGCAGCAGCGCGGAGCGGCTGTCGGGGTAGCGGGCGATGATCTCCTTCGCGTCCGCTTCGAGCCGCTCGCGCACGGCGGCCGGGAAGTCGGGGGCGGGAAGCTGCGGCATGCCCAATGAGATGTCGGTCATCGGTCGACGCCTCCCATCACGGGGTCGATGGAGGCGACGGCCACGATGACGTCGGCGACCTGGCCGCCCTCGCACATCGCGGCCATGGCCTGGAGGTTGGTGAAGGACGGGTCGCGGAAGTGGACCCGGTAGGGGCGGGTACCGCCGTCGGAGACGACGTGCACGCCGAGCTCGCCCTTGGGTGACTCGACGGCCGCGTACGCCTGGCCGGCCGGTACCCGGAAGCCCTCGGTCACCAGCTTGAAGTGGTGGATGAGGGCCTCCATGGAGGTGCCCATGATGTTCTTGATGTGGTCGAGCGAGTTGCCGAGGCCGTCGGGGCCCATGGCCAGCTGCGCCGGCCAGGCGATCTTCTTGTCGGCGACCATCACCGGGCCCGGCTCCAGCCGGTCCAGGCACTGCTCGACGATCCGCAGCGACTGGCGCATCTCCTCCAGGCGGACCAGGAAGCGCCCGTAGGAGTCGCAGCTCTCGGTGGTGGGGACGTCGAACTCGTACGTCTCGTAGCCGCAGTACGGGTCCGCCTTGCGCAGGTCGTGCGGCAGCCCGGCCGAGCGCAGGATCGGGCCGGTGGCGCCGAGCGCCATGCAGCCGGTGAGGTCGAGGTAGCCGACGTCCTGCATGCGGGCCTTGAAGATGGGGTTGCCGGTGGCGAGCTTGTCGTACTCCGGCAGGTTCTTCTTCATCGTCTTGACGAACTCGCGCAGCTGGTCGACCGCGCCCGGGGGCAGGTCCTGGGCGAGGCCGCCGGGGCGGACGAAGGCGTGGTTCATGCGCAGGCCGGTGATCAGCTCGAAGACGTCGAGGATCAGCTCGCGGTCCCGGAAGCCGTAGATCATGATCGTGGTCGCGCCCAGCTCCATGCCGCCGGTGGCGATGCACACCAGGTGCGAGGAGAGCCGGTTGAGCTCCATCAGCAGGACGCGGATGACGGTGGCGCGGTCGGGGACCTGGTCGGTGATGCCGAGCAGCTTCTCGACGCCGAGGCAGTAGGCCGTCTCGTTGAAGAACGGCGTCAGGTAGTCCATGCGCGTCACGAAGGTGGTGCCCTGCGTCCAGTTCCGGAATTCGAGGTTCTTCTCGATGCCGGTGTGCAGGTAGCCGATGCCGCAGCGGGCCTCGGTGACCGTCTCGCCGTCGATCTCCAGGATCAGGCGGAGCACTCCGTGGGTGGACGGGTGCTGGGGTCCCATGTTGACGACGATGCGCTCGTCGTCGGCGCGGGACGCCGACCGGACGATCTCGTCCCAGTCGCCGCCGGTGACGGTGTAGACGGCGCCTTCGGTCGTCTCGCGCGCGGAGGCGTGGTCTTCCGCGTGGTTCGGGGTGGGGGACATCAGCTGTACGACCTCCGCTGGTCGGGAGCCGGGATCTGGGCGCCCTTGTACTCGACGGGGATCCCGCCGAGCGGGTAGTCCTTGCGCTGGGGGAAGCCCTGCCAGTCGTCCGGCATCATGATCCGGGTGAGGGCGGGGTGGCCGTCGAAGACCAGGCCGAAGAAGTCGTACGCCTCGCGCTCGTGCCAGTCGTTGGTCGGGTAGACCGTGACGAGCGAGGGCAGGTGCGGGTCGGCGTCCGGGACGGACACCTCCAGCCGCAGGATCCGGCCGTGGGTGAGCGAGCGCAGGTGGTAGACGGCGTGCAGCTCGCGGCCCTTGTCGCCGGGGAAGTGCACCCCCGAGACGCCGGTGCAGAGCTCGAAGCGCAGGGCGGGATCGTCGCGCAGGGTGGAGGCGACCCGCACCAGGTGCTCGCGGGCGATGTGGAGGGTCAGTTCCCCCCGGTCGACGACGGTCTTCTCGATCGCGTGCTGCGGGAGCAGGTCCTGCTCCTCCAGGGCGCCCTCCAGCTCGTCGACGACCTCGTCGAAGTACGAACCGTAGGGGCGGCCGGTCGCGCCGGGCAGTGCCACGGTGCGCACCAGGCCGCCGTAGCCGGTGGTGTCGCCGTCGCCGCGGCTGCCGAACATGCCCTTGCGGACGCCGATCACCTCGGGCCCGGAGCCGGGCCGGGGAGCGGGGACGTTGTTGCCGTTCTCGACGGCCGGGTCGTCGCTCACCGAAGGAGCCCCTTCATCTCGATGGTGGGGAGGGCCTTGAGGGCGGCCTCCTCCGCCTCGCGCGCCGCCTCTTCCCGGTTCACGCCGAGCTTCGAGCCCTGGATCTTCTGGTGGAGCTTGAGGATCGCGTCCATCAGCATCTCGGGGCGGGGCGGGCAGCCGGGCAGGTAGATGTCCACCGGGACGATGTGGTCGACGCCCTGGACGATCGCGTAGTTGTTGAACATTCCACCCGACGAGGCGCACACGCCCATGGAGATGACCCACTTCGGGGCGGGCATCTGGTCGTAGACCTGGCGCAGCACCGGCGCCATCTTCTGGCTGACGCGTCCCGCCACGATCATCAGGTCGGCCTGGCGCGGGGAGCCGCGGAAGACCTCCATGCCGAAGCGGGCCAGGTCGTAGCGGCCGGCGCCGGTGGTCATCATCTCGATGGCGCAGCACGCCAGGCCGAAGGTGGCCGGGAAGACGGATGCCTTGCGCACCCAGCCCGCGGCCTGTTCGACGGTGGTGAGCAGAAAGCCGCTCGGCAGCTTCTCTTCCAGTCCCATGGGAATTCAGCCCCTCAGTCCCATTCCAGGCCGCCGCGGCGCCACACGTAGGCGTAGGCGACGAAGACGGTGAGCACGAAGAGCAGCATCTCGACGAGCCCGAAGATCCCCAGGGCGTCGAAGGTGACGGCCCAGGGGTAGAGGAAGACGATCTCGATGTCGAAGACGATGAAGAGCATCGCCGTCAGGTAGTACTTGATGGGGAAGCGTCCGCCGCCGGCGGGCACGGGGGTGGGCTCGATGCCGCACTCGTAGGCTTCGAGCTTCGCCCGGTTGTACCGTTTTGGGCCGATCAGCGTGGCCATGACCACGGAGAAGATCGCAAACCCTGCGCCGATGGCGCCGAGCACGAGGATGGGTGCGTACGCATTCACGCTCCTCGCTCCTTCCAGTCGTCCTTGACCGTTGGACCGCTGCGCCGGCGCCGCGTGCCCCGCCCCTTCGAAGGCCACCCCCTCGAACAGGGGCCGATCGCATGTGAGGCAGTTCACAAGCCGGACTGGTGCGCATCTTATGCCCGCCGGTCTGTGATCTGCGACACGGGTTGCAACACCGGGTTTGTGATCTCCACCACCCGGCGAACGATCATGAAGCCCAATGAGTGGTGATCTTCATACTCAAGGCATCCACATGATCACCAAAGGTGACATCCGGCCCCGTAGGCGCAGGTGGAAGGCGTGGTGCTCTATCAAATGATGGGCAGTGCAGGCAAATTGGCGAAGCGGTGTCCGAACTGGTAAGGGGATGTGCGTCCCCCGGTCGGGGGAGGGGCCCGGTACGGGAGTGGACGCGGTGACCGGGATTCGCCGCCGACGGGAACCGGGCGGAGATCCTGTGCATCCGTTCACGAACCGCACGGCGGCTTCACGGCGGGATCACGGACCGGTCACAGCGCCCTCACGGCGACGGGTGACTGTGACCTGCGACACACCGAACAGGGGTCGCCGAAAGGGGGCTTGGCCATCTGTACGGGTGGATGGTAGGCCGTGGATCAATTCGGACTTATTACTGAAAGCCCATGATCACAGCCTTGTGAAAGCGTGTCCGTTACGTCCGTTACGGCGTCAATAAGAGGCGTCGCACGCCCGGTTAGCGGCCCTCGCGCGCAACTGTGGCGCAGACCACGTTTCTTGAAGGAAACCCGGCACCCCTGATAGCGGTTGTCCCATGTCCCACACCGCTCACATACCCAGCCACCGGAAGCCCCGCCGCAGCGCCTCGAAGCTCGCGGTCCGCGCCGGAGTTGCCGGTGGCGTCCTCAGCACCCTGGCCATGGCCGGAACCGCGAGCGCGTCGCCGTCCGAGCCCGTGGCCGAGACGACGCTCGAGATGCCGGTCCTCGACCTGGACCTCGGCGCCGAAGTCTCCAACGCCGTCAACACGGCCGCGGAGAACACCCGCGTCGCCGCCGTCGAGGCCGCCGTCACCGGCGAGCTGAACGCCCAGGAGGAGAGCGCCCGCACGGGTGCCGCCGCCGAGGCGAAGCAGGCGAAGGAAGACGCCACCAAGGCCGCCGAGCTCAAGGCGAAGCAGGAGGCCGACCGCAAGGCCGAGGCCGAGCGCGCGGGCCGCGGCACCGACCGCACCTCCCTGACCACCGCCTCCGCCTCCGACGACGGCGGTTCCTCCGTCGCCAAGGGCTCGGGCAGCGGCTCCACCGCCTCGAAGCCGGCCACCGGCTCGGCGGCCGCCATCGTGAACTTCGCCCGCGCCCAGATCGGCAAGGCCTACGTGATGGGCGCCACCGGCCCCTCCGCGTACGACTGCTCGGGCCTCGTCCAGGCCGCCTACCGCCAGGCGGGCATCACCCTGGACCGCGTCTCGCAGGACCAGTCCATGGCCGGCCGCTCGGTCTCGCTGAGCAACCTGCAGCCCGGCGACATCCTGTACTGGGGTGCCAAGGGCAGCGCGTGGCACGTCGCCATCTACGTGGGTGGCGGCAAGTTCGTCGGTGCGCAGAACCCGAGCACCGGCATCGTCGAGCGCAACCTGAGCTACGACATGCCGACGGGCGCCGTCCGCGTCCTCTGACCGCGGCGTTCCCCGATCGCGACGGTCCCCGTGTCGCACGGTCCCTGAAGGTCCGGCACTCCCCCTCCCCCGGCTACCGCTGGGAGGTACCCCCAGGGGGCGGAGTGCCGGACCTTCGGCATGCTGGGAAAATGGCCGCTGCGCGCGGCCGTTCGAACCGATCAGCCCTGGAGGTGGTGGTCCGTGAGCAGACCGTCCTACGAGGGCCGCGGCAAGGAGGGCCACCGCGACGAGGACCGGCTCGCCGGCGACCGCACCGCCGTCCCGGCCGCCCTCGGGCTGGGGCTCCTCTCGGTCGGCGGCTGGCTGCTGACCACCACCCGCCCGTGGCACAAACCGGGCAATCCCCTGACGCTGGGCCTCGGCTGGACCGTCTCCGGCGCGCTGCTGCTGTCCGGGCTCGTCCTGCTGGCCCGCTGCGTCCGCACCGTCCACGGCGGCCCCGGGGCGGCCGGGGCGGCCGTACGGGGGCCTGGGAGCGACGGGAACGACTGAGCCGCCCCCGGAGACCCGGGAGCGGCTCACAGGCGCCGCAGAGCGCCCTGGCGGGCCCGCTCAGGCCTTCGGGGCCACCTTCGAGAGGCCGTTGATGATGCGGTCCATCGCGTCGCCGCCCGTCGGGTCGGTCAGGTTCGCCAGCATCTTCAGCGTGAAGCGCATCAGCACCGGGTGCGTCAGGCCCCGCTGCGCGGCCACCTTCATGACCTTCGGGTTGCCGATCAGCTTCACGAAGGCACGGCCCAGCGTGTAGTAGCCGCCGTAGGTCTCCTTGAGGACCTTCGGGTAGCTGTGCAGGGCCAGCTCGCGCTGCGCCGGGGTGGCGCGGGCGTGCGCCTGCACGATCACCTCGGCGGCGATCTGCCCGGACTCCATCGCGTAGGCGATGCCCTCGCCGTTGAACGGGTTGACGAGCCCGCCCGCGTCACCGACGAGCAGCAGCCCCTTGGTGTAGTGCGGCTGCCGGTTGAAGGCCATCGGCAGCGCCGCACCGCGGATCGGGTGCGTCATGTTCTCCGGGGTGTAGCCCCAGTCCTCCGGCATGGACGCGCACCAGGCCTTGAGGACCTCGCGCCAGTCCAGCTCCTTGAAGGCGGAGGAGGAGTTGAGGATGCCGAGGCCGACGTTCGACGTGCCGTCGCCCATCCCGAAGATCCAGCCGTAGCCCGGCAGCAGCCGGTCCTGGGGGCCGCGCCGGTCCCACAGCTCCAGCCAGGACTCCAGGTAGTCGTCGTCGTGCCGGGGCGAGGTGAAGTACGTGCGCACCGCGACGCCCATCGGGCGGTCCTCGCGCCGGTGCAGGCCCATCGCCAGGGACAGGCGCGAGGAGTTGCCGTCGGCGGCGACGACCAGCGGGGCGTGGAAGGTGACGGGCGTCTTCTCCTCGCCGAGCTTCGCCTGCACGCCCGTGATGTGCCCGGTACGGGGGTCGCGCACGGGCTCGCCGACGTTGCAGCGCTCGTACAGCCGGGCGCCGGCCTTCTGCGCCTGGCGGGCCAGGGTCTCGTCGAAGTCGTCACGCTTGCGGACGAGTCCGTAGTCCGGGTAGGAGGCGAGCTCCGGCCAGTCCAGCTGGAGCCGCTGCCCGCCGCCGATGATGCGCAGGCCCTTGTTGCGGAGCCAGCCGGCCTCTTCGGAGACGTCGATGCCCATGGCGACCAGCTGCTTGGTGGCACGCGGGGTCAGACCGTCGCCGCACACCTTCTCGCGCGGGAACGCCGTCTTCTCCAGGAGCAGGACGTCCAGGCCGGCCTTGGCGAGGTAGTGGGCGGTGGTGGAACCGGCGGGCCCGGCGCCGACGACGATCACGTCCGCGGAGTGCTCGGAGAGAGGCTCGGTCACTGCGGGGTCTCCCGAAGGCTCGATAAGGGGTGCCCAACGGCACGGGACATGACGCAGTCTATGCAGCGGCGCGGACCCGCCCGGGGCCGGTCCGCGGGCTAGAAGACGCTGAGGCCCGTCAGGGTCGTGAAGCGGTCCAGCGCCGCCACTCCCGCCACCGAGTTGCCCCGGGCGTCCAGGCCCGGGCTCCACACCGCGAGGGTGCACCGGCCCGGGACCACCGCGATGATGCCGCCGCCCACGCCGCTCTTGCCCGGGAGGCCCACGCGGTAGGCGAACTCGCCCGCCGCGTCGTACGTACCGCAGGTCAGCATCACCGCGTTGACCTGCTTCGCCTCGCTGCGCGTCAGCAGGCGCGAGCCGTCCGCGCGCAGGCCGTGCCGGGCCAGGAAGCGGCCGGCCAGGGCGAGGTCGGCGCAGCTCATCTCGATGGAGCACTGCCAGAAGTAGTGCTCCAGCAGCGCCGGCACCGGGTTGTCGATGTTGCCGTACGCGGCCATGAAGTGGGCCACCGCCGCGTTGCGGTCGCCGTGTTCCTGCTCGGAGGCGGCCACCTCCGGGTCGAAGCCGATGCCCGGGTTGCCGCTCTCCTGCCGCAGGAAGTCCAGGAGCTCGCTGCTCGCGTCACCGGTCAGCGTCTGGAGCCGGTCGGTGACGACGAGCGCGCCCGCGTTGATGAACGGGTTGCGGGGGATGCCGTTCTCGTACTCCAGCTGCACCAGGGAGTTGAACGGATTGCCCGACGGCTCCCGGCCCACGCGCTCCCACAGGCCGTCACCGCCCTCCGCGAGGGCGAGGGCCAGCGCGAAGACCTTCGTCACGGACTGGGCGGAGAAGGGCGTGCGCCAGTCGCCGACCCCGAAGACGTTGCCGTCGAGGTCCGCCACCGCCATGCCGAACTGCCGCGCGTCGACCTTGGCCAGCGCCGGGATGTACTCGGCCGGCGTCCCGCTGCCCACGAGCGGGGAGACGTCGGCCGCGACCCGCTCCAGCAGCCCCTGGTAGTCCATGCAGGGTTACGCCTTGACCCCGCGGTGCAGCGCCACGATGCCGCCGCTCAGGTTCCGCCAGGCCACCTTCGACCAGCCGGCCTTCTGCAGCAGGGCCGCCAGCGCCGGCTGGTCGGGCCACGCGCGGATGGACTCGGCGAGGTACACGTACGCGTCCGGGTTGGAGGAGACCGCCCGGGCGACCGGCGGCAGGGCGCGCATCAGGTACTCGGTGTAGACGGTCCGGAAGGGGGCCCAGGTGGGCTGCGAGAACTCGCTGATCACGACCTGGCCGCCGGGCTTGGTCACCCGGTACATCTCGCGCAGCGCACCCTCCGTGTCCTGGACGTTGCGCAGTCCGAAGGAGATCGTCACCGTGTCGAAGACGTCGTCCCCGAAGGGGAGCCGGGTCGCGTCGCCCGCCGTCAGCGGCAGCCACGGGTTGCGCTTCTTGCCTTCGCGCAGCATGCCGAGGGAGAAGTCGCAGGGGACGACGTACGCGCCGGTCGCGGCGTACGGCAGGGACGAGGTGGCGGTGCCGGCGGCCAGGTCGAGCACCTTCTGGCCGGGGCGGGCGGCGACCGCCCTGGCGGCCTCCTTGCGCCACAGGCGCGCCTGGCCGAGGGACAGGACGTCGTTGGTGAGGTCGTAGTTCGCGGCCACCCCGTCGAACATGGAGGCGACTTCGTGCGGCTGCTTGTCCAGGGAAGCCCTTGTCACTGGCGTTGGCCCCTCGGTGCTCGGTGTGTCTGCGTCGGACGGGTACCCGGTCATCCTCTCAGGCCGCCGGTCCGGCCCGGCCGCTGCCCCGGCCCGGCCGGCGTTCCGGTGGATCCGGACCGGAAGCGGGCAGACTGTCGGACATTCCGAACAAAGGGTTGACGGATGCCGGCAGGCCGATCAGGGAGCGCACGGCGGGCGGAGCGGCGCGGGCGACTGCGCCACACGGTCCTCCTGTCGGCGCTGCTCGCCGCCCTCGCGGTGGCCGCCCACCGGCTGGGGCCGCGCGAGGGGGACGCCGACGGCCGCGGCGGGGCTCCCCCGCGGCCGGAACGGGTGACCTCGGTGCCGGTGGGGTTCACGGCCTCCTCCGCCACCGGGCGGCCCCAGGGCGAGGGCCGCCCGCTGCGCTGGCGGGTGGAGGTGGAGAACGGCAGCGGCGTCGACCCGGACGACGCCGCCCGGGCCGTGGAAGCGGTCCTCGGGGACCGGCGCGGCTGGACACGCGACCCCGCGAACGGCTTCCGGCTCGTCGGCCGCGGGGAGCCGGTGGACTTCACGGTCCGGATCGCCACGCCCGCCACCACCGACCGGCTGTGCGAGGTGGTCACCCCCGAGCTGGTCGGGGAGGCCAACTGCCGGGCCGGGCACACCGTCGTCGTCAACCTCAAGCGCTGGCAGGAGGGCTCGCCCCGGTTCAGCGGCACGCCGGCGGAGTACCGGGCGCTGATCGTCAACCACGAGGTGGGCCACGAGCTCGGCCACGGCCACGAGACCTGCCCGCGCCCCGGAGCCCCCGCCCCGGCGATGATGCAGCAGATCAAGGGGCTGCTCGGCTGCACGTCCAACGCGTGGCCCTACGCCGCCGCCGGCACGTACCTGGCGGGCCCGCCGGCCCCGTAGGCCATCCCGCTCAGAGGCCGTTGCCGGAGACCGCCGTGCCGCAGCTGCTCGCGCTGCCGCGACTGCGGGTGCCGTCGCGGCCGCCGCCGTCGCAGTCGGGCCGGCCGGCGGGAGAGCTCTCGGCCGCGCGGCGCCTGCCGGACGCGGCGAGGAATCCCGCGACGCCCGCGGCGACGCCGGCGACCGTGAACCCGACGGTCTTCTTGTGCAGGGCCATCGCGACCTCCGGAGCGGTTCGGGAACACCCGGCACTGTGCCCCGCCCGGAAGGTCCCGACACCTCGCGCGGCTCCGGCGCCCGGCTACCGCCGCCGGTGCAACAGGCGGCCCGCGATGACCGTGGCCACGCACGTGGTCGCGCCGCGTTCCAGCAGCTCCGCCTCGTCCGCCACCGCGAACACCGCGAACCGGGCCGGGGCGCCCGCCTCCAGCACCCCGTGGTACGCCTGCCCGGCCGACTCCCGCCCGGCGAGCGGGTCCAGGGCGGGCGTGCCCTCGTACGGGGCCGGCGGCACCACCGCCAGGCCCGAACGGACGACCGCGGTGCGCACGGAGGCGGTCGTGAAGCGCCCGGCCACCGCCACCACCCCGCGCGCCAGCAGCTTCTGCGTGCCCCGCCGGGCGCTGTTGCCCCAGCGGGCCTCGGTCATCTTCAGCGCCTCGAGCGCCTCGGCCCCGGTGATCGGGTCGGCGCCCAGCTCGGTGACCTCGTACGGGTCGTCCGGGTAGTACGTCCGCTCCAGCAGCTCGTCCGCCCCGCGCGCGAGCAGCCCCGGGGTGAGCACCCCGGGCCAGCGGCGGACCCGGGCGTGCGGCGCGGCCGCGCCGAGTTCCCCGTACGGGCCCACGCGGACGGCCCGGTCGCCCTCGACCAGGACCGCGCCGTCCTCCAGCGGAACGGCGCCCGGTCCGGTGACGAGGAGCTCGGCGGTGTGCAGCGTCAGCATGGGGCGTCAGTTCGTGGAGATGAGCTTCAGCTCGGGGTGCGCGGTGCCCCCCTCGATGGCGGTCGAGGAGATGTGCGAGACGACGCGGTCGTCGACGGGGTCGTTCGCCGGGTCGTCGTGCACCACGAGGTGCTCGTACGTGGTCGCGCGCTGCGCGGGGACGCGGCCCGCCTTGCGGATCAGGTCGATGATCTCCTGGCGGTTCGAACGGTGCCTGGCGCCGGCCGAGGAGACCACGTTCTCCTCCAGCATGATCGAGCCGAGGTCGTCGGCGCCGTAGTGCAGGGCGAGCTGGCCCGCCTCCTTGCCGACGGTGAGCCAGGAGCCCTGGATGTGCGCGACGTTGTCGAGGAAGAGCCGTGCGATGGCGATCATGCGCAGGTACTCGAAGACGGTCGCCTGGGTCCGGCCCTTGAGGTGGTTGTTCTCGGGCTGGTAGGTGTACGGGATGAAGGCGCGGAAGCCGCCCGTGCGGTCCTGGGTGTCGCGGATCATCGCGATGTGCTCGATGCGCTCGGCGTTGGTCTCGCCGGTGCCCATCAGCATGGTGGAGGTGGACTCCACGCCCAGCCGGTGGGCGATCTCCATGATCTCCAGCCAGCGCTCGCCGGACTCCTTCAGCGGCGCGATCGCCTTGCGCGGGCGCTCCGGCAGGAGTTCCGCGCCGGCGCCGGCGAAGGAGTCGAGGCCGGCTGCGTGGATGCGCCGGATGGCCTCCTCGGCGCTGACGCCGGAGATGCGGGCCATGTGATCGACCTCGGACGCGCCGAGG
Organism: Streptomyces sp. NPDC034085; assembly: GCF_055575555.1. Lineage (NCBI taxonomy): Bacteria > Bacillati > Actinomycetota > Actinomycetes > Kitasatosporales > Streptomycetaceae > Streptomyces > Streptomyces sp. NPDC034085. Next base: position 88,125 of record NZ_JBVISL010000002.1, on the reverse strand, counting down.
GAGTGGATGACCAGCTGCGGGAAGTCCTTCTTGATCGCCGAGAAGTGGTGCTCGTAGTACTCGACGCCGTAGTCCGGGTGGTGGCCGCCCTGGAACATGATCTGCGTGCCGCCCAGCTCGACGGTCTCCGCGCAGCGGCGCAGGATGTCGTCGAGGTCGCGCGACCAGCCCTTCTTCGTGTCCTTGGGGGCCGCGTAGAAGGCGCAGAACTTGCAGGCCGTGACGCACACGTTGGTGTAGTTGATGTTGCGCTCGATGATGTACGTCGCGATGTGCTCCGTACCGGCGTAGCGCAGCCGGCGCGCGGCGTCGGCGGCCTGGCCGAGCGCGTGCAGGGGGGCGTGCCGGTAGAGGTCGAGGGCCTCTTCCCTGGTGATCCGGCCCCCTGCGGCGGCGCGGTCGAGGACGGACTGGAGTGCGGCCAGGTCGGTCACCGGTGGATCACCTTTCGGCGGTGTGTCAAGGGTCCGGACCGAGCCAGCCTACGCCAGCGGCCGTGGGCCCTTTCCAGGGCGGGGGTCACGGGCTGCGGGTGAGGTCCCCTTCGGGGTTGCCCGCCGCCTTGTCGCCCGACGTGTAGTGCAGCGAGCCGCCGGCGTTCAGGCTGAACCGCTCGTCGGCGGATCCTCCCGCGCAGATGCCCGGAGCCGGATTGGGGCCGCCCGCCGTGTCGAGGACCAGGGAGCGGTCGGTGGCGGAGACCAGCTTCCAGTCGCCGCTGCAGTCGGTCCCGAGGAGCGGCAGGACCGACTTGTCCCGGGCGACGACCTCGCCGGTCTTGCCGCCCTTGATGGTGATCTCGAACTGGCTGGTGGCGCCGAGGTGGGTGGTGACGGTGCCCTTCCAGGTGCCGATGAGCTCCTTGGGGACGTCGGTACGGGTCCCCTTTGACGGGGCCGGGGACGGGGACGCCGACGGGTGGGCGGAGTCCGGCGCGGAGCCCGCCGGGGCCGGGGAGTGCTGCGGCGGCTTGCCCGCCACCTCCCGGTGCTCCCCCTGGCCGGGCAGCAGGCCCGTCGCGTACAGCCCGCCGGACAGCGCCGCCAGCACGCAGGCGGCGCCGAGCACCAGGGTGCAGCTGAAGCGGCGGCCGGCCGCGGTGAGGGTGACCCCGCGGGTGTCGCCGGCTGCGGTGCGCGGCTTCGGCACCCCGGCCCCCGCCCCGCCGGCCGTCTCGGTCGGGGCGCCGTACACCCCGGCCCCCGCGCCGGCGGATCCGTACGGGCCGGCCTGCGCGAAGGAGTCCGGCGTCCCGAAGCCGACCCCGGCGGGGCCCCCGTACGAGGGGTCCGGCGTCCCGAAACCGGCGCCGGCCGGCCCCCCGAAGGACCCGGCCGTGAACGGCACCGGCTCGGAGCCCGAACCGGCCGGGGCGGGCGACCCGAAGCCGGAACCGGCCGGGGTCCCGGTGCCGGACCCGGAACCGGCCTGGGCCCGGGATCCCGACCCGGCCGCCGTGCCGTACCCCGCCGGGTGACCGGCACCGGCGCCCGGGCCGGAGCCGGAGCCCGCCGCAGCCCCGGCGGGATCGGCGTCCAGGTCCAGCAGCGCCACCGCCGCCCGGGTCGCCTCCTCCACCAGCGGCGCCGGCAGCCACCCCGGCGCGCCGAGGGCGCCGCCCAGGGCCGCCGCGAGGTCCTCCGGCCGCGGCCGCCCGGACGCCGTCTTGGCCAGGCAGGACCCGATCAGCTCGCGCAGCTCCCCCGCGGGGATCCCGTCCAGCTCCGGCGGCTCATGGACCACCTTGTAGAGGAGGGTCGCGGAGTTGTCCCCGGTGAAGGGCGGCCGGCCGGTCGCCGCGAAGGCCAGCACCGCGCCCAGCGAGAACACGTCCGAGGCGCCGCTGACGCCCTTGCCGAGGATCTGCTCCGGGGACATGTAGCCGGGCGAGCCGATGGAGACCCCGGTGGAGGTCAGCGAGGCGGTGCCCTCCGTGGCCCGGGCGATCCCGAAGTCGATCAGGCGCGGCCCGTCCAGGGTCAGCATCACGTTGGAGGGCTTCACGTCGCGGTGGACCAGCCCCAGCCCGTGCACCGCCACCAGCGCGCGGGCCAGCCCCGCACCCACCGCCCGCGCCGAGGCCTCGGGCAGCGGCCCGTGCCCGGCCACCGCCCGGTCGAGGGAGGGGCCCGCCACGTAGCCGGTCGCCACCCACGGCACCGCGGCGTCCGGGTCGGCGTCCAGCACCGGCGCGGTCCATTCCCCGCCGACCCGCCGCGCGGCCTCCACCTCGCGGCGGAAGCGTGCGCGGAACTCCGCGTCGGCGGCGAAGTGCGGGTGCACGATCTTGACGGCGACGGTCCGGCCGCCGGCGCTGCGCCCCAGGTAGACCCGGCCCATGCCGCCCGCGCCGAGCCGGCCGAGCAGCCGGTACGCCCCGATGGTGCGCGGCTCGCCGGCTTCGAGCGGCTGCATCGCGTCCCCCGTCCCCCGAGATCCGTGTGTGCGAACAGACAGCACCTTAGGGGGTGGCGGGGGCGCGTTCCCGCCGAATACCGCGCGCTTCCGCCGCCGCCCTTCGCATTCGCCTCCGGTGGAGGTGAATACGAAAGGCGAACGAATTCCCGGCAAACGGAACATTCCCGAAGAGGGAAGTGGAAGGCCCGCCGGGAAACCGTGATCAGTGATCCGGCGCGGCCGCCTCGAGCAGCTCCACGCGGACGTCCGCGTCGTACCCGGTGTCCGCTCCCGTGCGCCGCGCGAATTCGCGTACGCCGGCCAGCTGCTCGGGTCCGAAGCGGAAGTCGAGGGTGGTGAAGTAGCGCTGGAGGAGCTCGGCGTCGAAGGCCTCCCAGCGGGCCGCCTGCTCGGCGACCTTGACGACCTCTTCCAGGGAGACGTCCCGGGAGGCGAGGAACGCCTCGTGGATCTCCCGCACCACGGCGGGCTCGCGCTCCAGGTAGTCCTTGCGGGCGGCCCAGACGGCGAAGACGAACGGCAGTCCCGTCCAGTCCTTCCACATCCGGCCGAGGTCGTGCACGGCCAGCCCGAGCCGGGGCGCGTCGTGCAGCGAGGCGCGCAGCGCGGCGTCGCCGATCAGGACCGCCGCCTGCGCCTCCTGCATCATCAGCCCCAGGTCAGGGGGGCAGGTGTAGTAGTCGGGGCGGACTCCGTACTGCTCGGCGAGGAGCAGCTGGGCCAGGCGTACGGAGGTGCGGGAGGTCGATCCGAGGGCGACCCGGGCGCCGTCCAGCTGGTCCAGCGGGACCTGCGAGACGATCACGCAGGACATCACGGGGCCGTCGCAGCCGACCGCCAGGTCGGGGAAGGCGACGAGCCGGTCCGCGTTGCGGAGGAACTCCACGAGGGTGATGGGGGCGATGTCCAGGTCACCCTGGACGAGGCGCTCGCTCAGCTTCTCGGGGGTGTCCTTGGTCAGCTCCAGGTCCAGCAGCGTGCCGGTTCGGGCCAGCCCCCAGTAGAGGGGCAGGCAGTTCAGGAACTGGATGTGGCCGACGCGGGGCCGGCTGCGATAGACGTCCACATCGCGAGACTAGCCCCGCTTCTCCGTCAGCGATCGAGCGGGTCTTCAAACGTCCGAGTGACGTGATCTTTCCCTCTGGTCTCGGCCCGAGGGTGCGTGCTAGGCTCGACGCAAGTTGCAGTTTGGTTTCCCTTGCAGTACGAGGCCTGCGGAGCATGTAACCCGCAGGCTTTTGTAGTTTTCAGACTTCTTAGCAGGTTCTGGAGCAGGGCGACCCTTTGGCCCATAGGAGGGCTCATGGCTACCGGAACCGTGAAGTGGTTCAACGCTGAAAAGGGCTTCGGCTTCATCGCCCAGGACGGCGGCGGCCCGGATGTCTTCGTCCACTACTCCGCGATCAACGCCTCTGGCTTCCGCTCCCTCGAGGAGAACCAGCAGGTCAACTTCGACGTCACGCAGGGCCCCAAGGGTCCGCAGGCGGAGAACGTCACCCCGGCCTAGTCGCCAGGCCGGCCGATCGCGGTCGGAATTCGCAGTACCCAAGGAGCCCTGCCTCCTCCGTGTGAGCGGAGGGGGCGGGGCTCCTGCCTTTTTCCCGTCCCGGTCCGTCCGCAGCGCCGTTCGGGGTGCGCCGATGGTTCCGTTGGGTGACCGTTCATCACATGGCGTGTTCGCCGGGGGCGGGCCGGGGAGGCTGGGTCCCGTCACCGAGGCCGGGCACGGGAAAGGAAGCACATGAGGAAGCTCGCTTGGGCCGCACGAGGAATCTCCGCCGTATCCGGGGCCGTGCTCCTCGGAGCGCTGATGGCCCCGTCCGCGGCGGCCGGCGGTCCGACGCCGGACCCGAACCCGCACGGCAAGAACCGGTGCGGTCCGGTGGCGCGGCACGTCAGCTCCGCCGCCCCCGACTTCTCCTTCGCGCTGGGCACGGTGTTCCGTCTGGCCACCGACCGCGAGGGGCACACCTTCCTCAACGACAGCCGCAACCAGGGCGTGTGGATCAACCTCGATGTCGTCCCCAACGCGCCGAGGTGCGTCGTGGACGTCGCCGTCTCCGTCGAGGAGAACTCCGGGGGCCGGCTCACCCTCACGCTGCTCAGCAAGAGCGGCGTGATCTACGAGGCCCGCTGCACCACGTCCTCGACGCCGTTCAGCCCCACGAACCTGCCGGGCACCTGCGGCGTCGGCTTCCAGGCCCTCCAGGCCACGCCCGTCGTCTAGCGCTCCCTGCGGCGCGACGCCGCGACAGGAGACGGCCGGTCGCCCAGGGCGGCCGGCCGTCTCGTGTGCGGAGCTGCGGGTCAGGCCTTCGGGGCGGTGACCTCGATCGTGACGATCAGCTCGGTCTTGTCCGCCGTCCGCAGCCGCAGGTGGTAGGTGCCCTGGGGGACGTCCGTGGTGAGCAGGTCCGGGAGGGCGGTCGTGCCGTCGGCGCCGGTCTCGGGCAGCTCCAGGGCGAACAGCTTCTCGCCGGCCGCGGCTCCCTTGAACCAGGGGCCCTTGGCGGTCTTCGGGTCCACGGGGGCCCAGACGCCCGGCCGGCCCGCGACCTCCTCGACCAGGGCGGCGGTCAGCCGGGCGCCCGCCACCGGCTCGCCGCCACGGGCGGCCCGGAACTCCAGGCCCTTGACGGCGGTGCCGGCGGAGGCCTTCACCGGTCCGGTGCCGTCGGTGCGGGTCACCACGAGCGGCTCGGCGGCCGGCTTGGCGGTGACCTTGCCGTCCAGGGCCACGGTGAACTGGCTCTTGGCGTCGTAGGCGGTGGCCCGCAGGGTGAAGGTGCCCGCCTGCGGTCCTGCCTTGAGCCGGGGTGCGGTGGCGACGCCGTCGGCGTCCGTACGGACGACCACGCTCGACTCGTCGCCGAAGACGAAGCCCGTGCCGCCGGTGGTGTCCTGCTCGACGGCGACGACCACGGCCTGGCCCGCGGCCGGCTTGCCGTCGCTGAGCACCGCCTTGAAGCGGGTGCCCTCCGCGAACAGGCTGCCGGCCTGGGCCTCCAGCTTCGCGTCGCCGACCCGCTCCAGCTTGGCCAGGGTCGCGGGCGCCGGGGTCGGCTTGGACGGCTCCGGCGTCGGCGTCGGCTTCGAGGGCTCCGGCTTCGGGGTGGGCTTGGGGTCCGGGGTCGGGCGGGACGGGTTCACCGGGGTGCCCGGCCTCGTCGCCGGCGGCTGCGCGGTGGGGACGTGCGGGGTCGGCAGGGTCGACGTGGGCGGGGTCGGGTAGGTGCCGACGGGCGGGTTCGGAATGCCTGCGGTGCCGTCCTGCTGGTACTGGCGCATGTAGCCGAGGACGGAGTTCACGTACTCGCGGGAGCTGTTGTAGCCGAGGATCGCCTTGTCGAGGTCGGCCGGCAGCGAGAGGTCCTTGCCGCCCGAGCAGAGGTAGAGGCCAGCGCCGAGCGCCGCGTCGTAGATGTTGTTGGCGTCGCGCTTGCCGTCGCCGTTGCCATCGGCCTTCCAGGTGGCCCAGGTGGAGGGGATGAACTGGAGCGGGCCGAAGGCGCGGTCGTACTCGGTGTCCCCGTCCCACTCGCCCTTGTCGGTGTCGAGGATCTTCGCGAAGCCGTTGCCGTCCAGGCGCGGGCCGCGGATCAGCTTCTCGGTGGTGCCGTCGGACTTGAGCCCGTAGCCGGAGGCGTGCACCGACTCGACGCGGCCGATGCCGGCCAGCAGCGCCCAGGGGAGCTTGCAGGTGGGCAGGGCCGCGGCGACCGCCACCTCGGCACGCTTGTAGGCGTCCAGGGCGGTCGCGGGTATGCCGGAGGCCCCTTCGGCCGCGGTGCCCGTACCGGCGGCGGGCGGGACCACCGGGTCGGCGAGCTGGCCGGGCAGGTCGAGGCGGGCGTCGCCGCGGTCGGCGGCCTGGGGGCTGTCGGGCGTGGGCTCGGCCTCGCCGGCGCCGGCGACCGGGGTGTTGGTCACGACGGCGGCGGTGGTCAGGCTGGCCGCGAGCGCGGCGGTGCACAGGACCTTGCGTGAGGTGTTGACTACGTGGCGGTGAAGCGGCTTCACGGTGCGGCGATCCCCCCAAGGCGGCCGGCAAAGGCGTGCGGCCGGTCGGGCCGCGATTGTTCTGTCTATCAGGTATTCCGATACGACTCACCATCGCCCCCGTAGATATGACACACCATTCGTCTCGGCTTCACCGTCCTGTGGCCCAGGACGTCCAGACCGCCTCCGGCGGCCCTGCGGCCGGGCGGGGAGGGGGCCGCGGATGCCCGTCCGAAAGGCCCCGAACACCCCTGCTGGTGCCGCTCCGTGGGGCTTTACGACGGTTGTCGGGGAGGGCGGCCGCGAGGGGGGCCGGGCTGTCAGGGGAGCCTGGTACGTTCGTGACCCATCGAGCGCACTGGTGTTCGGCACCTCCTCCTCCGTGACAACAGCCGGAGGAGGCAACGGAATCGGTCCGGGGTGTCCGGCCGGTCGCCGCTCCCCGCCCGCGCCGATACCGAAGGCCTGCCATGACCACTCCGCCGAATCCCTACTCCGGAGCCCCGGTTCCGCCGAACCCGCACCCCGGCCCTCCGGCCGGGCAGAACCCGTACGGCCAGAGCCCGGCGGGGCAGAACCCGTACGCCCCCGGCCCCGCGGCCGCGCACCCGGCCGCCGCGCCCCCGGCCGGGCAGAACCCGTACGCCCCGAACCCGGCCGCCCCGAACCCGTACGGCCCGCCCGCGGGCGGCCCCGGCCACCCGGCCGCCGGCCACCCGGCCCCCCACCAGGGCCACCCCACGCCCGGCTACCCGGCCCCCGGCCCGGGCCACCCGCAGCAGCCCCAGCCGCAGCACCCGCAGTACGCGGCCCCGCACCCCCACGCCCAGGCGCCCGGCTGCCGCAACTGCGGCGCCCCCGAGGCGGCGAACTTCGCGGTGCGCGCCCACGTCGGCGTACTGGTCCTGATGCGCTTCCACACCCTCAACGGGCCCTTCTGCCGCCAGTGCGGGCGGGCGCTGGTGCGCACCATGACCACCAAGACCCTGTGCCAGGGCTGGTGGAGCCCCCTGTCCCTGGTGGTCTTCACGCCGTTCACGCTGCTCTGGAACCTGATCGCCGCGATGAAGTTCGCCAAGCTGCCGCACCCCACCCCGGCGCCGGGCCACCGGCCGCTGGACGAGGGCCCGCCGGTGCACGCGCGCCCGCTCGCCTACGTGGCGATCATCCCGCTGCTCTGGGCCACCTGGGTCGTGGTCAACATCGTCCTGGACGTGACCGGGCGCCGCTGAGCCCGCCGGGGGCCGGCCCCCGGCGCCGCACCCCTTCACACCGGTGGTCCGCACCCCTACCCTGACGGCCCGTCAGATTCCTGGACCGAGCCGCCTGGGGGCGCGTCATGCTGCTGCGAGGGAAGACCGTCGTCGTCTCCGGTGTGGGGGCCGGGCTCGGCCACCAGGTGGCCGCCGCCGTGGTCCGCGACGGCGGCAACGCCGTCCTCGGCGCGCGCACCGAGGCCAACCTGGCCAAGTCCGCCGCCGAGATCGACCCGGACGGCACCCGCACCGCCCACCTGCCGACCGACATCGGCGACGAGCGCCAGTGCGAGGCCCTGGCCGCCCTCGCCCGCGAAAGGTTCGGCGGCATCGACGCCGTCGTGCACGTCGCCGCCTGGGACTCGTACTTCGGCGGCCTGGAGGACGCCGACTTCGGCACCTGGCAGCAGATCCTCGACGTCAACCTCCTCGGCACCCTGCGCATGACCCGGGCCTGCCTGCCCGCCCTCAAGGCGGGCGGCGGCTCCGTGGTCTTCATCGGCACCCAGTCCGCCGTCGCCGCGCCGAGCGAGGTCCGCCAGGCCGCCTACGCCGCCTCCAAGGGCGCGCTGACCTCCGCCATGTACTCCCTCGCCCGGGAGCTGGGCCCGCACCGGATCCGCGTCAACACCGTGCTGCCCGGCTGGATGTGGGGCCCGCCCGTACAGGCCTTCGTCACCTTCACCGCCCACACGGAGGGCGTCCCCGAGGCCGAGGTCCACCAGCGCCTGACGGGGCGGATGGCCCTGCCCGACCTCGCCACCGACGGGGACGTGGCCGATGCCGCCGTGTTCCTCGCCTCCGACCGGGCGCGGGCGATAACCGGCCAGTCCCTGCTGGTCAACGCCGGTGAGCTGATGCGATGACGCCCTCCACCGGCACCCGGCCGGATCGTATGCTCGCCCCATGACCAGTGCGAGCGACGCCCCGACCGACAACGCCATGCGCCGTGCGCTGCGGCGGGCCCGCGACGGCGTCGCGCTCGACGCGACCGAGGCGGCCGTGCTCCTGCGGGCGCGCGGCGCGGCGCTGGAGGACCTGGCGGCCTCCGCCGCCCGGGTCCGCGACGCGGGCCTGGCGGCCGCCGGCCGCCCGGGCGTGATCACGTACTCGAAGAGCGTGTTCATCCCCCTCACCCGGCTGTGCCGCGACAAGTGCCACTACTGCACCTTCGCCACCGTCCCCGGCCGGCTGCGCCGCGCCGGCCACGGGATGTACATGTCCCCGGACGAGGTCCTCGACATCGCCCGCCGGGGCGCCGCGCTCGGCTGCAAGGAAGCCCTCATCACCCTCGGCGACAAGCCCGAGGAGCGCTGGCCCGAGGCCCGCGAGTGGCTGGAGGCCCACGGCTACGACGACACGATCTCCTACGTGCGGGCCGTCTCCATCCGCATCCTGGAGGAGACCGGGCTGCTGCCCCACCTCAACCCGGGCGTGATGTCGTGGTCGGACTTCCAGCGCCTCAAGCCCGTCGCGCCCTCCATGGGGATGATGCTGGAGACGACCGCCACCCGCCTGTGGTCGGAGCCCGGCGGCCCGCACCACGGCTCCCCCGACAAGGAGCCGGCCGTCCGGCTGCGCGTCCTGGAGGACGCCGGGCGCTCCTCGGTGCCCTTCACCTCCGGGCTGCTGATCGGCATCGGGGAGACGTACGAGGAGCGCGCCGAGTCGCTCTTCGCGCTGCGCCGGATCTCCCGCGCCTACCACGGGATCCAGGAGCTGATCATCCAGAACTTCCGCGCCAAGCCGGACACGGCCATGCGCGGCATGCCGGACGCCGAACTGGACGACCTCGTCGCCACGATCGCCGTCGCCCGGCACATCATGGGTCCCTCGGCCTGCCTCCAGGCCCCGCCCAACCTGGTCGACGGGGAGTACGCCCGGCTGATCGGCGCCGGCATCGACGACTGGGGCGGCGTCTCGCCGCTGACCCCGGACCACGTCAACCCGGAGCGGCCCTGGCCCCAGATCGACCTGCTGGCCGAGCGGTCGGCGCAGGCCGGCTTCGAACTCCGCGAACGGCTCTGCGCCTACCCGGAGTTCGTGCGGCGCGGCGAGCCGTGGCTCGATCCCCGGCTGCTGCCGCACGTGCGCGCCCTCGCGGACCCGGAGACCGGGCTCGCCGATCCGGACGCGGTGGTCGAGGGGCACCCGTGGCAGGAGCCCGAGGACTCCTTCGCCTCCTACGGGCGCACCGACCTGCACACCGCCGTCGACACCGAGGGCCGCACCGGCGACCGCCGCGAGGACTTCGACCACGTCTACGGCGACTGGGAGGCCCTGCGCGAGGCGGCCGCGCCCGGGATGGCGCCCGAGCGCATCGACACCGACGTACGGGAGGCGCTCGCCCGGGCCGCCGACGATCCGGAGCGGCTCACCGACGGCCAGGCCCTGGCCCTGCTGCACGCGGACGGCCCGGCGCTGGACGCGCTGTGCCGGATCGCGGACGACCTGCGCAGGTCGGTGGTGGGCGAGGACGTCACGTACGTCGTCACGCGCAACATCAACTTCACCAACGTCTGCTACACCGGCTGCCGTTTCTGCGCCTTCGCGCAGCGCCGCACGGACGCCGACGCCTACACCCTGTCGCTGGAGCAGGTGGCCGACCGCGCGGCGCAGGCCTGGGACGTCGGCGCGGTCGAGGTGTGCATGCAGGGCGGCATCCACCCCGACCTGCCGGGGACGGCGTACTTCGACATCGCCCGGGCCGTGAAGGAGCGGGTCCCGGGGATGCACGTGCACGCCTTCTCCCCGATGGAGGTCGTCAACGGCGCCACCCGCACGGGGATGTCCGTACGGGACTGGCTGACGGCCGCCAAGGAGGCCGGTCTGGACTCGATCCCGGGCACGGCGGCGGAGATCCTGGACGACGAGGTCCGCTGGGTGCTCACCAAGGGCAAGCTGCCGGCGGCCGACTGGATCGACGTCGTCACGACGGCGCACGAGCTGGGCATCCGCTCCTCCTCCACCATGATGTACGGGCACGTGGACCAACCCCGGCACTGGCTCGGACACTTCCGCACCCTCTCCCGCATCCAGCAGCAGACGGGCGGCTTCACCGAGTTCGTGACGCTGCCCTTCATCCACACCAACGCCCCCGTCTACCTGGCCGGGATCGCGCGGCCCGGTCCGACGGTCCGCGACAACCGGGCGGTGACGGCGATGGCCCGGCTGCTGCTGCACCCGCACATCCCGCACATCCAGACGAGCTGGGTGAAGCTGGGCGCGGAGGGCGCGGCCGAGATGCTCCGCTCCGGCGCCGACGACCTGGGCGGGACCCTGATGGAGGAGACCATCTCCCGGATGGCGGGCTCCTCCTACGGCTCGTACAAGTCCGTCCAGGACCTGATCGCGGTCGCCGGGGCGGCGGGCCGGCCCGCGAAGGCCCGTACCACCCTGTACGGGGAGGTCCCGCAGGAGCGCCAGGACGCGGCCCGCGCCTCGGACGGCCACCTGCCGGAGCTCCTGCCGGTCCTGGACTGAGCGCGCGCGAGGGGGCTCCGGCCGGCGGCCGGGGCGGTGGCCGGAACCGTTCGCGTTCCGGCCGTTCTCCGCTCACTTACGGGCGACCCGACCGACTGCTTCCGAAAACGACCGAAGCCGTCCACTACAGTGCGCGTCCTGAGCCTGGGGGGAACGGCATGGACACGACGACGAGCACGCTGCGCACCACGACGGGCACCGCCGGACCCGCGGCCGCCGGGCCGGGAACAGCCACCGCCCTGTGGGGCCGCGCCGAACAGCAGGACTTCCGAAGCCGGGTGCGCGGCACCCTCCTCGGCGCCGCCCTCGGGGACGCCCTCGGCGCCCCCGTCGCCGGCCTCTCCCCCGACGCCCTCCGCGCGGCCCACGGCCCGGCAGGACCGGCCGGACCGGCCCCGGCCCGCGGCCGCCGCGGCGCCGTCACGGCCGCCACCCAGCTGACCCTCTTCACCGTCGACGGCCTGATACGGGCCCACGTCCGCCGCGACACCGGCGCCTGGCACCCGCCGACCGACGTCCACCGCGCCTACCGCCGCTGGGCCGCGACCCAGCACGACTGGGGCCCCGACGAGCGGCGCGAGGACAACGGCTGGCTCGCCAACGAGGAGTGGCTCTACGCCCGGCGCGACCCCGACCGGGCCTGCCTGACCGGCTTCGCCGACGACACCCTCGCCACCCTGGAGAAGCCGAAGAACCCCACCGCCCGCGGCGCCGCCCCCGCCCTCCGCTCGGCCCCCTTCGGGCTGCTGGTCGGCTGGGAGCCCCCGCTCGTCCTCCAGCTCGCGATCGAGTGCGCCGCCCAGAGCCACGGCCACCCCACCGCGTACCTGGCCGCGGGAGCCGTCGCGGTGATCGTCCACGGCATGACCCGGGGCGAGGCCCTGGACGCCGCCGTCCGGCGCGCCCTCGTCCTGCTCGCCGCCCGACCCGGCCACGAGCCCGTCACCGAGGCCCTGCGGCGCGCGGTCACCGCCGTCACCCGGGGCGCGCCCGGGCCCGGCCCGGTCGAGGCCCTCTCCCGCGGCGGGGCCGACGGCGCGGACGGGCCCGACGCCGCCGACGCACTCGCCGTCGCCGTGTACTGCGCGCTCGTCGCCGAGGACGTCCCGCACGGCCTGCGCCTGGCCGTCGACCACGGCGGCGACTCCGCCGCCACCGGCGCCCTGTGCGGCGCCCTCCTCGGCGCCCTGCACGGCGAGACGGCCCTCCCGGCGCCCTGGCTCGCCGAACTGGAGGGCCGCCCCACCCTCCTGGAACTGGCCGACGACTTCGCCCTGGAGATGACCCAGGGCGCAGCCCTGCACGGCCCCGCGGTCACCTCACCGGGCTGGCTGGCCCGCTACCCCCGCGGCTGACACCCGGGGGGCGGGCCGCTCAGGCGTGCGGCTGCCTCGGGTGGATCCACAACGCCTCGCCGACGGCGCAGAGTTCCCCTCCGGCGGTGGCCAGCGCGGTGCCCACGGTGTACTTGCGGCCCTCCGCGCCCAGCAGCCACGCGTACGACACCAGCCCCGCGGCCGCCGGAACCGGGCGCAGCAGCCGCCCGGCCAGCGACGCCGTGACCGCACCGGCCGGGCCGCCGCCGCCCAGCAGCCGGCCCGCCGCGTTGCCCGGGCAGTCCAGCGCGGCCCACGCCAGCTCCGGCGGCAGCAGCCCGTCGCCGTCGAGGAGCCCGGCGTCCGGAGTCCAGGCCGTCGCGACGAGGTCCCGCCCGGGCACCGGCCCGCAATGCAGCCGCAGCCCCGTCGCCGGGGTCCTGCCCAGCCCGCAGCCGAAGCAGTCGACCTGCCCGGCCGGCGGATCCGCCCGGTAGGCGTCGGCGGCCTTCGAAGCCTCCGCCCAGGAGGGCGCCCCCGGCACCTCCCCACCCGGCGCGGCCACCGCCGACGCCGAGGCGAGCAGCACCCCGTCCCCGTCGAACAGGGCGGCTCCGCCGGCCGCGTCCGGATCCAGCCGGACCGCCGTACCGGTCGGCACGGGCCGCCGGAAGTCCACCCGGACCGCCTCCGCGCCGGCCGCCAGGCGCCCGGCGAGCAGACCGGCGACGTAGCCGCCGAAGGCCACCCCCGGATAGCCGTGCAGCGTCTCCGGAACCGTGATCGTCTCCATCGAGTCCATGGCGCCCACCTCATCACACGCCGTGCGCCGGGCACCCGGCCGGCCGCTTCACCCGCGCCGCCGGCCGCGGGCCCTGCCGCCCTCGCGGGCGAACCCGTACCTTGGCCCTCCCGACGTCTCGGAGGTGCCCTCGCCATGCGGATCGCCACGACCATCTTCCTCACCGACCGCACCGTCTCCCCCACCCGTCTCGCCCGCTCCCTGGAGGAGCGCGGCTTCTCCGGCCTCTACCTCCCCGAGCACACCCACATCCCCGTCAGTCGCGACACCGACGCCCCCATGGGCGGTGAGCTCCCCGAGCAGTACGGCCGCACCCTCGACCCCTTCGTCGCCCTCGGGCAGGCCGCCGCCGTCACCGAACGCCTCCACCTCGGCACCGGCATCACCCTCGTCGCCCAGCACGACCCCATCGGCCTCGCCAAGCAGGCCGCCACCCTGGACCACCTCAGCGGCGGCCGCCTCACCCTCGGCATCGGCTACGGCTGGAACGTCGAGGAGGCCGCCGACCACGGCGTCGACTGGCGCACCCGGCGCGAACGCGTCCGGGACCACATGGCCCTGATGCGCGCCCTGTGGTCGCCGGAGCCGACCGCGTACGAGGGCCCGTACGCCTCGGTCCGCGCCAGCGCGGCCCACCCCAAGCCGGTGCAGCCCCCGCGCGAACTCGGCCCCGGGCGGCCGCTGTACGGCCCGCGCACCCTGATCGGCGGCGCGGCCGGCCCGAAGCTCTTCGCCGCCGTCGCCGACCACGCCGACGGCTGGCTCCCCATCGGCGGACGCGGCCTGACCGAAGCCCTGCCGGCTCTGCGGCGGGTCTGGGAGGACGCCGGGCGCGATCCCAAGGAGCTCCGGGTGGTCCCGTACGCCGTCCAGCCGACGCCCGGCAAGATGGGGCACTACGCCGACCTGGGCATCGAGGAGGTCGTCCTCCAGCTCCCCTCGGCGCGGGAGGCGGAAGTCCTGCGCCACCTGGACGACTTCGCCCAGTACCTCTGAACCACCGCCGCACGGAACCGGATCACCCCGCCCGCGCGTGTCAGCGGGTGATGCCCGCCGCCCGCCCGGACGGCCGGTGGCCTGGCCCGTCTTTCGATCGACTCGCTCCTGGGGGACCTCCCGTGCACAGCAACCTGCGTATCTCCGTCGCCGCCGCAGCCGGAGTCGCGGCCGTCCTCACCCTGACCGCCTGCGGCAGCGGCAGCAAGCCGGCCGAGGACAAGAAGCCGAGCGCCGCCGCCCCCTCCGCCCCGGCGGCCTCCCCGTCCGCCCCCGCCGCCGCGGGCACCCTGGACGGCGGCTGGATCGCCATGGCGACCCCGGGCAAGGGCGTGGTGCTCACCGTCAAGGGCCAGCGGGCGTTCGTGGTCGAGGCCGCCACCGGCCTCACCTGCGAGGGCACCACCAACGGCTCGACCCTGGACCTGAAGTGCCCGGCGGGCGCGACCCGTTCGAAGGGCAAGGTCGACTCGGTGGACGCCACCACCCTGAAGGTCACCTGGGAGGGCGCCGGCCAGGACACCTTCCAGAAGAGCGAGCCGGGCAAGCTGCCGTCGCTCCCGGCGCTGCCGAAGTCGTAGGACGCACCCACCGGTCCGCCGCCCCGCACCGGGGGGCGGACCGGCCGGCTCAGGCTTCGACGTCGAGGTCGAACGCCGTCTGCACGGCCACCCGGACGACCTCTCCGGCTGCCGACCGCCCCACCCACACCGGGTAGACCCCGTCGCCGCCCGTGCAGAACACCGCGAGGTCCGCACCGAGGCTCCCGCCGTCCAGGTGCATGCCCGCGACGGAGTCGGAGAGCCGGCCGTGCTCCGGGGACCCCTTCCGCCGCGCCCGCTCCAGCAGGTCCCGCAGCTCGTCCCAGGCCCCGGCGTCGCCGAAGGCGCCCGTGGCCGCGTCCGTGCCGAAGCCGAAGGCCTCCCCGGCGCGGAGCCGGAGCGTGTCGTCACCGGGCCCGAGCGCCATCTCCCAGGCCGCCACGGGGGCGTCCCCGATCCGCAGCCTGACGGCCGCCACGTCCTCGTACGACCCCCAGTGCTCCTCCTCGACCTCGACCCAGGCCGCCTCGACGGGGTACGTGCCCGGCGGCACCGCCACCGTGACCCCGGACAGCCCCTCCCCGGTGTCCGGGCAGGCCACCGCCAGCACCCCGCTGGGCAGGCGCAGACTGCCGCACGGCACCGGGTCGAGGACCTTCAGCCCGGGGATCCGCGTCCCGGGCCGGAACACCCGGTCGAAGTCGGCGGGACCGCGCAGCCGCGAGGGCTCCCGCCGCCAGCCGGCCGCCTCCCCGTCCAGCCGCGCGGCCACCCAGTGCGGGAGCGCGTCCGCCACCGTGAGCAGCGGCCAGTCGTCGAAGCCCGGCCGGGCCGCCCACAGGTCCCCGTCGGCCACCTCCGCCTCGGCCTCCAGGGAGTCCCCGCGCATGCCCCCGGGCTGGTGCGAGATCCGGGCGGTGCCGTCGGCGGAGCACTCCACCGCCGTCCGGGGGCAGTCCATCGCGTCCTGCCCCGTCCGCTCGTCCGGGTACCGCCGCACCAGCAGGCGCCGGACCAGCATCCGCCCCGCGTCGTCCCGCAGCCGCAGCTCCGCCTCGGCGGTCCGGCGGCCGTGCTCGTCGTACGCCCAGGCGTCGACACATCCGGCCCGCCAGGCCACCATCCGCACCCCGAGGGGCACTTCACGGCCCGGAGCGCGGTAGACCACCGCGTACGGGAGCCCCTCCGCGTCCCGCGCCCTGGCCTCCTCGGGGGTCAGCTCGCGACCGCCGGTACGGGACGCCGCGTGCCAGGACTCCTCGAAGGTCACGTACGTCCCCTCAGGCACCGGCGGTGTCCCCGTCCCGCTCCGGGAGGATCTCGGGCATCCCCTCGACCAGCACCACGACCGCCACCACGTCGCCGGATGCGGAACGCCCGACCCACACGGGGTAGGTACCGTCCCCGGTCGTCGCGAAGGCCACCAGCTCGCCGCCGGTGGCGGTGTCCCGAGTGCGGTGTATGAACATCGACCCATCGGCGAGGTCCTCGTACCCGTCGAGGTCCGGCTCGCCCTTGATCAGCCCGCGCTCGAAGAGCGAGAGGAGGGTCTCGAAGGCCCCGGCGTCGGCGAAGCAGCCGGTGGCGCCGTCGGTGTCGAAGCCGGCTATCTGCCCCTCGATGAAGATCCGGAGGTCGTCGTCCGCGCCGAGGGCCATCTCCCAGGACGCGGCCGGGGTCTCGCTGACGAGCAGGCGGACCGCGGTGGGGTCCGTGGTCGTGACCTCGGCGTTCCGCCACTCGCAGTGGTAGCTGTAGCGGACCCGGGCCTCGTCGAGTACGTACTCGCCGGGCGGGACGGGGACGGTGATCGCCGGTTCCTCGTCGCAGTTGTCGGGGCCGGACACGGCCAGGAGCCCGCTGGGCACGCGCAGGGTGCCGACGCGGCGTGGCTCCACAACCGTCTGCTCGGGGTGGTACCCGTCGGTGACCCGCACCCCGGGCCGGAACAGCTCGCCGATCCGGCCCGGCTGCGCGGGCCGCGGCGGCCGCCAGCAGGTGGCCGGGGCTTCCCCGCCGTCGCCCTCGGAGACCTCGGCCGCCTCGAAGACCGGCGGCTCCGTCAGCCCGTGCATCCGGGCCGAGAGCAGCGGCCACTCCCCGAAGGCGGGCCGGTCCATCCAGCGCTCGTCGTCGCGGAGCGTGGGGGTGGTGGAGTACCCGCGGGGCTCCTCGGTCCGCCGCCCCCGCCCGTCCGGGACGAGGTCCACGATGACGCGCGGGCACTTCGGGTCGAACTCGGCCATCTCCGGGCCGGTGTAGTACCAGCCCACGGAGTACCGGCGGAACAACCGCTGCGGGTCGTCCAGCAGCCGCAGGTCCAGGTCGAAGGTACGGCGGCCCTGGTCGTCGTAGACCCACAGCCCGACGTAGTGGTCCCGCCAGGACACGAGCCGGACCTCCAGCGGCGCCTCCCGGCCCGCCGTCCGGTACACCGCCACGTACGGCAGCCCGGCGGCGTCCCGCTCCCGGGCCTCCCCGGCGGTCATCGGCCGCCAGGGCGTGCGGGCCTCCGGGTCCCACGCCCGCGCGTACCCCACCTCGACGACCATGGCCGCTCCTTGCTCGTGTCCCGTTGCCTGTGCAAGGTAGCCGCCACCGGTGACAGCGGCCCTACCGGGCCAGTTCCGCCCAGACGGTCTTGCCGATGATCCGGTCCATCACCCCCCAGTCGCTCGCGAGCGCGTCCACGATGCGCAGCCCGTACCCCGACTCCGCCTGGTACGCCTGCGGCTGCACGGCGGGGCGGCGGTCCCGGCGCGGGTCGGACACCTCCAGACGCAGGACGCCGCCGGTGGGGTCGCCGTCCAGCAGGGTCATGCGCAGCTCGAAGTCCCGCCCGAGGACCCGCCCGTGGGTGACGGCGTTGGAGGTGAGCTCCGCGACGAGGAGCCCGGCGTCGGCCGAGAGCCGCGTGCCCTCGGGGACACCCCAGTCGTGCAGCGAGACGAGGGCCAGCTGCCGGGCGAGGCGGGCGCCGCGGGGGGTGCAGCTGAAACGCTGAGTGAACACGCGTACGAAGGCCGGGGGGTGGCCGGAGGGTGCGGTCATGAGGAGAACATCCCGTGTGAACAGGGGAGTTCCCAGCAAGGCGACTACTACTGTTCAACAGTAGTAGTCCAGTGGCTGGACAGGTGCAGTCACCGACCGTGAGCATGGTGGTGGGGAGGTGACCGCTATGACCACCGGTGATGAGAGTGACGGCAACGACAGCGGTGACAAGGAGGCCTCGACACCGGATCCCGACCTCTTGGACTTCGGGAGGACGGTCAGGGCCTTCCGCAAACGCGCCGGCTGGACCCAGGAGGAGTTCCGCCGACGGGTCGGGTACTCGCTCCAGTACGTGGCCTCGGTGGAACAGGGCCGCCGCCACCCGTCGGCCGCGTTCGTGCGGAAGTCGGAGGAGGTCCTGGACGCGTTCGGCGTCATCGAGATCGCGGCGAAACGGCTGACGCGCAGGCGCGGGCTCGCGTCGTGGTTCAGGCAGTGGGCGGACCTGGAGCAGGACGCGGTGGCGCTCAATACGTACGAGTGCAGGTCGATACCGGGGTTGTTGCAGACGGAGGCGTATGCGCGGGCGCAGATCCGCAACGTCCCGCCTCTGGCGACGGTGCTGGAAGCAGATGCACGTATCAGCGTTCGGATGTCACGGCAGGAACTGCTGCTCAAGACGCCTTACATCGCCTTCAGTTTCATCATCGAGCAGTCGGTGATCGAGCGGGAGACGGGCGGTCCGGAGGTGACGCGCGAGCTCATCGACCACCTGCTGGAGTGCACGAAGCTGCCCAACGTCGACATCCAGATCATGCCGACGATCAGTCCGGAGCACGCGGGCACCGATGGCCCCTTCCAGCTCCTGGAGACAGCAGAAAACGAGTGGCTGGGGTACAGCGAGGGACAGCAGTCGGGCCAGGTCATCAACAGCCTGAAAGACATAAGCCTTCTCCACCAGCGGTATGCCAAACTGCGCATCCAGGCCCTCAAACCGGCAGACACTGCGGGCCTGTTGATGCGAATGCGAGGATCCCCGTGAACAGCTCCCAGCTCCAGTGGTTCAAGAGCAGCTACAGCGGCAGCCAGGGTGACAGCTGCGTCGAGGTCGCCCTCTCCTGGCACAAGTCGACGTACAGCAGTGGGGACGGCGACGACTGCGTCGAGGTCGCCGCCTGTGCCGACACCGTCCACGTCCGGGACTCCAAGCTCACCGCGAGCCCGGAGCTGGCGGTCAGCCCCGCCACCTGGACCGCGTTCCTCGGCAGGGTCACCGCCTAAGGCGGCGGGATCGGGCCCGGCGCCGCCACGCCCGGGGCCGGACGCCAAAAGCGCCCGTCAGGCAGGGCCTGACGGGCGCTTAGGAAGTAGTCGGCATCGCGCTGGAACCGGACACCCGGCACGGCGCTGCGTACGTGCGCCCAGACGCTCGGCGCCACCCGGTACTCGCCGGCCACCATCCAGGGATCGTCCCCCAGCACGAAGAGGTGGCGGATCTTCAGGAACTGGTCGCGGGAGAGGGACACGGACTCGACTATCTCTTCGTCCTCGTCGCCGAAGCCGGTCAGATCCCAGACGAGGTTGTACCCGTCGGCGAATGGATAGTCGCTGCTCACCCGCCTCAAGCTAGGCGGCACCCACCGGCGGCCGCACCTGCTTTTACGGGGGCTCAGGCGCCGAACACCGCGTCGGTCAGGGCGCTCTGCACCTCCGCGAACGCTTCCGCGGCCTTTGCCATGTCCAGCCGGGCGTCGCCGGTGGTGAGGGAGGCGGTGAGGGTCGTCCCGCCGTCGGGCGAGCTGTACATGAGGGCGCCCCAGCCCCAGAAGCCACCGTTGTGGGTGTAGAGCGTGCCGTGCTCGGACTCCTGGACGATCAGGCCGAGGCCGTAGCCGAACTTCGGGTGCGGGGTGCGCATCTCGGCGAGCAGCGGGGCGGGCAGGAGCCTGCCGCTCATCAGGGCGGAGAAGAAGGTGTGCAGGTCGCGGGTGGTGGAGATCATGTCGCCGGCGGCGGAGATCCAGGAGGGGTTGGCGCGGGTGACGTCGACGGTCTTCCAGTCGCTGCCGTGCTGGTAGGTGTAGTAGCCGTGGGCGTGCGGCTCGGGGATCTCGGGTGAGGCGTCGGGGACCAGGGTGCCGGTCAGGCCGAGCGGGTCCAGGATCCGCCGTCGCATCTCCTCGGCGAAGGGGCGGCCGGTGACCTCCTCGACCAGGAGCCTGAGGATGACGTAGTTGGTGTTGGAGTAGCTCCAGTCCGTTCCCGGTGCGAAGCAGGCGGGCTTCGAGAGGGCGAGGCGTGCGAGCTCCTCGGGCCGGTAGGTGTGGAGGAGGTTGTCCACCCACTCCTGGCCGTCCCAGGCGATGCCGGGGGCGGTGGTTCCGTCTTCGTAGTACTCCCCGGTGAAGTTGAACAGGCCGCTGGTGTGCTGGAGCAGCATCCGGACGGTGATGCGCCGGTCCAGTTCGTAGGCGGGGAGGTAGTCGTCCGCCGGGCCGTCGAGGGCGATCCGGCCGTCGGCGACCAGCTGGAGGACGAGGGTGGCGGTGAAGGTCTTGGTGTTGCTGCCGATGCGGAAGTGGCCGTCGGGCTGCGGTGGGGCGCTGTCGCCGAGTGCGCGTATCCCGGCGCTGCCGGCCCATTCGCCGTGCCGGTCGTTCACGCGCAGCTGCACCCCGGCCCAGCTGCCGGATGCGGCGATCTCCTCGATGGTCTTCTGCAGTGCGGGGCGGTCGTTCGGGGTGGTGGTCATGGTGGCGGGTTCCTCCGGTGCGGTGGCGGGGTGGGTTCAGGCGGTGCGGGCGGTGATGTCGCCGTAGGCGGTGGTGGCGTGGATGGTCAGGGCGGGGGTGCCGCCGGTGTTCTGGAGGGCGTTGTGGATGCGGCCGTAGGAGGTGCCGGCGTCGAGGGAGGCGGTGATGCCGGGGGCGGCGCCGACGGAGATGTCGCCGTGCTCGGTGCGCAGGGTGAGGGTGCCGCCGGTGGCCTCGGTGATGGCCAGGTGGCCCTTCTGGGTGCGGAGGTCGGCGGAGCCGGACAGGCGGCCGACCGTGATGTCACCGGCGGCCAGGGTGATGCGGGCGCCGGCGGCCTCGTCCAGCTTCACGGTGCCGTGGGCGCTGTCCAGGGTGACCTCGCCGAGGCGTCCGACGCCCCGGATCTCCGCGCTGGCGGCCTTCGCCTCGACGTGGGACCCGGCCGGGAGCTGGACGGTGACCTCGACCGCTCCGGAGGCGCCGAACGCCTGGTTCTTCTGCGGGGCGTTGATGCGCAGGACGCCGTCCCGGTAGTCGACCGTGGTCTCCTCGGCGGCCTTCACGTCGCGGCTCTTGGAGGCGTTCGCGGGCAGGACCTCGACGGTGGTGTCGGCGCGGTCGGCGGCGATGAAGCGGATGTTCCCGGCGGGGACGTCGAGGACGGTGGAGATGGCGGCGGGGGTGGTGAACTTCTGCATGGTGGCCGTTCCTTCGGGCTCGTTGTTTCCGACGACCGAAAAGCTACGGCGCGTTCAGCAAGACGGCAACACATCTGTTGCGACGGGATGTCATTTATGCAGCTCAGAGCCGCAATATCGTTGCACCGTCTCTAAATCTAACGCAACGACAGCTGGCCGTTCGTTGCAACGGTTGAAATATGAACGCTACGATCAAGGCCACAGCAGACACCCGCGAGCGTGAAGGAGACCGCGATGCCGGGAGGCAGGCTCACCCCGCAGGAACGCCAGCAGATCGCGCTGGGGGTGGCCGACGGCCTCGCCTACGCGGAGATCGCCCGACGGCTCGACCGCCCCACCTCGACCGTCACCCGCGAGGTGATGCGCAACGGCGGGCCCGCCGGCTACCGCGCCGACCTCGCCCAGCGCGCCACCGAACACCGCACCCACCGCCGCAAGCAGGCCGCGCCCCGGGGGCCCCAGGCCTCCCCGCCGGCCCACGGACGCGATCCGGAGGCGGTGCGCGCGTACGAGGAGATGTTCACGACCGTCCTGATGCAGTCGGGCCTCCCCAAGATGACGGCCCGCGTCCTCGTCTCCCTCTACACCGCCGACAGCGGCACCCTCACCGCATCCGAACTCGTCCAGCGGCTCCAGGTGAGCCCGGGGTCGATCTCGAAGGCGGTCGCACTGCTGGAGGGCCAGGGCCTCGTCCGCCGGGAACGCGACCAGCGCCGCCGCGAGCGCTACGTCGTCGACGACGACGTCTGGTACGAGTCGATGATGGCCAGCGCCCGGTCCACCGCCCTGCTCGCCGAAACGGCGAGGAAGGGCGTGAACGTCCTCGGCCGCAACACCCCCGCCGCGACCCGCCTGGAGAACATCGGCCGCTTCGTCGACTTCGTCTCCGAGAGCATCGTCCGCGCCGCCGGCCAGGCCCGCGAAGTCCTCCACACGAAGCCGGCCCCGGCCCCGGGGGACCCTGCCACGCCCTGAGTCCCGGAGACCGTGCATGGTCGGTTCCCGCCGTGGCGCAGCGATGAGTTTCGTCGGTCCTGGCAGTCTCCTAGACGTCGACAGACGACGACGGAGGAGGAAACCCGTGGCGCAGGTGCAGCTGCTCAGAGTCCAGAACTTCAACGTCTCCCGGGACGGCTTCGGTGCCGGGGAGGACCAGAGCCTGGAGCGGCCCTTCGGTCATGCCGATCCCGGGACCATGTTCGCCTGGGCCGGCGCCACCGCGAGCTGGCCGAACCGCACCGATCCCGGCGGCAGCCGTGGCCTCGACGACTACTTCACGCGGGACTTCACCCATCACATCGGCGCCGAGATCATGGGCCGCAACAAGTTCGGGCCGCAGCGCGGGCCCTGGCAGGACCACGACTGGCAGGGCTGGTGGGGGGAGGAGCCGCCGTTCCACACGCCGGTGTTCGTGATGACGCATCACGAGCGGCCCTCGATCACGCTGTCCGACACGACGTTCCACTTCGTGGACGGCGACCCGGCCTCGGTCCTCGCGCGGGCGAAGGAGGCGGCGGGCGGCAAGGACGTAAGGCTCGGCGGCGGGGCCACCGTCATCAGGGAGTTCCTCGACGCCGGCCTCGTCGACACCCTGCACGTGGCGGTCTCCCCCCACGTGGAGATCGGCTCCGGCTCCCGGCTGTGGGAGTCCCCGGACGAACTGCTGGACCGCTTCCACCTGGAGGTCGTCCCCAGCGCCAGCGGCGTGGTCCACCACCTGTTCTGGCGCAGGTGACTTATCCGGTGGACAGGGGGCCGGAGCGGATCCGATAGTGCGGCCATGGCTTCTCTCGTGCGGCACGTGACCGTCGACTGCTCCGACCCCTACGCCCTGGCGCAGTTCTGGCTCGCCGCCCTCGACGGCAAGCTCGGGGACGGCGACTTCCCCGGCGACCCCGAGGTGCTGGTCGAAACCGCCGGTGCCGGGCTGCTGTTCATCCGGGTGCCCGAGGGCAAGACGGTCAAGAACCGGATCCACCTGGACCTCCAGCCGCAGGACCGGACGCGCGACCAGGAGGTGGAACGGCTGGCCGGCCTGGGCGCCACCGTGGTCGAAGACCACCGCAACGCCGACGGCACCGGCTGGGTCACCATGGCGGACCCGGCGGGCAACGAGTTCTGCGTGGAACGCAGCGCCGCCGAGCGGGCCTAGACGAGCTCCCACCTGACCTCGCCGTCCTGCCACCGGTCGGTGGGGGCGAGGCCGGCTGCGGCGGCGACGGCGGCCGACGCCCGGTGGTCGGGGTGGACGTGCGCGACGACCGTACGCGGCCGCAGCCGGGCGACGAGCCCGCTGGCGGCCTCGGTGGCGATCCCCCGGCCCTGCCAGGGGGTTCCCACCACCCAGGAGACCTCCGCGACGCCGTCGCCGACCGTCGCCTGGACGGTGCCGACGAGGCACCCCTCCTCACGGAGCCGGACGACCCAGTTGCACCAGGAGACGGCGGGGTCGGGCGAGCCCGCCTGCCAGCGTTCGTAGCGGGCGCGCAGGGCCTCGACCGTCTCCGGGGCGCCGCCGGTGAAGGCGTGCAGTCCGGGGTCGGACAGCACACCGGCCATCTCGTCGGCGTGCTCGGCCCGCAGCGGCAGCAGGTCGAGCCGGTCGGTGCGGATGATCTCGGGAAGGGTCACGACGACGAGTATGCGCGACGGCCGGCAGGGCCGAACGCCCGTGCTGCGCCGGTGTCTCGCGGACGCGTACGCCTCCGCCGGCCGGCCACCTGACACATCCCGCCCCGCCCCCCGGGCACCCCGCCGCCCCTCCCCCTACGCTCCCCGCATGATCGATGCACAGACCCACGTCCGCGTCGCCCGTCCCTCCCGGGACCTGGAGGCCGCCGAGCGGTTCTACGTCGACGGGCTCCGGCTCGACGTCCTGTGGCGCACCGCAGGACACGTACCCGGGGAGCACGACCTGCTGATGGTCGGGCCGGCCGGCGGCGGGTGGCACTTCGAGCTGACCCTCGACCCCGACCACCCGGTCGAGCCCTCCCCCACCGTGGACGACCTGTTCGTGGTCTACCTCGGGCAGGCCCCCGACGAGGCGCTCGTACGCCGCCTCGTCGCCTGCGGCGGGACCGTCGTGCCCTCGCACAATCCGTACTGGGACGAGTACGGGGTCACGGTCGCCGACCCCGACGGCTACCGGCTCGTGCTGTGCTCCCGCACCTGGGGCTGAGTCCCCGCCTCCCGGGCGTCGATGAGCTCGTCCCAGTGCTCCTGCGTCCACGCGCACGCCGCGTCGAGCGGCCCGAGGAGTCCGTGGCCGAGCAGGGTGAGGGCGTAGCCGCCCGGCTCCTGCCGTTCGACGAAGCCGTCGCGTTCCAGGCCGCGCAGGGACTGCGTCAGGGACTTGGCGGTGATCCCGCGCAGCGGGACCTTGAGCTCCGAGAAGCGGCGCGGCCCGTCCTGGAGGCAGCGCAGGATCAGCGGCGCCCACTTGTCGCCGACGCGGAACGGCACCAGCGTCGAGGGGCAGACGGGGTCGAACATCTCGGGGTCCAGGGGCGGCTGCGTCATGATCACCACGGTAGGCCGGTCCCGGCCGGTATCCAATCGGTAACCACCCCTTTCCTTACGCTCACGGCATGACGAGCCCCACCGCGAACACCGAGGACAAGGACGCCACCGTGAACACCGCCGAGAACACCACCGGCAGCACCACCCCCACCCGCCTCATCGTCTTCGGCGCCACCGGCCGCGTCGGCCGGGCCGTCGTCGCCGGGGCGCGGGCGCGCGGGGTGGAGGTGACGGCGGTGGGCCGGGCCGACGGGGAGGTGACCTCGGCGGCGGACGTGGCGCGGCTCGCTGCCGGGCACGACGCGGCGGTGGTCGCGGTGTACGACGCCCAGGCGGCGCCGGGCGAGTTCTTCCCGGCCGTGGCGCGGGCACTGGCGGCGGGCCTGCCGCAGGCGGGGGTGCGGCGGCTGGTGTCCGTCGGGCTGGCCTCCGTGCTGCCGACGGCGGACGGGACACCGCTGATGGACACCCCCGGCTACCCGCAGGAGTGGCGGGAGTTCTACGTCGGTCACGGCGCCGGCACCGAGGCGCTGCGGGCCGCCGCGCCCGAGGCCCTGGACTGGGCGGTGCTGTCCCCGGCGGGCGACTTCGACCACGAGGGCACCCCGCGCGGCGGCTACGCGGTCGCTCCCGCCGACGCCGGGAGCCGGATCACCCCGGCCGGTTTCGCCGAGGCCGTCCTCGACGAGGCCACGGCCCCGACCCTGCACGCCGTACACGCGGGCATCCACGAGGAGGCGGCCTCATGACCACCACCCCGGACACCCCCGCCCCCGTGACCGACAGCCCGAACCCCTGGGTGGCGGACCACATCCGGCGGTTCGAGGAGACCGGCGGGCGTCCGCGTCCCGGGATCTCGGACCTGCTGCTGACCACGCGGGGGCGCCGCTCGGGCGTGCTGCGGCGGACGGCGCTGGCGTACGTGCGCGACGGGGATGCGTACGTGCTGACGGCGTCGAACGCGGGCGGCGACCGCCACCCCGCCTGGTACCTGAACCTGACCGCCGACCCGGCCGTCACCCTCCAGGTCGGCACCGGCACCTTCCCGGCGCTCGGCCGTCGCGCGAGCCCGGCCGAGGCGGAGCGGCTGTGGCCGGCCGTGGTGGCCGCGATGCCCTCGTACGCGGTCTACCGCGAGGCGACGTCCCGGGAGATCCCGCTGGTCCTGGTCACCCCGACCTGAGGCCCGGCCCCTGGACGGAGCCGGTCACTTCACCTTCGGCGCGTCGGGGACCCCGGCGTCCAGGGCGGTGCCGGCGCCCGCGAGGGAGCTGTTGGTGGACCGCGTCGCGGATCCGGCGGCGGAGCTGGTCACCGCCAGGGCGGTCTTGGCGTCCTTCACCGCCTGGCCGGGGTGGTCGGCGATGTCGGCGACGCGCTTGACGACGGGCTGCCCCTCGACGGTGGGTCCGTCGGCGGCGTGCGCCGTGAGGGGGGTGAGTGCGAGTGCGGCCCCGCCGGTGAGGGCCAGGACGGAGAGGGTGCGCTTCAGTGCCTTCATGCCCCGCCCAACGACCCCCGGCACCCCGGGTCACCGCATGCCCGGCCCGTTCCGCGCATCGGATGACCCGGCCGGCCCGCGCCCGGCCCGGGAAGGCGGCCGGCGCCGGGCACGCGCGCGGCCCCGGATCGGGGGATCGATCCGGGGCCGCGGGCGATGACACAGCGGGACTTCGGGTGGTGCTGTCAGTCCTCGACCACCAGCGCCGGGGTCGACTTCGTCAGGACCTCGCCGCGGAAGAAGGCGGGGCTGCGGCGTCCGGTGGCGAACATGACGACCAGGCCCAGGGCCAGCAGGCCGACGCCGATGACGAAGACGCTGCCGACGCCGAAGACCGCGGAGCCGGAGCCGTAGGCGGGGTCCCAGGCGTCCGTCAGGGTCTTGAAGAAGACCGCGGCGAGGAGCAGGCCGCCGAGGACCGGGAAGACGCCCTTGAAGAACAGGTCGTGGGCGGAGCGGCGCAGCTCGCCGCGGAAGTACCAGACGCAGGCGAAGGCCGTCAGCGAGTAGTAGAAGCAGATCATCAGGCCGAGCGCGAAGATCGTGTCGGTGAGGACGTTCTCGCTGACCAGGGTCATCACGGTGTAGAAGGCGCCGGTCGCGATGCCCGCCATGACGGTGGCGCGGCCCGGGGTCTTGAACTTCGGGTGGACCTTGGCGTACGAGGACGGCAGGGCCTCGTAGGCGGCCATGGCCAGGACCGTGCGGGCCACCGGGATGAAGGTGGTCTGCAGCGAGGCGGCGGCGGAGGCGAGCACCGCGACGAAGAGCAGGATGCCGAGCAGCGGGCCCATCACCGGGCCGGCGAGGGCGGCGAAGACGTTGCCGGAGGTCTCCTCGTTGCCGAGGCCGAGGCCCTCGGCGCCGGAGCCGACGGCCATCTGGGCGGCGATGCCGGTGGCCAGGTACGAGCCGACGAGGACGACCATCGCGATGAGCGAGGCGCGGCCGGGGGTCTTGGCGGAGCCGGTGGTCTCCTCGTTGGTGGCCAGGCAGGCGTCCCAGCCCCAGTACATGAAGATCGAGAGGGAGAGGCCGGCGGTGAAGGCCGCCATGGATTCGACCGCGAAGGGGTTCATCCACTCCCAGGAGAAGTCCAGGCCGGTGTCGAAGGTGCCGGCGGAGGCCTTCTGGAAGGCCATCACGACGAAGATCGCCAGGACTGCGAGCTGGAGGCCGACCAGCGTGTACTGGACGCCCTTGGTGGCGGTCATGCCGCGGTAGCTGATGGCGGTCGCGACGGCGATCAGCGTCAGGCAGGTGGCGATGTGGACGAGCTTGTCGTCGTCGAGGGCCGCGATCGAGTCGTTGCCGGTGACCTCGCCGGCCAGCAGCCAGAAGTAGGAGGTGGCGACGCCCGCGAGGTTGGAGAGCACGATGATCGTGGCGATCACCAGGCCCCAGCCGCACATCCAGCCGATCCGCGGGCCGAAGGCCTTGACGGTCCAGGTGAACGAGGTGCCGCAGTCCGGCATGGCCTTGTTGAGCTCGCGGTAGGCGAAGGCGACCAGGAGCATCGGGAGGAAGCCGGCCAGGAAGACCGCCGGCATCTGGATGCCGACCTCGCCGGCGGTGGAGCCGAGGGTGGAGGTCAGGCAGTAGACGGGGGCGACGGTCGAGATGCCGATGACGGCGCTGCCCACCAGGCCGACGGAGCCCTTGCCGAGGCCCTTGCCGCGTACTTCGGCCGCGGCGTCGGCCCCGTGCCCGGCGCCGCCCTCGGCGACGCCGCCTACCGTGTCTCCGACCTGAGGCCGTGTGTCCAGCTGTGTCATGGGAAAGGACGTTAGATGCTGCGGTTTCCTTATCCGGAAGACTTAAGTCCGGTACTTCACAGGCCTAAATCCCTTTGATTACGAAGATCGAAAGCATTCACACGACCGCAATACAAGGTTCACTCAGGCACCTATCCATGATTCGAGAGGCGCTGACACGGGAGTTCCGGAATGCGGAAACCGCAGGAGTACCCGATATGTCCGTTTCAAAACTTTCCCGTGCCAATTTTCGAAGGCCCCCGGACCGTGCTCCGACCGCCAAACGACTGCGCGGCGTGAAAACCGCTGGACGGCGCGTGACCGCGCCTGACAGGCTCCCGGCATGACCTACGGAATCGAGTCCCACCCCGCCCGGTGAGCGGCCGCGACGAGCGCACGCCGCTCACTCCCGCACCCTCCCTCCACGACTACGCCCTCTTCCGCCAGGGCATCGAACCCGACGGCCGCTTCCCGCGCCGCGGCCACCCCTTCCCCGACGGGCCCGACGGGCCACCGCCCCCCGAGCCTTCCCGGCCCCGCCTCACCTGGACCCAGGCGCGGGACGAAGTGGCCGCCGCCCTCGCCGGGCCGCTGGCCGACCCGGACCCCGTCCGGGCCGCCGAGGCCGTCCACCACGCCGTCGCCCGGCTCCGGCTGCCGGACCGCACCCTGCGCGCGAACGCCACCCGGCTCCCGCTGGCCGACGAACCCGCCGCCCGGCGCACCGCACGGCAGCTGACCCGGACGGGCACCAGCCCCGCCGCCGTCGGCGTCGGCCTGGCCCTCCTGATCCGCCTCGGCGAACCCGAGGACGTGCCCTGCCTCAAGGCCCTCGGGCTGCTGCGCGGGCTGCGCTCCGTGGCCGCGGCCGCGCTCGACCCCCTCGACCGGCAGGCAGCCGCCCTGCTGACGCTGGCCGGCCGCAGCCGGTCCGCGGAACTGGACCCGCTCATCGAGGCGGTGGCGGCCGCCGGGTCCGCCCCCGCGGGCGGCGAAGCCGTACGCGACGCGCTCGTCGCCCTCCTCACCGCACCCGACTGGCCCGCGGTGGCCCGCTGGCAGGCCCGGCGGATCGCCGAGGCGGCCCGCCTGGACGACCTCCTGCGCGCCCGGCCCGAGGACGCCGCGCTGGTCACGGCCGCCGGACGGCTGCTGCACGCCATGGCCGACCGGTGCGAGCACCGGGCCGACCTCCTCGACTACGGCCCGGCCGCGCAGGTGTACCGGGCCGTCGTGGCCCGGGCGGCCGCTCCGGCACCGACCCTCGACCACCAGGTGCTCCTGCTGTCCCTCGCCTCCGACCTGCACAGCGGTACGGCCGCGCTGCTCGACTGGCCGGCCGGGGAGCGGGAGGCGCTCCTGGGCCGCCTGCAAGCGCACCTGCACCGCACCACCGCACCCGAACCCGCCGCGCCCGCCGACCGCCGACGCGCCGCCTGGCTCCGGCGCAACCGCCTGCGTCCCTTCCGCCTCCCGGTCCCGCCCGCCCCCCTGCGCATCGAGGTGGCGGTGGCCGACCCCGCCGACTCCCCGGCCGTCGAGACGCGGATCCTGATCCACGGCCGCCCCCTGCTCCCGGCCCTCTTCGGCAACGGCCCGGGCCACGCGCCCGAGTACCTGCTCGACAACGGCGCCCTGCTGGCCGGCCCCGAGCCGCACGAGGTGCAGCTCGCCGAGGCGTCCTGCACGGAGGGGTGCTGCGGCGCCCTGTACGTCACCGTCCGCCGCGACGGGGACGACGTCGTCTGGGACGGCTGGCGCGGGGCGACCGGCCCGCCCCCGCCGGAGCTGCGCTTCGACGCCGCCGCCTACGACGCCGAGGTCCGGCGCGCCACGGACGACGACTCCTGGTGCTGGCCGGCCCGCGCCACCGCCCGGCGGATCTCGGCGGCCCTGCGGGAGCGGCCGGAGCCGGCGGCGCGCTGGGGCCTCGGTCGGGCGCGGGCCCACACCGGCTGGCACGACCCGGACACCGTGAGCGTGACCTTCCACTACCGGCCCGAGCCGGCCACCCCGCCGGAAGGAGGGGACGGCCCCGGCCTGGTCTTCGTATGGGACCTGCCGGACGACGGCCGGCCGCCCGAGGTGCAGGCCGCGGCGGCGGTGGCGCGCATCGGGGCCACCGACCCCAAGGCCTTCGCCAGGGTGGCGGGCGGAAGCCGGGAGCTGGCCGAGTCCCTCGGCTACGCCTGGCCCCGGCGGGACTGAGGCGCGGCGCCCCCGGGTGCACCCGGCGACGGGACACCCGGGGGTACCGTGCGCCCTAGGTCGACCAGACCACCGACTGGATCTCGCTGTACGCGTGCAGGGCGTACGAGCCGACGTCCCGCCCGACCCCCGACCGTTTGAAGCCGCCGAACGGGGCCTCCATGTTGCGGCCGATCGTGTTGACCCCGACGCCGCCCGAGCGCAGCCGGCGCGCCACCCGGAACGCGCGGGCGACGTCCGCGGACCACACGTAGCTCAGCAGCCCGAAGTCGCTGTCGTTGGCCAGCCGGACGGCCTCCTCCTCGTCCCCCTCGAAGGGGACCACCACGACCACCGGGCCGAAGATCTCCTCCCGCACCACCCGCATGTCGTTCGTGCAGTCCACCAGCAGCGTCGGCGCCACGTAGAAGCCGCGGCCGTCCCCCACCACCGGGCGCTCCCCGCCGTGGGCGATCCGCGCGCCCTCCTTGCGCCCCAGCTCCACGTACGACTCCACGCGGTCCCGGTGCGCCGCCGAGATCACCGGCCCGACCACCGTGCCCCGGTCCGCCGGGTCGCCCACCTTCATGTACGCCAGATAGCCGCGCAGCTTCTCGACCAGCGGTTCGTACACCGACCGGTGGACGATGACCCGGGTGGGAGCGGTGCAGATCTGGCCGCTGTAGAAGGAGAAGGTGGTGCCGATCCCCGCCACCGCCGCGTCGAGGTCCGCGTCCTCGAAGACGACCGCGGCGCCCTTGCCGCCCAGCTCCATCAGCTGCCGCTTCATGGAGCGCCCGCACACCTCGGCGATGCGCCGGCCGACGTCCGTGGAGCCGGTGAAGGACACCATGTCCACGTACGGGGAGTCCACCGCCGCCTCGCCGACCTCCACCGAGGCGCCCGAGACCACGTTCACCACCCCCGCCGGGACGCCCGCCTCGTGCAGCGCCTCGGCCATCTTGAACACCGACAGCGGGTCCTGCGGCGCCGGCTTGACCACCACCGTGTTGCCCATCGCCAGCGCCGGGGCCACCTTGCCCGCCGGGTTCGCCCACGGGTTGTTGTAGGAGGTGATGCAGCTGACCACGCCGACCGGCTGGCGCACCTCCAGCGCGCCCAGCACGCTCGCCCTCCCCATCGGCCCGGCCTCGGTGACCTGCGGCGGCAGGCCCTTCTCGACCGGCTCCAGGGCACCCTTGGCGTACCGCCGGAAGCGGGACACCCCGACGCCGACCTGCATCCCGCGGGCGATCCCGGTCGGCGCGCCCGTCTCGGCCCGCGCCAGCGCCGCCCACGGTTCGAACTCCCGCTGCATGACGTCCGCGGCCCGGTCCAGGATCGCCGCGCGCTCCCCGGGGGGCGTACGGGACCACGTACCGAAGGCCTCGGCGGCGGCGCGGGCCGCCTCCTCCACCTGGGCGCGGGACGCCTCGGGGGCCAGGCCCACCACGGACTCGTCGGCCGGGTTGACCACCTCGTAGTGCCCGGCGTCGGGCTCCACCCACTCGCCGCCGATGTAGAGCCGCGTCATCGGGTGCTCACCGTCCTCGTGTCCCGGCCGGAACGGAGCACGGTCCCGGGGACCGCCCCCGTCACCTCGTCGTCGCGGATGGTCTCGACGCCGTTGACGCGTACGGACACGATCCCGATCGCCCGCGCGTCCAGCCGCGGGCTGTCGCCGGGCAGGTCGTGGACCAGGGTCGCGGGTGCCGCGTCGATGCGCTGCGGGTCGAAGAGGACCAGGTCCGCGTGGAAGCCCTCGGCGATCCGGCCGCGCCCGCGCAGCCCGAACAGCCGGGCCGGGTCGTCGGTGAGCATCCGTACGGCCTGCTCCAGCGGCACCAGCTTGCGGCCGCGCAGGCAGTCGCCGAGGAAGCGGGTGGTGTACGGGGCCCCGCACATCCGGTCCAGGTGCGCGCCGGCGTCCGAGCCGCCCAACAGGACGTCCTCGTGCTGCCAGGTCTCGGCGCGCAGGGCCCACGACGCCGGGTCGTTGTCGGTGGGCATGGGCCACAGGACGGTGCGCAGGTCGTCGTTGGCGCAGATCTCGACGAGGCACTGGAAGGGGTCCTGGCCGCGTTCGGCGGCGATGTCGCGCACGACGCGGCCGGAGAGGCCCTCGTTCTCCTTGCTGTACGTGTCACCGATGACGTAGCGCCCGAAGTCGGCCAGGCGCCGGAAGACGCCCGCCTCCTTGCTGTCGGCGCGGCGCAGCATCGCGGTGCGGACGTCCGGGTCGCGGAGGCGGGCGATCCGCTCGGGGACGGGCAGCGCGAGGACCTCGCCCCAGCCGGGGATGAGGTTGAGGGCGCAGAAGGTGCCGAGGGACATGTTCATGGGGGTGAGGATCGGCATGGTCAGCGCGACGATCCGGCCGCCGGCCTTGCGGGCGCGCTCGCTGGGCACCAGCTGGCGCGGGACGCGCTCGGGGACGGCGGCGTCGATGGTGAGGACGTTCCAGTTGAGGGGCCGGCCGGCGGCGGCGCTCATGTCGACGAAGAGGTCGATCTCCTCGTCGGAGAACTGGTCGAGGCAGCCGGCGACGATGGCTTCGAGCTGGGTGCCCTCGTGTTCGCCGACGGCGCGGGAGAGGGCGAGCAGCTCGGCGGGTCCGGCGTGGCGGGAGGCGACGGGGGCGCCGGCGCCGTCGGAGTGGGTGGAGGACTGGGTGGTGGACAGGCCCCAGGCGCCGGCGTCCATGGCCTCGTGGAGGAGGTCGGTCATCTCCCGCAGCTGCTCGGGGGTGGGCTGTCCGCCGGTCGCCTCCTCGCCCATGACGTGGCGGCGCAGGGCGCAGTGGCCGACCATGAAGCCGGCGTTGACGGCGATGCGGCCCTCCAGGGCGTCGAGGTACTCGCCGAAGGTGGACCAGGTCCAGTCGACGCCTTCTTCGAGGGCCTTGAGGGCCATGCCCTCGACCTTGCTCATCATGCGGCGGGTGTAGTCGGCGTCCTCGGGGCGGGCGGGGTTGAGCGGGGCCAGGGTGAAGCCGCAGTTGCCGCCGGCGACGGTGGTGACGCCGTGGTTCATGGAGGGGGTGGCGTAGGGGTCCCAGAAGAGCTGGGCGTCGTAGTGGGTGTGCGGGTCGATGAACCCGGGGGTGAGGACGAGGCCGGCGGCGTCCTCGGTGGTCACCGCCGCCGCGTCCGTGCCGGGCTCGGCGATGAGGGCGATGCGGCCGTCCTTGATGCCGACGTCCGCGGTGTACGCGGGGGCGCCGGTGCCGTCGACGACGGTCGCTCCGCGGATGAGGTGGTCGAGCATGACGGTCCCCTCCTGGGTGGTTCCTGTCGCCCTGGCCCGTTGCCCTGGCCGGGCGTGTTCCGTATCCCCTGCCGGGGTGTCTCCCCCCGCCCCTCCCCCGGCCCTGCGGGGCCCCTCCGGGGGCGGTCATGCCGTTCGAGCGCCGGGGCGGTGCGGGGCCGTGCCGGGCGTCGCGCCCTGCGGGGCCGTCCCCTACCCGCCCTTCCACCGTTCCCAGGGGCGCTGCCCCTGACCCCGCACGGGCGCTCCGCGCCCGTCGCCTCGAACGCCGGCGGGGCTGTTGCAGCCCCGCCGGCGTTCGAGGCGCGGAGCCGGTGAGGCGCCCCGGCGCTGCACCGCGCGAGCGGCGCGTCAGGAAGAGGTGGCGGCGGCCTGGCGGAAGCGGGTCGTGCGGTGGACCGGGTCCGTGTCGATGTGCGGGATCACGTGTTCCCCGATCAGCTTGATCGTGGTCATCGTGTCCTCGTACGACACCCCCGTCGGCAGTCCGAAGGACAGCTGGTCCGCCCCCGCCTGCTCCCACCGCTTGCACTGCGCCCTGACCTCCGACGGGTCCCCGCAGATCAGCAGCTCCTCCGCGATCAGCAGCTCGATGATCTCCGCGTTGTACTCCGGCAGCGTCTCCGGCCACTGCGGGATCGCCTCCGGCCGCGGGAAGGTGTCGTGGTAGCGGAACACCAGCGACTGGAAGCGGTTCATGTTCGCGTTGACCGCGATCTCCACCGCCTTGTCGTGGGTCTCCGCGCAGATCGCGGTCGAGGTGACCATCACGTTGTCGTTGACGAAGGCCCCGATCGCCTTCGCCTCCCGGATCGCCGTCTTGTACTGCTCCAGCACCCACTCCATGTCGGAGACCTTCTGGACGCTGAAGCCCAGCACCCCCAGGCCCTTCTTCGCCGCCATCGCGTACGAGGCGGGCGAGCCGGCGGCGTACCACATGGCGGGGTGGGCCTTGCCGTACGGCTTGGGGAAGATCTTCCGGGGCGGCAGCGACCAGTGCTTGCCCTGGAACCCCTCGTACTCCTCCTGGAGGAACATCTTGGGGAATTCCGCGATGGTCTCCTCCCAGATCTCCTTGGTGTGGTTCATGTCCGTGATGCCCGGCAGGAAGCCGAGGATCTCGTGGCTGCCGGCGCCGCGCCCGGTGCCGAACTCGAAGCGGCCCTGGGAGAGGTGGTCGAGCATGGTGACCTTTTCGGCCACCTTCACCGGGTGGTTGACCGGGGCGAGCGGGTTGAAGATGCCGGAGCCGAGGTGGATGCGCTCGGTGGCGGCGGCGAGGTAGCCGAGGAAGACCTCGTTGGCGGAGAGGTGGGAGTACTCCTCCAGGAAGTGGTGTTCCGAGGCCCAGGCGTACTTGAAGCCGGACTGGTCGGCCTGGATGACGTACTGGGTCTCCTCGAGCAGCGCCTTGTGCTCCGCCTCGGGGTCGACCTTGGACCGCGCCTCAGGCACGTATCCCTGCACGAAGAGCCCGAATTCCAAGGGGTTCACCGTCCTTAGGTTTCTGACGTTCCGTCAGATTTGATGGGTCCGACTGTTCCACCGCCGGGGCGGGACCGTCAAGAGAGCCGGAAGGCCTTGTCTGACGTACCGTCAGACAAGGGGGGTCAGAGCACGCTCACGCCCGCCATCCAGCCGCCGTCCACCACGAACGGCTGCCCGGTGATGTAGGAGGAGTCCTCTCCCGTCAGGAAGAGGGCCAGCTTCGCGACCTCCTCCGGCCGCCCCACCCGCCCCAGCGGGACCACCCGCTTGTACAGCTCGGCCATCGCGTCCCGGGCCTCGTCCGTCATCCCCGCCGGGTCGAGCAGCCCGGGGTTGGCCATGGGGGTGTCCACCGCGCCCGGGCACATGGCGTTGACCCGGATGTTCTTCGCCGCCAGCTCCAGCGCCGCCACCCGGGTCAGCCCGAGGATCGCCGCCTTGGTCGCCGCGTACGCCCCCACGTACGCCATGCCCGTCAGCCCGGTGTAGGAGGAGGTGTTGACGATGGTCCCGCCGCCGGCCGCCTCGATCTCGGGGGCGGCCGCCCTGATGCCGAGGAAGGCGCCGATCTGGTTGACCTCGACCACCTGGCGGAATTCCTCCAGCGGGGTCGAGGCCAGCTCGTTGAAGCGCAGGATGCCCGCGTTGTTCACCAGCCCGTCCACCCGGCCGAAGGCCTCCTTCGCCGCCGCCATCGCGGCCGCCCAGTCCTCCTCCCGGCTCACGTCCAGCCGTACGTACCGCACCCGGTCCGCGCCGGTCTCCTCGGCGATCTCCTCGGCGACAGCGGCGCCCTGCTCGTCCAGTACGTCGCCCAGCAGCACCCTCGCGCCCTCGGCGGCGAAGAGGCGGGCCTCCTGCTCGCCCTGGCCGCGCGCCGCGCCCGTGATGACGACGACGCGCCCGTCCAGCTTGCCCATGGGGTACCCCTAGTCGTTGAGGAGCGGGGCCACCTCGGCCCCGAAAGCGGTGATCTGGTCCACGAGCTCGCCGCGGTCGCGGCTGCGGAAGCGGACCTGGATCTGGTCCGCGCCCAGCGCCCGGTACTCCCGGAGCGACTCGGCGAGCGCCTCCGCCTTGCCGGTCAGGGTCCGCCGGCCGGTGTCCCAGCCGGGCTCGCCCACGTAGAGCGCCTCGGTGATCGCTCCCACCTCGAAGGGGCCGGTGACGCCCGCCGCCTCCCGCAGCCCGCGGATGCGGGCGACCTGCTCCGGGATCCGCTCGCGCGGGTCTCCCTGCGGGAGCCAGCCGTCCCCGCGCACGGCGGCCCGGCGGACGGCGGCGGGCGAGGAGCCGCCGACCCAGACGGGGATCCGCGCCTGCGCGGGACGGGGCAGCTGCCCGAGGTCCCGGAAGGCGAACCGCTCCCCCTCGAACCGCGGGAACTCCTCGGGCCCGAGCGCCGCGCGCAGGGCGTCCAGGCTCTCGTCGAGGACGGCCCCGCGGCGCTCGAAGTCGACGCCGAGGACGTCGAACTCCTCCCGGACGTGCCCGGCCCCGACCCCGAGGACCAGCCGGCCCCCGGAGAGGTGGTCGAGGGTCGCGTACTGCTTGGCGGTGAGCAGGGGGTGGCGCAGGCCGACGATCGCGACGTGGCTCAGCAGCCGTACCCGCTCGGTGATCCCGGCGAGGAAGGCCAGGGTGGCCACCGGGTCGTACCAGACGGTGCCCATGGGCCCGGCGAGCCGGCGCGGGATGGCCACGTGGTCGCAGGTGGCCAGGTAGCCGAAGCCGGCCCGGTCGGCGGCGCGGGCCACCTCGGCGAGGTCGGCCGCGCCGGCCCCGGCCTCCCAGGGCTCGGCGTAGAGGGTGCTCTGCGACTGGACGGGGAGCTGCATCCCGTACGCCAGCCGGCCTTGCGGAAACACGCGTGCCATGCCGGGCCCGCCTCGCCTTCGTATGCCGATTCGTCGTGCGGTGCCGGGCCATCGTCGTAGCTGACGGACCGTCAGGCAAGGGGTCGGCGGGACGCACCCGGTCGGACGGCGGCGACACGAACTAGGGTGCGGGGCGTGGAACTGACACTCACCCTCGTGAGCGGGCTCGCCTGGACCCTCGTGTACGTCGAAGCCGCCCGGATCGGACTGCGGGACCGGACGTACGCGATGCCCGTCGCCGCACTCGGGCTGAACCTCGCCTGGGAGGCCACCTACGCCGTCAACGACTTCCGCACCGGGGTGTCCCCGCAGGGCGTCGTCAACGTGGTGTGGGCCGTCGCGGACCTGGTGATCCTGTACACCTACCTGCGCCACGGGCGCGCCGAGCTGCCCGGCTTCGTCACGCGGCCGCTGTTCGCCGCCTGGAGCGCCCTCGTCCTGGGCGCCGGCTTCGCCGTGCAGTGGCTGTTCCTCGCGCACTTCGGGGCGCACGACGCCAGCCGCTACTCGGCGTTCCTCCAGAACCTGCTGATGTCGGGCCTGTTCATCGCCCTCTACGCCGCCCGGCGCGGCCCGCGCGGGCAGTCGCTGCTCATCGCGGTCGCCAAGTGGCTCGGGACCCTCGCGCCGACCGTGCTCTTCGGGGTGCTGGAGGGATCCGGCTTCGTCCTCGGGCTGGGCGTGCTGTGCTGCGTCTTCGACCTCGCCTACATCGGGCTGCTGGTCCTCGGGCCCGCCACCGGCGGGCCCGATGCGACCGGGCCCGATACGACCGGGTCCGGTACGTCCCGGCCCGGTACGGTCAAAAGCCCGCCGGCCCCATCGCGATGACCGGCTTCGCCGCCGGGTCCAGGGTCCGCAGCAGCTGCTCCATCGCCTCCTTCGGGAGGCCGACGCAGCCCTGGGAGGGGCCGTCGTGGTCCACGTGGAGCCAGATGTTGCCGCCCTTGTCCTCGCCCTCCGGCATGGCCGGGTCCAGCGGGGACACTGCCGTGCGGCGGTTGTAGTCGATCGCCACGACGTAGTCGAAGGAGCCGTCCAGCGACTCGCCGTTGACGCCCAGGCCCGACGGGACGAACGCCCGGTCCTGGTCGTAGGGGAGCTTCGTACCGGGCGGGGCCGGGAGCAGTCCGCCCGCGTCGGTCAGGGAGAACACGCCCTGCGGGGAGGTCAGGTCCCCGTACTCGCGCTCCGTGGACCAGCCCTTGGCGCCGTTGCGGGCCGGCCAGTGCCCGGCCGGGGACCAGTCGGCGCCGGCGCCGGTCCGGGTGAAGAAGGTGACGGTGGAGTCCGAGGAGTCCGGGGCCTTGCCGGTGACCAGGACGAGCTGGCGGGCGCTCCCCGGGATCCGGGCGCGGGTCGCGGCACTGAGGGTGTCCGGCAGCCCGTGCAGGGCGTCGGCGCGGGGCGTGCCGCGCGCGGCGTGCCCGGGGCTCCCCTGCGCCTGGGGCCGCACCGGCCGCGCAGCCGCGGCCGGGCTTGGGGTCCGGTCCTGGGCCTGGCCCCGGGGGCGGGCGTCGGAGCGGGCCGCCGGGACGGGCGCGCCGGGCTGCTCGTGCAGGGCGTGCAGCCAGGCGGCGGCGAAGGTCAGCAGGCCGAGGACGGCCACGGCGATCAGGGCCCTCGGCGGCCGGCCGGCCGAAGCGGAACGCCGACGGCCGGCAGCGCGGGGGCCCGTACGGGGCTGCGTACGGCCACCGGTCCGGAAGCGGGAGCGGGCTCGGGCGTGCTTGCTCATCCCCCTGAAGGTACATCAGCTGATCATCGTTCCGGGTGAAGCGCGGTCTCTCGCCGTCCCTGCGGCGCGGGAAAGCGGACCCGGACGGTCAGCCCGCCGTCGGGCTCCGGATTGGCCTCGGCGAGGAGGCGCGCGCCGTGCGCCCGCGCGATCGAGGCGACGATCGACAGCCCCAGGCCGGCGCCCTCACCTGCGGTGTGACGGCGTTCCGCGCGGCGGCGGAAGGGCTCCAGCAGGCGCGGCACGTCACCGGGATCGATCAGCGGGCCGGTGTTGGACACCGTCAGCACCCCCTCGGCGGAGGTCGTCACGCGCACCCGGCCGCCCGGGCGGTTGTGGCGCACGGCGTTGGCGAGGAGGTTGCGCACCAGGTGCCCGAGCAGTGCGGCGTCGCCGCTCACCGTCACCGGCACGAGGTCCCGTACGACGGTCAGCGCGGGAGCGGGCTCCGCCCCCGGAAGCGGAACCGGCGGGGAGGCGGGGGCCGGGGCGGCGGCGGCCGGGGCCGGGGCCGGGAGGGCCGTGGAGAGTTCCCCCGCCGTCAGGGACGCCAGGTCCACCGGGGCGGCCGACTCAAGCCCCTCCTCCGACACCGCGAGCAGCAGCAGCGACTCCACGAGGTGCTCACTGGAGTCGGCCACCGCGATGAGCCGCTCCCGGATCCGCGCCACCTTCGCCGGCCCCGGATCCCCCGCCAGCCCGATCTCGGCGGCGGCCCGCTGCACGGCGAGCGGGGTGCGCAGCTCGTGCGCGGCGTTGGCGGCGAACCGGCGCTGCGCCCCGACCAGGTCCTGGATCCGGTCGAGCATCCCGTCGAAGGTGTCCGCCAGCCGCTTGAGCTCACCCGGCGGGGCCTGGAGCCCGATCCGCTCGTGCAGGTTCGCCCCCGACAGGCGGCGGGCCGTCTCGGTGATCACCGCGACGGGGCGCAGGACGCGGCCCGCCATCCACCAGGCGAGCCAGACCGACAGGACGGCGAAGAGGGCGAGGGCGACGAGGGAGACCAGGGTCAGCTCCTGGAGGGCGGCCCGGGCCGCGGCGTCGGAGAGGTTCTGGGTGACCCGCCACTGCTCGATCTGCTCCTGGGTCGGTGCGGTGCCGGGCGGCAGTTTGTGCGCGGGTTCGAAGGTGCGGTCGGCGGGGAGGGGCGTGGCGCCGTCCGAGGCGACGGGCAGGCCCGGCATGACGGTGGTGACGGCGCCGTTGATGCGGGAGTAGAGGCCGGTGCGCAGCAGGACGTTGACCAGCGCGACCAGGCCGCCGCCCGCGAGGAGCAGCAGCGCGCCGTACAGCGCGGTGAGACGGGTGCGCTCGGAACGGAGCACCGCTCTCATCGCGGAACACCGCTCTGGAGAGGGGTGTCCGGGGCGTCCGTGATGCGGTAGCCCGCTCCCGGCACCGTCTCGATCAGCGGCGGCTCGCCCAGCTTGGCGCGCAGCTTGCTGAGCGTGACCCGCACGGCGCTGGTCCGGTAGCCGGCCTCCTCCTCCCACACCCGCTCGATCAGGTCGTCGCTGCTCAGCACCGCCCCCTCGGCCCGCAGCAGCGCCTCCAGCACCGCGAACTCCTTGCGCGAGAGCGCCAGGCGGTGCCCGTCGCGGGAGGCGGAGCGGCGCGCGGTGTCCAGGGCGATCCCGGCCCGCTCCAGGACCGGCGGCAGCGCCGGGTGGGCGCGCCGGCCGAGCGCCAGGACGCGCGCGAGGAGCTCGTCGTACGCGAAGGGCTTGGTGAGGTAGTCGTCGGCGCCCAGACCCAGGCCCTCCACCCGGTCCCGTACGGTCCCGGAGGCGGTCAGCATCAGCACCCGGGTCAGCAGCCGCTCCCGCACCACCTGCCGGCACACCTCGTCGCCGTGCAGGCCCGGGAGGTCCCGGTCGAGGACGAGGACGTCGTACTCGCCCAGGCGCAGCCGGCGCAGCGCCTCCAGCCCGTCGCCGGCCTCGTC
Source organism: Streptomyces sp. NPDC034085 (assembly GCF_055575555.1). Taxonomy (NCBI): domain Bacteria; kingdom Bacillati; phylum Actinomycetota; class Actinomycetes; order Kitasatosporales; family Streptomycetaceae; genus Streptomyces; species Streptomyces sp. NPDC034085. Next base: position 47,592 of record NZ_JBVISL010000002.1, on the reverse strand, counting down.
CACGGCGAGCGCGTCGCCGCGGAGCCCCTCGGCGATCATCTCCCGCAGGAACTCCTCGTCCTCCACCACCAGAACTCGCATGCCGTCCTCTCTACAGGAGGCGCACGTTTCGCCGTTGTAAGCGGCCTGCGGGAGAGAAGCGAAACACCGCTTCCGCGCACGCTTCGCCCCATGAAGCGATCCCTGACCATGACCACGGCCGCGGCCCTCACGGGCCTGGCCCTCTTCGTCACCGCCTGCACGAACGACGGCTCAGCCGGCGGGGGCAGCGGCAGCAGCGGCGGCGGCGGGGCCGACGCCGACAACGCCGTGAAGACGCGCCAGTGCCTGCGCGAGCACGGGATAGACGCCCCCGACCCGAAGCCGGGCCAGAACCCGAACGCGATGACGGTCGGCGGCGGTGCGGACCCGCAGAAGATGGAGGAGGCCATGAAGGCCTGCGGCATGCGCACCGGCTCCGGGGAGGGCCCCACGCAGGAGCAGAAGGACAAGGAGCTGCGCTGGGTCCGCTGCATGCGCGAGAACGGCGTGGACCTGAAGGACCCCGAGTACAGCGGCGGCATGAAGAGCGGCATCGAGGTCCCCAAGGGGCAGGAGAAGGCCTTCGAGGAGGCCCAGAAGAAGTGCGAAGCGGCCTGATGGCGGCCCGGCGGCGGCGCGCGGCGTGGCTGGTCGGCTCGCTGGCGGCCGTCCTGGCCGTGTCGGGCGGGGGCTACGCCGTCCTGGCCCCGCCCGCGCGGGACGGCGAGCGGCGACACGGCGCCGATGCCCTGCCGCCGGCGACGGCCCCGGTGCAGCGCGGCGACCTCAGCTCGGGCCTCCAGGTGGACGGCACCCTCGGCTACGCGCAGGAGCGCCGGCTGGGCGCGCCCGGGGCGGGGGTCCTCACCTGGATCGCCGCCGAGGGTTCGGCCGTCGAGCGGGACGGGCGGCTCTTCGAGGTCAACGGGAAGGCGGTCCGGCTGATGTACGGGGCCACGCCCATGTACCGGCCGCTGAAGAGCGGGGACAAGGGTGAGGACGTCCGGCAGCTGAAGCGGAACCTGATCGCCCTGGGGTACGGGACGGGGCTGGACGCGCAGGACGCCACCTTCACGGCGGGTACGGCGGCGGCGGTCAAGCGCTGGCAGAAGGCGCACAGGGCGCCGGAGACGGGCGAGGTCGCCCGGGAGGACGTCGCCTTCGCCCCGGGGCCGCAGCGGGTGAAGCGGTCCGACGCGGCGCTCGGCGACGAGCCCGGGCCGGGCAAGCCGGTGCTGACCGTGACCGGCACCGAGCGGATCGTCCGCTTCCAGCTGGACGCGGCGAAGGCGGGCGCGGTGAAGGCGGGGGACGGGGTGACGGTACGGCTGCCGGGCGGCGGCAGCGCGACGGGGAAGGTCGATGCGGTGGGCGGCACGGCGGGGACGGACGGCCCGGGCGGCCCGGACGGATCGGGTGCGGGAGCCGGCGGGGGCGGCGGGGGTGGCGGGGACAAGAAGGCCAAGGTCGACGTGAGCGTCGTCTTCGACCACCCCGGCGAGGTCAAGGGCCCCGAGCAGTCCCCCGTGTCGGTGGAGCTGACCGGAGAGACCCGCACCGGCGTGCTCTCCGTACCGGTCGGCGCGCTGCTCGCGCTGCCCGGCGGCGGCTTCGGCGTGCAGGTCGTCGAGAACGGCCGGGCCCGCGAGGTGCCGGTGGAGCTGGGCATGTTCGGCAAGGGCCGCGTCGAGGTCAGCGGCGGCGGCCTCGCGGAGGGCATGCGGGTGGGGGTGCCGAAGCTGTGAGGGAGCACGCACGGCCGGTCGTCGAGCTGGCCGGGGTCACCAAGGAGTACCCGGGCGGGGTCGTGGCCCTGCGCGGGGTCGGCATGACCGTCCTGAGCGGGGAACTCCTCGCCATCGTCGGCCCCTCGGGATCCGGCAAGTCGACGCTGCTGCACGTCGTCGGCACCCTGGACCGGCCGAGCGCGGGCACCGTGCGGATCGCCGGCCACGACGTCGCCGCCCTGTCGGACCGCTCGCTGTCGGCGCTGCGCTCGCGCCACATCGGCTTCGTCTTCCAGTCCTTCCACCTGGTGCCGGGGCTCAGCGCCCGGGCGAACGTCGCCGAGGGACTGCTGTACTCCGGGCTCTCGCGCGCCGAGCGCGGCCGCCGGGCGGCGCGGGCGCTGGAGCGGGTCGGACTCGGCGACCGGATGGAGCACCGGCCCCACGAGCTGTCGGGCGGGCAGAAGCAGCGGGTGGCCATCGCCCGGGCGGTGGCGGGCGAACCGGACCTGCTGCTGGCCGACGAGCCGACGGGGGCGCTGGACACGGCGTCCGGGCGGTCGGTGATGGAGCTGCTGCACGAGCTGAACGAGGACGGGGCCACCATCGCCGTGATCACCCACGACCAGGAGATCGCGTCGAGCCTGCCCCGGCAGGTGCGCATCCGCGACGGTGAGATCGTCGCGGACGTCCGCGGTGCGGATACGGCGGGGGCGCTGTGACGGGCGGCCGGACGAGGACCCGTACGCGGCTCAGACCGCCCAGGCTCACGCCGCGCGACGTCCTGCACGCCGGGTCGGCGGGGCTGCGCTCGCGCCCCGTACGGGTGTTCCTGTCGGCGCTCGGGATCGCGATCGGCATCGCGACGATGATCGCGGTGGTCGGCATCTCCTCCTCCAGCCAGGCCAAGCTCCTGCGGGAACTCGACGCCCTGGGCACGAACATGCTCGTGGCCACCCCGGGGGCCGCCATGTTCTCGGGGCAGGACACGAAGCTGCCCCCGGAGGCCCCGGGCATGATCTCCCGCATCGAGGGGGTGCGGTCGGTCGGCACCACGGGTGACGTCGGGGAGTCCGTCCGCCGGTCGGAGAACATCCCGAAGGAGGAGACCGGTGGCATCGTGCTGAAGGCCGTCAAGGACGACCTGCCGGGAACCCTGCGGGCCTCCGTCGCCCGGGGCGGCTGGCTGAACGGGGCCACCGGCCGCTACCCGTCGGTGGTGCTCGGGCACGTCGCGGCGAGGCGGCTGGGCATCACGGAGCCGGGGCAGCAGGTGTTCGTCGCCGGACGCCACTTCACGGTCGTCGGCATCCTGGACCCGGTCCCGCTCGCTCCGGAGATCGAACGCGCGGCCCTGGTCGGCTGGGAGGCGGCCGAGCGGCTGCTGGGCTTCGACGGCCACCCGACGGCGGTCTACGAGCGCTCGGCGGACGACCGGGTCGCCGCCGTCCGGGCCCTCATCCCCCGGACGGCCAACCCCCGTACGCCGAGCGCGGTTTCGGTGACGGACCCTTCGGCGGCGCTCCAGGCGAAGGCGGCCACGGAGGGCGCGTTCAGCACCCTGCTGCTCGGCCTGGGCGGGATCGCCCTCCTGGTGGGCGGGGTCGGCGTCGCCAACACCATGATCATCTCGGTGCTGGAGCGCCGCCACGAGATCGGCCTGCGCCGCTCGCTCGGCGCCACGAAGGGGCAGATCCGGATCCAGTTCGTCACCGAGTCCCTGCTCCTTTCGGGCCTCGGGGGGCTGGCGGGCATCGCCCTGGGCGGGGCGGCCACGGGGGTCTACGCCCGGGCCGGCGGCCTCCCCTGGGTGGTCCCGCCCTGGGCGGTCTCGGGCGGCTTCGCGGCCACCCTGGCCATCGGCACCCTGGCGGGCCTCTACCCGGCGGCCCGCGCCGCCCGCCTGAGCCCGACCCTGGCTCTGCGGGCGGGGTAGGGGGCGGGTGGGCGGGAGGGGTCGGGTGTGGGCGGGATCCCGTTCAGGGGGTCAGTGTCCCGCCCACCACCGACCCCTCCCGCCCGCCCACCTCGCCGACTTACTCTGATCTGATGAGAACTCCACGTCAGGCAGCCCGCATTGTCGTCCTCTCACCCAGCGGATCCGTGTTCCTGTTCCGCGAGAACAACGTCGAAGTCGGCATCCACTGGCTCCCCCCGGGCGGCGGCATGGATCCCGGCGAGACCCCCGAGGAGTGCGTGCGGCGCGAGCTGCGCGAGGAGACCGGGTGGACCGACCTGGAGCCGCAGCGGCTGCTGTGCACCTGGGAGCACGACTTCACCCACCAGGGCATCCCGGTCCGCCAGCACGAGCACATCTACGTCACCACGGGCCCCCACCGCGAGCCGGTGCTCGAAGCCCCCGGCATCCACTGGCAGTGGCTCTCCCCGCAGCGCCTCGCCACCCTCGGCGAGCCCCTGTGGCCGCCGCGCCTGGCGGACCTCCTCGCCCGCACCCCGGCCGAGCCGGTCCACTTCGGGCTGCTCGCCTGACTCCGGCGCCGAGATGCGGGGCGCCCGCGGGCAGCGCAGGATGAACGGGGACGTTCGACCGGCGGCGAGCGGCCGGAGCCGCGGCTGCCGACCGGCCGGGCCGGGCGGTACCGGCGTCCTCCTCCAGACCGCACTGCTGCGGCGCGCGCCCCGAGCGGGCCGGCCGTGGAGCGAAGGGGAGCATCCATGAGGAAATCCCTGGTGGCCGCACTCGCCACTGCCACGTCCGCGACGGCCGCCCTGCTGGCCGGCCCGGTCACGCCCGCGAGCGCCGCCGCGGCGTTCTGCGACCGGACGACGCCGAGCACCTCGATCCTGTTCTACAAGGCCGGCACCGGCGAAGCCGCCACGGGCACGCTCTCCGGCGGTCACTGGCGGGCCAGGGCGACGCTGCGCCTCCCGGCCGGCTACACGCACGCCGCCGCGAGCCGCGACTCACTGCTGCTGTACGACAAGAGCACCGGGGCCGGCGAGTCCGGCACCTTCACGGGCGGCACGTACACCCGTACCAGGCACCACGCCTTCGCCCCGGGCTGGACCTTCGTCGAGGCCTCCGGCGACTCCGTCCTCTTCTACGACGGGACCAACGGCCACGGCTCGACGGGCACCCTCAAGAACGGCGCGTTCCGCCAGGTGCGCGCGTACGACAACTTCAGCCCCAACTGGGGGACGATGGCCGCCTCCTGCGACACGCTGGTGTCCGCGGCCCGCCACGGCGGGCCCGAGTTCCCCTGGAGCAACCTGGGCGCCGGGACCCTCACGGGCGGCGTCTACAGGCACAGGAGCGAGATCCCGCGGGGCGACTTCCTGGGCGAGCTGACCGCGACGGACGACTCGGTGCTGTCCTGGGCGCGGGTGGGCCGCGAGCTCCGGTTCGGGGTGTCCGAGGCCACCGACGGCACCGGCATCTCCTTCCGCCGGGCCGGCACCTCCGGCATCTGGGACAAGGTGGGCCGGACCTCGGACAGCCTGCTCTTCTACAAGAACGACGGGACCGCCTGGACCTCGACGCTCGTCGGCGGCGCGTACACCAACGTCGGCCCGCTCCCCCACGTCTCCTCCGGCTGGACCCTCATCGAGGGCGGTGTGTGACACCGCCGCCCAGCGGCCCCGCCGCCGCCCCGCAGCCCCGCCCCGCCCGCCCTGCGGCCCAGGTTCAGCGCGGGGCGGCGGTGGCCCTCGCGTAGAGCTTGGCCGCGTAGTCGCCGAGGACCGTGCTCGTGGAGACGTCGTCCGTGTCCCCGCCGGTCAGGATGCCGATGATCTTGCCGTCGCGGCCGATCCAGGCGCTGCCGCTGGTGCCGCCGGGGAAATCGGCGCAGTCGAAGCGCTGCTCCCGCTCGCCGGTGCGCACGGCGACCGCCGTGCAGGTGCGGGAGACCTTGCGGTCGGCGGGGTAGCCCGTCACCGTGACCTCCTCGCCCGCACGGCCGGTGGTGTCCAGGGGCGCGCCGCCGGTGACGTCCTCGATGGTGCGGCCCTTGGCGTCGGGGGCGAGGCGGGCGAAGGCGAGGTCGTAGTCGTCGTCCGTGCCCTCGGCCCAGCGCTCGTCCTCGTAGACCTCCTCCAGCTTCCACACGCCGTACGGGGCGACGCCGTTGGCGTACGCGGGGACGAAGACGGCGCCGCCGCCACCGGTCTGCTTGCCCTCCATCAGGCAGTGGCCGGCGGTGACGATCAGGTTCTTGCCGGGGCTGCGCACGACGGTCGCGGTGCAGAAGTGCTCCCCGTCCAGGCCGCCGGTGAACAGGGCGCCGGTGAACGTGGCGGGTCCGCCGGGCACGCCGGGCCGGGGGGCCACGGGGGACGGCGGGGGCGAGGCGAGCTGGGGCTTCGACGCCTGCGACCGCGCGGGCCCGGTCGCCGAGGCGGAGGGCGCGGCCGACTTGGCCCGTACGGGAGCGGCCCCCTCGGGCGGCGGCACCAGCTCCGCCACCGCCGCGGAGGCGCCCAGCGCCGCCAGCGCGCACAGCACCCCCGTCACCACGGACCGTTTGTCCACCGCCATGATCCCTCCCGCTTCGCCCTGGCGAGCATGCCTTGGCGGTGGGCGGGGGTGCAAGGCCCGGAGGGCGGCAGGGGCGGGGTTGGCGGGATCCGGGTGGCCGGATGGGGTGGTCCGCGGCCGGGGGCGGGGCCGGACACCCCCTACGCCCCCGCCCAGAGGCCCTCCGCCGTCAGGCCCAGCAGGTCGATGGCGTTGCCGCGCACGATGCGGTCCACCACCTCCGGGTCCAGGTGGCCCATCTGGGCCTCGCCCACCTCGCGGGACTTCGGCCAGGTGGAGTCCGAGTGCGGGTAGTCCGTCTCGTAGAGGACGTTGCCCGCCCCGATGGCGTCGAGGTTGCGCAGCCCGAACGCGTCGTCGAAGAAGCAGCCGAAGACGTGCTCGGCGAAGAGTTCCGACGGCGGGCGGTGGACCTTGTCGGCGACCCCGCCCCAGCCGCGGTTCTCCTCCCAGACCACGTTCGCGCGCTCGAGGATGTAGGGGATCCATCCGATCTGGCCCTCGGCATACATGATCCGCAGGTTGGGGAAGCGCTCGAACTTGCCGCTCATCAGCCAGTCGACCATCGAGAAGCAGCAGTTGGCGAAGGTGATGGTGGAGCCGACGGCCGGCGGCGCGTCCGCCGAGGTGGACGGCATGCGCGACGAGGAGCCGATGTGCATGGCGATGACCGTGCCGGTCTCGTCGCACGCCGCCAGGAACGGGTCCCACTCGTCGGTGTGGATCGAGGGCAGCCCCAGGTGCGGGGGTATCTCGGAGAAGGCGACCGCGCGCACGCCCCGGGCGGCGTTGCGCCGGACCTCGGCCGCGGCGAGGCGGGCGTCCCACAGGGGGATGAGGGTCAGGGGGATGAGGCGGCCCTGCGCGAGGGGGCCGCACCACTCCTCCACCATCCAGTCGTTGTAGGCGCGTACGCCGAGCAGCCCCAGCTCGCGGTCCTCGGCCTCGGTGAAGGTCTGGCCGCAGAAGCGGGGGAAGGTGGGGAAGCAGAGGGCGGACTGGACGTGGTTGACGTCCATGTCGGCGAGCCGCTCGGGAACCGAGAAGGAGCCCGGGCGCATCTGCTCGTAGGTGATGACTTCCAGCTTGATCTCGTCACGGTCGTACCCCACCGCGGTGTCGAGGCGGGTGAGCGGCCGGTGCAGGTCCTCGTACACCCACCAGTCGCCGATGGGGCCGTCGTCGCCCTTCGCACCCATGACGGGGGCGAACTTGCCGCCGAGGAAGGTCATGTCCTTCAGGGGGGCGCGGACGACCCGGGGGCCGGTGTCGCGGTACCTGGACGGGAGCCGGTCCCGCCAGACGTGGGGGGGCTCCACCGTGTGGTCGTCCACCGAGATGATCTTCGGGAAGGTCTCCATGCGCTCTACCGTAGCGCTGGACTGACGAACCGTCAGCTATTCCCGCGGCAGTCGCCCGGCGGACAGGAGCCACCGACTCCGCTGCGGGCTGACGTGTACGCGCAAGACAGGGCAGACTGACCCTCAAACCGACGGAAGGCAGGGGGGACCACAGATGGACGGCGTACCGCCCATCCCGCACCAGCGGAACCACCCCGAAGCGGCCCGGCCCCGGACCGGCACCCGCACAGCGCCCGACACGCCCGTGTCCGGCCCCGCAGGCGCCGGCCCCGTCCCCGCCGGCAACCGCTTCGCCGTCCTCGGCCCCGTCCGCGCCTGGCGCGGCGACGAGGCCCTGCCGTCCGGCAGCCCCCAGCAGCGCGCCCTGCTCGCCGTACTGCTGCTGCGCGACGGCCGCACCGCCACCGCGCCCGAGCTGATCGACGCCATCTGGGGCGAGGACCCCCCGCAGCAGGCCCTCGCCACCATCCGCACGTACGCCTCCCGGCTGCGCAAGGTGCTCGAACCCGGGCTGCTCGTCAGCGACGCCGGCGGCTACGCCATCCGGCTGCGCCACCAGGAGGACCTGGACCTCGGCATCGCCCGCAGCCTGGCCGCCGACGCCGAGAAGGCCCGCGCCGCCGGCGACCGCACCCTCGCCCGCGCCCTGCTCGCCCGTGCCCTGGACCTGTGGGACGGCGAACCCCTCGCCGGGGTCCCCGGCCCGCACGCCGAGACCGAGCGCACCCGCCTCGCCGAATGGCGCCTCCAGCTGCTGGAGACCCGCCTCGACCTCGACCTGGAGGTCGGCCACCACGCCGAGGCCGTCTCCGAACTCACCGCCCTCACCGCCGCCCACCCCCTCCAGGAGCGGCTGCGCGAGCTGCTCATGCTCGCCCTCTACCGCAGCGGCCGCCAGGCCGAGGCCCTCGCCGTGTACGCGGACACCCGCCGGCTCCTCGCGGAGGAACTCGGCGTCGACCCCCGCCCCGAGCTCTCCGCCCTCCAGCAGCGGATCCTGAACGCCGACACCGAACTCGCCCGCGCCGAGGACCCCGTACCGGCCGCGGCGCCCGTACCCGTGAGGCCCGCCCAGTTGCCCGCCACCGTCCCCGACTTCACCGGCCGCGCCCCCTTCGTCGCCGAACTCGGGGAGATCCTCGCCGGCGCCGGCGGCCAGGTCATGGCCGTCTCCGCACTGGCCGGCATCGGTGGCGTCGGCAAGACCACCCTCGCCGTGCACGTCGCCCACGCCGCCCGGCCGCACTTCCCCGACGGCCAGCTCTACGTCGACCTCCAGGGCACCGAACCCCGCCCCGCCCTCCCCGAAGCCGTCCTCGGCTCCTTCCTGCGCGCCCTCGGCACCCCCGACAGCGCCATCCCCGACTCCCCCGCCGACCGGGCCGCGCTCTACCGCTCGACCCTCGACGGCCGACGCGTCCTGGTGCTGCTCGACAACGCCCGCGACGCCGCCCAGGTCCGGCCGCTGCTGCCCGGCACCGCCGGCTGCGCCGCCCTCGTCACCAGCCGGGTCCGGATGTCGGGCCTCGCCGGAGCCCATCTCGTCGACCTCGACGTGATGAGCCCCGAGGAGGCCCTGCAGCTGTTCACCCGCATCGTGGGCGCCGAACGGGTCGGCGCCGAACGCCAGGCCGCCCTCGACGTCGTCGGCGCCTGCGGGTTCCTGCCGCTCGCGATCCGCATCGCCGCGTCGAGGCTCGCCGCCCGCCGCACCTGGACCGTCTCCGTCCTCGCCGCCAAGCTCGCCGACGAGCGCCGCCGCCTCGACGAGCTCCAGGCCGGCGACCTCGCCGTCAAAGCCACCTTCGAGCTCGGCTACGGCCAGCTGGAACCCGGCCAGCAGCGGGCCTTCCGCCTCCTCGGCCTCGCCGACGGCCCCGACGTCTCCCTGGCCGCCGCGGCCGCCGTGCTCGACCTGCCCGAACACGACACCGAGGACCTCCTGGAGGCTTTAGTCGACTGCTCCCTGCTGGAATCGGCCGCGCCCGGCCGCTACCGCTTCCACGACCTCGTACGGCTCTACGCGCGTGCGTGCGCCGAGCGCGACGAGCCGAGCGGCGGCCGCGAGGACGCCCTGGACCGGCTCCTCGACTTCTACCTCGCCACCGCCGCCCGCGTGTACGCGGTGGAACGCCCCGGGGACCGCCTCCCCGCCCACCTCAGCACCACCCGCCACCCGGGCCTGGTCCTCACCGACCCCCGCGCCGCCCTGGACTGGCTCTTCGCCGAAGCCGACCCGCTGCTGGCCTGCGCCCGCCAGTCCGCCGGACGGCCGGGCGCCCTGCGGCGGGCCGTGGACCTGCTGTGGGCGGCCAAGGACCTCGCCGAGTCCGGTGCCAACTCCAAGCAGTACGAATCGGCCGCGCTGACGCTCTGCGAGGCCGCCCGGGCCGCGCGGGACCCGCGCGCGGAGGGCCGGGCCCGCACCACCCTCACCATGGTCCACCTCTTCGCCGGCCGCTTCGCCGAGGCCGACGACCAGGCCCGCCAGGCCATGGACCTGGCCCGCGCGGCCGGCGACCCGCTGCCCAGCTGCTGGGCGCCCAACGACCGGGGGATCATCGCCCTCTACCAGAACCGCCACGAGGACGGCGAGCGGTACCTGCTGGAGGCCATAGAGAACTTCCGCGCCGACGACAACCACATCGGCGAGGCCAGCGCCCTGTGCAACCTCTCCCGCATCCACGTCGGCATGGGCCGCCTCACGAGCGCCATCGACCTCGCCCGGCAGGGCATCGCCGTCTACGACCGCATGGGGCTGACCTTGCGCCTGGCCAACGGCCGCTACGCGCTGGGCATCGCCCTCACCCAGGCCGGCCGGCTCGGCGAGGCGCTGGAACAGCTCGGCGAGGCCCTCTCGCTGTTCCACGACAACCGCCAGCCGCTGTGGGAGGGCGTCACGCACTTCCGGCTCGCCGAAGCCCACCTGGCGGCCCTGCGGCCCACCCTGGCCGCCAAGCACGCCGAGCAGGCCATCGCGCTGCGCGGCATCGGCGGGGAGTGGCGCCGGGCCACCGTGCTGACCGTCCTGGGCAAGGCGCTGCGCCGGCTGGGCCAGCCGGACCGGGCGCGGGCCTGCTGGCGGGACGCGGAGAGCGTCTTCGCGCAGCTCGGTTCCGCGGAACTGGCCGAGGTGCGCTCCCTGCTGGCGTCGGAACTGGCCGCCTGACCGCTCTGACCTGCGGCGTTCGCGGATGGACGGAGATGGACGGGGACGTTCATCGTTCGTTTATCGCCGCGCGTCACGATAGGTGCATCGACCCGGCGCGACGGGGGGCATCCGGGCCGGTTGGAGGACCACCCGTTCGGCGGTCCACGGGGGAACCGCCGAACGGGCCCGACACACCACCAGGAGATTCGATGACGACGAACGAGAACAGCCTGCCGCTCGACGGCGACATCAGACCGTTCGACAACCACGCCTCGGGTGCGGACATCGGCCTGGAGCCGCCGGCCCAGGCGCCTGCCCAGCCGCCGGTGGTCGCGCCCGGGGAGGAACCGCTCGACCACCGCGCTTCCGGCGAGGAGATCGTCTCGCTGGACAACCACGCGTCCGGCCCGCTCCCGTAGGACCGGGAGCACGGCACGACGTACGGGGGACGTACGGGGGACGTACGGGGGGCCCTTGAGCGGTCGTACGGGGGACGTACGGGGGGACCGCTCGGGGGGCGTACGGGGGAAGAACGCAGGAACGGACGGCCCACGGGGGATTCGGGGGAATTCGGGGCCGTCCGCACGGGGGAACGGAAGCGGTGGCCGCGGTGGCCGGAGGGGGACCACCGCGGCCACCGCACGTCCGCGTCCGGACCACTAGGGTGTGGGCGTGTTCACCTCCCAGGGACCCAGCCTGCGCGAACTGGCCGTCCAGGCCCTCTCGTCCGTCGAGCACGGCTACGACCTGCTCGCCCCCACGTTCGACCGGACCCCGTTCCGCACCCCCGACCGGATGCTCGACGCCGTCGAGGAGACCCTCGCGGGGCGGGAGGGCTCCTTCGGCTCCGGCCTGGACGTCTGCTGCGGCACCGGCGCCGGCCTGGGGATGCTGCGCCGGCTGTGCCGCGGCCGGGTCACCGGGGTCGACCTCAGCGCGGGCATGCTGGCGCAGGCCGAGCGGGCGCATCCCGAGGGCGTGGACCTCGTGCGGGCCGACGCGCTCGCGCTGCCGCGGGAGCTCGGGGACGCGTACGACCTCGCGGTGAGCTTCGGGGCCTTCGGCCACTTCCTGCCGTCCGAGCGGCCCGCCCTCTTCGCGGAGGTGCACCGCGCGCTGCGGCCCGGCGGGGTCTTCGCCTTCCCCGTCGGCGCGCCGATCCCGCTCACCTCGCCGCTGTGGTGGGCGGTGGCCGGCTTCGACGCGGCGATGCGGGTGCGCAACGCGGTGTGGCGGCCGCCGTTCGTGATGTACTACCGCACCTTCCCGTTCGGCCCCGTCCGCGCGGACCTCGCGGCGGCCGGCTTCCGGGTGGAGACGGTCCCCCTGGAGCACTTCGGGCGCCGCGCGGACGGCAGCCCGCGCTGGCGGCTGGTCCTGGCCCGCAAGCCCGCCTAGACCGCCCGGACCGCCCCGGCCTCCCGGGTCACCAGACGCGGTCGAAGGGCAGGTGGACCCGTTCCTGGTCGGTGACGTCGTTGCCGGCGCGCAGGCGGGCCTTGTCGTTGCCGGACAGGGCGCGGCCGTAGATCCGTACGTCGTCCAGGGCGCCCGCGTAGAAGGCCTTGTAGTCGGGCTGCGTGCCGAGGTGGATGGTGAAGGCCCCGGCGGGCCGGAAGTCCATCTGGTCCGGGCCGAGCGCGGTGGTGGCGGGCGGGGCGTCGTCCACGGACAGTTCGAGGCGGGTGCCCCGGCGCTGGAGGACCACGTGGTGCCAGGCGTCGTCGTCGACGCGGCCGCGGGTGGCCACGGAGGCGGGGCCGGTGCCGGCGTTGACGGTGGCTTCGAGGCGGCCGGTGGCGGGGTCGGCCTCGATGCGGAACTGTCTGGCGGCCGGCCCCTGGCCGTAGCCCCAGATCAGGGGCAGGCGCAGGCCGCTGTCGCGGTCCTGGCCGCGGGTCTTGTACTTGACCCAGGTGGCGACGGCGAAGTCGCCGTCCCCTATGCGCAGTTCGGCGGGGCAGTTGATCAGGCGCAGGAAGTCGTCCTTGCCGTCGAAGCGCAGGGTCCTGCCGCCGCCCGGGCGGTTGCCCGCTTTCGGGGCGCCGTGCACGACGGCGTGGTTGCCGTAGGGGCTGGTGTCGGAGGTGTGGCGCGGGGTGAGGTCCTCGGTGGCGGCCTGGAGCTCGTGCGGGCCGAAGGCGGTGAACTTGACGTAGCCGTGCGGGGTGCCGTTGGCGGTCTCGTAGAGCAGGCCGACGCGGCCGCCGGGCAGGACGGTCATGTCCGAGTAGCCGGCGCGTTCGCGCAGGACGACGGCGCCGCCCTTGGACCAGGTGCGGCCGGTGTCCTGTGAGGTGCGCACGGCCAGGGTCCAGCGGTCGGAGAACTCCGTGCCGGGGCGGCTGGGCGCGGACAGCAGCAGGGGCCCGCCGGGCAGCTGGAGCACGGAGCCCGCGGCGGGCGGGGCCGGGAGGTCGGTGACGGGGACGAAGCCGGGCTCGGGGACGGCGGGTGCGGCGGCGTCCTCCACGATCGCCGCCACGCGGTGGTCGGCGGTGCCGCAGGTGGCGGTGGAGCGGGCGTTGACGTAGATGCGGCCGTCGGGGAGCTGGGTCAGGGCGGGCTCGTTGGGGGCGGGGGTGCCTTCGGGGGCGCCCCAGCGGGCGCCGGGCCGCCAGCTGAGGCCGCCGTCGTCGCTGTAGAGGAGCTGGGCGCCGGATTCGTTGTCCTCGGTGCGGTAGTCGGCGCTGACGACGAGGCGGCCGGGCCGGTCGGGGCGGGTCGGGGTGAGCTGGATGCCGTGGCCGGGGCCGACCGACACCCAGGCCCAGTCGGCGCCCTTGAGCTGGGGCTGCGGGGCGGGGTCGGTGGTCCAGCCGGCGCCGTCGTCGGTGCTGTGGGCCAGGCGCAGTTCGCGGGGGCCGCGTACGCGGTTGCCGTCGGCGTCGGGCGTCCAGGTGCTGTAGGCGTGCAGCAGGGTGATCCGGCCGGATGCGGAGTCGACGACGGGGACGGGGTTTCCGTAGGCGCCGGGGTCGCCGGCGCCGCGGACGACCTGGAGGGGGCCCCAGGTGCGGCCCTCGTCGGTGGAGCGCTTGAGCACGATGTCGATGTCGCCGATGTCGTTGCAGCTCGCGGTGCGGGCCTCGGCGAGGGCCAGCAGGGTGCCGTCCTTGGTGGTGACGAGGGTGGGGATGCGGTAGCAGTCGTAGCCCTCGGTGAAGGCGCTGAAGGGTGCGGAGACGGCGGCGGTCAGCCCGGGTGCCTTCTTCGGTGTCGCGGGGGTGCCGCCGCCGGCCGGGCCGGGCGTCGGGACGAGGGTGAACCAGCCCAGGGTGCACAGGCCCAGCGCGCCGGTGACGGCCCAGGCCACGCCCGCCGCCCGGACCGGGCGACGGGACCGGAAGCGGAATCGGAATCGGACGCCTGACTGATTCGACCTCATCCGTGCAGGCTAACGCCCTCCCGGTGCCTGCCCGTCGGTCGGCCCGGCCGGTTCCGGTTCCGTCACTTGCCCCATACGACGACGTCGAACGTGCCGTTCGTGGTGCCGCCGCCCCCGGCGAACCGCTTGACGGTCAGCCGCACGACGCGGCCCTCCTTCGTCTTGCCGCAGAAGACCCTGCCGGTCTTGAGATCCGCCTCCTTGGTGGTCCCGAGGGTGTCGACGACCCCGGCGCAGTCCTCGTACGAGGGCACCTTCGACGGGCCCTCCCACACCATCAGCTTGGCTCCGCCTTCGGGACGCAGACGCTCGTTGCCGAAGGAGTAGACGGAGAAGTCGTTGTCGCTGTTGACCTCGGACTCCTCCGGGGGCGCCGCGTCCAGGTCCTTGGGGCCGGCGTACTCGATCACCAGGGCGCCCTCCCACTGGACGGTGCCGGGCGGCTTCCCGGAGGGCGTCCGGGGGGCCGACGCGGCCGGGGACGGCGAGGACTGCGGCGGGGCGGGGTCCGACGGGGCGGCGGCCGCGCCCGGGGCCTGCGCCGCGGGGGTCGCGGCGGCGGCCGCCGGGTTCTTCGCGGGGGACGCCGGGCTGTTGTTGCCGGCCACCATGTAGGTGCCGACGACGCCGATCACGGCGGCCACCAGGGTGGCTCCCGCGCCGATCCAGGCGCCCCGGTGCGAGGAGGCGCTCGGCGGGGCGGCCGACGGCGGTGTGCCGGGGGCCCCGTACGCCGGGCCGGGCGGCGGGTACCCCGGGGGTGTCGGCCAGTCCTGACGGGGTGCGTCGCTGCTCATCGTGCCCATCTCCATACGATCCGATCTTCGGAGGGCACAGCGTACTGACGGTGGCCGACGGGGCGTCATGCAGGGTTTGGCCCACCCCCGTTGGCCGTTTCCTCCGCCGGTCCGCGGCGGGCCCGCAGTTCCGTCTTCAGGACCTTGCCGCCGGCGTTGCGCGGGAGGGCGGGGAGGAACTCCACTTCCCTGGGGACCTTGTAGTTGGCCATCTCGCGGCGGGACCAGGCGATCAGGTCGTCGGCGGTGAGGGTGGAGCCCGGGCGGCGGACCGCGTACGCCTTGCCGACCTCGCCGAGCCGGGGGTCGGGGATGCCGACCACGGCGACGTCGGCGACGTCCGGGTGCAGGCCGAGGAGCTGTTCGATCTCGGCGGGGTAGGCGTTGAAGCCGCCGACGATGAACATGTCCTTGATCCGGTCGGTGATGCGCAGGTTGCCCGCCGCGTCAAGGACGCCGATGTCACCGGTGCGCAGCCAGCCGTCGGGGGTGATCGCGGCGGCCGTGCCCTCGGGGTCCTCGAAGTAGCCGCGCATGACGTGGTGGCCGCGGACCCGTACCTCGCCGGCCTCTCCGGCGGCCAGGGCGGTCCCGTCGGGGCCGGTGACGCGCACCTCGGTGTCGGGGATGGCCCGCCCGGAGGTGGCGGCGACGGTCTCGGCCGGGTCGTCGCGCCGGCACATGGTGACGATGCCGCCCGCCTCGGAGAGCCCGTACGCGGTGAGGACAGTGGCGATGCGCAGTTCGGCGCGCAGCCGTTCGACGAGCTGGAGGGGGACCACGGCGGCGCCGGTGACGACCAGGCGCAGGGCCGACAGGTCGTGCCGGGCGCGCTGGGGGTGGTCGAGGAGGGACTGGTGGAGGGTGGGCGGGCCGGGGAGGACGGAGATCCGCTCGGCGGCGATGTTGGCGAGGACGGTGTCCACGTCGAACACGGGCTGGGGGACCATCGTGGCGCCGCGCATCAGGCAGGCGATGATCCCGGCCTTGTAGCCGAAGGTGTGGAAGAAGGGGTTCGCGATGAGGTAGCGGTCGCCTTCGCGCAGTCCGGCGAGCTCGCTCCAGACGGCGTAGCAGCGCAGGGTCTGGGCGTGGGTGATGACGGCGCCCTTGGGGCTGCCGGTGGTGCCGGAGGTGTAGATGATGTCGGAGGGGGTGTCGGGGCGTATCGCGTCGGCGCGTGCGCGGACGGTCCGGGCGGGTACCGCGTCCCCGCCGGCGAGGAAGTCCTTCCAGGTGCGGAAGGTCTCGGGGGCGTCGTCGGCGAGGACGACGACCTGCTCCAGGTGGGGCAGCGCGGGCAGGGGCCCGGTGCCGGGTCCTTCGGCCGCCGCACGGCGCAGTGAGGCGACGTAGGAGGTGCCGAGGAAGGTGCCGGTGACGAACAGCAGGCGGGCCCGGCTGCGTCGCAGGACGTACGCCGCTTCCGCGCCCTTGAAGCGGGTGTTGAGGGGGACGAGCACCGCGCCCGCGGAGACGGCGCCGAGGGCGGAGACGATCCACTCCAGCGTGTTGGGCGCCCAGACGGCGACCCGGTCGCCCGCCGCGACGCCGGCGGCGAGGCAGGCGGCGGCGGCCCGCTCGACGCGGGCGCCGAGCTCGGCGTAGGTGATGCGGACCCGCCCGTCGGCGACGGCCTCGCGGTCGCCGTACCGTTCGGCGGCGTCCCGGACGAGCCCTGCGACGGTCCCCCAGCGCAGGTCGCCCCGGGGGTCGGCGGGTGCGCCGGCGGGGGCCTGCGGGGGCGGGTCCTCCTGGCCGGTGCCGCCTTCCGAGCCGTGGTCGAGACCGTCCGCGCCCGTGCCCTCGTACATCCGCCCGCCCTCCCTGGATCCCAGTAGCTGACTATCCGTCAGATTAGCTGTAGCCTTCGCGGCTGTCAGTACTGGCGCACCCCCGGAGGTGGCGATGGCGGCAACGCTCAAGGACGCTACGGCAATCGTCGGCATCGGCCAGACCGCCTTCGCCAAACGGCTGCCGGCGTCCGAGAAGGAACTGGCCTGCCGGGCCGTCCTCGCGGCCCTCGCCGACGCCGGCATCGATCCGTCCGAGGTCGACGCCTTCGCCTCCTACACGATGGAGGAGACCGACGAGGTCGAGGTCGCCAAGGCCATCGGCGCCGGCGACGTCACCTTCTTCTCCAAGGTCGGCTACGGCGGCGGCGGCTCCTGCGCCACCGTCGGCCACCTCGCCGCCGCCATAGCCGCCGGCCAGGCCACCGTCGGCGTCGCCTGGCGCTCCCGCAAACGCGGCTCGGGGCCCAGACCCTGGAAGAACACCGCCGTCCAGCTGCCCACCCCCGGCCAGTGGACCCGCCCCTTCGGACTCCTGCGCCCCGCCGACGAGATCGGCATGCTGGCGCGGCGCTACATGCACGAGTACGGGGCCACCCGCGACCACCTCTTCAACGTCGCGATGGCCTGCCGCAACCGGGCCAACGAGAACCCCGCGGCGATGATGTACGAGCGCCCGCTGACCCGCGAGATGTACATGACCTCCCGCATGATCAGCGACCCGCTCTGCCTGTTCGACAACTGCCTGGAGACCGACGGAGCGCTCGCCTGCGTGGTCGTCTCCGCCGAACGCGCCCGCGACTGCCGCCAGAAGCCCGTCTACGTGCACTCCGTCGCCCAGGGGCTGCCCTCCCAGCACCACGGGATGGTCAACTACTGGAACGACGACCCGCTGTCCGGCCCCGCCTGGACCGCCGCCCGCCACCTGTGGAAGCAGGCCGACTTCGGGCCCGCCGACGTGGACGTCGCCCAGATCTACGACGCCTTCACCCCCCTGATCCCGCTCTCCCTGGAGGGCTACGGCTTCTGCGGGCGCGGCGAGGGCGCCGCCTTCACCGAGGGCGGGGCGCTGGAGACGGGCGGCCGGCTGCCGATCAACACCGGCGGCGGCGGGCTCAGCGAGGCCTACGTCCACGGGTTCAACCTGATCAACGAGGGCGTCAAGCAGCTGCGCGGCACCTCCACCGCCCAGGTGCCGGACGCCTCGACCTGCCTGGTGACGGCGGGCGAGGGCGTGCCGACGTCCGCGATCCTGCTGCGTGCGTGAGGAGCCGACCGATGACCACCGCCGAAGAGTCCCTCCTGCTGCCCGTGCCCGACGAGGACGGCGCCCCCTTCTGGGAGTACGCCGCCCGCGGCGAACTGCGCGTCCAGGCCTGCGCCGCGTGCGGCC
The DNA here is from genome assembly GCF_055575555.1 of Streptomyces sp. NPDC034085. Taxonomy (NCBI): domain Bacteria; kingdom Bacillati; phylum Actinomycetota; class Actinomycetes; order Kitasatosporales; family Streptomycetaceae; genus Streptomyces; species Streptomyces sp. NPDC034085. The sequence continues at coordinate 29,463 of NZ_JBVISL010000002.1, read as the reverse complement.
GGCTGCGCTTCCCGCCCCGGCCCTGCTGCCCGCACTGCCGGTCCTTCGACTCCGAGTGGCGCCCGATGAACGGCCGGGGCCGGATCTGGTCCTACGTCCGGCCGTACCCGCCGCTGCTGCCCGCGTACGCCGCGCAGGCCCCGTACAACGTCATCCTCGTGGAGCTGGCGGACGCGCCGCGGATCCGGCTGGCCGGGAACCTGGTCGCCTCCGCCGACGCCCCGCTCGACTCCGTGGACCCGGCCCGGCTGCGCATCGGCGCCCGGGTGCAGGTGGTGTTCACCGAGACCGGCGGGATGAGCGTGCCGCGCTGGATCCTGGAGAAGCCGTGACGCTGCGCGTGGAGCGGGACGAGGGGGCCGGGGTCGCGGTCGTCACCCTGGACCGGGAGCACCGGCACAACGCGATCGACCTGGAGACGGCCGCCGCGCTGGCCGCGGTGTGGCGCGAGCTGCGCTTCGACGCCGGCGTGCGGGCGGTGGTGCTGACCGGTGCGGGCACCGCCGCCTTCTGCACGGGCATCGACCGGTCGGCGCGGGTGCCGCAGCCGGCGTCCCCGTACTCCGTCGACGACCCGCTGACGGCGATCGGGCCCAAGGCGAACGACCTGTGGAAGCCGGTGATCGCCGCCGTCAACGGCATGGCCTGCGGCGGCGCGTTCTACCTGCTGGGCGAGGCGGAGTTCATCGTCTCCTCCACGAGCGCCACGTACTTCGACCCGCACACCTCCTACGGCATGGTCAGTGCCTACGAGGCCGTGTACATGACGCAGCGGATGCCCTTCGGCGAGGCCGCCCGGATATCCCTGATGGGCACGGCGGAACGGCTCTCCGCGCGGCGGGCGTACGAGATCGGACTGGTCAGCGAGCTGGCGGAGCCCGGGGAGCTGCTGGAGGCGGCGCTGCGCTCGGCGCGGACCCTGGCGGGGTTCCCGACGGAGGGCGTACAGGGCACCGTGCGGGCCCTGTGGTCGGCGAAGCGGGCGGCGCTGAGCCAGGCCCTGGACCAGGCGCCGGCGCTGATCGCGCTGGGCAACCTGCCGCCGGAGCGGCAGGCGGAGCTCTTCGCGTCCCGGCGGCCGGGGGCGGAGTTCCGGCTGCGCTGATCAGCGGGTGCGGGTGGGCCTGGGCGCGCCCGGCTTCGGGGCTCCCGGCTTCGGCACGGTCGGCGGGGCGGTCGCCTTCGGGGCGTCCGGCTTCGAGGCGTCGGGCGTCGAGGCGTCCGGCTTCGAGGTGTCCCGCGTCGGCCGGGTCGGCTTCGGGGAGGCCGTGCCCGCGGCGGTCGACACCGGCCCGATCCGGCAGTTCTTCACCTCGCCGGCCTTCTCGGGCGCGGTCATGGCGATGACCAGGTCGCCCCGTCCGCGCGCTTCGAGGGTCAGCTCCCCGCGGGCCGACTCCACGGTGACGCCGTTCGCGTCCTCCCGGTACAGCACCACCTCGAAGGCCGCCGGCCGGTCCAGGCGGGAGGTGACCGCGATGACGGTGGAGCGGCCGTCGGCGCCGCCGAGGCACGAGGTCACGACGGCCGTGGCCGGCTCCTGGGTGCGGCGGGGGGCGGGTGTGCTGTCGCCGCCCTTGCCGCTGCTGACGTGGCTCTTCTTCTTCGCGCTCTTCGAACTGGAGCAGCCGCCCCCGCCGCTGCTCTTCCCCTTGCTCTTCCCGCTGCTCCCGCCGCTGGTGGAGAACCCGGTGAGGGCCAGCACCACCGCCACGAGCACCGTGGCGAACCTGAGCCGTCTTCCACGTCCGGACATCATGACCTCGACCCCTCCCCGGGCGGCAAAGGCGGTCACCGTAGCAGGCGGCCCCGGCGAACGGCACTGCCCGACGTGTCGGCATTCACCACCCGACACCCGGAACGCACTCCTCCACTCTCTGCGCCACCAGCGAAGACGCCCCCCAGCCGGCGTTCGGGCCACGGAAAGCGTGGTTGCATCCCGAGCACCGAACCCGGCGGCGAACCGCACCTGCCCGCGTCCCTTCGGTGGCCGCCAACCACCACGAGGAGCACGCCACCAGTGCGCACCATCGCCACCGAGATCGCCATCGACGCACCCCCCGAAGAGGTCTGGGCGGTTCTCACCGACTTCCCCCGCTACTGCACCTGGAACCCGTTCATCCGGGCCGCCGCCGGCGAGGCGGTGCCCGGGGAGCGGCTGACCCTCACGACGTACCCGCGGTCGGGCAGGCCGACGACCTCCCGGCCGACCGTCGTCGTGGCCGTTCCCGGCACGGAGCTGCGCTGGACCGGCCACTTCCTCGTCCGCGGCCTCTTGGACGGCGAGCACTTCCTGCGCCTGTCCGAGGGCCCCGGCCGCTCGACCCGGCTGCAGCACGGCGAGCGCTTCCGCGGTCTGCTGGTCCCCTTCCTCGGCCGGCTGCCGGCGGGGACCGCGCGCGACCTCACCGCGATGAACGACGCCCTGCGCGCCCGCGTCGAAGCGGCCCGCGCCACGTCCTGACGCGCCCCGCGTGCGACGCCCGGGGGCCGGGCGTAGCGTCGGGATCATGACCCCCACCCCCGAGGCCCGGACATGATCCGCAACGTACTCGGCTCGCTCATGGGCCTGATCGGAGCGGCGGCCGCCGTCTGGAGCCCCTTCCGGGCCTGGTACGACGGCCGTCGCGGGCGCGACTACCGGGTCGAGGAGCTTTTCTCCGGCCCGGGCATCACCGGGGACGGGGCCGCGCTGTGGGGGTCGCTGCTGCTGCCGTCCCTCGTCGCGGCGCTGCTCGTGCTGTTCGCGATCGTGCGGCGCTCGCGGCTGCTGATGGCGCTCGCCGGGGTCGTCGTGCTGGGCTTCGCGGTGCTCTGGGCGGTCCGCCAGGGGCAGGCGGCCGGGGGCCTGTCGGTCGGCTCCGACGGGACGGGCATCGGCGACGGCGTCGCCAACGCCTTCGGCGCGGGCGCGCTGCTCCTGCTGGCGGCGGTGGTCATGCGCGGCCGCCCCCGGCGGGCCCGCCGCGCGCTGCCGAGGGACACGACGGGCCCCGGGCCGGAGTACGGGAACGGCGGCGGCCCCGCACCCCGGTGAGGGGAGCGGGGCCGACCGGCGCGTGCGTGGATCAGGCCTCGACGGTGCCGGAAGCGGCGATCTCGATCTTGCCCTTGGTGGAGCCGGACGGGGTGCCCAGCTTCTCGATCTTGTCGACGATGTCCTGGCCCTGGACGACCTCGCCGAAGACGACGTGCTTGCCGTCCAGCCACGGGGTGACGACGGTGGTGATGAAGAACTGCGAGCCGTTGGTGTTGCGGCCGGCGTTCGCCATCGACAGCAGGTACGGGCGGTCGTGCTTCAGCTGGAAGTTCTCGTCCTCGAACTTCGCGCCGTAGATGCTCTTGCCACCGGTGCCGTTGTGGTTGGTGAAGTCACCGCCCTGCAGCATGAACTGCGGGATGACGCGGTGGAAGCCCGAGCCGGCGTAGCCGAAGCCGTTCTGGCCGGTGGCCAGCTCGCGGAAGTTCCGGGCGGTCTTCGGGACGACCTCGTCGAAGAGGGCGAAGACGATGCGGCCGGCGGGGGCGCCGTCGATGTTGATGTCGAAGTAAACGTTGCTCATGGGTCCCATCCTGTCACTCCCGGTACGAACCGCACCCCGCCGGGGGCCGCAGACGCCCCCGTGGCGCGCCCGGCGACCCGTCCGGGTCACTCCGGAGGATCCGCCGGGACGCCTCGTGCCCGGGGCCGGCCCCGGGCACGGCGGCGGGCCCCGGCCGCCGTGCCCGGGGCCGTTCGCGCGGGTCAGGCGCCCGTACGGGTGCCCGTGCCCTTGGCGGCGTCCAGGGCGTAGACGCAGCGGTCCTTGCTGCACGCGTAGACCACGCCCGCCTCCGCCACCGGGGCGCCGGTGATCTCGCCGCCCGTCGCCAGCTTCCAGCGGAGCTGCCCGCCGGCCGCGTCCAGGGTGTACAGGCAGTGGTCGGCCGAGCCGAAGTGGACCCGGCCGTCCGCGACCACCGGGGGGCCGGTGATCTCGCCGCCCGCCGCGAACCGCCACTTCGGGGTGCCGGTGACCGCGTCGAGGGTGTACAGGGCGCTGCCGGCGCCCAGGTGGACGTTGCCGTTCGCCACCAGCACCGGGTCCACCGCCGGGCGCGGCTCGGTGGCGATGCGCCAGCGGTCCTTGCCGGTGGCGGCGTCCAGGGCGTAGACGGTGCCCAGGTAGTCGGCGAGGTAGACCCCGCCGCCGGTGACCGCGGGGCCCGGGGCGAAGGCGGGCGGCGCCAGGAAGACCGCCGGGGCCTCGAAGTGCCAGCGGACCCGGCCGGAGGCCCGGTCCACGGACAGCACCCGCGTGCCGGCCGCGACGTAGACGTTGCCGTCGGGGGCGGGGGTCACGCGGACCGGGACGTTGCCGCAGGAGGCCGCGTCGCCGACCGGGTACGACCAGGCCTCCTGGCCGGAGCGGGCGTCCAGCGCGCGCAGCCGGGCGTCCTGCCAGACGTAGACCGTGCCCTCGTGGAGGACGGGGGCCGCCTCCGGGGTCTCGAAGTCGGACTGGGCGCCGCTCAGCTCCCACAGCTTCTGCCCGCTCGACGCCTCCCAGCCCTGGACGCCCCCGCCGCGCGTGGCGGTGATGACGGTGCCCCGCTCGGCGCGCAGCGCGTACACCCAGGCCTCGGTGGACAGCCGCCACCGCTCGGAGCCGTCGGTGGCGTCGAGCGCGTACAGGGAGGGCCCGTCGGAGGCGTGGATGCGGCCGTCGGCGACGGCCATGGACCAGGCGACGTCCCGCGTCTTGAACTGCCGTCGGCCACTGCCGACGTCCAGGGCGTGCACCTCGAAGGAGGTCACGTACAGCAGGTCGCCGGCGACGGTCGGGGTGCCCCACACCTCGTTGGACATGCGGAAGCGCCACGGCCGCCAGCGGCCGCTGTCCGGGGACGGCCCGGGCGCGGGCACGGACGGGGTGGCCACCGGGGCCGCGGCGGCAGCCGGGGTGCCGGCCGGCGGGCGCACCCAGCCGGTCGCCGAGTCCGCTGCGGCGAGCCCCGCCGGGGCGGAGGCCGTCGCGCGCGGGCCGGGCCCGATCGGCACCGGCGAGCCGCCGAGCCGTACGGGCATGCCGGGCATGGAGGACACCGGCACCGGGGCGGGGCTCTGGACCGGCACGGGAGCGGGGCCCTGCACCGGGGCCGGGGTCAGCGGCGGCCGGTCCGGCCGCGGCGGCGCGGCCTGCCCGGTCCGCGGGTCCACCCACGGGTCGGCGGCGCCGCGCGGGGGCCGGCGGTGCGTGGCGGGGCCGGCGGGCGGGGCCGACGAGCCGCCGGGGGCCCGGACCGCCGGGGCCGGGGTGGTCCCCGTACGGTTGCCGGCCCGCCGGGCCTCGATCATCGCGACGGCCCGCTCCGGGAGCCACGCCGAGGCCGTCCCGCTGTCGTCGCCGCCGTCGAACAGGTGCGGGGCGAGCTGCGCCTGGAGGTCGGCGGGGGTCGGGCGCTGGGTGGCGTCCATCTGCATGCACGAGTCGATCAGCGGCCGCAGCTCGTCGGGCAGGCCCTCCAGGTTGGGGCCCTCGCGCAGCAGCATGAACACCGTCTCGACCGGGTTCGCCCCGTGGTACGGCGGGTGCCCGGTCGCGGCGAAGACCAGGGTCGAGCCGAGCGAGAAGACGTCGCTGGCGCCCTTGACGCTGCGCGAGTCCTTCGCCTGCTCGGGCGACATGTACGCCGGGGTGCCGACGGCGACGTTCGTCATGGTCAGGCGGGTGTTGGACACCCCGCTCGCGATGCCGAAGTCGATCACGCGGGGGCCGTCCTCTACGACGAGCACGTTGGACGGCTTCAGGTCGCGGTGCACCAGGCCCGCGCCGTGGATCGACTGCAGCGCCTCGGCGATGCCGGCCGCGAGCCACCGTACGGCCTGCGCGGGCATCGGCCCGCACTCGTTGACGATCTCCTCCAGCGAGGGCGCGGGGACGTACGCGGTGGCCAGCCAGGGCACCGCCGCGCGCGGATCGGCGTCCACGACGGCCGCCGTGTAGAAGCCGGACACGGCGCGCGCCGCCTCGACCTCGCGGGTGAAGCGCACCCGGAACAGCTGGTCCTCGGCGAGTTCGGTCCGCACCGTCTTGATCGCGACCCGGCGCCCGGATGCCGACCGTGCGAGATAGACCAGCCCCATGCCGCCGGCGCCGAGCCGTCCCAGCACCTCGAAGGGGCCGATCCGTCTCGGGTCGTGCTGCGTCAGCTGCTCCACCACTCGCCTCCACTACCTCCCCGTACGGGCCCCTGCCGGACCCGCTTCCACCCGTGCGCGCCTGCCAGCCGCGCGCGCACCGGTACGACCCGATTCTGTCAGGCCCGCGCCTGGTCCGGCCCCGGCTGCGGGTGTGCGTTCGCGCGCGGCTCCGACAGGAGGGCGAACACGGCCCCCTGATTGTCGGCGACGACCGCGATCCGCCCGTACGGCGTGTCGAACGGGTCGGCGGTGACGCGCCCGCCGAGCCGCTGCACCGTGCCGACGGCGCGGTCGCAGTCGGCGACGGCGAAGTAGACGAGGAAGTGCGCCGGCATGATCTCCGGGAAGGCGTCGGTGATCAGGCTGCGCCCCAGGACGGCCGTGTCGGGGCCGGGCGCGCTGCCGGGCGGGGACCAGACGCGGTACTCGACGCCGCTCTCGGAGTCGTCCTGGTCCTGGGGGACGTAGCCGAAGACGTTGGCGTAGAAGACGTCGACGGCGTCGCGGGCGCGCGTGTAGACCTCGGCCCAGCAGTACGTGTTCGGCTCGTCCTGGGCGTCGAAGCCGTGGTGGGTGCCGGGCTGCCAGAGGCCGAAGACGGCGCCGCCGGGGTCGGCGGCCATGGCGGCGGTGCCGTACGGGCCGACGGGCTGCGGGTCCATCACCATCTGGCCGCCGGCGGCGCGGATGCGGGCGGCGCAGGCGTAGGCGTCGGAGGTGTACAGGTACACCCCCCAGACGGTGGGCATGCGGCCGTCGGGCTTGGGGGCGAGGGCGGCGACGTTGCGGCCCTGGCTGTAGGCCTGGGTGTAGTGGCCGTACTCGGGGCCCGAGCTGCCGCCGAAGGTCCACCCGAAGAGCTCGCCGTAGAAGCGCTTGCCCGCCTCGACGTCCGGGAGCGAGGCGTCGACCCAGCAGGGCGAGCCTTCCGCGAATGCGGCTGCGGCCATGGGGCGGGTTCCTTCCGTCGTGCGGGGCGGTGCGCGTGGTGCGGTGGGCGCCGGGTGGTGCGGGTGCCGGCCGGGGAGGCCGGGGGCGGGTTGGACCGGTTACGCGCCCTCCGTACCGCTTCGGGCTGCTTGTCCCGGCAGCACGCCTTTCATGCCTGCGTTCCATGGTCCGCCCGAAAACTTGTCCACAGCCTGTTGACAAGACTATTCGGGGGATACGCCACGATACGGAGCGGCCCGGCCCGGCCCCCCGGGCGGGGACGGCGCGCGTCCGGCGCCACCGGTCCGGTTCGGCCGGAATCCGCCGCCGAGGCCGCCCCGAGGGCCCTTATGGGCAGGTCGGCGGCCCCTTGACCCCATTTGCAGGCGGCCGAATAGCGCGCCGATCCCCCCTCGGTAAGCTGACGGCATGACAGGACAAGTACGCACCGTCGACGGGCGTGTCGCCGGCCGGCGCGGCCAGGCGACGCGGCAGAAGCTGCTCGACTGCCTCAGCGAGATGCTCAGCTCCTCGCCGTACCGCGACGTCAAGGTGATCGACGTCGCTCGCAAGGCCGGTACCTCCCCCGCGACCTTCTACCAGTACTTCCCGGACGTCGAGGGCGCCGTCCTGGAGATCGCCGAGCACATGGCCACGGAGGGCGCGCAGTTGACGGCGCTCGTCGAGGGCCGCAACTGGGTCGGCAAGGCCGGCTGGGCGGCCGCCGAGGAACTCGTGGACGGGTTCCTCGAGTTCTGGCGCAGCAACGACGCGATCCTGCGAGTCGTCGACCTCGGCGCGGCCGAGGGCGACAAGCGGTTCTACAAGATCCGCATGAAGATCCTGAACTCCGTCACCAACTCCCTGACGGAGTCGGTGAAGGAGCTCCAGGCCAAGGGCAAGGTCGACAAGGACCTCAGCCCGGCGGCGATGGCGGGCTCCCTGGTCGCGATGCTGGCCGCGGTCGCCTCGCACCAGAAGGGCTTCCAGACCTGGGGCGTCAAGCAGGCCGAGCTCAAGCCGAACCTGGCGCTGCTCGTGCACCTGGGCATGACCGGCAAGAAGCCGACCAGGTGACGGCGGACCCCCTGGAGGGTCCGCCACCGGCCTCGTACGGCCGTCCTCCCGCGGGACGGGCCGTGATCAGCGCCGCTCCAGGCGGAACAGCCTGATCTCGCGCTCGATGCGCGCCTGGTACGTCGCGTACGGCGGCCAGAACCCCAGCACCGCCCGCCACGCCGCCGCCCGTTCGTCGCCCTCCAGCAGCCGGGCCCGTACGGCGATGTCCTGCCCCTGCCAGCTCACGTGCGCGTCCGGGTGCCTGAGCAGGTTCCCGGTCCAGGCCGGGTGGCCGGGCCGGCCGAAGTTGGAGCCGATCAGCAGCCAGCTCGTGCCCCCGTCCTCGGGCAGGCACGCGAGCGGGGTGGTGCGCGGCTCGCCGGTCCTGGCGCCCTTGGCGGTGAGGACGACCCCGGGCAGCATCCGTGCGCTGAGGAGCACCTTTCCCCGGGTCAACCGGTGCACCGCCTTGTCCATGGCGGGGATGAAGTGCGGTGCGATCTTGGCGAAGAGGAGGGTCGAGGAGACCTTCTGGATCAACGTGACGCCGGGAGCCATCAGACGGCCGCCCTCTCTGGGGTCGCGGACGGGCCGAAGAGGCCCGCGTGGTGCGCGGCGTGCGCGCGCAGGCGGTGGACGGGGCCGAAGAGCAGTTCGTCGGCGGCCGCCCGCTTGAAGTAGAGGTGGGCGTCGTGCTCCCAGGTGAAGCCGATGCCGCCGTGCAGCTGGATCGCCTCGCCGGCGGTGGTCCGCAGGGCTTCCAGGGCCTGGGCGAGGGCGAGACCGGCCTGGGCCGGGTCCCAGGCGGCGTAGTAGGCGGCGGAGCGGGCCGCCTGGACCTGGACGTAGAGGTCGGCGAGCCGGTGCTTGACCGCCTGGAAGGAGCCGATGGCCCGGCCGAACTGCTCGCGCTGGCGCACATACTCCACGGTGCGGGCCAGCGCCCGGTCGGCCGCGCCGACCGCCTCGGCGGCGAGTACGGCGGCCGCGGCCCGGCCGGTGGCGGCGAGGGCGGCGAGGGTGGCGCCGGGGGTTGCGCCGCCGTCCGGGCCCAGCAGTTCGGCGGGTACGTCGCGCAGCTGGAGGCGGCCCTGCGGGCGGGTCTCGTCCAGGGTGGTCTGCCGGACCCGTACGAGGCCGGGGGCGTCCTCCCGTACGAGGAAGAGCAGGGTCCGGCTGCGGGCGAAGCCGCCGGTGTGCGCGGCGACGACGAGCAGGCCCGCGCTGTGCCCGTCGAGCACCTGGGGCACCTCCCCGTACAGCCGCCAGCCGTCCCCGGCCGGGTGCGCCTGCACCCCGCCGGCGCGGCCCCCGCCGGCCCAGTCGCCGGGGGTGTTGTCGCCGGTCAGGGCGAGTGCGGTGGCCAGGGCGGTGCCGGGGACGGCGAGGGCGGCCGTCAGCTCGCCGGCCGCGAGCGGCGGCAGCAGGGCGGAGCGCTGGCCGGGGGTGCCGAGGGCGGCGACCAGCGGCGTGGCGAGGGCGGCGGTGGCCAGGAGCGGCGAGGGCAGCAGCACGCGCCCGGTCTCCTCGCAGGCCAGCGCGAGGTCGCCGGGACCGCAGCCGACACCGCCGTACTCCTCGGCGACGGCGAGGCCCGGAAGCCCGAGCCGGCGGGAGAGCTGCTGCCACAGCTCGGGGTCGTGTCCCTCGGCGGTGCGGACGGCGGCTTTGACCTCGTCCGGGCCGCTGCGTTTGGCCAGGATCTCGCGCAGGGTACGGCGCATCTCGTCCTGCTCCGCGGTGAAGGCGGCATCCATCGTCGGGCTCCTCCCCGTATCTGACGGGGCGTCATGTTAGGGCGGCGGGGATGAGATGCACAGGGGGCGGGGGCCCGGGGGTTCCGGGGGCGGGGCGGCTGTCGCGGTGCGCCGTGGGCCCGGGGGTTCCGGGGGGCGGGGCGGCTGTCGCGGTGCGCCGCGGGCCCGGGGGTTCCGGGGGGCGGGGCGGCTGTCGCGGTGTGCCGTGGGCGCCGGGCGGCAGGGCTCCGGCGCATGCGGGCCGACGGCGGTCTGGCTTCTGACGTACCGTCAGATGTACCGTCCCCCCATGCCTGGACCCCTGTCTGCACCCCCGCCCCCCGCCGCACCCCGCCGCCGGGTCGCGGTGGTCGGCGTCGCCCTCTCGGACTGCGGCCGGGTCGACGGCCCGACCCCCTACGCCCTCCACGCGCAGGCCGCCCGCCGCGCCCTCGCCGACTCCGGCCTGGACCGCTCCGTCATCGACGGCTTCGCCTCGGCCGGCCTCGGCGTCCTCGCCCCGGTGGAGGTCGCCGAGTACCTCGGGCTGCGTCCCACCTGGGTCGACTCCACCTCCGTCGGCGGCTCCACCTGGGAGGTCATGGCCGCCCACGCCGCCGACGCCATCGCCGCCGGCCACGCCAACGCCGTCCTGCTGGTGTACGGATCCACCGCCCGCGCCGACATCAAGGCGCGCCGCCGCACCGCGAACCTCTCCTTCGGCTCGCGGGGGCCGCTGCAGTTCGAGGTGCCGTACGGACACACACTGGTCGCCAAGTACGCGATGGCCGCGCGGCGGCACATGCACGCGTACGGGACGACGCCGGAGCAGCTCGCCGCGGTGGCCGTGCAGGCCCGGGCGAACGCCGCGACCAACCCCGACGCGATGTTCCGCGACCCCCTCACGGTGGACGACGTCCTCTCGTCGGAGCCGATCGCCGAGCCCTTCACGAAGCTGCACTGCTGCATCCGCTCGGACGGCGGCTGCGCGGTGCTGCTGGCGGCGGAGGACTACGTACCCGACACGGCGAAGGAGCCGGTCTGGGTCCTGGGGACGGGCACGTCCGTCTCCCACACGACGATGTCGGAGTGGGAGGACTTCACCGTCTCCCCGGCGGCGGTCTCGGGCCGCCTGGCCTTCGAACGCGCCGGCCTGACCCCGGCCGACGTGGACGTCGCCGAGATCTACGACGCCTTCACCTACATGACCCTGGTCACCCTGGAGGACCTCGGCTTCTGCGCCAAGGGCGAGGGCGGGGCCTTCGTGGAGAAGGGCCGCCTGCTCCGGGACGGCGAACTGCCGGTCAACACCGACGGCGGCGGCCTCTCCGCCTGCCACCCCGGCATGCGCGGCCTCTTCCTGCTGGTCGAAGCCGTCCGCCAACTCCGCGGCGAAGCGGGCCGGGGCCAGGTCACCAAACCCGGCGGCCGACGGCCGCAGGTGGCGCTGGCGTCGGGCACGGGAGGGTGGTTCTGCTCCTCGGGGACGGTCCTGCTGGGCCGGGGATAGGGGCCCGCCCCCTGGACCGGGCCGGAGGGGGTATGGGGGCTTCCCGTCAGTCCCATCGTCATTCCGTGTCGGGCCGGTCCCTCAAGGGCGCTCCTTCGTCGCGTCGCTTCGCGATTTCGCTGCGCTCAACCCTTGACCGCCCGACCCGCCCCGGAAAGCCGAAAGACTGCCGGGAAGCCCCCAAAAGAACGGTCACCAGGGATACGTCCGAGGAGCGGCTCCCTCAGGGACGAGGCGAGGGGTCAGGGGCCATGACCCCTTCCCGTCTCAGCGACTGGCGGACGTCCAGGGGTGCATGCTGGGGGCCGAGGAGAGGGGCATGGACATGCAGTGGAAGATCCACGGGGAACGTCCGATCTACGAGAACCACTGGTTGAACCTGTGGTTCGCCGACGTGGAGACGCCCGATGGAAGCCGCTTCGAACACCACGTCGTCAAGTTGCGGAACCTGGCGGTGGCCGCCGTGGTCAACGACCGGCGAGAGGTCCTGATGATGTGGCGCCACCGCTTCATCACCGACACATGGGCCTGGGAGCTCCCCATGGGCCTGGTCGAGGCGGACGAGACCCCGGGTGAGGCCGCCGCCCGCGAAGTCCTCGAAGAGACCGGCTGGCGACCGGGTCCGATGAAGCCCCTCGTCTACGCCGAACCGGCAGCCGGGATCACCGACTCCCAGCACCACCTCTTCCGTGCCGACGGCGCCACGTACGCGGGACCGCCGACCGAGCTGAACGAGTCGGACCGCATCGAATGGATCCCCTTGGCGGACATCAGGGGCATGATCGACCGTCGTGAGATCGTCAGCAGCGGCTCACTCGTCCCCCTGCTCTACGTCCTGATGGACGAAGGAATCCGCTGACCCCATCACCCCGGACAGCGATCTGATACCTCTACCGGTCCCAGACGCGCTCCTGATCGTCATTCGGTGCAGGTATCAGCCCATGTCGGCCGCCGGTCGCCGAGACGGGAGGAGCGCGCAGCGGTCTGTCGCCTCTGCTGCTGCCGGATGGGCTTCGGGTCGTGCTCCGGGCCCGTGCAGGTGGTTGCCACCGGTCCGGAATCACTGATGTGGGGGCCGGATGCCCGAGGGGTCATGGCCCCTGACCCCTCGCCTCGTCCCTGAGGGAGCCGCTCCTCGGACGTGTCCCTGGTGACCGTTCTTTTGGGGGCTTCCCGGCAGTCTTTCGGCTTTCCGGGGCGGGACGGTCGGTCAAGGGTCGCCGAAGGCGATCGCGAAGCGACGCGACGAAGGAGCGCCCTTGACGGACCGGCCCGACACGGAAGGACGATGGGACTGACGGGAAACCCCCGAACCAACGGTGAGCCCGCCCCACCGCACCCCTGCTCCCCCGCCCCCCTACCATGACCCCGCACCCTAGGTGCTGTCCGGCGGATCGTGGCCGGCGGCCGCCCCGCTGGAGCGACCCGCCGGGCACCAGCTAGACCAGGTCCGCCGGTAAATACCTCGACATCGCGCGCAGTGATCGGCGACGCTTCGCGCGATGACGAAAATCGACGACACGCCGCCCGCGTGGGACGAGCGCACCCAGCTCACCACGTTCCTCGACTACGCACGCACCACCGCCCGCGCCAAGTGCGACGGCGTCTCCGCGGAGAACGCCCGCACGGCGCTGCTGCCGGGCTCACCGCTGATGACCATGAGCGGAGTGATCAACCACCTGCGCTGGGTCGAGTACTACTGGTTCCAGGTGGTCTTCCTCGGCGAGGAAGACCGGGGACCCTGGACCGAGGAGGACCCCGACCGCGAGATGCGCATCGCCGTCGACTTCCCCCTCGCGCAGTTGCTCGACGAATACGCCGAACAAAGCGCCCGCTACCGCGAACTCGTCGCCGGCAACGGCCTGGACGAGCGGGCCCGGCGAGCCGTCCGCAACGGCCTCCACGTCGACCTGCGCTGGATCCTCCTCCACCTCACCGAGGAGACGGCCCGCCACAACGGCCACCTGGACATCCTGCGCGAGATGCTCGACGGCACGACCGGCCCTTAGGCCGCTCGGCGGCCTCCCGGCACGGCACTAGCCTGGGGCGCATGAGCGACAGCAGCGCATTCCACGAGGTCCTGCACTCCCTGCGGGTGTGGGACGTCCCGCTTCCCGGCTTCGATCCGGCGGCCGCGCCCGGTGAGCCGCTGGAGCTGTTCCGGGAGTGGTTCGTCCACGCCGCCCGGGCGGGGCAGGCCGAGCCGCACACGATGAGCCTGGCGACGGTGGACGCCGAGGGGCGGCCCGACGTGCGCGTGCTGATGCTGCACGACGCCGACGAGCGGGGCTGGCACTTCGCCTCGCACTCCACGAGCGCCAAGGGCCGTCAGCTGGCCGGCCGGGCGGACGCGGCGCTCGGCTTCTACTGGCCGGCGGTGGGCCGGCAGGTGCGGATCCGGGGACGGGTCGTGGCGTGCGGGCCCGACGAGAGCCGGGCTGACCTGGCGGTGCGCTCGCGCGGGGCGCTGGCGGCCGCCCTGACGGGCCGGCAGAGCGAGGTGCTGGACTCCGCCGACGAGCTGGCGCGGGCGTCGGCGGCGTCGTGGGAGCGGGCGGGGGCGGAACCGGACGCGCCGGCGCCGACCTGGACGCGGTACGTACTCAAGCCCGCCGAGGCGGAGTTCTTCCAGGGTGACGCCGCCCGCCGGCACGTCCGCCTGCGCTACCGGCGCACGGACGGCGCCGCCTGGCTGCGGGAGCTGCTCTGGCCGTAGGCCGCCTCTTCCCGGGAACTCCAGGCGTCGGCCGCACGAGCCGAGCCCTGCTCCCGCGGCCGGAAGACCGCCACCCACACGCCCTCCGCCGCCTCCCGGAAGGCGACCCGCAGGGGCATGCCGATGCGCAGGTCCCCGTGCGGGCAGTCGACGACCTCGGTCATCATCCGCGGTCCCTCCGCGAGGTCGACGACGGCCGCCGCGTAGGGCACGCGCGTGCCGAAGGGCGGCAGGTCGTTGCGGTGGACGACCGACCAGGTGTAGAGCGTCGCGCGGCCGCTCGCCGGCTCCCACGTCACCCGGTCCTCGCCGGCCCAGCAGAAGGGGCAGAACTCGCGCGGGTAGTGGTGGGCGCGCCCGCAGTCGGCGCAGCGGCGCAGCAGGAGGCGGCCTTCGGCCGCGGCGTCCCAGTAGGGGCGGGTGAACTCGTCCGCGTCGGGGAGGTCGTACCGTACGGCGCTCACAGCAGGATTCCGATCGTCGCGTCGAGGGACCAGGTCTGCCAGGACACCGCGAAGAGGGCGACGAGCGAGATGAGCGCCATCATCGAGTTCTGTCCCTGCTCGGCCCAGTCGTGGATCATCAGGACGAGGTAGAGCAGGTTCAGCAGCAGCCCGCCGACCAGGGCCACCGGGGTGAGGAGTCCGAGCACCAGGCCGAGTCCCAGAGCGAGTTCGGCGTAGACGACGACGTACGCCATCAGCCGGGGCCGGGGCTGGACGACCTTGCGGAAGCCGCCCCGCACGAAGGTCCAGCGGTGCTTCCCGGCGACGTCGGCGGCCCAGGCGATGCCGGTGCCGCGCTGGAACCAGGCCTTCTTGTCCTTGTGCCGCCAGCTCTCCAGCCACCACAGGCCGAGGCCTATGCGGAGCACGGCGAGCCATTCGGCCCCGGTGAGCCAGACGGTCTGCATGGGGGCGCCCTCCTCGATCTGACGGTACGTCAGTTCAGCGGATGGCGGCCGATCCCGCAAGGGGCCTCACACGCCCGAGAACAGGCGCCCGTACCCCTTCACCCCGTCCACCGGCTCGCCCGCCGCGCGCAGGGCGGCCCACAGCAGCACCTGGTTCGCGGTCAGCACCGGCCGTTCCAGCTCCGCCTCCAGGGCCGCGATCACCCCGACGGCGCGGAAGCCGTTGCCGCCGACGACCACCGCCTCGGCCGCGTCGGGAACCTGCTCCAGCACCCAGCCGTACAGCGCGTCCGGGCGGATCAGCGCCTGCCCGCTGGGCAGCCCGCACGGGGCGGCGTACACGACCTCGAACCCGGCCTCCTCGTAGTAGCCCCGCCCCAGGTCGCTCAGGGTGGCGTCGAACCACGGCGGATCGACCAGCGCGAGCCGCCCGGCCCCGAGCGCCGCCAGGGCCTCGACGGCGGCGGCGCAGGTGGCGACCACGGGCCGCCCGCCGGCCCGCTCGCGCAGCCGGTCCAGCATGTACGCCTCCCCGCGCGCGCCGATCACGTACGCGGAGCTGGTGAAGGCGTACGCGATCGCCGCCACCGGCGCGGCCGCCAGCAGCTCGGCGGCGTCGTCCACGTGCGGGGGCTCGGCGAAGGCGCGCACCGGGGCGAGCGGCACGGTGAGCCCCATCGCGCCGCCGGGCCCCATCGCCGCGAACGGCACCCGGGCCACGTGCAGGCCGACGTCCGCCGGGGCCATGGCGCGCAGCTCCGATTCGGGGCCGACGTCGGCGTGGGGGGTGAGGACACCGAGGCGGACGCGTACGTCCCACCCGTCGGGCTGCCACATCGCACACTCCTCTCGGGGGCTGAACGCCCCACTTTGTCAGCATCCGCCCCGTCCGCACGACGGGCCGCGCCGGACCGGCCCCCGCCCGTGATCGATCCGCAATCGATTCCCTCCTCGACCGAGACCCATCAACGCTCGGTGTCGATACGCTCACTCCCCATGTCCGAGCCCGCGCCCGACCTGACCTCCACCCAGCCCCGCCCCGTGTACGTGATCGGCGCGGGCCCCGGCGGCCTCGCCGTCGCCGCCGCGCTGCGCGCCCGCGGGGTGCGCGCGGTGGTCGTCGAGCGGTCCGGGGCGGTCGGCGCCTCGTGGCGCGGCCACTACGAGCGGCTGCGGCTCCACACCACCCGGCGGCTGTCGGCCCTGCCCGGGCTGGCGATCCCGCGCCGGTTCGGGCGCTGGGTCGCGCGCGCCGACGTGGTGCGGTACCTGGAGCAGTACGCCGACTTCCACGAGCTGGAGCTGGTGACCGGCGTCGAGGTGTCCCGGATCGAGCGCGCCGCCGACGGGCAGGGCTGGACCCTGCACGCCTCGGGCGGGCGCCTGCTCGCGGCCCGCGCGGTGGTGGTGGCGACGGGCTTCAACCACACCCCCGCCCTCCCGGACTGGCCGGGCCGCGCGACGTACACCGGGCAGCTGCTGCACGCCCGCGACTACCGCGAGCCGGCCCCGTACGCCGGCCGGGACGTGCTCGTCGTCGGCGTCGGCAACACCGGCGCCGAGATAGCCGTGGACCTCGCCGAGGGCGGGGCGCGGCGGGTGCGGCTCGCCGTGCGCACCGCCCCGCACATCGTGCGCCGCTCCACCCTGGGCTGGCCGGCGCAGCGCACCGGGATCCTGGTGCGCAGGCTGCCGGTGCGGTGCGTGGACCGGCTCGGGGCGCTCGCGGCCAAGGCCGTGCCGGACCTGTCGGCGTACGGCCTGCCGCGCCCGCGGACCGGCCTGTACAGCAGGGTGCGGGAGGGGGCGGTTCCGGTGCAGGACGTCGGCCTGATCAGGGCCGTGCGCTCGGGCCGGGTGGAGCCGGTGGCCGCCGTGACCGGCTTCGACGGCGCCGAGGTGGTCCTGGCGGACGGTACGCGGATCACCCCGGACGCGGTGGTCGCGGCGACCGGCTACCGGCGAGGGCTGGAGGGCCTGGTGGGGCACCTGGACGTGCTGGACGAACGCGGCCGCCCGATCGCCCACGGCCCGCGCGCGCCCCGGAACGCCCCGGGGCTGTACTTCACCGGATACACGAACCCGATCAGCGGCATGTTCCGCGAGCTGGCCCTGGACGCCGTACGCATCGCCAGGGCGCTGTCCTAGAGGGCCGAAACCAGCCCTGTACCGGAACGAACACCTCTGCCACCGTTCAAGCACACCACCTCCACCACCTTTCCTGCGCATCCCTGTTCCTGACGGCGTGTCAGTTCAGTAATCTGACTACGCGTCAGTTAGGGATTCTTCGAGCAGGGAGCGGGCGAAGCGATGCTTGGATCTACTCACGGCACCCTCACCACCGACTTCCGCGCACGCGTCGAGGCCTGCGGGGAGTCCCCCAGGACGGCCGTCCACTCCACGGCGGCCCCCTCCGCCGAGGACTCGGCCGCCCTGGACGTCAGCGGACGGCCCCTGCACTCCGACGTGCCCGACCTGGACCGGTTCTTCCGGCCCGAGTCCGTGGCGGTCATCGGCGCCTCCGACACCGACGGCCGGCCCAACACCGGCATCACCCGGCAGCTCATCGCCTGGGCCGAACGCGTCGGCGCCCGCGTCCACCCCGTCCACCCGACGCGCACCGCCGTCTTCGGCCTGCCCTGCCACCCCTCGGTGGCCGAGCTGCCCGAACAGGTCGACCTCGCGGTGCTCCTCGTGGCCGACCCGCTCCCGGTGATCGAGGAACTGGCCGACACCAAGGTCAAGTTCGCCGTCGCGTTCGCCTCCGGCTTCGCCGAGACCGGGGACGCCGGCGCGGCCGCCCAGGCACGCCTGGCCGCCGCCGTCCGCCGCTCCGGGCTGCGCCTGCTCGGCCCGAACACCAACCTCAACGCCTTCCAGGAGTTCCGCGACGACCTCGACGGCCCGGCCATCGCCCTCATCACCCAGTCCGGCCACCAGGGCCGGCCCGTCTACACCCTCCAGGAGCTGGGCATCCGCCTGTCCCACTGGGCGCCGACCGGCAACGAGGCCGACCTGGAGACCTCCGACTTCATCTCCTACTTCGCCGAGCGGCCCGAGGTCGGGGCCATCGCCTGCTACGTGGAGGGCCTCAAGGACGGCCGGTCCTTCCTGCTCGCCGCCGACCGCGCGGCCCGCAACAAGGTCCCGGTCGTCGCGGTCAAGGTCGGCCGCACCGAGACCGGCGCCCGCATGGCCGCCTCCCACACCGGCAAGCTCACGGGGGCCGACACCGTCGTGGATGCCGCCATGCGGCAGTTCGGGGTCATCCGGGTAGACGGGCTGGACGAACTCCAGGACACCGCCGCCCTCCTGGCCCGGGCCCGCCCGCCGCGGGCCGACGGGGTCGTCGTGTACTCCATCTCCGGCGGCACCGGCGCCCACTTCTCCGACCTCGCCACCGAAGCCGGCCTGACCCTGCCCACCCTCTCCGAGGCCAAGCAGGCCGAGCTGCACCAGTGGATCCCGCCGTACCTCAACGTCGCCAACCCCGTCGACAACGGCGGACACCCCGTCGGCGACTGGCGCGGCCGGAAGATCATCGACGCCCTCCTCGCCGATCCCTCCGTCGGCGTGCTGATCTGCCCGATCACCGGCCCCTTCCCCCCGATGAGCGACAGGCTCGCCCAGGACCTGGTCGACGCCGCCGAAGCCACCGACAAGCTGGTCTGCGTCATCTGGGGCTCCCCCGTCGGCACCGAGGAGGCCTACCGCACCACCCTGCTCGGCTCCTCCCGCGTGGCCACCTTCCGCACCTTCGGCAACTGCATCACCGCCGTCCGCGCCTACCTCGGCCACCACCGCTTCACCGCCTCGTACCGCTCCCCCTTCACGGACGCCCCCCGCACCCCCTCCCCCTCCCACCGCAAGGCCCAGGCCCTCATGCGCCCCGGCCAGCAGCTCAGCGAACACGCGGCCAAGCAACTGCTGCGCGCCTACGGCATCCGCGTCCCGCGCGAGCAGCTGGTGACCAGCGCGGCGGCCGCCGTCCGCGCGGCCGGCCTGGTCGGCTACCCGGTCGTCATGAAGGCCTCGGGCCCGCAGCTGGCCCACAAGACGGAACTCGGCCTGGTCAAGGTCGGCCTCACCTCGGCGAGCCAGATCCGCGACGCGTACCGCGAGCTCACGGACACAGCCCGCTACGAGAACGTCCCGCTGGACGGGATCCTGGTCTGCCAGATGATCGAACGCGGCGTCGAGATGGTCGTCGGCGTCACCCAGGACACCCTCTTCGGCCCGACCGTCACCGTGGGCCTGGGCGGCGTCCTGGTGGAGGTGCTGGGCGACGCGGCGGTCCGCGTCCCGCCCTTCGGGGAGGACCAGGCCCGCACGATGCTCCGCGAACTGCGCGGGCACGCCCTGCTGGAGGGCGTACGGGGGGCACCCCCGGCGGACGTGGACGCGCTGGTGGAGGTCATCCTGCGGGTCCAGCGGATGGCGCTGGAACTGGGCGACGACCTGTCCGAACTGGACATCAACCCCCTGATGGTCCTCCCCCGGGGCCAGGGCGCGGTGGCCCTGGACGCCCTGGCCGTATGCCTCTGACTCCTCACGGCTCGTACGGGACGGAGCCGGATCCCCTCCCCGCCCTTCGCCCGTTCCCCGGACTCCGCCCGGACCCGCGCCTCAAACGCCGGCGAGGCTGGGTTGTACCAGCCAGGCCGGTGATGCCCGTGAGGCGGGGCGAGGTGCACTCAACGGAGGGGGCGGGGGCGGGGTGGGGTGTTGGCCGGGACTAAAACGAGATGAATTCGGCGCGCGGTACCGCTTCCCCACGGGATCCGGAACAGGCGCCGAACATCGAAGCCCGTCCCGGACGACACCCCACCCCGCCCCCGACCCCGGCCCACCCGAACGCCGTCCCCCACACCACCCATGCAGCGCAACGCTGTCTCCCAGGAGCCCCCATGGACGAGATCCTGCACCGCGTCGACGCCGGCGTCAGCTGGATCACCCTCAACCGCCCCGACGCCATGAACGCCCTCACCCCGGACCAGCGCGAGCGCGTGATCGCCCTGCTCGACGCCGCCTCCGCCGACCCCGGCATCCGCGCCGTCGTCCTCACCGCCACCGGCAAGGGCTTCTGCGCCGGCGCCGACCTCCGCAGCAGCGGCACCACCGGCCCCGGTCCCAACAGCGGCAGCGCCCCGGCCGACCGCGTCGCCGGCGACGTCGCCCGCCTGATCCGCCTCGGCGCCCAGCGCCTCGTCACGGCGGTCCTCGACTGCGAGAAGCCCGTCATCGCGGCGGTCAACGGCACCGCCGCCGGCATCGGCGCCCACCTCGCCCTCGCCTGCGACCTCGTCATCGCCGCCGAAACCGCCCGCTTCATCGAGGTGTTCGTCCGCCGCGGCCTCGTCCCCGACGGCGCCGGCGCCTACCTCCTGCCCCGCCTCCTCGGCCCGCAGAAGGCCAAGGAGCTGATGTTCTTCGGCGACGCCGTCCCCGCCCAGGAGGCCGCCCGCCTCGGCCTCGTCAACAAGGTGGTCCCGGACGGCGAGCTGGAGGCGGCCGCCCGCGACTGGGCCGAGCGTCTGGCCCAGGGCCCCACCCGCGCGCTCGCGCTCACGAAGCAGCTGGTCAACGCCTCCCTGGACGGCGACCGGGCGACCGCCCTGGCCGCCGAGGCCACCGCCCAGGAGCTCAACATGACCACCATCGACGCGAACGAGGGCGTGGCGAGCTTCGTGGAGCGCCGCACCCCGAAGTACGTGGGCCGCTGACCGTCCCCCCGCCCCGGGGACCGGCCGGGCCCCGGGGAGCAGCCCCCGGCCCCTACATCCGCGGGTCCGGCTTCAGCAGCGCGAACACCGCTCCCGCCGGGTCGGCGCCCCACGCGATGCGGCCGACCCCGGGTACGTCCGCCGCCGGCATCAGCACCGCGCCGCCGTTGTCCTCGACCACCGAGACGGTGGCGTCGACGTCCGCCACGTGGAAGTACGGGACCCAGCGCGGCACCATCGTGGACGCGCCGCCCGCCCCCTCGCCCTGCGGCGCCACCCCGCCGAAGGACCCCTCCTGCTGGTCGCCGTCGCCGACGCTCAGCACCCGGTACGTCATCCCCGGCACCTCCCTCTCGGTGGACCGCCAGCCGAACACCCCGGCGTAGAACCGGATCGCCGCGACCGGGTCCGGTACGTGGAGCTCCACCCACACCAGGCTGTTCTCGGCGGAGGCCAGCTCCAGACCGCCGGTCTTCCCCGGCTGCCAGGAGGCGAACTCCGCCCCCTGCGGGTCGGTGAACTGCGCCAGCCAGCCCTCTCCCATGACGTCCATGGGTTCCATCCGCACCCGCCCGCCCCCGGCCCGCACGGCCTCGGCGGTGGCCCGTACGTCGGGGCTCTGGAAGTGCACCATCCACGCCGAGCGCGCGCCCTCGTCGGTGAGCGGGCCGAGGGCGGCCACGGTCCTGCCGCCGAGCCGGAAGAACCCGTACCCGCCCGCCTCGGGGCCGGCGGAGACGAACTCCCAGCCGAAGACCGCCCCGTAGAACGCGGCGGCCGCGCCGGTGTCGGGGCTCCCGAGGTCGAGCCAGTTGGGCGATCCGGTACGGAAGGCGGTGCCGAGCATGGGGTCCTCCAGCGGGTGGGGCGACACGGTCGGTGGCCACCATGCCCACCCCTCGGGCGGAGGGCGGCGTACGGCCGCCCGGGCCCGGGCGGATTCACCCGTTCGGTGGTCGCAGGTCAGGCCCTCAACCGCCCACGGCGAGCCCCACACCCACGAGCAGCAGCACCATCAGCCCCGCGCCCGTGACGGCGGCGGCCCGAGCGAGCATCTCCAGGGGCCGCGCGTCCCGGGCCCGCGCGTACAGCGCCCCGGCGACCGGCAGTACCGCGAGGCCGGCGGTCCACGCCCAGGCCGGCCCGAAGGGCAGCCCGCGCGACCGCCCCCAGGCCGCGTACAGCGCCGCGAGGGCCGCGCCCAGCAGGACGGCCGGGCCGGCGGCGGGCAATCCGGTACGCCGCCCCAGGGACCGGGCCGCGGCCGCGACCGGCAGGGCGAAGAGGACGGCGTGCACCAGCCCCAGCAGCGGCAGCAGTACGGGCCCGAGGACGAGCAGCAGCAGGATCCCGAAGGCTCCGCCGGCGGCGGGGTCGTAGTCCTCGTGCCGGGAGGCGATCAGCACCGAGCCCGCCGCCAGCAGCAGCGGCTGCCCGGCCGCCAGGGCCAGGGCCCCGGGCAGCTCCCGGGCCCACACGCTCGCGGGCTGACGCGGCTGCGGCTCTCGCACGTGCGGCCCCCGCACCTCCGGCTCGGCCACCTCCGGCTCCCGCACCAGCGGCCCCCGCACCTCGTGTGCCATCGCGCCCCACCCCCGCCACTTGAACACGTTCAACCAGCCCGCACCCTACACCCGCACCCCGACCCGGCCTCCGCGCCCCTTCCCATCTGACGTATCGTCAGCTTCAATCGGGAGGGTGATGGGACACGCAGGGATGGCGGCCACCGTCGTCCGATACCTCAGGTCAGCCGGCTCCCCCACCTCCGCCGGACACGTCGACGCCCTGCCCCGGCCCGACCTGCGGGCCGTCGGCGAGGACGAGCGCGCGCCCGTCGATCCCGCCGAGTTCCGGGCCGTCCTGGGCAACTTCGCGAGCGGGGTCACCGTCATCACCGCCCCGGCCGCCGAGGGCGAAGAGGGCCCGGCCGGCTTCGCCTGCCAGTCCTTCGCCTCGCTCTCCCTCGACCCGCCCCTGGTCACCTTCATGGTGGCCCGTACGTCGACCACCTGGCCGCGGATCGCCCGCGCCGGGGTGTTCTGCGTCAACGTCCTCGGGGCCGCACAGGGCGAGCTGTGCAGGGCCTTCGCGGTCAGCGGCGCCGACAAGTTCGCCGGGGTCCCCCACCGGCCCGCCCCCGTGACCGGATCCCCGCAGCTGGACGACGTACCGGCCTGGATCGACTGCCGCATCCACGCCGTCCACACCGGCGGGGACCACCTCATCGTCGTGGGCCGCGTCGAGGCCCTGGGCGCGGCCGGCGAGGACGGCCCGCTCCTCTTCCACAAGGGCCGCTTCGCCCGCCTGGCCGACTGACGCCCCCGCCCCGCCCGCCGGTTATCCTGCGGGCGACGTCAGGGCGGGGGGCCATGGGGAACACGTACGGGCCGGGTCGGACCCGGTGGACCACCACCACCGGATGGCTGATGCTGGCGAGCGCCGTGGCCGCCGTCCTGTGCGCCCTCGTCGGAGTGAGCCCGTACCCGCCGCTGACCACGGAGACGTCCCTGGCCGGCGCATCCGTCCTCTTCGCGGCGTGCTGGGTCGCGGCGTCCCTCCACGCCCGCCGCCTCCCGCCGAAGGCCGACCTGCGCAAGCGGCCGCCGGGCCGGCGGAACCGCGCGTTGATCCACGTGATCGCCTTCGGCGTCCCCCTCGCCACCTTCGCCGCCCTGATCATGTGCTTCACCGAGTCCGGCGAGGAGGGCAGGCGCACGGAGCGGCTGGAGCGGGCCGGCTACGACCGCCACGAGGCCCGGATCGTCCGGCTGGCCGGCGAACCGGAGCACACCCCGGCCACGGACGACGGCAACGAGCACTACACCACCGACGTGATCGTCCGCGTCCCCTACGACAGCGGCCCGCGGGACGTCGCCGTCGCGGGTGTGCACACCGGGAAGCGCCCCGAGCCGGGCGCCACGGCCGAGGTCTACTTCGCCCCCGCCCACCCCGAGGTCGGCGTGGGCACGTCGCCGGTCCGCGCCCCCGCCGGTCTGCTGGTCACCGCGATCTTCCTGATCACCCTCGGGCCGTGGCCCTTCGTCGCGGGCGCCGCGATCAAGTCGTCCATGGAACCTGAGTACGTGGACCGGCTGCGCCGCTTCGACGCCCGGACCCACCTGCCCGCCCTCGGCCTGCTGCTCCTCGGCGTCCTCGCGCTGCTGCCGGTGGCCCTGGGCGTGCCGGTGGCGGGCTTCACCCGCCTCTGGGCCCCGCTCGCCCTCCCCGCGCCGGCCCTGGCGCTGACCTGGGTGGTCCGGCGCGCGTAGTGCGGCCGGGCCACCGGCTCAGAAGGTGAGCACCCCGCGTGCGATCCGCCCGTGGCGGGCGTCGTCCACGGCCTTCGCGAAGTCCTCCACCGGGTAGACCTCCGTCACCAGCTGGTCCAGCAGCAGCCTGCCCTGCCGGTACAGGTCGGCGTAGAGGGCGATGTCGCGCTGGGGGCGGGAGGACCCGTACCGACAGCCCATGATCGTCTTGTCCAGGTACAGGGAGGACACGAGGAACGACGCCTCCTCCGCGAAGCCCGGCACTCCGAGCAGCACCGCCTGTCCGTGCCGGTCGAGGAGGTCGACGGCCTGGCGGATCAGTGCGACGCTGCCCACGCACTCGAAGGCGTGGTCCGCGCCCGTCGGCAGGATCTCCCGTACGGCGGCCGGGGTGTCCTCGACGGCCGAGGCGTCGATGAAGTGGGTGGCGCCGAACTGCCGGGCCACCGCCTCCTTCGCCGGGTTCGCGTCCACCGCGACGATGGTGGCGGCGCCCGCGATCCGGGCGCCCTGGAGGACGTTCAGGCCGATCCCGCCGGTCCCGATGACCACGACGGTCTCGCCGAGGCCGACCCTGGCCCGGTTCAGCACGGCGCCCACCCCGGTGAGCACGCCGCAGCCGATCAGCGCGGCCGAGGTCAGGGGGATGCCGTCAGGGATCTTCACCGCCTGCACGGCCTTGACGAGGGTCCGTTCGGCGAAGGCCGAGTTGGAGGCGAACTGGAACAGCGGCTTGCCGTCCCGCGAGAACGGCCGGTCCGGCATCCCGATCGCCTTGCGGCACATCGTCGGCCGGCCCCGGTCGCAGTCCGCGCACGTCCCGCAGTTGGCGAGGGTGGACAGGGCGACGTGGTCCCCGGGCGCCACGTGCGTCACACCCGCCCCCACCGCCTCGACCACGCCCGCGCCCTCGTGCCCGAGCACCACGGGCGGCGGGAAGGGGATCGTCCCGTCGATCACCGACAGGTCGCTGTGGCACAGCCCGGCCGCCGCCATCGCGACCAGCACCTCCCCCGGCCCGGGGTCCCGGATCTCCAGGTCCCCGACCACCTGGGCCTGCTTGCCGTCGAACACGACGCCTCTCACCTGGGCTCCTTAGGCAGGCCGAGCACCCGCTCGGCGATGATGTTCCGCTGGATCTCGTCCGAGCCGCCGTAGATCGTGTCGGCCCGCGTGAACAGGAACAGGCGCTGCGTCTCGTCGAGCCCGCGTTCGTACGGCGCTCCGCGCGCCCACGGCCCCGGCCCGGCCGTCGCCGCCGCCCCCCGCACCGCCACCGCCAGCTCCCCGAGCCGCCGGTGCCACCCGCCCCACAGCAGCTTCGCCACGCTGGGCGCGCCCGCGTCGCCCGCCGCCCCCAGGGTCCGCAGGGCGTTCCACCGCATGGTGCGCAGCTCCGCCCACTGCCGTACGAGGCGCTCGCGCAGGACCGGGTCCGTGGAGCCCGAGGCGGCGTGGTCCCGGACGACGCGCTCCAGTTCGGCGGCGAAGCCGATCTGCTGGACGAGGGTGGAGACGCCCCGCTCCAGGGCGAGCAGGCCCATGGCGACGGCCCAGCCGTTGCCCTCGCCGCCGACGACCTCCTCCGCGAGGGCCCCGTCGAAGAAGACCTCGTTGAACTCCGCCGTCCCGGACATCTGCCGGATCGGGCGGACCTCCACCCGCCCGGGCTGGTCCATCCGTACGAGCAGGAAGGACAGGCCCCTGTGGCGGCGGGACCCGGCCTCGGTGCGGGCGAGGACGAAGCACCAGTCGGCCTCGCGGGCCAGGGACGTCCAGATCTTCTGCCCGGTGACGCGCAGCCGCCCGGACGCGCCGCGCCCGGGTTCGCGTACGGCTGCCGTGCGCACCGCGGCGAGGTCGGATCCGGCGCCGGGCTCGCTGTAGCCCTGGCACCACAGCTCCTCGCCGCGGGCGATCGCGGGCAGGAAGCGGTCCTTCTGCTCGCGGCTGCCGTAGGCGATCAGGGTGGGCGCGAGGAGGTTCTCCCCGATGTGGCCGACGCGGGCGGGGGCGCGCAGCGCCGCGTACTCCTCGGCCCACACCACCTGCCCGGTGAGGGAGAGCCGGCGGTTGCCGTACCCCTGCTCCTGCCAGCCCTGGCCGATCCAGCCGCCGCGCCCCAGCTCCCGCTCCCAGTCGCGGCGGGCGTCGACGCCTTCGTGCTCGCTGCCCGGGCCGCCGAGGCCGGCGGCCTGCGCGTACGGGCCCACGAGGTGCGCGGTGAGCCAGGCGCGGGCGCGGGCGCGCAGTTCCTCGTCCTCGGCCCCGAAGCTGAAGTCCACGCGGCGCCCCTCTCAGGCGTTGGGCCGGTCCTTGGCGGCGGCGGCCCTGGCCATCGCCTCCAGTTGGCCCAGCATCGGCATGGGGTCGGTGCCCACCGTCCCGGGGAGGAAGTCGGCGATCTTCTCGGGCGTCCAGGGGCCTTCGGCGTAGCCGGCGCGCAGTTCGCGCGGCTGGGCCCAGACGGCGATCTTGGGGCCGGCGACCGTGTAGACCTGCCCGGTGATGCCCTCGCCCTTGGCGCGGTCGCTGAGCAGGTAGGTCACGAGCGCGGCGACGTCCTCGGGCTCGCCGATCTCCTTCAGCTCCATCGGCACGTTGGCGGACATCCGGGTGCGGGCGACGGGGGCGACGGCGTTCGCGGTGACCCCGTACTTGTGCAGCCCCAGGGCGGCGCTGCGCACCAGCGAGATGATCCCGCCCTTGGCCGCGCTGTAGTTGGCCTGGGCGACGGATCCGGTGTGGTTGCCGCTGGTGAAGCCGATCAGGGTCCCGGAGCCCTGCCGGCGCATCACGGCGGAGGCGGCGCGGAAGACGGTGAAGGTGCCTTTGAGATGGGTGGCGACGACGGGGTCCCACTCCTCCTCGGACATGTTGAACAGCATCCGCTCGCGCAGGATGCCGGCGACGCAGACCACCCCGTCGACGCGCCCGTACCGGGCGAGGGCGGTGTCGACGATGCGCTGGCCGCCGGCCATGGTCGAGATGTCGTCCGCGACGGCGACGGCCTCGCCGCCGGCGGCCTGGATCTCCTTGACGACGTTCTCCGCGACCTCGCTGGCCGGCTCACCGCCCTCGATGCCGACGCCGTAGTCGTTGACGACGACCCTGGCGCCCTCGGCGGCGGCGGCGAGGGCCACCGCCCGGCCGATGCCGCGGCCGGCGCCGGTGACGGCGACGACCTTCCCTGCCAAGAAGTTCCCCACGGACGACCCCTTCCCGTACTTTCTGACGGACCGTTAGATTCTATGACCTGTCCGATCCCTTCACACAAGCCCTAGGAGCTGATGGCCGGTGACGCTGCCCCCCGAGTTCCACGACATCGCCGAGCGGATCAACAACTGGGGCCGCTGGGGCGCCGACGACGAGATCGGGACGCTGAACCTCATCACCGACGAGGTGGTGCGGGCGGCCGCCGCGGAGATCCGTACGGGCCGCCGGGTCCCCCTGGCCCTCCCCCTCGAGGAGGGCGGGGTGCAGACCGGGATGATCCCGGGGCGCGTCAACCCGCTGCACACGATGGTGCAGATCAACCAGGAGATCTTCGGCCCGGGCACGGTCGCGTGCAGCGACGACGCGGTGACGATGGGACTCCAGGCGGCCACCCACTGGGACGCCCTGACCCACGTCTCGCACTCGGGCCGGATCTACAACGGCCGCCCCGCCTCCACCATCACCGCGCACACCCGCGCGCAGTTCAGCGGCATCGACAAGGCCCGGCACATCGTCTCCCGGGGGGTCCTGCTGGACGTGGCCCGCGCCAAGGGCCTGGACCGCCTCCCGGGCGACCACGCGGTCACGCCGGGGGACCTCGCGGAGGCGGAGGAGTTCGGCCGCGTCACGGTCCGCGCGGGGGACGTCGTCCTGGTCCGCACCGGCCAGATCCAGGTCTGCCTGGCGGGCGACCGGCACGGCTACGGCTTCCCCTCGCCCGGACTCTCCGTCCGCACCCCGGAGTGGTTCCACGCGCGCGACGTGGCGGCCGTCGCGAACGACACCCTCACCTTCGAGATCTTCCCGCCGGAGATCGAGAACCTCTGGCTGCCGGTGCACGCCCTCGACCTGGTCGAGATGGGCATGCACCAGGGCCAGAACTGGAACCTGGAGGAGCTGTCCACAGCCTGTGCGGAAGCGGGCCGCCACTCCTTCCTGCTGTCCGCGATGCCGGAACCTTTCGTCGGCGGCACCGGCACGCCGGTGGCCCCGGTGGCGGTCCTCTGACCCCCGCCATCACGCCACGCCCGCGGGGCCGGTCCCGCGGACCCGGGCCGGCCAGCGGAAACGGTGCATTGACCACACACCTGATCGGATACCCGTGCGGCTGGTGGGGCTGACGCGCTCGGAGATATCCCCCCAACTGCCGCGAACCGGCCGATTCCCCCCTTCATGCCGCGACTCGGCTTCGGAACGATGAGTCCCGCGACTCCCAGGCCGCCGCCCCGAACGGCCGGCCTGTCAGGCTGCCGAAGAAGAAGAGGGGAACACCCATGTCACCGCGCAGGATCCTGGCGATGATGACCGCGACCGCGGCCCTGATGGCGGGCCCGGTACTGACAGCCGAAGCCTCCACCTCGACCGCCTTCTCCCAGCAGACCCGCGCCGCCGGACTGACCGCCGCGCAGGCGGCCGAGCTCCAGCAGCGGGTCGACGCCGTACTCGCGTCGGACCCGCAGGCCCGCCAGACATCCGCGAACAAGCTGACCACCGCCGGCGGCGAGCTGGTCCTCAGGGCCCCGGGCCAGACCGAGACCCGCGACCTGGCCGCCCCGGGCGTGGCACTGGCCTGCAACGACGGCCACCTGTGCATCAGGGACGGGCAGGGCAACAACTACGACTACTACCGCTGCGGCTACTACAGCTTCAGCGGCATCGGCGACGGCACGTTCAACAACAACCAGACCCCGGGCACCCGGGCCCGCTTCTACAACCAGAACGGCAGCGAGCGCTGGTCCAACGTGGCCAAGGACTCCGGCACGGCGTCCTGGACCCCGGTCTACCACATCCGCCCCTGCTGACACCCCGACCCGGCGCCCGGCGCCCCGCCCCACCGGGCGCGGGCCCGGGCGCCCCGGCTTCCCTTCCCACCTCTCATGCGCCCCGCCCCCGGAACCAATCGCATTTGTGTTCGCGTCACCTGACGGGTAGACAAGGATGCTCGCGAAGGCAGCTCGACCTCGGGGGGCGGGTCAGAAGTGACCGACCACGTACCGATCAATCCGTGCACGATCCCGCAGTTCACGGGTGACCTGGACGCGTTGGAGCAGGACCATGCGGCCATCACGACGGCTGCGGGGACGTTCCGTGACGCGGGTGCGAACGTGGACTCGGAGTTCCAGGGCCTGTCGGCGTTCTACTCGGCTCCCGAGGCCGCGAAGCTGTTCGCGACGACGAAGCCGGTCAAGACGGACAGTGACTTCTTC